>NZ_JAIQWW010000013.1 GCF_020164455.1 Phyllobacterium chamaecytisi
GAGACGGTGCAGACCTGTCCGCACCGTGTCATTCAATTCTATTCCGCCGCTATCTGGCGTCGCCTATCGACAGCATTTTCCATAAACCGGTCGAGCGCAGCAGCCTCATCGGCGCTCAAATGCAAACCCTTTTTTGTCCGACGCCACAATACATCTTGAGCCGTCACCGCCCATTCATGCTCGATCTGATAGCGCACCTCAGCTTCATAAAGGTCAGAGCCGAAGTGCCTGCCAAGATCGGCGACAGAAGTGGCCTTGCCAAGCAGTGTACGTGCCTTCGTACCGTAGAGCCGGAACAGGCGATGCGCATGGCGTGGGTCGAGAAATGGATAATCGGCTTTGAGCTTCTGCAGCTCCGCATCAAAAGCGGTGGCTGCAAAGTCGCCGCCCGGTAGCGTTCCGGCCGCCGTCCAAGGCTTGCCGCGCTTGCCAAGCTGGTCTTCGATCTTTTCCAGCATATGCTCGGACAAGCGCCTGAAGGTGGTGATCTTGCCGCCGAATATATTGAGCAGTGGAGCCTGGCCTTCCGGCGCGTCGGTCTTCAACACATAGTCGCGCGTGGCCTCCTGCGCCTTCGAGGCACCGTCATCGTAGAGCGGACGCACGCCCGAATACGTCCAGACGACCTGGTCGCGCTTCACTGGCTCGACGAAATATTCGCTGGCGGCAGCGCAGAGATAATCTATTTCGGCATCGCTGATTTTCACCTCGGCCGGATTGCCGTGATAGTCCTGGTCGGTGGTGCCGATGAGGGTGAAATCCTGCTCATAAGGAATGGCGAAAATGATGCGGCCATCGGTATTCTGGAAAAAGTAGGCGCGCGGATCATCGAACTTTTTCTTCACGACGATATGGCTGCCCTGCACGAGACGAACGTTGTGCGCATTATTGCTGCCGACGACACCGGTCAATACCTCATCGACCCATGGACCGGCGGCATTGACCAGAAGACGTGAGCGGACTTCTTCCGTCGCGCCGGTCAACCCGTCCTGCAGCGTCAGTGTCCAGTGATCCGCATCGCGGCGGGCACTGACAACTTTCGTGCGTGTGCGAATGACCGCGCCGCGATCAGCCGCGTCGCGGGCATTGAGCGCAACCAGCCGCGCATCGTTGACCCAGCAGTCGGAATATTCGAAGGCCTTGGTATAGAGCGACTTCAGCGGCTTGGCTGCCGGATCGCGCGTCATGTCCAGGGTGCGTGTGGCTGGAAGCTTCTTGCGCCCGCCAATGTGATCGTAAAGGAAAAGTCCGAGCCGCAAGAGCCAGGCTGGACGTAAGCCAGCATGGTGCGGAAGAACAAAACGCAGCGGCCAGATAATATGCGGCGCGCTGGCCCAGAGTACTTCGCGCTCCATCAGCGATTCGCGCACCAACCGGAATTCGTAATATTCGAGATAGCGTAAACCGCCATGGATGAGCTTGGTCGAACCGGAGGACGTACCACTAGCAAGATCGCTCATTTCCGCGAGGAAGACCGAAAAACCACGGCCGACAGCATCACGCGCAATGCCGCATCCATTGATGCCGCCGCCGATGACAAAAATGTCGTAGACCATGTCGACCAGATTGGACAATCCCTGCGCTCCCCATTTCGCAACGCACCATTTCTTCGCACTTGCGAAAGATATACGGAAGCATTACGAAACCAATACGAAACTAAAAGGAACTATACCGCGCATGGCTGCGCCGCACAAGAGCATTGTCAAATCGAAGTTTCGATGAGCCGTACATCCGCATCGACGCAAATCTGGCGGATTGCCTCACTCTCGCAGCGATCGGTGATGAAGGTGTGGACCTGCGAAAGATGGCCGATGCGAACCGGCGCTGTGCGCTCGAATTTGGTTGAATCGGAGACGAGGATCACATGGCGCGCATTGGCCATGATTGCTTGCGCCACCTTGACCTCGCGAAAATCGAAATCAAGCAGCGCGCCGTCGCTGTCGATGGCGGACGTCCCGATGACGGCGAAATCCACCTTGAACTGACGGATAAAATCGACCGCCGCTTCGCCAACGATACCGCCATCGGACCCCCGCACGACACCGCCTGCGATAACCACCTCAATGTCGGGGTAAATACGTAACTTATTGGCAACATTGATATTATTCGTGATTATCATCAGGCCCTTGCGATCGAGCAGGGCTTGGCCTACCGCTTCCGTGGTGGTGCCGATGTTGACAAATAAGGAGGCATTGTCGGGGATAAGGTCGGCCGCGGCGCGGCCAATCGCTTCCTTTTCGCTCGCAGCAATCAAACGCCGCGCCTCATATTCCAAATTCTGCACGCCAGAGGGAAACAGCGCGCCGCCGTGGATACGGTTGAGCAGGCGCTGGTCACACAGGTCGTTGAGATCCTTGCGAATGGTTTGCGGCGTGACATTGAAATGAACGGCGAGATCGTCCACGAGAACACGTCCGTGCTCCTTGGCCATTTCCAGAATTTCGGCGTGCCTGGGAGCGAGAAACATGGCTTGCGCTTTCATTTTCGTTTTTCTGCAGTCTATACGAAAACGAAAATGAAAGCTTATGTCAATCTATGGGTAAACGAACCCGGCTCATTTCCCTATGCCGTTGCGCCTTCGATGATGTCGAACCCTGTATTAATGATGGTCTTTTCGGCGGGCCGCTCGCGGCTTTCAAGCAATTTTTCGGCTGCGGTTTTTCCAATCAGAAAGCGCTTCGACAGGATCGTAGACAGAGGCATGGGCATGGCCTGGCCGATATCGAGTCCATTGAACCCAAATATACCGAGCTTCTCCTTCACGGCGATTCCCGCATGCATGCAGTGAAAAATGCCGCCCATCGCCATATCGTCATTCGGGAATACGACAACGTCCAGGTCGGGATGGGCAGCAAGAAGTATCGCCAGCGCGTCGCGCCCTGCCTTGGTCGAACTCGCGTCGGGATAGCAATGCTCTGCAACCAGAGACAGGCCAGCCTCCTGCAATGCCGAGCAAAGCCCTTCATAACGGGCACTGGCGCGATCGTCTGTCGTTACATTGTGCCTGGCATAGCCGAAGCGGCGATAGCCGCGCTGGATGAGATGTTTTCCCGTTTCATAGCCAGCCTGGCGATGCGACATGCCAACCGCAATGTCTACAGGCTCTCCATCGATGTCCATCAACTCAGCGACCCGGAAGCGGCCATGCTCGAGATGCCGACGCGCGGTCGGCGTGTGATGCAGGCCGGCGAGAATCACTGCTGCCGGCTGCCATGCAAGAAAGGAGACGAGAATCCGTTCTTCGATCAGCGGATCGTAGTCCGTGACACCGATCACCGGCTGGAACGCCGTTTCGGTGAGCGCCGTGTGGATGCCGCGCAGCACATCGGGAAAGACGATGTTGGAGAGCGATGGCAGCAGCACGCTCATCAAAGTCGATCCCGCAGAAGCAAGGCTGCCAGCAGCACGGTTCGGAATATAACCAAGCTCGGCGATTGCCGTCAGTACACGTGCTCTGGTTGAATCGGCGATAGGGCCTTGAACACGGACAACGCGTGACGCCGTGATTTCGCTCACGCCGGCAAGCCGCGCAACATCGGCAAGAGTCGGCATATCGGGACTTCGGTGAGCGTTGCGTTTGCGCGGCATTGGCACCAATCCAGTGCGATTGACAAGATTTATGACAGCGCTACCATAAAACGCTTGATGAATGCTAGTCAGTGTGCATAACTTTGCACCACGTTCTTATATATTAGTGCGACGAGCCCGGGAGGGGCTTGCAGGGAGGACTTCTTCTTATGCATGTTTTGGTGATCGGTGCAGCCGGAATGGTTGGCCGCAAATTGCTCGACAGGATCGCTGCAGAGCCCGGCTCCCTGGGTGGAAACATCGACAGGCTGACACTGGTCGATGTCATCGAACCCGCCGCGCCCGAACCCTTTGCCGCCATTTCCGTGACCAAGGCGGCAGACCTCTCGGACACTGGCGTGGCGGAATCACTGATCGCAAGCCGTCCTGACATGATCTTCCATCTCGCCGCCATCGTCTCCGGTGAAGCGGAAGCGGACTTCGAAAAAGGCTACAAAGTCAATCTCGACGGCACGCGCGCGCTGTTCGAGGCGATCCGGCTGGAAAGCCGAAATGCCCCCTACAAGCCCCGCGTGGTATTTGCCTCATCGATCGCCGTGTTCGGAACTCCGTTTCCGGAGAAGATCGGCGACGAGTTTTTCACAACCCCACTGACTAGCTACGGCACGCAGAAGGCGATTTCCGAACTGCTTCTGTCGGACTACAGCCGCCGCGGTTTCTTCGACGGGATCGGCATTCGTTTGCCGACTATCTGCATTCGTCCAGGCAAGCCCAACAAGGCGGCGTCAGGGTTCTTTTCCAATATTCTGCGCGAACCTTTGGCAGGCCAGGAGGCGATACTCCCGGTCGATGAGAATGTACGCCACTGGTTTGCCAGCCCGCGCGCTGCCGTCGGGTTCTTCATCCACGCCGCCACGCTCGATCTCGACAAGGTCGGTGCACGCCGCAATCTTTCGATGCCGGGGCTCTCGGCGCTCGTCGGGGAGGAAATCGCCGCGCTGCGCCGCGTGGCCGGTGACAAGGCGGTCAAGCTGATCCGCCGCGAACCCGATGCAACAATTCAGAAAATCGTCTCCGGATGGGCGACGGATTTCGACACGACGCGTGCGACGAAGCTCGGCTTCAAGGCAGAAACTGTCTTTGATGATATCATCAAGGCACATATTGAAGACGAACTTGGCGGGAACCTTGCGGCATGAGTAAAGAGGATTCAGGCAAGAAGATCGCGCTGGTTACCGGCGGCGGCACCGGCGTGGGCAAGGCTATTACCACGGCGCTGCTTGGCGCGGGTTATACGGTTGTGATTTCCGGTCGCCGCAAGGATGTACTGGAGGATGCCGCCAAGGCATTGGGGGCCGAAACAGGTGGCGCCGTAAGGGCGATATCAGCGGATGTCAGCGATTCGAAATCGGTCGCGGCGCTTTTTGAAGCAATCAAATCCGAGTTCGGGCGGCTCGACCTGCTCATCAACAATGCAGGGGTCAATGTTCCGAATATCCCGATGGAGGAACTCACCTTCGATCACTGGAATTCGATTGTCGGCGCCAATCTCACCGGCGTATTCCTGTGCACTCAGCAGGCGATGAAATTGATGAAAGCGCAAACACCACGTGGTGGACGCATCATCAACAATGGCTCGATTTCGGCACAAACGCCGCGGCCGAATTCCGCACCCTATACGGCAACGAAACATGCCGTTACCGGCCTGACCAAGTCGACAGCGCTGGACGGCAGACCATTCGACATTGCCTGCGGTCAGATCGATATCGGCAATGCCACAACCGAGATGACATCGAAGATGGCAACCGGCGTGTTACAAGCCAATGGCGAGACCGCCAGCGAGCCAACCATACCGGCGCATTATATCGGCGATGCGGTGGTGCATATGGCAAGCTTGCCGTTGGAGGCCAATGTCCTGACGATGACGATCATGGCAACGAAGATGCCGCTCGTCGGACGCGGCTAAAAATATTTCGACAGCGATTGAAAAACGTTGTCTCACAGAAATTTTGGAGGAGAAGGCATGGCATCGGTTGAATTCGCCAATGTACGAAAATCATTCGGAACACACCCGGTTATCAAGGGTGTCGATATCGAGATCGCCGATGGCGAATTCGTCATTCTCGTCGGGCCTTCCGGCTGCGGCAAGTCCACATTGCTGCGCATGCTGGCGGGGCTTGAGAACATCTCTGCGGGCGAGATCAAGATCGGCGGAAAGGTGGTCAACAACCTCGCGCCGAAAGAGCGTGATATTGCCATGGTGTTTCAGAATTATGCGCTGTATCCGCACATGACCGTCGCCGACAATATGGCATTTTCCCTGAAGCTGAAGGGTGCGCCAAAGTCGGAGGTCGACAAGCGTGTGAAGCCCGCAGCAGAGATCCTCGGCCTATCGCCATTGCTCGACCGCTTTCCACGCCAGCTCTCCGGCGGTCAGCGCCAGCGCGTTGCCATGGGCCGCGCTATCGTGCGCGACCCGCAGGTCTTCCTGTTCGATGAGCCGCTATCCAACCTTGATGCCAAGCTGCGCGTCGCCATGCGCGCGGAAATCAAGGAATTGCACCAGCGCCTGAAAACAACCACCGTCTATGTCACGCATGACCAGATCGAAGCCATGACCATGGCCGACAAGATCGTGGTGATGCATGACGGCCTGGTCGAACAGATCGGCGCACCGCTCGAGCTTTATGACCAGCCAGCCAATCTCTTCGTGGCAAGCTTCATCGGCTCGCCGGCGATGAATATGATCAAGGGTAAGCTTGATCCGAATGATGGGCTGAAATTCACAACAGAGAACGGTGTCGTATTGCCTGTAGTGAAAGCACCGGAAAGCGCCAAGGGCCGCACATTGATCTATGGTCTACGCCCCGAACACATGACAATTGCAGATGGTGGTATCCCCGCCGAAGTGGTGGTCATCGAGCCAACCGGGTCGGAAACCCAGATGATCATGCGCGTTGGCGGTGATCTCATCACCGGTGTTTTCCATCAGCGTATCAGCGCGAAACCCGGCGAAACTGTCGGCCTGTCGATCCACGCGGAGGCGACATATCTGTTCGATGCAGAGACGGGCAAGCGCTTGGCCTGAAGCTTAACGGCATCTGCCAGTCGGGGTGCAGATGCCGGATACAATTCCCCGCAAGCAGGCCCGGAATGCGGGAGCATTTTGAACAAGCCTTTCTAGTTTATCCGGTCGTTAAATGGAGGAGCATCAATGACCATCAACAGAAGACATCTACTCGGCGCATCTGCCGGGCTCGTGGCCGCAGCCGGACTGAACCGGTTCGGTCTCACACCGGCCTTCGCGCAATCGGCGCCCGCCTATAAACCGGAAGAGGGCGCGACCCTTCGCCTCCTGCGCTGGGTGCCGTTCGTTCCCGCTGAAGAAGCCGCATGGCTTGCCAACACCAAGAAGTTCACCGACGCTACCGGCGTTCAGGTGCGCATCGACAAGGAGAGCTGGGAAGACGTTCGCCCGAAGGCTGCCGTTGCGGCCAATGTCGGCTCGGGCCCGGACATGGTCATGAGCTGGTTCGATGATCCGCAGCAATATCCGGACAAGCTGGTCGATGTGACCGAGCTTGGCGAATATCTCGGCGGAGCACATGGCGGCTGGTATCCAGGCCTCGAAGGCTATGCCAAGCGCGACGGCAAGTTCATCGCACTGCCACTTTGCGCCATCGGTAACGCGGTCGTCTATCGCGATAGCCACATGAAGGCTGCTGGTTTCAGCGAATTCCCGAAAGATACGGCTGGTTTCCTCGAACTTTGCAAGGCCATGCAGGCTAAGGGGACGCCGGCGGGCTTCCCGCATGGCAAGGCGGTCGGCGACGGCAACAACTATGCCCATTGGCTGCTTTGGAGCCATGGCGGCAAGATGGTCGATGAGAGCGGCAAGGTCGTTATCAACAGCCCCGAGACGCTGGCATCTGTCAAATATGCGCAGGAGCTCTACAAGACCTTCATTCCGGGTACGGAAAGCTGGCAGGACGTCAACAACAATCGCGCATTCCTGGCCGGTCAGGTATCACTGACGGCCAACGGCGTGTCGGTCTACTACGCCGCCGTGAAGGATCCCGCAATGAAGGCTATCGCAGACGACATGCGCTCGACCAACCTGCCGATCGGGCCCGTTGGTCAATCGGTCGAGTTGCACCAGACATCGACGATTTCGATCTTCAAGCACACCAAATATCCGGAGGCCGCGAAAGCCTACCTGCAGTTCATGTATCAGGCCGACAACATGAACGCCTGGATCGAGGGTGCCAGCGCCTATTGCTGCCAGCCATTGAAGGAGTTCGCCGCCAATCCGGTGTGGACTTCCAATCCGATCCATGCCGCCTATGCCAAGGCTTCCGGAACCCTGCGGCCGAACGGCTATGCCGGACCGCTCGGCGCAGCCTCGGCGGGAACGATGGCCGACTATGTGCTGGTCGATATGTACGCGACCGCCGTTACCGGCCAGATGACGCCAGAAGACGCCATCGCCCAGGCCGAGAAGCGGGCGAACCGTTACTACAAGGTCTAGGCAACAAGACTGGCTTCCGCTGTCCCGAAAGGCAGCGGAAGCCAACTCATTAAGTTAATTTGGCAACCGGAGATATCCGATGACAATGACGACAACTGCGAAGCAGCCCTTGGCCTTCGGAAATATCGCCCGGAGCAACACCGCCGTCGGCTTGTTTTTCATGCTGCCGGCCGCCGTCTTTCTCCTGTGCTTCTTGACCTATCCGCTCGGCCTCGGCGTCTGGCTCGGCTTTACCGACACGACAATAGGCAGGGATGGCATCTTCATCGGGCTCGAAAACTATGAGGCGCTCGCCCGCGATTCAGTCTTCTGGATGGCGGTGTACAATACGATTTTCTACACGCTCATCGCCTCGATCCTCAAGTTCGGCTTCGGTCTCTGGCTGGCATTGATTCTCAACGAACATCTGCCATTCAAGTCGTTCTTCCGCGCCATTATTCTTTTGCCGTGGGTGGTTCCGACCGTCCTTTCGGCCCTCGCGTTTTGGTGGATCTACGATGCGCAGTTCTCGATCATTTCCTGGTCGTTGATGAAACTCGGCTGGATCCATAGCCCAATCAATTTTCTTGGTGATCCCAACAACGCACGCGCTTCTGTGATCGCAGCCAATGTCTGGCGCGGTATCCCCTTCGTCGCGATTTCGCTGCTCGCCGGGCTTCAGACCATTCCGCAATCGCTGCATGAGGCAGCGTCCCTTGACGGGGCGACCGGATGGCAGCGTTTCCGCTTCATCACGCTGCCCATGCTGACGCCGATCATTGCGGTGGTGATGACATTCTCGGTGCTGTTCACCTTCACTGACTTTCAGCTTATCTACGTCCTGACCAAGGGCGGGCCGGTCAACGCCACGCACCTGATGGCGACGCTCTCGTTCCAGCGGGGCATACCCGGCGGTCAACTTGGCGAAGGTGCGGCGATTGCCGTTGCCATGATCCCGTTCCTGCTTGCATCGATCCTGTTCTCATTTTTCGGCCTGCAGCGCCGCAAATGGCAACAAGGCGGACAGGATTGAGGGAGGAAACGAACATGAGCATTACCGAACAGACCAACCCGCATGTTCTCACCGACGACGCGCAGGGCATGAGCTATCTCAATCGGCTGCCGCGGCGGATCGTCGTCCTGTATCTGCCGCTTGCAGTCTTTGTCTTCGTGCTGATATTCCCATTCTACTGGATGGCGATCACGGCGGTGAAGCCAAACTCGCAGCTGACCGACTACAACAACTTCAGTCCCTTCTGGGTCGTGAAGCCGACGCTCGACCACATCAAATACCTGCTGTTCGAGACATCCTATCCAGGCTGGTTGTGGAACACACTGGTCGTTGCGGTGTGCGCCACAGCGCTATCTCTGGCGGCATCCGTTTTTGCGGCCTATGCTATCGAGCGAGTGCGGTTCTCCGGATCGCGCCCTGTCGGCCTTTTGATCTTCCTCGCCTATCTGGTGCCGCCGTCGATCCTGTTTATTCCGCTTGCTGTCATCGTCTTCAAGTTTGGCATCTACGACACCAAGCTCGCGTTGATCTTCACCTACCCGACCTTCCTTATCCCTTTCTGCACCTGGCTGCTGATGGGCTACTTCCGTTCGATCCCGTTCGAGCTTGAGGAAAGCGCACTGGTGGATGGCGCGTCGCGTTGGCAGATCCTCATCAGGGTCATATTGCCGCTGGCGGTACCGGGATTGATATCGGCCGGTATTTTTGCCTTCACTTTGTCGTGGAATGAGTTCATCTATGCGCTGACCTTCATCCAATCCTCGGAAAACAAGACTGTCCCGGTCGGCGTCCTGACGGAACTGGTGCGAGGCGATGTTTTCGAGTGGGGCTCACTGATGGCAGGCGCACTTTTCGGATCGCTGCCGGTCGTCATTCTCTACTCATTCTTTGTCGACTATTACGTTTCTTCCATGACCGGCGCGGTCAAGGAATAGCGGACACCCAGGAGCTCCTTGCAATGACGACTTCCCACACCCCGAAAAAACTTCGCTCGCAGGAGTGGTTTGACAATCCTGACAATCCGGGGATGACGGCGCTCTATCTGGAGCGCTACCTGAACTACGGCCTGACCCGCGCCGAGCTGCAATCGGGCAAGCCCATCATCGGCATCGCGCAGACCGGCTCCGATCTATCGCCGTGCAACCGCCATCATATCGAGCTGGCCAAACGCGTGCGTGATGGCATCATTGCGGCTGGCGGAATTCCTTTCGAGTTTCCGGTGCATCCGATCCAGGAAACCGGCAAGCGCCCGGGCGCTGCGCTGGACCGCAACCTTGCCTATCTTGGTCTCGTTGAAGTCCTGTTCGGCTATCCGCTGGACGGCGTCGTTCTGACGATCGGCTGCGACAAGACCACCCCGGCCATGCTGATGGGCGCTGCTACCGTCAATATCCCTGCGATCGCGCTTTCTGTCGGACCAATGCTGAACGGCTGGCATCGCGGCGAACGCACCGGGTCCGGCACGATCGTCTGGAAGTCACGCGAGAAGCTGACCTCAGGCGAAATCAACTATGACCAGTTCATGGACATCGTCGCGTCGTCGGCTCCGTCGGTCGGCTATTGCAACACGATGGGCACCGCGACCACGATGAATTCACTGGCCGAAGCGCTTGGCATGGAATTGCCTGGCGGCGCTGCGATCCCGGCGCCTTATCGTGAACGCGGACAGATTGCCTATGATACCGGCAAGCGCATCGTGGATATGGTTTGGGAAGATTTGAAGCCGTCGGATATCATGACCCGCGCGGCTTTCGAAAACGCCATCGTTATCAATTCGGCGATCGGAGGCTCGACAAATGCGCCGATCCATCTGAACGCCATCGCCCGCCACCTCGACATTCCCCTCGACAACGACGACTGGCAGGCTATCGGCCATGATGTGCCGCTGCTGGTCAACCTGCAGCCCGCAGGCGAATATCTCGGCGAAGATTACCACCGGGCGGGCGGCGTTCCCGCCGTCGTCGCGGAGTTGATGAAAGCCCGCAAGCTGCCACATCCAGGCGCACTGACCGTCAATGGCCAGAGCATCGGCACAAACTGCGAAAATGCCGAAAATCTCAACACGGACGTCATCAAGACCTATGATGCGCCGCTGAAAATGAAGGCCGGGTTTATCAATTTGAAGGGCAACCTCTTCGATAGCGCCATCATGAAGACCAGCGTGATTTCCGAAGAGTTCCGCGAGCGCTATCTGTCCAACCCGGACGATCCGGAAGCCTTCGAAGGCATTGCCGAAGTATTCGACGGACCAGAGGATTATCATCATCGCATCGACGATCCGAAGCTTGCTCTTAACGAGAACAGCATCCTGATCATGCGTGGCACCGGGCCGATCGGTTATCCGGGCGCAGCGGAAGTCGTGAACATGCAACCGCCGGCTTATCTTCTGAAGAAGGGGATCCATGCACTGCCCTGCCTCGGTGACGGACGTCAGTCCGGAACGTCCGGCTCACCTTCCATCCTCAACGCTTCACCAGAAGCGGCGGTGAATGGCGGCTTGGCTCTGGTACGCTCCGGCGATCATCTGCGCATCGATCTGAACAAGGGCACGGCCAATATTCTGATCGACGACGAGGAGTTGCAAAAGCGCAAGGACGATCTGATCGCGGCGGGCGGTTACAAATATCCGGCAAGCCAGACGCCGTGGCAGGAAATCCAGCGCAGTATGGTCGGCCAGCTCGATGAGGGCATGGTGCTGAAGCCAGCCGTGAAGTATCAGCGCGTCGCCCAGACCAAGGGTCTGCCCCGCGATAATCACTGACCTGGAGAGCAGGAAATATGGCGAATTCGATCAGGCGCTACGAGGGGCGGCACGCGGTCATTTCCGGTGGCGCTTCCGGCATCGGCTTCAAAACCGCTGAGCGAATTGTGTCGGAAGGTGGCACGGTTTCGCTCTGGGATGTCGATGCTGCCAAGATCGATGAGGCGCGTGCTGTACTTGGATCGTCGTCAACGCACGGTGTAAGGCTTGATGTCTCCGATCCGGATCAGGTGGAGAGGGCTGCAAAGGAAACAGCGGAGAAGCACGGCAAGATCGACATTCTGGTTTGCTCTGCCGGCATCACCGGCCCGAACGCCAAAGTTGCCGATTATCCAATCGATCAGTGGAAGCGCGTCTTCGACATCAACATCCACGGGCTTTTCTTCTGCAACCGCTTTGTCGTGCCCATCATGCAGAAGAACGGCTACGGCCGGATCGTCAATGTCGCTTCCATCGCAGGCAAGGAAGGTAACCCCAACGCCTCGGCCTATAGCGCATCGAAAGCGGCGGTCATCGGCCTGACAAAATCACTCGGCAAGGAGCTTGTCAGCGATGGCATCACTGTCAATGCGATTACCCCTGCCACGGTGGATACACCCATCCTCGAGCAGCTAAAGCCCGAATTCATCGACTATATGCTCTCGAAAATTCCCATGCAGCGCTTCGGCAAGGTCGAAGAGCTGGCATCGTTGATCACTTGGATCGCCAGCGAGGAATGCTCGTTCACGACCGGTGCCGTCTTCGATATTTCCGGTGGCCGTGCCACATACTGATTCTCCCAGCTAGAAAGGTTATCCCATGAAACTCTTGCGCTATGGTCCTGTTGGTCAGGAAAAGCCCGGTCTTGTCGACAAGGATGGCAAGGTGCGTGATCTCTCCGCCCACGTCAAAGACATCGCAGGCGATGCAATTTCTCCCGACGGCCTAAAGAAGCTTGCGGCTATCGATCCGGCAAGCCTGCCCGTCGTCAACGTAGACCGCTATGGTCCCTGCGTGGCTGGCACCGGCAAATTCATCTGCATCGGCCTCAACTATTCCGACCATGCCGCCGAGACGGGGGCAACGGTGCCACCGGAGCCTATCATCTTCATGAAGGCGACTTCAGCGATCGTTGGGCCTAACGACAACGTTGAAATCCCGCGTGGCTCGCTCAAGACCGATTGGGAAGTTGAACTCGGCGTTGTCATCGGCAAGCACGCAAAGTATGTCGACGAAGATGAAGCGATGGACCATGTTGCCGGCTATTGCCTGATCAATGACGTATCGGAGCGTGCTTTCCAGGCCGAGCGCCAGGGCCAGTGGACCAAGGGTAAAAGCGCCGACACGTTCGGCCCGACCGGCCCATGGCTGGTGACAAAGGACGAGATCGAAGATCCGCAGAACCTGAAAATGTGGCTCGATGTCAATGGTCATCGCTACCAGAACGGCACATCGGCAACGATGGTCTACGGCGTCAAGTATCTCGTGTCATACCTGTCGCAATTCATGAGCCTGCATCCAGGCGATATCATCTCGACAGGTACGCCTCCCGGTGTCGGCCTCGGGCAAAAGCCCAATGTGTTCCTCAAGGAAGGCGATGTCATTACGCTCGGCATCGAGGGACTTGGCGAGCAGCGCCAGGACGTGGTGCAGGGATAATTGACGATAGCAAGCTACCCCCTCATCCGACCGATGGCCGGATGAGGGGGTAGTACAAGCTAGTAGTCCTTTTCGAAGAACAGCCCAGCGCCGGAATCGCCATTGGCTCCCACAGCGCCCTTGGCTTTCAGGTTCGGCGTAATATCGAGATTGATGGTGCCCTTGGTGGAACCCGCCGCGCCGGCCTCGACGCCCAGATAGACATTGTCGCGGATATAGCGGCCGGCGCGCACGCCGGCGTTGCCTTTGCTGTCAGTAACGACATCGAGGTCATCGAGCCCGGTGTTCTTGCGCAGACTGTCCAGCAATGATGAATTCGAACCACCGGCAAGCTCGGCCGCTGCCGCAGCGAGCCGTGCGACCTGGAATGCGGACAGTTCGCTGATCGAGCGGTTGAAGATCAACCGGGCCATGACCTCATCCTGCGGCAATTCCGGCTGCGACGAGAAGGTGATTTGCAAGTCCGAAACGCGGCCTCTCACCATGACGTTCACAGTGATATCGGAGCCCTGCGTGCTCGCAACGAAGTTGATATCCGGATCAAGGTCGCCAACCAGAGTTACCTGGCCTTCGGTGAAAGTAATGCGCTGGCCAAGTATGCCCAGCCTTCCGCGAATGAGATCGAATGCACCGACCGGCTGGACGTTCGTCGCCGGACCGGTGATCCGCACGGAACCGCCGATTTCCGCATCGAGGCCGCGGCCCCGAATGAAAATCCTGTTGGGCGCGGTGACGTTAATATCGAGCCGCACTACGCTTGGACGTGCAGTTGGCGTTGCCACCTGAGGTTGATCAGCCCTGGCGCGTTTCAACGTCTGCTCAACCGCCTTTGACGGATCCTTGTGCTTGACATCGATAACGGCAGAAGAGCCGCCAAAGCTTTCAGGCACGGTAATTTCCGCCCGGTCGATATTGATATTGCCGGAGATAACGGGATCCCGCGTGAGAGGACCCTTGACCGCAAGTGCACCGGTCACGGTTGCCGCAACCAGAGTGCCATCCACATAGCGCGCCCTGTCCAGCTTGATATCGATGTTGGCCGGAAAGTTGGCAGCCGCATCGGTCGAAATCGTCCCGGTTGCGCTGATGGTGCCGCCGGTCGACAGGCTCGCATTGAACGTACGGATGGTGACCGTGGTTCCCTCCATGCTGCCGAGCAGGGTGATGCGCTGCAGGCGTAGATTGGCTTCTGGATCGACGACCTCGGCACCATTGGCAGAGAACATGCCTCTGATCTGCGGCTGAGCGAAGCTGCCGGATACGGATGCCGTAAGGTCGATGTTTCCTCTGGCCTGAGTGCCTCGATCCGCAAGGAAGCGGTTGGCCAACGACAAGGGAATATTGCCCGTGACGTTGATGCCGAGGCCGGACCCGGACACCGGAACATTGCCGCTTGCCGAAACCGTAAATCCTTGCGGGCCATCGACTTTGGCCGAGGAAAGCGTCAGCGTATTGTTTGCGAAACGACCCGCTGCCGCAAGCTGCAACGGGCTAAGCCCCGCCTCCTGCAGCGGCCTGGCGGACAGTCCGGCGCCTTTCAGGTCGAACTCGGCATTGGGTCTTTGCAACGTACCGGTGACCCGGCCCCTGCCGGAAATAACCCCTGCAAGGTTCTGGTTCTTGACGACGCCATTCAGCGCCGTTAGCGGGAAGCTCTTCAGATCGAAATCGACGCCGAGCTGTCCCTGTGCCAGGGGCACGGAGCCTCTGGCTGAAGCATCCAGCCCACCCGCCCCTGTCAGATGCGCATCGACATTGAGCTGGTCCGTGGTCGACGTGCCTTTGGCATCCAGGTTAAGCGCGTCGAGTCCGGCTTTTTTCAGCGCTGCGGCAGTGACACTCCGCGCCTGCATATCGAAATTCACGTCGGGTCTTTGCCTAGTACCCCCGACCTTCGCTGTGCCATTAATCTCGCCGCCAAGTCCAAGGTCAGGCTTGATGGTGTTGGCGATATCGAGCGGCAATCTTTGGATCGCAACGGCAAGATTGAGCGTTTCCGCCACTTCGCCGCCGACTGTAACCCTGCCCTGCCCAACGTCGAGCACGATATTGCCAAAGGACATATTGCTACCGGCAACATTGATGGCGGCGGGCTGGACCAGCCGCGCAGCGAGCGCGCCGCGGGTAAGCTCGGCATTTGCCAGCGACAGCAGGTAACCCTTGTCCGTTGGCTGCAAGGCTCCCTGAAGTGAAGTCCGTGCTCCATTGTTCAATCCGGCATTGAGCCTGAAGTTGGTGGTCTTCCCGTCCTGCGTTGCCTGAGCGTCAAGGTTGTTGACGACGATGCCCGAGGCCGAAACATCCGATGCAGTCACGCTGCCGTTCGCGGAAGGAACTTTGAAAATGTCCTGCGCGGCCAATGCGATCGCTGCCTTGCCGACGACGATGTCGTTGGCCTTGAGATTGTCGATCTGCCCCTTGATATCGACGTTCTGTTTCTCGTCGTCATGCGAAAGGGCAATGGTGGCATCAGCCTTGCCCGTGGCCTCGACGAGAAACAGCGCGGCAGCCGTCGAGACATCGCTGGAGGCAAGTGTCAGATTGCCGTTGTAGAGCCCTTGTTTCGACTGCGTAACATCGCCACGCAGTCGCGTTCCGCCTGCGATGAAGGAGATGTCGGTCAGCCGCTTTTCGTCCTGACGCAGCGCGATTTCCGTCGCAAGGTCGGCGCGGATGCCATCGAGGAAGGCAAGACCCGAGACCTTGCCATCGACGATGTCCTTATAGAGCGTACCGTTGAAGGTCAGATCGCCCTGCGTCAGCTTGCGGCCGGAAAGTGTTCCTTCGGGAACCCCGGCGTTGAACGCAAGGGCGATGATATTGTCCTGGCCGCGCGCGCTGCCTTTGACCTTCAAAGCTCCGCCTGCCTTCTCGGAAAGAAGCGCGAGATCGGTGAGGTCGAGGCCGAAATCGAAGTTCGCGGCCCCCGTCGCGAAAGTTCCGTTGGCCGTTACCAACGTTTGCGGATTTTCGACCCGGAAATTCTTCGCGCTCAGCCCGGCTTCGCCTCGCGCCACCCCGCCAGTGATCCGCGTTTCACCCGCCAGCACCTTGTCCGCCGCGTCTATACCAAGCTTCATGCCGGTGGCATGGCCATCGAGCATGAGATCAAAGGCCCCGGTGAGCGCTTCGACAAGGCCATTGGCCTTAAGATCGATCGTCCCGGCGAGATCACGCCCTGCCAGCGCCGAAAACGGCGCGAGACTCGAAGCCTTGACGAAGATGTCGCCCCGGTAGGCAAACTTGTCGATGGTCCCGGCCAGAGCCGTGCTGAATCCGTTTGCTGCAATCAATGCCTGCTTCAGATTGACGGGCGTTCCGGCTTTCCAGTCGCCATTGATCTTAAGCTGGATCAGTTCCCCCAAGGCTTCGGCGATGTCGGCGCGCGTGGCCGTGATACCGGCGACTTCGCCATTCACATCATAGGTCAGCGAGCGCGCCGTGGGATTGTCGATGTTCTCCGCGAGACCTTTAGCAACGAGATTGATGGATTTCGAGGCAAAGCTATCCGTGGTGAAGTTGGTCACTTCGACGGTGCTCGACCAATCATTGTTGGTACTGGTGCCGAAACCAACCGCCAGCACTGCCTTGTCGACCGTCGTCTGCCCACCTTTGACAGGCAAAATCACCTTCTTGCCGGTCGGATCGGCGATTGTCGCATCGACCTTCAGGCGCTTCAGAAAGCCGTCATTCGTCGTTTCACCATTCGCGTCGAGCACGAGAGCATTGCTCTTGATGTTCAAACGGTCCAGCGCGATGCCGCCGGCGTCGCGCATCACACCGTTGACGATCAGTGTCGTTTCATTGCCAAAGAAATCCCGAAAAATCGGCGGGATCAGCGCGGCGATTTCACCGTTGAGATTGGTCTTGAAACCGAGCCCGTCACTCTGACGGTCGAGTTTCGTATCGCCGGTGAGCACCCGCTTGCCTGCCGCATCGAGCGTCAGTTGCAACAGGAGATCGCTGAGCGGTCCGGAGCCTTTCAATGCAAGAGCAACCGGCGGTTTGCCTTCGATGTTGAGAAGATTGGCAACGATACCGTTTTGCGGCTCATTCAAGGTCAAGTCGAGATCGAGCTGCTGACTTTGATTGGCATAAGCAGCCTTGATCCGGAATTCGCCACCCGGTCCATCAAGGCGTTGCACCTGCAAGTTCGAATCCAGCGACCCGCTTTCGAGCGTCAGGTTGCCTGCCAGGGAAATTTCGGACTTGAGACCAAAAACACCATCGCCAAAAGCGATGCGCCCAATGTTCAACTGCTGCAGGATCACCGCCAGCGGCAGTTCCGGCAGGCTGAAACCCTTGGCCTCCGGAGAAGGCAAGCTCTCGTCCGGCAACGGCTTGCGCAGGATATCGATACGATCGGCAGCGAGCGTATTGATATCCAGCCGGCCGCGCAGCAATGCAAGCCGGCTCCAGACGATCCTGGCATTGGTGACCCTCAGCCAGATGCCTTCCCGGTCGGCAACCGTGATGCTGCCGATGCTGGCTTCGGAGGAGAGAACACCCTGAATACCGGAAATGACGATTTGCCGGTTAGGCGTGGAGAGCTGATTCTGTACGAAGCTCAGGAAGAAGGATTTCTCAGCTTCGGCGCTTGCAGAGTCCTGAGCCTGCGCATCTGGCGCGAGGATTGGGCTCATAAAGAGCAGGAGAAAGAGAGCTGCGATAATCCGGGTCAAAACGCCTGTCCTATGCCAACGTAGAAAGCAAAATCGGGATCGTCGTTCGTTCGATCGAGCGGCACCGCGAAATCGAGCCGTATCGGACCGAGGCCAGTATTATAGCGCAGACCAGCACCGACGCCGAGCCGCATCTGATCGGCGAAATCTGGAAACGACTCTTCGCCAACATAGCCTGCATCGACAAAGCCAACGACGCCGATCGTATCTGTCATGCGGATGCGCGCTTCGACCGAGCTTTCGACCAGCGAGCGACCGCCGATGACAAATGTCTCGCCATCGCGGGTCACGTTGACACCGACGTTGCGATAGGCATAGCCGCGGATCGAGCCACCACCACCGGCAAAGAACAGCTGGTCCGGCGGCAATTCAGAAACCTCGGCGCCAACGATGGAACCAAGCTTCAGGCGTCCAGCGAGAATAAAGCGGTTGTCGGCATCGAAACTGTAATAGGTGCGGCCTTCGGCCGTGAATTTGGTGGCGAAATTGCCGTACTCGAATTCATAGAAAGGCGAAATCAGTCCCTCGAGGAAATAGCCCCGTGACGGATCGACCTTGCTGTCCCGGCTGTCATAGGTAAGACCACCGAGGAGACCGGCGGTCAAAAAGTCCCGTTTGCCGAAGAAGTCATCGTCGAAGCGAGACTTGGAGACAATTGCACTTATCTTTCCGGTCAGTTCATCCGAGAAAATCTGCGTAAAACCTGCTTCGGCTGTGATCGAAGTCTGGGTATAGGCATCCAAGACTTCCCGCCTTCCAATCAGCGACGTAAAGAAATCTGTATCGGGCGTATAGACACCGGGTTTGGTGAAGGTCACGCCAAGCGTGTAATTATAATCCTCGGGACTATAGGATTGTGCGCCAATGCCACCGATCTTGGCATCGAACCGCAGGCGTTCGGCACGTCCGAACAGGTTGCGGTGAAGCCAATAGGCATCCAGACCCGCACCGTCCAGCGTCGAATATGATCCGCCGAGGCCGAAGCGCCGCAGCTTCTGCTCCTGAACGGCGACCGTGATCGGCAACAAACCGTTATCAGTAATCGCATCAGCTTCTTCGATGCGGGCCGAACGGAACACTTCGAGGCGCGACAGGCGCTTCTTTGCCCGCTCGATTTCGTCTGGGTCGTACTCGACGCCCGGTTGTAGACCTGTGATGAAGGCGACGAACTCGGGATCCATGCGCTCGGTGCCCGTCACCTGAACGGGACCAAAGACCGCGCGGCGATCAGGATCGACGTCGATCGTTGCGTCGACCTTGTTGTTGTCGTGGTCCGCAAGGACGTTGCGCGATACGATCTTCGCTTTCGGGTGGCCCTGCTCGCGCCACGCATCGATGGCAAGCCGTTCCGCCTTGACGATCGCCGTTGACCTCGCGATATCGCCGGGCGCAAATCCCTGCTTTTCCGGCCGGTCAACCATGTCCTTCCGGTCGAGTGTGGGCGGAGCCATGTTCTCGACACGGGCAGTAGCGAACAGGAACTGCGGTCCGGGATCGACGGAAATCATCACGGGTGCCGGGTTGGCCAAATCAGCGTCAATCGGAATATCGCTCGCCTCCCGCCCGTCGACCTTGATGCTGATCGTGCCGCCATAGCGGCCCTCCGCATAAAGCGCGCCGAGAATGCGGCGATAATCGCCACGCGCCTTGGCCAGCAACCCAGCAGCTCCCGAAGCAGGCTTGTCCTCGTCTGCGATGAGGCTGGAAGCCCCTTCGACCAGCTTTTTGGTGTCTTTATCTTCGTCCGAAGCAATCTCGACAGTGTATTTGTGCGGGTCAGCGATCACCGCATCAGCATCGGCATCCTTCTTTTCGCCCCAAAGATGAATGCCGAAAAGATCGAATGCATGGGCGGGCGAAACGAGCGCCGTACAAGCCAAAAGGGCTGCACCAAACAAACTGGCCTGTGGGCGCATAGAGCGGTTTACAGCCATATTGGATCAGTTCTGTTTCTCGGATGGCGAGACAATTCACGCGGAAGATGGCAAGTCCGATGTGTTTCCATCGGACGACGCTGCCTGACAAAGTGGGTGTCTGCCAGCCGGAAACCCTGCCGTTGGTTTGCGTTTGCAAACCAACAAGCTGTTAAACCCGCTGATCGAATTATCCGCGTTTCGCAGAAACGCGGTTCGATCAGTGGGCCGGGTGAATTCTGGACAAATCCGTCGGGCTTCGGCGTCGTCCGATGGAAAGGCATCGGCCTTGCCGAATCGCTCGACCTTGTCCAGAATTTCCTCCGGCAGAACGATTCAATCTGGCTGTAAACCGCTCTAAAGTCCATCAACCAGTAAAACCCCCAACTCAGACACACACATACGCCGCGGATACGGAGAAACCTTACCTGCGATCGATAAAATTCGCCTCCCGAGCTTAAGAAAACGATAACATGGGGGGATAGGCAGGCCAACCCGCAATGGTCCAATGCGGGTTTTGCAAGCACCCGGTTGTGGCAGTACGGCCACAAAAGCGCCCCGTATGGGGCACGAGAGGCATCACGTTTTGTTAGGACACTGTAATGTGCCGCTTGATTCACGCGCAATTGCGCTGCGCGCGCAAGCAAATTAGGCTATGGAGATCAGACTTGACCTCCGGAGTGAAATTTTATGAAACCCGTCTTCCTGCAGCTGCAATGCTTTCCCGGCAAAACCTATGAGGTGGCTGCTGCACTTTTCGAGCGCGAAATCGTCTCGGAGCTTTATTCGACCAGCGGCGACTACGACTTGCTGATGAAAATCTATATTCCCGAGGATCAGGATATCGGCAAGTTCATCAACGACAATGTGCTCGACATTGCCGGCATCGCCCGATCATTGACGACGATGACCTTTACAGCGTTCTGAACGAGACATTACGTCCCGTTTTATTCGCTAATGACGTTCCCTATGTAATGATCGGAAAATAAAGCGGCCCCGCAGGGCAACAAACCTCCATTCTTTTGCCATGGAAGTGGTTTTTCTATAAAGATACTTCCTCAGCAATTTACATCAGGAATTACGCAGATGCCGCCCTATCGTTCACGAACAACCACACACGGCCGCAATATGGCAGGTGCCCGCGGGCTCTGGCGCGCGACCGGCATGAAGGACGAGGATTTCGGCAAGCCGATTATTGCTGTGGTGAACTCTTTCACACAGTTCGTTCCAGGCCATGTTCATTTGAAAGATCTGGGCCAGCTCGTCGCGCGCGAAATCGAAAGTGCGGGCGGCGTTGCCAAGGAATTCAATACGATCGCTGTCGATGACGGTATCGCCATGGGCCATGACGGCATGCTCTATTCGCTCCCCAGCCGCGAGATCATCGCCGATAGCGTCGAGTATATGGTAAATGCCCACTGCGCGGACGCGATGGTCTGCATTTCCAATTGCGACAAGATCACCCCCGGAATGCTGATGGCAGCGCTGCGCCTGAACATTCCGGTCGTGTTCGTTTCCGGTGGACCGATGGAAGCCGGCAAGGTTATCTGGGACGACAAGGAAAAGAAGCTCGATCTGGTCGACGCCATGGTTGCTGCCGCAGATGACCGCATCTCCGATGAGGAGGTCCAGGCAATCGAGCGCTCAGCCTGTCCGACCTGCGGCTCCTGCTCCGGCATGTTCACGGCAAATTCGATGAATTGCCTTACCGAGGCGCTTGGCCTTTCATTGCCCGGCAACGGTTCGACGCTCGCAACCCATGCGGATCGGCGTCGTCTCTTCGTCGAGGCCGGTCACCTCGTCGTGGATCTTGCGCGCCGCTATTACGAACAGGATGACGAGACTGCCCTGCCGCGCTCCATCGCGTCGTTTGCCGCATTCGAAAACGCCATGACGCTGGATATCGCCATGGGCGGGTCAACGAATACTGTGCTGCATCTGCTTGCGGCCGCGCACGAAGGCGAGATCGATTTCACCATGGCGGATATCGACCGCCTGTCCCGCCGCGTTCCGGTTCTTTGCAAGGTAGCGCCCGCGGTTGCCAACGTTCACATGGAAGACGTCCATCACGCCGGTGGTGTCATGGGCATTCTGGGTGAACTCGACCGCGCCGGGCTGCTCGACACATCGGTTTACTCGGTGCATGCGGCCAATCTCGGTGCGGCGCTCGATCGCTGGGATGTCGTTCGCAGCAAGAACAAATCCGTGCATGATTTCTTCATGGCGGCGCCTGGCGGTGTGCCGACGCAGGTCGCCTTCAGCCAGGAGCGCCGCTTCGTCGATGTCGATCTCGACCGTGAAAAGGGTGTAATCCGTAACGCGGAACACGCCTATTCCAAGGATGGCGGTCTTGCCGTGCTGTACGGCAATCTCGCGGAAGATGGCTGTATCGTCAAAACCGCTGGCGTCGACGAGTCGATCCTGAAATTCTCCGGTCCCGCCCGCATTTTCGAAAGCCAGGACAGTGCAGTCCTCGGTATCCTGAATGGCGGCGTCAAACCCGGCGATATCGTTCTGATCCGCTACGAGGGTCCACGCGGCGGACCTGGCATGCAGGAAATGCTCTATCCCACCAGTTATCTGAAATCGAAAGGCTTGGGCAAGGCCTGTGCCCTTATCACGGACGGACGTTTTTCCGGCGGATCGTCAGGCCTTTCTATCGGTCACGTCTCGCCGGAAGCGGCCGAAGGCGGGTTGATCGCGCTTGTCCATGAGGGCGATATCATCGATATCGACATCCCCAACCGCAAGATTCACCTTGCTGTCGATGATGCTGTCATCGCCGACCGCCGTGCTCATATGGAAGCCAAGGGCACCGCCGCCTGGAAGCCGGAAGAAAAACGCAAGCGCAAGATCACCACGGCGTTGCGGGCCTATGGCGCCATGGCAACGAGTGCCGCACGTGGCGCTGTCCGGCAGATCCCGGATCATTGGGAATAAACGAATAGAGTGACGCTCTGGGCCCTCCCCACAAGGGGGAGGGTTAAAAGGTAGCGACTACTTCGCAGCGTCCGTGATTTTCGTCGTCCAGGCACCTTCTGGCTTTTTGGTGATGACCGGATCGGAACCACCGCCGAGCAATGTCTCGACTGTGCGATCAGCTGCTGCCACGTCCAGGACGCCATCGGAACCTTCTGTCAGCTTGTTGATTTCGGCAACCATGCGTTTCTGGTGCTTTTCCGTCTGTGCGCCACTGGCGTCATTGTCGAGCACGATGGTCGCGGCCTCATCCGGATTGGCACGCGCATAGTCCCAGCCTTTCATCGAAGCCTTGACGAACTTCGCGAGCTTTTCGACCATCTTCGGATCGTCCAGGCTCTTCTGCAGGACGTAGAGACCATCCTCCAGCGTCGCCACCTTCTCGTCCTCATACTTGAATGTCACGAGCTGATCGGCCGGGATCCCGGCGTCGATGACCTGCCAATATTCATTGTAGGTCATGGTGGATATGCAATCGGCCTGCTTCTGGATCAGCGGATCGACATTGAAGCCCTGCTTAAGAACCGTCACGCCATCTGGTCCGCCGTCGGTCTTGAGTCCAAGATGGTTCATCCACGACAGGAATGGATATTCATTGCCGCCGAACCACACGCCGAGCGTCTTGCCTTTGAAGTCTTCCGGTTTGGTGATGCCGGTCTCCTTGCGGCATGTCAGCATCATACCCGAGCGTTTGAACGGTTGAGCGATGTTGACGAGCGGCAAGCCCTTTTCGCGTGTCGCCAGCGCCGAAGGCATCCAGTCAACCACAACATCGGCGCCACCGCCCGCAATGACCTGCGGAGGAGCAACATCGGGCCCGCCCGGTTTGATCTCCACATCCAGCCCGGCTTCCTCATAGAAACCTTTGTCCTTTGCCACATAATAACCGGCAAACTGGCCCTGCGTGACCCATTTCAGCTGGAGTACCAGCTTGTCCGCGGCAAGCGCCGAACCCGCCATCAAAGTCATGGCGGCCAACCCCAGCGAAAATGCGATTTTGTTTTTCATGTTTTAGTTCTCCTCTGTTCTTGTTTTTTAGGTTCGATAGGAAGGATGCCAGAAGGTGACGGCCCTTTCGATGAGTGTGATCAGCCCATAGGATAGCGACCCCGCGAGGGCTGCAACAAATATTTCTGCCCATACCATATCGACATTCATGCGCCCGACCTCGGCCGAGATGCGAAAGCCCATGCCGACAATCGGCGAGCCGAAGAATTCCGCGACAATTGCCCCGATCAACGCCAGCGTCGAATTGATCTTCAGGGCATTGAAGATGAACGGCATGGCTGCCGGCAAGCGCAGCTTGAACAGGGTCTGAGTGTAGTTCGAACCATAAGTGCGCATGAGATCGCGCTCCATGGCGCCGGACGCGGCAAGACCTGCGACGGTGTTCACCAGCATCGGGAAGAACGTCATGATGACGACCACTGCCGCTTTCGATTCCCAGTAAGAGCCAAACCACATCACCATGATCGGTGCGATGCCAACGACGGGAAGTGCCGCAACGAGATTGCCGACCGGCAACAGGCCCTTGCGCAGGAAAGGAACGCGGTCAACGACGATAGCCGCGAGAAAGCCCGATCCGCAGCCAATCACATAGCCGGCGATCGCAGCCTTCAGGAAGGTTTGCTGGAAGTCTGCCCAGAGGGTTGGCACCGATCCGGCAATCCGCGCTGCAATCATGGAAGGCGGTGGCAGCAGTATCGGCGGCACACCAAAGCCGCGGACAACGATCTCCCAGAGGATCAGCAGCCATGCGCCGAACAAAACCGGCAGCGCGAGGTTGACTATTCGCTGCAGAGCTACGGATTTGAGCCGCAATCCAGCCAATCTCTGCACGGCAAGCCAGGCAAGCAACCATGCAGCGACCACCATACACCAATAGCCGATAGCGGGAGGCGCCATTGCGAAGGAGCCAAGCAAGCCGATCAGGAAGATTGCCGCCAAGTGGACCAGTATCAGCAGCGCGATCAGAGAACTGTTCGAAGCAGAAGCGAAGAGCGCCAAGGCGGATGCCGCGAACAACAAGGCAGGCGTTGCGAAGAAGAAGACTCCCGGCGCGTCGGCGCCGGTCGGCAGCACCAACGCCGCCGCCGCGAGCAGGAAAGCGACAATCGCGAGCGGTGAACGCTTCATGCCCGCACTCCCATGCGCCGGTTGACGAATGTAGCGATCAAGCCGATCAGGCTGACGAGAACCGCCGCCATCAGCGCTGCCACAATCAGCGCTGCCCAGATCTGAACGGTCTGGCCATAGTAGGACCCGGCAAGCAGACGCGCGCCAATGCCAGCCACCGCGCCAGTCGGCAATTCCCCGACAATGGCGCCGACGAGGCTGATGGCGACAGCGATCTTCATCGACGTGAATAGATAAGGCATGGAGGCGGGCCAGCGCAGCTTCCAGAACACCTGCGCCTTTGAAGCGTTATAGGTGCGCATCAGGTCGAGATACATGATCTCGGGCGACCGCAGGCCTTTCACCATGCCTACGGCGACAGGAAAGAACGACAGGTAGGTCGAAATCATCGCCTTGGGCAGCAGTCCGGTAATATTCACTGCATTCAGCACAACGATGATCATCGGCGCGATTGCAAGGATCGGCACAGTTTGTGACGTGATGATCCACGGCATAAGGCTTTTGTCGAGCGTGCGCGAATGGACAATGGCGATCGCGAGAAGAATCCCGAGAAGCGTTCCTAGGCCAAAGCCAAGCAGCGTCGATGAAAGCGTCACCCAGCCATGGTAGACGAGGCTGCGCTTGGATGTCGGGCTGATGTCGAAGACAGTCTTGCGGATTTCCGCCGCCACCTGATGCGGGGCTGGAAGGACCGGGCGCTCCTGAGCCATGGTATTCTCGATCAGCTGGCCAGTCGAAATCGTCGTGTTTGCTCGCGCTGCCTGATCGCGTTCAAAAGGGGCATTGAGGATGACGGTGAACACGTACCACAGTGCGAGAATGCCAATCAGCACTGTTCCCACCGGTATGACGCTGTTGCGGACGAAGTTCATGGCGTCGTCTCCGGGCCAACCGGCTGCCATCGATAGAGGATATCGGGCAGGTTCTCCTCATTATCGCCCTCGGTGCGCCGTATTTCCTTGAACCCCTCGCGTTCATAGAAGGCCTGCGCATCGCGGTTTGCGACGAATGTCCATAGTTCAACCGGACCGCCAGCCTCTTTCTTCGCGTGATCGAGCAATGCCTTGCCTACGCCTGTGCGACGTTCGCTTGCACGTACGTAGAGCGCACTGACGGTGTTGTCCGGGGCGAGCGCAACCATTCCAGCAACGTGATTGTCATTCTCGGCCACAAAGACCTGGAACCTCGAGAAGACAGTATCGCGATAAAACTCCGCGACATCTTCCTTCGGGTGAACGCGCGGCATCCATTTCGTCGCATCGATCCACGCGTTGACGATTTCTGCGCATTCGGACATGTCGCGCAGTTTGGCGGCACGAATGATCATCATGTGCCTCGCTGTAGCGTCATAGATGCGCCTGGTCGTAGGAATGGCCGTGACGCAAACCTTCGCGAACGCGATGGGCAATTTCGAGGAACTCTGGCGATTCACGAATGTCGAGCGTACGTTCCGAGCCGAGATTGCAGTCGATGACCTCGTGAATGCGTCCTGGACGCGGGCTCATTACAACGATCTTCGTGGACAGGAATACAGCCTCAGGAATGGAATGGGTAACGAAGACCACGGTCTTCTGCGTCTTCGCCCAAAGCTTCAACAACTCCTCATTGAGATGATCGCGAACAATCTCATCGAGCGCACCAAAGGGCTCATCCATCAGAAGAAGGTGGGGATCAAAGGAGAGCGCGCGGGCGATGGAGGCACGCTGCTGCATGCCGCCGGACAATTGCCATGGAAACTTCTTCTCAAAGCCTGAAAGATTGACCAGTTCCAGATTCCTGGCGATACGGTCCTTCCGCTCCGCCTTCGGAATGCCCATTACCTCAAGCGGCAAGGAAATATTGCCGGCGATCGTCCGCCAAGGGTAAAGCGCTGCCGCCTGGAATACATAGCCGTATGCGCGCTTCTGCCGTGCCTCGGACGGCGTCATGCCGTTGACGGAAATCGCGCCGGATGTTGGCTGCTCGAGATCGGCGATCACACGCAGCAGCGTGGTCTTGCCGCAGCCGGACGGGCCGATGAATGAAACGAATTCACCGCCATCGACAGAAAGGTTGATATTCGACAAGGCGTTAACGGGCCCATCATTCGTCTCGAAGACCAGTGACAGGTCCTTGACGTCGATCACGTTTTTGGCCGCTTGTGGCATTGGTTTCGCCTTGGGTCGGAGCGTGACAACGGACATAGGTCTATACGCCTGCCGGAATGTTTTTCGGATCGCGCTCCACTCTACGCGGAGCCGTCAATTCCTTCCAAGTGGAAAGTGCGCGGTTTTGAGATGGGTTGGCTTCGCGTTCAACGAAACGTCCGCTGCCAGTGGGCGCCAGTACTTCGCCGTCCTTGTAGGCGATGTTTCCGCGCGAGAGTGTCATGCGCGGGAGGCCGGTAACTTCAATGCCTTCGAAGACATTATAATCGATGGCCGATTTCTGGGTCTTTGCCGATATGACTTTTTTTGCTTTGGGATCCCAGATGACAATGTCGGCATCCGAGCCGGGGAGGATCGCGCCCTTGCGGGGGTAAATGTTGAGTATCTGGGCAATATTCGTCGATGTCGCAGCCACAAATTCATTCGGGGTCAGCCGTCCGGTCAGCACGCCTTTGGTCCACAGCACAGGCATGCGGTCTTCAAGCCCGCCCGTTCCATTGGGAATCTTGGTGAAATCGCCGACACCGAAGCGTTTCTGCTCGGTCGTGAACGCGCAGTGGTCCGTGGCAACGACTTGCAGGCTACCGGAAGCCAGGCCGGCCCACAAACCATTCTGATTGATCTTGTCCCGGAAGGGCGGCGACATGACGCGCCGCGCAGCATAGTCCCAATCCTCGTTCTTGTACTCGTTCTCGTCCAGAACCAGATGCTGAATCAGCGGCTCGCCGTAGACGCGCATGCCCTTGGCACGGGCGCGGCGAATGGCTTCATGCGATTGTTCGCAGGAAACATGCACGATGTAGAGCGGCACTCCCGCTTGATCAGCGATCATGATCGCGCGGTTGGCAGCCTCGCCTTCCACCTCCGGCGGGCGTGAATAGGCGTGCGCCTCTGGTCCGTTATTGCCTTCTGCCAGCAGCTTCTGCTGCAGGTGGGCGACCACGTCGCCATTCTCGGCATGGACGAGGGGCATGGCGCCGATCTCGGCACAACGCAGGAACGAGGCGAACATCTCGTCATCGTCCACCATCAGCGCACCTTTATAGGCCATGAAGTGCTTGAAGGTGTTGATGCCACGCTCGACCACTTTCGGCATCTCGTCGAAAACCTGCTTGTTCCAGCTGGTGATGGCCATGTGGAAAGAATAGTCAGTGCGTGCCTTGCCAGCTTTCTGGAACCAGTCTTGCAAGGCGACCAGCAGACCATCTGACCCCGGCAAGACGAAATCAACGACCATCGTTGTCCCGCCCGCCAGCGCCGCTGATGTGCCTGTATCGAAATCGTCGGTGGAGTGCGTTCCCATGAAAGGCATTTCGAGATGGGTATGCGGATCGATACCGCCCGGCATCAGGTAGCAGCCCGTCGCATCGATAATCTCGTCGCCGGAAAGGTCCGCTCCAATGGCAGCGATGATCTCACCGTCGATCAGCACATCCGCTTTGTACGTGCGGTCGGCGGCAATGATCGTACCGCCCTTGATCACTTTCGTAGCCATGTGTCCGTTCCCCTTTTTGGTCTTTTTCGAACATGTCGCTGTCTGTTTGGGCTATCGGTCAGGCTTGGATTTCCGCCTTCTCCAGAACCGCATGCAACAGGACATCGGTGCCGGCAGCAGCCCATTCCTTTGAAATATCTTCGTCCTCATTGTGGCTGAGTCCATCGACACAGGGACACATCACCATCGACGTCGGAGCGACACGGTTTATCCAGCAGGCATCGTGCCCCGCGCCGGAGACAATGTTGCGGTGGCTGTAACCAAGCCGCTCCGCCGCATTGCGTACCGCAGTTACGCAGCCTTCATCGAAAGTCACCGGATCGAAATGACCGGCCTCTTCGATCAGTATCTCCAGACCGAGCTCCTTGGCGATTTTCGGCGCCTTGTCCTCAATCTCCGTCTTCATGGCCGTCAGCGTCGAAAGATCCGGAGAGCGTATATCGACCGTGAATACGACCCTGCCGGGAATGACATTGCGCGAGTTTGGATAGACATCAACATGGCCGATTGCGCCGACCGCACTCGGCTGGTGCGCCATGGCGACAGTGTGGACGAGTTCGGTGATACGAGCCATACCAAGCCCGGCGTTCTTGCGCATCGGCATCGGCGTCGAGCCCGTATGGCTTTCCTTGCCGGTCAACGTGATCTGCAGCCACCACAGTCCCTGACCGTGCGTAACAACGCCGATATCCTTGCTCTCGGCTTCAAGAATCGGACCTTGCTCAATATGCAGTTCGAACAGGGCATGCATCTTGCGCGCGCCGACCTTTTCATCGCCCTTCCAGCCGATGCGCTCCAGCTCGTCACCGAACTTCTTGCCTTTGGCGTCTTCGCGATTGTACGCCCACTCCTGGTCGTGAATGCCCGCGAAGACACCCGAAGCCAGCATGGCCGGAGCAAAACGCGTGCCCTCCTCATTGGTCCAGTTGACGACGACTATCGGATGCTTGGTCTTGATATTGAGATCGTTGAGCGTGCGGATCAGTTCGAGCCCGCCGAGCACACCAAGCACGCCGTCATACTTTCCGCCCGTCGGCTGGGTATCAAGGTGACTACCGACATAGACCGGCAGCGCATCGGGATCGGTCCCCTCGCGGGTGAAGAACATGCTGCCCATGGTGTCGACGCCCATGGAAAGTCCTGCCTTCTCGCACCAGGACTGGAACAGACGGCGGCCTTCACCATCTTCATCCGTCAGGGTCTGGCGGTTGTTGCCACCGCGCAAGCCCGGCCCGATCTTGGCCATCTCCATCAGGCTGTCCCAGAGACGGTCGCCGTTGATACGGAGATTTCCTGTCAGCGCCATGTCCAGAGTCCTCAATCGAGATTTTTCAGAACGTCGGCCAGCGTGTCGAAGAGGTGCTCGATCTGCCCCTTGCTGATGATCAGCGGCGGGGAAAGCGCGATGATATCGCCAGTGGTGCGGATCAGCACACCCTTTTCATAAGCCTTGAGGAACGCCTGGAAAGCCCGCTTGGTTGGCGCACCTTCGATCGGCTCAAGCTCGATGGCGCCGATCAGTCCGAGGTTTCGGATGTCGATGACATGCGGCAGGCCCTTCAGCGCATGCAGCGCATCCTCCCAGTAACTTGCAATCTCGGAAGCGCGGGTCAGAAGGCCTTCTTCTTCATAAGTATCGAGCGTCGCGAGCGCCGCAGCGCAGGCGACGGGATGGCCGGAATAGGTATAGCCGTGGAAAAGCTCGATCATGTTTTCCGGACCGGTCATGAAGGTCTCGTAGATCTGCTTCGATGCGAATACCGCGCCCATCGGGATGACGCCGCTGGTGATGCCTTTTGCCGTGGTGACAAGGTCTGGAACGACCCCGAAGTAGTCGACCGCAAACGGCGTGCCGAGACGGCCGAACCCGGTGATGACTTCATCGAAGATCAACAGGATATCGTGCTTGGTGCAAATCTCGCGCAGGCGCTTCAAATAGCCCTTCGGCGGGATGAGGACACCGGTCGATCCGGCGACCGGCTCAACGATAACCGCCGCGATGTTGGAAGCGTCGTGCAGCGCGACCACCTTTTCCAGGTCATCGGCAAACTCGGCGCCATATTCCGGTTCGCCGCGCGTATAGGCATTGCGCGCCAGATCGTGCGTGTGGCGGATATGATCGATGCCACCCAGCGCATTGCCGAAGGTCTTGCGATTGCCGGAAATGCCGCCAACCGAAATGCCGCCGAAACCGACGCCGTGATAGCCGCGCTCGCGGCCGATCAGCTTGACCTTGGTACCATTTCCCTTGGCGCGATGGTATGCCAGCGCAATCTTCAGCGCCGTATCGACCGACTCCGAGCCGGAATTGGTGAAGAACACATGGTCGAGCGGCGATGGCAGCATTGCAGCGAGGCGGGCGGCAAGCTCAAATGCCTTAGGATGGCCCATCTGAAACGCCGGCGCATAGTCAAGCTCGGCGACTTGCTTCTGCACGGCCTCCACGATCTTGGGCCGGCCATGACCGGCATTGCAGCACCACAGCCCGGCCGTGCCATCGAGTATCTCGCGGCCGTCATGTGATTTGTAATGCATGTCCTTGGCGCTGACCAGAAGACGAGGATTTTCCTTGAACTGGCGGTTTGCCGTAAATGGCATCCAGAACGCCTCAAGGTTATTGGTCCCGTATGCCGCTTTAGACATTGTGAAGCCTCCGAAGAGCGGATGTTACCGCTTGTTTTGTGTTCCCGAATGATTGAACTTGCAGCACAATCAAAAACTTGACTAGTTGGTCAAAATGCAGGCTAGAAGAGCATAGGAAGACGGTCAAGCGCTTTATAAGTCTTTAGAGCAGTTCCAGGATGCGACGAAAAGGCCCGTCTGGGCAAATAATAGAGGGACGCTAGGAATGGCGAGGGCGGAGAGGAAAAAACTGAAAGAAGCGCCGGAAAAGACGACGCGGATTCAGGAAATCAACCGCCGACTCATCCTCGACGCGGCTCTCGACATCTTCTCGACGTATGGCTTCCGCGGCACAACGATCGACCAGATCGCCGAGCGAGCCGGCATGTCGAAGCCGAACCTGCTCTATTATTTCCCGCGCAAGCAGAACATCTATGTGACGCTGCTTGAAGAGACATTGACGGAATGGCTGGCCCCGCTTGCCGAGATCGATGCGGAGGGCGATCCGATCGAGCAATTGCGCAAGTACATCACTCTAAAGATCAACATGTCCGAAACGCACCCGGAAGCGTCGCGGTTGTTCGCCAACGAGGTCCTGCATGGCGCGCCAGCAATCAGCGATTTTCTTACCAAGTATTTGAAACCGCTGGTTGATGAGAAAGCCGCTGTGATCCGCCGCTGGGTCGGTGAAGGCAAACTCGCGCCAGTCGATCCCTATCACCTCATCTTCATGATCTGGGCAACGACACAGCATTATGCCGATTTCGACGTGCAAGTTCGCGCGATCATGGGCAGCCAGGTCGGGCGCCCAGGTTTCAAGGAACAAACCGCACAAGCGGTACTGAGCATTATTCTCAACGGAATCAGGCCTCGAGATTAGCTCGATGAGCACAGAACCGTTATGAAGGCGCACTCGCTCTTGGCATTTGCAGCCGAGCTGGGCTAAACGTTCAGGTGCTCCACGTACGGAACGAATAATTTGAGGCGTATATGGCCGATCAAGGTCAAAAAAATCGACCAGATCCGGATAAATTGCTGCAACTTGCCGCTCGCGAAACGCGCGGCAAACTGACTGTATTTCTGGGCGCTGCCCCCGGTGTGGGCAAGACATATGCGATGCTGCTTCGAGCGCGCCGTCTCAAGGAGGATGGCGCGGACATCGTCATCGGTCTGGCCGAGACGCATGGCCGGGTCGAGACGGCAGAACTGCTCGATGGACTTGAAGGTATTCCGCGCAAGCAGGTCAACTATCGCGGCAAGGTACTGGAGGAGTTCGATATCGACGCGGCGATTGCCCGCAAGCCTAAAATTATCATCGTGGACGAGCTCGCTCACACCAATGTTCCCGGCAGCCGCCATCCGAAACGTTATCAGGATATCGAGGAACTGCTTTGGCAGGGCATCGATGTCTGGACAGCAATGAATGTCCAGCATCTGGAAAGCCTGTCAGATGTCGTCACCAGCATTACCGGCGTGACTGTTCGAGAGATCGTGCCGGATATTGTCCTGAAGCGAGCCGACGATGTCTTGCTTGTCGACCTGCCGCCGGCAGAGCTCATCGCACGCTTGAAGGAGGGCAAGGTCTATCTGCCCGGCAATGCCGAGCGCGCGGCAGTGGGTTTCTTCAAACCCGCCAATCTGACGGCGCTCCGCGAACTGGCGCTCAGGCGCACAGCGGATCGCGTCGACGACCAGATGATTGATCTGTTGCGGCAGAACGCTATCGAAGGGCCGTGGGCGACAGGAGAACGGCTGCTCGTCTGCGTCGGTCCCGACAGCCTCTCCGAAAAAGTCGTTCGCACGGCCAGCCGCCTCGCATCGGGATTGAACGCCCGTTGGCTGGTGGTCTCGCTGACCCAGACCAACGACGCTGGTGGCGAAACCAGCAAACGCCTCGACAAACTTCTGGATTTGGCGGAACGGCTCGGTGCGGAAACGCGGCGGGTTATCGCGCAGGATTTCGTCGAAGAAATTTTCCGCATTGCCCGGCGCGAAAACGTCACGCAGATCGTTGTGGGTCGCCCGAAGTCAGCGCGGTTCGCCAATCCTTTCCGGCGTTCGCTGCCCGACGAGATCATCAAGCGTTTCACCGATATTGGCGTGCATATCGTCACTGGCGAGGAACAGGGCACCCCGTACGTGCCGCCGTCAATGCGCAAGCGTACCCGGCTCGAACTTGCCAAGGCAATCGCGCTGCCCGTTGTAGCAACCGGTGTGACCACACTGCTCGGCCTCGCCGCCAGCGATATCGTTCACGCTCAAAATCTGTCGATGCTGTTTCTTGTCGCCGTTATCCTTTCGGCAATGATATGCGGACGGCTTTCGGCGGTGATCGCAGCTGGCCTCGCCTTCGTTTTCTACAACTTCTTCTTCCTTGAACCGTTGCATGATCTGAGCATTGCAAAACCGCACCAACTGTTCTCGCTGATCATCTTTCTCGGCGTTGCCTTGATGATCGGGGATCTTGCCGGTCGCCTGCGCGACCAGGTCGCCCGATCGCGCAACCAGGCGAAGAATACACAGGCGCTCTATGAATTTTCGCGCAAGCTATCCGGCACGGCGCGGCTCGATGATGTTCTGATTTCCACCGCCACGCATTTGCACTCGACCTTTGGAACCGGTGTTGTCATCCTGATGCCTTATGATGGCGAGCTTTCGCTGCAGACGGCATGGCCGCCGGACCTGACTTTGGATGGCACGGATATGACGGCGGTACGCTGGGCTTACGAAAAGAACGAGCGCGCGGGTTCTGATACGGCAACGCTGCCGCAGATCGGATGGCAGTTTCTGCCCATTCTCACTTCGAATGGCGTGGCTGGAGTACTGGGCCTGTCCACGCAGGATCGTGCGGCTCTGGGCGAGAACGACGACCGCATGCTCACCGCGATTCTCGATCAGACTGCCATCGCCATCGATCGCGCGCAGCTCGTACGGGAAAATGCTAAAACAGCCGCATTGCAGGAGAGCGATAAGCTGCACACGGCACTGTTCTCATCTCTTTCACATGATCTGAAGACACCGCTTGCCTCGATTACCGGCGCGGTTACCACGCTCCGGCAGTTGGGCAGCCGCATCAAAGCCGATACGCGTGACGACCTCTTGCTTTCCATCGAGGAAGAAGCCGGGCGATTGAACCGCTTCGTCGCCAACCTGTTCGATATGACGCGGATTGAGGCAGGAACGCTCAAGGCCAACAATCTTCCCGTCGATGCGGCTGAAATTATCTTGTCTTCGATTGAGCGCACCAAAAAGCTCAAACCCGGTATTGCCATCGACACGAGCATCGCCTCGGATTTGCCTATGGTGAACGGCGATGCTTCTCTGCTCGGCCAGACCTTGTTCAACCTTTTGGACAATGCGACGAAATACGCCGGGGATGGTCCGATCGCCGTCTATGCAAAGCAGGATGGTCCGGAAGTTGCCATCAGTATCACGGATCAAGGAAGGGGCATCCCACCTAAGGATCTCGACAAGATTTTCGACAAGTTCTACCGGCGCGTCAAAGGCGACGGCCGCGCGCCGGGGACAGGGTTGGGCCTTTCCATCTCTCGTGGTTTTATTGAGTCCATGGGCGGTACGATCAAGGCGGAAAGCCCCGCCATTCGCAAACGCGGAACGCGGTTCATTATCCGGCTTCCTGTCGCCAATCCTGACGAGACGATGACATGAACCAGCATCGTATTCTGGTCGTCGATGACGAGCCGCAGATCCAGCGTTTTCTAAACCCTGCCCTCACTGCATCGGGCTACGAGGTGATCCTGGCTTCTACCGGCGCCGAGGCCGAGCGGCTGGCTGCGACCAGTGCGCCGGATCTGATCATCCTCGACCTTGGCCTCCCTGACAAGGACGGCAAGGAAGTGATCGAGACGGTACGTGCATTTTCTGAAGTGCCAATCATCGTTCTGTCGGCTCGTGACCGCGAGGCCGAAAAGATCGCGTCCCTCGACCTCGGTGCCAATGATTATGTCGAGAAGCCCTTTGGCATCGGCGAGCTCTTGGCGCGCATACGCACGGCGCTGCGCCAGCAAGTGGCCGGCACGAGCGTTCCCTCACGGTTCGAAGCCAATGGGCTTGTCGTTGATATGGTCAAGCGGATTGTCAGCCGCAACGGCGAGGAAGTGCATCTGACCCGCAAAGAATACCAGCTGCTCGTGCATCTGGTATTGCATGCGGGCATGGTGGTCACGCACCGCCAGCTCCTCGCCTCGGTCTGGGGCGCTGCACATGTGCACGATTTGCAATATTTGCGCGTCTTCGTGGGCCAGTTGCGTGCCAAGATCGAAGACGACGCCAACAATCCGCAATTTATCCGCACCGAAGCCGGCGTGGGCTATCGGTTTATCGCGGAGTGAAATGAGTCGTTCTATCCCTGCGTCGAATTGTAGGCACCACCGTCGAGCAACAGGTTCTGGCCGACGATAAAACCGGAATACTGGCTGCATAGAAAAGCCGCCGCCGCACCGAATTCTTCGGCTGTGCCATACCGCCCGGCAGGATTTTCCGCATAGGCTTCGGCGCGCGCCGCCTCGATGGAAATACCCTTGGCCTGCGCCGTGCGCTCCAGAAAGCCCTTGGTCCGATCCGTGTCATGGGACCCGGGAAGAATATTGTTGATGATCACACCATGCTTGGCCACTTGCCGCGCAGTGCCGGCAACGAAACCTGTCAAACCATTGCGAGCGGCGTTGGAAAGCCCAAGCGAAGAGATCGGAGATTTCACCGAGCCCGACGTAATATTGAGCACGCGGCCCCATTTCCGCTCGATCATGCCGGGCAAGATCGCGTTCATCAAAAGGATCGGCGTCAGCATATTGTTGTTGATCGCCTTCAGCCATTCCTCCTCGCCCCATTCGGACCAGTTGCCTGCTGGCGGACCACCTGCATTGTTGACGAGGATATCCGGTTGCGGTTCGGCCTTCAGCAGTGCGTTGCGCCCGGTTTCCGTCGTCACATCCTCGGCAACGATCTGAACCCTGACGCCGTATTTGTCGGCAATCTCATTGGCCGTGGCGCGCAACGTTGCCTCGGTGCGTGCATTCAGCGTCAAGTCGACGCCAGCCTCGGCCAGTTTTTCTGCAACGCCGCGACCAAGTCCCTTTGAACTTGCGCAGACGATGGCGCGCTTGCCTTTGATACCCAGATCCATGATGTCCTCGCCGGTTGTTCCCGTGTCATCCCTTATCGACAATTCCAGCATGTTTTGACAAGCTTGACCTCAAACAAAATCGTATTCGGGAAACCCAAAGCCATGACGACATTCGGTGCAACTGTTCTGTGGACGCGGCCGGAAGGCGCTGCCTTCACCGACAACAAATATAGCCGGGCGCATGTCTGGCTGTTTGACGGCGGTGCCGAGGTGCCGGCTTCGTCTTCACCGCATATTGTCCGCCTGCCCTATTCCACGGCGGAGAATGTGGATCCCGAAGAGGCTTACGTCGCGTCACTGTCGAGCTGCCACATGCTGTTTTTTCTCAGCGGCGCCGCCAAGAGGGGATTTGTCATTGACGAATACCGCGATGCCGCTGAAGGCGAACTCGCCAAGAACGACAAAGGCCAGCTCTATGTCAGCCGCGTCACGCTGAAACCGCATGTATCCTATGCAGGTGCCGCGCCCGATGCGGAGACTGAGCAACACCTGCACCACGAAGCGCACGAGCAATGTTTCATTGCCAATTCCGTGCTCACCCATATCGACGTTCAGCCTGTCTGAACTCATAGGAGGAAATATCATGTCTGAACTCAAGATCGGCGATGCCATCAACACCACCTGCCCTTGGTCGGGCGATCCGATTAAGGGGGATAGCTTGACGCTTTACAACGGCGCAGTCGTTGGATTCTGCAACACGGGCTGCCGTGACAAGTTCGAAAAAGCGATTAATCATTTCGAGGCGGCGCTCCAGCGCCGAGGTTACGAAAGCGTCTAGAACCAAAAAATTCCATTGACAATTTTCCTGGATCAAAATACTTAAGTATATGCTTAACCAACAAGCACCACTCGATCTCATGTTCCAGGCGCTGGCGGATCCCTCGCGTCGCATCATGGTTGAGCGGCTGAGCCGCGGACCGGCCTCGGTCAGCGAACTCGCCAAGCCGTTTGCCATGTCACTGCCAGCGGTGGTTCAGCATCTACAGGTGCTGGAGGCAAGCGGACTTATCCGCTCGGAAAAGATCGGGCGCGTTCGCACCTGCCATATCGAATGGGCAGCTCTGCAAACCGCGGAAGAGTGGATGCTGGAACGGCGCAAGACCTGGGAACATCGCCTCGACAGACTGGGTGATTTTCTCGCTGATCAGGAAAAAGGATAGATCAATGACAAAACGATCCGTGACACACGACACCTTCGTCCTCGAACGCAGCTATTCGGCCTCTCCAGCGCGCGTATTTTTTGCGCTCAGCGACAAGCAGGCAAAGGCCAAATGGTTTGGCGGTCCCGATGAATGGGGCCAGGGCAAGTATGAAATGGATTTCCGTGTTGGCGGGCGGGAGATCAGCAGCGGCGGTCCGAAGGGCGGGCCGGTGCACACCTTTGTAGCCGTCTACCAGGACATCGTGCCGGATGAGCGCATCATATACACCTATGACATGCACCTCGACGACAAACGCATCTCGGTGTCACTTGCGACGATCGAGCTTCGCCCGGAGGGCAGCGGCACGAGGCTGGTGCTGACCGAACAAGGTGCCTATCTCGACGGCTTCGACGACCCGTCCATGCGCAGGCAAGGCATGGAAGAACTCGTGGATGCATTGGGCAGATCCCTGGAAAACACGGGCGTCAACGCTTGACCCACTGTATCAAGGCGCTTCACCCGACCCCGTGACCACGGTCTCGGCAGGCGCCTTGATCCTTCCCTGACGCTTCAGCTGCTGTTCCCGGAAGAAGATGAACAGCCCCGACGCGATGATGAAGCCCGAGCCGACAAGCATCGATATGCGCGGCACATCTCCGAATACCAGCCAGCCGAAGACGATCGCCCAGAAAAGCATCGTGTATTGCAGTGGCGCGACGGTCGCAGCATCGGCAACCTTCAACGCCCGGTTTACCAGTACGTGCGCGAGCATGGCGACAACGCCAAGCAATGCCAGCAGAACGAGGTCGCGCAGGCTGACCGGCGTCCACTCGAAGCTGACAGCGACCAGGCCCGCAAGTCCGGCGCCGACGATCTGCCAGAATACCAGCGTCGTGTCCGGGGTGCCGCGAAGCGAACGTCCGAGCAGCAGCATGAATGCAAAGAACATGCTGCCAAGAATGGAGATGATCGCCTGCGGGGTCAGCGCCTGCGACGAGGGCTCCAGTGCAATCACCACGCCGACAAAGCCGACGATGATGGCGGTCCAGCGTCTCCAGCCTACTGGTTCCTTCAACACGAAAGGGGAGACGGCCGCCACGTAGATCGGTGCTGCCAGCCAGTAGGTCATGACATCGGCGAGCGGCAGATAAACAACGGCGAAATAGAAGGCGAAAACTTCAGCTGTCGAAAGAAAAACGCGTGCTGCCTGCAGCCAGGGTCGATCGCCCTGCACGATCTTTGCTGGTCCGTTGAACCAAAGAAATGGCGCAAGCACGACGAGTGCTGCGATGCTGCGGATGAAAACCACCTGGCCTACGGAATATGTCGATACGAGCCATTTGCCCATGACGTCATTGAGCGAGAACATCAACATACCGAGGAGCATAAGCAGGACGCCGCTGCGTGCTGCCGAGGATATGGACGCGCTGGAAAAGCGCGCCGGGGCGGTGGTCATGGGCCGTTTCCTGAATCGAGATGTTTTTTCGATTGCTTTGGGCTATTTTACGCCGCCAATCCAGCCGAAAAGCACGAAAATCGAAAACCTTTATGAACCCAAGAGGGTTTCCAGCTGTTTGGCGCATGCTCGCAGCGGTTCGGCGCTCTGGCTCGCCTTGGCCATCGCCATGGCCCCGGAATAACTCGCTACCACCAATGTCGCAAGATCATGCGCCCGCGACGCATCGAGATCCGGCCTGTCGGCTCGCAATCTGAGTGAGAGCGCCGAGCGCCAGCGGTCGAAGACAGTATTAACCGCTTCACGAAAATCCGTATCCGCCAGCGATAATTCTAGCGCCAGATTGTTCAACGGACAGCCGGATACCGCGCGGTTGCGCTCCAGCGTATCGGCCACGCCAGTAAAAACCGTATGAATGCCAGCAGCGGCGGAGGTGGCGGTCATGATGGGCTGGATCGCGGTCTCGTCCACTTCCTTCGCCACGCGTTCGGCAATGACAGCGAGGCCGAGGGTCTTTTTCGTCGCGAAATGATGATGCAGCGCGCCGCCGGTCGTCGCTGCGCCGCGCACCACATCATGGACGCTGGTCGCGTTATAACCGTTTCGCTGGAAGAGATCGGCCGCGACGTCGAGAATGCGAGTCCGCATAGCCTGCGGATTGTTGATGCGTCTGGGGCGTTCAATGGTGTCTTGCGTCATGATGAGCCTTTCAACGCTTAAAATAACAAATTGACAAAACAGGACAACCGGTTTTATTAAAACAGGACAGCCGGTTTGTTTTTGGAGGAACGCTTCGTGGCCACCGCCGAAATTGCGCAAAAACTCGACAGTGAACTCCATAGTCCAATTGTCGAACTGCGCCGCTATACATTGCATCCGGGTCGGCGTGACGATTTGATTTCGCTCTTCGATACGCATTTTCTGGAAAGTCAGGAATTATGCGGCATGGAGATCATCGGCCAGCTTCGCGATATCGATGATCCCGACGCCTTTGTCTGGCTACGTGGTTTTGATGACATGCAGGCTCGCCACCACGCGTTGACTGCCTTCTATGACGGTCCTGTCTGGGCCGCGCATCGCAACGCGGCCAACGATACCATGATCGACTCGGACGATGTTCTTCTGCTGCGCCCCGTCGGCCGTGACGCCGGTTTTTCCCTTCCGCACGAGCGATCTGGACGTGTTTCAGGAGAGCCTTCGCATGCAATCATAGAGGCTGCGACGTATGGGCTGAAAACGTCAGCCGAAGGCTTCCTCGCCTTCTACGACGAAGTCCTTTCACCCCTTCTGCGCGCCGCGGGCAACCACGCTATTGCAACCTTCGCCTCCGAACACAGCCCGAACACCTTCACACGCTTGCCCGTACGCCTGGGAGAGAATGTCGTCGTGGTTTTCTCACGTTTCGATTCAGCCGGTGACCAAGCGGCATTCAGGGATTTGCTCGATGCCAACCCGGCATGGCAGGCAGTACAACCGCGGCTGGCAACCTATCTGATAGCACCGCCGATCATCGCGCGGCTCGCACCAACCGCGAGGTCATTGTTGAGATAGGCGGACGGGTTGCCAAAAAACTTGAGATCAGGGGTTTGCATATCGGTGGAATTCAACTATATGACGACCCGCACCGGCCAATGCTGCCAGCTCTTTTGGGGAATAGGTTAACGGTAGACCCACGGACTCTGACTCCGTTAGTCCTGGTTCGAATCCAGGTTCCCCAGCCAAACTTTTCCATAGTGAAATCAATATCTTACCTCTACACCGCCATCAACGTTGGGTGGATTTCATGTTGCGTCATGTTGCAACTCGCTACCATTGATTTACAACGATTTTCTCGTGAGTACGGCAAATCCACGCGACATGGTTGACGTAATCTCGTTTGATCGGTTTGATGCGCTGATTGTGGGGGAACATAATGGCACCAAAAAAGTTGAATTTGGACGAAGTCATCGCCTTGGCCAAATCGGGACGAATGGATGAGGCGAAGGCCGGGATGACGGTTCTTATCCAAGAAGCAAAATATTCCCCGACGAGAATTGTTGCAGGGAAGGATGGCATTGCCAAATTCTACAAGGGCAAAGCTCGCGTAGAAAAAGGCCCTGACGGAGTCTGGAGGCTCATGCAGAAGCCGTGATGCAGTTTGTAATCGCCTTTCCCCCTTCTTCGGAGTTCAGCAATGATCAGCAATGCACCGGAAACCGTTGAACAGGCGGCGGAGCGCCGTCGCTTAGCTGAACGGGCTTTTGACTCTCGGTTACAGGACCGGAAAAACCTTAGCGATCAAGTATTGTCTTTTTCCAATGCTGGGATGAAGGCCCCTGCGCTGGCAGCGGTAGGCGGTGTAGCTGCCTTGCTTGGCTTTTACACCGCAAACTATGCGAAACTTTCACAAGACCCGGCCAATCTTCAGACGTTCAATTCCATTCTTTTTTGGCTGTTTCTTGCACTGCTCTTTACCGTTATGGCACCCGGCTTAGCGTATTTCGGCCAACTCGCCTATTCAGATGCGGTGGCCAACGAGGAGCACTCCTACGAGCGTCCATTTGTTCGAGATACCAAACGCTCAATATGGATGAATCGGATCGGCAATTTTTTCAGATGGTTTGCCACGTTTGTAACGTTGGCCGCGATTATTTGCCTCGCAATTGGAGGTTGGATGTTTCTTCGGCTGATCTGAAATCGAACTCGGAGGGGAAGTTGCCAATCGACTGGACGTCAACACTTCAAGAGCAAGCTGAGTTCGCAACACGTATAGCCGAAGACGTGGCTGCCACGCTTGAGCTTCCGCAACTCAATGATGTCCAGGTGCTGCGCCTTCACCGGGTAGTCGAGCAAGGCGCATCCACATTTGATCGCATCTTGGATGAAATGGATCAGCATGACGTGGACAACGATCTCATCGAAGCTGCAGATGGTATCGCCGATATATGGACGAGCTTGTCGATTTCCACCGCGAATAAGCTGCGCGCCTTGCAGGGCTTGGCCCCGATAGAGTTTCCGGAGTCATGACGAAGCCTCTTATTTGGTCAACCAGTCAGCTACGTGCTGCATCTAAGGTGGCAAAGGAACAGAACGTCGTCATCAAGCTCGGCCCAGACGGTAGTTTGTATATTTTGCCAGGCGATATAGAAGGTCATGGCCTCACGCCCATCGAAAGCAAGGGGAAGGGCTACCTTTGACGGACGGTCCCAATGATCTTGGCTTGATGACGCTTCAGGAAGCCTGCGATGAGATATTCCGTGGCCTGCTCACACCATCCTCCCTGCGCACCGAGGCAGCAAAGGGCAACCTTGAAATCATCCAGATCGCGCGAAAGGACTTCGTGACTAGGGAAGGCATTCGCGAGATGATGGATAGATGCAAGCGGAGCTCGGGCAAATGACGAGCCGATTGAAGATATCTCAACGCCAGATCGAAGCAATCGCCAAAGGTGCCGCGAAAGCCGGATGCAGGGTTGAGATCACGATTGGAGAGGTTGTGGTGACCCTCATTCCCGAAAGCTCCTGCAAGCTTGCCGTACCGGCCCAGGAGGATGACTTCAGGCTGTGAGAGAACCTCTGTATCCGTGAAGTTGCAGCGCGCTGGATAGGATCTTTGATAAGGCTTTCTCGACGCCCCTAAGGTGATATTGACGGCGATCTCGGGCTCTGCAATTTTGCAGGCGGGGAAGTGAGGAACTCATGAAATTTCCGCCAGTCGATATCTATCGAGCTCCTTTCATCGGGCCGATCGGTCATTTAGCAATGCAGTCTGCGCATGCTGAAGATGAATTGATATCGCTATGCTCGCGTATCCCGTTTGACGGCTCCCCAGACCAACTGCCGCCTGGCGACACCGCCCACAAGCTACGCAATTGGAGTGGATCTACAATTCAGTTCATTGAGCAACGCTTATCATTGATTCCTGAGCTTCATTTGAGGAATCAGGCGCGCGATGCCGTCAGTCGATATGTAGAATTGCGAAACGCGCGGCACCGAGCCGTGCATGACGCTCTCGCTTTGGGAATATTGCAAGCCGACGATGGGTATATTACTCAAGCCTTGAGTGTAGAGTATAGACGCAACAAGCAAGCAACTTCTGTCTACCTGAACGTTGTCACACCTGAAGAAATCGCTGATCTAGCCTGTCAAATGTACGACGTGCAGAAGGATTTAAACATGATCACATATGCCTTAAACCCTCCACAATGATTGATCTGGCAAAGGAACTCAGTACGGCTCTAAACCCAGCCATCATCATTGAAGTACCAAGCTCAGATACAGCTACGTTGGTAGCAGGATTTGGGGGTGTTCTGTTGGGAGGAGTGATATCTTGGCTGCTCGGCATCAATGTACAGCGGCATGCAAGGGCGCTGGCCGCCGCGGAGCGAACCGAGCTTGAAAAAACCACTACGATTCGCACGATGCTGAAGCTCCAGGAAATTACGAATGGTTACTACACAAATCTTTTGTACATTCATAATTCGTTGCGCCAAGCGAATGCGGATCAGGAACTCCACCACCCACTTTGGCAATTAGTGAAGCCAGCGATTGGCGGTCCTTCAGTGCATCCTAAATTTGAAAGCAAGGATTTTGAGATGTTCATTCGCGCAGGGCGAGCCGATCTTATCGATCGCGCAACGATGCTTTCACTACGCTATGAGTCGACTGCGCTGAGTTTTCAATTCTACAACGATCGAAGGAGCGCTTTGCAGGACGTGCTCGCCCCTCACTCTGTTGTCGATCCTTCGACTGGTATGGCCACAACAGTTATACTACCAGAACTTAGAGCGCTCTTTGGGATAAAATCTAAAGAGCTCGAGGATTTGATTCGAGAATGTTATAGGCTCGTCCGCATTGATTTTCGCGATGCGGTTTCCCTTTGCAACGACATAAACACGGCCGCGAAGACCTACTTCAAAGATCCAAAGTTTTTCTCGCTTTGTGTTCCTGACGTGTCGATTGCAACGGAATGATTGGTCGGGGCACTCAATTTAGCGATACTCTGCACTGAGAGCGTTCTCGATCGCTGGAGGAAATTATGCCCGATGACAGAACTCAACGAGGGCAGATATATGGAACCCATCCTGCCGACTATCTGGATAGAGCCAAGGAAAGACTTCAAGAGAGAACACCAGAGAGCCTCTTCTATGCGGCCCTTGAACTCAGGTTTTTTCTGGAATCTAGGCAGGACCTATATCTTAATGCCCAGAAAGCATACGCGAGATCAGTTCCGCGAGCCTGGAAAACGACCCATCAATGGCTTGAACTGGAGCGGATATTTGGAAGTGACGAGATACAACATCTGCATTTCGAGTTCCATGAGGGAGGACAGTTCGATTTCTACTACACACCGGTCACTCTTGAACTGCGCAAGGGCGCTGAAAAGCTCTCTGAATTTCTACACGCGCAGGCGTATCACGCGGCCTCGGATGTTTGGTGGAGCAACTTTCTGTCAAAGATCTTGGATGTTTACCGTCGTGCCTGGATTTGTTCCCGGGGAAAACTATTCTATCCCGCGTTGATCTCCAAAGATGGAGCCATCGGCAAACTCGCGCTTGATGCTAGGAACGGCCCGGAAGAATATGCTCCATTCTTCGTGCCCGACGCCGAAATAACCGTGAAAGTAGACTATCTGCGTGAACCTCCCTCCAGTTGGGAATATCAGGAACCAGTGGGAGGCGATTTCGTAGGTTATTTGGATTCAGTGACCTAAAGTTCGATTTGCCAAGCAGCCCCGCTGTGGGGCGTTTTCTCGTTACGGCTGTCTGGCCACGCCGATTGTTTCCATCGCGCTAGGTGACTCGATATGGCCGGATTTAGGGCTATCCAGCCTGCTTGCTTTCTGGTCCGCAAATGCGGCCGGAAGACCAACATGAGCAGTATCCAATTTGAGAAGTTGGCATTGGACTTTCGGCCGTGTTTCTATCTCGGACAGGGACTCTTATGATGATTGCTTGGGGGGACGGGATATGAGGCTTATTACCTGCGCTGTGGGAATTACATTGTTGTTTGCGAATGTGTGCGAAACATCCGCGAAGGAGTGGTGGCACGACTCGTTTGTGTGGGAAGGCGGAACGTCGTGCGAGAGCAACGATTCAATCATGACTTTCACATCCACTGAAGCGAAAGGCTGGGAAACCTTCTGCAAAATAACCAAGCAGCAGAAAATCAAGGGCGTCGAGGCGGTCATTCTAGATCTGAGGTGCGGGGGCGATGACATGGACCCAGAAACAACGACATCTCAGGAGTTGTTAGTCCGCACAGAGGAAAAAATGACTATCTTCCCGTCGGGAAAGAGATACGAGCGATGCAGTAGTTTAAGGCCGGGGGCAAGTGAGTGCGCTATTGAAAAGCGAACCTTTCGGTCAGATGAGCAATCGCCTGGCAGTTACCAAGTCCTTCAGTTCAAAGGCGGAGTTCTCGACGGAGAAGCTCTCCTCACAGGGTATAAGGACAATGTGTTAGCCTGGACCGCCAGTGCTCGCGGTACATGCTCCAACGGCGCGGTGATCTGTCGGCTCGCGTTCGACACCATGAACTCAGGAGAAGTTTCCGATGCTTACCTCCCTATCGAAGTTGAGGGGAAGCAGTGGATTGTGTTGCCTACAATTCGGCAAAATGTTTACCAAACGGAGCGCTATTCTACCATGCACGGGAAGCCATACGGCGGGGTCGTAGCCAAATTGGCCAAAGATTTCAAACCCACTGATGACGAGCTCGTGCTGCCGCAAAACGTCTACAAGTACGCGGGCTGTGATGAGACGCCATAAAAACCGTCTACGTTCGTCCGCGATAGACAGGCAGCATGCTGTCGAGCTTGCCCTTGGCCACTACGCGGCCTCCTTTGCGAGGCGCATGCACAACCGCGCAGTTGCAGAAGATATCCCGGCTTCATTCTCCACCCATGGCCCGAAATGGCCACGTGGAAGCGATTTCTTGACCTGCAGAAGGTATTGGCCGATCTCGACCTTCTCCTCGTCAGTGCGGTGAATTCGAGGCCGGAAAGCGACTGTCCGGACATTGGCGTCGCGGGGCTGTTCAATCGGGTCGATATTGGCTGGTGACGTGAGCGCCATATAAGCCCGCTGCGTGGCTTCTTGCTGTTCGGGGGTCAATCCCCTGAACTGCTGATACGACAAGCCCAGTCCCATAGCCAGAGGCGCTATCCGCCGGTTGTGGCGCGGCATTCTGCTTAATCTTCGGGTTTGCCACATATTGGGAAGCCGGTATGTGCCGACGTCTTCAATCTCGATCTCAGTCAACATGGGAGCACCCTGGTTTGAGGATGGACACTAATAGCATCGGGAGGAACATTTGTTAAGCGTTGACTTAAGAGTTTCGCCGTATCAACAAGATCGGCGGGATTGACTCGCAGTGCAACCAGACTAATCTCGCAGTTCTGGGGGAAATTATGCATATAAATCGAACACGAGTTCTAAATATTGATAACTACATTCGACATATACCCGATGGGGCGCAAATTCGGGTAGTAGTCAACATCTCAGTAAACAGAGCAGAGAGTCTTCGACGAGCCGGCTTCGATGAGAACGCAGGGGAAGGACATTCCTTGCTTCCAAGAATATCGGGACGTATTTCAAAATATAATTCAGAGGGAAGGTGGCGGATAAGACGGGATCTGCCAAAGGAGATGAGATATATACGGACGGTCTCTTGGAAGTGGAAGCAGTGGTCCGGCCGTGGGGATTATGAAGAACACGAAGAGATGCGAGACATCAGTCGATTGTGTTACCCCAAGGAACTTATTCAACCTCCGGCGGTCGAACTCACAATTGCTGAGCGTGGTGGACAAACTTTCCTCGTTTCTCCGACGATGGCGAAAAATCCCGAAGCCACTGATCACATCAAGCACGTAATCAATCTGTTCCTAGAGTTGTTTCGGGAATGTGAGCTCGTCGCAGACAACATGGAGGATTTCGACGTACCCGCCGTTGAGCGCGTCAACTGGCGATTGTTACCTCCTGGTCAGTATCCTTGGGAGGTTTTGCGCCCGCACATGGAGTTGGCGCTGCGGCGCACCTCTGAGGCTATGCAAAAGGTGATCAAGGATCGTCAAGACACCATTCGCGCTTACAATCCGGATCGGATCTATGTTGGCGCCGGAGGGTTTGGCGACTACCTAGCTTATGAGTTCGAAAGATTTGGCAGCGTCGTGTTAGAAAGCGTACGCGTGGATAATGCCATCTATGCTTTCGGCCAAGATTGGCAGGCAGTTTCACAACTGTCAAAAGCCCAGGTCATCAATGGCAACCACCATCAAGCGCGGATTGTGCACTCAGATGGATGGAAGGATCGACTAGCGCATTTCCTCCAATAAGGAGTCCAATGACACAATGACAGATCTAGAGTTGCTAGAAGCAGAAATCGACCGGGACCTTGCGTTGCTTCCGAAAAGCGCCATGCCTTTCGACGCTCGCGCAGCCGCTCTCAAGTACAAGCACTATCAAAACGCGATAGAGATTGAAGATGTTGAAAAGCTTATCGTACTAAAGGCGACCGCATTGAACATTCCGGTCAGGATCTGAGGTGCATGAGAGCCCGATATCTGTCACTGCACAAACTTTTAGGCGCGAGCAAACTCGAGGACGGCGTGGATGCCGAAATCATCGTATCTGCAAGCCCAGAACTAAAGGCTTATGTGACGGAGAGGCCCGACGACGCTCTTCTTCGTATCGACCACGCGGCGGCGCTTTCCAAACTGGTTCTAACGGCCTTCACAGGATCGGAACCGGGTATGTCCCCCGAACAGGCCTTGGACCAAGAACTCGCCAGCCGGTTGGCAGATCGGAAGCCAGGCGGTGTTTTCGCCGTATTTGACGGGACTACGGAGATCGAACAGCCCGACCTTCGGAACCGCCGCGCCGTAGGCGACGTGGATTTCACACTTGACGCTGTCGATAAAGCAGATGTGACAGCGATATTCGCGCACTTGACTGATTGTACCCTTGCTGCGCTTAAACTGGGCCACGCAGATGGCGCCGACGGCCAGACCGAGCATGTCGGAACGGCGGTAGTGTTACTAGATGACCAGCGAGAGATCTACTCATCAAGCTTTCACTTCGGGGTGGCCCGTCTGAGTCTCGCCAAACCGATGACGGCTGCGGGTATCAAGCGGTCGGCGACACTCGCGAAAGCCCTCGCCAAAAACACCCATCTTAAGCGGGTAGCCCTGCTGTACGTTGAGTCGTTCCGGCGTGAAACCCATCCGCTTTTCGCGTTTGTTGCCGCTTGGTCCGCGCTTGAAGGGTTCATCAAGAACACCTCCAAGAATAGCAAGAAGAGACTGCAGAAGCAGTTCGAGGAAATCGCATCGAACCTCAACCCAAGTCACAAACACACAGACATAAAAGAGTTTTGCAAACTCTATAAGTATCGAAACAAATTCTTCCACGAGGGCGATGGTGATCCGAGCAAGCAGGTGTTGGACAACACCCGGGCATTGCTAGGCAAGTACCTTGTCCTGCATCTCAGCACCCTCAACCACTAACGTTTTAAAGCCCCGCTGCCTCGGTAAAGAACTGGTCGACCTGCTCTTCCGTAAACCCGAGCGCGTCAAAGCCTAGCACGAGCATTTCGTCAGTCCGGACGAACGTTCCGCTGTCTACGTAGGCCGCTTGCGTGCGAACATCCTGAGTGGCAATCCACCCCTCGACATGTTCAATCAGGCCCGCATCTATGAGTTGAAGGCGGAACTGGCGGCGTGTCACCCGATCGGGAATGAGAACACGCGCCTTGTCCTCGGCTGTAATCAACTTCGAATAGTCAATATTACTCATGGTCGGCTTGCTCCAGTGGTGCTTCGAAGGGCAGATCGATGATGCCGTCCTGCACTTCTTCAAGGGCTTCAGGAAATGCCACAACCTGGGAAGGGTTTGGGCCGTGCGGCAAAAGCAATGTAATTTGCAGTTCGCCGTCCAAGCGTGTCACATCACCAGCAATGGGTTTGAGATTTCTGGGTCATCAGCCGCTTTTCCTCTTCGTGAAGTTTGAAGTGTCGTGACGCTCATTTTGGAGCCGACCACCACACTGGGCGCGCAGGGCATCCCATTCGCTGCTGGGTATTTTGTGCCCATATTTCTTCAGGATGCGCTTGGTGCCTATCTCCTCTTCGATCGAGCGGTATAGCAGCGCCGCCATGCGAGGCCGGCCGTAGCGTCTCCCTAATTCCTCCTGCGACAAGGGATTCGGAACCCGCTGCCAATGACGATCGCGCCATGCCTCATCCGCTTCGCTGCGTTCTTGAGCGGCTTGCTGAGCGACCGGCATAGGGGCAGGCTTGCCAGCACCGCGGAACATGGCATCATGCAAACGACGACGTTCGGCCGTTGCGACATTCACAGCGCGAGTGACTGCCATTTTCGACGCGGAATCAGCCTGTTTTTCGGATGTTCGAAGGTGCTTCAATCGCTCTTCGGTTCTCGCATAGTCCTCGACAAGACCAGCACGTGAAACAGGGTCAATCCCCCGTTCTACAAGGCGTTTGACCATGGTGCGGAATATCTTGCGTTCGCCGCGCGACAGGTCATTGGGAGGTTCCGGCAGGGTCATAGAAATTTTCCCCGCAAAAACAGAAAATATGCCAATGCCGGGGACGCGGGTGCGGCCAAAACCATCCTCTGGGATATCTGACGTGCCCCCCCGGTCATGCGAAGAACGCCTTCTGGTGATCTTCACGCTGCTTTTGGCTGTCGTGATACCCTTTCGAGACGGTCTGCAGGTTGCTCTCATCCCAGAACAGCTTCTCATCACCGTTATGACTTACGATGTGATCCACTACGGGACTGTCGGGTGCTCTCGCCTTGCCGATGAGCAACACACCGGTGCGCTGGCATATGTACTTGTCACGGATGATGATGCGCATACGCAGCTTCTGCCATCGTGCTGAGTGGTACCACTTGCGCCAATGCTGGGTGTTCTCGCGATACTGATCACGGGCCTTGCTATCGCCGGGCGTATAGCCAAGTCGTGGGGCGAGCGTGCGAACCTGGGGCTTGAGCATCTTGATCATCAGTGCAGCACCTCCGAGGTTTCTAACTGGAGGAAGCCACGGCTGAACTCTGCTGCCCAAGCATCACCGAAGAAGTCCATGGGAGACATCGGTTTCGACAGATCGATGGATGCCGTGAGTACCGGGCCCTCGGTGTAGCAATAGATCATGACCGTCGCGTTATCCTCGCAAAGGACGGCCTCGAACTCATAGCACTCCACACTATCTCGATCGGGGAGGGCCAAGGCTTGCTCCCGGATACTCCCGCGCGCCTCTACCATGGAGGGGAAAGAAGTGCTCATTTGGATTCCTTTCCGTCTCGACCGGCTTTAACTGCCAAGGTCCAGGCTTTAGACTTGCCGGGCTGTTCGCGGGTGGTGTCGTTAGCGTGCCACATGCTGCCGTCGTAGGTGACTAAGGCGCCGCGGGTGTATTCCTGCGCTGCCTGCCACACACCGTGGTATCGAACGCCACCGGCTTCGAGCTCGTCGATCCGCTTCACCAACTTATCGATCGTCGCGTCTCTCTGCTTGAAAGCTCGCTGGATAGCCTCGGATTGACCAGCGGAATGCACCATCAGGTATCGGATGGAGGGCGCTCGCTTCAGTTGCTCCTCAGTGAAGCTGATTGCCTCGAGCTCGTCCTTTACCCGTTTCTCAACGGCCGTCAGCCATTCCTTGGTTTCAAGCTCCTCAGCAGTTTTGAACTTCCTGCCTTTCGTGAGGTCGACTGACATATCGATCGTGGCTGGTATCGCGACCGGTGGTGGTGGCGGTGTTCCCACGAGAACTGTCCAACCTTTACCCAAGCGCGGGTCACCCGTTGGAAAGTCCCTTGTGGCCTGCCAGATAACGCCTGAAGAGATTACCAGCGCGCCCTTGCGATAACCCTCGTCACGATCGTTATATGCTGGCAAGGGAGACTGACCAGCGATTAGCCGGCCACGAACCTCACGTAAGACCACAATGTCATTCCGGAGCAACTTCGCCGCGTCGGTATGTGCTGAAGAATCCCAATGCTCATATTCCAGTCGATCGGCCTCGGTCTCAAGGCGCTTGATCTCCCCATTGACGAGCTTATCGGTCAGGCCGGTCGGATAGTGTTTGGTCAGAAAATCCTTTAGGCTCACGATTGCACCTCGTGGACAAATCCGTTTGCCAAACACCAGGCCAGTGTTGAGGGCTGCTCAGTCTCGCTTTCTCGCTGTATGATAGCGACGTCACAGCCTGTTCTCTGGCTGGTGATCGTGTTGAAGTCGTCGTCGATCGAGCGTAGTTCGGCTGCCTTCTCCTCAATATCTTTCGCAGTCCATCGGACGCTGCCCTTGTGAAGTTCATACGATGTGGGGTGAAGCAGAATGTTGGTGTCCGCCTGGGCAATTCGTAGATCGGCAGCCAGAGCGATCAGTACCGCGGCGCTTTCGCAGCGAGACTGCAAGAGTGCTACCTTGATGGGCGCTGGGTGTCTGCGAAGCAGGATGTACAGGTCAATGGATGGAGCGCATTCACCTCCGTCGGAATTGATCATCAGGGTGAGATAATGAGCGCAGGGTGCGGCATCGATCTGCTGTTTCAGCCGATCATACATTTCGCGGTTGATATAACCGTCGACGACAATCTCGAGGTGATCCGGACCGCTACGATATATGGCTGCTCGATCTAACGCCTCGGCCGTTTCTTCGGCGGTCGGCTCCAGCGTGCCATTATGGGATAGGAGTTCAAGAAACATCAGAGCCAACCCCGCACCAGTTTGATCAGCGGGGACAGGTAGGCCTTCTGCATCTGCGAGCTTGTGGCGATAACGGGACTGCGCAACGATATGTGGGCCCGGGTTGCCTGTTCGCTCAAAGCTGCGCCGGCGGAAATCAATTCGTCGAGCTCGGCCGCCTTTTGCGCGATTGCTTCGACATATGCTGCTATGTGGTCCCTGAGCGCCGATCGGGTTGCTTCTGAGTATTCCCTATGCACAGTGTCAAAGGCTGCCCTCGCGGATGTCTCGGCTCCCACGACCTGGAGAAGTTCATCTTGGATAGCGGTGATCTGTTCCGGAGTTACCGTAGCGATTCTGCGCTTCAGGGTAGCGTCAACGCTCGCCTGAAGCTTTGCATCCTCGAAACGCTTGGCCATCTGTACCCGTGCACCGGTGGCAACGGTATAAGATTCCTCGGCTGCTATAAGCTCTGCACTCTGCGGTGGAAGCTGTAGAACGGCCCGAAAGTGAGCCGTTTCATTCTGTTTTTGGCTTACCTTTGCCAGCATTGACCGAGTCCCGATTGATCTCATGATTGGAATTTAGCAGGTCGGGATTCGAGAAAAGGTCACGCGTGACGCTGCGAAAATGGTTGTAGACATAACGGTGCAAAGCCTGGTCAAGTTTTTCTGGATTTCCGTCATCCCACTCGGCCAACTCTCCAATCTCAACCAATCCGTCGCGGATCATCTCGCGGGGCAAGCGAAGCCTGAATATGTCGACGCCGGCGCGCTTTCGAGCACGCTGGTCGCGTTGACGCTGCGCAGCCGTTTTCGCCGGTCGTGTGTGGTCAAGCTTCCGAGACGACATAGACGCCTCCCGCTATGACAAGAGAAGATGTCCTGACGGACTGTCTCGGGGCCTTAGGCCCCAAACCCCTCTCTTCGCCCGCTACGCGGTCGCATGGCGTAGCAATCGACATCATGCGGCACCGTCCGTCCCGCGGTAATGCTGGCAAATATTGATTTCTCTGGAAACAGCATCCCCAAATGCAGCAATCTCTCTTTCGATCATCTGGGTATCGAGTCCCGATGCATGCATTTCTTTCCAAAGCCGACTTACAAGGCGTGTCCAATGCGCCTTGCCCTGCGAGTAGCTTTTGGTATTGAGAGCTTCCGCCGCATCGCCGACAAGTTTGCGTCTGCGATCAAGCGGGAAGGCGTGTATCGTTGCTGGCTTGCGATACGTGAAAAGATCAAGCTGCATCATCGCCTCCACCTTCATAGGTATCTTCAAGGGTGAAGGGACAACTGGTGTCACCATGAATTGGACAACTGGTGTCACCATGATCGTTTGCGACGACCAGTAATTCATAGGGACAACTGGTGTCACCATGAATAGTCCCAGGAACCCACGTTTCGAGAGGTAGATCTTTGGGTATCGCCAGTCGGATCAGTCTAGACCGAACGAGTTTTCCATTGCGGGATCGCCGCCATCCTCGCTCGGGAATGAATAGACCAAGAGCGCAAAGTGCTGCCATGTCCCGCTTGATAGTGCGCTCCGAGCATCTGCCGGCGCGCATGGCTATGGTCTCGTTGGTCGCCCAGAAAGTTCCCGTGTTCCAATGAATAAAACGGTCAACAACGGCCATGACTCGGAAACTCAGACCGGCTTGGTTGCATACCTGCATTGCTACTGCGTGCCATGCTTCGAATGCCTCTTTTCGAGCTTTGGTTTCCTTGGGCCAGCTCAGAGGCAGACAGGGTTTCGCGACAAGGGAAGTTTCCTTTGGCGAACTTACTTTCTCTGACAAAGGAACGAATACCCGCTGGGCAGCTTCGTTGAGCGTTTTGGTGGGGTAAGCCTTCATACCGACCTCGCACGGATCAGCTGAGCCATCTTTAGCGCTTCACAAGCCTGGAGCGCAGTCAGACCGAAACGCTCGCGTAGCAGCACTACACCGGGTGTGTTGAAATCACGTGGCGTCGTGGCATACCAGCGGTCAGCCTGTTCCACGATGTCGGAATGCTCGTGTTCTGGGGGAGTGAGATCGCTCATGGCCGCACCCCGCGCCGTTGGAGTGCCCGAGCCCATGCGAGAAGAACGCTTTCATACAGGAGCCGGAGGATGGCTTTGACCAATCTCATGGCTTGGCCTCCTGTCGTTGGATTTTTTCCAGCAGATCATGAGTTTGATAGCTCAATTCCTGCACATGCCGAAGTGTCGACGTGAGGTGTCCGCTAAGGGTTGAGTTGTTCCCGCTCTGATCCTCCATGTACTGAGACGCGGCTCGGCAAACGCCTACCAGGGCAAGGATCGTGTAGGAGCGATCAATATCTGTATCGGTGACGCTGATCATGACTGCACCGCCTTTGGATCGTAATTGTACGCCGTCAGCAAGAAGCGATTCCGCAATTCTGGCCTGGAAGGGTATCTGTAGCCATCATCCCACCGCTTAATTGTCGGATCTATTTCTTGCATGGCCTGCTTCACACCTTCGATGTGGAACTTGAGCCGAGCCTGCGGATCAGTCTCCGTAGCTAATACAAACCTTAATTCTGGATCGACATGCCAATAGTAGTGACCTGGATTGGCACGTTTCATCGACTTACAGATCTTCTTGATGTGATAGGCCGCAACGTCGATAGGATCCGCCGTTTCCAGCCATTCTTCGGTATTGAACGCCGGTGCGGACGTAGCAGCTATGGCAACGGCCGGAATTGACAGAGCCGCTGCGGCAACAGGAGCGCTGGCAAGAAACCAGCGGCGGTTCATGGCGGTTGCCCCTTTGGCGGCAACCGTGGTATTAGCTGTCTCGTTCATTGAATTTTCCTCCCACGGAATGTTTGAGAACCATGGCTCGGCAGGATGGCAGTCCTGGCCGGGCCTTCTGCTTGTCTGGATCATGCTGCATCCTCCATGAAAAAGCGGATCAGTTTGCCGCGTTCTGCGACCCAACGATTGCCGATCTGCTTGGCTGGCAGCAGCCCGTTTGAGAGCATGTAGTGCGTTTGGCGCACCGTCCGGCCGATGATCTTCGCGATGGCCGATAAGCCCCAAACTAATTCCATATCGTCGTTATTTTCGTTCATCAGGTTGTCTCCGTGTTAACCAACGATATTAGTTATATCCATTGGACATCATTGACGCAAGCTGAAAAAATGTCCATTGGACATGATGATGATCGGAGTGACATCATATGGCTGAGAACAGAAGCAAGTCTGATGGTTTCATGCTCCGGTTTCCACCGGGGCTACGTGATCGCGTGAAGTCCGACGCCGATGGACGTGGCAGATCAATGAATGCAGAGATCGTATGGCGCATTGAAAAATTCGAAGAAGCACAGCGGGCTTGGGTGAATACAGACGCCGAAATGTCTAAACTTGAAAGGGCCGTTGGCGATAGCCAGGCAGAGGTAGAGAGGCTCTACGAGGAACGTGCCGGGCTCTTTGAGGCAGTCAATAATCAAGAACGTAGCTTACAGAGCCTGCGAGAGTCACATCGGACATTGGCGATCACTGTCAAGTCTCTCGGGGAAGCCTTGCTGACTGACAGCCAAATATCCGATTTCGTTAGGGTGCTGGCTGAAGGCTTAACTCAGATTGAAATAGACTTATCGTCTGACGCGTCGGAACCTGTACCCAAGGAGGCCTGGGAACGCTAATGTCAATCCGCAAGCGTACATGGACAACTGCCAAGGGTGAGGAAAAGACCGCCTGGGTGGTGGATTATCTCGACATCAAGGGCATTCGCCGGCTGAAGACGTTCAAACTCAAGAAGCTTGCTGATGAATTCTCATCCATTGCCAAGGTAGAGGTTCGGGAAGGCGTCCACGTTGCCGACAGTGCTACTGTAACGGTTGCCGAGGCCGGCGCTTTATGGCTAGCCAAATGCGATTCGGCCGGGTTAGAGCGGTCCACGGTCGATCAATACCGGCAGCACCTTAATCTTCATATCAAACCCATGATCGGCGCCGTCAAACTCTCCAAGATAACCGTACCGGCAGTGAGAGCTCTTCAGGACGAGTTGCGAGAAAACGATCGATCTTCGGCTATGATCAAGCGCGTGACTGTCAGTCTCGGCAGTATACTTTCCGATGCACAAGAGCGTGGGCTCGTTGTTCGCAATGCGGTGCATGAGATGTCCAAACGCCGCGGCAATGGCGCCAGCAAGGCAGAGAAGCGCCAGAAAGCTCGTTTGCGGTATGGAGTAGATATTCCAACCATGCCGGAGATACGCGCGATCCTTGAGGCTGCTGGAGGCAGGTACCGCCCTTTCCTAGTGACTGCGATATTCACTGGCATGCGCGCATCAGAACTGCGTGGTTTGTCATGGGCTGACGTCGATCTCGGGAAGGGTGTCATACATGTTCGTCAACGTGCCGACGCCTATCATACGATCGGGATGCCAAAGTCTGATGCCGGACAGAGAACGATACCGCTCACACCGATGGTCGTAAATACACTCAAGGAGTGGAAGCTTGCCTGTCCCAAGGGTGACTTGAGGCTTGTGTTCCCGAATGGCGAGGGAAACATTGAGTGGCATCAGAACATCATCAAGCGAGGACTATGGCCGACGCTGATACAAGCAGGCGTGACCGTGGAACACATTGGGGCGGATGGCCAAGCCAAAGTTTCTGCAAAGTACACCGGCCTTCACGCGCTGCGGCATTGGTTCGCATCATGGTGCATCAACAGTAAGGCGGACGGGGGACTCGAGCTATCACCTAAGGCTGTGCAAGCCCGCATGGGCCACTCTAGCATTCAAGTGACGTACGATACCTATGGGCATTTATTTCCGGCATTGGATGAAGCTGAATCGTTACGTGCAGCTGAGCTGGCACTGTTGGGGACATCCTCATGACTGGCCGCATTAATTGGAGGCGTGGACTATTTCGGTTCTGGTTGGTGGGAACACTTTTTTGGATCGTACTTGTCATGCTCTTCTATTGGTCCTCGATAAGCTCCCCATATGTTTCGCCACATGCTTTTATCGAGGGCCAGGGAGATGTCGCATGGACTTATTCCTCCGATCAGGCGCGAACTGCGAGGGACGCAAAAGCCAACGGTACGTTAGTCGAAATTGAAGTGGAGGGTGCACCCGGTATTACATATTTTGCACCTAAAGAAAGCAACTACACGCAGGCAATTGAGCGGTTGGCGCCTATTATGTTGGGGTTTTATAGTGTCGAACAATCGTCGAACCGCGTCCAAGAACTTTGGGAGGCTGCCGGGGCCGCGCTGATACCTCCCAGCATCCTACTCGTGGTAGGTTTTCTATTCATGTGGGCATTGAGCGGCTTCCGTAATGCAACATAGGCGCGACATGATGATGAAAATGCCAACAAATACAATGCCAGATTAAACACTCTGACTCCGTTAGTCCTGGTTCGAATCCAGGTTCCTCAGTCAGCAAAATTAATCATTTCTCGCAAACGATTTTGGCGCTTCAGTCCGCTCTAGCGGATATCGAGCGTTTGTCGCTCCCGGAACATCTGCACACCCTCGTTGTCACGCCCGGTGAAAAGCGTTACACGAGCGATAAAGCCCAACGCCGACGTTTACGCTCAGCAGTGGTGTCCCGGATTCCAACGATGATGATATTCCCATGACAAGTTTGAAGTTTGGAACAAGCGGGCTTCGCGGCCTCGTAACGGAACTGCCGGATCAGGTTTGCCGCGCCTATACGTTGGCGTTTCTCAAACATATGCAAAGCGTTCACGCAGCTCCCGCTGTTCTGCTCGTCGGATATGACCTGCGATCAAGCAGCCCGCAGATGGCCGCAGCCTGCATTTCCGCAGCGCAGGAATTTGGCGTGGCCGTCGAAAACTGCGGCCCGGTACCGACGCCGGCGATGGCCTTCCGGGCGATGAGCCTGAAGGTGCCAGCCATCATGGTGACAGGCAGCCACATTCCGGCAGATCGCAACGGGCTCAAGTTCTATCGACCCGATGGTGAAATCGACAAGGGCGACGAGGCCGGCATCCTTGCCGCGCTCGACGCAGAAACGACCGCACTCCTATCCTCGCCTGAACCTTTGCCGGTCACATCGGAAGCACTGGAAAACTACATCAGGCGCTGCGCTTCTCTTCTTGCACCAAAATCCTTGGCTGGACTACGGATAGGCGTTTATCAGCATAGCTCGGTCGCGCGCGATTTGATGGTCACCATCTTGCAAGACTACGGCGCGGACGCGGTTGCTCTCGCCCGTTCAGAGGTTTTCGTGCCAGTCGATACGGAAGCGTTGCGGCCGGAGGACGTCGAATTTGCCCATGCAGCTGCCAAGAAGTACAAGCTTGACGCGTTGGTTTCCACGGACGGCGATGCCGACCGGCCACTCATTGCCGACGAGCGGGGCGCGTTTTTGCGCGGAGATAGTGTCGGCCTTCTGACCGCGCACTTTCTGCGTGCCGATGCGGTCGTCACCCCTGTGACCTCGAATACGGCGATCGAACTTAGCGGCCTGTTTTCAAGGGTTTATCGCACACGCGTCGGCTCGCCATACGTCATTGAGGGCATGGAACAGGCCAGCAAGGACGGCCATCAGCGCGTCGTCGGTTTCGAGGCCAATGGCGGTGTTCTGCTTGGTTCGCAAGTCACCGCGGATGGCGGGCGTCTCGACGCCTTGCCGACGCGCGACGCGATGCTTCCCATCCTTGCTGTCTTGGGCGCGGCGGCAAAAGAAGGTATTGCGCTGTCGAAGCTGCTCGATAGTTTGCCAGCGCGATTTACACGCAGCGGCCGCCTCGAACATGTCGATGCGAGCCAGAGCGGACCTTTCCTGCAAAATCTGAGTGACGATAATTACCGGGAAAGTTTTTTTGCGGAGCTCGGAACGATCAAGGAAAACGATACTATCGACGGTGTTCGTGTTGTGCTTGTGACCGGCGAGGTGGTCCACTATCGCGCCTCCGGCAACGCACCCGAATTGCGCTGCTATGCGGAAGCGGCAACGGACGAGCGGGCCGAGGAGCTTTTGCAGTGGGGCTTGAAACGGGCGCGGGAGACACTGGTTTCAGGCTAGGTCAGAAAACTTTCATCGTATGCTGCGTGAAGAAAATCCCGGCTGAGCGTACAAATTGCCAAATATGCCAAAGGCCTTTGTCAGCCGCGCGTCCACCTTCGTGGACGATCCTGACTGTTGGAACATAGGCGATGCGCGCGATTTCCGCTGTGCGTAGCGAGACGTCGAAGTCTTCGAAATACAGCAAATAACGCGGATCGAACCCCTGCAATTTCGTGTAGACGTCGCCTCTGAAAAACATGAAGCAGCCGCTGACAATTGGCGGATCCCATGCGATGGAATTGGCCGGCTGGTCATGCATCTCATACCTGTCGAGGCGCTTGTGAAACCAGGATTTAAGCCAGCTCGGCGCAAACCCGCGCAGCAGAAGATCGAACAGCGTGGGATATCGTTTGCACAGGTATTGTTTGCTGCCGTCGGGATTGAATGCCTGCGGGGTAAGTAGGCCACATTCCGCGTTGTCACGCATGAATGACAGTGCCTGTTCGATCGCGTCCTGCTCCATCTCGACATCCGGATTGAGCACCAGATGATATTTGCCCGTATGGCCCAATACCAGATTATTGGCTCGGCCAAATCCCACATTGCCCTGGCCTGAAATGATTTCGCAAGGCAGATCGCCACACGTGGCAACGAGCCAGGCATGATCGGAAGCGGTGGGGGAATTATCGACGATGGTGAGTTTCACTTGCAATGGCGGCAGGCTACCAAGCGCATTCCGCAAGCTTTGCAATGTCCTGAGAACAGTCGGTCGGTCGGGTTTGAAGATGACAATACAGACCGTGAGCTCGAGATCCTGCGGTTCAGCCATTGCCGACCCTCTTTCCCATCTTGCCAAAAAGGCCGTGAAAGATACCGATTGTCATCATCTTGGCATGCTGAAGCCGGGGCACGGTCATCAGACTGTAGAATACATACTTTCGCAGGAGGCGGGACCCGTCCACGACCTTCCAGTTGAACCGCAACCACGGCTGACGGTAGAGCCAAACCGCATTTCTGAAATGGTAATAATGCCTTAACGGACTATGAACGGGAATTTGTCTGCCGAGAAACAAGATTGGTTCGTCGCCAAGGTCATGCTTCATGAGCGCCGCGCAAACCCCGAAGGAGCGATAACCCTTCTGCTGCGCCCGCAGACCCCACTCGATATCCACATAGTCGATGAACAATTCCTCCCGCATACCACCAACGTCATCGAGCGTTGACATCGGGATGAGACAGCCTGAAGCGATCAGATAATCGACATCCACAACGGCATCCGGTGTCGCGCAGGCCTGCCGCTCCAGCCGGAAGCCATTCGTCCGGATAAAAGGCGGCGGGTTGTTCTGGCGGGTGTCTTGATATCGCGGGCCAACACATCCGAGATTCACGCCCTCGGACATCTGCGCTTTTGCAGCCGCCAGCAGCGTCGCCACCATGTCGGGCGCGGGGAGACTATCCTGATCAAGGAGCAGCACAAATCCCGATCCATGCGCACGTGCCTGTTCGATGCCGACGTTCTGCGCTTTGGCGATGCCCAGATTATCGCCGAGCGTCACAAGGTCCACATGGACATCCTGTTCACGCAGCCACGTTCCGATATCGGCTTTCGAACCATTGTCAACGATGATCACCGGGCCGAGTTGCGGAACGATTGCATCGAGCAGCGATTTCAGGCCTTTGAGGTCAGGATTGTAAGTGACGATAATGCCGCTGACTTCTGGCTGGCGTTCAATTTGCATTTCAAACCCATGATTCGCTATCTGGTGCGATCGCGCTACAAAAAAATGTTATCTGTTGGAAGCAAAACGAACTGAGCCCTCGGTGCGGTTGACTTGTCCAGGCATTGCCGCGAAATGTCTGCCACATAGATGAGCGAACCGCATCCCGCGCTTGTGCTGAAATCGGTTCTGTTTGTCCAGTACATTATTTTCCGCGTTCTCTTACGCGTCTTATGTAAGGAAGAGGTCTAATGAAGGGAATAATCCTCGCAGGTGGAAGCGGTACACGTCTCTATCCATTGACCATCGCCGTCTCGAAGCAAATGCTTCCCATCTACGACAAGCCGATGATCTATTATCCGCTGAGCGTTCTAATGCTGGCGGGAATACGAGACATTCTGGTGATTTCGACACCGCATGATTTGCCGCTGTTCCAGAAGCTTTTGGGGGATGGCCGCGATTTCGGCGTGAATTTTTCCTATGCGGAACAGCCAAATCCAAATGGCCTCGCGGAGGCGTTCATCATCGGTCGGGAGTTTATCGGAGACGATAGCGTTGCGATGATCCTTGGCGACAATATTTACTTCGGAGATGGTCTGTCCAACCTCTGCCAGCAGGCGTCGACCGGCGAAAAGGGTGGCACGGTTTTTGCGTATCATGTCGATAACCCGCAACGCTATGGCGTCGTCGAGTTCGACAAGGCCTCGGGGCAGGTGCTTTCCATCGAAGAAAAGCCAATCAAGCCGAAATCGAGCTGGGCCGTAACCGGCCTGTATTTCTATGACAACGAAGTTGTCGATATCGCGAGATCCATCAAGCCCTCCCACCGCGGTGAACTGGAGATTACGAGCGTCAACAATATCTATCTTGAGCGCGGCGATTTGCGGGTTCAGCGATTGGGACGCGGCTATGCCTGGCTCGATACGGGGACGCACGACAGTCTGCATGAGGCCTCTTCGTTCGTGCGCACCATCGAACACCGCCAAGGCATCAAGATCGCCTGCCCGGAGGAAATTGGCCTGGAATGGGGTTGGCTGAATGCCGAGCAGGTTTTGGAACGAGCAGATAAAATGGGCAAGACCGAATATGCCGCTTACTTGCGCCGCCGCGCAGCGGAGGTCGGAAACGATGATTGAGATCAACCCTCTCACCCTCGCGGGCGTGTTCGAAATCAAGCCGCCCAAGTTCGGCGATGACAGAGGGTTCTTCTCTGAAACCTATAATGCGCAAGCTTTAGCCAAAGCAGGGATCGATCTTGAATTCGTTCAGGACAACCACTCTCTTTCGGCTGCCAAGGGTGTGCTTCGCGGGTTGCATTATCAATTACCGCCACGTGCGCAGGATAAACTGGTACGCGTCGTTAGCGGCTCGATACTCGATATCGTTGTCGACATCCGGAGATCATCGCCGACCTTCGGGAAGTGGCTTGCACTTGAGGTATCTGCAACGAAATGGAACCAGATCCTTGTTCCAAAAGGCTTCGCCCACGGGTTTCTGACCTTGGAGGAAAATACCGAAGTCATCTACAAGGTGACGGATTATTATTCACCCGAGCACGATCGCAATATTCGTTTCGATGATCCTTCCATAGGTGTTGAATGGCCCTTCGAGGCCGCCGCTATTCAGCTGTCTGACAAGGACCGGAAGGCGCCCTTGCTCGATGGTGCCGATATCTTTCCCTGAGGAGCAATCGAATTTCATGAAGATACTTGTTACTGGCGGCGCCGGCTTCATTGGATCAGCGGTCTGCCGTCATCTTGCCGCCAACCCGAAGAACCATGTCGTCAATGTCGACAAGCTCACCTATGCGGGCAATCTCGCTTCATTGCGCCAGCTTGAAAACCATCCGAATTACAGCTTCGTCAAGGCCGATATCTGCGACGATGTGACTATCCTCGGCCTTCTCCGCAAGGAGAAGATCGATGCGATCATGCATCTCGCAGCCGAGAGCCATGTCGATCGCTCTATCGACGGCCCGGCCGCTTTTATCGAGACAAACATCATTGGTACGTTCCGTATGCTCAATGCGGCGCTGACCTATTGGCGGGAACTTTCGGAGCCCAAGAAATCCGCGTTCAGATTCCATCATATTTCTACAGACGAAGTGTTCGGCGACCTGCCTTTCGACAGCGGTATCTTCACCGAGGAAACGCCGTACGCGCCGTCGTCGCCTTACTCCGCTTCCAAGGCTGCTTCGGATCATCTGGTCCGGGCCTGGCATGAGACCTATGGCCTGCCTGTGGTGCTGTCGAATTGCTCGAACAATTACGGTCCCTTCCATTTTCCGGAAAAACTGATCCCTCTGGTCATTCTCAATGCCCTCGATGGCAAGCCCCTGCCCGTCTACGGCGCCGGTGCCAATATACGTGACTGGCTGTATGTGGAAGATCACGCCCGCGCACTCGAACTGGTCGTCACCAAGGGCAAACCCGGCGAAAGCTACAATATCGGTGGTCGCGCGGAACGCACCAATCTCAGCGTCGTCGAAACGATCTGTGATATTCTCGACAAGAAACGTCCCCGGAGCGGTAACCGGCATTATCGCGACCTGATCACTTTCGTCACCGACCGGCCGGGCCATGATCGCCGTTACGCCATAGATGCCTCCAAGATAGAGCGGGAGCTCGGGTGGATGCCTGCGGAAACGTTCGAGACCGGCCTGGAGCGCACTGTGCAGTGGTATCTCGACAATGAGTGGTGGTGGCAGCCAATTCGCGGCGAGCGTTATGCTGGCGAGCGGCTCGGCGCAGCGGCCAAAGGAACGTCATGAGGATTGTCGTTACGGGACGAGAGGGACAAGTCGTACGCAGCCTCATCGAACGGGCAGCATATCAGCCTTCAATCGAGCTCATTGCTCTCGGACGCCCGGAGTTCGATCTGACGCGCACCGAAACCGTCTCTGAAGCAATCTATGCCGCCAGGCCAAATCTGGTCGTCTCTGCGGCAGCATATACGGCAGTTGATCTTGCCGAGGACGAACCCGAGCTGGCCCATGCCGTTAATGCAGTCGGTGCGGGAATTGTGGCGCAAGCTGCCGCGACGGTAGGAGCCCCTGTAATCCATCTCTCCACGGATTATGTGTTTTCTGGAGAGGGTGATAGGCCTTATACAGAAACCGATCCGACTGGACCGCGCGGCGTTTATGGCCAATCGAAACTCGAGGGTGAAATGACCGTCGCTGCCGCCAACCCTCGCCATCTGATCTTGCGGACAGCGTGGGTCTATAGCCCGTTCGGCAAGAACTTTGTGAAGACGATGCTCAAGCTGGCGGAAAGCCGCGACACCGTGTCGGTGGTTTCGGATCAATGGGGCAATCCCACATCAGCGCTCGATATAGCAGATGCTATTTTGCGAGTTGCCGACCGGCTGCGGACAGACCCGGCATTCGATGCTTTCGGCATCTACCATCTCGCGGGCAGCGGCGACACGAACTGGAGCTCGTTCGCCAGGGAAATCTTTGCGGCAAGCAGCAAAAAAGGCGGTCCTCATGCCGAGGTCAGGGACATTCTTACCGCCGAATATCCTACAAAGGCCGCTCGTCCGCTTAATTCCAGATTGTCGACGGACAAATTCTTTGACGTCTTCGATGGGCGCGCCCCAAAATGGAATATTTCCCTTGCGCAGGTGATAGACAAGTTGGTCTCTTCCTGAAAACTACTTCGGAATGATTAGTACCTCGGCCCGAATGCTTTAGTCAGTAATTGAAAAGAATGTTATTCTTGTTGGCATTCGCGATGAGTCAAAGACCATCTTGATCCAAGGCCGTTCACGGGGGACCTATGGAGGATGTCAGGAAATGGTTGAACAAGCTGAAGCTTGATCACTTTGCCGATGCGTTCGCGGAATCTCAAGTCGACTTTGATAGTCTCCGCCTCCTCTCGGACAGTGACCTGCAGAGCATGCGGATTCCGCTCGGTCCCAGAAAAAAGATTCTCGCGGGTATCGCGCGATTGATCGAAGAAGGCAGTGGCGAGCTATCGCAAATTTCGGGCGAGCGCCGTCCATTGACCATTCTGTTTTGCGATCTGGTGGATTCAACCGAATATGCGGTTCTGCTGGATCCGGAGGATTTCAGCAAACTGACGCGAGACTATCTGCGGCAATGCAACAATGCGGTGAGAAGCCACAACGGCATTGCGGCCAACTACATTGGCGACGCCTTTCAGGCACTATTCGGTTATCCTATTGCTGAAGAAGACGACGCAGAGCATGCACTTGCTCTGGCCTTCGATATTCTGAGGCTCGTACCCGAGATTTCGGTAGCAGAAGGACCGCCTTTACGGGTCCGGATAGGAATAGCAAGTGGCCTAGTGGTTGTAGGGGATTTTCTCGGAGCGCCTGCCGGCGTGTCTACGGTCGCCTTAGGATCGATACCCAACCTGGCACAGCGGCTCCAGACAATGGCGCAGCCGCAAACGATTTTGACGGATCAACAGACTCACAACAATGCCGCCGGCGCATTCGAATTCACCGATCTTGGCCAGCAAACTTTAAAGGGTTTTTCCAAGCAAATACACGTCTGGCGGGCCGGAAAAGAGCGAATTCTGGAGAACCGCTTCGCCAAACGAACTCAATTGACGGAACTTGTCGGCCGCCGCAACGAAATGTCCCAGGTGCTCGAACTCTGGCGAGAGGTGGTTGCAGAAAACCGCGGTCAGGCAGCGCTTGTTTCGGGTGAAGCCGGTATCGGCAAGTCACGGCTCATTTTCGAAGCTCAGCGCCGTATGCCGCAATGCACGTATTTGACGCTTCAGTGTTCGTCCGCATACTCCAACAGCGCTCTGTTCCCATTTCTCACATTGCTCAAACGCTATGCCGGAATTCATGGCGACAATCCCGCGCAGGGTCTGGAAAAACTCGAGGCAATTCTCGCTCTGAGCGACGTTCCCCTCGCTGAATCCCTGCCTATATTTGCGGGTTTGCTTTCCATCGACCAGCGGCGTTACCCACCGTCTGAACTGACGGCCCCACGGCAGCGCAGTGTTTCGCATCGGATAATCATTGACTGGCTCCATCACGTATCGCGTATCAACCGCGTCCTGTTGTCGATCGAGGATGAACAGTGGATCGACCCTTCTTCGAGCGATGTGCTTGAGGCGCTCTTGGAAGAGGTGGCATCGTTCCCGATGCTGATCCTCATCACAACGCGCGAGAAGACACTTCGCAGGCCGTTGAAGGGCGAAAACTTGCACAAGATCGCACTCAAGCGGCTAAGCGACTACGAAGCTCGTATGCTCGTCAGCAATGTTAGCGGCGGCAACCCCCTGCCGAGCGAAATTCAAACCTCTGTGCTGAACAGAGCCGAAGGTGTTCCTCTCTACGTCGAAGAATTGGCGCGGACAGCTCTGGAGACAGGCGGCCCACTCTTTCCTTCGGAGTCAGAGGTGCGGGAGCAGTCCGTCGGGGTCCCGAATTCGCTGCAATCTTCGCTGTTGTCGCGTCTCGACAAACTTGGCCCTGGCAAGATGATCGCTCAAACCGCCTCTGTCATTGGACGGGAATTCGATCTCAAGTTGCTAAGCCGACTTAGCGGCTTGTCGGCCCGTTCATTAAATTCCGCATTGCGCCACCTTGTCGAGTCGGGATTATTCGCACCCCAGCCAAACCGGAAGAGCTACATATTCACACATGCGTTGCTCCAGGAGGCCGCACACGACACTTTATTGCGAGAACGTTGCCGCGAACTTCATGGCAAGGTTGCGGAGGCCATTCAGAAGATCTATCCCAAGTTGGCAGCGGAACACCCCGAGCTCTTGGCGCAACACTATTCCGAAGCAGACGAGTTGGAACGGGCAGCAGACTGCTGGCTTGCTGCAGGTCTGAATGTTGGCAAGACCTGGGCCAAAGTAGAAGCCGCAAACATGTTTGCACACGGCGTAGAATGCCTGCAGAAGCTTCCGGCTACGCTTGAGCGCAAAGGGAAGGAGTTGAGGCTCTGGCTGGAGATCGGCGACGTGCACTACGCGACATTTGGATATGTCACGCGCGAAGGTAGCGATGCTTACCGAAATGCAATGCGGTTGAGTGACGAGCTCGGTGATACGGAATCGCCTGTCCGGGCGCTCGACGGTCTCTTCGGTACGGCCTTCAATTCTGCGCACTTTGCCGATGCCGAATGGGCTAGTGACCGGTTGCTCGACATCGGCAGAAAACGCGATCATATCAAGGCCCGGGTATTGGGACTGCAGTTCAAGGGTATGAGCCTGTTTTCTCAGGGTAATCTCAAAGGTGCCCGTGATTATCTCGAACGTTCGCTTGGGTACGAAGCACATAAGGCCACAATCGGCAGCGACTTTCCGAGCATGCCGATGCTTTATCTCGCTTGGACATTGCATTTGCTCGGTGAACATCAAAGGTCAATTGACCTCTATGACGCTGCGGAACTCGATGCACGTCAGCAGTCGGCTTACAGACTTGCCGCCTGCCTTGGCAATGGCTGCATTCTGCTGGCACTGCGCAACGATGTCATCAAACTACGCGAGCTAACCAACGAGCTCATTCCTTTGGCAACGGAGAACGGATTTCAGCTGTGGCTGAATATGGGCTCGTTCTTCGAGGGCTGGGCCATGGTCCGCGCTGACCGCAACTTTGACGGCTTGGAAAAGATGCGGAAGACCTGCGATAACCTCGGCGATCAGGAGATCGACAAATCTTGCTATCTGGGGCTGCTGGCGGAATGCTATCTCCAGGCTCAGGCAATCGAAAAGGCATCTGACGCCGTTGACGAAGCGCTGGATCTCGTGAGCAACACCAATGAAAACTATTTCACCGCGGAGCTGCTCCGGCTGAAAGGCGAAGTGCTGCGCAAGAAAAATGCGACCGGCTTTGCCGAAGCATTGTTTAAAAAAGCCATTGCTTTTGCGCGCAAACAAGGAGCGCGCTCGTGGGAGCAGAAGGCCACCCAAAGCCTGACGGAACTGAGGCGTTCGTTCGATGGAGAAATCAAGAATGATCGGCCTTCTTCAATCGCATGAGACGTCAGCATAGAGAAGATGATCGGCCTGCCCATAGGTGACGTTGCTTTGGTCGAAGCAAAATCTCTTGGGCACTATGCGAACGAGGTAACGGCGATTGCATTGGGCAGGCAAATCCAGCTTGAAGGTCCGCATATCCTTTGACGGAACGGGATCGGTGAATTTCGAGTGGCCGAAGTAGGATACGTTGCGGATCAGCGTGGCCGAACCCGATGTCCCCGTCTCGCCGTCTATAGCGATAAAATTCTTATCCGTCGCTTCCTCCAAACCAGGATAATCCAGTGGCGACGGCGCTGCACCTGATGTCGGGATTTCCGTGAACTTGACCGCCACATTGAACCGGACGTCGTCTCGTTGCGGAATATTGCCGTAACTATTCAGATAGCGCCAGCTCAACCGAATTACCCGGTCGGCAATTGCTTCTATGCCGTCTGACCGTACAACGGCAATGGACAGGTCCTCAGGTTTCGAACTATCGCCCTGCGCCTCCGCTTCTGGTGCGGGACAGGACGTATAGAGCGGTGCATAAGCGCACTCGTTTCCCCCTGCGCCCCATAGACAATTGCTCAACACGCTCCAGTCGGAGGCACTGATTTCGGGTGGTAGAGCCGACAATTCATTTCCATCGATCGGAACCATCCAGGGATGAATTTTCCCCGCGCCGGATCGGGACGCCCACTTCGTCCTGTGAGAGTTTATTTCCCGCAACTTCCGCTGCTCCGCCCTGAGCCGAAGAGACTGAGACCTCTTCGGATGTGCAATGACGGGGTCTCGTGCCACTGCATCGGCTGCAAAGCGCTGCCCCGTCGTTTGCGTCGTCAAGGTATGACACTCGGTGCAGTTTCCCGTCGGATCCCGGACTGTCATGGCGCGCTCGAGATCGATGCCATAGGTGGCAGTGTAACCGGATCCTATAACGCGGAACGGTGTTGACCTGCTCCGCGGCGCGGCGGGGAGCAAATTGCCCAGACTGAAGGCGGGCGCTCTCGGATCATGATTTCCGGCAAGATAGCCTACTCTTGCTTGCTGAATATTGGGGTTGATGACATAGGCACTTTTGTTGTCGTGGCAAGCGGAGCATTGCACCTGGAATGTCGGATCGTAAAGGACTTCTGCCTCCGCTCGGCCTTCGCTGTCGTGATAAGAACGGCCGCCAGGCGGCACCAATTTCTCCGACCAGTCGAATTCACTCCAGTCTTTTCTGCCGTCAAAGAACACAATCTCGCCGGAGCGCCTGTTGAACCCGATAACGCCGAACAGCGCAAACTTCGGATTTGAGCGCTGCCAATAGGGGATGGGTTCTACCTCAAGGCTGTGGCTCGACTTGCGGCAAAGGAAAAGCCATTCCACATCGCCATTTTCGACACGGTTCAGTCTTGAGTTCAGCCCGCAATAGGTTGCGCTTCCAGTCAGTGAAGGCTTGTCACATCGCGCAACACCGCTTGTCCATTTGACCACCCTCCCCTCGCTATCGCGATGCTCGAATTCCAGTGGATGCCCTGCCTTTCCCGGATTCGGTTTAAGATCGACAATATTGCCGTCGATTTGCAGGGGTATTGTTTTGGCCGCACCGTCCGTGCAGTCCCCGTCGGGAACCGGACCGAACACAGCGCGTGTCTCATCCCCGAACCGGGTGATTGTGTCGCCGCTCGCCGACGCCGGCTCCCAAAGGAAATGCCCATTCCAGCGCTGCACCGCCTTAGCAAACGAAAGCTCATCAAACCCAAGACCACTGTTGCTGACGGGCCTCATGTCGCTGCCTTGGGAATTTCTCGCCAAACCCTGAGTGAGGGCGACGACCGCAGCTCCGACAATGAAGATTTGGCTGATGTGCCTCACTAGCGCTTCCGATGAGATTCAACGCGCCCGGAATTGGATTTTGCGCCCGTCGGTGATGAGCGTGATCCTCGAAAATTTCCAGACACCACCTTCCCGCTTGAACACGGTTCTGAATGCAGCGGTGTAGTCGAGCACCGGCGTTTCGATATCCGGGTGCTGAAGCGTCACCGCCAAACTCGTTTTCCCCTGGATGGTGTTTGTGTCCACGGAATTGAGCAGTATGTTGCTTTCAATATGCCGTGTCTGCGTATCCTGCGCCGTAAGTTCGTTGAAAACGCCGTTGAGATATATCTCCAGCGTGTCCTTGTCGGTCCTCTTGAGAATTTGTTCTCCCGCCGCATTGCACAATTCATAGAATACATCGTCAGTAAAAAGCCCGTCCAGTTGACCGAAGTCGTGATCGTCCAGAGCCCAGTTATAGCGATGAATCAATTTCAAAATTGCCCTGGCATCCACGGGTCCGGGGTCGCTGGGATTTATCAGCCAGTCTGACTGCGGATGGTTATCACAGGCTGGTCCAGGGGCAGGCCCTCCCGTTGAAGGCGCACTTCCAGCCGCCTTCGTTTGTGCTATGGCCGCTCCGGCAAAGGCGAGGCAGAAGCTGAAACCGATCACCGAAGCTACCATTCTAGCGCGGTGGGTAAAAAGCGTCCTGTATGTGTCTGACATCCCAACCTCCTGTCGATCATGACTTTGAGCAGACGTGCCTTGGTCCGCAGTTGAATCTGATTCTGATCAAGTGAAGTTCTTTACCTTCACGCTGAAGACGGTGCGTGGTATGCGCCAGAGCAGGATCCTTGCTTTCCTTGTCACCGTTGTCACCCTTGTTGTACTTGTCGCTAACATCACCGTAGTTGACGAGGCCCTTCATAAACAATTGATCGACAAACGCTGTGGCAGCGGCTTCGGGGCTGGTCGGCTCCATTGATCGTCCGTCCGGGGTTGCGCTTCGGGCAATAGACTTTGCCGCGTCTGCTGGTATTTGAACGAACAAAGGCTCTTTCAGGCCATAACGGGATGATTCCAGCCGAGCGAGTTTCGGCAAGGCTTCGTCACCTACCCTTTCGGAATTCGTGTCAACTGCACCATTCAGCACCGACATGATACGGGACGCCGATTCAAGTGAGAGGATGCAGCGCCGGACAAAAGCATCTCGAAAAATTGCCAGATATGCAGGATTTTTCAGGGTACTTTTCTGCACCATCTCGGCGGCCACTTCCGCATAATAGCTCGGCACAATCCGGGCAGATTTGACGGCATCGACCATTATGTCTCGCATGTCCTCCGTGACCTTGAGCAATTGAGCAGACGTTGGTGCAGGATAAAGGGCCAGCATACCTGCCATTGCTTCGAACAAGGCACCGGTGAAAATCCGCGAGAACGAATGACGATCCGAAGAAAGCTGTGTTGTGTGAGCACTCAGTGGCAGGGGGGTGGGGTCACAGTAGCAGAAAGGGTTCACCGCATTGCGCAGGCAATCCGGCTCCGCGTCGTTAGGAGAGATTAGGTAAAGGGCTGTACCGAATTGCTGAGCAATTCGCGACAACCTTGAGCTGACGTAAAGACTCCCGCCCGTCACTGCCAGAGATGCCAGAACGGAATCTCGCATCGACGGAATTTGGAGTGAACACAATATTGCACTCATATCACCGAACGATTCATGAAACGCTTCGATTTCCAGGGCAAGCGTGTTCCAAAGAAGTTCCTCGATCGCATCAAGCATGGCATGACCCAGTTCATGGCAAAGCATATCCGGGCTGGCAACAGCGTATATGGTTGCTGCGGATGATACCCCGTAATAGAAATTCAACGCTTGCCGGTCGTAGCCGGCGTTCCATCCGGGACCTACCTCGAGTCTCACGGTAAGGGCAGGACCGCGAAACCATTGCCCCCTCACGACGTTCGGACCCCAAAAATCCGCGCCTCGCCGCAAAGCTGCGGCAGCGTTCCAATACCTGAATTGCGGCGTGTTTGAATGTTGGCTGGTGGCAAGAGCCGGTGGCGGAAACGTATATTTGAAAGGGATCTGTCCAATGTTCGGTTTGGCAGCCATAACCAATACACCGGGAGAAGCAGGATCGTCCTCCCAAATCAGAATTTGCTGAGCGGCCATAACACATCCCCCAATGATCAAGACTGCGCCAGCGGGCACAGTGTTTTTGTTCGGAGCTCTGGCTGTTATTCACACTTGCGAATGCGGAGACAGCTTATAAACGCTGTTATAAAATCGAAAATGTAGAGCTATAAAAATGTGCCCCGGGCAGATTCATTGTATTGATTGCCCTATTGCACAATCACAGCTCCCCCGTAAGGTAAGTCGATTGATTGTTCACTTACCCTGTATGATATAGCAATCTTGAACAACTATGAATACATAGAACGGCTTAGTCTGATTACCGCCCATCTCCCACCCAAATGGGTATAGCCGAATTGCAGGCTCTTCTTTTTCTTCATCTGACTTCACAATACGTCGAAGAAATGGACGCAAGTTTTGCGGACTGGATGGAGAGACGCAATGCCGGAAACTCGCCCTATGTCGGAAGAAGCACCTAACCCGAACGTCAGCCAAAGTGCGATCTCTGGTTCCGCATCCGGTCACCTGGCTTTGGTGCCAACATGGCTGCCGTTCGATGTCGCCGGCGGCCCATCCTATTCAGCCGGCGCTGGAGGCGACGGAATAGCTATGGGTATCATCAGCAGCACTCCGCTCGCTGTCTTCACCCCGTCCAACACGGCAATCGCAGGCCCCAATTCAGCAGTGGAAGCGCACCAGGGTAATGACGCCTTGATCAATCAACACTCCACGGAAATAGCTGGTATGGGCGGAAACGGTGGAAACGGCAATCTCGCCCTCGGTGGCGGTGACAACAGCATTCACAATGCCGGAAGCGGCGGCAATGGTTTCTTCGCTGGTGGTATTGTCAGTGCCGATGTTGGGGTCTTTGCCCCCGTCAATGCCGCCGTCGCGGGTGGCAGTGGTTCTTCAGCGATTGCGCATCAAACAAATAACGCCGTCATGCTGCAAGGCGCCACCCAGATTGGTGGTGTGGGCGGTTCCGGCGGGGATCATAACGGAGCAATCGACACTACTCCCGGAGGCGTTGGAACACATGTGTACACCGGTGATATGTTTGCGGGCCACGGTGGCAACGGCTATTTCATGGGTAGTATGATTGACGTGAATGTCGCGATCTTTTCGCCGATCAATATTGCCGTTGGCGCGGCAGGTGGCTCCGCTGAGGCGCACCAGACCAACAATGCGGTCTTCGATCAGGGTGGTGTCCAGATCGCAGGTATAGGCGGCGATGGCGGCGGATTCAATTTGAGTTCCGATACGATATTTACCGGCAGCAACAGTGGCGGCGGCGGTGGTTCAGGCTACTCGAACGGCAGTTTTGTCGACGTTAACATCGGATATTTCCATCCGATCAATATCGCCGTACCTGCAGGCGGCACGGCCGATGCGCAGCAGATCGATCATGTGCTATACGACCAGCACGCGTTGCAAATGGCAGGCATAGGCGGCCATGGCGGAGACGGCAACCTTGCCGACAACCACTCCGCGCTTGTGGATGATATCCTTTCGTTCCTGCATACCTGACATCTCCTGGATACCCAAATAGACCCTTCGTCGTGGGCGGCTTTCCGCGCGCTTCAGCGCGACCAGATGTAACCATTTTGCTGTTCATCCAATACACCCTCCCATGACGTACACACCCCACCCAAACGAACGTCCCCGAATATCCAGCTAGTCCGCAGGCCAAATCGCGAGCACTCTTTCACGGCGGTTATTCTGCCTGACGATGACGTCGCGGGTACCTGGCCGTGGGAGAAACACGGAAAACTTAAGTAAGGAGTAAGATTATGCCTATTCCACAATTGTCTGACACGATCCAGCTCAACCATTCCGATGCAGGCGACGCGAGCGCCGGTAATGGCGGCGAAGGATACAACTACGGTAACATCCACTACGATCCCACCGCATATGTTTCCAATACACAAACAGTGTATGGAGCAGATACTGATTTGCACAATGGCGATCACGTCTGGCAAGCAGCCGGTTGGAGTGCTGGCCCAGCCGGGAATGGCGGCGACGCCGAGGCAGAGAATGGCTTCTTGGCCAACATCACCAACAACGGCTCTGGCGGACCGGGTGGCGACGCCAATTCCAATGGCAGTCAAGGAAACTCAAGCGGCGGCGATATCGCAGCGGTTTCTGCAGCTACGACTGCACAGCAGAATACTCAATTCTTCGCAGATCAGCATGCCACTATTCTAGCCGGCGTCGGCGGCAATGGCGGTAACGGCAATCTGGCCCAGGGCGGCGATATCTCGGCAGCAGTGGTTCACTCGGATCCCGAAACCACGACCGTCAACAATGCTCTCGACCATTTCATCAATGCCTTCGGGTCGATCGATCTGCACGATCTGGGCTCATAAAATCAATTTGCCAGGATCGCCGGTTGCAACCGGCGATCCTTAATCCGGACAGCGAGACCAGATGGCTGTCCTTTCAGTGAGCAACCTGACCATGACAACGAGTCTCGTTCAATCGCAGCGTCAACCGACGCATCTGGTCGTAGCCCTTCGCGCCTGTGCCGGAGCATTCGGCCTGGTTTTCATCTATAGCTGCGGTTACAACCTTTTTCTGCTCGCACCGTCCATCTATCTCCTGCAGATATATGATCGCGTTTTGTCCAGCCGCAGCACCGACACGCTGCTGATGTTGACGCTGATCATAGCGGTCGCTGTCATAGTCGGATCCGTGCTTGATATCGTACGACGCGCAGCTCTTTCGCGCATTGGAAGCTGGTTCGACCATCGCTTGCGGCCCTGTGTCCTTACTGCATCATTCGAATACGCCGCAAGAGCCGATACGGGCGTGGCTACCGATTGCTACCGGGACCTCGCCTCTCTGCGCCAATTTCTCGATTCGCCCGCAAGCGCACTGCTTTTCGATGTGCCTTGGGCGCCAGTTTTCCTGCTGCTGCTTTTCCTCGTCCATCCTTTGCTCGGAGCAATCGGTGTGTTGAGCGCGATCGCACTGTTATTGCTGGCGCTGCTTACGGAAGTCGCCACGCGTGAACCACTCACCCATGCGAATGTTGCGCTGGCAAGGAGTTACACCCGGTTTGCAACAGCGCTCAAATATATCCAGGTCATCCGGGCGATGGGCATGCAGGATGGTGCAGCGCAGATCGTCTATCGCGATGCGGAAGTTGCAAGACAAGCGCAAGATAGCGCCATGCACCGGACCGAGATAATTCTTGGTTTCTCGAAGTCCATTCGCACCTTGACCCAAATACTCGTGATGGGCGCTGCGACGTGGCTGGTTCTGGCCGAAAACAGCAGCCCTGGCATCATTTTCGTCGCCAGCCTTCTGCTCGGCCGCGGCCTCGCTCCAGTCGAAGGCGCAATCGGTGCCTGGCGTTCCTTTGCCTATGCTCGCAACGCCTTCAATCGTCTCAACAGAATGCTCATCGCTGTTGCTTCGGACGCTGACGCTCGCATGGTGCCCGTCCCTGAGCCCAGCGGGCTTATCCTTGACAATGTCGGTTATGCGTTGCCGTTTTCCGGCCGGCCGTTGCTAGGCGGAGTCAAGCTTCGGCTCGCCCCCGGGGACTGCGTGGCGCTGATTGGCGCCTCTGGATCGGGCAAGTCGACACTCGGCCGCATTATCGCGGGCGTCCTCCAACCCACGAGCGGATGCGCACTTCTTGGCGGCGTCGACATATCCGCCTTGCGTCTTTGTGGAGGAACGCATCACATCGGATATCTGCCGCAGGACATCGAGCTATTCGGCGGCGCCATCAAGGATGTGATCGGTCGGCTCGATGGCTCAGGTCCTGGCAAGGCAATCGAAGCCGCGAAACTCGTTGGTCTGCACGATGCGATCATGCGGCTGCCGCAAGGCTACGAGACCGACGTCGGCGACGGCGGCAACTTGCTGCTGCGGGCTCAGCGCCAGCAGCTCGGTCTCGCCAGAGCGGTTTACGGCTACCCATCGCTGGTTGTGCTCGACGATCCAAATTCGAGCCTCGACTATGACGGCGAGCGGGTATTGTTCAATGCGATCGAACGTATGAAAGCAAGGGGAATGACGGTGGTAGTCATCACCCACCGGATGGGGATCCTGCCGGTCACCAACAAGATCGCAATCATGCGCAACGGGACCGTCGATGCCTTTGGAGATAGCGACGAAATTTACGACACCTATCTTCAACCGCCGTCGCAGACAGGGACATAAGGATGCTCGCCATGGCCCTCGTTCAATTCGGCATTCCGGAGAAATTTACAGGCGCTTTGACCACAATTCGGCACGCCGTCGAAACGTCAGGAATCAGAAAACGATTTTTGACCTATGCCCCGACACCAAACACCTCGACAGCCTTGGCACCAGTGTCCCCCATGCCGAGGCTCCGCAAGGTCGCCTTGGTTGGCAATCTTTTGATTTGCACCTTCATCGTTGGTTTCGGCACGTGGTCTGTTTTTGCGCCTTTGAAGAGCGCTGCTATCGCCTCGGGTGTGGTTGAACCCGAATCGAGCCGGAAAACAATCCAGCATTTTGAAGGTGGTATTGTCCGGCAAATTCTCGTCAAGAATGGCGACGCAGTCAAAGCCGGACAGACCCTGATTCAGCTTGAAGATACAAAATCTCGTTCCGAGCGTGACGCCTTGCAGGGGCAGCTCTGGGATGCCGAGGCAAACCATGCGCGCCTGACTGCCGAGCGAACAAGCAGCAGTAACGTTGTATATCCCGCGGATCTCGAGTCCATCAGGGCCACGAATCCCTCAGTTGATAGCATCCTGATAGGCCAGCAGCGGATTTTCGCGACGCGCAGGCTGGTTATGCGATCCGAGATCGCAATCACCCAGAGCAAAATGGAGCAAGTACAACAGGAGATCGCGGGCCTTACGGCGCAAAAGGCTGGACTGACACAAAGGGCGGAGATCGCCCGGCAGGAGCTTGCCGCTGTTACGCCGCTTGTCGCAAAGGGCATCGAGAAAAAGAGCCGGCTTCTCAATCTTGGGCGCGAAAAAGCCGACATAGATGGTCAGCTCGGCGAAGTGACTGCGCAGATTTCGCGAGCCTATCAGGTGATAGGCGAGAGTCAGGCATACCTTGTCAAAATCGAGAACGACCGATTGAACGAGGTGGCGCAGGGTTTGCGCGACGCGGAAAGCCAGATAATGCAGCTGAGTGAAAGACTTCGGGCGATCGATGATCAACTCTCAAGGACACAAATCAAGGCCCCGGAAGATGGCGTGATCATGGATCTGCGCATCCATACGACGGGCGGCGTCATCGGTGCTGGCGAACCGCTAGTGGATCTGGTCCCGCGTGAAGGACGGCTCATCATCACCGCGCATGTCCGTCCTGAAGATATCAACCTCGTGCATCCCGGGCTGTCCGCACAGGTTCACCTCCTCCCATACAATCAACGTCGTGTCCCGCTGCTCAAAGGACTCGTCGAATATGTTTCCGCGGACCGTCTTGTCGACAAGGCGACCGGTCTACCCTACTACGCGGCGACAATCCGAGTGACGGATGAGCGGCTGCCAAAGATGCAGAATGTTGGTTTGGTCCCCGGAATGCCGGCCCAGACCTTGATTGAAACGGGAGAAAGCACTGTGGCCTTCTATGCGGTCCGTCCGCTCATAGACAGTTTCAACAGGGCGTTCCGCGAGGATTGAGCAGGAATTTGATTAGTCGATGGTCGGTGAAGCCAGTACGGCATTCCATCAAGCTCCGCGCTTCTAGGTCGTGAACTCATACTGTCGGAGGGAGGCGATGCGATGAGTAAAAGAAAATTCAATGATGACGAGGTTATGAACATTCTCAAGGCACATCGCAGCGGAATGAGCGTGGCGCAGTTATGCCGCGAACACGGTATCAGCGAACCCACATTCTACCGGTGGCAATCCTTGCAACTCAGAAACGCCGGCTTTGACGTGAAGAGGCTCAAGGCCCTGGAAGATGAGAACCAGAAGCTTAAAAAGCTGTTGGCCGAAGCTATGCTGGCGGCAGCGACGCTCAGTGAGATGCTTGCCAATACTCCATCAAGGGGAAATGCCTAGGGCTCACGAGGCGGTGTATTCATGATCCGTGGATGGTGCCTGACCCAACCGCGCGACCACTTCAGTCCGATTCTGGACGTTGAGTTTGCGCATGATGTGCTGCAAGTGCATCTTAACGGTGTTGCCCGACAGATTGAGCTTTCCCGCAATCACCTTGTTCGGGTGACCGCGCTGCAATTCCGCAAGGACGTCCGCCTCGCGGGGCGTAAAGTCCGCAACGCTTAAGTAACGTGCATGTCCATTACCGTTTGTCCGGTTCTCGCGGGGAGGAGGTCTGTCGCTCTTTGGCATCTCGGTAGCAAACGTGCCGAGCGGATTTGGACAAAATATGCCGCCTGCAAGAACCAGCCGTATCCCGGCAATCGCTATTTCAATGGGCAGCGACGTCGTGAAATACCCGCGAACTCCCATCGCCAGCGCATGTGAGGCCATCGCCGAATCGTCCGTGCTGGACAAAAGTGCGATCGCCGCTTCGGGAAAGAGCTCGGATATTGCCGCAAGGTCATTGTGCAAGCTGGAGCTTTCGACGTTTCTTCCCGCCACATCCAGCGCAACCAGACGCACATCCATACCAATGGCGCTATCGAGGTTCTCGATGCCCATCATGTCGATAAAATCCCAGCCCGCAAGTTCGTGCGCAAGGAGTCTTACGATAGTCGTCCGTGCAAGCGTGTGTTGATCTATGATGATAACGGCAGGAACTTGACGCACCCGACGGCGTTTTGTTTCATAATTATTGGACACTGCTCCCCCATTCTCCCCGTCTCTGCAGAGTTTGAATGCAAATGCCACATTTACATATTATATCTCTTTACTCGTCCTGTCGTGATAAAATTGGAAAAGTACTACCAATTAGTTAGGGGCTCCTGAGGAATGAGCCTGATCGTACTACCGAAGGATTTAACTCATCGGCCGCTGATATGATGGAGTAAGACTCGACCAGCGGACAGGAGGAACGACATCAGTGGCCTTGCCACGTCGCAGTAATCGACATTGAGGAGACCATTATGTGCCGCAACATAAAAACACTGTTTAACTTCGAACCACCTGCAACCAAGGATGAGATCGACGCTTCCGCTTTGCAATTCGTGCGCAAGCTGTCTGGTTTCAACAAACCTTCGCAGGCCAATGCCGAAGCTTTCGATCGCGCCGTCAAGGAAGTTTCCGATGCTGCACGCCGGCTGCTGACCTCCCTCAATACGCAAGCGCCGGCACGTGACCGAACGGTTGAGGCCGAGAAGGCACGCGAGCGTTCAAGAGCGCGGTTCGCCGCCCAGGCTGGGTAGGGCAATGTCCTACCCACCCTGCAACCAGGCAGCACTGTCTCAGTGTTTATGGCAGTTGAGCGGCCTGCATGATGTGGCCGGTCAGTGCTTGCTGTGGCCCGAGCTTACGCCGTTTGAGCCTGTCCAATCGGGATGATAAGATTGCCACTGGGCGGCGCCGGTGCTGTCCAGACATCCCGCAAGCATCGAGCTCGAAAATGCCATCACGGCCAGTACAAACATAGTTTTGATCGACATCGCATTTCTCCTCCACGATGTTCTTCGGCACAATTGTGCGCCTTAATAAACATGGGTTCGATACTGCGTGTTACGAATCAGATCGTCGTGAGCCGTATGTGATAGCGTGGCGCTAGAATTTTCAGCCGGCATCATTCTGGCACAGCCTCGTTGTCATTGGTTGAGCCAAACCGGGTGCGTTATTTAGACAAATTATACCCAACTGCGGCACCTATCGCGGTACCAACAACAATTCCCATCGAGATGCTGTCAAACATTGCGTTTCCAAGCATCGCGCCAATGCCAATACCAAGGGCTATTCCGAGCCATGGATATTAGCTTGGCTGAAGTCAATCGGGGAGTTCTCCTTTGAGTACATCCCCTTGCCTTCGGCCACCGTCAGACCGGAGAACTGCTCTGTAACGACCAGGCGATAGGCCATGATGTCGATGAAAGAGCTTGGAAAACGCAGTCGCGGTCTCGTAGCCGACACGGGTCGCAATCCGTGCAATCCCCTCGTCACTTGTTTCGAGTAGAAACGCAGCCTCCGACATTCGGCGTGCGATCAAATAACGGTACATGGACTCGCCAACAAGCTTGGTGAAGCGAGCCGAAAACGCCGAACGACCAAGCCCCACGCTGTGTCCGAGGTCGCCAAGGGTCCAGGGCCGATCCGGGCGATCGTGAATCAACTGAAGGGCTGGCCCTATGTACGGGTCCGCCATCGCTCCCAACCACCCGCCTTCTCCTGGACCTAGAGATTTGATCCAGCTTCGCAACACTTCGACGAAGAGCACTTCTGTCAGTCGTGAGAGCGCGACGCCTTGGCCGGGACGCTCAAGCGCCGCCTCGCTCACCATGCGTTGTAGGATCGCCTCGAGCCATCCACCGTCCGCCATGGGCTTCAGGAGAAGCACGGGCGGAAGTAATTCCAACACGCTACCGCGGGAGGGCCGCGCCACAGTGAAATTGCCACAGATCATCGTCGAGAGCGGCTGCGCGCTGCCTCCGTGACGAACGACGCCAAGACGTCCGGCCAATCTATCGAGGTCCAGAATCGGTAGCGGCTTCGTCCGGCGGTCTGAATAAATCACGTGGGGCTCGCCGCGTGTCACTACAACAAAGTCGCCCTCGGTCAAGCGGAGCTCTCGCCCCTGTTCAAGCGCGAGGGTAGCTGAGCCACGACTGAGATAATGGAAAAGGGCGTAGGGGCGCGCTGGTAATGCCAGGTTCCATGGATGGCCGAGCTCGAAGTGGAAGAGCAGAGACCCGCTAAGGCGGACGCGATCGAGCACTTGGGCGAGGATGTCCATTATCCCGACATTACACGAACGGACGTTCGGACACAATATTCGGACGATCGAGGCCTAACGTCCGAGAACCCCATGTACTATTTCATCTTAAGGCGAGCCAACAGGCCGCGGCAAACCATTTGTTCAAAACAGCAGATGGAAAAACCCCGACTTTGCCGACACGCCTGCCCTTCCCCCGGACCCCCTCGTCGTCCGTCATCTAACAGGAGCAATCAATGCGAAATCTTCTACTCTCAGTCGCCACCATCCTCATGGCCGGAGCAACATTTGCCGCCCCCGCCAAATCGGCTCAACTGCCCAAGGGGGCGGCTCATAATATCGTGCTCGTCCATGGCGCATTCGTCGACCAGACGAGCTGGAAGCCGGTTGCCGATATTCTCACGAAAAAGGGCTACAACGTAACGCTCGTCGAAAACCCGCTCACCTCCCTCGCAGCGGATGTCGACGCAACCAAACAGGCGCTTGTGAAACAGGACGGCAAGACCGTTCTCGTTGGCCACTCCTGGGGCGGCGTCGTCATCACGCAAGCAGGTGACGATCCCAAAGTCTCGGCCCTCGTCTATGTCTCCGCATTCGCGCCCGACGTGGGACAATCCTTGGCGATGTTAGCCACGAGCGGTCCGGCAACCGAAGGCGGCGCGGCCATTCATCCCGACGAAAAGGGCGACCTCTACATCGATCCCAAAGTATTTCCTTCGGCAGTCGCGGCTGACCTTCCTTCGGAGATCGCCGTATCCTTGGCAAACCATCAGCTCCCGTTGAACCACACAGCGTTCGAGGCTCCTATCGATACGGCAGCTCGGCACGACAAGCCGACGTTCTACGTGGTCAGCACGAAGGACAAGGTAATCGCACCGGAGACCCAGAAAATGTTTGCAGCCAGAATGCATGCTCACACGACGGAAGTCGCAGGCAGCCATGCCTCCCTCGTAGTCCATGCGAAGGATGTCGCCGCGGTAATTGAAAAGGCCGCGCTCGTGCAGTAACACGGACGAAACCAGAAGCAGGCGTATATGAAGGCGCTGAACGAAGCGTTGGATAGAGTCGAAGATCGTTACAAGAAGAAGATTCGACTCAAGAAAAACGAACTGAGCAAAGCCCTTCGCGCCTGCTGCTTGGATTGCGCGTCGTCTAGCGGCGCGCCTGGAAACCATTCTGCCGGCGGTCGAGATGGTCGCGGATCACTTGAACGACATTTCGCAGGAATTGCGGGATCGAGCCCGACATCGTTCCGCCTTTGGGCAGAAAGCAAGAAGTCCTGTCAGAGGTGCGTTTCACCGAGAGACCTGCGGGAATTCGTCGCTGATCATCCCGAGATCATTAGTCTTTCGAAGGAATTGAAATCTAAGAGCGGAGCTCGACGTCGAGTATAGTACACTTTCTAAGGCGGTCCACGGTTCGCAGGTAGGCACTGAGGTCGCCTGGTGTTTCCCCTGTGTTTCCCCAGATGCCGGTTTTGTAACAGCGCGTTGGAGATTCAAAGGGACATGCAATTCTGTAAGTGACTGATAAGTTTATGGTGGAGCCAAGCGGGATCGAACCGCTGACCTCTTGCATGCCATGCAAGGTGTCTTAGTATTCTGGTGTTTCCGCACGATACCCCAAGTTTCCAAATACGCTTTATAATTCAACGCATTTCATGTATGGTGTTTCCGAACGATATCCTTTGTTTCCGTTTTGGGGGTGCCCCGGTGGTGCCCCAGAAGGTTAAGATGCCGAAGATCACCAAGCGAGTTGTCGATGCGATCGAGCCCAACGGGACCGACTACTATGTATTTGACAGCGAGCTCATTGGATTTGGTGTCAGAGTGCGCAAGACGGGTGGGCTTTCCTACATCGTGCGCTACCGAGCAGGCAGCGGTCGAGGCGCTCCCGTTCGCAGGGTAACGATTGCTCCAGTTGGAAAGATAACGCCCGACCAAGCACGTGAAGTGGCAAAAGGCTTGCTCGCCACCGTCGTACAGGGGGAAGACCCTGCCAAGCAGAAAACTGAAAAGAAGAACGCTCTGACATTCCAGGAGCTGGTCGACCATTTCCTGGCGCACGTTGAAGCCAAAAAGAAACCCAACACACATTACCTCTATAGCCATCTCTTGAAGACCTATGCCGTGCCGGAGTGGGGAAAGCGCAAAGCTGGAAGCGTCACTGCGCAGGACATCGTTGTTTTGCACCTGAGCCTGAAGAACAAACCTACAACCGCCAATAGGGTCAGGAACGTTCTGAGCACGATGTACACCTGGGCAACCAAGGGAAAACTCCTGGCCAAAATGGACAATCCGGCATCAGGCGTTGAGAAATATAAGGAGAATAGCCGCGAGCGTTATCTAAGCGGCGATGAGATGCTGAGGCTAGGTGATGCCATTGAAGAAGCCGAGACTGTAGGCATCGCTTGGACACCAGACCCGACCAAGAAGGTGAAGCACGCCCCTAAAGCCGAGAACAGACGCACAGTCATAGACCCCTCGGCCGCGGCTGCAATCCGCCTGTTCATTCTTACGGGCGCACGACTACGAGAAATTCTACATCTGACATGGGATATGGTTGATATCGAACGCAGCCAGTTAATGCTTCCCGACAGCAAGACCGGCAAGAAATCGATCATACTCAACGCGCCGGCCAAGATCGTGCTGGCATCCCTACCCCGCATCAGTCGCTTTGTTATTCCCGGCAAGGTTCGATTCGATAAAGACGGTAAGCAGCTTCCGGACCGTCCTCGGTCAGACCTAAATCGCCCCTGGCGCTTGGTTCGCAAACACGCCGGATTGGTAGCCGACGCAGATAACCCTCACTTTCGAGTCCGCCTCCATGATCTACGCCATACTCACGCTTCAGTAGGTGTCGGTGCCAGTTTTGGTTTGCCCATCGTAGGAAAGCTTCTCGGCCATACTCAGGCTCGGACAACGGAACGATATGCGCACCTTGAGACTGATCCCTTGATAGCTGCATCAGAAGTGATCGGCTCACGGATCGCTGATGCCATGGGTATGCGCAAAGAACAGAAGGATAACGTCATTCCGATCAAGAAAGCTGACGGGTGACGTGGTAATGTTTTCACTTGATGGGAATAGGCCGGCCAGCCGACAAGCCGCATGTACCAGCGGTTTTCCCATCTCCCTTTCGGTACATCGCAAAGGTACGGCGATAATGAATACTGCCACTGTTTCCTCGGCATTATTTGATCCCATGAAGAAGGCTTCGTGGAGTTTGCCCATGACAGTCTCGTGGATCATTCATAAAGACCCCGACAAAGTTCGCGATCAAGATGACGCTTACAGAGCGAAATGCCGGGATCTAGTAGCCCATCAAGCAGTTTACCAACAAGTGCGCGGTCATTTCGGCGATGGAAGTAGAGGGCCTGATATTCTTGCGCTGGAAGTCAAATCTGCCAAGCCAGAATTAAGACAGCGATCGAAGGCAACGCTGCTTGGCTTGTTGCTGGAGACTATCGGACTTTCGCCCGACATGGACGCTGCTCGGCAGCAGTTTAAGGACGCTGAGAAGGACTTATTCGATGCGTTGATCGAAGGAAGGCTCGTAGCCACCGCCAATGATTGTCAAACGCAAAGCCGCGACCCCATCCCCGCTCACCAATGGCAAGACCTACAGCCTGGCGGCTCGCCGGAAACGGGTCTGCAGCTTTTGTTGCAGGGCAAACCCAAATATCGCGATATCACAATCCTGCGCAGCGATATCCTCAAGCTATGGAAGCTTGATGGCGGTGCGACTGGAGTCACGGTTAGCGCTGAGATGCTTGAGGCAGTACCCGTGGATGAGCAACTAAAGTCTTCAACACCAGAGTTAAAGGGGGCGCATAAGACCATTGGTGACGCCGTCAAGGTCCTAATGGAGGAAGATAGGTTCCCTGATACCCGAAAGGAGCGTATCAACGCGATTATTGCGCACTGGGACAATAAAGGCCTTAAACTCCGTAGGATACCTAGCAAGGAAACATTCGATAGAACATTCGCTGAACTCGGCCTTAAGGGGAAAACAGTTCAGACTACGAACGGCTGATATAGGCGTTTTCGTTCGTCAGGCCCAAGTTGACCACATTTGACTATCTTTGACGAGTTCTGTCGATAGTATTCACGGTATATCTGCATCATCCTCTAGCCAGCTCAGGCAATAGAGGAAAATGAAATGCAGCGGACATTAGCAAACAACTCAAAGTATCTTCGCACTCCCCAGGCCGCTGATTACATCGGCTGGGCATACTCGACGCTTACAAAAAAGCGTTGCACTGGAGAAGACGCACCCCCTTACATAAAGATGGGTCGGACCGTCGTGTACAACCAAGATGATCTTGACGCTTGGATGGCCAAGAACCGCCGTGCTTCCACCTCTGTTGCTGCGTAAGGGCGATCCAGATGGATGCGCTCCCTGAAAATCACGGAAGCAGCCTTGAGGGGGGCGCCAATAATAGTTCGCGGTGGGATAGAATTCCGCTCAGCTCGTATGAAGACGATGCTAACCGCACAGATAATGAACTTGTAGACGATGATTTCCCTGGGGATCGCCCATTTGCGTCCCAGAAACAGGCGCAGGATGAAGCTGAGCTTAAAGAACTACAAGCTCGCATAAATCTTAATCCCACCGTCGAGAGGGTGCGAGCAGTACAGCAAGAAAATATCCTCGACACCATAACCGCATCAAGCTTGGCTGGCGTCGCGGTACCTCCGCGTGATTGGTTCGTGGAAGGGCTGATCCCGGCTTATACTGTAACGCTACTCAACGGCGACGGCGGCACAGGAAAGTCGCTTCTCGCCTTGATGCTTGCGGTTGCTGCCCAAATTAATGGTTATTGGGTTGGTCGGGCTGTCCTACAGGGGTTGGCCTGTTTCCTGACCGCGGAAGACGACGTTGATGAAGTTCATCGACGCCTTGCAGATATCGTTCGCGAATTCGAACTCGAACTTACCGCTCTAAAGAACCTGCATATTTGCTCTCTGGCTGGGAAAGACGCGCTTCTCGCAGTACCGGAGGGAAAAGGAAACGTTCTTAAAGCGACTAAGCTTTTTGAGGCCCTCGAAGCTTTCGTAGCAAAACACCGGCCGTCGCTGTTGGTTCTCGACACCCTTGCTGATCTCTTCGGCGGTGACGAAATCCAGCGTGCGCAAGCCCGTCAGTTTATCAGTCTGTTGCGCGGCCTATGCACTCGGTATCGCGTCACCATTGTGATGCTCGCCCATCCGTCTATTGCTGGAATGGCCAGCGGTACTGGATCCTCGGGTTCGACTGCCTGGAACAATTCGGTGCGTAGTCGTCTCTATTTGGACCGCCTGAAGGAGAAGGATGGCGGTGAGACTGATACCGACGTTCGTGTCCTAAGGACCGTCAAGTCCAATTACGGCAAAATTGGCGATGAAATGATGCTGCGTTGGGTGAATGGCGTATTCAAACTGAACACCAACGACAGCCTTAATGCAGTTGCGGCAATGAACAACATAGACCGCGTATTCCTCCAACTCCTCGAACGATACGCCGTCGAGGGTCGCAAGGTAAGCCACTCGGCCGGCGCAAATTATGCACCCGCCTTGTTCGAAAAAGACCAGCAAGCAAATGGCATCAAGAAGCGCGGTTTTATCACGGCTATGAACCGCCTGTTCGAAGCCGGTCGCATAAAAGCGTTGGAGCTCGGTCCTCCTTCTCGGCGCTCATTTCAGCTCGTAGTCGTGGAGCCAGATCATGCTGAATAGCCTACGAACCCCCCTACGAACGGCATACGAACGGGGTTCGAACCCCCATACGACCCCCCCTACGAACGGTCCGCTTTTCGTACGAACCCCCATACGAACGGCCTACAGCCACACCCCCCATACCCCCTACACGCATGCGCTGCCTTTGAGCAGCACCGCGTGCGAAGAATGGGAGGCTGAAAATGAATAGCCCGCTTGAGCACACGGCAGCTTTGCCACTCGGTTTCAAAGTCACCTTTATATGGATTGGCGGAAACATGAATGTCGAGTGGGAGCCAGAGTTCCCATGCATTCGTAATCCTCGGCAGCTTCGTAAGTTCACGGCTGCATATCTGCAGGCAAGAGATGAATTCATGCAGACCGTAGCCACGATGATGCAGGGCGCGGTCGCGGTCGCCGACATGCAGGGCAACGTTCGCGTGATAGCCCCGGAGGTGATTCAATGAAATTCGGCAACAACTACAGCTGGGGCCGTCACCTCGACATTCCAGCAATCGAGGCACGCGTCGCGAAGGAAATCGCCGAGCACGAGGCACGCCAGCAACGTCAGCCGAAAAAGCCCAGTGCTGTCGTCTTGCCATTCAAACGTCCGGAGGTGACGCGATGACCGACAAACCAGTCACGAACATTTACGGCGACTACCGCCTCCTGGTTGAAAAGCTAGGCCGCAATGCGACGCATATCGTGGTCATACCGGTCGCGTTCCGAGAGAAGTTAGGCGATGAACAGCGGGTTTGGCACTTCGCAGTAATTAGCAAGTCGTTCGCTGGCGTGCGGATTGACTATATCATCGATTACGACATCCACGAATGCGATCGCCAGCATACGGCCTTCATTGCCGACATCATGCTCGCAAACTCCGGTCGCCGCCTGTGGATTTGGCTCGCACCAGATGCTGAGCGGGCCTTCCGAGCAGCAGCACATTATTGGCCCTGCGACCAGACGGCTCGCTGGGTCAAGTGGTTCGACAATAAACAAAAGCGCCAAGGAGCAAAGAAATGACCAAGCCGGTTAATAAGGGCGGTCGCCCGACTGACTACAAGCCGACCTATGGCGATGAGATTTTGTCGATGATGGCCGAAGGGTTTTCACTCACCGCAGCCGCGTCCGTTCTCGGTATCCATCGCCAACGAGTTTACGAATGGGTGGAACGATACGACGAGTTTGCGGACACTATAAAACTGGCCCAAGCAAAACGGCAGCATTTCCTGGAGAACCGCCTTTTGACGGCGGACAGCAGCCCGGTAGTTGTCTCGACCATATTCGCCCTCAAGAACGCAGCCGCAGCCGACTGGCGAGACAAGCAGGAAGTCGAACATACCGGCGATCAAGTTGTCACCTTCACAACTGTCTACGACTCGAAATGACCCTTCCTCGCCGTGTCCACATAGGAGAATATCATGGCCGTTAATCCAAACTCTGCCTTCGTCTGGGGCCCTGGTGGCATCGCTTTGACTCCAGAGCAAGTCGCACTCCAGCGTGAACTCCTCGCGCGCCAACAAGCCAAGGGTGCTGATTTCTCACCCGTGGGCCATTGGACCCAAGGTGCAGCCCGTGTTGCAGATGCTCTTGCCGGTGTCATTAAGGAACGCAGGCTGGACAAGGCTGACGCATCCAACCAGGCATACGATGCTACTTTGTCGGCTCCGTTGGCCGACGCGTTGCGCGGCGGTGTTGCCGCTTATCCGGAGAGTGTCGCAGAGGGTGGATCGACGTTTGCGCCGGATGCTCCTGGCGTTGAAGGTCCGCAGGTATATCGCGACGCCATTGCGTCGATCGAAAGCGATGGAAGTGGTGACTACGCGGCTATAGGGCCTACTCATCCTAAAATGGGCCGTGCTCTTGGTCGCTATCAGATCATGGAAGCCAATCTCGGTCCTTGGGGACAGGAAGCGCTTGGCCAGCCTGTATCGGCTGAGGAGTTTTTGGCAAATCCAAAAATCCAGGATGCCATCTTCGACCATAAGTTCGGGGGCTACGTAAAGCAGTTCGGTCCGTCTGGGGCTGCTCAAGCTTGGTTCGCTGGACCAGGTGGCGTAGGCAAGACAGATCGCAAGGATAGTCTCGGAACCTCTGTCGGTGCTTATGCCGAGAAATTTGACCGAGCACTTGGCCGATCGGCGCCGGCACCCGTTCAGGTTTCGTCGCTCGATCCTTCGGCCGGAATGGGTTCGCTACCTGAGACCTCGCCAACTGCATCACAACCTGATGTTCCTACAGAACCTGTAGGGGTCGGTGTTGTTCCTGCAGGGACAGGAGGTACGCCCGTCCTTGATGTGACAGCACAGCCACATCTGTCGGCTGCGGCGAACATCCCGTTTGTATCTCCGACTGGTGCTCCTACCCAAGTTGCTGCCGTTCCTGTGGTACCACCCGTGAAACGAGTGTCGGATGCTCTGTTGCGTGCCAACGACCGCGCACTCGGTGGAATACTCGCTCCTGAGGGCACACCTCAGCCGGCGAACGCTACTCTGGCAGGTCCATTTCCAGCGGCACCAGCAGCAGGCCCTGTCGACGCCTCGCCAGTGGCTCAGGCGGGATATCTCGACAATGCCCCACAAAACGCGTCAGCGCGTCGCCCTGAGTCAACGGATGCGCCTCGCACGGACGGCGACACTGGCTATTTCCCACCCGCACCATCTCCGCAGGCAAATAACCCCCTTGCCATAGCAGTCCGCGCCTTGTCCGATCCCCGTGCATCACCGCGAACCAAAGCGGTAGCCGAGTTGGTCATCAAGCAGTCGTTGGCAAAGCAGCAGGCCGATGCAGAACAGCAGCAGTGGCAGCAGCGACAGGCGTATGAGCGTGCGCAGCAGGAGAACGATCCGAAGCGGAAGCTTGAGATCGAAAAACTGCAGCGTGAGGTGAATACTGAACCGACGACTGATGACATTCGCGAATACAACTTGGCTGTTAAGCAGGGCGAGACCCGTCCGTTTACCGAGTGGAAGCAGGGTATCGCCAAGTCGGGTGCTGCTAACAACACCGTCAATATCGATGGTGAAAAGAAGCAGGACCAGACCATAGGCGAAGGGTTGGGCAAGGACCTCATCACGATGATTGGCGAAGAGAAGACAGCTCGCCAAACCATTTCCTCTCTCAATGCAATGGAAAAGGAAATGACCGATCCGAACTTCTATTCGGGTGCTGGTGGGCAAACAGTCGCCAACCTCAAACGGTTAGCCGCTTCCATGGGCATTGATCCCGAAAGCGTGGCAAGCACTGAAGCATTCAACGCTCTCAGCAAGAAAGCTGTTCTCGATAACATGGGCGGTTCGCTCGGTACGGGCGTTTCCAATGCCGATCGTGATTACATCGAAGGACAGGTGCCAACGATCAACAACACGCCACAAGGCAACAAGAAGATCATCGATATCACCAGGCGCATCAATGAGCGGAAAGTCAAAGTTGCTGGTCTCGCCCGCGCTTATGCCAAGGCTCATGATGGCCGGCTTGACCTGAACTTCTACGATGAGCTGTCCGAATGGGCGGATAAAAACCCGTTGTTCTCCGATGACGAGCGCAAGGCGGCTACGACGACTCCACAAGGTGGCACTGATGATCCTCTTGGCATCCGGGGAGGTCAATAATGGCGAGCATCGCAGATATCCGCGGAAAATACCCTCAGTACCATGATCTGAGCGACGAGCAGCTCGCCACTGCCGTGCATCAGAAATTCTACGCTGATATGCCGATCGACGAGTTCAAGAGCAAGATTGGACTGGAGCGACCATCCACTGTCGGCGACGTGGTGAAGTCTGCCGGACAAGGATTGCGTGAAGGCGTCGAGGGAATGGTCGGCCAGTTTGGCGACATCCCCAATGCTCTGGGTGGCATCGTCGAGAAAGTGGTCGGGTACGTCGGCTCACCTGAGGACGCAAAGCAGGCTGGCAACGCTGCCAAGACCGGCGCGGATGTTGTGAGCGGTCTTCCGACATACACGCTGCGAAAGGCATACGACTACTTTACGGGCAGCGATGAGCCGACACCGATCGCTTCGCCAGGCACCGCAGACGTTAGCAAAACCGTGACGGATACGACGGGTGTCGCGCCGTATGCGCCCAAGACGACTGCTGGCGACTATGTAAAAACGGCCGCGAGTTTCATTCCTGCCACCGCCGCATACGGTGGCGTGTCTCCTGCGAATATCGTCAAGTATGGGATCCTCCCCGGCATTGCGTCCGAAGGTGCGGGAAAAGCAGCCGAGCAGGTATTTCCAGCGGCAGAACCTGTCGCGCGTATAGCAGCGGCTTTGGTCGCTCCGTTTGGCCCTGCCGCGGTTAACAAGGTCATCTCTCCTATGGGAGGCGCAATCTCTGGTGAACGGTCAGCGCTAAACGAAATAATGAAGCGCGAAGGCATCGACCTTACTGCCGGACAACAGACGGGCAGCAAGTCATTGCGCGCCACTGAAGGCCAACTCGGCGGCGGTGCCGCAGAGACGTTTGCAGAAAAGCAGGCGGAGCAGTTTACCGGAGCTGTCATGAAGCGCGTCGGTTCGGACGCTACGCGCGCCACGCCCGAGGTGGTCAACGAGGCAGGCAAGCGGATTGGTGGACGGTTTGACGATCTGGCCTCGCGGAATAACGTCATCCCCGACGAGCAGTTGAACAAAGAGCTGGGCGACACTTTGCGCAGCTATGTGGACAACACCAACCCCACGGCTCGCATCCCAGCCATCTCGAATACCGTTGCGGATATTACCTCCGACATCGCCAAGGGCTCCATCTCCGGAGCCAAATATAAGCAGTTGGCTTCCACGATCGGTGAGAAGCTCAAGACCTCTAGTGGTGAAGAGCTCGAAGCTTGGCGTGGTATGCGTGATGCACTTGATGACGCCATGGAGCGCTCGATTGCAGCCACCAATCCTGCCGATATGGGCGCATGGAAAGAAACCCGCAATGCGTATCGCAACCTGCTGGTCGTTGAGAAAGCGGTGACGGCAGCGGGTGAGAATGCTCGGCACGGTCTGACTACGCCTCAAGCGCTTCGTTCGGCTGTTGTGGCACAAGGACGCCGGGCATTCGCCCGCGGACAAGGTGACTTCGCTGATCTTGCACGCGCTGGCGAGGGAACGATGGCGCCATTGCCTACCACCCAGGCTGGCGCATTGGCATCCGCTGTCCGCAGCGTTGGCGGAAGGGTTGTCGGCGGCGGGAGCTTGGGCACGGTTATCGGCTCCATGCTTGGGGGTCCTGTGCTTGGCGGCGCAGTGGGTGCAGCTATCCCAGTGCTCGGCCGGCTTGCAGGCAGTGCAGCCCTATCTGATGCAGGGCGCGCCTACCTAGCCAACCAGCTCAAATCAGGAAGCGGCTTGTCCGGCAAGGGAATGAACGCCGTGATCCAGGCGATAATTACCAATATGGCGAAAGGCCAGGAAGGGCAGACGAAATGACTTTTGCAATACTGGTCGAGGCCTTCGTGTTGTCCATCGTTTTCGGTTTGGCTCTACAATTTATCATTTGGCTTTACACATGGCCGCCACAGGACAGCGCCAAGAAGCCGGAAAAAGAAACCTGGTGGACCCGGGATTACGGATGGTGGGCCAAATGAAGACGCTGACTCTGATACTCATGCTAGGCATGCTGTCTACATCAGCACAGGCGATGGTCACGCGTTCACGCAAGCCGCTGCTATCTATGCCCATAACCCGCCTGGACCTGACGCAGACAATCATAGAGCCGGTCAATCCGGGTCTGATCTTATATTTAGGCTGCCGGTCTGCCGATGACACCGAGCCTACATGGCGGGTGTATTGGCTGCAGCGTTGAAATATCGGACCGAGCCATGAACGCGATCGAGAAATTTATCGCCGCGGTTCGTGACAGTCACCCAGATATCGAGTGGCTGTATATGGAAGGTCAGTGCTACAACTTTTTCAAGATACTGCGTTCGGTGTGGCCGCAGGCTGAGTGTTGGTACGATCAGATGGACGGCCACGTGTACACTCTCATAGATGGCAAGTGGTACGACATTCGTGGCCAGCATTTGAAAGTGAGCCAACACTGCTCGCCCCTTAATCACCAGCAGCAAGACAAACCAAATCGATGGGGCGCGCGTGATCTACGCTATTTGATCCCGTAAATTTTAGTTGCAGGTAACCGCCACAGTTTGCAGCGGAACAATGGCAGAAAATCCTGCGGAGGCTGCGTGATCATTAGTTTACATTGAGCGGGCGACAAATTACGGAGCTGCTTTCGAGATAGCCGTTACCGCCGCCCGGTACAGATTTTGACTGAATCCCGACGACATACATTCCGGGAGGACACTTTAACGTCGGTGCAGAGTCATCTGTTCCTCCCCATATCATCAGTGCAGCATTTTTTGCCGACAAGGTCTCTTGCATAGTGACAATCTTTGCCTCTAGCGCGCTGATCTGCTTTGCATTCCGGGCACTGTAAATGCCGACAACAACCGAAGATATGATTCCCGAGATGATGACCGCCGCCAGTACGGCGAATGCCCAGGGCCTCTTTTCCAGCCAAACTTTGATTGAACCAATTCGAAGCGCCAGCCAAGCAAGGATGCCGGCGACAACCCAAGCGATGACTTGACCCACGACAGAATCTAGATACTGCATTTTCCCCGCCCCCAAGGATCAGCAACTCGAGGAAGGCCCCCTCCTTCGAAATCGCGATCAAGGTCATGATAACATACGGGCTGTGAAAAGCATGGCTGGGCACCACATCTGATTGCGACGCGAAAGCCGTGAGAGTGGCCACGGACACGAGGGGACGATCGAAGACTCGATCGATCGGCCGCTACACAGCGGAAGTTGCGACGCGCCGTCCATCCCCCGCCAGGCTGGCTAAAGCGAGTCTCACCCACTCCTAAGTCAGCGTCAGCTCTAATTGGCCCATATCAAGTCACCGACTAGAGGGACGATCGAATTCCGATGCGATCAGTCCTTGCTCATCGGAAGCAGAGCGACGACAGCAGGTTGTGATAATTTTTTCGCCGGTGCCTTCCTGCCAGGACGCGGCGGGACCTTTGCTTTCATTTTAGCCACCTTCGCATCGGCTACCTTTTTCTTTGCAGGAGCAACAAAGGAGTCGTGCAGAAACTCTTCAAGTACGTCCATCAGCGTGTCGAGATCGTCAACGGATGGTTGCCAACCGCGGTGGGCGGAAGCGCTGCCGGCGTCTATGAGAACGCCAAGATGGTCGCTCTGTGATTCGGTAATCAGCTTGCAATCTACCATCGCCTGGAGCTTCTTTTCGAACGATAGGCCAGAGGCTACACCGAGCTGTTCTGATGCGATGTCGAAGGTTGTCCGCACACCGATTGCAGCCAGCGTGTTCAAGTCGTTATCCAGCGCACCGTATAATTCTGACAGACTTCGATAGATACCAAAAGATGGGATGTCTACAACTGTCCGATGGTCAACAAACCAGTCGGGCCGGTTCCGTTTAAATTTCGCCGGCCATGTGGTAATGGCTTCAACAGGTGTACGAGTCTCGCGACCTTGCTCATCACAGTCGTAGTCATAACTTTCTGAATTCCCGCTAACCGACTGTGCGAACACATGCTCACATCCGCAACAAACCAGCAGGTACCAGGTCGTCCACCACTCGGCATAGTCATCGCTTCCACGGACTTTATGATGACCCCTAATTTCGCAATTACGCTCCCCCGAACAGTTGGAACAGTGCGCCTTGATCGTTGTTCCGACCATACTTTCAGCAATCATTGTACCCTCACGTGCCACCGGGAGTGTGCCCTTGGCTAACTCCCGCCCGCCGGTCAATTTCCATGCCATATCGGTTGCCAATTAATCCGCCAACGATGGCCAAAACAATCGAGGACGACACCCCAATTGCACCACCTAGCGCAGCTATACCTACTCCCCCAATCATCAATCCCAGGAGTACGCCAACCGCCACGCCAGCTATAGACCATTTCGTTTCACTCGGCCTTGCTTTGGCATATGCTGCAGTCTTGACGGCGCCCCGCAGTAATCTGTCTTTCATGATTATCCCCTCCAATGCCCGTCTGCAAACTCGCAGAGCCGGGGAACGCCGTCAATCCTTCCGAAGCAGGAGCAGCGCGACTATGCAGGCCATTGAAGCGTATGGATATCTCGCTCAAAAGCACGTCACGTTGCCATATCCCGATGGCATGCACGTTGTCGTGGAGTTTCGAGCAGCATTTTGATTTGACGATCGAATCTCGTCCTGCTTCATTCGGCACTGAATATAAACGTCGGTGCCAGGCTTGGCACCGTAATTGCGGCAAGTCGCGTCATCCTTCTGACTGACCTTCTCTTTGCCCATAAAGGTCTCTCCTCTTCCTGGAGTGTTGCAGCCAGAAAGTATTGTCGTCAGCAGCAGAGCCGACGTCGTTAGCACTCGAAATAACATGATTTCCCCCGATCGAAGGCGAACCGTAGCCCAGCGCCGGGATTTAAACAAATGAATTGCGAAAGCTGGATATGAGTGCCCAATCGCTTGATTTCCGCTTCTGCGAGGCGTTTGACGCGGCTCTGAAGAATATTGCGAGGTTTCCTTCAAAGAAGGATGAACCAAAACGCAAAAATGGCTAACCCATTGATTTTGAGTCAAAAAAAGCATTTCAAATCAATAGCTTGACTATTTCTTGACTTCACCTATATTTATGGTATGGCGGCTAGAGAGATAACTTTGCAGAAAGAAAAGCTTCGCGCGGCAGTGCTGCATGTCGTTTCGGCTTGCAGGCCGGATAGGCTTGGCGCAGTGAAACTGCATAAAGTTCTCTACTATTCTGACATGGTTACATTCTTGGATACGGGCAGCCCTATTACGGGCGCAGCCTATCGGAAACGGCCATTCGGCCCAACCTGCGATGCCGTTCTCCCCTTGTTGAATGAACTTGCCAGCGATGGGACTATCCAAGTTGAGAACGTCGAATATCATGGTTTTCTGAAGAAGCAATTCAAACTAAATACGCCAGTCGAGACGAACCAACTTAGCCAAGATGAGATCTCAACTTTAGATGAGATGATCGATTTTGTTTGCAATAATAATTCAGCAAAGACGATCAGTGAGTTCTCCCACGATATAGTGTGGCAGATGGTGGAGTTTGGCGAAATAATACCCTATCATAATGCAATTAATCTGATTCCAAACATTCCGTCGCCAGAAGCTATGCAATGGGCGGAAATTGAGGCAGCTAGGATTGCAGATAGTAGATCGAAATCAGCGTCCACAGGCGCCATGGCGGGTAGTGACGCGGGAGCTTTTCGAGCGCGCTTGGTTGAACTGTCTCGCCGTTGACCGGTTTGACATAGACGATCTTATTGATCTTTACTGCAGTATTGAGGAGGGCATGGGTTTTAACCCCCATGCCATGGGGCAGCCTCATACGGCACTTGGCCAAACCGGACTTTGGGTCTACAGCACCCCACCTATAGCAAGGCTTCCCAAGGTGTATATCCTGTACGAGATTGTCCACGACTCAAATCGCGTGATTCTTTGGGCTGCCCGCTTTCAATAGTTAGTGGTTTGTCAAGTATATAATCGCCATCCCGCTAGTCGCTGGGAACATACCACACTTCACATAGACTTCCGACCGACCCGCGCGCTCGTGGCAAACGGCGATGGCGGTAACTGTTCGGCATTCGCATCGGAAACCGGGCATCATCGCATCCGACGCCGCACCATAAAAAATAGCCAAACAATCACGATGACGACAATGGCCGCTAATGGATACATAATGAAATTGGTTGAAAGCACATCAGCTGGAATGGTCGTCATTTCTTGTTCCTGCGCCCTGGGCTTGTAAATAGGTGGGGTCCGACGCTTCCCCGAGAGGGATGTCGGCAACCGGCCACCGCCGAAGAGCGCCACGCTCCCCGACGCGTTATGAACCGTTCACGATGTCGGAAGTTCCACTAGGATGAGGAGAGGCCCACCCCGGTTTAGGAGGCACTGGCAGTAGGTGATAACGCGCATCAAGGAGTGGCAAGCCCGATGTCCCGACCTGCCGGATACTCACCACTTCCGACTTTGAACAAGCAGCGAATTAGAAAAAGAATATACAAGCCAGAATCGGATAGATATTGGGTACTGTCTGAATCGTGGAAACATTACATGGATAACACCTATAAGGCGCTCGATGATCTTCTTGCTCCCTCAGTAGAGGATATCATTCGCGTCGTTGCGGAGAGCAACAGACTATCGAGTGCGGATCTGATTTATAGGTCACGCAAGCCATACATCGTTGATGCCCGTGACGATGCGATTGCCGAGGCGTGGGTGCGGCTGCGCGATTGGAGCCTGACCGATATCGGTATTGCGTTTGGGAACCGGAGCTATGCTGCGGTCAAGAAATCGCTGCTACGGCGCGATATCGACGTGTCCGGGATCATTGATCGGGCGGCTGTCATTGCCGATGCGAAGACGGGGCTGACAACAGCGGAACTGTCATTCAAGCATCACTGTTCGCGCCCGAGCGTCCGGAAGATCCTCTATGAAGCCAAGGTCTCGTTTAAGGCGTGACCTTGGCTTCTGAGTTCGATTAGAATTTCAGCTTCGCGGAGACGGACAGAGCCGACACGAAGTCATCGCCAAAGTCATAGGCAGCGTCGACGCCGCAAGGCTGATTGCCCTCGCAAGCTGTTGGACCGTAGCTGCCCGAGGATAACATGCCTACCGCAGCGCCGGCCTGGAGTTGCCAAGATTTGTTCGGCTGGTATTGAGCGCCGACTGAAAGCAGGTAGGTGTCGGTCTGCGTGGTCAAGCCAGTCGATGTGCCCCGATCCCAGCTGATTTGAGCAGCGCCACTCCATTTTGGAGTGAACTGATGCCCAATGCCAGCCATAACATACCAACCGTCCTGGAACATCAGATCGAGAGATGTGAGGCGGAATGGAGAGCTAGGGTTGCATGAGCCTAACGACTTTGTAACCGTGGGGCAGAAGGGGATAACACCGAGGACACTCCAGTCGGTCCACTTGACCGTGCCAAAGGCGAGCCAGTCTGGAGCGATACCTGTCTGCCATTTGAACTCAAGCTGCTGTGGCAGGGTTGCTGTGCCGTATACGTCTGTGACTGCTCCTAAAAAAGGATTTCTGGCAGACGCAAGCGCTCTCGGGATCTCGGTCAAGTCCACGGTGCCGTTGACCTCGCCGAGGTCAACCTCTGCATTGTAGATAAGGCTGAAGCGCATTTCGTATTCAGGAATCTCATAGGCAACACCAGCGCGCCAGCCCCAACCATCGCCTTTAATGTCGAGTGTTCCGGTGCCATCATAGCCGGGAAACAGTCCGCTTAGTGGAATGTTGCTGTTGACCATCCTGGTCTTAAAGCCCTCGATCTCCTGATACGAGACGCCGGCTATGCCTCGAATGAAGCCCGGGCCTACCTGCCATTTGTAGGAACAGGTCAAACCATAATCGTTGCTGGTAATCTCGGTTTCGATGTTGCTGGCGTTACCTTGCCAGGCATAGCCCGGATCGGTGTGAACGCCCCACGGCTGTTGATAGCTCGCCAAACAATCGAACTCTGGCGTGATGCCGACCTTGCCGCTCCAGCGAGGTATATTGTATGAAGGGGTCTCGTCTACGCTCGTGCTTCCGAAGCCTGGCCCATTGCTGGGATCGGTGTCGCGCGCATTCTTGATTCTCCGCTCCGGCATGACGTGAGTGACGCCTGCATCGGTCGCAACTGTTCCCTTAGTAAAGAGAAGATCCCAACTGTATCCACTGCGCTCAAGGCCGCCAGCCTGGGCTCCGGTGACAACGCTTGTTAGAAACAAAGCCCCGCCGACCACTGTAGATATTGTCCTATTCATTAAGTCCTCCCCACAACCCCCGCACTTGCACTCAAACTCGGGTCAATTCGTTACCATTACGTATAGGTAACGAAGCCGTGATAGCGCGCAACTCGTTTCAAGAGGCTCTCGGTCGGGCGAACCACTAGATCGAAACGCCTAGAATCAAGATTTGGGAGTGTTTTGGATGCTTGCTAGAAGGATTTTGGCGAAGAAGATGGTCAAATATGCTCGAAAAGGCGATATTTCGAACCGAAAAGGCCCATTGTTGCGCAAATGCAACGTGGTCCGAAAATGTCCGAAATGAGACAACAGCTCGGCAAAAATACGGTGATAATCCGTTCGGATTACGAATCACGGACCTATTGCGGCGTTTCCTCGGGCTCTCGCTCGGGGTCGAACATGAGGTGAGGGAACATGCTGATGAGCGAGCCGCAGTTGAGGTGACGCAAATGACTATGCTCTGCGTTCACGCCTGGTAATCAAAACACCCTTGGCTCGATCGCCCTGATTGTCATCGCTGTACACAATACGAAGGCAGGCCGGGTGCCGACCTGTGGCACTATGGTCAGCACTCAAAGGGTGCGCCTGTATGGTTAACAAAAGGTGAGGCGCTCCCCGACGCTGCCTAAACCGGGAAATTTCTTTGCCAGAGAAAAATGACGGTGAGTTTGCGCTCACCGTCTAGTTCAGAGCCCTGAATTTGCACGGGGGGGCGATCAGGGACACAGCCGGACTGTCTCGGCAAGGCAGGAACTCAAGGAGAAAAACTTGGTTCCGCATGGGTACGATACCGTACGAACAATGTGCCGTACTTAAGCCCTGCGCCGCGGCTTGCTCTTGTTCCACCGGAACGGCTTGCCTGTGGGCGGTCCACGTTCCGGCTCATCCACATAGTTGCCCGCTTCCTTGGCCGCCTGGATGAATGCAAAGCGTGCTGATCCGGAGGAGAGGTTCCCTTCGAGGCAAACCAGTAGAGCGGGCTTGGTTGCAGACAGCACCTCACTTTGCTCGATGGGCCAATCTGTCAGGATTTGCCCTGCCGCCTGAAGTGCCGATGTGACTACGCGCATCCGGCCAGGCTGGCTTGTCGTGATGCGAACCTCTTTGAAATAGCGTTCGTCCATCAGCGCGAAACGGTATCCTGTGGATTCGGTTCCTCGCCGTTAGATAACCCATTTTTCTTAGCCTCGCTTGACTGATTTCTGTCGAGACCTAATCCGCTTTGGCGCGGGTCCAAAAGTGCGGGCTGTCCCATATTAAGTTCGGAAACAGCCCGCGGCACAAGACAGCGCTGAAACAATTCCGGTATCGTGGGGGCAAAACGTACGTACGGCCTATGTACTTTCCGGTACCAGCCTGTTGCCCACGCGCAAGGTAGATGGCACAAACGAATAGCCGCGTTCTTGAACGCAGAACGGAACCCTGCCTATTCTACCAAATTTACCCACGCAGAACTGCTGCATTCGCCATCCGGGCCTACTGTGAATAGTGAAAATCTGGTCTGCTACGCGGAAGCAACAATCGGATCTATCGGCCGGCGGTAAGTTTCGCCGTTTTTCAATAGAGCCCAGATGGTTCTTGCCATCTTATTGGCAACAGCGATCGCCACGACCTTGAAGGGCCTCCGTGCCATCAGCTTCGTAAGCCAGGGGGAAGCGTTCTCACTCTTTCGAGATTCCCGGAGAACAACCGTCGCCCCCATGTATAAGAGCGACCGCAAGACAGAGTTCCCGGCCTTTGAAATGCCGCCAAGGCGTGTTTTTCCTCCACTGGCATACACTTTTGGAGTAAGACCAATCCAAGAAGCAAAATGACGAGACGACTTAAATACTCCTGCATCACCAGCATATGCCTTGATCGCAGCGGCCGTCGTCTGCCCGACGCCGGGAATGGTCATCAACCGTTGGACATCTTCGTCTTGCTTGGCCTGAGAAGCAATTTGGGCATCGAGCTTGTCAATCCGCACATCTAAATGTTCGATTTCTTCCATGATTTCGCAGAGGACAAGGCGGGCGGCTTGAGGTATTTGACTGTCGCCATAGTCTTTCAGAAGCGAGTACAATGCCGTCACCTTCGTTCTGCTAACTGGGACTACGAGGCCGAACTCGGCCATATGGCTCCGTAAGGCATTGATTGCCTTTGTTCGCTGACGCACGAACAAGCTGCGCACTTTCAGCAACATCGAAAAGGCCTGCTGCTCGGTCGTCTTTACTGGAATGAACCGCATCTTATTATGCAATACAGCGTCACAAATAGCTTCGGCATCGATCGCATCGGTTTTGCCGCGCTTCACAAAAGGTTTGACGTAAACTGCAGGCATTATTTTGACGTCATGTCCTAAAGACGCAATCTCGCGGGCCCAGTAATAAGCGCTCCCACACGCTTCCATGCCGACTGTACACGGGGGAATGCTCTCAAAGAATTCCTTCACCTGAACTCGACGCAGTTTTCGGCTAAACGATGGTTTGCCTTGGGCGTCGGTACCGTGAACTTGAAATACTTGTTTGGCCAAATCCAAACCGATTGTGGTAACAGCGTTCATATTTGATCCTTTCATTTGAAAATCAGCCAGAAAGAGTAGCTCCCAGCGGAATCTTCGTGACAGCGTCACGATCCGCTAGGGACGAGTTTGCCGATTTTAACTCGGTTGCAAAAGTCTGAAGTATAAGCGATTCAGCCTACTGAAGAGACAATTATGCAGACGATGTGCCTGAGCGCATGACCGTCGATATTGCCTGGTAGAATGTACGACTACCATCGGGGCTGAGCATGGTGACTACGTTCTGTTCCATCAACCTTTGCAGCCGCGGGTAGCACGTCGATGGGCCATAAAAGACGGCATTGTCGTCTGTCAGCACTCCGACCTGCACGATGTATGTGCCATGCGCCGCCGCACGGTTCGTGCCGTGGGTATTCTTTGGCTCTAGTGTCCTGAGCCTAGGGCCTTCTATTCGGTGTAGAACAGGTCGTTGGCTCGCCACACGTCAATGATCTTCTGCTTGATCTCATCAACGCTACGGTGTGGAAACTTGGCTCCAATGGTCATCGCCAAACCCGACACATCAATCATCTCGGGACGTATTTCTTCGGCTTTTTCAGCCTGCGCCTTGATCTCCGCTATTAGTTCCTCATCTTCGGTCATGCCCGTGGTCTCCCGTTTTCGCTGAGCGTAACGGAGTTCGGGGCGGACGGCGATGATCCTTGATGCGGCTTGAAGTGAAATCTATTTATCTTGAGTAGTTGCGGAGGATAAATTGCACATTGGGCTAATCTCTCAACTTGTTCCTGGCACCGATCATAATTTGGTCACGGTCCTGAAATCAGAAGCGTCAAATTCAAGTGCAAAGATTGTAACAGCACCGATTGCGAGGTTCTTCCATACGAAGACATCTTCGTGCCCAAAGCGAAGCCGCAACCCGTTCAGGTGCAAGCTGATACCAGCGAAAATGGCACCATTGGCGCAATGATCGATCATGGATATACGCTTTGGGTGTTTTGCCACCGGCGTGGGTGCAACCGCTCGCGAAAGATGGATCTGCAGATGCTGGCGAACGAGCTCGGGAGAAACCACAGCGCCATGCACAAGGACCTGGCACCCAAGCTAAAGTGCTCGGCGTGTGGATCAAAGCAGCTTGGCCTCAGCGCGACGCCTTATTGAGGAGGATATCGTCGTGGAACGAAAATCACCGGATACTGTTGTGCAGAAAGTGGGACGGGAGGAATTCATATGGCGGACAACAAGCAGAAACAGGATAATCGGGATCGTTCAAAGGTCTCGAGCAGCGAGGATTATGAAGTCGAGTACTTGATGTTCAAGTTCGACATAAGCAAGAAGCGCGCTCACGAATTAATTATCAAACATGAAGGCAGTCGGAAGAAGATCGAGGCCGAACTCGAAGATGCGTCGCGAGATACCTGATGTTTAAAGCCATTGGCGCAATTCTAATCGTAGCTGGCGTGCTCTATTCGGTCGGGGCCGCACTTAGCCATCGTAAGCTAAGCCAGCCGCCTCATACGCCTAATAATGAAAATGAACCGTCCTTGGAACCGAGGGGCCAAGGAATGAAATTTCTCGGGCTCACCAAAAACCTGCCGGCTATAATTCTGATTGTGGTTGGTAGCGCGCTACTGCTTTACACAGATTGAAGCAGCACGACATCTAAATCTCTTTTGGAAACTCGATTGGTTTAGCCATCAACGCTCTTAGCGAGGTGTATTCCAACGAGCATGTGGAATATATTTTTCTGCATAGCTTTCCTTGGTCATTAACGTCACAGAGGTCCGATGGCGCTGTCATTTGAAGACGAATTAAAACTTCTAGGCCTCACGCTTATCGCTGCTCAACGCGTCGAATTTTTGCTGTACGGTCTAGCTGCGCACTTATCGGTCGACGCCGGCCCAAAGAAGGACAAGCGCTTTCGTAACCTTACAGCCGAAACCTTTCTTCGCGGCGATGTCTCCGAACTCAACGCGACGCTTGGACAATTGGTAAAGGCATTTGGAAATACACTCCTAGTTCATACCCCAGAACTCGTTCAGTTCTGCAGGGACCGCAATCTCATCGCTCATGACTACAATCGTGTTTTTCGGATGAACATCAAGGGAGTTGCGCGTGACGTGAATGGCCCAGAGTTTTTATTAGATTTCCTGGACCGCGCTCAATATTGGCAACGCGTGCTAGGTGGCCTTCTCAGTGAGATGAAATTGGCGATAGCAACGAAACTCGGACGCGAAGTCGAGGTCCTTTCGGACACCGAGATAGAAGAAGTCCGCGCTTTTCATGAAAATGTGGGGAAATTCCTCGCGTCGCGCTCCTAAATCAGAGTAAGCGTTACAACCGGCCCTGTTTCTTGTGCTGTGCCTCAGCCCACAGCTCTTGCAATTCACTCTAAAAACCCGGGTTTAGAATGTCTTCCACAACGTCCTGCCAGGCGAGTTCGTTCATTCGCTTGAGGAATCCGAACTTCATTAGTCATCATCGGAACTTCTTCTGATTCGGGCATAGGGCCACCGACCTTTTCGACGACAAGATGGAGCTAATTAGCGATCGGATGGGCTGTGAACCCGACACGGATCAAATGACGGGGAAATGAAAAACAGATCGATCTAGAGCGTTATTGTGCAAGATAGAGTATGATCGTGAGGTCTAACTGTTCCATGGGGGGAACCGATGCCCAAACAAAAAATCGTAGTCTATGTGTTTGTCGCCGCCTTGGTGCTTCTTGGATGTGTTGCTTATTTTACTCAAGGCTGGAGGACCGTGGCGATAGGTGAGGAGCAGTCGTTCTTTTGGGATGCTGTCATTAAAGCAGCAGGTGGTGTCGCGGCTCTCGGCGGTGCATGGTTGGCATTTTCAAAATACTTGCATGAAAAAACATTGGCAGAAAAGGCTGCGTTAAAAGCGAACCAAGATGCTTTGGAGGAGAAGGCCAGAGCCAATCAAGCTGCTCTGATCGAGGCCCAAAAGCCATTCTCTGCTAAACGACAAGAAGTGTATTACGACTTGGTGTCAACCACTTCGACGATTGCAAATAGAGGCCACGACGATCCAATCCGCACGGCGGCCGAAGAGAAGTTTTGGTGGCTGTTCTGGGGAGGAGTTCCGATGGTTGCAGATAAACAGGTAGGAGTAGCGGTAGATACGTTCATGTTAGTCCTTGTGAATAAACCGCACAACGGAGAGGAGCTTCGCAACAAAAGTATGGATCTCGCGAGGGCGTGCCGTAGATCGTTGGGTTTCGTGGAGGATTTCGAAGACTCCGTGATTAGCGACCTACGGCAGAAAAGCGCCCCAACGGCACAAACAAGCGCGCCTTAAAGTTGATACTCCCTTGTTCATGTGTTGACCCAAAATCGCTTCGGGAGTGCCCCCGGGGTGCCCCAGCCATACACGACAGGTAAGACGCTCGTGACGAATGCGCCAACATATTGAATTTAATAGGGAAATTTGGTGGAGCCAAGCGGGATCGAACCGCTGACCTCTTGCATGCCATGCAAGCGCTCTCCCAGCTGAGCTATGGCCCCATTCATAATGGCCATTTAGGCCTCCGGTGAACCGGCAACTCTCCGGCAAGGTCTGGAGCCTTGCCTCTTGCTTTCGCGAAGATGGCGGTACTTATCGCCCGCCGTCCGGAAGATCAAGTCCTGTTCACCGGATATTTTCGGTGAACAGTAATAATCAAAATCAATTCTCGTCGTCGTCGCCGATGCCACCGCCAAGAATATCGGTGACATCGTCATCCTCATCTTCTTCGTCGGTTGCAAGGAATGTGTCGTCGTCATCGGTGTCCTCGACCTCGACGTCGTCATCACCGATATCCGGAACGTCGTCGCCTTCGGCGTCGGCCTCTTCAAGTGCAACGAATTCCGGCTTCTCGAGAGCAACGTCGAGTTCTTCCGTCTCGACCTCTTCCTCTTCTTCGCGCGCGGACGAAGCTGTGGAATCGAAATAGCTGAGCGGATAGCTCTTGCCCGTATAGGGCGAAACGATCGGATCGCGATTCAGATCGTAAAATTTCTGCCCGGTCTCCGGGTCAACTCGCTTGGTGCCAAGTTTTGGATTCGCCACGTTTTGCCTCGTCTTGCTGCGCTCGCCTGCGACCGGCTGATATCAGGTCCCTATTGGCCCCAACCGTTTACGCCGATACTCATCAAAATGAATTTGCGGTCCCATAAACGCAATTCGACGCATTTGTCAAAGCGAAAAAAGCTTGTGTCAATCATTGAATTTGCAAGATGACCGTACTGGCAAGCTGTGTTAGTAGGATGCCTGCATCCCGATGACCCCCATTTACCGCGATTGACCCTCTCCATGTCCCATTCCGCGCCGCCAAAACCCGCCACTGCCCGCCGCTCACAAGCTCTCTCCGGCGATATCCGTATTCCCGGCGACAAATCGATTTCGCATCGCTCCTTTATGTTTGGCGGACTCGCTTCCGGCGAAACACGCATCACCGGCCTGCTCGAGGGCGAGGACGTCATCAATACGGGCCGCGCCATGCAGGCAATGGGTGCGAAAATCGCCAAGGAAGGCGATGTCTGGGTCATTCAGGGAACCGGCAATGGCTGCCTGCTTGCCCCGGAAGCGCCGCTCGATTTCGGTAATGCGGGCACCGGTGCGCGTCTGACCATGGGTTTGGTTGGCACATATGCCATGGAGACGACCTTCGTGGGCGATGCTTCATTGTCGAAGCGACCGATGGGCCGCGTGCTCAATCCCTTGCGGGAAATGGGAGTCCAGGTGTCCGCCGCGGAAGGCGACCGCATGCCCCTGACGCTGCGCGGTCCGAAAATCGCAGCGCCGATCACCTACCGCGTGCCAATGGCCTCAGCGCAAGTGAAATCCGCCGTGCTACTGGCCGGGCTCAACACGCCAGGCATTACAACGGTCGTCGAACCGGTCATGACGCGCGATCATACGGAAAAGATGCTGCAAGGGTTCGGCGCCAACCTTTCCGTAGAGACCGACAGGGATAATGTGCGCCATATCCGCATCGAGGGTCAGGGCAAGCTGACCGGCCAGACCATCGACGTACCGGGTGATCCGTCGTCCACGGCTTTTCCGCTGGTTGCGGCCATCATCGTGCCTGGCTCAGATATCACCATTCGCAATGTGTTGATGAACCCGACACGCACCGGGCTTATCCTGACGCTGCAGGAGATGGGCGCTGACATAGAGATACTCAATGGGCGCCTGGCCGGCGGCGAGGATGTCGCGGATTTGCGCGTTCGCGCCTCCGAACTCAAGGGTGTCCATGTGCCCGCGAGCCGCGCGCCATCGATGATTGACGAATATCCCGTCCTTGCAGTCGCGGCCTGCTTTGCCACCGGCGAAACTGTGATGAACGGGCTCGAAGAGCTGCGCGTCAAGGAATCCGATCGGCTTTCGGCTGTTGCCAACGGCCTCAAGGCCAATGGTGCCGATTGCACCGAGGGTCATGACACGTTGACCGTTCGCGGCCGCCCGGATGGCAAGGGGCTTGGCGGTGGCAGTGTCGAAACCCATCTCGACCATCGCATCGCAATGAGCTTTCTTGTCCTCGGCCTCGCCGCCGAAAAGCCCGTCACAATCGACGATTCGACCATGATCGTTACCAGCTTCCCGGAATTCATGGACATGATGACGGGAATGGGTGCTGAGATTTCCGAACTCGAAATCTGAAAACGAGCAAAAAAATCAGCGATGACCGAGCTCATATCGCGTCTCACCGTATATTTCCTGTATGCCATGTCCAGCGTGCCCTTCCTTGTCTGGGCAGGACGAAGCGCCTATAGCGGCACGGTCGCGAGCACGGCGCCCGCACCATGGCCGGGTATAACCAGCACGATATTTCGCGTCCTTCTTCCTTTGACGGTCATCTTCCTCTATGCGTGGAATGTCTCGGCCGGTGCGGAGGCGGCGAATACGAGCGAATGGGTACCATTCCAGTTTCTGCTGCTACCACCGGCACTTGGATCGATCGCCGGGTACGGTATTGGTTATTTCATGGGCAAGAGAAGGATCATCTGATGTTTTTCCTGCTGACGTCATTTGCCGTCGTTGCCATTCCCTATGTGATCGAACGGTTCGGGCTGCGGGTTCGCTTTGGCCTGTTTGCGCTGCTGTTCTGGCTGTTCGTCTTTCAGTTCGTGCTGATCTTCAGCATCGACGCGCTACTGCAGAATTTTGCAACTTCCATGCCCGACTGGCTTGAATCCCTGTTGACGACGCTCGGTGGCTTTGCCTTCGTCACAATCGGGATAACGCCTATCATCACCCTCGTGCTGGCTGCGGCCTATCTGCTCTTTGCGCTTGGACAATGGCTGTTCGACAAGGACGAAAAGGACCTGCCAACACCGCAGACGCACTTTACGGTCGCCATCGATGGTCCCGCGGCTTCGGGCAAGGGAACGCTCGCACGCAGGATTGCCGACGCTTACGGTTTTCATCACCTGGACACGGGCCTCACCTATCGCGCCGTCGCCAAGGCCTTGATGGATCAGAACATGCCGCTGGACGATGAATTTCTCGCTGAGAAGGCAGCGCGCAGCATTGATCTTACGAAGCTCGATCGCGCAGTACTGTCCGACCACGCTGTTGGCGAGGCGGCATCAAAGGTCGCAGTCATGCCGGCAGTGCGCCGGGCGCTCGTTGCCATGCAGCACAGTTTCGCCGAGCGCCCGCCAGGTGCCGTACTCGACGGGCGCGATATAGGCACGGTCGTCTGCCCCGATGCGCCGGTGAAGCTCTACATCACAGCGTCTCCCGAGGCACGCGCCAGAAGACGCTATGATGAAATCAGGTCCAATGGCGGAGGTGCCAATTATGAAGAGATTCTCGCGGATCTGACGCGCCGCGATGCCCGCGATATGGGGCGTACCGATTCGCCGTTAAAGCCCGCTGCCGACGCGCACTTGCTAGATACGACGGAAATGGATATAGAGACCGCGTTTCTTAGCGCCAAAACCCTGATTGATCAGGCTCTCGCGAAGAACACGCATTAGACCATCTGCAACCGACCCACGCACCGGATTGCCCTTCAATGGGCGGGTTGGCATGCAGATGAACCGAAACACGAACCACCGGTGCTGTGTCCGATGAGTTTTCCGGACACTCAGGAGTATTTATGTCTGAAGCCAATCCAACGCGCGAAGATTTCGAAGCTCTTCTCGCCGAGTCCTTTGCCACCAATGACCTTGCTGAAGGTTATGTCGTCAAGGGCCGTATCGTCGCCATCGAAAAAGACATGGCGATCATCGACGCCGGCCTCAAGGTCGAGGGCCGCGTCCCGCTGAAGGAATTCGGCGCGAAAGCCAAGGACGGTTCGCTCAAGCCGGGCGATATCGTTGAAGTTTACGTCGAGCGTATCGAAAACGCCCTCGGCGAAGCAGTTCTGTCGCGTGAAAAAGCACGCCGCGAAGAAAGCTGGGTCCGTCTCGAAGAGAAGTTCAACCGGGGCGAACGCGTCGATGGTGTGATCTTCAATCAGGTCAAGGGTGGTTTCACCGTCGATCTCGACGGTGCCGTAGCCTTCCTGCCGCGCTCGCAGGTCGATATCCGTCCGATCCGCGACGTTACTCCGCTGATGCACAATCCGCAGCCCTTCGAAATCCTCAAGATGGACAAGCGTCGCGGCAACATCGTTGTTTCGCGCCGTACCGTTCTTGAAGAGAGCCGTGCCGAGCAGCGTTCCGAGATCGTCCAGAACCTCGAAGAGGGTCAGGTCGTTGAAGGCGTTGTCAAGAACATCACCGATTATGGTGCGTTCGTCGATCTCGGCGGCATCGATGGTCTGTTGCACGTGACCGACATGGCATGGCGCCGCGTCAACCATCCGTCGGAAATCCTGTCCATTGGCCAGACGGTTAAGGTTCAGATTATCCGCATCAACCAGGAAACCCATCGTATTTCGCTCGGCATGAAGCAGCTCGAAAGTGATCCCTGGGATGGTATCGGTGCGAAGTACCCGATCGGCAAAAAGATCACCGGTACGGTTACCAACATTACCGATTACGGTGCATTCGTCGAGATCGAGCCGGGCATCGAAGGCCTCATCCACGTTTCCGAAATGTCCTGGACAAAGAAGAACGTGCATCCGGGCAAGCTGCTCTCGACCACACAGGAAGTCGAAGTCGTTGTTCTCGAAGTGGATCCGGTCAAGCGCCGCATCTCCCTCGGCCTCAAGCAGACGCTCGACAACCCATGGACGACCTTCGCGGACAAGTTCCCTGTCGGCACGATCGTCGAAGGCGAAGTCAAGAACAAGACCGAATTCGGCCTGTTCATTGGCCTCGACGGCGATGTGGACGGCATGGTTCATCTCTCCGACCTCGACTGGAACCGTCCGGGCGAGCAGGTTATCGAAGAGTACAACAAGGGTGACGTTGTGAAGGCGCAGGTTCTCGATGTTGACGTCGAGAAGGAACGCATCTCACTCGGCATCAAGCAGCTGACCGGCGATAAGGTCGGCGAAGCCGCAACTTCGGGTGAACTGCGCAAGAACGCTGTTGTCACCGTTGAAGTCACGGGCATTACCGATGGTGGTCTTGAAGTGCGTCTGGTCGACCATGACCTCGACTCGTTCATCCGCCGCGCTGATCTGTCCCGCGATCGCGACGAACAGCGTCCGGAACGCTTCACCGTCGGTCAGAAGGTTGACGCGCGCGTTATCGCCTTCGACAAGAAGACCCGCAAGCTGCAGGTCTCGATCAAGGCGCTGGAAATCGCCGAAGAGAAGGAAGCTGTTGCCCAGTACGGTTCGACCGATAGCGGCGCTTCGCTCGGCGACATTCTCGGTGCCGCTCTGAAGAGCCGCGAAAAGAACTAAGTTCTTTTCCTGACCTTGAAACAAATGAAACCCGCCGGTGCGAGCCGGCGGGTTTCATTGTTCTAGAGCCTCCGACAGAACGATTCAATATGATCGGAAATTGCTCTTATCAAATCGTATCGAACTGGACGAGGATAAACGCCACCTGCGTAACAAGTGCCAAAGCCAGTACGACCAGCTGGATTTTTTGCCGGCGAACATAAATTCCCAATCCGAACAGCGCGATCAGGAAGAGGTTGCGAAAGGGATATTCTGCTCCGAGTGTTCGAAAATGAGCCATGCCTTTCATGGCGGTGTCGAGAAAATCGCAAATGAATATGGATATCAGTATTCCGAAGAACCAGGCTCTACGCGACATGAAATAATCTTCATAGCCGGAATAGCCCTCCATGCTGTCGGGGAAAAGCATGCTGCACGCAAGAAAATGCAGGCTGGCAAAGAAAATGACGAAGAGATAGGCCTCGAATTTCCACAAAACCAGCGCATGCAAATAGAACTCGAACCACCAGAAATGGACGACCGTGAGGAAAGCGAACAATACCCAGCCAAGGTGCACCGCATAGATATTCTTGCGCTGTGGATGCTGGATAATGCGGGCGATGCCGGTCAGCAAACGCGAGACGCTCAGGCCGAGTACGATGCCGATAATCACGCGTACATGGGTGAATACCTCCGGATTGGGAATACCGCCCTCCATTGCACCCTCCCGTTGCTGCTGGTCGATGTTTGCAATCAGAGGTCACATGCTACTGGAGTAGCAACCCAATGCAACCTCACATGGTATTTTCAGCGACGTCAGCTTGGCGCAAGTTATCGCACGTAAACTTTAATGATTGAACGAGGAAACTTTTTGGTGTGGTGCGTTGAGGAGGACGAGCGAACCGCAAATAGCTCTATCTAATTGATGCGGTTTAAATAAAATCTTGACGCATGTCACTCATGCTGTAAATTTTCAACCATTAAGAGTGGCCCTATATCAATCATGAGATGTATTGCGTCGGCGTAGTTTTCAGCAATGATTGCAAATGTCCTTCGCAATTTCTTCGCCGGCATACGGTTTTTGGAATGAGCAAGGGATTGTAAAAAGGAATGCCCCGGTGAATCAGCCGATCAAGACAATGGAAGACTTCTCTGCATTTGTAGGATTGTCGCGCCCCACTGTGTCTAAATATTTCAACGACCCCACTTCGGTGCGCAAGAAAACCCGCGACATCATCGAAGCGGCCATCAAGAAGTCCGGCTTCCGGCCGAACATATTCGCCGTCAATCTCAACCGCCGCCGCACCAATATTCTTGGTATCATCGTTCCGAATTCGACCGACCCATTCTACATGGCGCTGACGCGACGCATCGAAGGCATCGCCGAACAGACCGGTTATCTGGCTTTCGTTTTGAGTTCCGACGGCAAGCCGGAGCTTGAAGAACGTGCCATCGAGACCTTCAAGTCCATGAACGTCGCGGGTGCCATAATTGGACCGCTCGGCGTAAAGTCGCATCACGACAAGCTGGCCAAGCTCGGCGAATCAATTCCACTCATCTACGTCGATTCACCGCTTGATGCGACGTCGCCGTTCGTCGGCACCGACAACCGGCAAAGTTTCAAACTGATCGTAGACTATCTGACGCGGTCCGGTGACCAGCCCTGCTATTTCGGCATGTCTCCGGTTAACAGCAACGCTTATGAGCGCCGCGACGCCTATAACGAGGCAATGAAGAACCTGAACCTCGAACCCCGCTTCGTCAAAATCGATCCGGGTTTGACCTGGGAGTTCGAAAAATTTGCCTTCGATGCGACGACTCGCATCCTCAGGGAAGGCGGTTTTCCGACAAAGACCGTGCTTTGCGCCACCGACCGTATCGCTTTCGGCGTCGTGGCTGCGGCCTACCAAGCCGGCCTCAAGGTAGGGCGCGGCGAAGATTGCGACCTGCGCGTTGCGGGCCATGACGACCAGCCGCTGTCGCGTTATATGTGCCCCCCACTGACGACCGTTGCGCAGAACTACAATGAAATCGGCAGGTTGGCCATCAAGCTATTGTTCGACAAGCTCGGCGAAAACGATGAAGCGAAGATCGAGATTCCCGCTGACCAGCGTATCCTTCTAAATGCCGAAATCATGTTGCGCATGTCGGCATAGTTCCGGGATCCGTTCCCCTAAACTTTCACGACTTGCTCCACACGGTCCTCTGCGCCGAACAATTGCAGATAACGTTTGATCTCCGCCGGATCGCCTGTTGCCTTCTTTGGGTTGTCGGAAAGCTTGACCGCGGGACGTCCATTGGCGTCACTGACTTTGCACACCAGTGAAATCGCATTCAGCTGATCATTATAGCGTGGCGCGCAATCCTCGAAATCATTTGTAAGGTTGGTGCCCCAACCAAAACTCATACGCACCTTGCCGTCGAAGTGGCGATAGGTTTCCTCAATCGTATCGACATCGAGCCCGTCGGAAAACACCAGCAGCTTTTCCCGCGGGTCCTTGCCCTTTGATCGCCACCAGGCAAGGATTTTCTCTCCTCCCTCGATCGGTGGCGCACTGTCCGGGCGAAAACCTGTCCAGTCCGCCACCCAGTCCGGCGCGTCACGAAGAAACGCTGCCGTTCCAAAAGCATCGGGGAGGACAATCAGCAGGTTGCCGCCATAATAACGGTTCCAGTCCTGCAAAACTTTGTAGGGTGATTTCAGCAACTCTGCGTCGGTGGTACTCAGCGCAGCAAGTACCATAGGCAGTTCGTGTGCGTTGGTGCCGAGCGCTTCCAGATCATTGTCCATTGCCATCAACACATTGCTTGTGCCGGTAAAGGCCTCACCGATACCTTCTTTCAGGGCTTCGACGCACCAGCGTTGCCAAAGAAAGGAATGGCGCCGACGTGTGCCGAAGTCGGAAATTTTGATGTCGGGGAGTGCACGCAACCGCTCCACCTTCGACCACATCTTGGCCTTGGCACGGGCATAAAGGACGTCAAGTTCGAACCGGCCCATCTTCTTCATGGCAGCACGCGAACGCAGCTCGTTGATGATGGTCAGCGCCGGTATCTCCCACATCGTCGTGTACATCCACGGCCCGTAGAAGTTCAGTTCGTATTGTCCGTCCCGCTTCGTCAGCTCGTATTCCGGCAATTGGAAGTTTGACAGCCATTCGAGAAAGTCCGGTTCAAATATCTGGCGCTTGCCGTAGAAAGTGTTACCCCCGAGCCAGATCATTTCCTTTTTGGAAAAGCTTATCGTCCTCGCGTGATCGAGCTGCTCGCGCAATTCCTGTTCGTCGATCTCGTCAGCAAGCCGTACCTTGGTCGTGCGATTGATCAGCGTAAATGTCGCATCCACTTCGGGATAGACGCCCCATATCATCTGTAGCATCAGCAGCTTGTAGAAATCCGTGTCGAGCAGGCTGCGGACGATCGGATCGAGCTTGAACGTGTGGTTGAACACGCGCCGTGCGATATCGGTCTTCGTCGCCATTGACTGCTTTCCTTGCGAATTTTCCGCCCGTCATGTTGCACGCCAGAACCGGGCCTTCAAGGAGTGACAAGCAAATCCGGCCAATTTCGGCGGATCGAGTGGTCGTGCTTACTCCATTAAATATTTGTAACATAACGGAATTGTCATCAACGGTTAGGTAAAACCCCCTTATTCTGCATTACAAACAACCGTTCGCGCTGACTTGCGCGTTGGGATATGATCATTTTGTGCTGGCTCTGCTTGTGCGGGACCGGCCTTTTGGAGTGATATATGCGGCTTTCGAAGCAACTGATTTTTGCCGTGCTGATTCTGGTTCTTGCTGGAGCTGGCTGGCTGTATTTCTATCCAGGCTCGAAGGCTGGCATTGATCGCAACTCGACCGCAGCAACCGAACCCGCGGGTGGTCAGGGACAGCGTCGCGGTGGACAGGCTTTGCCGCTCGTCGTCGTCCGTGCTGCGGCTGAAGCGAAGATCAACGACAAATTGTCGGCCATTGGCACCGGCAAGGCCAAGAGCTCTGTTGCAGTCACTCCATTCACCGCCGGGCGGCTGACCGAAATTCTCGTCACGTCAGGGACCAAAGTAAAAGGCGGCGATGTGATTGCCCGTCTTGATTCAGAAGCCGAAAGCATCCTTGTCGACAAAGCGCGGGTAGCACTGAGGGACGCACAGACGAAGCTCAAGCGCGCGGAAAGCCTGCGTTCAAGCAACACGGTATCCGCTGTTCAGCTTTCCGAAGCAGCATTGGCGGTCGATAACGCCGCCCTCAACGTTCGCGAGGCGGAACTCGCCCTGGATCGCCGGGCAATCAAAGCCCCTATTGGCGGCATTGTCGGCATCCTGCCTATCAACGCGGGCAACTACATCACGATATCGACCACCGTCGCAATGATCGATGACCGCTCCGATCTTCTGGTTGATTTCTGGGTACCTGAACGCTTTGCGCCGGCCATATCAATCGACCTGCCGGTGACGGCGACATCGATCGCCCGCCCGGGTGAAACCTTCAAAGGTGCCATCAGCGCCATCGATAACCGTGTCGATCCGACGAGCCGTACGCTGCATGTTCAAGCGAAAATCACCAATCCAAATGATGCCTTGCGCGAAGGCATGGCCTTCCAGATGGCAGTCGGCTTTCCGGGGGACACTTACCCGACTGTTGATCCCCTCGCCGTTCAGTGGGGTACGGAGGGCGCCTATGTCTGGAGGATTGACGATAACAAGGCGACGCGCGTTCCGGTACGTGTTGTCCAGCGCAACACCGCCTATGTGCTGGTCGATGCCGACATAAAGCCCGGCGATCAGATTGTGGCTGAAGGCGTGCAGTCAGTCCGGCAGGACGGGCTTGTCCAAATTCAGGGACAGCCGGCTCCAGAGGCCAATACCAGCGCGGAGCCAACTGCTTCCGTCGGCGAACGGGGCTGAGGTCCAGCGGTGAGCGCGTCAAACGGACAGAACGATTCCAGTTTTACCGCACTCTTCATTCGTCGACCCGTCATGGCGCTGGTGCTCAATGCCCTGATCGTCGTCGCGGGTCTTGCCGCCTGGTATGGCGTCGATGTCCGCGAATTGCCCGATGTCGATCGCCCGGTGGTCACGGTCTCGACAGATTTCGAGTCCGCCGCCGCCGAGACTGTGGACCGGGAGCTGACTTCGGCGATCGAGGGCGCTGTATCGCGCGTTTCCGGCGTCAAGTCGATTTCGTCCAGTTCGTCGTTCGGCAGCAGCCGCGTCACCGTTGAGTTCAATGATGGTGTCGACCTCAACGTCGCGGCAGCTGATATGCGCGATGCCATCAGCCGCATAACCAACACATTGCCCGATGAGGCCGACCCGCCGCGTATCGTAAAAGCCGATGCCAATTCCGATGCCGTGATGCGCCTGGCCGTCACCTCGGACACCATGGCGGTCGAGGACATGACAGTCCTCGTCGAAGACCAGATCGAGGACGTGCTCGCTTCGGTCCCGGGCGTCGCCGACGTTCAGGTCAATGGCAACCGCAGCAAGATATTCCGCATCGACATCGATCAGGGCAAGGTTGCCAGCCTCGGCATGAACATCGCGGACATTCGCAACGCACTGACGACGATGGCCTTCGATACCCCTGCCGGTCAGCTCAACAGCAATGACCAAAGCATCGTCGTTCGTGCAACGGCTCCGGTATCAACGCCGGAAGACTTCGAAAACATCATTATCAAAGGTCAGACGAAGATCCGCGACGTGGCCACGGTGACGATGGGCCCCGACATCGGCACCTCGATTCTGCGTGCCAATGGCAAGACCGGCATCGGTCTCGGCATTATCCGCCAGGCTCAATCCAACACGCTCGATATTTCGAAAGGCGTTCGCGCCGCGGTCGCGCAATTGCAGCAAACGCTACCCGAGGGTGTCGACATCCGCGTGACAAGCGACGATGCGGACTTCGTCAACGGCGCAGTCCATGAGGTGGAAATTGCGCTGGGCGTGTCTGTCGTCATTATCATCCTGATCATCTACCTCTTCCTATGGGACATTCGCGCGACCCTTATCCCGGCTGTCAGTCTGCCGGTAGCGCTGATTGGCACCATTTCTGCTATCTATCTTGCCGGTTTCTCAATCAACATCCTCACGCTGCTCGCCTTGGTGCTGGCGACCGGTCTGGTGGTGGACGATGCGATCGTGGTGCTGGAAAACATCGTGCGGCGCCGTAATCAGGGCATGGGGCCACGCGCTGCCGCGGTTCTCGGCACGGAGGAAGTGTTCTTTGCAGTCATCGCGACGACGGTGACGCTCGCGGCGGTTTTCGTGCCGCTATCCTTCCTTCCTGGCCAGACCGGAGGACTCTTCCGCGAGTTCGGTTTCGTTCTGGCGATCTGCGTGCTTCTGTCCGCTGTCGTGGCGTTGACGCTATGCCCGATGCTGGCTTCCCGCTTGCTCAGTGCGAGCGAGGCCAAGCATCAGGATGTCACGCACACGCCGGGACGGGTGGCTCGTGTCGGAAGCTGGTTTGGTAATCTTTACAAACGCATGTTGCATGTTTGCCTTGCCGCCCCGTGGATCGTTGTCGTGGTCTCGGTGCTGTTTGCCGGTGCGGCGTTTGGCGCGTTTTCCCTTCTCAAGCAGGAGTTGACACCAGTCGAAGACCGAGCTTCGGCGTTCCTGCGCATTACCGCGCCGCAGGGTGTCAGTCTGGAATATCTCGGTGACGAGATGCGTCAGATCGAGCAATTGATCCAGCCGCTACGCGATAGTGGCGAAATCCAGAATACGTTCTCGATCGCCGGCCAGAACGGCAATACCAACCGTGGCTTCATGGTCCTCAGTCTCGCCACCTGGAAAGAGCGGACGCGGAGCCAGCAGGAGATCCTCGCCGACGTCTCAAAACGGGTCCGCAACATTCCAGGTATCCAGGTTTTTGCCGCGCAGCCGAACTCTCTCGGTATCCGCGGTGCCGGTAATGGCCTGCAATTTGCTGTCGTCGGCACCAGTTATGCCGAGCTCGGAACCACCGCCGCAAAGATCGTGGCGGAGCTTGAAAAGGACAGCCGCTTCGACCGGCCCCGCCTCACCAATGAGCCGACCCAACCGCAACTGGCCGTGTCGATTGACCGTGAGCGCGCTTCGGATCTCAATATCAATATCACTGGCCTGGCCGAAGCGCTGCAATCGGTGCTCGATGGCTACAAGGTCGGTTCCGTCTATATCGAAGATCGTTCCTACGATGTGAAACTTGTATCGAGCACAAATCCCATCAATGATCCGACAGACCTTGAAAACGTGTTCCTGCGCACCGGCGATGGGCGGTTCGTCCCGATGTCGACGATTGCCAAACTCACCGAAGTCGCAGTTCCACCGGCATTGACGCGCGAACAGCAGATGCGTTCCGTCGCCATCACCTCGAGCCTCAGACCGGATTTTGCACTCGGCGATGCTTACAAGACCGTGCAGGAGGTCGCCGCACCTTTGCTGCCCTCCGGCTATCGCATCATTCCTCTGGCTGAAGCGGCGACGCTTGGGGAAAATTCATCCAGTATGGTCACGACTTTCGGCTTTGCCATCCTGATCATCCTACTGGTTCTCGCAGCGCAATTTGAAAGCTTTATCAGTGCGGCCGTTGTGATGGCTACGGTTCCGCTTGGCCTTGCCTGCGCTGTCTTTGCCATGGTCATGACCGGCACCAGCATGAATGTCTACAGTCAAATCGGACTTGTGCTGCTCGTCGGTATCATGGCGAAGAACGGTATTCTGATCGTCGAATTTGCCAATCATTTGCGCGATCAGGGCAGAAATGTACGAGACGCCATCGAAGAGGCCTCTAACATCCGTCTGCGCCCCGTCGTGATGACCATGCTCTGCGCCATTCTTGGCGGCGTGCCGCTTGTCCTCGCCAGCGGCGCGGGCGCCGAAGCGCGTATCGCGCTCGGCTGGGTCATCGTTGGCGGTCTCGGCATGGCAACCGCCTCGACGCTCTTCCTGACGCCGGTCGCCTATCTGCTGCTGGCCGGCTTTTCCAAGCCGAAAGCCGAGGAAGAAGCGCGACTCAACCGAGAGCTCCTGGAAGTCGCTTCGCAACCACCGCTGGCGGCGGAATAACGGGCATCAGGTTTGGAATAGATTGCGCTAATCGGCTCGATTTCCGAATTTCTTTGACTATCGTATTATTGACGGCGTTCCGTTGCACCTATAGCCAAATCCTGCGGTTTTCCTCGGGAGGAACCTCCAAAACTCTTTTCTACAGTCTATGCCATCGTGCGGGTAACATGCATGTCGATGGCCGGTCGTTACTGCATGCGGACTATTTTTAAAAGAAGCATTTTTTTATTCATTGGGAGGAATCATGGCTTCGTTTCGAATGCTGTCGGGGGCCTTGGCATGTTGTATCATGCTGGCCGGCTGCAATGACTCAAACAAAACAGCGGGTACGGACGACGGGTCCGGAACCTTTGTCTCGTGCGCAGGCGCCCTTGTTGATGGCAAATGCGTCATCACGCCGGAAGTAGTTACGAGCGCCTGTGAGAAAGGCACATTGATCGACGGAAAATGCATTGTGACACCCGTCGCCGTCACCGTATGCCAGACGGGCACGCTGGCTGATGGCCAATGCATCGTCACGCCCGTTGTAGCCTCGGTATGCCAGACCGGCACCCTTGAAGGCGACAAGTGCGTCGTCAAGCCGGATGTGACCTTGGTATGCCAAACGGGAAAGCTCGAAGTCGACAAATGCGTCGTCAAACCCGATATCATTACCGCCAAGTGTGAGACGGGCACCCTCGAAGACGGAAAATGCGTCATCAAACCGAATGTGGTGACTAGCGCGTGTGAGAAGGGCACTCGTGTTGGCAACGAGTGCGTCGTCACCCCCGTTATGGTTACGCGGTGTGAATCAGGGACGCTCGACGGTGACGAGTGCATCGTTGTCAAGATTCCGCCCGTTGCCGATCCCGTCAATCGGGATGATGGCATCAAGCGTGTGGATTGGAATGGCAGCAGTGCCGAGATCACCACCACCGATTCGGTTTCGGGTCTGCGCAATTATCTACTAAAGACTAATCAAGACCGGTGGAAAGAGAAGACGACGGATCCGGACAGGCCCAAACAACTCAGCATCAAGGAACAAGCCGACGACCCCACGATTCGCACCGGCAGCCAGATGTTCGATGGCCTGTTTGCCCTGGCAATACAGGAAGCGAGGGAACTGACCGTCACCTCGATTAAGAACGAAGCGTACAACAACAAAGAGGCCATATCCTGTGGCGGCACGATCGGCTGCTACCAATCGGGAGAAAGGTGGACCTATGTTTGGACGCGCGATACGGCCTATGCGGTTGATCTTGGCCTGGCGCAGATCAACCCGCAGGCCGCCAAAAACAGCCTGTTATTCAAACTGTCAAAGCGTCGTAATGCAACGCAGACACTCGGCGCTGAGACGGCGGAAATCGTTCAGGACACCGGCAGTGGCGGAAGCTGGCCGGTCAGCACAGACCGCGTCGTCTGGGCACGAGCCGCTTTCGAGCTGCTCAAATATCTCGATGGCGATGATCGCACGCAATTCCTCAATGATGCCTACACGGGTATCCGCAACACGATCGAAAACGATCGTATTGCGGCCTATGACGCCCGCGACGGATTGTATCGCGGCGAAACCTCGTTCCTCGATTGGCGCGAACAGACCTATCCCAATTGGACGGAGAAAACGGTCGTGCACATTGCGATGTCGAAAACCCTGTCTACCAACATCAATCACTGGAAGATTCTCGATGTCGCAGCGAAATTGGCTGTCGAGCTGAACAAAACTTCGGACGCCACGAAATATGTCGGTTGGGCCGACGATCTGAAACAACGCATAAAGGATGATCTGTGGTTGAAGGATGCCGGCATGTTCAGCATGATGAAAACCACCGAGCTCGATCAGGCTCCGGTGCGTCGTTTTGAATTGCTGGGAGAGGCTCTGGCCATTCAGGATGGCATTGCCGATAAAGTTCAGACAACGAGTATTCTGCAGAATTACCCGCACACAGCTGCCGGCGCAGCGGTTGTCTGGCCACAGATGCGAGGTGTGAAGGTCTATCACAACAGGGCGATCTGGCCGTTCGTTTCAGGCTATCTGATCAAGGCCGCGGCCAAAGGGCATAATTCCGAGGTGGTCAATCGTAACTTCGATACACTTATCAACGGCGCAGCATTGAACCTGTCGAACATGGAGAATTTCGAATTCACCAATCTGGCGGTAACAGCGCCAAAGGACGAAGACCGCCCGGAAATCGATTCCGACAAGCAATTATGGTCGGTGGGCGGCTACATTGGTTCCGTGCTCGACGTTGTCTTCGGGCGTGACGCCGATACGTCGGGCATCCGATTCCAGCCTTTCATCACCAAAAAGATGCACAAAAACATCTTTAATGGTGCCCGTCAGCTGCAGTTGAAGGACCTCGTTTATCGCGGCAAGAAAATCACGGTAAAAGTGAATTTGCCGGCAGTTGGTACAAGTAATGATGGATATTACTCAATCTCAACAGCAGAATTGAACGGCGCACAGATCGATCGGAATAGGTACACACCCCCATCCGCTCTGAAGGATGACAAGGTTAATGTCTTTGTCATCAGCGTGGTTGACAACGCATCCGACGGCGGGACGGCACGCGTTGTCAACCCCAGCCAGTACTACGGCCCTGAACCCCTCAACCTTGGTCTAACCGCAGGCGACTGGGCAATAAAAAAAGGTGCGGACGGATTGAATAATTTGTCCTGGACGCCGCCGTCGTCAATATATCCTATTGCAATCAACGTTTACCGCAATGGAGAATTGGTTAAGGCCAACGTAATTGGTAACGAATGGAAAGACGATAAAAGCAAACTTGACAGTCAGACATTGTGCTATTCGCTGGAGGCGCAAATTACCAGTGGATTGAGGAACGTCTCGCAACGCACAAATCCTGCCTGCTATTGGGGCAATGACAGGCTGACATTTCTCAGCGCCGACATGGCAGTAAACAACATTGTTTCTGGCTCGCCGGCGCAACTGAAGGACGACCATGGCCGCCGTGCATGGTCGGACTGGGGCGTTCCTGGCGAGGAGCTGACATTCGCCTTCACGCCCTCAATTAGCGGTAGCTATCATGTTCTCCTACGCTACGGTAACGGCTTTGGCCCTGTGAATACCGGGGTAACAGCGGCAGTCAAGCAAATAGAGATAACGGGCGCTAGTCAGGCTCCGAGCAAAGGCGTCGTGGTCATGCCGCATTTGCCAAACTGGGATACCTGGGGCGAATCCACCCCTGCCACGGCAAAACTGACGGCCGGTACATCCTACAAAATCAAGCTTAGTGATTATTACAACATGTCCTATCTCGCCTCAAACTCAACCTACAGCGGCAGCGGTGGTGCGGGGGGCATATCGAACCGGGCCAATATTGCTGAGTTGATATTGCGGCGCATGGCCGATTGAGAATTACTGTCATTGTGATGTGCAAAAGAGATGGCCCTGCTCGGCCATCTTTTTTGAGCTCGGCCGCGACGATGCCATTTCTTGACCGTTTGATAAAAAATTTGACCTTCCGTGAAAATCTGCCATTCTTCCATACAGGTCCGGACGTACCGGCCATCGAAGACTGCTGATCCATGGGAACCGGACGCAGTCCAAACGAGGAGATGAGATTTCATGGGATCGATGGATTCTGGAATCCGTGACGTCAAAGCCGGGCGGCTTGCATCCGGCGCCTATGCGGAAGTGTTTGCCGATCTTCATCCGCCGCTAAGCCGGCACGAAGCCTTTGTCGAATCGGACCGGTGTTACTTCTGCTACGACGCACCATGCATGAATGCCTGCCCGACCGGCATCGATATTCCCCTGTTCATTCGCGAGATCGCGGCAGACAATCCTACCGGTTCTGCCAAAACCATTCTCTCCGAAAACATCCTTGGCGGCATGTGCGCCCGCGTCTGCCCCACCGAGACGTTGTGCGAGCAGGCTTGCGTACGCGAAGTGGCGGAAGGCAAGCCAGTGAAGATCGGCTTGTTGCAGCGTTACGCTACCGATCATTTGATGGCCAATGGCCAGCATCCCTTCAAGCGCGCCGAGCCTACGGGCAAATCCATCGCGGTCGTCGGCGCTGGACCAGCGGGTCTGTCCGCCGCCCACCGTCTGGCCATGCATGGTCACGATGTGACCATTTTTGAAGCGCGCCCCAAGGCGGGCGGCCTCAACGAATATGGTATCGCTGCCTATAAGAGCGTCGATGACTTCGCCCAGAAGGAACTCGACTTCATTCTCGAAATCGGCGGCATCTCCATCCAGAACGACAAGGCTCTCGGGCGCGATATCAGCCTTGATGCGCTGAGAGCAGGTTTCGATGCAGTGTTTCTCGGCATGGGGCTGCCGGGCGTCAACGATCTTGGCCTCGAGGGCGAAGACGCCGCCGGCTGTATCGATGCGGTGGATTACATTTCGGTGCTTCGCCAGAGCGATAATCTGTCAGAAATCCCTGTCGGCCGGGATGTCGTCGTCATCGGCGGCGGCATGACCGCGATTGACGTTGCGGTACAGACGAAACTGCTCGGTGCGGAGAATGTCATTATCGCATATCGCCGCGGCCCGGAAAACATGAATGCCAGTGATTTCGAACAGGAACTCGCGCTGAAGAATGGCGTGATCATTCGCCACTGGCTGCAGCCTCGCGCGCTGACCCGCAACGAACATGGCGAGGTTTGCGGTATAACGCTGGATTATACCGCCATGACCGACGGCCGCCTTGGCGTTTCAGGTGAGAGCATCACGCTTGCCAGCGATCAGATATTCAAGGCAATTGGTCAGACGCCAGCTGAGGCGGTGCTTGCCGAAGCGAATATCGCCCTCACCAGAGGACGTATAAGTGTTGACGATGAGGGACGCACGTCGATCCCGGGCATCTGGGCCGGCGGCGATTGTGTTGCAGATGGCGAAGATCTGACCGTCGCGGCCGTACAGGACGGCAAAATAGCGGCGGAATCAATTCACCGTACGCTGATGCAACAACCGGAAAAGGTCAGCGGCTTCGTCGAAGCTATCATGGCTGACAGTTCGGACGGCGCGTCGGTTCCGGAACAGCAACCGAATCATCCAAGTCATTTAGTCAGCTAAAGGAAACTGCCATGGCTGATCTTTCAACGAATTTCCTCGGCATTAAATCTCCGAACCCTTTCTGGCTCGCCTCTGCTCCACCCACGGACAAGGCCTATAATGTCGAGCGCGCCTTCAAGGCGGGCTGGGGCGGCGTTGTCTGGAAAACCCTGGGCGAAGAAGGCCCTCCTGTCGTCAATGTCAACGGACCGCGCTATGGCGCTATTCACGGCCCTGACCGGCGCCTGCTGGGCTTTAACAATATCGAACTCATCACGGACCGCCCGCTCGAAGTGAACCTGCGGGAAATGACCGAGGTGAAAAAGAAATGGCCAGATCGCGCCTTGATCGCTTCGATCATGGTACCCTGCGAGGAGGAAGCCTGGAAGGCCATCCTGCCACTGGTGGAAGCCACTGGCTCCGATGGCATCGAATTGAATTTTGGCTGCCCGCATGGCATGTCCGAGCGCGGCATGGGCGCCGCCGTCGGCCAGGTGCCCGAATACATCGAGATGGTGGTGCGCTGGTGCAAACAATATACCCGTATGCCGGTCATCACCAAGCTGACGCCAAACATCACTGACATTCGCAAACCCGCGCGCGCCGCCAAATCTGGCGGTACCGATGCCGTCTCGCTCATCAACACCATCAACTCGATTGTTTCAGTTGATCTCGATAACTTCGCCCCGAACCCGACGATCGATGGACGCGGCTCGCATGGCGGCTATTGCGGCCCGGCGGTAAAGCCGATTGCGCTGAACATGGTAGCGGAAATCGCCCGCGATCCTGAAACACGCGGCCTGCCGATCTCCGGCATCGGCGGTATCACCACATGGCGCGACGCGGCGGAATTCATCGCACTCGGCTGCGGTAATGTGCAGGTCTGCACGGCAGCCATGACCTATGGTTTCAAGGTTGTGCAGGAAATGATTTCCGGTCTTTCCGACTGGATGGATTCCCGCGGATTCCGCACCATCGACGATTTCCAGGGCCTCGCCGTGCCGAATGTTACCGACTGGCAGTACCTCAACCTGAACTACATCACCAAAGCGCGGATCGATCAGGAGCTATGCATCAAATGCGGCCGCTGCCATATCGTCTGCGAGGACACATCGCATCAAGCGATCACATCGATGGTCGATGGCGCCCGGCACTTCGAAGTCATCGACGAGGAATGCGTTGGCTGTAACCTTTGCGTCAGTGTTTGCCCTGTTGAAAACTGCATCACCATGGAACCGATGGTTTCAGGTGTTGATCCGCGCACCAAAATGCCGATCCAGCCGGATTACGCCAACTGGACCACGCATCCGAACAATCCGATGGCAAAGCTGGCCGCCGAGTGAGCGCCGGGTTCGATTAGGGGCTGCGACAGCGCATCTATTGACTGACAGGGGCGGAATATGAAAAGTCCGGCGCAGTGAAAATGCAGCAGGTAGCAACACCGTGATCCGCCATATTGTATTCTTCAGCGCCCGTGAAAAGAAAGACGTCGAGACAATCGTGAAGGGCCTCCGGCGCCTTGGTGAAATCCCTCACTCGACCGTTTTCGAAGTGATGCCAAATACCAAGACCGATCCGATTTCCGGCGAGATCGATGTCGTCGTCTATGGGGAATTCGAGAACGCCGAGGCGCTGGCGGCCTACAAGGCGCATCCAATTTACGGCGAAACGACGGCTGTCGTTCGGCCGCTACGTGAACTGCGCATTTCTGCGGATGTGGTGTCGACGCTCAGCTAGACCCAGCCGTGCCGGAAATGCTCTCGAGAATCGGACAATCCGGCCGTTGGTCGCCATGGCAATGCGCAACCAGATGTTTCAGTGTGTGCTGCAATTCGCGCAACTCGATAATCTTGCGCTCGATTTCCTGAAGCTTTGACTTTGCGATCGATTTGACGTCGGCACTCGCGCGGCTTTTATCCTCATAGAGCGCCAGCAGCTGGCGGCACTCTTCAACTGAAAACCCCAGCCCACGGGAGCGCTGCAGGAAGCGCAGCTTGTGCACATCCGACATGGAATAATCGCGATAGCCATTGTCCGCCCGATCCGGCTTCAGGAGGCCGATATCCTCGTAGTAGCGGATCGTTTTGGCTGGCAGGCCGGATTTGTCAGAAGCGTTACCGATATTCATGGAGACCTCACAATTTTATTGTCCGTAGCCGCAGCGCGTTCGCGATGACCGAAACGGATGAAAGGCTCATGGCTGCTGCAGCCAGCATAGGCGAAAGCAACAGACCGAATACCGGATACAGCACACCTGCCGCGACCGGCACACCAAGCACATTGTAGACGAAGGCGAAGAACAGGTTCTGCTTGATGTTTCGGATCGTGGCGGCGGCAAGATGGCGGGCGCGAACGATACCGTTGAGGTCACCTCCGACCAATGTTATCCCGGCGCTCTGCATCGCAACATCCGCTCCCGTACCCATGGCGATACCGACATCGGCCGCGGCAAGTGCAGGCGCATCATTGACGCCGTCGCCGGCCATCGCGACCTTGGCGCCTTTGGCATGCAGTGCATCGATGAGCTGTTTCTTGCCCTCCGGCAGCATATCAGCCCGGACCTCATCGATACCGAGCGCGCGCGCAACTGCCTGCGCCGTCACGGCATTATCGCCGGTTGCCATGATGACCTTCAGCCCCGCCTCGTGCAGCAAGCGAATTGCCTCCACGGCCGTCGCCTTGACCGGATCGGCAACCGCAACGATCCCGGCGGCCCTCCCATCGATCGCGATGAAAAGCGCGCTCTTGCCCAGCGCGCGCAAATGGTCGGCTTGCTCGACCAATTGTGAAACGTCAACGCCGATGTCCTGCATCATAGCCTTGTTGCCAAGCGTCACGCTTCTGGCGTTCACCGTTCCGGATACGCCCTTGCCTGTAGCTGCTTCGAAGCCGATGGCGTCGGCAAGCGTGAGATTGCGCGACTTTGCCCCTTCAACAATCGCTTCGGCGAGCGGATGTTCGGAGCCTTTCTCGAGGCTTGCAGCAAGAGCCAGCAATTCGTCTTCGGTGAAACCCGGTTCTGCAACCATATCAGTAAGCCTTGGCTTACCTTCTGTCAGCGTTCCGGTCTTGTCGACGATCAGCGTATCGACGGCGGCGAAACGTTCCAAAGCCTCTGCATCCTTGATCAGCACGCCCGCGTGAGCTCCGCGTCCGGTTGCGGTCATGATCGACATTGGTGTCGCCAGACCGAGCGCACAAGGGCAGGCGATGATCAGCACGGAAACGGCGGCGACGAGGCCATAGATCATGCTCGGCTCGGGTCCTACGAGTGACCAGACGATGAACGCGACGATAGCAACCAGCACCACTGCCGGAACAAACCAGGCAGCGACGCGATCCGCCAGGCCCTGGATCGGTGCGCGCGAACGCTGGGCCGAGGCGACCATGCCGACGATCTGCGAGAGCACCGTATCAGCGCCGACCTTTTCCGCTTTTATCATCAGCGTGCCATTGCGGTTGAGTGTGCCGCCGGTCGCGATGTCATGTTCGGTCTTTTCGACTGGCAGAGGCTCTCCTGTGAGCATGGATTCGTCGATCGAGGAGCGCCCTTCGAGTACGATGCCGTCTACCGGCACGCTTTCCCCGGGACGCACGCGCAGCCGGTCACCGGCAATTATCTCGTCCAGCGGCACATCCGTTTCTGTTCCGTCTTCGGCAACGCGCCGGGCCGTCTTGGGCGCGAGATCCAGAAGTGCGCGAATGGCGGAACCTGTGCGTTCACGCGCTCGCAGTTCGAGTATCTGGCCGAGGAAGACAAGCGTGACGATCACCGCCGCCGCTTCGAAATAAATAGGCACCGAGCCACCATGCATGCGGAAGGAATGCGGAAAAATATCCGGCAGGAACGTGGCGACGACACTGAAAGCGTAAGCTGTGCCTACACCAATGGCGATCAACGTCCACATGTTGGGGCTGCGGTTGATGAAAGAAGCCCAGGCCCGCTCAAAGAAGGGAATAGCCGCCCAGACAACGACCGGCGTTGCCAGCGCGAATTCCAGCCACGTAGCCAAACTTTCACCAATCCAGGCACGCAACGGCAAGCCGAGCATCGGACCCATGGTAATCAGAAGCAGAGGAACCGAACACGCAGCGCTGATCCAGAAGCGGCGTGTGAAGTCCACCAGCTCCGGGTTCGGCCCTTCATCGCCGGTCGGGATACCTGCAGGTTCCAGCGCCATGCCGCAGATCGGACACGAACCCGGACCATCCCTGATGATCTCCGGATGCATGGGACAGGTATATTGCGTCCCGGCGGGCATGGCTTTGGGCGCAGGCCGAGCGCCGAGATAATCCTGCGGCGCTTTCTCAAATTTGGCGAGGCAGCCGGCCGAGCAGAAATAGTATTTTTCACCTTCATGGCGCAGGAAATGTTTCGCGCTTGCCCGGTCTACTTTCATGCCACAGACAGGATCGATCGCCTCGAGATGGGCGTTCGGCTCCGTTATGAACTTGCTCTGACAGCCTGCGGAGCAGAAATGAAACAGCCGCCCGCCATGTTCGGCTGTCGGTTTGTTCGCCTCCGGGTCAACAGTCATCCCGCACACCGGATCGCGCACGATTAGAGCTTCCGCGCGTTTCTCCCCGCTGCAGCAGGAATCATCGTGGCTGGGATGGGGATGGTCGTGTTTCATGATGCAACTTTCGGTTATGAACCAGATAGTGCATCAAAGGTAATCTTTCCAGTAACTGGAAGGTCAAGAGGGTTCTTGGAGATGAAGAGCCTTTCCTCGAGGCGCCGACATGAACCCTCCCCCTTTGGGGGGGGGGCAGGGTTAAGAAACTGAGCTTAACCAGCCTGTGCCTGATCCGCCGCTTCCCCGCTCAACTGACCGGCTTCCCAACCAAGGATGGCCCGTTTACGGGTCAAGCCCCAATGATAGCCCGTCAGCGCCCCGGACTTGCCCACTGCCCGATGGCAAGGGACGACAAAACTGACCGGGTTGGCGCCAACAGCGGCACCTACGGCGCGCGAAGCCTTGGGAGACCCGATATCGGCGGCGATATCCGAATAGGCGACGCATTTGCCCATCGGGATCTTCAGCAATGCTTCCCAGACACGCAGCTGGAAATCCGTGCCGATCGTGACGACCTTGAGCGGCCTGTCGGCGCGCCATTCTGCCGGGTTGAAGATCCGCGCTGCATAGGGTGCAGTGGCCGCCAGATCTTCGACATAGGTCGCATTGGGCCAGCGCGACGTCATGTCAGCCAGCGCTTCGCGTTCCTTGCCCGGATCGGCGAAGGCAAGGCCAGCCAGCCCGCGATCCGTCACCATCACTAGCGCCAGGCCGAATGGCGAAATCAGAAAGCCGTAGCGGATTGTCAGCCCTGCACCGCGGGTCTTGTAATCGCCCGGCGACATGCCTTCATGCGTGACAAACAGATCATGCAGCCGGCTTGGTCCGGATAGTCCCGTCTCATAGGCTGTTTCGAGCAGCGGCATACCCTCGTCCAGCAGACGCCGGGCGTGATCGATGGTCACAGCCTGCAGGAAGCCTTTGGGAGAAAGGCCCGCCCAGCGGGTAAACAGCTTCTGCAGCGCGGTTGGCGACAGCCCGGTATCGCGGGCCAGCGTCTCAAGCGACGGCTGGTCGCGGTAGTCCTTGCTGATACGTTCGATGATATGGCTGACGATCGCATAATCGTCGCCGGTCGGGGTGATGTCTTTCTGAAGTATGGCATGTGGTTTCATGAGTTTTTACCTCTCTATTGAGGCTATATGACCACTCTGGGGCTCTTGTCGCCACCCGATTCTTGCAAGGTGTGGATTTACCGTCGCTTGGCTGTCGCAAGCGCCATCTGGAATGCGGAAGCGAAGCTTTCACGGTCATCGGGATTGAGAAACGAGCCGATCGCCACGACCTTGCCCTGTCCTTCGACCAGCATCGACGTGATGCCGATTTCCGCATGGCGGGCGACACTGAACCGCGTCCAGAAGGGATTGAATTCATGCAGTTTGGCCCGGCCTGACGGGGCTACCTGGCGGATTTGCAAGGCAATACGCGAAACGCTCACCTCTTCATGGGCTTTTGCCGACGTATAGTTCATCCGGAACGCGGTATAGACCAGAAGAACATCGAGTCCGAAGAAGCCAAAAACCGGCCAGGCACCAAGTGACAGAAAAAACAGCCCAGTGAGGAAGCTGCTGACACCCATCGTAGCCATCAGAATGAGAAAACCGGTTTGACCCAGCGAACGATGAGGCACGAGAAGCGCACGAAAAATTTCTTCCTCGTTTCGGCCCGCAGCGTCAAATGGGTTCATTGTTTGGCTCATGGGCTTTAAGTATAGATGCACCATGGAAAATCCCAAGCGTAAAATCGATGAAGATTATGTGAAGCCTGCTAAATCGGCCAAGGCGCGCAACGTTCCTGGCACGCGCTATACGGCTGCGGAAATCCATGAAATCTTCCGGCGTTTTTCGATCCAGCGCCCGGAGCCCCGGGGCGAGCTTGAGCACATCAATCCCTTCACCCTGCTCGTCGCCGTAGTGCTTTCAGCGCAGGCGACCGACGCCGGTGTGAACAAGGCGACGCGAGCCCTGTTCAAGGTTGCGGATACGCCAGAAAAGATGCTGGCTCTGGGCGAAGCAAAGGTCGGCGACTATATCCGTACCATCGGGCTCTGGCGCAACAAGGCGAAGAATGTCATCGCTTTGTCCGAGGCGCTCATCAACCAATATGGCAGCGTGGTTCCGGATGACCGCGACGAACTGATCAAATTGCCGGGCGTTGGCCGAAAGACGGCTAATGTCGTTCTCAACATGGCCTTCGGGCAATCGACCATGGCCGTCGATACGCATATCTTCCGTATCGGCAATCGGCTTGGCCTTGCACCCGGCAAAACACCGGAGGAGGTGGAGGCGCGTTTGATGAAGGTTATTCCTTCCGAATATCTCTATCACGCGCACCACTGGCTCATCCTGCATGGCCGCTATATCTGCAAGGCGCGCAAACCGGAATGCCCTTCCTGCATTATCGCCGATATCTGCAAAGCGGCGGAAAAGACCTCGGAAATACCGGCTCCGCTGGTGTCGCTGCCGCCACAAATTATCTGATCACAGTGGCTGGCGGCTCGGACTGCGCGACCGCCTTATGCAAATGCACCATCATCGCGGCGGCAAAGAGCGGGGTCAAAAGATTGAGGATCGGGATCGCCATGAAGGCGGCGATGACCAGCCCTCCCAAAAACACTGTCGTTGCATGTTTTGAGCGCAGCGCCTTGGCTTCCATTTCCGGGCGAAAGCGCATCGCGGCAAATTCGAAGAACTCACGGCCGAGCAGATAGCCGTTGACGACGAAGAAGGCGATGATGTTAACGCCCGGGATCAGCAGCATCAGCAAGGCAACAATATTGCCGAGGATAACGACGCCAAGGAATTTCACGGACAGGATCAATGATCGGACAGCGGGCAATGGCCGTCCTTTCGGATCGAGCGGATAATCTTCTTTTTCCACAACCTCCGCCACATCATCGAGGAACAGCCCCGCAACGATTGCCGTGACGGGCGCGATGAGCAGTGCAAGTCCAAGCGCAAGACCGATACTGGCGAAAAGGCCGGCAATGAAGCCGAGCCATCCAGCCCAGGACGGCAATTCCGGCAGCATCTGGTCGAAAAAAGGCCAGGCCAGCGCCTCGAACAGTTCCCGCAGACCGAACCATATGCCGATGAGCAGCAAAACAGTCAGTCCGATAGATTTCCACAGGACAGCACGAAACTCCGGGCGAAACAGATGATTGGCCGCAGCGCGGGCGCTTTCAACGATCATTTACGGGCGCTTTCCAAGGTTTGTGGGTTGCGGACATAGGGGCAGTTCACAGTCAAGACAAGGCAACACGCCAAAGAAGGGGTAGTCAACCGGCTGCCGACGCGCTAGGACAGGCGCCAAAATAACCGCCAACAGGTACCGAACAGTTCAATCCCGGAGTTTTCATGTCCAACTTTGACGTGCTTTGCATCGGCAATGCTATTGTCGATATCATCGCCCGCACCGATGATGATTTCATCATCAGGAACGGCATCATCAAGAACGCCATGAACCTGATCGATGCCGATCGCGCGGAGTTTCTCTACGAGCGCATGGGTCCCGCGATCGAAGCCTCCGGTGGAAGTGCCGGCAACACTGCGGCAGGTGTCGCCAGTCTCGGCGGGCGTGCAGCCTATTTCGGCAAGGTCGCAGACGACCAGCTCGGCCATGTCTTCATCCACGATATCCGCTCCCAGGGCGTAGCTTTCGATACACGCGTATTGAACGCGCCTCCGCCTACCGCGCGTTCGATGATCTTCGTCACGCCCGATGGCGAGCGCTCCATGAACACCTATCTCGGCGCCTGCATCGAGCTTGGACCGGAAGACGTTGAAAGCTCCAAGGTAGCGGAAGCCAAGGTCACCTATTTCGAAGGTTATCTCTGGGATCCGCCACGGGCCAAGGAAGCAATTCGCCTGTCGGCGAAGATCGCGCATGAACACGGGCGCGAAGTATCGATGACGCTGTCAGACCCTTTCTGCGTCGATCGCTATCGCGAGGAGTTCCTTGAACTGATGCGCTCCGGCACGGTGGACATCGTCTTTGCCAATGAAGCCGAGTTGAAATCACTCTATCAGACCGATGATTTCAAAACGGGCCTTGATCTCATCCGCAAGGATTGCAAGCTTGCAGCCGTCACCCGTTCTGAAAAGGGCTCCGTCGTGGTCTCGAAGGATGAGACTGTCGCAGTTCCGGCGATCGAGATTTCCGAACTGGTCGATACGACCGGCGCTGGCGATCTTTATGCCGCCGGCTTCCTGTTCGGCTATACGAACGGCCGATCCTTGACGGATTGCGCGAAGCTTGGTTCGTTGACCGCAGGTCTGGTCATTCAGCAGATCGGTCCGCGGCCGCAGCAGAATTTGAAAGCTGCAGCCGAACAAGCCGGACTACTTTGATTTGATATAACCCTCGCGCTTCAGCTCTTCCGACGTGCGACCGGGCCTGTGATATGTCGGAAGCGCCCAGCCGAAATAAAGCGCCCCTCCCCGCACGACAAACGCGGCGAGCGCTGCGACGAGCGCTGAAATCTCCGGCCCGACGGCGAGGCTGTGCAGCACTATGTATGTGACCGACCCGGCGAGGGCTGCGGTCACATAGATCTCGCGCCGCATCAGCACGGACGGTTCTCCGGATATGATATCGCGCAGAATTCCACCAAACGTCGCAGTCATGATTCCGGTAACAATCGCGATTGTTGAGTCGAAGCCCAGTGCGAGACTTTTGGCCGCGCCAATAACACTGTAGGCGGCAAGACCGAGCGCATCGAGCCAAAGCAGAACGCGGTAGCGCGATTCGAGCAGATTGGCTGAAAAGTAGACGAGTATGGCTGCCGCAGCGCAGACCATAAGATTTCCGGGATCCTTGACCCAGAACACCGGTACACCAAGGATCAAGTCGCGCAGTGTGCCCCCGCCGATGCCGGTGACAGCGGCGAGAAAGACGAAGGCGATAATATCGAGTTGGCGACGCGATGCCGCCAAAGCCCCGGTTGCAGCAAAGACGAATATTCCGGCATAGTTGAAGAGCTGGATCATGGTCATCGGCAGTTCCCCCTGCGCCGTTATTCTCGTTACGATAGTGCATGACCAGACAAAATGAAAAGAGCCACATTCCGCTTGGAAATGTGGCTCTCAAAGCTGATCTGACGATCGAATCAGGCGTCTTTTTCTGCCTGCGGATTGATCGGGCCAGGCTCAGGCTGACCTTCGGCAGATGCCTGTTTCGGACCGCCTTTTGATACGCCGACAAGCGCCGGACGCAGCATACGGTCACCGATGACGAAACCGCTCTGCGCAACCTGCAGTACCGTGTTGTGCGGCACATCCGCATTTGGAATTTCGAACATCGCCTGATGGAAATTGGGATCGAATTTCTGGCCCAAGGGATCGAGTTTCTTGACGCCATGACGCTCCATGGCCGACATAAGCGAACGCTCGGTGATTTCGACGCCCTCAGCGAGGGTCTTGAACCCGGCATCGCCACTTGCCAGCACATCGGCAGGGATGGCCTCCAAAGCACGCTTCAGATTGTCGGAAACGGAGAGCATATCGCGAGCAAAATTGGCGACCGAATAGGCACGCGCATCGTGGACATCGCGCGCAGTACGCTTGCGCAGGTTTTCCATATCGGCGGCAAGCCGCAACAACTGGTCCTTCAGGTCGCCGTTCTCGGCGCGCAATTTATCAAGCTCGGCCCAGTTATTGGCATTTGCCTCGATCTCGTCGTCCTGAGCGACGGCATATTCTTCAGCCTTGCGTGATTTGAGAAAATCATCGGCAGCGCGCTTCAGCGCATCGCGATCGCGCGGGTTCTTCAGGTCGCGCTGGTCGAGATCAGGGTTGTCGTGATTTTTCTTGTCTTCAGCCATGTATCCTGTCCATTCAATATTCATAAGTTGCGCTGGATATCGAGGTTTAGGCCATAAAAATCAAGTGCAAATGACCAGGTCGTAAACTCATAAATCTGGTAGAAATGGCGCCTGAAACGGCAAGAAGATGCGAGGAGAGACGCGAAGGGCGGGGTCTTTCCCCCATCCGAGCGGCTCGACACTGCAGCTTGCAGCCGTTTCGGCGTCGGGAGGATATGGTCCATCTTCCCGGCAACATCGTCGCAAAGGCTTGAAAATGGATAAACATTTCCATCGCCTTTGCTCCTTGTATCCGAAAACATGGCCTCATACCATTTCCATCAGATTTATGAGTTCACGACCTAGCGAAGCAGCCGCGAGACGAGCTGGGCGGTATAATCTACCATGGGTACGATACGCGCGTAATTCAGCCTTGTCGGACCGATAACACCCAGCGCTCCGATGATCCGCTGTTCGGAATCGCGGTAAGGTGCGATGACCAGTGATGAGCCGGAAAGCGAAAACAGCTTGTTCTCCGAGCCGATGAAGATGCGCACGCCTGGTCCGGCTTCCGCCAGATCAAGAAGCTGCAGCGTACCCTCCTTGGTCTCGAGATCATCGAAGAGGTGCCGCAAACGATCAAGATCCGCTTCAGCGTTGACGGACTCCAGCAGATTGCCCCGTCCGCGTACGATCAGTCGTGCCGGCTGGCCACCGCCATCGCCGCCCCATATCGCGAGACCCTGTTCGACAAGATGTTGCGAGAGGGCGTCGAGCGCCTGCTGGGTTTCTTCCTTCAGCCGGGCGATTTCCTGCCGCGCCTCTGTGATGGTGCGGCCTTGAATATGTGCATTGAGGAAATTCGAAGCTTCGATCAATTGCGACGGCGTCACGCCAATCGGCAGATCAATGACGCGGTTTTCGACGTCGCCGCTCTGCGTGACCAGCACGGCAAGAGCCCTTGTCGGTTCGAGCCTGACGAATTCGATATGCTTGAGCGCGCCTTCGGCCTTGGCCGCCAGCACCAGGCCTGCCCCGCGCGACATGCCCGAAAGGATCTGGCTCGCCTGCGTCAGCACGCTTTCGGCCGATTGCGTTTCCCCGGCCCTGACCTGTGCCTCGATGGAATTGCGTTCGGATTTGGAAAGGTCGCCGACTTCCATGAATGCATCAACGAAAAAGCGCAGGCCGATCTGGGTCGGCAAGCGGCCGGCGGATATGTGTGGCGCATAGACGAGCCCGAGATGCTCGAGATCGCTCATCACATTGCGGATCGTCGCAGGGGACAACGACACGGGCAGGATGCGCGACAGATTACGCGAACCCACCGGCTCGCCATCGCCGAGGTAACTCTCGACAATGCGCCGGAAAATATCGCGTGATCGCTGGTCGAGCGACTGCAATGTGTCCGGAACAACAGTCCTGTTCATCGTGCCTCAGCTTTTGCTTGTCAGACCTTGATATAAGCGTTCTCTGCGCAATCATCAAAGCCTTTAATCAAAGCCTTTGCTTCATCACTCCATCACGGTTAAAAGGCCGGGAACACATCAACAAGAGGTCTACCCATGCGTCACTCCAAGCGGGCCCCCGACGAAATGCGCGCCATTTCCTTTGAGCGCGGCGTTTCCAAACATGCCGAGGGCTCGTGCCTGGTCAAGTTCGGCGACACGCACGTCTTGTGCACTGCCAGCCTCGAGGAAAAAGTGCCAGGCTGGATGCGCAACACCGGCAAAGGCTGGGTGACAGCGGAATATGGCATGCTGCCACGCTCGACCGGCGATCGCATGCGCCGCGAAGCTTCCTCCGGCAAGCAAGGCGGCCGTACCCTGGAGATTCAGCGGCTGATCGCCCGTTCTCTGCGCGCGGTCGTTGACCTGCAGGCGCTCGGCGAAGTGCAAATCACGGTGGATTGCGATGTCATTCAGGCTGACGGTGGGACGCGCACGGCAGCGATTACCGGAGGCTGGGTTGCGTTACACGAATGCCTGCGCTGGATGGAAACACGCCAGATGCTCAAGGTCGAGAAAGTGTTGAAGGATCATGTCGCGGCCATTTCCTGCGGCATTTCCAATGGCACACCTGTGATCGATCTCGATTATCTCGAGGACTCGACCGCGCAGACAGACGCCAATTTCGTCATGACCGGCAAGGGTGGTATCGTCGAAGTACAGGGAACCGCCGAAGGCGAACCCTTCTCGGAAGAAGAATTGCTGTCGCTGATGGGCCTTGCCCGCAACGGCATCACTCGCTTGGTCTCCTTGCAGAAAATGGCCGTCAGCTAGGGTCAGAACCATGCAGCCCTCGGAAATATTGGAAACAGCGCTTTATGTGACCGATGTTGAGACGGCTGCGCGATTCTACGGTGATGTGCTCGGGCTTGAATGCATCCTGCGTGCTGGCGAAGAATCCGTGTTCTTCCGCTGCGGGCCGGGCGTGCTGATCCTGTTTGACGCGGAAAAACTGAAAGAACGCCCAAAAGGTGGTTTGCCGATACCCTCCCATGGCGCCACGGGTCCGGGTCATGTCTGCTTTCGCGCGACACGGGATGAAATTACCGAATGGAAATCCCATCTTGAGGCGCATGGCATTGCCATCGAAAGCGAATTCGACTGGCCGAATGGGGCGCATTCGCTGTATTTCCGCGATCCGTCGGGTAACTCGATCGAATTTGCTGAACCGAAACTGTGGAATTTGAAATGAAGACACTCGAAAAGGGCAAGCTGCTTGTCGCCAGTCACAACCAGGGCAAGATCGATGAAATGATCGACCTGCTTGGACCTTTTGGATTCGAAGTCGTATCGGCGAAGGATCTTGGGCTGCCGGAACCGGATGAAACCGGCACGACCTTTGAGGAAAATGCCTATATCAAAGCTTTCGCCGCTGCCAAGGCCACCGGTCTTGTCGCGCTCTCCGATGATTCGGGCCTTTGCGTCGACGCACTAGAGGGCAAGCCGGGTGTCTATACGGCCAATTGGGCGGAATTGCCGGATGGCAAGCGCGATTTTGCCCATGGCATGCAGAAGGTTGAAGCGGAGATGCAGCAAGCGGGTGCGAACGCGCCTGAAAATCGGGGCGGCCGTTTCGTTTCGGTTATTTGCCTTGCGTGGCCGGATGGCGAAGCCAACTATTATCGCGGCGAGGTGGAAGGCGAACTTGTCTGGCCACCGCGCGGTACCGCGGGTTTCGGCTTCGACCCGGTGTTCAAGCCGGAAGGCCACGACGTGACGTTCGGCGAAATGACGGCAGAACAAAAGCATGGCTGGAAGCCTGGTGACAAGGACGCGCTGTCGCACCGCGCCCGCGCCTTCCAGCATTTTGCCAAAGATTGTCTGGACGCCGGATGAACCAGTCCGACAGAGGCGAGTCCGGATTCGGCGTCTATGTCCATTGGCCGTTCTGCATGGCCAAATGCCCGTACTGCGACTTCAATTCGCACGTCAGGCATCAAGCTGTTGATCAACCGCGCTTTGCCGCAGCCTTCGCACGCGAAATGGCAACGATGCGGACCCGCACCGGCCAGCGCACGGTTTCGAGCATTTTCCTCGGCGGTGGCACACCCTCGCTGATGCAGCCGGAAACCGTGGCATCCGTTCTCAACGAGATTTCACGCAATTGGCATGTGCCAGACGATATCGAGATCACGCTCGAAGCCAACCCGACCAGCGTTGAAGCCGATCGTTTCCGGGGTTACCGCGCTGCCGGAGTGAACCGCGTTTCGCTTGGCGTGCAGGCACTCAACGATCCAGATTTGCGCCGCCTCGGACGGATGCACAATGTCGATGAGGCGCTAGCCGCGATCAAATTGGCGCGGGAGATTTTCCCCCGGCTCTCGTTCGACCTGATCTACGCCCGGCCCGACCAGACGATTGCCGCATGGCGCGACGAACTGGCGAAGGCCATCTCCTATGCAGCGGATCATCTGTCGCTCTATCAATTGACCATCGAAGAGGGCACGCCGTTCTATAACCTCTGGAAAGCCGGCAAACTGGTGACGCCGGATGGTGATCATGCAGCAACGCTCTATCAGGAGACGCAAGAGGTTACGGCCCGGTATGGCCTGCCCGCCTATGAAATTTCCAATCACGCTGCGCCGGGTGCGGAGTCGCAGCATAATCTCGTCTATTGGCGCTACGGCGAATATGTCGGGATTGGGCCGGGGGCGCATGGGCGCTTCATCGAGAACGGCACGCGAGCCGTGACCATCACCGAACGTCATCCGGAAACCTGGATGCAAAAGGTAGAAACCACAGGTCATGGGGTCCTCGAAGAAGAGTTTCTGACGCATGAACAGGAGGGCGATGAATTCCTGCTGATGGGATTGCGTCTCGTTGAGGGTATCGACCTTTCCCGTTACGAACGCCTGACCGGACACAGCGTCAAGGAGAGCCGCGTGATTTCCTTGGCCGAACAGGGTCTTATCGAATATATCGGCAACAGCCGCATACGCACGACACCCGAAGGTGCAATCGTGCTCAATGCGGTCATCGCTGATCTCGCAGCTTAGGGAAGAGACTTGTCTGAGGGGGAAGCAAAGGAGCGGGACTATCAGATCGGCAGCGCGTCGTTCCGCGCCCGGCCGCTGGAACCAGCGCTTTATATCGTGGCGACACCGATCGGCAATCTCGGCGACATGACCATTCGCGCGATCGAAACCTTGGCCGCTGCGGATGTCATCGCTTGCGAGGACACCCGCGTCAGCCGCGTTTTGCTTGATAGATATGGCATTTCGCGGCGTCCCTATGCCTATCACGAACACAATGCGGACATGGCGGGACCCAAGCTGATCGCGGCGCTGGTGGCGGGTAAAAGCGTGGCGTTGATTTCCGACGCGGGCACGCCGCTGGTTTCCGATCCGGGCGGGCGCCTGGTGCCGGAAGCCAAGGCAGCAGGTATTCGCGTCGTACCGATCCCCGGCGCATCGTCGGTTCTTGCGGCGCTCACGGCGTCTGGCTTGTTCAAGGATGCGTTTTATTTTGCCGGCTTTCTTTCGTCGAAACAAGGCCAGCGACGCGCCAAGCTTGAGCAATTGAAGTCGCTCGATGCGGCATTGGTGTTCTTTGAATCGCCCAACCGGGCGGCGGCGACCCTGACAGATATGGTCGAAGTGTTCGGCCCTGAACGACAGGCTTCGCTTTGCCGTGAGCTGACCAAGACCTACGAGACAATCGTCACCCTGCCACTCAAGGAGCTGGCAGCGGAATTCGACGGCGAAGACAGGATAAGAGGTGAGGTAGTGTTGGTCATCGCTCCTCCTCCGGAGGATGAGCACGTGCCTCGAACCGACGATGACATCGACGCGCTGTTGCGTGCACTCAGCCTTGAAATGTCTCCCGCCAAGGCTGCTGGTGAGGCCTCGCGCATGACCGGACGACCCAAAGGCGAGCTGTACCAACGGCTCCTGGCGCTGAAATGACAGAGCCTGGCAAGCGCCACAGGGCCTACCGCCGCGGTCATTCCGCTGAACGCCTTGCTGCCCTTGCTCTGATGCTGAAAGGTTATCGCATCATCGGCCGCCGCTATCGCACGAAACTCGGAGAGATCGACCTGATCGCACGGCGTAGGAATGTCGTGCTTATCGTCGAGGTCAAGGCTCGAACGACACTTGAACAAGCCATGGATTCGGTGAACGTTGTGACAATGCGCCGTATCGAAGCCGCCGCCGATCTATGGCTCGCGCGCCAGCCCGACCATTCCCACATCTCCCTTCGTTTCGATCTTGTTGCTATCCTGCCATGGCGCTGGCCCGTGCACGTGCCTGCGGTGTTTACAGCCTGAGGAGGCATAGCGTGACGACGCAAGAACTTGATCTCGAAAAGCTGCGCAAAACGGCAATCGGGGGATGCATCAAGGCCTTGGTGGTATTGGTGCTCCTGGTGCATGTTCCCGCATGGACATTCCGCTTCTGGCAGGGGTGGCTCTATCTGGTTGTCTTCACGCTTTGCATGTTCTGGCTGACATTCTATTTTCTCAAGCACGATCCGGCGCTTGTTGCCAGCCGGCAGAAAGCCGGGGCGGGCGCCGAGCGTGAAACCTCGCAGAAATGGATTCAGGGCGCGGCCAGCGTGATCGGCCTCCTGATGTACATCGTACCGGGAATAGAGCGGCACTTCACCGGACTGCCCTTGCCGGTTTGGCTCGTCGTCTTGGCTAACGTCCTTGTTGTCGTCGGATTCTGGATCATGTTTCTGGCCTTACGCGAGAATGGACACGCGTCGAGTATCATCGAGGTGAAATCCGGCCAGAACGTTATCTCCAACGGCCCTTACGCTTTGGTGCGTCACCCCATGTACTCGGGCGCAGTGGTATTTTTCCTGGCAACGCCTTTGGCGCTCGGCTCGCTATGGGCGCTTCCCGTTGCGATGCTCTTGAGCGTCGTCATTGCCATACGGTTGCTGGATGAGGAGCGCTATCTGAAAGCAAATCTATCGGGATATGACGCCTATTGTCGAAAGGTAAAGTCGCACCTGATCCCTGGTATCTGGTAAAATGCAACTGGCCGCCCTCGCATGAGCACGGCCAGTTGCTGTAGAGTTTTCTACTGTGCGGACATGTCCATGTACGCGACTTCCCAGACATGACCGTCGATGTCCTGGAAGCTGCACCCATACATGAAACCGAGATCCTGAATTGGCTTCCACGGCTTGCCGCCTGCGCTAAGCGCCTTGGCCAGCATGTCGTCCACTTCCGCACGGCTCCCGGCAGAAAGCGCGATCAATACCTCCTGCGCCTTGGTGGCGTCGCTGATATCGTTGTTGATGAAATCCCGAAACCGATCCTCCTCCATGAGCATCGCAAAGATGTTTTCCTCGATCACCATGCAGGCGGTCTTGTCGTCAGAAAAATCGGGATTGAAACTGAATCCCAAAGCGGCAAAAAAGGCCCGTGTGGCCTCTATCTTCTTGACTGGCAGGTTCACGAAAATCATGCGCATGAAATAAATCTCCTCTTCATTCAACGGGTTTCCTATAGAGGACGAACCGGAGTTCCGCGATCCGACATTCGTAGCAAGAAAAAAATTACTTGCATTTGCTCGCTAACACGATAAATCTAGTCGTGTATCGATGACTCGCGGATACGGACGATCAAGCATGTCGTGCTTTGCCTTCAGGAGGCGATGGCCGAGCGTGTGTCCCTTTGAGCGCATAGAATGCGAATCCGCTTGTTCCGGCATTTTCAGAAATTCCATGCTCACCCGCGACAATTGGCGCACTTCTGTTCCTTATAAAACGAAGGCGGATCAGGGATAATCCTCGGAACCATCGGGATGCCCCTGTTTATGTCCATGCGTTTCAGCCAGCTTTCGGTCTTTCCTGCCTTCTTCCGCGTGCGGAATGAAGTGCTAGTGGTGATTGGCAATGGCGAGGAAGCGTTAAACAAGGCGCGGCTTTTAGGCCAGACCAATGCAACCATTCGCGTCATCGCGGCGGAGCCTGAGCCTGAACTCGCCGCTTTCCTACGTGACGGCAGCTACGAACACGTCGCAGAAAAATTTGCTCCCAAGCAACTGACCGGCGCAAAGCTGGTCTTCGTCGCTACTGGCGACGAAGACCAGGATGCGGAAATCGCCGATGAAGCGCGCCGCCAGCACATTCCGGTCAACGTCGTTGACCGCCCCGAGCTGTGCGATTTCTTCACGCCCGCCATCGTCAATCGCGCACCGCTCGCCATTGCCATCGGTTCGGAAGGCACCGGCCCGGTGCTGACGCAGATGATCCGCGCCCGTATCGATGCCGCTTTCTCGCCGCGGCTCGGCGATCTCGCACGTCTTGCCAATGTCTATCGCCCTGTGGTCGAGAAGCTGGTCAACAAAGGACTGCCGCGCCGCTTGTTCTGGCGCTCGTTCTTTTCGGGCGATGTCGCCAGCAAGATTTACAACAATGACCTGACGGGCGCCCACCAGGCGGCTGCTGGTCTCCTCGATGATCAAGCCGCCCCTAAAGGCTATGTCTGGCTGGTTGGTGCCGGCCCCGGCGCGGAAGATCTTCTGACATTGCGCGCGCACCGCGTCCTCATGGAGGCCGATGTCATCGTCTACGATGCTCTGGTGCCGGAAGCCGTCGTTGCCATGGGCCGCCGCGATGCGACCCGGCTCTCCGTCGGCAAGCGCAAGGGTTGCCACACCAAGAGCCAGAGCGAGATCAATGATCTGCTCGTCGCGCTTGGACGTGAAGGCAAGCGTGTCGTTCGGCTGAAGTCAGGCGATCCGCTGGTCTACGGCCGTGCAGGCGAAGAAATGGCCGCCTTACGCGACGCCGGCATTGCCTTCGAAATCGTACCCGGCATTACCTCCGCCTTTGCCGCTGCAGCGGATATGCAACTGCCTCTAACCCTGCGCGGTGTCGCGTCCTCCCTCGTCTTCACCACGGGTCACGACATGGCTGGCGAAGTTCTGCCAGACTGGGCGCGCCTTGCTATTTCCGGTGCGACCATCGCTGTCTACATGGGCCGCAGCGTCGCTGCTTCCGTCGCCGAACGGCTGATGCAGGCGGGGCTTCATGCCGATACCGGCGTTGCCGTAATCGAAAATGCCGGGCGTGCAGACAGGCGCATGTTCCATGGCACGCTCAATGATTTGCCGGCGCTGGAACAGCGCGACGATCTTGACGGCCCGGTTATGGTGATTATCGGCGATGCGGTTGCAGGCGCTGCCATCGACAAGGCCGAACCTCTTTCCGCCAATGCAAAGAATTCCGTGGAGCAGCACCACCTTGAACCAAATGTTGCGTAACTGCGAAGGATGAAGATCATGAGCGTTAAAGTGTTGACTGCAAACCGCCTGACCGATGGCGAAGTTGTATGGCTCGGCGCCAATGGCGAGTGGCTGGAACATATCGATGGAGCGCTGATTGCGCGACACGCGGAAGCGGTCAATGCGCTCGAGGAAGCCGGCAAGTCCGCCATCAAGTCCAACCTCGTCATCGACGTGAATGTCATCGACGTCGAAGAGCGCGGCACAGATCTTTATCCGGTCCGCCTGCGCGAGCGCATCCGTCAGCTCGGACCTACCATTCGCCTCGACCTCGGCAAACAGGCTGAAAAGCCTAAAGCTGCCTGACCTGAAAAATCGAAAGACCGCAGAATGTATCGTTACGATGAGTTTGATCACGCGTTCGTCTCCGCCCGCGTTGAACAGTTCAAAGATCAGGTTGAGCGTCGTCTTTCCGGCGAACTGACTGAAGAGCAGTTCCGGCCGCTGCGGCTGATGAATGGCGTCTATCTGCAGTTGCACGCTTATATGCTGCGTGTTGCGGTTCCTTACGGCACACTGTCCAGTCGTCAGATGCACAAGCTCGCTCATATCGCCCGCCGCTATGATCGCGGCTATGGTCACTTCACCACGCGCCAGAACATCCAGTATAACTGGCCTGCGCTCAAGGATATTCCAGCAGTACTCGACGAACTCGCATCGGTGGAAATGCATGCGCTGCAGACATCGGGCAATTGCATTCGTAACGTGACCGCCGATCATTTTGCCGGTGCTGCTGCGGATGAGGTCGGGGATCCACGCCCTTATGCCGAGATCCTTCGGCAGTGGTCGTCGATGCACCCGGAATTCTCCTATCTGCCGCGGAAATTCAAGATCGCCGTGACCGGCGCTGATCGCGATCGCGCCGCGATCCAGGTTCATGATATTGGTCTGCATCTGAAGAAGAACGAAGCCGGTGAACTCGGCTTTGCTGTCTATGTCGGCGGTGGCCAGGGCCGCACGCCGATGGTCGCCAAGAAAATCCGCGATTTCCTGCCCGTCGAGGACTTGCTGACCTACACGACAGCTATCGTGCGTGTTTACAATCTCAATGGACGCCGGGATAACAAGTACAAGGCGCGCATCAAGATCCTCGTCCATGAGACCGGGACCGAAGAAATCACCCGCCAGATCGAGACCGAATGGCAGGCGATTAAGGAAACCGATCTCAAACTGCCGCAGCAAGACGTCGATGCCATCGATACCTACTTCGCGCCGCCAAATCTTGTCCAGCGTCCCGAAGGCTGGTCCGGGCTCGCGGCCGCGCGCAAGGCAGATCATGCGTTCTCTGCCTGGGTCGACCAGAACGTAACGCCGCACAAGAATCCCGACTACGGCGTCGTGACGATTTCGCTGAAGCCAATCGGCGGTATTCCGGGTGATGCCACCGACGCGCAGATGGATCTCGTTGCCGATATCGCCGAGAAATTCTCCTATGACGAGATTCGCGTCAGTCACGAGCAGAATCTCGTTCTGCCGCATGTGGCAATCGCCGATCTGCGCATCGTTTACGATCTGCTTTTGACGGACGGTCTGGCAACGGCCAATGCCGGCCTGATTACAGATATCATCTCCTGCCCCGGTCTCGATTATTGCGCTCTGGCGACAGCGCGTTCGATCCCCGTTGCGCAGCGCATTTCCGAACGCTTCGGCAATCCGGAGCGTCAGGCAGATATCGGCGAACTCAAGCTGAAGATTTCCGGGTGCATCAACGCCTGCGGCCATCATCATGTCGGCCACATCGGCATTCTCGGCGTCGAGAAGAAGGGTGAAGAGCTCTATCAGATCTCTCTCGGTGGTTCCGGCGACGAGATTTGCACGATCGGTGACATCACCGGCCGCGGCTTCTCATCAGAAGAGATCGTCGATGCAATCGAGACGATCGTCGATCGTTATCTCGAAATCAGAACCGACAAGGAAGAGACCTTCCTTACCACCTACCGGCGCGTGGGCGCAGCACCGTTCAAGGATGCGCTCTATAGCGAGGTTGCAAATGCTGCTTGAAATCAATGACCAGACCGTGGCGGATGAGGCGCGCGCGCTTCAGGCCCGCTATGGCAATCTCGAGCCGATGGATGTCATCGAGCTCGCCATCGATCACCTCTTCAACGAGGAGATCGCCGTCGTTTCCTCTTTCGGCGCTGACAGCGCAGTGATGCTGCACATGATCGCGCAGATCGACCGCGCGACGCCAGTGCTTTTCCTTGAGACCGGCAAGCATTTTCCGGCAACGCTGCGCTACCGCGACCAGCTCATCACCGAGCTCGGCATGACGGACGTGCATGATATCCATCCGCTGAAGCAGAGCCTCAAGGATGAGGACCCGTTTGGCGCGCTGTCGATGACCAACAAGGATCGCTGCTGCTATATCCGCAAGGTCGAGCCGATGGCCCGTGCCGTCGCTCCCTACCGCGCATGGATGACCGGCCGCAAGCAATTCCAGGCATCAACGCGTACGGCACTGCCCGTGTTTGAGTCTGTGGGCGCGCGCGTCCGCATCAACCCGCTCGCGCACTGGACCTCTGCCGATCTCAAGGCGTATATGGCCGCGCATGATCTGCCGCCGCACCCGCTGGTCGCCGAAGGCTACCGCTCGATCGGCTGCATGCCCTGCACCTTGCCGGTCAAGGACGGCGAAGACGATCGCGCTGGCCGCTGGGCTGGCTCCGACAAGACTGAGTGCGGCATTCACCTGACCGGGCTTACCGACGAACTGAGCAACATCTCGCTGACGGATTCGAGTTTATGAGTGACATTGAACAACCTGCGGGTGAGCTTTGGGGCCGCGAAGGGTTCCGTGAGGATCCCTACGTAACAGCCGAAACGCTGGAGGAAGCCGGTGATGCACCTGCAGTGATCCTGCCGCTGGGCGCATGGCTGGGTCTCACCGAAGAGACCCGCAATGCCTCCAATCGCAAGATCGGCGTTCTCGTCGCGCCGGGTGAAAGCATTGAGCCGCTATTGCCAATACTGGATTCAATCCCGGTGATTGCGCTGCAGTTTCCGGCATTCAACGATGGGCGGTCCTATTCGAAGGCCGAACTGATCAAGAACCAGCATCATTTCAAGGGTGAGTTACGCGCCGTTGGGGATGTTTTAATCGATCAGGTCGCCTATATGCTGCGCACCGGCTTCGACACGATGAAGGTCAACCACGCGGTGACACTGAACCGTCTTGCTGGTCATAATCTTCACGATGTTCCCGGTTACTACCAGCCGGGACGAGGCTCACACACAGTGTCCGGCACCTATAGCTGGCGCCGCGTTCCCGGGGCGTGAAACTCCACAAAGAACTCGAATTCTTTATCCAGAAGGCACTTTTATGTCCGAATTGATTGAAACAGATGTGGTTATTGTCGGCGCCGGCCCGGTCGGCCTCTTTGCCGTGTTCGAGCTTGGTTTGCTCGATCTGCGCGCCCATGTGATCGATATTCTCGATCGTCCGGGCGGCCAATGTGCCGAGCTTTATCCGGAAAAACCGATCTACGACATTCCGGGCTTGCCTGAAGTCACCGGTCAGGACCTCACCACCAATCTCTTGAAGCAGATCGCGCCTTTCGATCCGCAGTTCCATTTCTCGACCATGGTCACCGCGCTCGAGAAGCTCGAGGACGGACGTTTCCGCGTCGAGACCGATGCGGACGAGGTTTTCATCACCAAGGTCATCGTCATCGCGGCTGGTGGCGGTTCCTTCCAGCCCAAGCGCCCGCCCGTGCCGGAAATCGAGCTCTATGAGGGCGTCAGCGTTCACTACGCTGTGCGCAAAATCGAGGCTTTCCGCGGCCACGATGTGGTTATCGTCGGCGGCGGCGATAGCGCCCTCGACTGGACACTCAACCTCGAACCGGTCGCGAAATCGGTGACTCTCGTTCATCGCCGGCCAGAATTCCGCGCCGCGCCTGACAGCGTCAACAAGATGTGGGCGCTGGAGAAGGACGGACGCGTCAAGTTCCGCATGGGGCAGGTCAGCGGTCTGGAAGGCGCGGACGGCCAATTGTCAAAGGTCATCCTCAAGGGCGCCGAAGGCGAAGAAATCCTCGACGCCGGGCGTCTGCTGCCATTCTTCGGCCTGACGATGAAGCTCGGTCCGATTGCCGATTGGGGCCTCAATCTCGACCAGAACCTGATTGCCGTCGATACGGAGAAATTCGAGACTTCCGAGCCGGGTATCTTCGCGATTGGCGACATCAACACCTATCCCGGCAAGTTGAAGCTGATCCTCTCCGGCTTCCATGAAGCCGCCCTGATGAGCCAGGCAGCCAAACGCATAGTTTCACCAGGCGAACGGATCATCTTCCAGTACACAACGTCATCCACCTCCCTGCAGAAGAAACTGAAGGCGGCATAGGTAGCAACCCTGATGAGCTCAGAGTCCCTCTATATTCACGTCACCGATCAGCACGGCAAGCGCCATACGCTGGAGGCCCTTGAGGGCTTCCGCGTCATGGAAGTCATTCGCGATTGGGGGCTCGACATCAAGGCGGAATGCGGCGGCGCCTGCGCCTGCGGTACATGCCATGTCTATGTCGATCAGGACTGGTCGGAAAAGCTCTTTGAACCGCTTGCCGAGGAAGTCGACCAGCTCGACGTGACCTTTCACGTCGAGGACAATTCTCGTCTTTCCTGCCAGCTCATAATGACTGTAGAGCTCAATGGTCTCGAAATCACCCTGGCTCCCGACACCCAGCGGGAGAGCGTCGCAGCCTAGATTACAACGACTCGCGCGCCGACCGGCACCCGCGCATACAGGTCCATGACGTGTTCGTTGACCATGCGGATGCAGCCATTCGATACGGCGCGTCCTATCGTCCACGGCTCGGTCGTTCCGTGGATGCGATAATGCGTGTCGCGTCCATTGCGATAAAGATAAAGCGCGCGGGCACCTAGCGGATTGTGGGGACCGCCTGCGACACCCCCGGCGTAGCGCGCATATTTTTCCGGTTGACGCCTGATCATACCGTTCGTCGGGATCCACCGTGGCCATTTCGCCTTGCGGCCGACTTTCGCGACGCCATGGAAGACCCGGCCAGCGCGTCCGACCCCAACGCCATAACGCCGTGCGGTGAAGCTGTCTTCGATCAGGTAAAGGAACCGGCCACGAGGGTCGATCACCACTGTGCCCGGCGCATAGGATGAATCGTACGATACATATTGTGGACTGAATACCGGATTGATGACGAAGATTTTCTTCTTCTTTGGCGCCGCCAGCGCAGCCTGCGGCGCCAGCGCCGCTGCAAGTATACCGGTAAGAACACCGCGCCGTGTCAGCATATCAAACCCCAAGTTCTCTGCTGTCCATCCTTTGGACACTACTCGCTCAAGGGGATTTTGTCCGAGAATTACTTATTGATGGTTTACGCGATTTCAACTTTCCGTGAATAAACAACAGGATAGGTCATTCTTACGGCAGGCGCGCGACGCGTTCGGTCAAAAGATCGAAGAAACCTTCATCGTCGACATGGCGGATATACAGCGCGTTCTTCGGGCGGTCGGTCACCCCCCACCAATCGACAACGGTCATGCCGAGCGTCAATTCGTTCGTTGCGTCGACGACGACGTTGCAATGCCTGCCTCGGTAGAGCTCCGGTTTCATCACGTAGGCGATGACATTGGGATCATGCAGCGGACCGCCATCCCGGCCGTACTTTTCCTCGTCGAACCGCTCGAAGAATTCCAAAAGCGCAACGGAGGCGTCACCAGCCTTTGTCCCCATTGCCCGAAAACGTTCGATACGCTTGGCGGTAGTCAGCGTCTTGTGGGTTACGTCGAGCGGCAGGATGACCACGGGAACGCCCGAGCGGAGCACGATCTGCGCCGCATGCGGATCCACATAGATATTGAACTCCGCCGTCGGTGTAATGTTGCCGCCTTCGAAGAACCCGCCGCCCATGAGCACGATTTCCTGGATACGGGGTGCAAGCTCCGGGGCGCGAATCAAGACTTGTGCAATGTTCGTGAGGGGTCCAAGTGCGCATAGCGTAACACTTCCCGTTTCCTCCTTGCGTAGAGTCTCGATAATGAAATCAACCGCGTGCTGATCTTGCAGCAGCATCGCTGGTTCCGGCAGATCAGGGCCATCAAGCCCCGTCTTTCCGTGCACGTGTTCAGCCGTGACCAGCGGGCGCATCAAAGGGCGATCGGCGCCGGCAAAGACTCGCGCGTCAGGACGGCCGGCAAGCTCGCAGATCTTCCGTGCGTTCAATTCGGTCAAAGCCAGTGACACATTGCCGGCTACAACCGTCACTCCAAGGACTTCCAGTTCCGGGCTGGCGAATGCCAGAAGGATTGCGAGAGCATCGTCTTGGCCGGGATCCGTATCGATTATGATTTTACGCGTCATTTCTTACTTTCTTTAGACCTTAAATCGGCTCTCTCTTGAAGTCTGCAGTTCAATCGCCATATCAATGAACAGAAGTGAAATGCCTTAACATCACGGGTTTTGCTTTTAGGTCGCTTTTCCCAAGGACTGCACAAATGACACGAATGACACCGTTTTCAAGCCCCTTGTTGCTTGGTTTCGATTCGATGGAAAAGACGCTGGAGCGTATCGCCAAGACCGGCGACGGCTATCCGCCTTATAATATCGAGCGTATCCGCGGCAACAATGACCATGAACAGCTTCGAATTATTCTCGCCGTTGCGGGTTTTTCCAATGACGATCTCGAGGTGACCACGGAAGACAATCAGTTGATCATTCGCGGCAGGCAGGCCGAAGAAGAGACCCGCGAATATCTGCATCGTGGCATTGCCGCACGTCAGTTCCAGCGCATCTTCGTTCTTGCCGATGGAATGCGCGTCAGCGCCGCCACTTTGAAGAATGGGCTTCTGTCGATCGATCTCGACCGACCGGAACCCGAACGATTGGTCAAACGCATCAACATTGCGGTTCAGGACTAGTCGTAGCTCTAACTGGACAGGGCCTAAGAATGGACTGTCCGAACATGGAGGCTATTATGCAAACCACCGATCACAAGAATCTCCTGACCGAGCTCGAATTTGCGCGCCTTGGCGCTGGCCAGGTGGCTTATATGCGCAAGGTCAAAACCGATGACCTCGCCACCAGCTTTCCGGCACTCCCGCCGATGACGCCGGGCGTCGAGCTTTGGGCGCTTTTTGCGGCCAATGGCGAGCCGATCGTGCTTTCCGATGAACGCGACAATGTCCTTGTCGGCGCGCAGGAACACGAACTGCGCACCGTGATGCTGCAGTAATCAATCAAAGCGCGTGGTTCGGCGGCTTTTGCCGGGCCACGCATCTGCATATAGCGCGGCAACGCGCCGCGAACTTTGAGCTCCATTCCCCTTTGCGCCGGCGACAAAACGCATTAAACAGCATCTGTTGCCCGCTTGCATTTTAGGAGAGCTCGATGACAATCATAAAGCCAAAACTCGTCACCGTTTTCGGAGGCTCCGGCTTTATCGGTCGTCATGTCGTGCGTGCGCTGACCAAGCGTGGCTACCGCGTTCGTGTTGCTGTCAGACGCCCTGATCTCGCATTCGATCTGCAGCCGCTTGGCGGTGTTGGCCAGATCCAGGCCGTACAGGCAAATCTGCGTAATCGCGCTTCGGTGGATCGTGCGGTTGCGGGTTGCGATCATGTGATCAATCTCGTCGGGCTGCTGTTCGAAGGCGGCAAGCAGAAGTTCAGCGCGGTGCATGATTTCGGTGCCCGCGCGGTCGCGGAATCAGCTCGCGCGGCTGACGTTCCACTGACCCATATGTCGGCGATTGGCGCCGATGCCCGTTCTCATTCCGCCTATGCCAGCACCAAGGGCCGCGCCGAGGCAGCCGTGCACGATACGCTACCGGACGCCATCATCATTCGCCCGTCCATCGTCTTCGGGCCTGAAGATAATTTCTTCAACAAATTTGCCGGCATGGCACGCATGTCACCCTTCCTGCCGCTGATCGGCGGTGGCCACACCAGGTTCCAGCCGGTCTATGTCGGTGATGTTGCCGAAGTCTTTGCACGTTCGGTCGATGGCACGTTAAAGCCAGGCGCGGTCTACGAACTTGGCGGCGGTGAAGTTCTGACCTTCAAGCAATGTCTGGAAGAGGTGCTGCGTGTCACTGGCCGCAAGCGTATGTTCGTATCGATCCCGTTCTGGATCGCCAGAATTCAGGGTTCTATCCTTGGCTATCTGCCAAAGCCAGCGCTGACAAGGGATCAAGTCTTGCTCCTGCAGCACGATAATGTGGTGTCTCATGCTGCAAAAGAAGAGGGCCGCACCCTCGAAGGGCTTGGCATCCATCCGCAGACGATCGAGACAATCCTGCCGTCATATCTCTGGCGTTTCCGGAGCCACGGACAATATTCCAGCCAGACACCCGCCTAAGGCTTGACCACTGTGCGTTGAGATTCAGGTCAGGACGCGCCGAAAATGGTAGTTTTCGAGAACCGGAGCGCAGTGAACTTTTTGGTTCATGAGCACCGGAAGCACAGAAAAGTGCCATTTGCAGGCCGTCATGGCGCGAATCACCGCATCAAAATCAGCGCGACCAATCCGAGCGTCCCGACGACCAGCCTCCACCATGCGAACAATGCAAAACCGTGGCGCGAGACATAGTCCAAGAGATAGCGGACGACGAAGACGCCCGAGATGAACGCCGCGATAAATCCTACGATGATCAACGACGCATCGTTCAAGGTCAGTATGTGACGGTTTTTGAAGAGATCGTAGGCGAAGGCGCCGGCCATTGTCGGCATTGCCAGGAAGAATGAAAATTCGGCTGCCGAGCGTTTGTCAGTTCCGAGCAGCAGCGCTCCAACGATCGTCGCACCGGAACGCGATGTGCCGGGAATCATGGCAAAGCACTGGATCAGGCCGATCTTGAAGCAGAGGCCCAGCGGAAAATCCATGACATTGGTATAACGCGGCTTCAGTTCGACCCGATCGATCCACAGCAGGATCAGCCCGCCGATGATGAGCATAACGCAGATCAGCATGGGCGATTCGAACAGCACGGTCTTGATGATGTCATGGGCGAGCGCCCCGATAACCGCAGCAGGGAGGAACGCGATAAGGATGCCCGTTACGAAACGGCGCGCTTTCGGATCGGTTGGAAGATCGCGCGCAATGTTCACGAGTCGGCCGAAATAGACGCTCAGGATCGCCAGAATCGCGCCGAGCTGTATCAACACCTCGAATGTCTTGCCATTGGATTCGAAGCCGAGGAAATGACCGGCGAGCAACAGATGCCCCGTTGACGACACCGGCAGGAATTCGGTTATTCCTTCCAGCAAGCCAAGAAAGGCCGCTTCGACAATCGTCTGTGTTTCCATGATTACCGCTTTCTTGATGGGTGCCGGCTGGGAGATAAACCGGCTGTTGGTGAAATCCTGTTTACTTGTCTCGTGCTAAGGTTGCGCCTATAGGTTTGGCGCAGGTCCGACGCGGCTGTCGCGAGACGACGGTGCGGATAAAATACCAGTTTGAAAGATTTACCAATCTGCCATGTTGACGCTCTTCCATCATCCTATGTCCACCGGCTCGCGCTACACCCGGCTTATCCTCAATGAATATGACATTGAAGTGGAGCTGATCGAAGAAAACAGCTGGGCGCGGCGCAAGGAGTTTCTGGCGCTCAACCCGGCGGGAACTCTGCCCGTACTCCTGGCGGAAGGCGATGTTCCGGTTTCAGGGGCTTCCGTGATCGCCGAATATATCGATGAAACACGCGGTGCGTTGAAGCGCAGCCGCCGGTTGTTTCCTGAAGATTCGCTCAACCGCGCCGAGGTGCGCCGGCTGGTCGACTGGTTCCTGACAAAGCTGGAAAATGAAGTGACCCGGCATATGGCGCGGGAGCGTATCTTCAAATTGCACATGACTGCCGAGCAGGGTGGCGGAGCGCCGGATTCAGGCGCTATTCGTGCTGCGCGGACCAATATCACCCAGCATATGAAATATATCGACTGGCTGACGGCAACGCGCAACTGGCTGGCCGGACCGGCGCCGAGCTATGCAGACATGTCGGCCGCCGCTTCGATCTCGATTCTCGACTATCTCGGCGAGATCAAGTGGGGCGATTACAAAGCGGCGCGCGACTGGTACACGCGGATGAAATCGCGTCCGTCGTTCCGGCCATTGTTGTCGGATCGGGTGCGCGGCTTGCCGCCATCGTCGCATTATGGCGATCTGGATTTTTGATAGCACCTACTTATCTCCCCCCTTGTGGGGGAGAAAGCGATTTCTGCATCTTAGCCCTTGCTAAGTGCTAGAAATCGCAAGAGAGGGGATTTGCGATCATCGGACTACCCCCTCTCTTGGATTTTCCAAGGATTTAGCAAAGAGGCTAAACCCAGGAAAATCCTTTCTCTCCCGCAAGGGGAGAGATATATCGGGCGCATGCACAAGGTTCATGCAGGATGAACTCAAACCAACAACAGCGGCTGAAGCAGTTCATCCTTGAGGAATCGCGTGCGGCTGGCTTCGATCTGGTCGCCATCACCAAGCCGGATGCCATCCCGTTCGCCGAAGAGCGCTTGCGCCAATATCTCGCGCTCGGACGCCATGCCAGCATGGACTGGATGCAGGAAACGGAAGAGCGCCGCGCCAGTCCGCACAATCTGTGGCCGGAGGTGCGTTCGATCATCGTGCTCGCCATGAACTACGGGCCGGACAGCGATCCCCTGGCAATCCTCCAGCACAAGGATAGGGCCGCGATTTCCGTCTATGCACAGAACCGCGATTATCACGACATCATCAAAGGCAAGCTCAAGGGTGTCGCCAGCCGTTTCGCCTCCCGCGCCGCGGGCGAAGACCTGAAAATCTTCGTCGATACGGCACCGGTTATGGAAAAGCCGCTGGCCGAAGCCGCCGGCCTCGGCTGGCAGGGCAAGCACACCAATCTCGTCAGCCGCAGCCATGGCTCCTGGCTTTTCCTCGGCACGATCTTCACCACAGCGGAATTGCCGCCAGATGCACGCGAGGCAGATCATTGCGGCTCGTGCCACGCCTGCCTCGACATATGCCCGACAAACGCGTTCCCCGCGCCCTATCAGCTCGATGCAGGGCGCTGCATCTCCTACCTCACCATCGAGCACAAGGAACCCATCCCGTTCGAATTCCGCAGGGCGATGGGCAACCGCATCTACGGCTGCGACGATTGTCTCGCCGTCTGCCCGTGGAACAAATTTGCCGAGGCCGCCCGTGAGATCAAGCTTCGGGCGCGCGATGACCTGAAATCGCCGTCGCTCGCATCGCTCCTGATGCTGGACGACGCGGCGTTCCGCACAATGTTCTCGGGCTCACCGATCAAGCGCATCGGCCGGGACCGTTTCATACGCAATGTGCTTATCGCCAGCGGCAATTCCGGCGACCCGGTCCTGATCGAAACCGTCAAGACACATCTCGCCGACCCCTCGCCCCTTGTGCGCGGTGCCGCCGTTTGGGCGTTGAGTGAATTGTTGGACGAAGACCAGTTCGCAGCCCTGCGCATGCATGGAGCCGCGCAGGAAAATGACGCGAGCGTCTTGACCGAGTGGCACAAAGCCGCGAAAAATCAATAATGAACATTTTTCTCTTCGGCGCCGGATATTCGGCGCGCGCCTTTGCCAAAGTCATTGATGGTCAAGCGGATTTCATCGGCGGGACGACGCGCGATAGCGCCAAATTTTCAGACCTCAAGAAGGACGGCATCACGCCGTTCCTGTTTCATGGTACCCATGCCTCGCAGGAGATTGTCGACGTCCTCGCCGGTGTCACGCATCTTGTCATCTCGACGTCACCCGGGCAGAGCGGCGATCCGGTGCTGGCACAGTTTGGCAAGACCATTCGGCACGCCATGCCCAAGCTGCAATGGATCGGCTATCTTTCCACCGTCGGCGTCTATGGCAATCATGGCGGTGCATGGGTCGACGAGAATACACCATGCCATCCCGTCTCGGCCCGCTCCGTCGAACGTGTCGACGCCGAGCGCGGCTGGCAGAAACTGGCAGATGAGCGCGGCGTTCCGCTCGCTATCTTAAGACTTGCCGGTATTTATGGCCCGGGTCGCAACGCTTTCGTCAACCTCACCAACGGCAACGCGCGGCGGCTGAACAAGAGCGGGCAGGTGTTCAACCGTATCCATGTCGATGATATTGCCGGTGCACTGGTTTTTCTCAGCCTGCGCAATGAGGCCGGGATTTTCAACATAACCGATGATGAACCGGCACCGCCGCAGGACGTTGTCGCCTATGCGGCGGAACTGATGGGCGTCGAACCGCCGGAAGAGGCCGATTTCGATACAGCACCGCTGACGCCGATGGCACGCTCTTTCTACGGCGAGAACAAACGCGTTTCCAATAAACGCATCAAGGCGCTCGGCTTTTCCTTCCGCTATCCCGATTACGGCACCGCCTTTGCGACCATGTGGCGCGATGGAAGCTGGAAATAGCCGCCGTTACCCTCCCCTTGCATTGCATGCCCGTCAGGGTGGATTGGCAAAGTCTCTAGAACCGCGTTATCACGTTGATCCCCAGTCCCTCGAAGCGATCCATCGCCATCAGTGCGGCGGGGGCTTCATCCAGCGTGATCTCCTTGCCGACCAGCTTTTGCGGCTGCAGTTTCCCCGTTTCAAGCATGTCCATCAGCGCCTTATAGCGGAATGCCTGCATGCCGTGGCTGCCATAGATCTCGAGCTCATGGGCGATGACCTTGTCCATCGGGATCGGCGGATGCGCGTGGTCGCCCAGCATCAGCCCCACCTGCACGTGCCGGCCGCGGCGGCGCAGATTGGCGATGGAGTTGAAACAGGTCGAAGGATGGCCGAGCGCATCGATCGAGACATGCGCACCGCCTTTGGTGATTTCCCGAACCGCACCGATCACATCCTGCATCTCGCGGCCATTTATCGTCACAACAGCGCCAAGCTCGCGGGCGAAGGCCAGTTTCTCCTCGGTGAGGTCCACGGCGACAACATTGGCACCCATCGCCGTCGCGATCATGATCGCCGAAAGACCAACGCCGCCGCAGCCATGCACCGCTACCCATTCACCCGGCTTGACCTTCGCCTGATCGACCACAGCGCGAAACGAGGTAACGAAGCGGCAGCCGAGACTGGCCGCCGTGGCAAAATCCAGCGTATCGGGCAGTGCGACGAGATTGGTATCGGCGAAATCCACCGCCACATATTCCGCGAAGGACCCCCAGGCGGTGAAACCCGGCTGAAACTGGTTTTCACACACCTGATGGTTGCCGGAATTGCATTCGAAACAATGTCCGCAGCCGCCGACGAAGGGCACGGTGACGCGCTGACCGATCTTCCATTGAGTGACATGCTTGCCGATCGCCTGAACGGTCCCGGCCAGTTCGTGTCCAGGCACATGCGGCAGGACGATATCGGCATCATGCCCCATCCAGCCATGCCAGTCGCTGCGGCACAGGCCGGTCGCCTCGACCTTGATGACGACCCCCGTTGCCGCTGGCGAGGGATCGCCTACTGTCCGCACATCGGGCGTCTGGCCGAATTGCTCGAAAATGACAGCTCTCATGGGACGCTCCGTTCGATTCGCAGTTGTTCACCGCACTATATTGCGACTTTGCAGCGAATCTGGCCATCATAAAGCCCGGATCGGCGACTCAATTTATCGCGGTCACTTGTGGGAATGGCAAATCATGAAATCGAAATCCTTGTTGCGTCTCGCGCTCGGCTTGCTCATTTCGCTTACCAGCGCCGTCGATGCCGTGGCGGTTGACGGTCCAGCCAAGCAATTGTTCGGTGCGCAAACCCTGCCCACCGTTGGCAAGGCGCAATCCGTGGGTTTCTATGCCAAGGGCTGCCTGGCCGGTGGCGTTGCCCTTCCGACGGACGGTCCGACCTGGCAGGTCATGCGCCTGTCGCGCAATCGCCGCTGGGGCAATCCCTATATGATCAGCCTGATCGAAAGACTGTCTCGCGACGCCGCCGTCAAGGCGAACTGGAACGGATTGCTGATCGGCGATATCTCGCAGCCACGCGGCGGGCCGATGATCACCGGCCATGCGTCGCACCAGATCGGCCTCGATGCCGATATCTGGCTGACGCCGATGCCGAAGCGGCGCTTCACCGATCAAGAGCGCGAGACGGTTTCTGCAACCTCGATGCTCAAGGGCGATACACTCTATGTCGATCCGCAAAAATGGACCGCCTCGCGCACGGCCCTGTTGAAGACCGCCGCTACTTATCCGGAAGTCGAACGCATATTCGTCCATCCCGGCATCAAGAAACAACTGTGCGACACGGTACAGGGTGATCGCAGCTGGCTCGCCAAGGTTCGCCCCTATTGGGGCCACTTCTACCACTTCCATATCCGCATAAAATGCCAGCCCGGTTCACCCAATTGTACGCCGCAACAACCTACGGGCAGTGACGATGGATGCGGCAAGCCCCTCGCATGGTGGTTTACCGATGAGCCCTGGAGAAAGGCGCCGCCACCGAAGAAGCCGGTCAAGCCGAAGGTCATGATGCTGTCTGCTCTGCCGAAACAGTGCGCGCAGGTGCTGGAAGCGCCCGGCCCGAAATCTGTCGAGGAAGTGACCTATGGCGTCCGTGGCAAGGCGGCCCAGCCGGCGTCCGTCGGAAATCAGCCTGCCGCGGTCGCGGAACCGGACGACGAAGAGGTGCCCGACAACCTTCCGGTTCAGGGCCAATAGTCGTTACAACCCCTATTTGCAGCCAAGGTCTTTTTTATCTCCGGTCTTTTCATGCTGTCATGAATTGAGTATAGGGTTTCAATCGATTTAGGGTTGGACCCGATACAGAGTTTTCATGACACAGCCATTTCGCCTCGCGCTGATAGCGCATGACCAGAAAAAGGACGACATGGTGGATTTTGCTCGCACCTATGAAAGGTTGCTTGCACCTTGCACGATCGTTGCCACGGGCACGACAGGCGGGCTCGTTCAGGAAGCGTGTCCTTCGCTGACCATCGCGCGGGTCAAGAGCGGACCGCTCGGCGGCGACCAGCAGATCGGCGCATTGATTGCCGAGGGAAAGATCGACGGACTGATTTTCTTTGTCGACCCGCTGTCTCCCATGCCGCATGATGTCGACGTCAAGGCGCTGATGCGGCTCGCAAGCGTCTACGATATTCCGATGGCCTTGAACCGGGCGACTGCCGAGGTTCTGGTGCAGAAGAGAGGTTTGCTGCGCGATGACGCAGCGGAAAATACATTAGGGAAGCGATAATGGTTACACAGGCAGATACCGACCACATCATGAAGTTTCCGATCCTGGTTGGCGACATCGGTGGTACCAATGCACGATTTGCCATTCTGGTCGACGCCTATGCGGATCCGAAGGAATTCCCGGTTCTGCAGACAGCCGATTATCCGACCATCGACGAGGCAATCCAGAACGCCATTCTCGACCACACCTCGATCCAGCCGCGTTCGGCGGTCCTCGCCATTGCCGGACCGGTCGAAGGCGACGAAATCGATCTCACCAATTGCGCATGGGTGGTTAAGCCGCACCAGATGATGGAGACGCTCGGCCTCCGCGATATCACGGTGCTCAACGATTTCGAGGCGCAGGCGCTCGCCGTCGTCTCGCTCGAACCCAAGCATCTGGAAAAACTTGGCGGTGGCGCGGGCGATCCGCATGGCAGCCGCGCTGTGCTGGGACCCGGCACCGGCCTTGGCGTCGCCGGCATGGTCCGCGCACGCTCAAGCTGGGTTCCGGTTCCGGGAGAAGGCGGCCACGTAGACATGGGGCCACGCACGCCGCGCGATCTCGAAATCTTCCCGCATCTCGAGCATATTGAGGGGCGCATCTCTGGCGAACAGCTGCTCTGCGGCCGTGGTCTGCAGAATATCTATCGCGCGATTTGCAAGGTTGCAGGTACAGATGCGACACTGCAGACGCCCGCCGACATCACTTCTGCGGGCCTTTCGGGAGAATCCGCCGAGGCCAAGGAAACATTGGCACTGTTCGTGACCTATCTCGGCCGGCTTGCCGGTGATTTCGCTTTGACATTCATGGCCCGCGGCGGCGTTTACCTTGCCGGCGGCATCGTCCAGAAGATCATCGAGCCGTTGAAGGATCCGGCGTTCCGCCAGGCTTTCGAAGACAAGGCGCCCCACGGGGATATCCTGCGTGAAACGCCGGTTTATGTCATTACCCACCCGCTCGCGGCGCTCAGCGGCCTATCAGCGTTCGCGCGCACACCGACCCGCTTTGGGGTTTCCATCGAAGGCCGGCGCTGGCGGCGCGATTAAATCCGGGGTCGGCACAAGAGCAACACTCGTCCACTCCCTGCGAAACCGCGGCCAAAACCGATAGGCAAGCCGGATCAATAACGCTATAGGGACTGAATAAGCGGCAAGAGCAATGCCTTGCCGGATTTTTCAGTACCAGCGAGTTGCCGCCTGTAATGAGCGAACAGACCAGGAAAAAGAAGATCGATCCATCCGAGGCGAAGCGCGTCATCGGCCGGGTTCTTGGCGAAAATGTCCGCGATCACCGCTCTTCCTATGCCATTGCCATCGTCGCCATGCTGGCGGTTGCCTGCACGACGGCTTTCGTCGCTTATATCTTCAAGGACGTGATCAACAAGATCTATTACGAACGCCGCGAAGACCTCATCCTTCCTATCAGTCTCGGCATTCTCGGTGCTTTTGTCATCCGCGGCATTGCGACTTACGTCCAGTCCGTGACCATGGCGAGAATCGGCAATAACATCGTCGCGCGTTATCAGGCCCGTGTCTTTGATCACCTGATGAAGCTCGGCCTCGACTTCTACCATGACACACGCTCCGGCCAGCTTGCCGCCCGTATCAACCAGAACGTTGGCGGCGTGCGCGAGCTTTTGGATATTGTCGTCACGACCATTGCCAAGGACGTGCCTACGCTGATCGCCCTCATCGTGAGCATGGTTTTACTCGACCCATTCCTGTCGCTTATCGCGCTGCTGGTCGGCCCGCCACTGATACTTGTGGTCCGGTATCTGGCAAGGCGCCTGCGCAGCATCCATCGCGAATCCGTGACACTGAACTCGCACCTTCTCGGCGCCATGCAGGAAGCGACGCAGGGCATTGCCATCGTCAAGGCGTTCACCATGGAAGACCAGTTGCGCATCAAAATCAGCGCGCTGATCAAGCGGGCCGAGGAGCGGGCCAACAAGATCGCGCGCGTTTCGGAACGCATGACACCGATCACCGAACTCATCGCCGGCATCGCCATCGCCTCGATGATCATCTATACCGGCTACCGCGCTGTCTACAATGCCGAGCCACCCGGCGCCATGTTCGGCTTCATGACGGCGGTGCTCCTTGCCTATGATCCCGTGCGCCGTCTGGCGCGGGTCCAGGTCGGGCTCGAGCGTTCACTGGTCAATGCGCGCATGATTTACGAGATCCTCGATATCGAGCCGCGACAGGCGGATAGCATCGGCGCTGTGCCGATCACCGTGCAGAGCGGCGAGGTGCAATTCGACAATGTCACCTTCAGCTATGGCAATGGCGTGCCGGTGCTGCATGGCATCAGTTTCACGGCCGAAGCCGGCAAGACCACAGCCATCATCGGCGCTTCCGGCGCCGGCAAATCGACGCTGATTGGTCTTGTCCAGCGCTTTTACGATATCAATGGCGGGCGTATCCTCGTCGATGGGCAGGATATCGCCTATGTCAGCAAGCGCTCGCTGCGCCAGTCGATCGCCTATGTCTCGCAGCAGCCCTATCTCTTCGAAGGAACGATCGCCGACAATATCCGCTACGGCCGGCCGGATGCCACCGATGAGGACATCATCGAGGCGGCGAAACTCGCCAACGCCGATGAGTTCATCCGTCAGCAGCCGCAGAGCTACGGCACGGAAGTCGGCGAGAACGGCGTGACCCTTTCCGGCGGCCAGCGCCAGCGACTTTCCATCGCCCGTGCCATCGTCCGCAATGCGTCCATCCTCCTTCTCGATGAGGCGACGTCCGCACTCGACAATGAATCGGAAAAGCGCGTGCAGCAGGCACTGGACCGCGTCATGCAAGGGCGTACCACGATCGTCATCGCCCACCGCCTGTCGACGATCGTCAACGCCGACCATATCGTCGTCATGGAGGCCGGACGCGTCGTGGAGGAAGGCGTGCACGAGACGCTGCTCGCCCGCCCCAACGGGGTCTATGCCCGCTTCTACCAATTGCAGGGCAAGGAAGAGTCGCCCATCATCGATGACAGCGAAGAAATACCCCATCGAATAGCGAGACCAGCCGAATGAGCCGAGCGGAACAGCCCACGACGCCAATGAAACTTGCCGTTGTCGGCGCAGCAGGGCGCATGGGCCAGACGCTGATCCGCGTGATCCACGCCACCCCCGGCGCGATATTTGCCGGAGCCATTGAACGGCCCGGCTCACCCCATATCGGCAGTGATGCGGGGGAACTCGCCGGCGTCGGCAATCTCGGCGTCTCGATCACGGATGACGCGGCAGCAGCGTTTGCCGGCGTCGAAGGCGTGCTCGATTTCACGACGCCTGCCGCGAGTGTGGCGTTTTCCGATCTGGCGGCGCAGGCACGTATCGTCCACGTCATCGGCACGACCGGCTGCACAAGCGACGACGAGGTCAAGATTGCCGCAGCCGCCCGTCATGCGGTCGTCATCAAGTCCGGCAATATGAGCCTTGGCGTCAATCTGCTCGCCGTCCTCGTCAAACAGGCGGCGCGCGCGCTCGGCGCAGATGATTTCGATATCGAGATTCTTGAAATGCACCACAAGCACAAGGTTGATGCGCCCTCGGGCACCGCATTGCTGCTCGGCGAAGCCGCCGCCGAAGGCCGCGACATAGGGCTCGGCCAGCACAGCGTCCGGGTGCGCGACGGTCATACCGGCGCACGCGAGAATGGCACGATCGGTTTTGCCGCGCTGCGCGGCGGCTCCGTCGTCGGCGATCATTCCGTCATCCTTGCCGGTCAGGGCGAGCGCATCACCCTTTCGCACCATGCGGAAGATCGCACGATATTCGCGCGCGGCGCCGTCAAGGCAGCGCTTTGGGGCAGAAGCCGCGAACCCGGCCTTTATTCCATGGCCGACGTTCTCGGCCTCAATCAATAGCTTCGATCAACAGGAGAATTTGCAATGTCCGGAACCCTCGTCCTTGTCCGCCATGGCCAGAGCGAATGGAATTTGAAGAACCTCTTCACCGGCTGGCGCGACCCCGCGCTGACCGAGCTCGGTCACGAGGAAGCCAAGGATGCCGGTCAGCGGCTGAAGGCCATGGGCTTGCATTTCGACATCGCCTTTACGTCGGTGCTTTCTCGCGCCGAGGCGACCCTCGATCACATTCTCGAAGAGATCGGCCAGACCGGCCTTGAAACAGTCCGCGACCAGGCCTTGAACGAGCGCGATTATGGCGACCTGTCCGGCCTCAACAAGGACGACGCTCGCGTCAAATGGGGCGAAGAGCAGGTGCATGTCTGGCGCCGCTCCTATGACGTTCCGCCTCCCGGCGGCGAAAGCCTGCGCGATACCGGTGCGCGCGTCTGGCCCTATTACATGCACGACGTGCAGCCGCATGTACTGCGCGGCGAAAATGTGCTGGTGGTCGCGCATGGCAATTCCCTGCGCTCGCTGGTCATGGCGCTGGATGGCCTGACGGGCGAAGAGATCGTCGAGCAGGAGATCGCGACCGGCGTTCCGATCGTCTACAAGCTCAATGCGGATTCGACAGTCGCTTCCAAGGAAGTTCTCGAGGGCTGACCGGCCGACGCGCCTAGGGTCTGTTGAGATTCATGTCAGGCGAAAACGGTGGTTTTCGAGCACCGGAGCGCAGAAGAACGCTGTTTGCAGGCCGGCATGGCATGAAGCTGACGATCGCCGACGAATTCCCCGGCAAATGGATTGACAGACTCTGAAGCGCCCCTTACATGGAACCCCGCTGCCCAGATGGCGGAATTGGTAGACGCGCACGGTTCAGGTCCGTGTGCCGCAAGGCGTGGAGGTTCGAGTCCTCTTCTGGGCACCATCTATTCGTTTCAGACCGTCCCATATGGTCCGAAATAGACGAAAAAGTCCGAGAAATCGGGCTTTTTTTCTATCTGGCGTCCACTAGGATTCCTCAGCGGTCGCCTGCATCCGGCGAATTTGTTCTTGGTTCCGCTCCGGGGGGTAGAGGCACAAGAAAACTATGAAACCGCGCGTCGCTTGCATTCGACAATTAGTCAGGTGTTTGGCTACGCCATTGCTACTGCCCGCGCGACAAACGACCCAGCCAGCGGCCTCAGGGGTGCACTGATTTCACCAACAGCTATGCACCGCACCGCGGTGACGGCGCGACCAGCTTTTGAAAAGCTGGTTCGCGTCATTTGGTATTAGTCTAGGCGGCTGATGCGTAAGGCCGCATTGCACCGCATAGATGCGTGCGGTGTCAGCGAGGACATCACAACACTGTTACCACAGTTGCAACATCGGGTTGTCGGATTAACCCCGTGCGGATCGTCGTTCGACTGAGTGCGCTGGTTGCGTGCTCGCTTGTGAAAGGAAATGTCATGTCGATGTTGGAAGCGCTTAACTTCCTCGTCACCTCGTCGCTATTTCTGACCTTGCCTGTCTGGGAGGGGAATCTGTGTAGCTACCCAGCACTGAATAGCGGTGGACAAACGCGCCACGCAGCCCCCTTAAGCGCTGTATCCGGCTGAGGAGAACGTCAACTCTGTCTGTCAAAAGGATCGTCATGACAGCCACTCGACCCCCAAAAGCAACGCGGCGCGAATGGTTCGGGCTTGCCGTGATCGCGCTGCCCTGCCTGCTCTATTCTATGGACTTAACGGTCCTCAACCTCGCAACGCCGCATCTCAGCGCTGATCTTGAACCAACGAGCTCGCAACTGCTGTGGATCGTGGATATTTATGGCTTTCTGCTCGCCGGCTGCCTTGTCACCATGGGGAGCTTGGGCGACCGTATCGGCCGCCGCAAACTGCTGCTGATTGGAGCCATGGCATTTGGTGCGGCCTCAGTGCTGGCCGCCTTTTCTACCAGCGCACCAATGCTCATAGCCGCCCGGGCCGTGCTGGGCATTGCGGCCGCTACACTCGCCCCGTCGACACTTTCCCTTATCCGCAACATGTTCTTGGACGAGCGCGAGCGGACCTTTGCGATCGGCGTCTGGATCGCCAGCTTTTCGGCCGGCGGTGCAATCGGTCCGCTAGTCGGCGGCGTTCTACTCACCTATTTCTGGTGGGGATCGGTGTTCCTCATCGCGGTTCCAATCATGGCGCTGCTGCTCGTGCTTGGCCCAATTTACCTACCCGAATATCGTGATCCTGCGGCCGGACGGCTGGATATCACAAGCGCAGCCCTATCGCTCGTTTCCGTTCTTGCCGTGATCTATGGGATCAAGCAGGCGGCCGAAATCGGCTTCAATTGGGTTACGCTTTTGAGCGTGGCAACGGGCGTGGTCTTCGGTGCTGTGTTTGTCCGGCGCCAAAAGGTACTGCGCGAACCCCTGATTGATCTCGAGCTGTTCCGTCAGCCGGCCTTCAGCGCCGCCCTCGCCGTCAATGTCATCGGTTTCTTCGTTGCCTTCAGCGCTTTTTTGTTCATCGCACAGTTTCTTCAACTGGTGTTGGGTCTCACGCCTTTCGAGGCGGGCCTCTGGAGCGTACCCTCAGGGCTCGCCTTCGTTGCCGGCTCGATGCTGACGCCGCTCCTCGTTAAAGGACGCCGGCCGACATCCGTGATGGCAACAGGCTTTTTACTTGCGGCGGCGGGTTTCTTAGTTCTTACCCACGCCGGCGAGCTGGCCACGCTCCCGACAATTATCATCGGCTACACCGTCTTCTCGCTGGGGCTCGCACCGGTTTTCACCTTGGCCACCGACATGATGGTTGGCTCCGTTCCACCCGAGAAGGCCGGTATGGCCTCCGGCATCGCCGAAACCAGTAGCGAGTTCGGGGGCGCGCTCGGCATTGCCCTCCTCGGCAGCCTTGTTACGCGATTTATCGGAGCCGGGTAAACAATGCTCAGCTGGACGGGATGCCGGTGGACGCGGTCGAGATGGCTCGCAATACACTCGGAAGTGCGGTTACCGCGGCGCGGCAAATCCCCAAGCAAAATGGCGACGTCTTGCTTATGATAGCCCAAGATGCGTTTGCGGGAGCCGTCACGTGGGTTTTCGCGGTGAGCGCCGCGTTCGCCCTCCTCGGGGCGCTCCTCACTGTTCTGGCGATTGGTCGGTGGCATCCCGGTTCGAGGTCTTCCCACTAAATCGATAGTTACTGAGCTCGGGGATGAATGGCACAACAAATTGGGTATCTGGTAAAAGTCGGAGAACTCAATGCGCGGGCAGATCGACGAGTATGCAGTCAAAGCCACTACCGATGGACGCGAGCAGCATCATGCCGCCAGAAATTAAGGGTACGGATGAGAACTGCCGTTCGACCAATGTTTAACGTGACGATACGTGAGTATAATACCAAAACAGACGATTTCCCTCCATCTTTGTCCAAGATAAGCAGCGATCCGTCGTCGACATTTGCTGCAGTAACCGCAGTCTGAACGATGAAGGGAACTGAAATGTCAAACAAATCACTAGAAGGAGAACTGTTGCCTGCGACCAGGCAGACAGAAAACCCAGTGGTGACTGTCGAGGGCCTTAGGGTCAAGCTGAATAGTGCTGTAGAGATTGCATTTCTATATGGAGCGACAGATTGGGTTCGTCTCAACCATCCGTCCCAGTACGAGCGGCTGCTGATGAGGTTTGACGACAGCACATCGTTGGAAAACCGCGGTTATATCCACTGATCCACCTCGCGAGGTTTGGCGATGTCCCCAATCACTTTGACCTTATGTCACGGCACAGATTCTGAGTTCCAGGGCTTTAGTGAGCCTTCACGCTGGGTCGAGGTCTGGATGAAATGCTCTGCCACTACCGGAATACTTCGCCAAGCGCTGCACAAGAACTTTGTCCAGGAGATGTGAGATGTCTATCAAACCATTGGTTTTTATCACTGTGATAGGGCTGTCAAGCCTGCCGTTGACTGCATACGCGGAGGGATACTATTACGAGTATGATCCATCTGGCGGTATTCCTTTTACGGATCGCGCGCCCAACCACCTCGATATTCATGACAACGGCGGCTATGGTGACCACAATTTCCTTAACTTCGGTCAACAGGGGGAAAAACCCAGCGCAACCGTAGTTAGGAAAACGTCAGCGCGACATCGCGTCAGCATCCCCAAAAAATAGAAATAGCGCCCAATATGTTGCTCCACGGTTTGTCGGGCAGACCGGCGTCCAATCGTCCGCTTTGCGCCAGAAGCGGACATTGAGAAGGTTCAAGTGTCACATGACGTGACCTCAGTTGGTCCCGGTATCGCTACCAGGTCATCTTGATACCGAACTTGCCCTCCCAAGCATTGGCGTCGCCATCGGATAGCCTGAAGTTAACTGCAACCCTACCCACCGGAATGAATAACTTGCTGACGCGGGCCTTAGCAACGACCCGGAATGACGCCGGAAAGTCCAGCGATACCAAACCGTAGTATCTATCACCAACCTTTTGAAATATTTGCTTTGAGCGTCATTGAGCGGACTTGGCTTGTACGGTCATTGAGTAGTATTGTGTGGCGGGGCACATAGGCCTCGTGCTTTGGGAGGAGCAAATGACCAAATCAAGAAACCAAACATGGGAGAAGACTTCGCGCCGCAAGTTCCTGAGTGGAGCAGCGGTGGCGGGCGCGGCGATGGTCGCTGCTCCGAGCGTTGTCAAGGCGCAAGGGCCTGTCAACATGCGCTGGCAAAGCACTTGGCCCTCCAAGGATATCTTTCACGAGTTCGCACTCGATTTCGCCAAAAAGATCAATGACATGACAGGCGGCGATCTCAAGATCGAGGTGCTGCCGGCAGGCGCAGTTGTGCCTGCGTTCGGCCTGCTTGATGCGGTGTCACAAGGCACGCTTGACGGCGGCCACGGCGTACTTGTCTATCATTACGGCAAGCAAACAGCGTTGGCACTTTGGGGATCAGGGCCTGGCTTCGCCATGGATGCCAACATGCTGCTCGCGTGGCACAAATATGGCGGTGGAAAGGAGCTTCTCGCAAAGCTCTATGATTCCATAGGCGCCAATGTTGTTTCCTTCCCGTATGGCCCGATGCCGACACAGCCGCTTGGCTGGTTCAAAAATCCGATTGCCAAGGTCGAAGATATCAACGGCCTGAAGTTCCGTACCGTTGGCATCTCCATTGATGTCTTCACTGGTCTTGGCGCAGCGGTGAACGCGCTCCCGGGCGGCGAAATCGTCTCGGCATTGGACCGCGGATTGCTTGATGCAGCCGAATTCAACAACGCCTCGTCTGACCGGGTACTTGGTTTTCCTGACGTCTCCAAGATCTGCATGCTGCAGAGCTATCACCAGAATGCGGAGCAGTTTGAAATCCTGTTCAACAAGACGAAATACGATGCACTGCCTGATCAAATGAAGGCCATAATCGGCAATGCGACCGAAGCTGCCTCGCAGGATATGCACTGGAAGGCGATCGATCGCTATTCGAAAGATTATCGTGAGATGCAGACGGCAGATAAGGTCAAATTCTACAAGACACCGGACGTGATCCTCAAGAAGCAACTGGAGGTCTACGACGAGGTCGTGAAGAAAAAGGCCGGCGAGAACCCGCTTTTCAAGGAAATCCTCGTATCGCAGATCGCTTTTGCCGAGAGGGCAACGCGATGGGAACAGGACACGGTCGTCAGCCGGCGGATGGCATTCGATCACTATTTCGGAGAGAACGCGGCGGCTAAGAAGATCTGACGTACACTCCAAACTGGTAAAGCATCATCGGCATTTTGATCCGATGATGCTTTCTTTGCCTACATATTCTCTCGCCATCGGGGGCATGCGTGAACGTTCAGCATTTTTTGAATACGATGGATGCAATCAGCGTGTGGGTCGGAAAGGCCGCGGCGTGGCTCATCATCGGGCTGATGACGCTTGTCTGCGTCGAGGTCTTCAAGCGCTACATGATGAACATGCCCACCGCATGGATATTCGACGCCAGCAGCATGTTCTATGGCAGTTTGTTCATGCTCGCGGGGGCCTACACACTGGCGCAGAACGCCCATGTGCGCGGCGACTTTCTCTACAGCTCTATGCGGCCCCGGACGCAGGCGGCGCTTGATCTGGTATTGTACATCGTCTTCTTTCTGCCGGGCATCGCCGCCCTCGTTTACGCAGGCTACGACTACGCGGCGCTCTCGTGGAGGATCGGCGAGCATTCAACGGTGACGGCCGAAGGCCCGCCGATCTACTACTTCAAGTCCGTCATTCCGTTGGCTGGTGCCCTTTTGATGCTTCAGGGAATGGCCGAAATCACACGCTGTATCGTCTGTCTCAAGACCGGGGAATGGCCTAGCCGGCTCAAGGATGTCGCGGAGATCGACGTGGTCGAGGAGCAGCTCGCGCACAGCGAGCATGTGGATGAGGAAACGCGCAAAGTCGCGATCGAGCGCGCGCAACAAATCGATGAAACCGCGCGTAAACGTGGTTCGGGGGGAGACCTGCAAACGTGAGCGATCCAGTTCTTGGACTAACGATGCTGATGCTCATCGTCGTGGTTATCGTGATGGGCTTCCCGACGGCTTTCACGTTGATGGGCCTCGGCATGTTTTTCGGCTTCTACGCGTTCTACAACCCAGCGGAACACTGGATAGATAATCGTGTCTTCGATCTGATGGTTCAGCGCACCTATGGAGCCATGACCAACGATGTCCTTATCTCCATCCCGTTGTTCGTGCTCATGGGATACGTGATGGAACGCGGAGCCTTGGTCGACAAGATGTTCTATAGCATCCAGCTTTCCTTCCGACGCGTGCCCGCATCGCTGGCCATTGCAACGCTCATCGTCTGCACGTTCTGGGGCATCGCCAGCGGCCTCGTTGGCGCAGTAGTGGTTCTGATGGGAGTGATTGCGTTCAACCCGATGCTGCGCGCAGGATATGATGTGAAGCTGGCTTCCGGCGTGATCACCGCGGGCGGTACGCTAGGAATTTTGATCCCGCCGTCTGTCATGATCATTGTATATGCGGCGGTCGCGGGGCAGTCCGTCGTGAAGCTCTACGCCGCCGCAATGTTCCCCGGCTTTTTCCTCGCCTTCCTTTATCTCGTCTACATACTCGCCTGGGCGACAATCAATCCGAAGATCGCTCCATCCTTGCCGGTGGAACAAACAAAAGTTCCGGTCCCTGCATGGATGAGAAGCTTTCAGGCCGCTTACTCACGCAACATGCTCGCCGGGCTTTTTTCAGCATTGGTCGCTCCGTCCAAGGCTATGGCGCTAGTGGCCGAGGATGGACCTCTTACCTACTGGAAGCTGCTCAAGAATTTCTGTGCCACATTGATACCGTTCGCCTTGACAGCAATCACCTTTTTACTGGTTTGGTGGTATGTCGTCGTCCATCGGCAATCCACAGCGGACACCGAAGCCCCGGCTGGCTTGGAGCAGCTCGGCTCACCGGTGGTGGACGCGGCGCCGACGGGACCTGTTGGGCCGTCGACCGGTTTCTACGTTTCTTTCGGCCTTATTGCCGCACTCGCTGCGGTTGTGCTCGTGCGTTACTACCGGAATATGAATGCCGAGCGCCTACAGGTCGTGAAGCTACTGACCTCATCCGTGATGCCGCTGGGCGTTCTCACTATTGTCGTGCTCGCCGTCATTCTGTTCGGAATCACGACGGCCACGGAGTCTGCAGCCGTCGGTGCAGCCGGGGCCTTTCTGCTGGCGTTTCACGCCAGAACTCTCAACTGGAAGCGCACCAAGGAAGCGGTGTTCCTCACCGCGAAAACCACGGCCATGGTCTGTTGGCTCTTCGTCGGCTCGGCGCTATTCTCCGCCGTTTTTGCAATTCTCGGTGGTCAGGCGCTCCTTGAACAATGGGTGCTGTCGCTCGACCTGACGCCAATACAGTTCATGATCCTGTCGCAAGCGATCATCTTTATTCTCGGCTGGCCGCTCGAATGGACCGAGATCATCATCATCTTCGTGCCGATCTTTCTACCGATGTTGAAGCACTTCAACATAGACCCGGTTCTCTGGGGTGTTCTCGTCTTCGTGAATCTGCAAGCGGCGTTCTTGTCGCCTCCGGTCGCGATGTCGGCGTTCTATCTTAAAGGCGTCTCTCCACCGCACGTCACACTCAATCAGATATTCGCTGGCATGATGCCCTACATGCTGATCGTCATCGTTTGCATGATCATCATGTATATCTGGCCCGGCATAACGCTCTGGCTACCGAACTACCTTTACGGTGGCTGACGTTGCCGGTCTTGAGACAGCTGAAAACCCGGTTTATTGTCAGGAAAATCAATCTGTGCAATACTTCTTGGTGTTGAGTAAGACTTGTAAAGTCTACGCCCGGTACCGAAACTTCAAACAAAAAAGAACTGCCGCAGCGTAGTATCTGGCCCCTTGGGAGGATACCGTGATCAAGAAACTCGCTTTCGTTTTATCATGCGCAGCCGTCTTTAGTTTAACGTCCGCCTCTGCGCAGGACTCCAATCTCGAAAAACTTGGCGGCTTCAAAACCACCGGCACACCGATGATGGAGCCAATTCCGCAGACTGGGGAGAATGCCGAAGCTCTTAAAGCAATAGCAGCGAAGATCAAGGTTCCGGATGGCTTCAAGGTCAGTCTCTATGCCCTCGTTCCTGATGCCCGTCATATGGCCGTGGGACCGCAAGGTGTGGTGACCTTCGTCGGCACCCGCAAGGAATTGGTCTATTCGATGACCGACCGTGACAAGAACCGTGTGGCCGATGATGTGAAAGTGTTCGCGCCTTCGATCAAAATGGCAGTGCCGAACGGCGTTTGTTTCTCCAGGGATGGTCACCTTTATCTCTCCGAACAGAACCGAGTCCTTTGGTTCCCTGCAGCAGAGTTTTTCTATGAAGGCCCGGATGTCGCAGCATTCGCCATCGTCAAGGAAGGTGAACTGATTCCCGCGTCCAATGAGAGCTACAATCACACAGCGCGCACCTGCCGTGTCGGGCCAGATGGCCGACTCTACATCACTATCGGCCAGCCCTTCAACGTGCCAGCGCCCGAAGTACTCCCAGAGTTTCAAAGACTGGGCATCGGCGGTATCATAAGCATGAAGCAAGACGGTTCCGACCGCAAGATTTACGCCCGCGGTATGCGCAATCCCCTCGGCATTGACTTCAATCCAAAGGACAAGACAATTTGGGTGAATGACAATCAGGTCGATGGCATGGGCGACACTATCCCCCCGGGTGAAATGAACCATGTTACCGGGCCGGACCAGAATTTTGGCTTCCCATGGTATGGTGGCGGCAAAACCCGCACCACTGAGTACAAGGACGCCACAGTGCCCGAAGGCGTGATTTTCCCGGCGGTCGAGCAAGACGCCCACGCGGCCGATCTCGGCCTGTCGTTCTACACGGGCAAACAGTTCCCTGAGAAATACCGGGGCGGCATTTTTTCGACCCAGCACGGTTCCTGGAACCGTGTAGACCCCGTGGGCGCTCGGGTGCTGTTCACCTCGCTCAAGGCAGACGGCTCAGCGGACAAGACGGAGGTGTTCGCGGAAGGCTGGTTGAGCGAGAATGGCGAGTATCTTGGCCGTCCGGTCGATGTTCAGGTGCTTAACGACGGTTCACTGCTGGTATCCGACGATTTAGCCGGTGCAGTATGGCGGATTTCTTATGGTACTTGAGTGAACGTCACAATCACTCGCTCCTGTCAGTCATAGGAGGTTGATATTCGTGGTTTGATAGTAAGTCTGGCCGCCCTTGTTGCCTGTTCCACTGCTGCGGAGGCCGCAGGTGATGCCGCTTCAGGCAAAAAGGTCATGTCGAAATGCCAAGTTTGCCATGGAAAGGACGGCCTCGCCAAGCTGCCAGACGCGCCGAACATTGCTGGCCAAAAGGAGGCTTATCTCGTGAGGGCGTTGACCGCCTTCAAGGCCGGCGAGCGAAAGAACGAGCAGATGACGGTCGTGATCAAGGGTTTGAGCGATGAGGACATAGCGAATGTCGCCGCCTATTATTCATCGATCAAGATCACCGTTCAGATTCCGCCATGAGACGAAGGACGGACCTGTCTGGTACGGACCGCCGAGACGAGTGTCAAAGCGACAGCTGATATCGGTAGCCATGCCTCCAGCGGTCCCATCGACCGCAGTGTTATTGCGGCCGGTTTAATTCAAGTCTGCAGTTTTCCAGATCAAGTTCCTGCAGCCGTCTCAACAGCTCCTGAACGCGGTTCTGCGCAGAAATGGCATCGACTGTTGCGCTGTGCAGTTCACGTCGAACTTCCTCGACATCCGACGCCGAAACGAAGGGCGTCGGCCCCAATCCCTGCCCGGCCACGAGCCAAGGCAGGCTAATGCGCAGTACGCCTGTTATGAGCGGCATGTGATAGGATTCCGGCGAAGCCCTGTCGCACTCCCAATCCATCCAGATTTGTGTGGTGACGCCGAGTTGGCATGCAGTGTCCTCTATGGACTGCATTGCCGATTCGCGTGCAAGCGAAATGCGCCCGCCAAGTGCATGGTCCTGTGCGCGATAGTGACCATAATCCATGACCATATCCTTACCTTCGATTGTTTATATCGATTTGAATGACGTTGCGGCAACTCCGCTTGGCTCTACGTTCTACGCCCTTCCGGCGGATTATTCCCGCGAGCGTTTCCTCAGATCACGGCTCGATGGAGTATCAGTGTCGCCCGAATCCTGAAGATTGATGATGGAATTCTCTGGAATACACACCACACCAGCCGGAGCGTACTCACTCTCGAACAGGGCAAAATGCACCGCAGAGGCACGGTCGGCAAATAGCCCAGCCGCCTTCCCTGTTTCATCACAGACAACCCAGTTCCCATGAGCATCGCGGCCAAGGATCAAGCGTTGGTCGAATCCATGTTCGGACGGCATCTTGCTTGGCACACCCATTCGGGACACTCCTACACAGTTTGTTTGAACAAAGTCTGGTATCAGCCCGTGCACACGAGACACTCGCGACGATCAGACGGACACACTGATGGAAGATAGAAAATCCTGCATATCGTTTCGATTGGCCGGAAGTCGGAAAGTCATCAAGATACTGTAAAGATACCCGTTATGCGTATACGGGCGCAAATCGCTGGATTTTGGCAGACCACTATTGAACCTTCACTGTTCGCTTTGGAGGCGCGGCGAGGTGAAGGATCCCCATCCTCGTGCTATTGTGCCGGCTTCCAGGATGACGGTCAGCGTGGCCAATACCAGCGACCGCGCCAGGATCATCGCTGATCTGGGAGGGTTCGAGTGGGTGCAACCAATAATGATGATGGCAACGCATTCTACTAAGGGGGTCTCAAGACGATGAAACCAACACGTCGATCAGTCCTCGCCGCGTTTCTGGCCGTACCATCGATCAAAGCGGCAGGTATTTTCGAAGCGAATGCCCTCAGCACACAATCCGCTCTCGAGTTGACGCGGGCATGCCAGGATGCGGATGAGCTGACCATCGCGCAGACTGAAGGACCGTATTACAAACCTAGCTCGCCACTCAAACAGGATTTTGCCGCCGACGCACCTCACGGGATCAGGATCACCATAGCCGGTTTCGTGCTCGCGACAGACTGCAAATCCATCAACAGGGCACTTGTCGAGCTTTGGCACGCCGATGAACGTGGCTCGTATGACCGCATCGGCTACAGGTTGCGTGGTCATCAGTTCACCGATGAGAATGGCCGCTGGTGGTTTTCGACCATCATTCCATCGCTCTATCCGGGACGCACGCGCCACTACCATGTGAAAGTCCAAAAGCCAGGTGGGAGCGTCTTGACGACCCAGCTGTATTTTCCGGGCGAGCCCCTGAACGAACGCGACCAGATCTTTGATGAGCGGCTCTTGCTCCACATCCGCGACACGGGTGACGGGAAATTCGGTCGCTTCGACTTCATTGTGTAAGGCGTGTCGTTCCCAGCCGGAATGAGCATTTACTTGACGGAGAAGGGAAATCCCTTCGCGACGTTCGGCGGAGTCGTTGAGGTCACGAAAGCTGGTCGAATGAAAGCATTGATCGAGATGTTCGATCGTACTTGTCCGGGCGCGCTGCCCGCCAAGTAGTCCTTCGAAAGGTTCGGTCGGTCGACCGGAGCGGCGGAGTCCGCGCTCAGCATGGTAATGCTACCCTGGAAATCCCTCCCGGCGGAGCAGTTCTGCCGCGGCAAAGCCCAACGCACCACCACCAACCATGACGATGCTTTCCGGCGCGTCCATCGCGATGGCTGTATCTGCTTTTGGTCATCACGTTTGTGCTGGACGAAGATGTTCCCATCCCTATGGCGCGGAATGCTCCAGCACCGCGCAATCCGCTCCGTCGGTGCAGTCACCCGAAAGCGTCCGCTGGCCGAGAGCGATGATCACGACGGTCGCGGCCCCGGCTGCCACGGACACCCAAAAGCCGTTCTCGGGACCGTAATTGTCCACCACCCAGCCCGAGACGAAGGCGCCCAGCGCCATGCCGATGCCGATACCGGTCATTACCCAAGTCACGCCCTCGGTCAGCATCGATTCCGGTACGCGGCGTTCGATCAGGCCGAAGGCTGTGATGAAGGTCGGCGAGATCGCGATGCCGCTCACGAAGACGGCGACGGCAAGCAGGGTCACCGAGCTGCCGGCGACGAGCAGTGGCAACGAGGTCAGTGCAATTACGCCCACCGCGATCAGCAGCTGACGGTGCAGGGCCATGCGCGGGTTGAGCGCTCCGAGGACCAGGCCTACCATGAAGGAACCGACGGCATAGACGCCGATCACCAGGCTTGCGGCATTCGGCTGCCCAAGCTCCTTAGTGATCGCGACAGCGCTCACTTCAGCCGTCGCGAAGATCGAGCCGACGAAGATCAGCGCGAGCGTGATGATCTGCACCGGACGCTGTCGGATCGCCGAGCCCGCCGAAACGACGCCCGCGACATGGCGCACTTTGGGCTCGGTGCCGCGCTGCAGGATGAAGGCGGCCGTCCCGAGTGCCAAGAAAGCTGTGCTCATTATCATGCCGGCTTCCGGGAACATTGCCACCGCAAGCCCCACCGACAGCGAGGCGCCGGCGATGTAGACCAGCTCGTCTGCGGCACTTTCAAACGCGAAGGCCGTATTGAGCTCGGGCCGGTTGCGGAAGAGCTCCGTCCAGCGGGCCCGCATCAGCGCCGGAATGCTTGGCATGGCTGCCGCGAGGAAAGCCGAGACGAACAGCGTCCAGGCTGGCCAGTTCTGGTTGGCCGCTGCGATCAGCGCGATGAACGCCACCACCGACACGACAGTGGTCGGCACGACCACCGCCGTCTGGCCGAGCCGGTCGACCGCCCGCGAAATCTGCGGCGAAATCAGCGCGTTGGTCAGCGCATAGGTCGCCGAGACCGCGCCGGCCAGCCAATATTCGCCAAGCGTCTGGGAGAGCATGGCGACGATCCCGATCGGCGCCATGGCTATGGGAAGGCGCGCGAAAAAGCCGGCTGCGGAGAAGCCCTTCGCCCCCGGTGCCCGGAATATTTCCCTGTATGGATTTGACACAGTGCACTCCTTTCAGCTATCGAATGCGACACCTACATACGTGGCGTATGTAATCGAGATAATGGTATACGCCACGTATGTCAAATAAAATATACGCCGCGTATGTGTAAGAAAGGAGACGCCATGGCCAGGCCGCGAACGGAAATGATCGCAAAGACTCGCGCCAAGCTTATCGCGGCCGGTCGGCATGCCTTCGGCAGGATCGGCTACGCGGAAGCGTCAATGGACGATTTCACCGGCGAAGCAGGGCTGACGCGCGGCGCCCTCTATCACCATTTCGGCGACAAGAAGGGTCTGCTCCAAGCCGTCATCATGGAAATCGACGCGGAAATGACCGAACGCCTCAACAAGGTCTCGGCATCGGCCCCTACCCGCTGGCAGGGTTTCGTCGACGAATGCGCCGCCTATATCGAAATGGCACTCGAGCCCGAGATCCAGCGCATCATGTTCCGCGACGGCCCGGCCGTGCTGGGCGACATCTCGCAATGGCAGAACACCCCCGGCTGCATCGCAGCCCTCTCCCATAGCCTCGACCGTCTCAAGGCCGATGGCGAGATCATCGACATCGACACCGAAACCGCCGCCCGCCTCATCAATGGCGCCAGCAGCCACATGGCGCTGTGGATCGCCAATGCGGAGAAGCCGGAGACGGTTTCGAAGCGGGCAGTCGCGGGGTTCAGGACGATGCTGGAGGGACTTCGCAAGTAGCATTGAAGGCCGATATTGATGAGATAGATTTTAGCGGCCGCCCGTCGGCAGCGAGGGCACGTTGTGTCTACCTCGAGGCGGGCTTCCAACGTGACGACCCTCGCAGCTTTATTAGCTTAGTTTACGGAAGATCGCCGCCGTCAATGCCGATCACATGTCCACTCAGATACGAACTTTGATTGCCAGCGAGAAACAGCACCAACGCTGCAACTTCATCCGGCGTACCCACCCGGCGCATCGGATAGGGTGCAACCAGCTGTTCGGTTGTAACATTCCAGTCCCGGCGTACTCGCTCAAGCATGGGGCTCTCGATCGGACCTGGCGCGATTGCATTGATACGGACGTTGCGGCCATACTCCTGTGCGGCTGCGCGTGTCATGTGAATGACAGCGGCTTTCGAGGCGCCATAGGCAACAATATTAGGGAAAGCATGGCGACCGCCAATGGACGCCATGTTGATCATGGCTCCCTTCGAGCGCACCAGATGCGGCATCTCGTATTTCATTGAGACAAATACTCCGCGCAGATTCGTCGCGATCTGGTCGTCGAAACCGGCGATGTCCGTATCGGCGATTGGCGCTGGCGGCAAATCGATCCCTGCATTGTTGAAGGCGACATCGATACCGCCATAGCGTTCGACCACGTCAGATACGAAACGCTCCACCTGCCCTGCGTCGCGCACATCCGATCTAAGGTAGACGGCGTCGCCGCCCGCTGCGCGTATCTCTGCTTCCACCTGGCGACCGAGTGCCTCGCGTCTTCCATTAAAGCTGACCCGAGCGCCCGCACGGGCGAAAGCCGCTACCGTCGCGGCTCCAATGCCGGAAGTGGCACCCGTGACGATTATCACCTTGCCTGCCAACGCGCCCGGTGTCTCCGCGGCTGCCGACGCTGATGTTACGAAATTCTGCCCGGCTAGTGTACCTGCGGCAAGCATGCCCGCTAGAACCTGCCGCCGCGGAACCGCTGTCATTTCCTCAGACATGTTTGTCATGGGTTCCTCCACAATATGTTTGCGGGAGAGTAATCCAAGCGATTGCCGGGAAAAATCGCGGGTGGCTTTGTGCACTATTTAGTATAGATTTATAATCGTATGAGCATGATACCTGACCCTTTCTCCGGTCTGGCCGCCTTCCTCGCCGTAGCGGAAACACGCGGATTCACGGCGGCCTCCGCACGGCTGGGCGTTTCCCCTGCAGCCGTAAGCCAGGCAGTAAAGGCACTCGAAGCGAAGCTCGGCACACCTTTGTTTGTTCGCACGACGCGCCGGGTCCGTCTGACCGAGGCGGGCGCGGACCTGTTGTCGCGTGTGGCACCTGCAGTTGCCGATATTGCGGACGCCATCGAAACGGCAGGAGCCATGGGGGATGAACCTTCAGGTTTCCTGCGCCTCACGGTACCCCGTATGGCCGTGCCCCTTATCATTGATCGCGTGGTGCCGGCCTTCCGGCACGCGCATCCAGGGATTACAGTCGAAGTCGCTGTGGAGGACGCAGCTGTCGACTTGCTGGGGCGCGGTTTCGATGCAGGCATCCGGATCGGCGAATATGTCGAACGCGACATGGTGGGAGTAAGGCTCTCGCGCGATATCGTCTGGTCTGTCGTGGCCGCCCCCTCCTACCTGGCTGCCCACGGCCGCCCGGCAATTCCCGAAGACCTGACCCGTCATGAGGCTATCCGATATCGCTTCCCGGCCTCCGGCGCTCTCTATCGATGGGAGTTCGAACGCGAGGGGCGCCCCCTTTCGGTCGATCCTCCGGGAAAGCTCATCGTCAATGATGGCGCGCTGCTTGTCTCTTTCGCAAAGGCTGGGCTCGGCCTTTCATATGTTGCCGACATCGCAGTTGAACAGGAGCAGCGTGCCGGACTGCTTGTCCGCGTGCTGGAGCCTTACCTGCCCACCACGCCGGGGCTCTTCCTCTACTTTCCGCAACGTGCCCAGGCGCAGCCGAAGCTGCGCGCCTTCATCGATGTCACCAGAAAGCTGTTACGGCTTCGCCGGATCGAGGCCAAATCCCACCATACCGCCACAGGTGAGCTGAAAGGCTAACGGCGGAAACGCGAAGCTTTCATCTTGCGCAGCGTTGGAGCCGGTTACGGCGGTGGGGCCCAGCATTGCGAGCACCGCCCGGGCCATATGCGATGCCCCCTTCTTCCTGAAGGTGCTATACGAACCCCATTCCATTTCACGAGATAGTCATTAAACTGTCATCAATCTGAGACATAACCGTCATGCAGCTCGCCTAACAAGACCGCGCGGCGGTGACGGCGTTCGCGATCTCCTCCGTGGTTGCGCACTGGAACGATTTGGCCGCTGATCATCATCACCAGTATGGAAGGGCGACGCCGCCGCTTGGTCGGCTCTTCTTCCGTGCCGCCGAGACCGGGGCGCTCATGGCAGCGACCCTGGTGATCACACTTCCCCTGGTCGTGGCGTTTCTGGCGGCGCAAAGGCGCTTCATCAAAGGCATCACGCTGACCGGTCTGAAGGGCTGAACCACCTCTTTGATATCAATACAGGAGAGAACCATGAACTTCTTCAAGCAGACGATTGCCGCGGCAGCGATCGCTACAGGGCTCTGCGTTCCGGCCTTTGCCGATACGACGCTCGCTGACAAGGTCGGCATTTCCTTGCTGCAAGACGACTGCTGAAAGGGGGATTTACAATGTCCACGAAAGAGAGAGAAACAGCGATTGCGACAGGGGCCTCACGAGGTATCGGAGCAGCCATAGCTCCGCGGCTGGCAAGCGACCGTTTCAGTGTCATCATAAATTTTGCATTCCTAAACACATTAAGATTTTCGCGTACCGCTGCTGCTATTATTGCTGTAGCGGTTTTCCTGCTGGACACATTGACAACCTTGGACATCGCCATTGCAGTGCTCTACGTGCTCGTGGTCTTGCTATCGCTTAATTTTGCAACCCAGATAGGGCTCGTTCTGATCGGCGCTGGCTGTATCGGACTCACCGTTTTGGGGTTTATGATTTCGCATGGCGAAGGGCTGCCGGCCCTTGAAGATTCAATAGGCCGTTGCTTCGTCAGCCTTGCTGCCATCGGGATCACAACATTCCTTGCTTTCAGGGTGAAAGCTGCGATCGGTGTTTTGGCCGAAAGTGAACAGCGTTACCGCACTATTTTTTTGGCGACGGGAGTCGGCATCCTCCAGATGGATTTCACGGGCCTCAAAGCCGCTGTCGACAAGCTCAAGGTTGATGGCGTGCGGGACATCGATCATGCGCAAACGCTTGATCCGGGATTTCTTTACAAGGTTTCAAAAAGCATAAGGTTGATCAACGCGAATGATACAGCTCTGACAATGTTCAATGTCGCAGACATCAACGCGCTGGAGACCATGCTGCCGACACTCATCACCGCGGATATGGACAAGGCCTGG
>NZ_JAIQWW010000014.1 GCF_020164455.1 Phyllobacterium chamaecytisi
CGACAGAATTGCCGATGCGGTGAAAAACCAGAGTCCTGGCTGGGCGACCGCTGTGGCAAGCCCGCTCGTCTTTGCGCCGAAAATCACCAGAGCGACCAGCAATACGTCCAGCATTGACCATTTTGACAGGAAGCCGATCCACCGGTGCAGAACATGGGCGGCAGCGGGTACTTGAGCTGCTGCCAATTGTGCGACGGCGAGCTTTGTGACTGGCAGAATGACCGAAAAGAGCCCGACGACAGACGCCAGCAACCAGTCGCCGCCCGTCCAGAGCGATCGAATTATGCCCAGGAGCGAAGGGTTCTCGTCGAAGAAGTATAGCCTGCTGACATTCATCAACGGCATGGTCATCCCCAGTGCCAGCGAAAACGTGGCGATGAAGAGAAAGATGGGAATGAACGATCTTGTCGACATGCTGGTCCAAACCAAGGCTAACCCAGTTACGCATGAAGGAAATGCATGGCACCCGTCAAGCATAGGCGACGACAAGACACACCGGATCACATTCGCTTGTACCCGATTGACGCTTCCCATGGCTGGTCTCCATAGTTAGGGTACATAGCACCGACGACTGCTGGCGGTAACCAAGAGTATTTAATTCTTGATGATTTGATCGAACATTGGATTGATGCACCTTATGCGTACAAAATTCGGACTGCTGTTTGTTTTCCTGGCCTTTGTTTCCTCGGCCCAGGCGCTGGAGGCCGGCTCCCCGCCACCGCTCGCTCCAGAGGAGGAGCAGGCCAAGGCTGCGCATTTGAGCGCGCAGGTGCTGACTTACTACCACTACAAGAAGGTGCCGTTGGACGACGCCTTGTCTGAAAAAATAATTAACCGGTACATAGAATTACTCGACCCGGAGCGCTTCTTTTTCCTTCAGTCCGATATTGATCAATTCATGACCAATAAGGACAAAATCGATGATGCTATCTTTAGCGACGATCTGAGCATCCCGTTTGCTATCTTCAACGTGTACGAGCAGCGTTACGTCGAGCGCCTTACATACGCGCGTGAATTGCTCAAGAATGGTTTCGATTTCAGTCAGAACGAAGAGTTCACGCTCATCCGCGACAAGGAGCCTTGGCCGAAAACAACGGCGGAGAGCCAGGACCTCTGGCGCAAGCGCGTGAAAAACGATTGGCTGCGCCTGAAACTGGCGGGTACGCCTGAGGCGACGATACGCGAAACACTTGGCAAGCGGTATGGAAACTCATTGGCCCGGGCGTACAAGTACAAGAGTGACGATGTCTTTCAGACATTCATGACTGCTTACACGAACTCGATCGAACCCCATACCGACTATCTGGGTGTGGCGGCTGCATCGGATTTCGACATTTCGATGAAACTCTCCCTCGTCGGCATCGGCGCCGTACTGCAGGAGCGCGACGAATATACGACCATACGCGAGCTGGTACCGGGTGGGCCGGCTCAGCTGTCCGGCCAGCTGGCGGTCGGCGACAGAATTGTCGGCGTCGCGCAGGGCAAGGACGGCACGCTGGTGGATGTTGTCGGCACCCGCGTCAACGAAGTCGTGAAGCTGATACGCGGAGAGAAGGATACTGTCGTACGGCTGGATATCTTGCCATCCGATGCGGGACTTGACGGCAAGCATCGCCTTGTCACCCTGGTACGTGACAACATCAGTCTGGACAAGCAGGCGGCCAAAAAAAGCGTTCAGATTGTCAAGGATGGCGATATCTCGCGCAAAATCGGTGTGATCTCGTTGCCCACGTTTTATGAAGATTTCGATGCGCGACGGCGCGGCGACAAGGATTATCGGAGCGCAAGCCGCGATGTCGCCAAGCTGCTGGCAGAACTGGAAAAAGAAAAGGTCGATGGCGTCGTTATCGATCTACGCAACAATGGCGGAGGTTCTTTGCCGCAAGCGATCGAACTGACCGGCTTTTTCGTAGGCAAAGGACCAGTTCTGCAGCAACGCAACGGCGATGGCGAGATCAGGGTAAATGGCAATAAGCGCGCGACGCCCCTCTGGACGGGGCCGCTTGCTGTGCTCATCAATCGTGGTTCCGCCTCGGCTTCGGAGATTTTCGCCGCCGCGATACAAGATTATGGCCGGGGCGTCATTATTGGCGAACCGAGTTTCGGCAAGGGCACTGTGCAAACAGTGGTCGATCTGGACGAGGAAGCGCGCAACCCAAAGCCGGAATTCGGCGAGCTGAAAATGACTGTCGCCCAGTTCTTCCGTATCAATGGCGGCACCACCCAGCTTCGCGGGGTGACGCCGGATATCGTCCTGCCGGGATTCGCGGACGAGGAGAAACTGGGAGAGTCGAGCTATGACAATGCGCTGCCATGGCTGCAGATCAAACCTGCGAACTACAAACCCCTTGGTGATATCAAAACGGTTCTGCCGGAGCTACAGAGCCGCCACGACGCCCGCGCCAAAACGGACAAGGACTTCAAGGATCTCGTTGAAGATGTGAAGGAGCTCGATGATTTGCGTAACAAGCGGGTTATCTCACTCAACGAAACCGAACGGCGTGCCGAGAGGGAGCGTCAGGTCAACCGCCTGAAGGCGCGCGAGGCAGCAGACGGCAAGGGTTCCGTGTCACAGGCAGATCTTGTATTTCAGGAAGACGGACTGCAGGCCAATGAGCGCAGCTTGAGCGCAGACATAGCGAGCGAGAAGGCGCTGAAGGACGCAAAGGACGTTCTCTTGGATGAGACGGTGCATATTCTCAGCGATGCCGCGGATCTTACCAAAGTAAAATCGGCAAAGAACAATTGATTATTGGCGCCAGCGTTGAGTGCTGGCTCTAAACATGACGAATGGTGCAGCATGGCAGATCAAATCAGTATCGATAAACAGGAAACGGGCAGCGGCGGACGCTATGTGGCCGTGGTATCGGGACACGAGGCAGAGATGGCTTTTTCACGCGCCAGCCCGCATCTGATCATCATCGATCATACGGCAGTGCCGGATGCGTTACGTGGCCAAGGTGTGGGGCAGGCCCTGGCGTTGCATGCGGTAGAAGATGCACGGGCGGGCGGATGGAAGATCATTCCGCTTTGCCCATTCATGCGCGCTCAATCGCTCAGGCACGAGGAGTGGGCGGACGTCGTTCAGCAGAGATAAGGCCTTTTGGGAACTCTATGCCCACAGGAGCTGATTTCTCAAAAAGTCTTCTGACTATCCGATCATCGCCCGCTTGTCGGTGACGGGAATGTCTTCGATATCACGCGGCTTGCCATCGCGCTGCTCAAGTGCCTCAGCTTTGGCAAGTTCTGCTTCCGATTCGGTAAGAGCCGCCTCGGCATCATCCTTCTGGGCCTTCAGGTCGCGGATCGAATCAAACAGATTGTCGCGGCGCTGACGGGCGGCCTTGGCAAAAGTCGGATAGGCAAAATGCGTGGTGTCGGTGATGCCGGCCTTTTTTTCCTCGGACAGTATCTGCGCGTCCAATTCGGCAGCCATGCGTTCGAACTCGCCCATCATCAAATCAAGCTGGCCGAGTTGACGGCGCTTTTCCTTGACCTGAAAGAGCTTCAGCCGAACCAAACCTTCATGCGACTTCATACTCACTACCCCCTCAACACCTGCCAAAAGCCGGTACTCTGATCCTGCCAAAACGCTGGCGATCGATCATCCGGCGCCGTTTCACCCCGAATCACTTCGGGAAAATGAAACAAAAACTTAAAGGTTGCCCTGTCTGGTAACCTTTCCTTTACGTTCAGCATTAATCATACGCCTTAAGACTTAAAGCTCTGTAAATCAGTGCGGCAAGTTTTTAGACGGCGATTTTATCGAGTCGAATGAATCGCTTAAGGCCAGAACCTGATGCTGCGCCTTATGATTTTTGACCGGTAAGTTGACCTTATGAATCAATGCGGTGCCAATGATTTTTAATTCAAGAGTCAAAGACACTTGCAAAGCGGAATTAGATTTTGTTAACCATTCGGTGGCAATCTTAACGTTATGGAAACGGCTTGTTTCGCGACCTGACTTCGGGATTGCCCTGATCGAGGTTTCTTGGGCAACCCATTTCAGCGGCGGGAAAAGGGGAATGATATGCGGGTTCTTTTAATCGAAGACGATAGTGCAACGGCCCAGAGCATCGAACTGATGCTCAAGTCGGAAAGCTTCAATGTTTATACGACGGATCTGGGCGAAGAGGGTGTCGATCTCGGCAAGCTCTACGACTACGATATCATCCTCCTCGACCTCAACCTGCCGGACATGTCCGGTTATGAAGTCCTGAGGACCCTGCGTCTGTCGAAGGTGAAAACACCGATCCTGATCCTTTCCGGCATGGCCGGCATCGAGGACAAGGTTCGTGGCCTCGGTTTCGGCGCCGACGACTATATGACCAAGCCCTTCCATAAGGACGAACTGGTTGCCCGTATCCATGCGATCGTGCGCCGTTCCAAGGGGCATGCCCAGTCGGTCATCACCACCGGCGACCTTATCGTCAATCTGGATGCGAAGACGGTGGAAGTCACCGGCCAGCGCGTTCACCTGACGGGCAAGGAATATCAGATGCTGGAGCTGCTTTCGCTCCGCAAGGGCACGACGCTCACCAAGGAAATGTTCCTCAACCACCTCTACGGCGGTATGGACGAGCCGGAACTCAAGATCATCGACGTCTTCATCTGCAAGCTGCGCAAGAAGCTCGACAATGCATCCGGCGGTATCAACTATATCGAAACCGTCTGGGGCCGCGGCTATGTGCTGCGTGAGCCGGATGCATCGGACCTGCGCGAAATCGCCTGATCAAGATACTATCGAGAAACAAAAAGCTCCGTGTGAACGGAGCTTTTTTGTTTGTTGTGACGCTGAAGCTCCGGCTAAGTGCCGTTGTATGCAATGTTGCTCTCAGCCTTCGACCGGCACCGGCGGCAGGATTTCGGCGATCGAAACACGATTGAACGGTTTCAGCAGATATCCAGCTGCACCAGCACGCTTGGCCCGCATGATCCGGCTCAGGTCAACCTCGGGCAGGCAAAGATAGATCTTGCTGTTCTCACCGCCCGGCAAGGCACGCACCTGACTGATGATCTCCGGCGCGGGCATGTCGGATAGCGCGTCGTCGAGGATGATGATGTCAGGCATTTCAACGCTACAGGCGGCAATCGTCTGATAGCCGGTATCGGCGGTCGTCACGACGGTCGTTTCGTTGGCGATGAGCCTCCGCGCAACCTTCCTGACTACAGGAGATCCATCCACAATCATGCAGCGTAGCAATTGAAAAACTCCCCGCAAAAGCCAAGTTGCGTTTGCCCCCATGACCAAGACTACCAGCCGTTGGGTGAATAAATACCCAAGGTTGATGGTAAATTTTTAGAACAACTTGCGCGATCGGCTACGCCGCGGTGAAGACGATCTCTTCAGGGCTGGCATGGATGGAGATGGTCATGCCGGCTTCCTGGGCCAGCAGCAGCGTATAGTAGGGCTGAACGCCGTGGGCATCGATCGGCTCTTCAGGAACCTTGCCGCTGTGCAGTTCAAGGAATTTCGGCGGGACGCGTAGCATTGGACCACGTGATGTCAGGACAAAACGCGGCTGTGTTTCCGGTGTTTGCAGCGCAACCGACAATGTGCCACCACGGGGCAGGGCTGCATTGGCGATCAGGACCAGATTGAGCAAGAGCTTCACCTTGTTCTTGGGCAGCAGAACCCGGGTGCCCTCCCAACTCAATTCGGCTTTCTCGCCCTTCATATATTCATTGGCGACATTCTGCGCATCGCCGGTATCGATCTGAACTCCAGCGGAGCCGGCGGCGCCGAAAGCAATACGCGCGAACTGCAGGCGAGCAGACGCGCTGCGTGCGCTGGATTTGATGAGGCTCATCGCGTCTTCATCGGAACCGCCTTCTTCGAGCAATTCCAACCCATTGTTGATGGCGCCGACGGGTGAAATGATATCGTGACAGATGCGGCTGCTCAGGAGCGCTCCGAGGTCCGTTGCCGAGAGAATAACGGGCAATGTCATGGGGAAATCTCCTGAAGATTGGCTGGTGTTTCAGAGGCCGGCGCGAATCAGTAACACGCGAATCACTCCGATTTCTGGCCTATTTGGATACATAGCTCGATCATGATCGGCAAGAACGACTTGGCCGGAGCCTGTAAATGTTGAAATTTCAAGGTTTTTGCCATTCTTTGCAAGTCATTGAAATGCCAAGATCGATTCATAAACTTTTATACAAGGTTTAGCGCCTTAAAATGAATTCGATTTTAAAAGCAGGCGCAAGATCTGCTCATCCTTGCATCAGGCGTCAGGCAAAGAAGCGAACAGCCAAAAGGAATTATGATGGCGTCTCTACTCTTGTCTTTGAACCGCGGCTTTCTCCTCATTTTGACACTTGTGTCACTCGTTGTCGCCCAGGCGCAGACGGCGCGTGCGCAAGAAACCTACACGATGGAAGAAATCGTCAATTCCGGCCAGCGGTTCTTCGGATCGACTTCTGGTGGGCTCGCCACGGCTGTCGAAAAAGTCTTCCAGAGTTACGGTCTGCCCAACGGCTATGTTCTCGGGGAGGAAGGATCTGGCGCTCTCATCGGCGGCCTGACCTACGGTGAAGGTTCGCTCTACACCAAGAATGCCGGGGATCACAAAACCTTCTGGCAAGGACCATCGATCGGTTGGGATTTCGGCGGACAGGGCTCGCGCGTCATGATGCTCGTCTACAATCTCGACGATGTGCAGAACCTCTACGGCCGCTTCGTTGGTGTCGCCGGTTCCGCCTATCTTTTCGCCGGGGTCGGTTTCAATGTGCTCAAGCGCAATCAGGTACTGCTCGTTCCGATCAGGACGGGTGTAGGTGCACGTCTGGGTGTCAATGTGGGTTACCTGAAGATTACCCAGACGGCGACGTGGAATCCTTTCTGATAAAATAAACCGTATCGCATTTGGGACGCGAACTCTTCAGTTCGCGTCTTTGCGTTTCAGGGCCTGACTGTAGAGCCTTGCATGCCTAAATAGTACCGTTCTGCCGGCCCTTCGGGTTTCCGGTTGGCGGCCAACCACTTTGTCAGGCGGCTTCGTCCGATGGATAAACATCGGCCTCGCCACCTTCCGCGTGGATTGTCTCGCCATCCGAGAAACAGAACTGCTTCTATTTAGGCACGAAAGGCTCTAGTACACCTTGTGCCAAGATAGACATCCAACAGGACCCTGATCGTGATCCAGTCTGCGCTATATTTTGCTTTCGGATTCCTGAGCGCCGTGCTGGTGGCGCTTTTGGTTGCGCCGCCCATCTGGCGCCGGGCGACACTGCTCACGCGCAAGCGTGTCGAGGCGGAGACTCCGCTGACGCTCAACGAGATACAAGCCCAGCGGGATGGCCTGCGCGCTGAACATGCGATCGCCGAGCGCAAGCTTGAGTTGATGCTGGAGAGCTCCCGCGAAAAAGCTGCACTGCAGTTGGCCGAACTCGGCGAGAAAGAGCGTCTCATGCGCAATCTCACCTCTGAACTTTCGGCGCGCGACGCGGCGATAGCCGAGTCTCGATCGTCATTTGCCGATCGCGACAAGGAACTGGAGAAAGCCGCGGCCATGATCATAGGGCATGAGCGATTGATCGAGCAAAAGTCAGCTGAACTCGAACTCGTGCATCGCCGCGTGTCGAGTGTCGCGATGAATGCGGACAGTTTTCAAATCGAAGTCGCAGCGCAATCGGCCAGGATCGACAATCTTTTGGATGATCTGAAAGAGGCGCGGCAGGACAAGCGCGACAGCGACAACCTGAGACAACGGGCCGAAGCAGAGATCAAGGAAGTGCAACATTCGCTGGCCCAGGAAACCAAGCGAAGCGCCGAGCTTGAGAAACGCTCGAATGCCCTGCTCAGGCAAATTTCCGATAGCGAGGCCAAGCTTTCAAGGCGCGAGAAGGAGATCGAGCGGATCAATGAACGTTTGCGCAAGGTGCTCGCTGAAGGGCGCAAGCAGGGATCTTCTGTTCTGGATACGCCGCGCGGCAAGCAGGCACTGGTTCAAGCGCAGGAAATCGAGCGGTTGCGCGAAGAGATGAACAAACTTGCAGCTCAGGTTGTTGCCATGGTCGCGCGGCTTGAGGGGCCAACCTCGAAGGTCAACGAACTCCTGGCGAAAGCCGAGAGTGAAATGTCTCCGGTGCATGACGAAAACGGCGAAATCATCGTCAGCCTGGCCGATCGGATTCGGGCTTTGCAGACAGACTCTAGAGACCAGAAAAACGGCTGAAACGCGATAGTGCGATGCCCGAAGCTGTCGCAACGTTCAGGCTGTCGAAGCTCCCGGACATAGGGATTTTCACTGTTTTCAGTTTTTGCAAGAGTAGCTTTGGCAGGCCGCCGCCTTCCGTGCCCAGAAGCAGCGCAACGCGTCGCGAGGGTTTGGCGTCGTAGATATCGGTGGTGCCGGCGGGGCTGAGGGCAAAAATGTCGAACCCGGCAGTTTGCAGTTTGGTCACGATGGCTTCGATTGATCCTTCCCTGGCAAAGGGGACTTTCAATGCTGCGCCGACCGATACGCGGATGGCCTTGCGGTAAAGGGGATCGCAACTGGTTTCGTCCATCAAAATGCAATCCGCTTCGAAGGCGGCGGCGTTGCGAAAGATCGATCCCATGTTGTCGTGATTTGAAATGCCGCACAAAGTTACCGCCAATGCCTTGTCTGGCATTCCATCGATCAACGCATCGATGGATTGCGGCGCGTTGCGGCGGCCGACAGCGAGGATGCCGCGATGCATGGGAAAGCCGGCAATTGCATCCATGACCTCGCGAGACACGCAATAGACCGGTACATCAGGCGGGCAAAGCTTGAGCTGCTGGCTCAGTCCGGCAAGCCGGTTTTCCAGTACGAGGAGCGATTCCACCGCAAAAGCCGGGTTGGACAACAGGACATTGAGGACAACCTTGCCCTCGGCGATGAACCGGCCCTCGCGCCCGACGAGATCCCGTTCACGCACATTCCGGTAAGGCGCGAGCCGATCATCCTCGGCATCGGCGACGCGGGTTACCCGATGTTGCAGCCAGTCGTGCTCTTCCGGGACCAGTGTTTTCACGACTGCGATGCGAGCCCGGCGCGAGCCTCGCCAGCCATCCGCACGAGCGTCATGTGCATGTCCTTGGCAGAGGTCAGGGGCTCCTGGAAAAAGACACGCAGGACGTCGTCACCCTCGGCCAGATCGAAGCCATCGGCGTCAATACCTGTCATGCGCCACTTACCATTGGGTGCCCTGGCATAAAAGCGGGCATAAAGCGCGATCGCATCGGAATGGTCTTCGTTCATATGGTCGACGGCGCCCCGTTCCGCGGCGGCGAGTTCCTCGCCGACCGGACTGAGACTAAGCCAATCATTTGCTGACAATTGGTAAGCCTGGCCAAAGCCGCCATTCAGCTTGGCGCTTTCAGGTTCCAGCCGGAAAAAGCGAAAATCACCGAGGCCTACATAGAGCTTGGCCTTGGGCAAGTGGGAAAGATAGCGCCATGCAATGCGGGTGTGTTCCGGCGTATCGCGGGCGATCTCTCGCGCCTTGGCGGTTATCGTCATCCGCGGATGGGCGAGTAGGTCACCTTTGCCCGGTTCGCCGACCAAAAGCGAGCACCGGGGATCGGCCAGCAGTGCCGGTGTGTGTGCGGCGAGGGCCGAAACAAGGATGATTGGTGCGCCATCATGATCTGTCGAGATGCCGACGCGCGTGGCAATCGGAGCGCCGGACTGCGGATCGAGCGTCGCAATCACGGCATGGCGCGCGGTACGCATCAACGTGCGCGCAAGGCGTATTGCATTGTCGTCAATCTCGCGGAGGACGTCTTTCTTTTCGCTCACGTGTCATCCTTCAAACCGGTCATCTTGCCGATTGATAGTTTGTCACACGGATTGGAACAAGTCCTGTGCAGACAGGTAGCGAGGATGGACCGGGAATGTCAGGCTGCGATCGCCCGATTGTCGTTAAGGCCGATATCGTTCATGCAATCGGCCAGCAGATCGAGATCGACCGGTCCGATCGTGCACAAAACCGGGGCAACATCTTCAACCGGAATTTGCAACGCCATGAGTTCGACAAGCGCTGCCATAAGCGATTCGCGGGTATCGTAGCGGACTGAATGATTGCGCATAGCGTGCCTTACGAGCTTGGGCAGATGCACAAAGTTTAGGGCAAATGTGGTAAACAAGTTCTTAATTTTGCCATTATTGAAATTTTTTTGCTGTTGAAATGAATAAAATAACTGCATATTTTCAAATGGATGGTAATGTCGTATATCACAATAATGATCACTGCCATTGTTTGGCCCTAAATCGCATCAATCTGTCAGCAACTTCACCAGCAGGATTAACAGCGATGAGAAATGCTTCGTGAACGGCGTCGGTAGGGGAAAACTCCACTCTGTTATAGGCATTGTTGCGGCCGCCGGTCTTGTCACCGGTTGTACGACGAGCCAGAATTCAGGCAAATTATCCGCCGGTCTGACGACGCATTCGGGTACCAGAACCAGCTCTTACGCTTATACGCCGAAGGACAAGGAATGCCTTGAACGGGCGATGTTCTTCGAGTCCAATCGCTCGAGCAAGGAAGGTTTGCTCGCGGTCGGCACCGTGGTGATGAATCGTCTCGATTCAGGCAAATGGGGAAATTCCATCTGCGGCGTGGTTGGTCAGAAAAACCAGTTCGCGCCGGGCGTGCTATCGCGGCCCATGCGTTCTGTGGCAATGCCCGACGTGCAAGCTGCTGCGGACGCCGTGCTCAAGGGTGAGCGCAATCCCAAAGTGAAGAACGCGATGTATTTCCATACTGCGGGTCTTCGGTTCCCCTACAAGAACATGCATTACACTGTCGTCGCGGGCGGCAACGCATTCTACGAAAAGCGTGACCGTTATCATTCAGCCGATATAGCTTCGAATGATGCCAGCCGTGCAATTGCCAACGCCTACATTGCCAGCACCAGAATGGCAGGGGGCAATGTGCAGATGGCCAGCGCTGCGTCGGCCACGACGACGACGTCCACAGCGACTTCAGGTCGTGTTGTGAAGGATACCAGCCAACAGCCGATCGTTGTTGCTCAGGCTGACCTTCCCTTGCCACCCCAAATGGCATTTGCCAGCGACAAGGTAGCAGTGCCAGTTGATCCTCCGGCGCAGGCAATGGAGTACACGGCTCCGCAACCGGTAACGATGCCAGCTGCGACGGCAGAGGGAACTCTGCAGACCAGTGCACTAGCCTATGAAGCGCCGACCGCAAAGAAGGTAGACGCGATCGGCCAGATGCTTTTGGCGCAGGATCGTCCAAGCACCCTCAACTGATTTCCACGTGAACTATTCGGACACCAAATAGTGGTGAGCCCATTCGCTATGGGGAATAACTTGTCCTATGGCGTATTGGAAAGACAACACCGTCATGTGGTCCGGAGACGTGGCGCAGGTGTAGGACAGATGGTACCATTCGCCCTTGCTCCGGAAAGCTGCGCCGCCTGAACGTATCTTGTCACCTTTGATCTTCGGTTCTTCAAAAGCATAGGCGACCAATTCGTCCGCTACCAGTTTGGCCGGATCCTTGTGGATGCGCTCCATTGCCTCGAGATCACAGCGCTGTTCGAGCCGCGTTTGCGGGTCCAGCCGCTTCAGCTCTTCCGCAGCGCCATTGTCCATAGCGCGTGCCGGACTTGCCAAGGCGGCCGACACCAAGAGCATGGCGCTTATTATTCTCATCGTAGGCGGCTTTCATCGTGTGAACGCAAAGGACGAGTCGTTGGTTCTGGTCCCGGCGCGGTATTGATACCAACCGGATTGGGACTAAATTATGAAAGCCCCCTAGCCTGAACAAAATGGCAGTGGGTTCCGCCGTCAACTGGCCGCTTTTTTCCTCCCATCGCCGTTCGCATCGATATAGGCATATATATAGGAAAACGACGGCTGCGCGCGATTGGCAGGCTCGACCAATCCTGCAACGCTACCAAGTGATGCCGCGTAGTTGTTGCAGTTGTAGCCGAACATGCGCCACATGGGCGGATTGGCAATAGCTGCCTGCACTTTGCCAAGCAATTGCTGATACTGACTTTCGGTCAGCGATACACGATAGGCGGCGTTTGGCGTGAGATGGCAGTCGGCGTAGCTCGGCACCAGATCCGCGGGCATCGGGACAAGCGCGCCGGCATACAGTCCAGCAAGACTGCCTTTCGGGAACAGACCGGTATAAAGGCGGGTCACTGGGTTGCCTTTGGCGTCCAGTCGCCCAAAAACCACATAGAGATGACCGCTGGGTATGCCGGGGGAGAAACGCTGGCGGAACTCGATATAGGCGGGATCACCGATTCTTGTGCGATTGGCTGTCAGTTTCGCCGGTGAGCCATTGGGATTGCCGTGCGGAGCGCAGCTGAGTTGCGGCGTTTCAGGAGCGTAGGCCGATACCGTAATCGCGCTGGTCGATTGAGGGACTGACTGACAGGCTGTGAGGGAAATTGCGGCAATGCTAGCGATGGTTGATTTCAGAGATGCTTGAGGCACGATTAACCTTCTCTCGATGTGTCAGTATACGTAAGGCAGGACGCGCCACGTGCGCGCGCGGTATCGGCTATATTCCTCTCCAAATGCTTCCTGCAGCATCGCTTCTTCAGGACCTATCCGAGAGAAAAACAGATAGCCGAAGCCAACAATGCCAGCCAGACCGGCGACATAGTTCGGGAGGAGCAACGCCTGGGTCAATGCCATGAGCCAGAACGCCGTATACATCGGGTGACGGAGATATTTGTAGATGCCCGTGGTGATCAGCTTATGGTCCTGCTTCAACTGGAGCGATACGGACCACATTTTTCCCAGCGCCTTGTGCGTGAGACGGAACATGATCAAGGAGAGAATTCCGAAGGCAATACCAAGCAGGAAAAGTATGGGGCTTACCGGGTAGGATGCAAAATGTGGCTGGTCGGTCACAACGTAGATTGCCGGAATGATACCGAGGCCGGTGAGGGAAACCGCAAGCCTGGCCGTATCGGCGCCCTTCCGCCGATCAACCGTGAGGGTCATCCTACGTGCACGCCGATCGAATGGCCGACGCAGCACATACCAGCCAACGACATGAAGGACCCACAGGACCTTGCCGACAGATATAAGGGAGATCATGTGGTGGCAGTTCCAGCAATATTGAGTTTTGCCGGGGAAGGTGTGTTCTGATCACAGCGCAGGCCACCTAATGCGGCGACATCGGCGAATTGTTCCGGGCCACATAAAATGGCATGCCATGAATAATGGGTGCGTTTTTCGACGCCGAAAACAAACTGGCGATGCACGCGAAAGAAATCCCGTCGAATAGATTTATATGCCTCATCGCAAAGTTGATTTCGGAAACGCACTCTCACCAGGATGGGCGATTTCCCATCTTTTATCTTTAAGTCTCGCACGGGATCAGATTGGTAGAAATTCATTGGGTCCGTCAGCGATTGCACATCGATCCAGACCGTTTTGCTATTTGCAACGGTCTCGACACTTTCGCGCAGCGTGCGAGCAGTAGGATGCAATGCTACCTTCAACAGACTGGACCCGACAGTGAGCAGGCCATACCGGCGGGAACCCTCGCGGCGAAGGGCGGCATCGAGAATCGGAATTGCGCAAACTGCGCCAAGGCTATGAGCTGCGACAACGATTTCTGTGCCGGGTGGAGCATTGCTTATACGATTGGCTGCATCAGCGATGACGCGATCCAGTTTCCGCATCACATCCGGCCGTTTGCCCCGCGCCATATCACGGGCAAACGTCCAGTCATCCATGAGGAGCAGGAAATGGAGCTTCGAGGCAGCGAGCCAGAACAACAGGATGGCGGTAATCAAGGCTATCACCGGTGCGACCGGTACGCTGGTCTGGTTGTACGCCATGGCAAGACGCCCGGTGCCGTAGGATGCACCCAGTATGACAAAGCAGATCAACAATGGATAAACGAAAAACAGGGCATAGCGCCAACTCGTCGCAACAAACCGGAAGAAAGTCCCGGTGAGGATAAAATCAAGCAGGGCGATAATTCCACTTAGCAACCGCCTTAGGGGATTTCTGGACGCGTAGAAAAGGGTGATGTCGCCTAGTCCGTAGAGGATGAAATCCGTATTGGCCGACCAGCCTTCGCCTGAAGTATGCAGACTGAATTCGCCGGTTGCGATCCCGCCATCGGTCGAGGAAACGCGCAGCGGTTCAGACTGAGTCAAGGACATGTCGTAAACAGGGGCTGTCTTGGCCGCTTCGCGAGTAAAGCGGCGATGATGGGCCTCTACAGGCATATGCTCAAAGCCTGGTAATAATACGACCAGACGATTGATAACGGACATCTGCAACCTTTTCTCGTCGGGTATAATCGGTGTCAGCGACCTATGACAACTACTGCCAAGGATTCTAGATGACCGACGTTAACAGAACATCGCCGGCGCGTAAAAGTTGCAACCCACAATTCGATTTATGCGTCAACTTGCCTCTTCATTTTGGAGCCATCCGGATTGCGCCATCAAGACGGATAGTTTCGCCGTTAAGCATCGGATTTTCAATGATATGCAAGGCCAGGGCCGCATACTCCTCCGGCTTGCCGAGCCTGGAGGGGAACGGAATGGAGGCGGCAAGGGAATCCTGAACTTCCTGCGGCATGGCGAGCAACATAGGCGTTCCGAAAATACCGGGCGCAATAGCCATGACGCGAATGCCGAAACGCGCGAGCTCGCGCGCAGCAGGCAAGGTCAGGCCTGCTATACCGGCTTTGGAAGACGCATAGGCCGCCTGACCGATCTGGCCGTCAAAAGCGGCGACGGATGCGGTGGAGATGATGACGCCGCGTTCGCCTGTTTCGAGCGGATCAAGCTTTGACGCGGCATCGCTGACAAGCCGAAGCATATTGAACGAACCGATGAGATTGACCTCGATCACACGTCGATAAAGATCAAGATCGTGCGGGCCATCGCGACCGACGATGCGCCCCGCATTGGCTATACCGGCGCAGTTGACCAGAATGCGCGGCGTACCGAGTTCGTCGATGACACGCGCAACAGCCGTCTCGGCGTCACCTGCACTCGACACATTGCAACTCAGTGCCAATCCGTCGATCTCATTTGCGACGCTTTGTGCGGCGTCAAGATTGATGTCAAAAAGGGCAACTTTCGCACCTTTTGCCGCGAGTGCACGGGCCGTCGCTGCTCCCAAACCCGAGCCGCCACCTGTTACAATTGCCACGTGCCCATTGGTGTCCATAATCATCTCCGATGCTCGTCCTTGCCTTTTCGCATGGGTGTGGTCGGTTATCCAGCCGTTTAAGTGTTTCCTGCCGTCAAAATCGTTCCTTGCCGCACAAGTATGAGGGCCCCTGCGACGCGTCATAGTAAAAGCCAGTGGACGGATTTTTAGGGATTTTCACTTTTTTTTTGGCATGAAGGCAGAGATTCTCCAGAATCCAGTATTATCGGCGTTTCGGTGGGTTGACTGCGAATAAATCTGCTTGCATTGCGACATGGCAAAGGCTTCCATGCAACCTTCGTTGTAGGCATGGGGGCCTGCAACACAAAAAAACCTCTGAAGGTGGAAAAGATGAATACCTACAAGAAACTCCTTGCGGCGACCGCGCTCGCAATGCTGACAGGTGGGCTGATGGCAGGTGGAGCCGCAGCCAAGACGTTAGTCTTTTGCTCGGAAGCTGCCCCAGGCGGTTTTGATCCGGCGCTTTATACGGGTGGTGAGACACTCGATGCGACAGGACAAGCCGTCTTCAACAAACTGGTGGAATTCAAGCCAGGAACGTCGGAAGTTGAACCAGCTCTCGCTGATAGCTGGACGATCTCCGATGATGGTCTGGAATACACGTTCAAACTTCATCCAGGCGTCAAGTTTCAGACGACAAGCTATTTCACGCCATCGCGTGAGCTAAATGCCGACGATGTGGTGTTTTCCTTTGAACGCCAGAAGGAAGGCAGCCCTTGGGCCAAGTATGTCGACGGCGCTTCCTACGAATATTTTGAAGGCATGGACTTTCCGAAGCTGATCAAGTCAGTGGAAAAAGTCGACGACCTGACCGTAAAGGTCACGCTGACCAAGCCGAACGCACCAATGCTTGCCAACCTTGCCATGGATTTCTCGTCCATCGTTTCCAAGGAATATGCCGACAAGCTGATGGCTGACGGAACACCGGGAAAGCTCAACGAACAGCCGGTTGGTACGGGCCCATTCCAGTTCGTGGACTATCAGCTCAACACTGCTATCCGCTACGAAGCCAATCCTGACTACTACAAGGGCAAGGTAAAGCTCGACAGCCTCATCTTCGCCGTTACGCCCGATGCTGCTGTCCGTGTGCAGAAGCTCAAGGCCGGTGAATGCCAGCTGACGATCTATCCGGATCCGGCAGATGTGGAAGGCCTGAAGGCTGATACAAACCTGAATGTCATCCAGGAAGAAGGCCTGAACGTTTCGACGCTTGCCTACAACACAACGCAGGCGCCGTTCGACAAGCCCGAAGTGCGCAAGGCGCTCAACCAGGCGATCGACAAGAAGGCAATCGTCGACGCCGTCTATCTCGGTCAGGGTACACCGGCGATCAACCCGATCCCGCCAACGATGTGGTCCTACAACAAGTCGATCAAGGATGACGAATACAATCCTGAAGCGGCGAAGGCAGCACTCGAGAAGGCTGGCGTAAAAGATCTGTCGATGAAGATCTGGGCTATGCCGGTTGCACGTCCGTACATGCCAAACGGCCGTCGCACCGCCGAACTGATCCAGTCGGATTTTGCCAAGGTTGGTGTTAAGGCCGAGATCGTTACCTTCGATTGGCAGGAATACCTGAAGCAGGCTTCCGATCCAAAGCACGATGGTGCGGTCATCATCGGCTGGACCGGTGACAATGGCGATCCGGATAACTTCCTTGCAACCCTGTTGTCCTGCCAGGCTGTTGGTACATCCAACCGCGCTGCATGGTGCAACCAGGAATTCACGGATTTGATCAACAAGGCGGCTGTCGTCTCCGATCCTGCAGAGCGCACCAAGCTCTATGAAGAATCGCAGGTTGTGTTCAAGCGTGAAGCACCGTGGGCAACGCTTGCTCACTCGCTCGTTACGACAGCTATGACGAAGAACGTATCTGGCTATGTGCCGAGCCCGCTCGGTGTTCACAACTTCGCCAGCGTCGACGTCGCAGAGTAAATTTACTCCAGCGGTACCGGCTTCGGCCGGTACCGCATTTTTATCAGGTCACCATGTTTCGCTATATCGCGTCCAGAGTGCTGCTGCTGATTCCGACGTTTATCGGTATCAGTTTTGTGGCCTTCATTTTCATTCGTTTGTTGCCCGGCGACCCAGTTATCGCACTTGCGGGGGAACGCGGCATGACGCCGGAACGGCATCAATTGCTGATGGACCAGTTCGGCTTCAACAGGCCCATATGGGAACAGTATTTCTCGTTCTTATGGGGTATTTTCCATGGAGATTTCGGCACGTCGATCGCCAGCAAGCGGCCCGTACTGGCGGATTTCCGAGCGCTTTTTCCGGCGACACTGGAGCTAAGTATCTGCGCCATGCTCTTTGCCGTCATCATCGGCATCCCGGCGGGTATTTTCGCTGCAGTCAAGCGCGGTTCGATCTTCGATCAGTTGAGCATGGGCATCGCGCTCGTTGGTTATTCGATGCCGATCTTCTGGTGGGGTATTCTCCTGATCATCCTTTTCGCCGGTATACTGCATTGGACGCCGGTGTCAGGACGCATGGACCTTATCTATTTCTTCAAGCCAACCACAGGCTTCATGCTGATAGATAGCCTGATTTCAGGTGGCAAAGGCGCATTCAAATCGGCTGTTTCGCATCTGATTCTGCCGACAATCGTGCTTGGAACGATCCCGCTCGCGGTTATCGCGCGTCAAACGCGATCCGCGATGCTTGAGGTTTTAGGCGAGGACTATGTGCGTACTGCGCGCGCCAAGGGCCTCGAACCCAAGCGTGTCATCGGCGTGCATGCCCTGCGCAATGCGATGATCCCGGTCATTACGACGATCGGTTTGCAGATGGGGCTGCTCATGGCCGGTGCAATCCTGACCGAGACCATCTTTTCCTGGCCTGGCATCGGCAAGTGGATGATCGATGCCATCTCCCGCCGGGATTACGTCGTGGTGCAGGGAGGTCTCATGCTCGTGGCGCTGATCGTCATGGTCGTCAATCTGATTGTTGATCTGCTCTATGCGGTTATCAACCCGCGTATTCGCGTAAAGTGAGGAACCCGTGACCAACGAAGTTTCCCCGCCCGTACCGCTTGCCTCGTCCCAGACTTCGGGCCGTATGGCGCGGTTTTCGGAATTCTGGTTCTATTTCAGCGTCAACAAGGGCGCGGTGATAGGTTTTGCCGTTCTCGTCGTTCTGGTGCTGATCGCCATATTTGGTCCGCTCATTGCGCCCCACGCTCCTTACCAACAGTACCGTGATGCTTTGCTAACGCCGCCATCATGGCAGGTGGGCGGCAAGGAGCAGTTTTTGCTTGGCACCGATGCCGTGGGCCGGGACCTGCTTTCCCGCCTGATCTACGGCGCGCGTTATTCGTTGTTCATCGGCTTGATTGTTGTGACGTTCGCCATGATTACCGGCGTTATTCTCGGTGTGCTGGCTGGCTATTTCCGTGGTTGGGTCGATACGCTGATCATGCGCATCATGGACATCATCCTGGCGTTTCCGCCGCTGCTGCTCGCACTCGTGCTTGTGGCTATTCTGGGGCCTGGTCTATTCAATGCGATGATCGCAATTGCTCTCGTTCTGCAACCGCACTTCGCGCGCCTTACGCGTGCGGCGGTCATGAGCGAAAAGAACCGTGAGTACGTCATTGCATCGAAACTGGCAGGCGCTGGCCACCTCCGCTTGATGTTCAAAACGATCCTGCCGAACTGTCTCGCGCCGCTGATCGTGCAGGGAACGCTATCGTTTTCGAATGCAATTCTCGAGGCTGCAGCACTTGGGTTCCTCGGCATGGGTGCACAACCGCCAACACCGGAATGGGGGACGATGCTGGCAGAGGCCCGTGAATTCATCCTGCGTGCCTGGTGGGTTGTTACATTCCCGGGTCTTGCAATCCTGATCACCGTCCTCGCGATCAATCTCGTAGGAGATGGACTGCGCGACGCCCTCGATCCTAAGTTGAAAAGGAGCTGAGGTATGGCGCTGCTTGAAATCAAGAACCTCTCTGTTGGCTTCGATACCAACGCCGGCCTGTTCATGGCCGTGCAGGGCATCGATCTTTCGGTCGATAATCGTGAAGTTCTGGCGATCGTTGGTGAATCCGGCTCCGGTAAATCAGTTGCCATGTTGGCAGTGATGGGCCTTTTGCCGAAGACCGCAACCGTCACCGCCGACAGCATGACATTCGACGGCCACAACATGTTGACCATGACCGGCAAGCAGAGGCGAGAAATCGTCGGCCGCGATGTCGCGATGATCTTCCAGGAACCGATGGCGAGCCTCAATCCCTGCTTCACAGTCGGTTTCCAGCTGGAAGAGGTGCTGCGCTTCCATATGAAGATGGATGGTCCGACACGGCGCAAGCGCGCGATCGAACTGTTCAAGCAAGTGGGCATTCCGTCGCCGGAAGAGCGTTTGAATTCCTTCCCGCATCAGATGTCCGGCGGTCAATGCCAGCGTGTGATGATCGCCATTGCCATTGCCTGCAATCCGAAACTGCTGATCGCGGATGAGCCGACGACAGCGCTGGATGTGACGATCCAGAAGCAAATTCTTGATCTGCTTGTCAGCCTGCAAGTGAAGCATGGCATGGGCCTGATCATGATTACCCACGATATGGGTGTGGTCGCGGAAACGGCTGATCGCGTGATTGTTCAATATAAGGGCCGCAAGATGGAGGAGGCCGACGTGCTGTCGCTGTTCGAGTCGCCCAAAAGCCCCTACACCCGCGCGCTTCTGTCTGCCTTGCCGGAGAATGCGACTGGCGACCGTCTGTCAACGGTTGCAGATTTCATGAAGAATGAAGCCGCCAATGCAGGAGTGGCGCCATGAGCGAGGTCGTACTCGAGGGCCGCAATATCGTCCGCGACTATCATGTCGGCGGCGGCCTGTTCGGCAAGCAGAAGACCGTGCAGGCGGTCAAGGGCGTCAGCTTTACTTTGGAAAAGGGCAAAACCCTTGCCATCGTGGGCGAGAGCGGTTGCGGAAAGTCAACGCTGGGCCGGATACTGACGCTGATCGATCCGCAAACTTCCGGCGAACTATTGATCGATGGCAAGCCGATCAATATCGCCAAGGATCGCGTCACGGCGGAGATGCGCCGCAAGGTGCAGATCATCTTCCAGAATCCCTATGGTTCGCTTAATCCGCGCCAGAAGATCGGTGAAGTTCTGGGCGAACCCTTGTTGTTGAACACCAACAAGACGGCCGCCGAGCGGCGCGATCTGGCAATGCAGATGTTGGTCAAGGTCGGTCTCGGCCCTGAACACTATAATCGCTATCCGCACATGTTCTCCGGAGGTCAGCGCCAGCGTATCGCCATCGCCCGCGCGCTCATGCTGAGCCCAAGTCTGCTGGTCCTGGACGAACCGGTCTCTGCGTTGGATCTCTCGGTACAAGCACAGGTTCTTAACCTGTTGGCCGATCTGCAGGACGAGTTCAATCTTACCTACGTCTTCATCAGCCACGATCTTTCTGTGGTGCGCTACATCGCCGACGAAGTCATGGTGATGTACTACGGCGAAGTCGTTGAATACGGTACGCGGGAGGAAGTGTTTGCCAACCCGCAGCACAGCTATACGAAGACGCTGTTTGCAGCGACGCCGAAGTCCGATGTGGAAAGCATCAGGGCACGCTTGGCCAAGAAGAAGGCCGCATGACATGACCAAAAAGCAGCCGATCTCCACAGCACCCAAGGATGGCAGCAAGATTCAGGTGTTCTGGACTGACGAGGATGGACAGGAAAATGAGTCCATCGGCCAGTATCGTTCGCTGGATCGCCTGAAGGCCACGGGTGGTCAGTGGGACGAAACGGATGCCGGCTGGTGGATATTCACGGATTCAAATACGCAGAAAAAAGTCGTGCCTCATTCCTGGCAGCCAGCCGGGAAATCCGGCGACGAGGATACCGAAGAAGAGTAGCCTGAACTAGTGCTTCTGGTGCTTTAACAGGCCGCGCACAATGTCATCGGCGGAGATCATCCCGAGAAATGCGCCGTTTTCCACGACGCCCACATCGCCACTGTTTTTCGCGATCGCTTGCATGATTTCGCGTACCGGCGTTTCCGGACGCGCCGTAGCAGCAAATGGCCTGCTGGCGGGACGCGTGCGATCAAGGGGAACCATGATATCGGCGGCAGTGAGGACACCAAGTGGATTCATGTTGGCGACGAAATCCGCAACATATTCATCGGCCGGGTTAAGCAGGATGTCTTGAGCTGTACCGCACTGGATGATCCGTCCGCCTTCCATGATGGCGATGCGATTGCCAATTTTCATGGCCTCGTCGAGATCATGACTGACGAAAACGATCGTCTTCTTCAGGCGCTCCTGTAGGCTCAGAAGCTCATCCTGGAGCCGGGTTCGAATAAGCGGGTCAAGCGCTGAAAAGGGTTCATCCATCAGCAGGATCGGTGCACCTGTCGCGAAAGCGCGCGCGAGGCCGACACGCTGCTGCATGCCACCGGAGAGCTCGCCGACCTTACGCTTGGCCCAGTCCTTGAGATTAACCAGTTCCAGCTGCTGCTGCACGGCTTTCGCGCGCTCTTCTTTCGGAACACCCGAGAGCTCAAGTCCGAACCCGACATTCTCTTCAACGGTACGCCAGGGCAGGAGACCGAACTGCTGGAAGACCATCGAAACAAGGTGCTTGCGCAGATCCCGCAAGGTTGTCTTGTCAGCCTTGCCGACATCGATGGACCGCCCTTTGTTGTGAACGACGACGGAGCCCCGCGAGATAGGATTAAGGCGATTGATGGCGCGCAGGAGCGTCGACTTACCGGAGCCCGAGAGCCCCATCAACACGACTATTTCCCCCTCGGCAACGGTGAGAGTGCAATTGTGAACGCCAAGCACATGGCCTGTTTCAGCCTGGATATCCGAGCGGCTTTTGCCCTGGTCGGCCAAAAACAAGGAACCGTCAGTCTTCTTGCCAAAAATAATACAGACATTATCCAGTGTGATTGCGGTCATTCACCTGGCTCCTTGCCGGGACGGAATATGCGGTCGAGTATGATGGCGACGACCACAATGACGAGGCCTGCTTCGAAGCCCAAGGCCGTGTTAACCGAGTTCAGCGCGCGCACGACTGGAACGCCAAGGCCATCGGCTCCGACCAGAGCGGCGATGACCACCATGGAGAGCGACAGCATGATCGTCTGCGTAAGTCCAGCCAGGATTTGCGGCATAGCGTAGGGCAGTTCGATCTTCCATAGCAGTTGGCGGGAAGATGCACCGAATGCCTCGCCCGCTTCGATCAGGTGCCGGGGTGTCGAGGAAACGCCGAGATGGGTGAGGCGGATGGGTGCTGGCAAAACAAAGATTGCCGTTGCAATCAGGCCGGGCACCATACCTATGCCGAAAAAGACTATGGCGGGGATGAGATAGACGAAGGTGGGTAACGTCTGCATGAGGTCGAGTACGGGACGTATCGCGGCATAGAACTTCGGCCGGTGCGCGGCGACAATGCCGATGGGCACGCCGATCCCCATACACAGGATGCACGAGGAGAGCACCAGCGTCAGTGTCTCCATTGTTTCTTGCCAGTATCCCTGATTGAGGATGAACAGGAAGCCGAGAATGGTGAGAAGCGTGACCGCTATGGACCGGCGCAGGGCGTAAGCGATGGCGGCGAAAATCACGACCATGATCAGGGGATGCGGATATTTCAGCACAAACATCAGGCCGTCGATGAAGGCCTGCATGACAGCGGCAAGTCCATCGAAAAATCCGGCAAAATTGGTGGTGAGCCAATCGACGGCCGCTTTCGCTGTCCTGCCAACCGGAATCTTGTCTTGCGTTAACCAATCCAAACCAAAACCATCCCCACAAAGAGTAAGTGAAAGGAGCAGCCCGACCAGTGCATCGGGCGGCTCATGTTCTTTGGTCTCTTATCCCGTCAGGGACAGCGATTGTTATAGGCCCAGCGATGCCTTGACCGCGGGGAGGCCTTCCTTGCCGTCGAAGGTTGTAACGCCTGCCAGCCACGTATCCAGAATCGCCGGGTTGGCCTTCAGCCATTCGGTAGCAGCCTTGGCACCGTCTTCACCATCATCAAGAATCTTGCCCATGATCTCATTTTCCATCTGCAGATTGAATTTGAGATTGGTCAGGAGCTTGCCGATATTCGGGCATTCGGTGGTGTACCCAGCACGAACGTTGGTATGAATGATGGCGCCACCAAAGTCCGGTCCGAAAACATCATCGCCGCCAGAGAGATAGGCAAGCTTGAAATTCGAGTTCATCGGGTGCGGTTCCCAACCGAGGAAGACGATTGGTTTTTCGCTTTTTGTCTGCTTGGCGACCTGCGCGAGCATGCCCTGCTCGGACGATTCAGCAAGTTCAAAACCCTTCAAACCGAAGGTGTCCTTGGAGATCATGTCGAGAATCAAGCGGTTGCCATCATTGCCGGGCTCGATGCCGTAGATCTTGCCGCCGAGGTCATCCTTGAACTTGGCGATATCCTTGAAGTCCTTCAGACCCTTGTCATAGAGATATTGCGGCACTGCGAGTGTGTATTTCGCACCTGTCAGATTAGGGCCGAGGTCTTCGACAGTCTTGTTCTCGAGATATGGCTTTACGTCGGCTGCCATAGTCGGCATCCAGTTGCCCAGAAACACGTCAATGTCTTTCTTGCCAAGCGAAGCATAGGTCACCGGCACGGAGAGAACCTTCGTGTCGGTCGAATAACCCAGGGCCTTCAACACTTCGCTCGTCGCAGCCGTGGTGGCTGTTATGTCAGTCCAGCCCACATCGGCGAATCGGACTGTCTTGCAGGATTCGGGTTCCGCAGCGAATGCCGTACCTGCGGCAAGAACCAAAGCCAAGGAAATGGTGAGTTTGGATAGTACTTTCATAGATAGTTCTCCCCTTCCGGTTTTTACCGGATTTTCAATGTCATGAACCAAGCACCAAACGGAAACGCATTCAAGCATAGGCGCGCATAAATCCGGTCAAATAGCGACAGTTGTTGATATTCCGACAAAAGTTGCGAAGGAGTGGATTGCAAGGGTTCATGCGGAGACCCAACTCTGATTAAAGCGGGAGATGGCAAAACTCTATTTCAGTTACTCGGCGATGAATGCCGGAAAATCGACGCTGCTTTTGCAGGCTTCCTACAACTATCAGGAACGCGGTATGCGGACGATGCTGTTTACCGCTGCGCACTATGCCGAAGACGGTGTCGGAAGGATAACCTCGCGGCTGGGTGTCAGCGCCGAGGCGCTGCTTTATCGCGATCAAGATGATCTTTTTGCGATTATCGCAAAGGCCCACGGTGAAAGCGCGCTGAGTTGCGTGTTTGTCGACGAAGCGCAATTTCTGACCAAGGAGCAGGTCTGGCAGCTGGCGCGCGTGGTCGACCGGCTTAACGTGCCGGTCTTGTGTTTTGGTCTGCGCACGGATTTTCAGGGTAAACTCTTTCCCGGTTCTGCGGAATTGCTAGCGATTGCGGACACTTTGCGGGAAATCAGGACGATCTGTCATTGCGGCGCAAAAGCGACAATGGTGGTCCGCCACGGGCCGAAAGGGGAGGCGCTGCTTGAGGGCGATCAGGTGGCAATCGAGAAATCCGTTTATGTCTCGCTCTGTCGCAAGCACTGGGAGGAGGAAACCGGCCGGATTGCAAGCGGGGACGTTCAAAAGCCTTAAACGGCGAATCTCTGCTTGCAAGTTTACCTTGAGACCTGTCATTTTCCCGCAGGCTTTTTTTCGCAATGTACCGTGTCTATATTCGATCGTCGCGAGAAGCGATTTTGGCAATCAGGGGAATACGTAAATGGCGAGTCTGCAGCACTTCGATTCCGAGATCGAGAAGACCAGAACAATGGTCAATGACATGCGGACGAAAATCGATCAGTCCACAATAGTCCTCGACAAATTTGCCAAAGCCGATGAAAAGATCGGCGCTTCCGATTTCGATATCGAAAATGCGCGTATTGACGATGTCCTGCGCCAGCAAAAGGTAATGGAAGGCAATATCGCCGAGCTGATCATCGGGCTAGAGGATGCCACCAATGTTTTCGGTTCTGAATTCGAAAGCATGAAAGGCTATTCCGGCTGGGAAAAGTTTATCGGCATCTTCTCCAAGCAGAAGATGCAGCGCCTGCGTTCAGACCGCGTGCGTAACATGTCACTTGCGGGAAATCTCCAGGAACTCCTTTCGAAGTCCGACCGGATTGTCGGTATTCTGAAAGAGCAGAAAGGTGTTCTGGACGAGCGCTACAAGACCTCCGAAACGAGCCTTGCGACTGTCATAGAGCGGCGCAAGTCCACCATCGCCAACCTTGAAGCGACGCAAAAGCGCATCGAAGAACTCAACCCGCTCTTGCTGGAAATTGAAAACAAGATTGCCGCATCGACCGATCAGGGCGCACGCACCGAGCTTGAAGGTCAGCGGTCGAAACTTGCGACAGAATATAATGAGCGGCAGGCCAAGGAACAGGAGCTTCTTGCGGAAAGCCAGACGCTGGAACGCTACACGTCCATGTTCCAGACTTTCGTCGATTCACTCAATAACCAGATCGCGGCACAGAGCACGCTGATCAACAAACTGTCGATCGATACCGAGCAGCGCATTGTTCTTTACAAGGCGCTGGAAGATTCTTTGAAAACGGCCGCGCAACAGGACGTGGCACACAAGATCAATACGCTCGGCAGCAAGGTGGATACGGCAGCTGAAGAGACCATGGCCGGTGTCGGCGCTGCGGCCCAGAAGCACATTGGCGATCTTCTCGAAATGCACGAAAGGAACATGGTCAGTTCGCAGGATATCCAGCGCCGCAAGAAGCTGGCTGACGATGCTTTCTCCCGGCGGTTCTCAGAGGTCCTGAAGAAGCACAATTCCGCCGATTACGTGCAGAGCTAGTCAATGACTGATAATGCAGATCTTGCAGCGGCCGAGCGCTATTTTGGGGCTATCCGCGCCGCGCTCGATGGGCTCGAAGTCTTTCTGAACAACCAGGACTCGCCACTCTACAAGCATGACCTGGTTGCACAGACGGTGTCTGAATATCTGCAACGCCTTGATTCTTCGTTCGAATGCTGGCGCAACAGGCTCGGTTTTGCCGAGCGCTTTCGTATATCCAAGGCCGAGAGCGGCTTTCCTGTCTTCCAGAATGTTCTGGAACTTGAAAATGACAAGAAGGACGCATCGGTCCGGCTTGCTGCCATTCCGCCGGCGGATGCGCTTCGGGGCGAGATGGCGGATTTCATTTTGCGCAATCGCGAGTTTCCGCGCGACCTGCAAAGGTCCATGGCGGAACGGGTATATCTGGAAGTCGTAGAAAAAGGCGAGATATTCTCTCCCTTCCTGTTGCCGACGACTATCCGCGTCTCTGTTAACCCGAAGACCATGCGCCCCTTTTACGTGGTGCATTGGGGCGCATTCGACGGAGCCTCGAACCTGCCATTGATCTACATGGCGATCATCGAGGATTCATCCGAAGATATGGTGGAGACGCTGGTGGCCGAGGGCAAGCTCAACAGCAAAGTCAGGATTCCTCTGCCGGTCGGCGGTCTTCTCAATCCGGATCTCGCACGCCGCTTCGACGATTTCGCCGCGAAGAACTCGGCCTATTCGCTGTCACCGATAACCATCGCCACGGCACTCGATCAGGATTTTCCGGAACTGCATCCCAAGCAGCTACGCCGGCTTGTTCTCGGGCCATTCTACACGGCCGGGATTACCGAGCATAATCAGAAAGTTGCCGACGTTCTTGAGCGGGTACGCAAGCCAGAGGACGCCTGGCTCCTGACCTGGACCTTGCAGGAGGTTTTTTCCAAGGCGGAAAAACCCGGCAAACGTGGACTTTGGTCGTCGGAGCCGTCGCGTGAGGAGTTTCACATCAATACGGATGACCTCGAAGCGGCAAGGCAGGGCGTCAGTCACTATGAGCAGCACGCTCTGGTGCCGCATGAAGCCTATCAGGCGTTGTACGCATCAGGGGAAGCGGCAGGTATCTTCAAGGGGTTTCAGACGCATATCCTGTCCAATGGCCAGGTGATCAGCGGCATTTGAGGAGGAAAAAACCATGGATGTCGGTCTGACCACGCTTGAGGAGAAGGACATCGCCAAGCATCTTGCCGTCGCACAGGCAATGGTGACGCGATTTGTCTCGCTCGACAGCGGCGAAAAGACCGGTACCGAAATTGCGGGTACCGGCAGACGTTTTGTTTCTACCGTTTCAACCGGCGGATTGCGCAAGACGCGTGAGGTGGAGCTTGCAAAAACGATCCAGTCTGTGCGTGCCGACGATCAGATGCTTTCGATTGCCCAACACACGCTGCTGTTTCGCGCGCGGCGCGGGGTTGCAATCGCGTTGGCCGTTGCCGATGTTTTCGGCCGGCAAAGTGATCTTGAAAGCCTGATGGCGCGCAATGCTTCCGCGCCGTTACAGGGTGACGAGGCCAGTCATTTCAAGCGGCTTCTGTCAGCCGCAGCTTACGTTGGCGCTTTCGCCTTTGCCGCCTATCTCGCGCAATTAATCGAAGCTGATTCAGAGCCAGCCAATGATATGAGTGAGCCGGATTTCATCTTCGATACGGCGCAAGACGCGTTGAAATCGGTGATTGCCGGTCTCGATCGCGCAATTTCCGGCGCGAGCGACGAGCAGGTAATGCTGGCGCGCGCCAAAGCCTTTTCGGCGCTTGCCATCGAAGGGCTTTTGCAGCGCAAGGGACGATTTGACGGGCTTGGCAGTTTCGAGGACACGCACCTGCGGCTCGACAGCGATGACTTCACGCTGGACGGGTTCGATGTTGCGCCATCGAAGAAACGCACGCCGCTGGTGATGACATTCAAGAAACCGAATGAAGTCGTCGGCAACCACATCGCCAAGTTTCAGGCCCTGAAGCTTTCCAAAATGCTGATGGCCTATGATTTTGACCGGCAGCTCAATCCGTTTGTCGAATTGGGCGGGTTTCTCTTCACTTTCATTGGCGATGGCGCGCCAGGCACAGGCAAGACCACGCTGATCCAGATGATCGCCGGGCTGCTCAATGATTATTGCCAGGTCGCGGGTTACGCCTTTCACTATGAGAATTTCGGTGTGGATCAGATATCGTCCTATCAAGGCAAATCCGGACAGAACTGCAAGCAATTCGTGACGAATGTGCTTAATCCGCGCGTGATTGGCTTCGGTACAATCGACGACATCGATCAGGTTGCGGCCAAGCGTTCGGATGACCGCGCCTCCTCCGGCCAGCACGAGATCACCGGCGTGCTGATGGAAGCTTTTTCCGGCGCATCCACCGTTGTTCGCGGTAATTGCTCATTCGGCATGTTCTCCAACTATCCGGAGAATGTCGACGATGCGTTGAGGCAGCGGGCAGGGGCGCGCTGGCTGGTTGATGGGCCGCAGACTCGCGAGGACTACATCGATATCTTTGCATTGCTGGCGGGCAAAAACCACAAGATACCGCTGGGCGATCACAAGCTCTACGAAGCGCAACAGATCGAACGGGCGGTGGAGACGGCCTATGACGAATTGTCGGAGCCGCAGGAGGAGGGGCTGAAAGTGGTCTTTGATCGCTTCATCAAGGACAATGGCGAGCCACAAACCCTATCCGACATCGGCACCTATCTGCACATGATCAAGGAACGCGAGCCACGCTTCACCGGCCGCGCTATCAAGAACGTCACTGACGCAATCAAGATGCGGGCGATGGATGTGGAACTGCCGGATGAATGGTTCGAAAAGCCCGAAACGTTCATGCACAAGGCCTATGATGAAAAGAAGGCGATGATCGAGAAATTGCGCAAACCCTTCACGATGGAGATGGTGCTACAGGAAACCAACCGATATGCGGATTCGGAATTCCGCTATGCTGACAAGTCTGATGACGCTGCAGTGGACAAAATGGTGCGGGACGCGAGGTTGCGCGAGCGAGCGGTCAGAGAAGTCGAAGCGCTCAAGGCCAAGGGGCAGTGGGACCTCTGATGGACCTTCTCTACGAAAACGAGCTGATCTATGGACGCTTGCTGACGATCGACCAGCCGCATCTGATAGAGCGCTACAATCGCGCGCTGAAATCCTTCGGTTTCCCTGCGACGAAACTCAAGAAATTCAACGTCGACAGGACCGGCTTTTCTCCGGAAATCGCCAAGGAGCTGAAGGATCCGTCTTATCTCGATCCAAATGGCGTCAACCGGCGGTTTATCATTTTGACACCGGCGCAGGCGGATTTGCCGGTCGTGCACACGCAATTTTCCAACACATCGCAACTGATGTACGAGTTTTTCACCAGCAATTCCCGCGCCATCAATGCACTGACGATTAAGGATGTACTCTACGGCGAGATCGAGGATAGCGTTTCGGTCGTCAATGACATCGAGGACCTCCTGTCGATCAACCAGGTTGAGTTCCGGGTGCTCTCGGCGGAAAACGTCATGGGGCAGGCGGCGGAATTGCGGCTACTGGTCGACAGGCTGGAAGACGAGCCAGACGCCTGGCGCAACAACGAGCTCATCAACCGCATGGTGGAACTCGCCAAGGTCACCGGTGATATCCGGGAGAATTCGCTGGTGCCGGATAAGGTGATATTCCGGCATCGCGCCTTCTGGACCAGCCATTTCGGTGGTGTTTTCATCTTTGTAGATGACAATACGACGACCGTCATTGGCGATCCGTCGGCACCGGGATTCCGGCGATCGCGGCCGTGGCAGGTGAATTATATTTCCATCAAGGATGCCGAGCAGGTCTTTCAGTTTCTCGCTTCGACCGCTCGCATCGAACTGCCGCGCGCCTCATGGATCGAGCAGTCCGGCTATCTGGAAAATCGCGGCGAGATGATCATCCGCCATCTGATCCAGTCACTGGAGCCGGAAAGGGACCTCACCAACATAGATCGGATTTGGCTGCAGACGTGGATTCACGCCAATGCCAGCTTGATCAATCATGACGGCACCTGGCCGTTCCTTAATGCGGTCAAACGCGAAATCGGCCAGACCGGGCAGCTCAACATGGCGGAAATAGATCCGAAACGCCGGTTTCTTGTCATACGCGCCCTGCCAAGACATCCGGACGCCTGGCTGGTCAACCATCTGATCGGCGATTTCGTGCCGTGGGATTTCCTGTCGCGTTATGTCTTCAACAAACCGGGGTTCTTTGCAGACTATGAGGGCTGGAGCCCTCCCTATCAGGCACATGTCGTCGAGACTCTGAAGACGATTTATTTGAAGGATAAGGAGGGGCTAAGGAAGAGGCTGTATGGGTTGTCTTAAAGCCGTGGGAACGCGATTTTGTCCTCTGCTGACAGCAAACGCAGGAACCTTCGGGCCGTTTGTACCGGTTGGCGCTCTATCTCGAAGGAACACGTTGTCGATATTCTCAAAACAACCTATGTGAATGACAGGCAAGGGCTGCGAAGGCGGCTTTATGGACTTGAACAACAACGAGGGATAGGATGCTCGAGCCCGTGATCAATTTCTTCAGCCGTATCTTCTACTACATCGGACGCGGTATCGGCTTCGTCATCGGCATCATTCTCTTGCCGTTCATTTGGGCCGGCCGTTGGTATGGCCAGCGCGGAATTATCCTCAAGGCGGTTCTCGGTCTTGCAGTGCTCGTATGGCTCGGTCTCTACGGCTATTTCTTCTACAACACGCAGGTCTGGAAGAATTTCAACCCCGATTACATCGCGTCCTATAATTTCAAAAACCTGACTGTTCCGGTAGGGGAACCGGTTCCTTCGCCGACGCAAGCTGCCGATACAGGCGCGGCGAAGACCTGCGCGCGCTCAGCTATCGTGCAGGTGACCGCAGACCTTACGGATTTCAACGTCAACCAGAACGCGTGGATTTCCTCCATGCTGCTCTACAAGCTCGGGTTCTTCGGCGTCGATTGGGACAATACGCCTTTCCTCGATAACAAGGCGTCCTTCCAGCGCGGCATCAATTCGGCAGTGCGCCGCACAGCAGTTGAACTCGTCGATACACTTGGCCGTGTACGAGGGACCTCGCAGATCGACGCCGACTTGCAGAAGGCGCGCGGAAACCTGCAATTTACCGAAGACGCCTGGTATTTTGGTCTCAATCCCTTTGGTCCGAAGACGCCGACGCCGAGTTATTATCGTTCGGCGGTCAAGGATTTGCGTACGTTCAATACCAAGCTTGAGTCCTGCAATGCCATTTTTGATGCGCGTGCGGACAATCTTATCCAGTTCATCGACCGTATCGCCAACGACATCGGCGCGACTTCGGCGATTTTGAAAGATCGTTCGGAAAACAACAATTATGGCTGGTTCGACACGCGTGCCGATGACCGTTTCTGGTTCGCCTACGGCCAGCTTTATGCCTATTACGGCCTGATGAATGCAGCTCAGTTGGATTTCAAACAGGTGCTCGATGAAAAGCACCTGACGCCGCTTTGGGATGGTATGGACGGGCAACTTCGTTCGGCCTTGAACATCAAGCCTTGGATCATCGCCAATGGCAGCGAAGGCGGCTGGCTGTTGCCGAACCACCTGACGACGATGGGTTTTTATATCCTGCGCGTGCGCTCAAACCTGATCGACATCAAGCAGGTGCTGCAGCAGTAATAAAGCAGCTTGCCGGCTCAAACCGGCAAGCTTGACGTTTCCTTGACTTCTTCCATCACGGCGTAGGTGTGGCTTTCGCGGACGCCTGGCAGTGAAAGCAGCATATCGGAGAGAAAGCGCCGGTAATGCTCCATATCGGCAACGCGGGCCTTGATCAGATAATCGAAGCCGCCGGCAACCATATGGCATTCCATCACGTCCGGGTTACGGCGCGTAGCTGCGGCAAAGGTTGCAAAGACGTCGGGCGTGGTGCGATCAAGTTTTATCTCGACGAATACAAGCATTGCGCGATCGAGCTTTTTGGGCGACAATTTTGCCGTGTATCCAAGGATGTAGCCGTCGCGGGACAGGCGCTTTACCCGTTCGGTCGTTGCGGTTTGCGACAGGCTGATGCGCTCGGACAATTCTGTGTTGGTCAGGCGTCCATCCTTCTGCAGCTCGCGCAATATTCTGCGATCGAGACTGTCCAAATTTTTCATCGCTAAAATAGTCCCCATTTGTAGTTTTTTATACGTATTCTCTCACATTCATTGGTGAGAATACCTGAGTAGATTAGATTATATGGGAAAAATCAATAAGGGGAAGCCTGATGACCGCACCATTGCCATCTACCAATGATTTTTCTGCACCTTATGCCGTCGATGACCAGGCGTTGGTTGCCTCGTTGCTTAAGTCCATAACGTTGCCGGAAGATGTCAACCGTCGCATCGATGCCCGAGCCAGCAAATATATCACGACGATCCGCAAGGAAGCGAGCGGTATCGGTGGGGTCGAGGATTTCCTGAGGGAGTATGGTTTGTCGACCCGCGAGGGGCTGGCGCTGATGGTGCTGGCGGAAGCCTTGCTGCGCGTGCCGGATGCGGCAACGCAGGACAAGCTGATCGAGGATAAACTGAAGCAAGGTCATTGGTCAGAACACGAGCCGAGCGGCGATACATGGTTCGTGTCGGCATCCGCTTGGGCGCTTGGTCTCTCAGCGAAGGTCATCAAGCCGGGCGAAACTCCGGAGGGCGTGCTTTCCTCGCTGGTCAAGCGGATTGGCCTGCCGACAGTTCGGACCGCCACCAAGCAGGCCATGCGCTATCTCGGACACCATTTTGTCTTGGGCGAAACGATCAAGGACGCGCTGAAGCGCGCCAGCACCAATGAGGCCAAGGGTTATCGCCATTCCTTCGACATGCTGGGGGAGGGAGCTCGTACACGTAAGGATGCGCAGGGCTATTTCAAATCCTATGCGGACGCCATCGATGCGATCGGCCGTGCCACAGGTAACAAGAAGCTCCCGGATCGCATGGGGATTTCGGTCAAGCTCTCGGCGCTGCATCCGCGATATCTGGCGACGCATCATGATCAGGTCATGGCCGAACTGGTGCCGGACCTTCTCGCTCTTGCGCAAAAGGCGAAATCTTACGATCTTAATTTCACCGTCGACGCGGAAGAGGCTGACAGGCTTGAGCTGTCACTGGATGTGATCGACCGGGTATTTGCCGATCCTTCGCTGGATGGCTGGGATGGATTTGGCCTTGCCATTCAGGCTTACCAGAAGCGGGCTCTTGATGTGATCGATCACATTGACAAGCTCGCGGCGCGGCACAACCGCAAGATGATGGTGCGTCTCGTCAAGGGCGCTTATTGGGATACGGAGGTGAAGCGGGCGCAGGAGCGCGGGCTGGCCGACTATCCGGTTTTTACCCGCAAAGCAGCGACCGATGCGTCCTATCTCGCATGTGCCAAGCGCATGCTCGATGCACGACCGCGTATCTTCCCGCAATTCGCTACACACAATGCATTGACCGTGGCCATGATTCTGGAAATGGCAGGCGCCGACAAGAGTGGCTTCGAATTCCAACGCCTGCACGGCATGGGCGAGAGTCTTTACAAGCAGATCACGGAGAAGAACGACAAGATCGCCTGCCGAATTTATGCGCCCGTGGGCGGCTATCGCGATCTTCTCGCGTATCTTGTGCGCCGTCTTCTCGAAAACGGTGCAAACTCGTCGTTTGTCTCTGTGGTTGGCGACAACAATATACCGATTTCGGAGTTATTGATAAGGCCGGCCGAGAAACTGAACGATGGCAAGGGCTATCGCCATCCGAACATCCCCTTGCCGCTAAAGCTCTATGGCAAGCGCACCAATTCAGCCGGTGTCGAGCTTGGCGACCGCAAGGAGTTAGCCGCTCTGCTGTCTGGAATTGCCAAGGCGTCAACGACTGTAAAAGCGGTTCCGTTGATCGAAGGCGTGAAGCCATCCGGCAAGACGCAGGATGTGGTCTCTCCAGTAAACGGCTCGACTGTCGGTACCGTGGTTTTTGCTACCGCTGAAGAGGCGGCCAAAGCCGTCAGTGTTGCGCGCAAGGGTTTCTCATCCTGGTCGCGTGTCCCGGTGGAAACGCGGGCAAAAGCGTTGGAAAAGGCGGGAGACCTCCTGGAAGCCAATCGTGACAGCCTTCTCGATCTTCTTTCGCGTGAAGCAGGCAAGACGATCGATGACGGCATCGCCGAAATCCGCGAAGCAGTGGATTTCTGCCGCTACTACGCCGCCGAAGCCCGCAGACAGTTTGGCGTGGACAAAGTCATGCCGGGGCCTACCGGCGAGGACAACAAGTTGCGGCATCGAGGCCGCGGCGCGTTCGTCTGTATCAGCCCATGGAATTTCCCGTTGGCGATTTTCCTGGGTCAGGTAACGGCAGCGCTAGCCGCCGGCAATACTGTCTTGGCCAAGCCGGCAGAACAGACGCCACTTATTGCCTATGAGGCAATTCGCGCCCTGCATGAGGCAGGTGTTCCGAAAGATGCAGTCCTCTATGTGCCAGGCGATGGTTCCGTTGGGGCGGCGCTGACTTCACATCCGGAAATCGCCGGTGTGGCCTTTACCGGCTCGACGGACACGGCCTGGGCGATCAACCGCACGCTGGCAGCGAAGAAGGGACCGATTGTTCCGCTGATCGCCGAGACAGGAGGCCTCAACGCGATGATCGTCGATGCGACAGCCCTTTCCGAACAGGTTGCCGACGATGTTGTTATATCTGCCTTCCGATCAGCCGGTCAGCGTTGCTCTGCTCTGCGCATTCTCTATCTGCAGGAAGACATCGCCGACAACATGCTTGACATGATCGAGGGCGCAGCAAAGGAACTCACCTTGGGAGATCCTTCTTTGCCTTCGACGGACGTCGGCCCGATCATCGATCAGGCACAGCGCGATATGCTGACAGATCATATCGCGGCGATGCGGAAGTCACAAAAAGTGCGCTTTGCAGGTGAGGCGCCGAAAGATGGCCTGTTTTTCGCGCCGCACATCGTGGAACTCAACCGGGCGGAGGCGCTGGAGCGCGAGGTATTTGGCCCGGTCTTGCATGTTGTTCGCTGGAAGGCCAAGGACCTCGACAAGGTGCTCGACCAGATTGCGTCGACTGGCTACGGCCTGACGTTTGGTTTGCACACCCGCATCGAAGCGACAGTAACCAAGATCATCGACCGGCTCGACATCGGTAATGTCTATGTCAACCGCAATACGATCGGCGCTGTCGTCGGTACGCAACCTTTCGGTGGTTCCGGTCTTTCCGGTACTGGACCAAAGGCGGGCGGGCCGGCCTATCTGGCACGATTTGCACTCGAGCAGGTTGTTTCCGTGAACACGGCGGCGGCAGGTGGCAATGCAAGTCTTATTGCCATGGGCGAATAGAGACTCTTAGCCTCAGCAACTGGGGATAGTCCCTTCTGGCTATCCCCATTTCGCTTACACGATGCTATTTGACGTTCTTGAAGCATTGAGGAGACGTCGATGGCTATCGTCAAATCCGATATTGAGATTGCGCGCTCCGCGGTGAAAAAGCCGGTGCTGGAGATCGGCGCGAAGATCGGTATTCCGCCGGAGCATCTTGCTCCCTATGGCCATGACAAGGCCAAACTTTCGGCGGAGTTCATCCGGTCCAAGCGTGGTGCCAAGGATGGCAAGCTCATTCTCGTGACTGCCGTCAGCCCAACGCCGGCGGGCGAGGGCAAGACGACGACGACAGTCGGTCTTGGCGACGGGCTCAATCGGATCGGGAAAAAGGCTATCGTCTGCATTCGTGAAGCATCACTCGGTCCCTGTTTCGGCACCAAAGGTGGTGCTGCGGGTGGCGGCTATGCGCAGGTCATTCCTATGGAGGACATCAACCTGCACTTTACAGGTGATTTTCATGCCATCACCTCCGCTCACAATTTGCTGGCGGCGATGATCGACAACCACGTCTACTGGGGCAATGAGCTAAATCTCGATACGCGCCGTATCACCTGGCGGCGGGTTATGGACATGAACGACCGGGCCTTACGCGATATTGCTTCCTCGCTCGGCGGCGTGGCCAATGGTTTTCCACGTGAATCGGGCTTCGACATCACGGTCGCCTCGGAGGTGATGGCGATTCTTTGCCTTGCCAATGATCTGGAGGACCTGGAACAGCGGCTCGGCGAAATCATCATCGGCTACCGCTTCAACAAGACCCCTGTTTATGCCCGCGACCTGAAGGCCGACAAGGCCATGGCCGTGCTTCTCAAGGATGCCATGCAGCCCAACCTGGTGCAGACTCTCGAGAACAATCCAGCCTTCGTGCACGGCGGCCCGTTTGCAAATATTGCGCATGGCTGCAATTCGGTCGTTGCGACGACAACTGCGCTGAAACTTGCGGACTATGTGGTCACCGAGGCAGGTTTTGGTGCGGATCTTGGCGCTGAGAAATTCTTCGACATTAAATGCCGAAAGGCTGGTTTAAAGCCGGCGGCGGCAGTGATCGTCGCAACGGTCCGTGCCATGAAGATGCATGGCGGTGTGGCGAAGGAGGATCTGGGTCAAGAAAACGTCGCTGCCGTCAAATCTGGCTGCGCGAATCTCGGGCGCCATATGGAGAACGTCCGCCAGTTTGGCGTGCCGGTTGTGGTCGCAATCAATCATTTTACTGCCGACACGGATGCAGAGATTGCAGCCGTAAAGGCTTTTGTGACGGCGCATGGCGCGGAGGCCGTTCTATGCAAGCACTGGGCCCAAGGCTCGGCCGGGATCGAAGAACTTGCGCACAGGGTCGTTGCTTTGGCGGAAAGTGGCTCAGCGCAGTTTTCGCCACTTTACGAGGATGAGCTTTCGCTGTTCGACAAAATCGAAACGATCGTCAAGCGCATCTATCGCGGTGCAGAAGCGGATGCGGATACGAGCGTGCGCGAACAATTGCTGCAATGGGAGGAGGCTGGATATGGCGATCTTCCGGTTTGCATGGCGAAGACCCAATATTCATTTTCGACGAACCCACATTTGCGTGGAGCGCCGGTAAATCATGTTGTTCACGTACGCGAAGTTCGTCTTTCTGCCGGAGCTGGCTTCGTTGTGGCCATCTGCGGAGAAATCATGACCATGCCCGGCTTGCCGAAGTCTCCCTCGGCCGAACGGATTCATCTGAATGGTGATGGTTTGATAGAAGGGCTCTTTTAGACGTTGGTCCAAGCTCGTATTTTTGCTGTTGCAAGCGCTGCAATGTAACGCTAACAATCACCGCATGGATACGCGCATTCTTTCAAATGGCTGGTGGTGGGCTCGCTGATAGCGGCCACTAAAGCCTTTTGCATGTTTGTGAAAAGGGAACAGGGCCGCGACGGATTTTTCCGGGCGGCCTTTTTGTTTGTCCGCCCGAAGCCCGCAACGCCAGATGCAACAAGGGAATTCATGATGCACAGAATTGAAGGCGATGTGGAAATATTCGATACCAAAGGCGGTGTCACGATCACACGGTCCCGCATAGCAACGGCCTATGCCAGCGCTATCGACAGCTATGTCGATGCTCTCGACGAGCGGCGCGGCGCCGTCTTCTCGTCGAATTATGAATATCCGGGCCGCTATACGCGTTGGGATACGGCGATCGTCGATCCGCCCGTCGTGATAACTTCCAATGGCCGCCATATGACCGTTGAGGCGTTGAACAAGCGCGGCGAAGTTCTTTTGGCTCCAATCAAGCAAGCTATCGAAGCGCTTGAGGAAGTGTCCGTTACAGGTACAAGTGCGACCAGGCTTGAACTTGAGATTGCGCTACCCAGCCGCCAATTCACCGAAGAAGAGCGTTCACGCATACCTTCCGTCTTCACGGTCCTGCGCGGCATTGTTGGTCTGTTCTTTACCGAAGACGATGCCAATCTCGGCCTCTATGGCGCGTTCGGCTACGATCTGGCGTTCCAGTTCGATACAGTCCAGTACAAGTTGAAACGTCCGGATGACCAGCGTGATATCGTCCTATATCTGCCGGATGAGATCCTAGTGGTCGACCATCATGCTGCCAAGGCATGGCTCGATCGCTATGACTATGCGTTCGCCGGCGCTTCAACCGAGGGTCTCCCACGGGATACGGCGGCAAAGCCATTCAAGCCGACAGACAAGATACCCGGACGCGGCGATTACAATCCAGGCGAATATGCTGAACTGGTCAAGAAGGCCAAGGAAAGCTTCATGCGTGGCGATCTCTTTGAGGTCGTACCGGGGCAGACATTCTATGAGCGCTGCGAAACCAAACCGTCGGTTATTTCGCGCCGGCTGAAAGCCATCAACCCATCGCCCTATTCGTTCTATATCAATCTTGGCGACAACGAATATCTGGTCGGTGCTTCGCCGGAAATGTTCGTGCGCGTGGTTGGTCGGCGTATCGAGACTTGCCCGATTTCAGGAACGATCAAGCGCGGCGAAGACGCAATCGCCGACAGCGAGCAGATCATCAAGCTGCTGAACTCAAAGAAAGATGAGTCCGAGCTCACCATGTGCTCGGATGTCGATCGCAACGACAAGAGTCGCGTGTGTGAGCCGGGGTCGGTCCGTGTCATCGGGCGTCGCCAGATCGAAATGTATTCGCGGCTGATCCACACCGTCGATCATATCGAGGGTCGCTTGCGTGAGGATATGGACGCATTTGACGGATTCTTGTCACACGCCTGGGCTGTGACCGTAACCGGCGCGCCAAAACTCTGGGCTATGCGTTTCATCGAAGAAAACGAGCGCAGCCCGCGCGCTTGGTATGGTGGTGCCATCGGCATGGTCAATTTCAATGGCGACATGAACACGGGCCTGACTTTGCGCACGATCCGCATCAAGGACGGCATCGCGCAGGTTCGTGCAGGCGCAACCTTGCTCTATGATTCAGTTCCCGAGGAAGAGGAGGCTGAGACCGAACTCAAGGCTTCGGCGATGATTGCGGCGGTGCGGGACGCGCACAAGAGCAATGTCCTGCCCGAGGAACGTGCTGTCGCGCGAGTAGGAGAGGGGCTGTCGATTCTTCTCGTCGATCACGAGGATTCCTTCGTCCACACCTTGGCGAATTATTTTCGGCAGACCGGTGCAAGCGTGACAACTGTGCGCACGCCGGTTGCCGACGAGATTTTCGACAGGATCAAGCCGGATCTGGTGGTTCTGTCACCTGGACCCGGGACGCCGGAAGATTTTGATTGCAAGGCGACGATCAAGAAGGCCCGCAATCGGGAACTGCCGATCTTTGGCGTTTGCCTCGGTTTGCAGGCACTTGCCGAGGCCTACGGCGGATCGTTGCGACAGCTGCATGTTCCGATGCACGGCAAACCCTCGCGCATTCGCATTACCAAGCAAGGCAAGATTTTCTCGGGCCTGCCCAAGGAAGTCACTGTGGGCCGCTATCACTCGATCTTCGCCGATCCGGTTCGCTTGCCGGACGAGTTCATCGTTACCGCAGAAACGGAGGACGGTGTCATCATGGCGTTCGAGCATAAAAGCGAACCGATTGCGGCGGTGCAATTTCATCCGGAATCGATCATGACACTGGGTCATAACGCTGGTATGCGGATTATCGAGAATGTTGTGGCGCACCTGCCGCGCCGGGCAAAGATACGAGCAGCATGACAGAAAACACCACAGTTCAGCGCATCGCAGGCTGGTCGATTTTAATCGGGATCACCGTGCTGGCGCTGAAATACGCTGCCTATTATGTGACCGGTTCTGTCGCACTTTATTCGGACGCGCTGGAATCGATCGTCAATGTGGTGGCTGCGATCGCCGCCTGGTGGGCGATCCGTGTCAGCTACAAGCCCGCCGACCAGAATCATCCCTTCGGGCACCATAAGGCCGAGTATTTCTCGGCGGTGCTTGAGGGGGTACTGATTGTCGTCGCTGCCTTGCTGATCCTGCGCGAAGTTTGGGTCGCTTGGGAGACACCCCGGACGTTGGAGCAGCCATGGCTTGGTCTTGCGATCAACGGCGGTGCATCGATCATCAACGCGTTCTGGGCTTCTTTGCTTATCAACCGCGGGCGTAAACACAAATCTCCTGCATTACAGGCCGACGGAAAGCACATCATGACCGATGTGGTGACTTCTGTCGGCGTATTTGCCGGTCTGGTCGGCGCCGTCCTGACCGGTTGGACGATCCTCGATCCGCTGCTTGCCGTCATTGTCGCACTCAACATCCTGTGGCAGGGATGGAGTGTGATCGGAAATTCCGTGCAGGGCTTGATGGACATGGGCGTGGCGACCGAAGAGACGATGCGCATCCGCGATGTCATTTCTTCCAACGCTGGCGGCGCGCTTGAGGTTCATGATCTGAAGACACGCATCGCCGGGCGCGTAACCTTTATTGAATTTCACTTGGTGGTTGAGGCGAACATGAGCGTTGGCGATGCACACATCATTTGCGACCGTATCGAAAACGCATTGATGGCAGAGATTCCGGACGCCAGTGTGGTCATCCATGTCGAACCCGAAGACGAGGCGAAATTGCCTATCGGGACGGCCGCAGTTCCTTTCGCCTGAGAGACCGACCGTAAATTCGCCATGGCGGGCTGCAAATGGTGCTTTTCTGTGCTCCGATGATGCTCACGTACCCAAATGTACGCTGCGCTTCGGTGCTCGAAAACCACCATTTTCGTCACCCCATGACGAACTTTCGGTTCAGTCACGGACGATGGTTCGATGCAGTCCTGCAACATTTTGTAACGGATTGTTTCAGTCGGTCATGATTTCGTTACAATTATGTTGACATACAAGCGCTGCCGGGTGACATGTCTTCCAGCAATGCAATTCTCCGTATGAGATGCGACGCCGGGGGCGTACGTCTGGGGACCGTAAATTTTGGCGATACGCATCAGTTCCCTTTGAGGATCGAGCGGCCAAAGCGCATGGCAGCGCCGAGCGGATGACCGCGGCTGTTTACAATCTTAGTTAACCTTAGAGCAAAGGATAACCAGATAGAATCGTTCTGCCGGAGGGAATTTGATTTAAGGTCGAGGGGTTTGGCGAGGCCGATGCTTTTCCATCGGATGATGCCGAAGCCCGAAGGATTTGGAGCAAATTCACCCGGCCCTTCGGGTTTTCCGGCTGGCGGACACCCACTTTGTCAGGCGGCGTCGAACGATCGAAACACATCGACCTCGCCACCTTCCGCGTGGATTGTCTCGCCATCCGAGAAACAGAACTGGTTCTATCTGGATATCCTTTGCTCTAAAACTGCCAGGATTAACTTATGGGTAAACCTTATCTTTATGGACTATTAACCGGGCTCTCCATCATCGTTGCCGCGTATCCGGCTAGCGCGCGCAATACCGCAGATTGCGACAAGCTGCAGTCCGGTAAAGCGGAAGTGTTGTTAAATACGATTGATCCACAGCCCGACGTTGATAAAAATAGCGCCGGAGATGCCTGCCCGCAGAAGGGTCCGGCAAATTCACAGACGCCAGTAAAAGCGGTACCGATTAGCCTCGGAGCAACAGGCAGTGGGACTATTGTGAAGAAAGCGACCAAAGGTGACATTCTCCCCCAGAGCGAAGGTTCGCTCCATGAGGATCTTACTTTCAAGTACCGAATCTACCGTCCGGAAGTTCAGAACGGAGATACGATGGTTCTCCTGCATGGCTCAGGCCAGGACGAGACGAGCCTCGTTTCCTTTGCTTCCAAGATCGCACCGAATGCTCTGCTGCTCGCCGTGCGCGGGCGTGTAGTCCAGGATGGTTCGAATCGCTGGTACCGCCGGCTGACACCTATCAGTTTCGACCAGCAGGGTATTCGATCCGAAGCAAAGGCTTTTGCTGAGTTTCTGAAGCAGGTCACGCGGGAATACAAATTCGACCCCAATCGCACGACGTTTCTCGGGTATTCCAACGGCGCCAATCTGGTCAACGCCGTGATGATGCTCTACCCGGATTTGGTGAAACAGGCAGTACTCTTACGTTCTATGCCGGTCCTGACGGGGACAATCGAGGCTAATCTCGCCAATGCCCGCGTGTTGACCGTTTCCGGCGCTTCGGATCAGCTCTATGCACCCTATGCGCCTGCCCTTGAGGACTTGCTTCGCTCGCACGGTGCTCGCGTGGAAGCACGTTCGATCAAGTCCGATCATGGATTGGGCAAGGACGACGTGAAAGTCGTCAGTGAATGGCTGGCTGGCGGTGCGACGGCTCAGTTGAAGAAGAACTAGACAAACTTGCTCTAGCATTCTTCTTGCATCCGGCCTGGCAGTCGTTTAATTGTCTGGTCATGAAAACGCGCCCGACCCCACAGTCATTTTTTCAGTCCGCTTCCGCGGGCGTGACCAATCGCGCATTTCTCCTTCCGCTTCTTCTTAACCTTACTGGCGATCGCCGGGCTCGTTAAGAGGAGCGTCCGGCGGTCGAATTAGCCGCCAGGCAATCGCTCCTTATTCCCTTTACAAGATAACTGTAACACTTAAGAAGAGTGCCGAGATCGCGCCAGATTTGATGCGCATCGGCCGGAAACGAGAAACAAATGACCGACATGATCCAACGGAACATGGGCATGCCCTATGCGGCCAAGAAGTACGAACCTTATCCCTTGGTGGATCTGAAAGATCGCCAATGGCCCTCCAAACGTATCGAGAAGGCACCCATCTGGTGTTCCGTCGATTTGCGCGACGGTAACCAGGCACTGATCGATCCGATGGGGCACGACAGGAAAGTGCGCATGTTCGCGCTGCTGCTCGAGATGGGATTCAAGGAAATCGAGATCGGTTTTCCTTCGGCCTCGCAAACGGACTTCGATTTTGCGCGCTGGTGCGTGGAGGAGGGCAATGCCGGCCCCGATGTTTCCCTGCAGGTGCTGGTGCAGTGCCGTCCGGAGTTGATTACGCGTACCTTCGAGTCGTTGGAAGGTGCCCACAAGCCGATTGTCCATTTCTACAACTCGACCAGTGAACTGCAGCGGCGCGTCGTGTTCAACAAGGACGTTCACGGCATCAAGACGATTGCCACAGACGCCGCCAAAATGATCACGGATATGGCGGCAAGGGCAGGCGGAGGCTATCGCTTCGAGTATTCGCCTGAAAGCTTTACGGGCACGGAACTCGAAGTCGCGTTGGAAATCTGCAATGCGGTAACGGAAATCGTCAAGCCAACACCTGACAACAAGTTGATCATCAATTTGCCTTCGACGGTTGAGATGTCCACGCCAAACATCTATGCGGATCGCATCGAATGGATGTGCCGTCAGCTCGACAATCGCGAAAATCTGATCATCTCGCTGCATCCGCATAATGACCGCGGCACTGGCGTTGCAACCACCGAACTCGGACTGATGGCTGGTGCCGACCGCGTCGAAGGCACCTTGTTTGGCAATGGCGAGCGCACCGGCAATGTCGATATCGTCACCTTGGCACTGAACATGTTTACGCAAGGCGTCGATCCCGAACTCGACTGCTCCGACATCAACCGGATGAAGGAGGTGTACGAGTATTCCAACCAGCTTGTTATCCCGGAGCGTCACCCTTATGTCGGCGAGCTGGTTTACACGGCGTTTTCGGGGTCACATCAGGACGCGATCAACAAGGGTATGAAAGCGATCAAGCAGGCCAATAAGATGCTCTGGGAAGTGCCTTATCTGCCTATCGATCCGCAGGATGTCGGGCGCAGCTACGAAGCAATCATCCGCATCAATTCACAGTCCGGCAAGGGCGGTATCGCCTATATTCTACAAGCCGACTACGGCCTGAATTTGCCGCGTGGCATGCAAGTGGAGTTTCGCGAAGACATCCAGCAGATCACGGACGAAGAGGGCAAGGAGATGCCGTCCAAGCGAATTTACGATCGCTTCCAGGAACTCTATGTCGAACAGCCAAATGCCCGGCTGAAATTCGTCGACCACCACACCTATCCCGATACGGAGCGCAAGGGTGTGCGTGTGCTTTCTGCGGAGATCACTGATCGCGGTGAAACAAAACGGATTGAGGGAAGAGGCACCGGCCCTGTCGATGGATTCATTGACGCTCTTTCGCACTATCTCGGCATTAAATTATCGGTCGTGAACTATTCGGAACACTCGCTCCAGCACGGTTCGGATGCAGCCGCGATCAGCTACATGGAAATCGAACATCCCGGGGGCAAGATTTTTGGTGCAGGTATCAACAAGAACATTGTGACTGCCTCACTTGAGGGCATTGTCTCGGCGGCAAACCGGATAATCGGACAGTGATGAAGGGCCCTTCGGGGCCTCTCATTTATACGGGGAACGAAAGTCATTCCGGACAAGATTCTGATGCAATGAAAGCGACACATGGTTAATGATGTTCTAACCCTAGCTCGTGCCGGAAATGCTTATGAGTGAGATGCGAGAGAAGATCACCGCCGTTGATAATCGGCGAAAACTTGCTGACGCCGTTCGGGGTGCGCAAATTGCTGCTGCCGATCGCGGCGACGTTGTCGTCGATATGAAGGAAGCGGACCTCGCCAGGATCGAAATCCTTGCCCATGATTTGAAGCCGGTATTCGATGATGTGCCTGTGGACGATCTGCAATGGGATTTCGCAATTTCCAAAGGGCAGCAGCCGAGATTGTGGATTGATCCAACGTCGCATGTCATGATGGGCCGTGATCGTCGGACGTATCGGTTTGTCCGGGACACGAGGTTAGGTCGGATCGTGGTGGCGGAATCCCCCGACGTGCAGCCCATTTCAGATGCGGTAACCAATTATATCGCTGAGCGGCTCGTCGAGCGTCAGCGCCTGATGGAAGGTGAGAGGATTAATCTTCGCTCCGCCGCCATTTATCAGAAAAATCAGACCCCTGGTCCAACTGAACATGCATTGGTTCGGCCATCCGCAGTATCGTCCGCTTCAGCGCGTCGCTCCAGATCGGTTGTGAGCGAACTGGTCACTGTATTGACGTGGTTTGTTATCGGCGGCCTGGCGGGTGCAGGAGCGCTCCTGGCATTTTTCTGGGACCGCTTATCGCCGTACTTTTGAATCACACCGGGGCGAGTACAGCGCCCACTTGAAGGTTATGTTCGCGGATAGTCCGGATGTTCATCTGTTCGTCGACAATTCCACGCTCAATCATATGACACGACCAGCCGATATTGGTTTTAGCAATGGAAAACAGATTGAACGCCGCGGGAGGCTTGTGATTTCCACCAAAACTCTGGCTTGCTGAGGGGACGCATATCACTGGTATTTTCCAACTTGGACCTTCAATCTCGTAGCGTGTTGCCAGGTGCGTATGACCATGGAGAACCAATTCAGCCCCATGTTCGCGAACCGTGCGCTGAAAAAGACCGATGCCGAGCAGGCGCTTGTGAGAAGGCGCGGCGCCGCGCACTGGCGGATGGTGAATCATAATTACCCGGAAGAGGCCAAGTTTACCTGTTTCGTCGAGAAGTTCGCCCAGTTTTCGAGCTTGCCGCTCGCGAATATCGCCGGTCGCCATGAAGGGAGCAGTAGCGCGCGCTGAGGAAACGCCAATAAGCGCTATGTCGCCGCGGACGCGAAGATATGGAAACTCCACAGGGCTGTTTGCCGCTGCCTGCGCGTCCCCTCGCATCCATGGTTGCCAAAAGCGGCGTGTCTTTTTCAGTGCACCCGGCACGTACGCATCATGATTGCCGGGAACAACCGAGACGTTAGCGGGATCACCCAATGTTTTGAGCCAGCGCTGTGCCGTCTCCAGTTCCTCATCCAGAGCCAGGTTCACGAGATCGCCGGTGACGGCGATATGATCCGGGGACTGTGCCTTCATATCGGCCACAAGAACATCCAGTGTGCCGCTCGTCATCGAGCCCTTGCGGTTCGATCGCCAATTGATATAGCCAGTAATGCGCTTGGAGATCAGTTCACGCAAAGTCAGCGCGGGTAAAGGCGACAGATGTATGTCGGAGATATGAGCGAGGTGGAACATCGACTCAGCTTTATGAGAGTATTGGCGCGAAATCCAGTGATACAACCGTCGCACACCGGAGAAGTTCCGGCCAAGGTCAGGCAGAATGGCTGAAAAACGTTCAAAATGGCGTCATCGCCTGTTCCATACCTACTTTCTGTTTCGTCGACCCATGACGCTTGGTGCCCGCGGCGTTGTACTGGATGACAAGGAGAAATCGGTATTTCTCATTCGCCACACTTACGTTCCTGGCTGGCAATTTCCAGGCGGTGGCGTGGAAACGGGGCACACGGTTGAACAGACGCTCAAGAAGGAATTGATGGAGGAAGGTAATATCGAGCTGACAGGCCGACCGCAGCTTTTCGCCATCTATCACAATGCGCACGCGTCAAGACGCGATCACGTTGCGCTTTATGTTTGCCGCTCGTTCCGGCAGATAACACCGTTCATCGCCAATCGCGAGATTGCCGAAGCGGGGTTTTTCAAACTCGGGGCTCTGCCACCGGATACTACACCGTCCACCCGGCGCCGGCTTGCCGAGATTTTAGAGGGAGCAGACGTCCCGCTTGACTGGTAGCGATCAGAAACGGTCGCGATCATGCGGGGCTGTGTAGTCGATTTCCGGTCCAACAGGAATTATCCCGCTTGGATTGATGGTCTTGTGACTGCCGTAGTAGTGCGCCTTGATGTGTTTCAAGTTCACTGTCGGCGCGACGCCCTGCACCTGATACAGTTCGCGCGTGTAGTTCGACAGGTTCGGATAGTCGGCAATGCGCTGGCGATTGCATTTGAAATGACCGACATAGACAGGATCGAAGCGCAGCAGCGTGGTAAACAGGCGCCAGTCGGCTTCCGTCAGCCGATTGCCGACGAGATAACGCTGACGAGACAGCCGTTCCTCCACGTGGTCAAGCGCATCGAACAATTGCGCAAACGCCTCTTCGTAAGCTTCTTGCGTCGTGGCAAAGCCAGCCCGATAGACGCCGTTGTTGATATTCGGATAGACCAGCGCGTTGATCTCATCGATCTCGCCGCGCAGTGCTTCGGGATAAAAATCAAGGGAGGCATCGCCGAAGTCGTTGAAAGCGGAATTGAGCATCCGAATGATCTCTGACGATTCATTGGAAACGATAGTCTTCTGCTGTTTGTCCCAGAGGACCGGCACGGTCACGCGGCCCGAGTAATTGGGATCGGCGCGTGTGTAGATTTCGTGCAGGCGCTTGTAGCCGAAGAGGTGGTCAGGTGTTGCACCATCCTTTTCGTAGAATGTCCAGCCTTCCGCTCCCATGTAATGGTCGACGACTGACAACGAAATTACGTCCTGCAGTTGTTTGAGTGCACGGAAAATCAGCGTGCGGTGCGCCCAGGGACAAGCATAGGAAACATACAAATGATAGCGACCAGGTTCGGCCTTGAATCCGGCCTTGCCCGATGGTCCCGCGCTACCATCAACAGTCACCCAATTGCGAAACTGTGACTCGGTCCGGATGAAACGGCCGCCAGTGTCCTTTGTATCGTACCATTGGTTATGCCACACGCCATCAATCAATAAACCCATCTCGTCTCCTGGAACCACGCTGTGCGCTGGTTGATTTCAGTATTCGGTTGTTCCTGACAGTTAGGCTCAATTCCTCTCGGTTCCATGACCAAGCCGGTGAACAGAGTGTCACTTTTTGCCTGACAAACTGGATTTTCGGTTTACGGCCGTTTCTTTTGATGTTACGCGGACAAAAAAGGAGACTTTTGTGGCAGGAATTCTGTTCATCCGACGATGATACCCGGACCGACGCTTTTTCCAAGCGGCGGAAAATTCCTGTGTTCGCCAACAACCGAAGGGTTTGAGGCGCATATCCACTCCTTTCAAAAAGACACCCAGCATGCTGACTCAAGTCGTGACTTACGCCCCGGAGGACCCGGTGCATGACGCTGCCATAGAAGACATAAACATGGAAGCTTTTGGACCGGGACGGTTCGCTCGTGCCGCATACCGGATTCGCGAAGGTGGCCCGCATGATCGTACGCTCTCCTTCGTCGCACTGAACGGCGAGCATGTGGTGGCATCGGTCCGGCTAACGCCTATCCAGATTGGCACGACTTCGGCTTTGCTTCTCGGCCCCCTGGCCGTACGTCCTGCATGGAAAAATCAGGGCATCGGCGCTGCGCTGATGCGCACCAGTATGGAAGCGGCGCGTGTCGCTGGCCACCATCTGGTTATCCTTGTCGGCGATGAGCCTTACTATGCGCCTTTTGGCTTTCGCCAGATACCAGGTCATCTGATCGAAATGCCCGCGCCCGTGGAACCGACCCGGTTTCTCGCCTGCGAACTCACACCGCGCGCCTTGGAGGCCGTGCAGGGGCGCGTACGCCACGCCATCCAGACCTGATAGAAATCTGGCCTGACGGTACCACTACTTGCCTTCGCGGTACCACATGCCGCCCAGCACCAGGATCATTGCGGCGAGGCCAAGGAAGCCTGAGAAGAGCGGCAGGCGATTGACACTCTTGAGGATCGTCTCGTTGGTGGGGCGCAATCCGATCCAGTTGTCACCACTCGCGCTCGCCATACCGCGCGACGCGACGATATTGGGAACCTCTATAGTGCTCTGGTCGGCGGCTGGCCGCAGCCGCCGCGTTCCGCCACCGGTTTCGCGTGCCAACGGGTCGAGCTTGGCGGTTGTGGAAACATTATCGCTGAATTCCGGTGCGTCGACCGGTCCGACATGGGCAAGCGTCGTCAGATCACCATTGGCCACCTGATAGAGACCGATTTCGTCGGTCGTCACTGAGGCCGTAAAGACCCCTGGCTCGGATTCCGTCAGGGGAATGGACCTCGTCTTCCCCGATGGCGTGATGATGCTCGCGGGGTTGGCAGTCTTCTGCATGGTTTGCCGGCGAATCTCGAGATTGCGGCCGCTGCCGGTTGCTGTCAGTGCTTCTTCTTCGAGTTCCGGCTCCTTCATAAGCCAGTGGGCGATGCGCCGGTAGAGCGCGGCATGCGGGCCGCCGCCTTCGAAGCCTCGAGCCCAGAGCCAGCCCTGGTCGGAAAGAAACATGCCTACCCGGCCTTCTCCAACATGATTCAGGACCAGCAATGGCTTATCGCCTGCATCCATAACTGTTGTGCCTTCGGGCTGATTGACGTCAATAACGCGGAACCAGCGGCTCCAGTGTGGCGGCTCCTGCGTGCTGCCCTCAAGGCCACGTGTTACCGGATGACGTTTCCCTTGGTCGCTCAGTCGGGGATAGAACGCTTTTTCTTCGATGTTCCCCGTCGGCGTCGCAGGCAGGACCGAGAGGAGCGGTGTATTGGCGATCGACATGTTGCCCGCGTATTCGGGACCAGCGGCGATGAGAAGTGCGCCACCCTTTTGGACGTAATCGTTGATGTAGTCGTAATAGAGCAGCGGCAGCACATCGCGGTGCTGGTAGCGATCGAAAATGATGAGGTCAAACTGCTCGATCTTGTCGACGAAAAGTTCCCGGGTCGGGAAAGCGATCAGCGAAAGCTCGTTGATAGGGGTTGAATCCTGCTTCTCGGGCGGCCGCAAAATCGTGAAGTGCACAAGGTCGACAGATGCGTCGGATTTCAAAAGATTGCGCCATGTACGCTCGCCATTGTGCGGTTCGCCGGAAACCAGCAGGACACGCAGATTCTCGCGAATGCCGTCAACCATGGCAACGGCACGGTTGTTCACTTCTGTGAGCTCGTTCGGAACGGCATCGACGACAATCTCAACAATGTTCACGCCTGCACGCGGTAGTGTGACCTCCAGCGGCATTTCCTGGCCGATGATCGCGTCCTGATTGCTCACCTCGTCACCGTTCACGCGCACGCTAACACGCGCACGGCCGCCCTGCGGCTCGCCCGACGCTGTCACCTTGTATGTCATTTCTTGTGGCTTGCCCGTCAACCCGAAACGCGGTGCACGGACAAATTGAATACGGCGGTCGATCTCGCCGGGCGTGCCGGTGATCAGCCCATGCACCGGGGCATTGAAACCGAGCCCGGCCATATTGGTCGGGATATCATGAATCTGGCCGTCCGTGATCATAATCGCGCCGCCGATCCGAGCTGGCGGCACATCACGGAAAATGCCATTCAATGCCTGGAACAGACGTGTTGAGGTTGCGTCATCATTTTCGGTTGCCTGGCCGGTTTCAACCGTCCTGACCTCGAATTGCGGTAGCCGGCCGAGTTCTGCCTGAACCTGTTTCAAAGCTGCATCGGTATCTGCAGTGCGGTTGCCGATATCCTGACTCTGGCTGCGGTCAGCAACTACAGCAACGATGCTTTTCAGCGGCTCGCGTTCCTCATTCACAACAATCGGATTGAAGAGTGCCATGGCAAATGCTGCAACGGCCAACAGCCGGATCAGGCTGCCGCGCTGGCGAAAATAGATTCCGGCCAGCGTAAGAATGAACAGCGGTACGAGCAAAAGCGCGAGAAGCGTGCTTGAAACAAGAGGCTGGAAATCCAATGACAGATACATGACCTAGTTCCCCAACCGCTGCAAAAGGTCAGGCACATGCACCTGATCGGATTTGTAATTTCCGGTCAGCATATACATGACAATGTTGATACCGGCGCGGTAGGCGTAAACGCGTTGCATCGGATCGTTGGGGATCGTCGGGTAGAGTGGAGAACCTTCGGCATTCGTCGCCCAGGCGCCTGCGAAATCGTTGCCGGTGATCATAATGGGCGTGACACCATCTCCCGCCCTCACTGGTCGATCGGAGCGGGTCTCGGTCGAGAGGGATGCCTGCACCCACAAGGGACTACCGCGATAACGGCCAGGAAAATCCTGCAGAATGTAGAAGGATTTGGTCAAGACGTGGTCGCTCGGGACTGGCTCAAGCGGCGGTATGTTGAGGCCGGCAAGAATGTCACGCAACCTCTGATTGGCGGGCGTTGTCGAGTTGTCAAAACTGATCGCGGCCGCATCCTGATCGCGGGTGTCGAACAGCACCGTTCCGCCCTGCTGCATATATGCATCGATCTTGGCGATCGCCTCTGGTGCCGGCATTTTTGCGGCAGCATCAACAGGCCAATAGATCAAAGGATAGAAGGCGAGTTCATCAGTCGCAGGATTGACGCCGATGGGTTCACCAGGTTCGAGAGCCGTGCTGTCGGAGAGAGCTTTGGACAGGCCAAGCAGGCCCGCCTTGCTGACATCGTCGACAGCACCATCACCAGTTATGACGTAGGCGAGATGCGTGGCATTGACGGCCTCGAGAATCGCTTGGTCGCCGGGCTTGCTGTCATTCTGCTGGGCAGATGCGGGAGTAGGGCCAAGGGCAAGTAGGGCCGGTAACAGGAGGATGGCCAGCGATGCCGCCGCTGCCGTACGATAACGGCGACGCAGATGGCCGCCGAGCCAAAGTACGGCAATGGCATCCAGTGCCAACAACAGTGCTGCAAGTGCCAAGAGCGGTCCACGCAATGGCAAGGATTCGTCCACGGCGTAGCGTGCTGTCGTTACCGGAAATGCCAGATCGGGTCGAATCAACGGCTTGATTTCGCCGTCAGGCTTGAAAAGGTTGAGGGCCGTCATGGCATCCTCAACGCCGTAGAAGCCGGGAGGATTGTCGAAACTCACCTGTGGGCTAGCACCAGTCGCGATTAGGAGCGGTCTGGTGTCGCCGTTGGGCGGGACAAGCGACCCCTCGGCATTCAATGTCAGATAGGGTGGAAGCACACGCGAGCCACTTGCGCCATTATCGTTTGTCAATGGTCCGGCTGCGTTGGACAACGAGACGAGACGGTGCAGCATATCTACAAAACTGCCGCTGATCGGCAGGTTTGACCATGTGGCTTCAGGTGTTACGTGGAATAGTACCAACTGGCCTCGCTCGCGTGTCTCGCCAGTTACCAGCGGCGTACCGTCTGCCAGATTGGCCCAGCTCTTGTCGTACAAGTCGGAAGATGGCTCCGCCAGAACCTGCCGCGTCACGGTCACATCTTGCGGAGTTGGCAAGCCAGCAAAGGGCCCGTTCTCCGGGAAGGCCGCAACAGGTTGCGATTCCTTCCACGATAACGTGCCGCCGAGGGACCGCTCGCCTTTACGCAAGGTAACGGGCAGCAATGGATCCTGGTCACTGTTACCTGCGAGGCGCGGTCCAGCAAAACGGATCAGCGTACCGCCTTTGTTGACCCAATCAGAAAGCGTTTGCTCAGTCTCTGGCGGTAGTTTGCCGATATCCGCCATGATGAAAACAGAGGGCTTCTGTTCGAGGAGTTCGGGGACGCCGCGCACAAGTTCCGGGTTACGAGGACGCAATAGATCGGCAAACGGCTCGAGCGCACGTGATATATAGTAGAGCGGCGAGAGCAGCGGTTGTGAAAGGTCTGCGTCAGAACCGGAAAGTAACGCAACGCGCCTTCGCTTGTTGTTGTCGTCAATGAGGTAGGTAGCACCCGCCTGCGCGGCGCCGTCAACCCGCAATGTGTGGAAGTCATTGCGCAATTCGTAAGGCGCGTTGATGACGGCTTCGCCGATGCTCTCGCCCGCCGTAAAGACCAAACCGGTTTCAGCAATACGCCGGCCCTTCTCATCAAATGCGCCTATGGTAATTCCGTTCTGCCCGCGATCATTGCTTGGTCGCACCGCACGAACAGTCAGACCATTCGCGTTGTTGACGGCCTGTCGAAGAGCGACCAGCGATGTTATCGATGGTTGGTACCAGATGATGGATGCGATAGCTGAACCTTCGAGCGACTTGACTGCTTCCGCAGCCTGCGGTGTGTCGACACCATCGTTGAGATAGGCAAGCCTCGTGCCGGAAACGTTCGCAATCGCCGTTTTCAACCGCGCAAACGCGGCCGGCCGGTCGACCGGGATTGGGCGCACGGCCATAGCCCGGAGCCGTTCTAGCGCGGCGTTCGCGTCGAACGGCCCGATATCGGTATTGGCTTTTTCGGCCGTACCCAAAATGTAGATCAGCGCTCCGGAGTTCTCCGCGTCGGAAATCAGGCGCTCAGCCGTATCCTTGCGTGAACTCCATTCCTCGTTTGACGACCAGCCATTGTCGAGGACTATGGCGACTGGGTCCTTGCCTGTCAGTGTTTCGGCTCGGGGATTCCATACAGGCTCCGCCAGTGCGAGAATAACGAAAGCCGCGAGCAACAGCCGCAGTAGCGTCAACCACCAAGGGCTTTTGTTGGGGGTCTCTTCCTTCTTCAGGAGTTGGGCAAGGATTTTCAGCGGGGGGAATATTTCCGTGACCGGACGGGGAGGGGTCACCCGCAAAAGCCACCAGATGATTGGAAGAACGATGAGTCCGGCAAGGATGGCAGGCGCACCAAAGGCCAAAGGGAGTGCATTCATGCGCCGTTCCCCTCGTAGCCAATATTGGCGGTCATGTTCATGTGAACCGACACGAGCGCGTCGGAGGCCAGGCGATCGGTACGATTGGTGGTGTAACTCCAGCCAATCCGCCGGCAAAAATCGCTGAGGACCTCACGGCGCGCATAGAACAATCGGCGATAATCGTCGGCGTAATCCTCTGCACGCCCGAACGTTAGAGACGCGCCGGTTTCGGGATCGACGAATTCGGTGCGCCGCTTGTAGGGAAAATCTTCTTCGGCTGGATCATAGACCTCTATCAGGTGCGCACGGGCGCCAGCCTGAACGAGTTGTTGGAGAAGAGCCAGCGTATCTTCCACAGGCTCTAGAAAATCACTGACGAGAACTACATCGGAAAAGCGTCGCACTCTGCTCAGATCAGGCTTGGCAGGCAGGTTCGTCGTGTGGGCGAGTAGAGTTGCGAGGCGTTCCGCACCGTTTCGGGCGGATATAGGGTCCGCCACGCCGGGGAAGCCGATCCGCTCACCACTGCGTGATAAAAGTTCGTCCAGTGCCAGAACGAGTACCAGAGCCCGCGATTCTTTCGATACATGGGCTTGTTCGGACTTGTAGAGCATGGAAGGCGAAGGATCGGCCCATAGCCACACCGTATGAGCTGCTTCCCATTCCTGATCGCGGATGTAAGTACGATCATCGCGGGCAGAGCGGCGCCAGTCGATACGGGAGATAGCCTCACCCTGAGCATAGGGGCGAAATTGCCAGAAAGTTTCGCCAACGCCACTCTTCCGCCGGCCATGCCAGCCGGTGTTGACGGTATTGAGGATGCGGCGCGCTTCGACCAGAAGATCAGGTAGCAGGGCGGCACGCTGGCGGGCACGCGCAAGCGCATCCCCTGTGTCAGCCCGTTTTACCTGCGCGCCAATTGCTGCCATTAGAAAGCAACTTTTGTAAGGTTGCCAATAACGTCGCGTACATTCATTCCGTCGGCCCGCGCGGCGAATGTCAACGCCATCCGATGTTGCAATACTGGTTCTGCGAGAGCCTTTACGTCGTCTACTGATGGAGCGAGCCGACCGTCATAGAGAGCGCGTGCCCGAGCGCAGAGCATCAGGGCCTGGCTAGCGCGCGGGCCGGGGCCCCAAGAGATGAATTTTTTTGCAATTTCGTTGTCAGCCCCGGGACGAGCGGAGCGAACAAGCTTGAGAATGGCATCGACAACACCTTCCGGTACCGGCATCCGTCGGATGAGGTGCTGCATGTCGCGCAGGCGCTCCGCATCGATTGTCTTTTCCGCTTTGGCATCTGAAGTACCGGTGGTCTCCAGAAGCACCCTGCGTTCTGCCTCGAGTTCCGGGTAGAGAATATCGATCTGCATCAGAAACCGGTCTAGCTGCGCCTCCGGCAGCGGATAGGTTCCTTCCTGTTCAAGCGGGTTCTGCGTTGCCAATACATGAAACGGTTGTGGCAAATCGTGCCGCTCGCCTGCAATCGTAACGTGGTACTCCTGCATGGCCTGCAGGAGCGCCGACTGTGTCCGAGGTGAGGCGCGATTTATTTCGTCCGCCATGAGCAATTGAGCAAAAATAGGGCCTCTGACATAGCGGAAATAACGTTTGCCATTGTCATCCTGTTCCATGACTTCAGAGCCCAGGATATCTGAAGGCATAAGGTCGGGCGTGAATTGAATGCGGCGGTCATCAAGACCGAGAACAGTCCCCAGTGTTTCTACCAGCTTTGTCTTGGCCAAGCCCGGGACGCCGACAAGAAGCGCATGTCCGCCTGCCAGCAGCGCTACCAAGGTTCGCTCGATGACACTCTCCTGTCCAAAGATGACAGTGCCGATGCCCGTCTTTATCCTTGAGATGTCTGCCAGCGCTTTCTCAGCCTCGGCAATCATAGCCTTGGGATCGGACGGTACCTCAGGTTTAATCATGGTCATGGGTCACCTCACCGCTGGTATCTGCACAGAGTCTCTCTTAAATGACTCTAACGTAAAACGACTCTAAGTCACTATGACATGCTGACAAGCGGTCCAACGTTGACTATTTCGTGACGTATATGGAAAAAAAGGCAGGCCATGGCAGGATCAGAGGACACTCTACGGGATACGGCAGGGCTCGAAGCGCTGATCTCGCGTGCCGCTGCACCGGGCAAGGGCCTGCCACCCGTCGATAAATGGAATCCCGATTTTTGCGGTGATCTCGATATGGAGATCAAGGCCGATGGCACCTGGTTTTATATGGGCACCCCTATAGGGCGCCAGCCGCTTGTGCGCCTTTTTTCCACGGTCCTACGCAAGGACGCTGACGGACGGACCTATCTCGTGACGCCAGTCGAAAAGGTGGGAATCCGTGTCGAGGATGCACCTTTTCTGGCAGTTGAACTCGATGTGGCAGGCGAAGGGGATGCGCGGGTCATGACGCTGCGCACAAATGTTGGTGATATCGTCGAGGTAAGCGCCGGCAATCCGTTGCGGTTTGTGATCGATAAAGTCAACGGTGGACTAAAGCCTTACCTCTTGGTGCGAGGCCGTCTCGAGGCGCTTCTGGCGCGGCCGGTGATGTATGAGTTGGTCAGCTATGGGGAGGAAGTCATCATCGACGGAAAGCCTATGTTCGCGGTACGATCAAACGGAGGTGTGTTCCCAATCATGCCGTCAGGTGAACTGGAAAAGCAGAGCCAATGAGTCTGACCAAATCGCTGCATGAGGGTTTTTCCGCCCGTGCATTCTCACAACGTGTGGCGCTCAAGGGCAGTGAACCCTTGGACCGGGATCATGGCGATCATTTGCTCAATCCTGAACTCGATGCGCTGATCGCAGCAAATCCCCTGCGCGACGCTGCTGTCCTTGTGCCAATTGTGGATCGCGGCGATGAGGCAAGCGTGCTCCTCACCCTGCGCAACGCCAATATGCGCAAGCATTCGGGGCAGGTTGCTTTTCCGGGTGGTGCGATTGATCCGGAAGACGATTACGAGCCGGAGAAAGCGGCGCTACGCGAAGCGCATGAGGAAATCGGGCTTGAGGGTCGCCATGTGGAGGTCATCGGGCGGCTGCCTCGCTACTTGACCACGACCGGCTATTCGATCACGCCGGTACTAGGGCTGGTGCATCCGCCATTTGAACTCACCCCGAACCCCGCTGAAGTCGCCGACGTGTTCGAGGTACCTTTGTCTTTCCTGATGGATCCTGGCAATCATCGTCGCGAAAGCCGGATATGGCAGGAAAAGGAACGGTTCTACTATACGATGCCATTTGGTGACCGCTTCATCTGGGGCGTAACTGCGGGCATCATCCGGACACTCTATGAAAGGCTCTATTCTTGAGCGTGACAATTTCCATTGCCGACCATGCTTCGTGGCTTAAAGACGAGTCCTTGCAAAAGCTGCTCGCCGTACTTGCCGCTGATGGCGAGGCTGCGCGCGTTGTCGGCGGGGCGGTAAGAAATACGCTTTTGGGTGAAAAGGTTAGCGATATTGATATCGCAACGACCTGCTTGCCGGAGGTGACTTTGCAGCGTGCGATTGGTGCCGGATTCAAGGCCGTTCCGACCGGCATAGACCATGGCACGATCACGGTCATTGCGCATGGCAGACCGTTCGAAGTGACGACTTTGCGCGCTGATATCGAGACAGATGGACGGCACGCTGAAGTTGCCTATGGCCGCGATTGGCAGGTGGATGCAAACCGGCGCGACTTCACCATGAATGCCTTATATGTCGAGGCGGATGGCATGATCGTCGATCTTGTTGGTGGGCTTGCGGATGTTGAAAGCCGCACGCTGCGCTTCATCGGCGATCCTGAGCAGCGTATCCGCGAGGACTATCTGCGTATATTACGGTTTTTCAGATTTTTCGCCTGGTACGGCAAAGGCAGACCTGAAAGCGAAGGACTGAAGGCCTGCGCGCGTCTGAAAGATGGACTGACACGGCTCTCGGCTGAGCGCGTCTGGTCGGAGCTCAGGAGATTGCTGAGTGCGCCGGACCCTTCGCGCGCATTGCTATGGATGCGGCAGGCGGGCGTCCTGACGGCAGTTCTGCCCGAAAGTGAGAAGTGGGGCATCGATACAATCCACTCTCTCGTGAAGACCGAGCAGGACTTGAATTGGGAGATAGATCCGCTCTTGCGTCTGGCAAGTATGATACCCCCGCAAATCGGCCGCATCGCCGAAATGGCGTCGCGGCTGAAACTTTCCAACAGTGAGCGAGCACGGCTGGAGGCTTGGACTGAAACGGCACTGCCGCAACCGGAGATTTCCGAGAGCGGATTTGCGAAACAACTTTACCGCAGTGACCAGCAAGGCATGCGTGATCGGCTCAGTCTGGCCTTGGTTTCAGCGCGTGCGGAGGCGATCCACGATAACGCCGCGATGATGAGGGCCGGGCATCTATCCAAATTGCTCGAATATCTCGATAGCTACGAGCGGCCGAAGTTTCCCGTTTCCGGCGGCGATCTACTCGCTGCGGGTCTCGAAGAAGGACCGGAAATCGGCAAGGTCCAGCGCGCGCTAGAGGACGACTGGATCAGATCGGGCTTTACCCTCGAGCGCGATACATTACTTGCCAAAATTCCTGAATATGCAGGTAAGGCCTGATCAGGCTGCCTGGCCTTTCGACGGCTGGATATTCGCCTTGATAGTTTCGAGCATTGATTCCCGAATAACCGTTTCACCGTGGGTTTCACGCAGATGCTCGGCAGCGCGGCGAATGATTTCAGCTTCGGTGTCGTGACGTGTATGCCACTGGCAACCGGGAACAATGCAATGAAGTTCTTTCATGCCTTCTCTCCCTGTTGTAAGCCCGCAAAAATACGTGCTCTTCCCATAAGAGCGCGGCTGCTTTTGCCGCACCAGCGGTTAGCATAACGCATGAAGCGGCGGATTGATCCCTTAAATATCTATCTCACGGCCATTTGACCGTAGGTGGCATCGACGAGAGAATTGAATCGACATTCCCGCCGGTCTTCAAGCCGAAGATCGTGCCGCGATCATAAAGCAGATTGAATTCGACATAGCGGCCACGGCGGACAAGTTGCTCCTGACGGTCGGCATCTGTCCAGTCGTGATTAAAGTTCTGCCGTACAAGATAGGGGTAGACTACGGAAAAGGCGCGGCCGACGTCACGCGTGAAATTGAAATCGGCCGTATAGCCGCCGTTTTCTTCGGAGGAGTGTAGCCAGTCATAAAAAATACCACCAGTTCCGCGCGGCTCCTTGCGGTGAGGAAGATAAAAGTACTCGTCGCACCATGTCTTGAATTTCTCATGATCCGCGACGGCTGAATGCTTGTCGCAAACGAATTTCATCGCTTTGTGGAAAGCCAGTGTATCCGGATCGTCCTGTGTTCGCTTGCGGTCAAGAACCGGCGTGAGATCAGCGCCACCGCCGAACCATTGTCTCGTCGTTACAACCATGCGCGTGTTCATATGTACAGCAGGGACAAACGGACTTTGGGGATGTGCGATCAATGAGATTCCCGATGCCCAAAAACGGGGATCTTCGTCAGCTCCGGGTATCTGCTTGCGAAACTCCTGCGAAAACTCACCATGGACTGTTGATGTGTGGACGCCGACTTTTTCGAAGACGCGGCCGTGCATGACCGACATAACGCCGCCGCCGCCCTTGCCATCATCGCGTTGCCATGGGGTCTGCTTGAAGCGACCTGGCGTGCGGTCCGAGAGCGGTCCGTCCAGTTCGTCTTCCAACTGCTCGAAACTCGCGCAGATCTTGTCGCGCAATTCCATAAACCAAGCGGTCGCTTCAGCTTTCTTTTCATCGAGCGCTTCGGGAAGTACGGCGGGGATATCTGGACGGTCCATGGCAAAGAATCCTTTTTCGCCTGGACATTATCACATCCACTTGAAGCCAAAAGGAAGTTGCTGCCGTTCATTCAGCCTATCCATAAAAAAATGACTCGTTTTCCGGCTTTGCTGCACCTACTCTCATGATTGTAGGGTTCAGTGAGGGATACGAGATGGTCTCCAAAGCGCCCCGATCGCAATATCCAAAACCGCCGCTCGACGGTTTGCGAAAGAGACTTAAGGAAAGCCGCGAAGCTCCCAGCCAGCAACGCGGTGCATTTGTTCGCGAGAGTTTTAAACTGCCGCGTCTGGCGGCGCGCGAAAAGGCACGCGAATGGTTCGAGCAATATCCGAAAGCCGCTTATTGGACTGAAATTGAGAGCTGGTATGAGCGTCCTGGCGACATCATTGAATTCACTATGCGCCGCTTGCCGAACGCTGATTGAAAATGCGAAAAATCCTCGATTCAACAATAAAATTGATGTTCTTTTTCAAATATTTGATTGTTTCGGCCGAAAACGGTCCCAGTTTTTGAGAATTCTTCAAATTTTCTTCCATTTATGCAGAATTTCCAATGATCGCAGCTGACAGCCATTTCCAAAGACAGTAGAACTCTGCCAGCACCGGAGAACGTTCCGGACGCATAAGAAAATCCAAGGAGGAAATAATGCGCTTATCGTTGATCTCTGGCGTGGCGTTGGCAGCCGTTATGGCGATGACGTCGTTTGCCAAAGCCGACATCGTCGTCGGAATTATCGCACCTGTGACCGGCCCCGTCGCGGCTTATGGTTTGCAGGTAAAGAATGGCGTCGAAAGCGCTGCTGAAGCCATCAACGCAGCAGGCGGCATCAAGGGCGAAAAGATTGTAACGAAGATCTTCGACGATGCAGGCGAACCCAAGCAGGGTGTATCGGTTGCCAACCAGGTCGTTGGTGAGGGCATCAAGTTCGTCGTGGGTCCGGTGACGTCCGGCGTCGCCATGCCTGTATCGGATGTTCTGGCCGAAAACGGTATCGTCATGGTCACGCCTACGGCCACCACACCAGATCTCACGACACGCGGTCTCGAAACTGTGTTTCGCACTTGCGGCCGCGATGACCAGCAGGCTGATGTTGCGGGCAAGTACATGCTCGACAAGTTCAAGGACAAGCGCATCGCTATCGTCTACGACAAAACGCCCTATGGTACCGGTATTGCCAACGGTCTGAAGGCCGTGCTCAACAAAGGCGGTGTTACCGAAGTCGTCTTCGAAGGCATCAATGCCGGCGAAAAGGACTACAGTGCGCTCATCACACGTATCAAGTCTGAAAAAGCCGACGTGATCTACTTTGGCGGTTATCATGCCGAGGGCGGCCTTATCGCCCGCCAGTTGAACGATCAGGGAATCAAGGCCCAGATCATCGGTCCCGATGGCTTGTCGAACACCGAATATTGGGCAATTGGCGGCGACGCAGCAGCGGGTACACTGTTCACCAACAGTGCCGATCCAACCAAGAATCCAGCCGCGGCAAAGGTTGTGGAAGCACTTCAGGCCAAAAACATTCCGGCTGAAGCATTCACGCTGAATGCTTATGCCGCGTTGCAAGTGATCGCCGGAGGTATTGAAAAGGCTGGCTCTGCCGAACCATCCGAGGTCGCGGCAAAGATCAAGTCTGGTGACGCGTTCCCGACGGTAGCTGGGGATCTCAGCTATTCCAGCACTGGAGATCTGAACACACCTGCTTTCGTCTTCTACAAGTGGGAAGGCGGCAAGGCCACTCAGATCGACTGACGAGAACCGTCGACTGCTAATTCGCCGGCCGAGTTGGCCGGCGAAGATTAGCGGACCAATGAAAACTGTCGTTGCGCTTCAGCGGTTGCGATCGCTGCGGAGAGCGCCAGATTGAGCGAGCGGGCGCCAGACACCATTGGAATGATGAGTCTGGCGTCGGCAGCCTGATGAACTTCATCGGGAACACCGGCAGATTCGCGGCCGAACATTAAAATGTCACCGGGTGCAAACTTGAAGCGAGTATAGGGCTCAGCCGCCTTGGTGGAGAAAAGCAGAACCCGGCGTTTTTCCCGAAGCCGCCATTCCTGAAACTGTGTCCAATCGGGATGACGTGTCAGGGTGGCTTGTTCGAGGTAATCCATTCCGGCGCGTTTCAGCGCGCGATCGGAAATATCGAATCCGGCAGGCTCGATGATATCAACGCCGACGCCAAAACACGCTGCCATGCGCAGAATAGTTCCAGCATTGCCAGGAATATCTGGCTGGTAGAGTGCAATGCGTAAGTCGGTATATGGTTCGGTCAACGAGATGCCTTCCATGAGTCGGCGTGGAATGACGATGAATGAGGTTTAACAATGTTTCGCTGGTTTGAAGAGAGGCTCGAACCATTTCCGACGGCTGAACCCGCTGAGCCGCCGAAATCGCTCGTCGCGTTTTGCCTGCATTATACCCAAGGCGCCTGGCCATGGATTGCCGTTATGGCTGTTTGTACAGCGCTGATCGCTGTACTCGAAGTGTCCATGTTCGCCTTCATGGGCAATATCGTCGACTGGTTGTCCAATCATTCGCGCGAAACCTTCCTTTCCGATGAAGGGTGGAAGCTGGCGCTGATTGCCGGTGTCGTGTTGATCATCATGCCCGGCATCGTACTCGTGGATTCGCTCATCATCCATCAGACTTTGCTTGGTAATTATCCCATGCGCATCCGCTGGATGGTGCATCGCTATCTCATTCGCCAATCGATGACTTTCTTCCAGGACGAGTTTGCAGGGCGGGTGTCCACCAAGCTTATGCAGACCTCGCTTGCCGTGCGCGAAACGGTGATGAAGCTGCTTGACGTGCTAAACTATGTCATCGTCTATTTCACCGGAACATTGATCATCGCGGCAGCAGCGGATTTGCGGCTCATGCTGCCTTTCCTTGTCTGGCTCGCTATTTATGTTGGACTGCTTCGCTATTTCATTCCGAAAATCCGCGTCATTTCCGAGCGACAGGCTGATGCACGTTCGACGATGACCGGACGGATCGTCGACAGCTATACAAATATCGCCACGGTAAAGCTGTTCTCGCATTCGAAACGCGAGGAGCGTTATGCGCGCGAAGGATTGGAGAACTTTTTAAACACTGTCCACGGGCAGATGCGGCTGGTGACCAGTTTTCACTTCTCGCTCTATGCGATGAATTGCCTGCTGCTTTTCTCGGTAGGCGCAATTGCCATCTGGCTGTGGCTTGGATCGGCCATCTCCGTAGGTGCTGTAGCGGTGGGCATTGGCCTTGTGCTCCGCCTCAACGGCATGTCGCAGTGGATCATGTGGGAAATGTCAGCGCTGTTTGAAAATATCGGCACTGTCGAAGACGGTATCACGTCCATTTCCCTGCCGCGACTTGTACCCGATGTCCCCAACGCGCCGGAGCTCGAAGTCACTGCAGGGGCGATCAGCTTCGATTCGATCGGCTTCCACTACGGAAAAGGCGCAGGCATTATAGATCGTCTGTCTCTGGATATACGTCCAGGCGAAAAGATCGGCCTTGTTGGACGATCCGGAGCCGGCAAATCGACACTAGTCAATTTGCTGTTGCGATTTTACGATCTCGAAAGCGGCCGGATACTTATCGATGGTCAAGATATATCCAAAGTCTCGCAAGACTCCTTACGTGCACAAATCGGGATGGTGACGCAGGACACATCGCTTTTACATCGCTCGGTTCGGGACAACGTGCTTTACGGCCGTCCCGATGCGTCGGAAGAGATGATGCTGCAGGCGGTGAGAAATGCTCAAGCCGACAGCTTCATCGAAGACCTATCGGACCCCAAAGGCCGGCGCGGTTTCGACGCCCATGTCGGCGAGCGCGGGGTCAAGCTTTCCGGCGGGCAGCGCCAGCGTATCGCCATTGCACGTGTCATGCTGAAGGATGCTCCTATTCTCATCATGGACGAGGCAACCTCGGCGCTCGATTCAGAGGTCGAAGCAGCGATACAGGACAACCTCTATCGGCTGATGCAGGGGAAGACGGTTATTGCCATCGCGCACCGGCTGTCGACCATTGCGGCGCTCGACCGGCTTATCGTCTTGGACAAGGGACAAATTGTCGAAAGCGGCAGTCATGAACAGTTGATTGCGGCCGACGGTATCTATGCCGGATTGTGGGCACGTCAGTCAGGCGGTTTCCTTGGTCTCGACGATCAGGAAGCTGCAGAATAACACCAACGACGACAAATTAGCCCAAGGCGATCTCGCCATAGCTGGCGGCATTTATGCTGGGGTTGGATGAGGCAATCAGGAGTTTTTATAGGGTGCGAACAAGATCAGGGTCTATCCCTGCGACATCCTGCCCTTGTGACGCTGTCTCACTGGACAAGCTCAAGCGACATGCTTAGAAACCACGCCATATGTTGGGGATTCCTCATGGCTCAGCTCTTGGGCCAGTCTTCTATTGTGCTGACAATGTGGACTCTCCCGCTGCGTTGTTATTCGGAAAGGAACAGGCCCCGTGAGCGCACACGATACGACCGAGCCGACACGGCGTGACTTCCTCTATATTGCGACAGGTATGGCCGGTGTGGTCGGTGCGGGGGCTTTTGCTTGGCCCTTTATTGACCAGATGCGACCGGACGCGTCGACCTTGGCAGTCTCGTCGATCGAAGTTGATGTTTCTGCTGTTCAGCCAGGCATGTCTCTGACGGTCAAATGGCGTGGCAAACCGGTTTTCATTCGCAACCGGACGCCGAAAGAAATCGAAGACGCCAAGAACGTTCAAATGGGTCAGCTCAAGGATCCGATTGCGCGCAATGCCAATTTGCCGAGCGACGCCCAGGCGACCGACGCGGATCGTGCAGCAGCCAAGGACAAGGAAAACTGGCTGGTGATGATCGGCGTTTGCACTCACCTCGGCTGCATTCCGCTTGGCCAGCAAGGCGAATTCGGTGGCTGGTTCTGCCCTTGTCATGGTTCGCAATACGACACTGCCGGACGCATTCGTTCAGGTCCAGCGCCGGAAAATCTACCTATCCCGCCACTTACTTTCACTTCCGACACCGTCATCAAGATCGGCTAAGGTTCCACGGGGAGATACGACATGAGCGGTGGACATTCATCCTATACGCCGAGCACTGGCATCGAGAAATGGATCGACGCGCGACTACCGTTACCGCGTTTGGTCTATGATTCTTTCGTCGCCTATCCGGTGCCACGCAATCTGAACTACGCCTATGCGTTTGGCGGCATACTGGCGATCATGCTGGTTTCGCAAATCTTGACCGGTGTTGTTCTGGCAATGCACTACGCTGCCGACACAGGCCTAGCCTTCAACTCCGTTGAAAAGATCATGCGCGACGTCAATTCTGGCTGGCTCCTGCGCTATCTGCACTCGAACGGCGCATCGATGTTCTTCCTCGCCGTCTACGTGCATATATTCCGCGGGCTTTACTATGGCTCCTACAAGGCGCCGCGCGAGCTTCTGTGGATTCTCGGCGTAATCATTCTTCTCTTGATGATGGCGACCGCCTTCATGGGATATGTGTTGCCATGGGGACAGATGTCCTTCTGGGGGGCTACCGTGATCACCGGCTTCTTCACGGCATTCCCCATCATTGGCGACCCGATCCAGCAGCTGCTGCTCGGTGGTTTTGCCGTCGATAATCCGACGCTCAATCGCTTCTTCTCGCTGCACTATCTATTGCCGTTCATGATTGCCGGCGTCGTTGTCCTGCACGTTTGGGCATTGCATGTTGCCGGACAAACGAATCCGACCGGCATCGAAGTCAAATCGAAGACAGATACAGTTGCCTTCACCCCCTATGCGACGGTCAAGGATGCATTCGGACTGGTGTTGTTCCTTATCCTCTTCGCGTATTTCGTCTTCTATCTGCCGAATTTTATGGGCCACCCGGACAACTACATTCAGGCGGACTCGTTGAAGACGCCGGCCCATATTGTTCCGGAATGGTACTTCCTGCCATTCTACGCGATGCTGCGGGCCATCACCTTCAACATTGGACCGATCAATTCCAAGCTCGGCGGCGTTCTGACAATGTTTGGCTCGATCGCCATCCTGTTCATTGTACCGTGGCTCGACACATCGAAGGTCCGTTCGGCTGTCTACCGTCCTTGGTACAAGCTCTTCTTTTGGCTCTTCATTGCCAACGCAATCATGCTTGGCTGGCTCGGATCGCGCCCGGCTGAAGGCTTGTACACGCTGTTTTCGCAGTTCGGAACGGCTTACTACTTCGGCTTCTTCATCGTTATCATGCCCTTGCTTGGCCTGATCGAGACGCCACGCCGGTTGCCGAATTCGATCACCGAAGCTGTGCTTGCGAAAACCAAGAGTGGCGGCCAGCTGGCTGGTGTCGCTGCCGCTCCGGAAACCAGGGCTTGAGAATCGTGAAGGGCTCAAACATGAAAAAAATCCTCCTCGGTCTTGCAGCTGCCGGTCTTGGTACCATGCTTGCATTCGGTACCGCCAATGCCGCCGAAGAAGCCCACAATGCTGCTGAGCCAACGCACTTTCCGATCAAGGAGCCAGCCGAGGTAAACTGGTCCTTCGCCGGTCCGTTTGGTCACTATGACAAGCAGCAGCTGCAGCGCGGTCTGAAAATCTACAAGGAAGTGTGTTCAGCTTGCCATTCCATGCACCTGGTTGCATTCCGCTCGCTAGAAGAACTGGGCTATACGGAAGCACAGGTAAAGGCGTTCGCCGCAGAATACGAAGTGCAGGATGGCCCTAATGCTGAAGGTGAGATGTTCACCCGCAAGGCATTGCCGTCCGATTACTTCCCGTCGCCGTTTCCAAATGCGCAGGCTGCCGCCGCAGCCAATAATGGTGCTGCACCACCCGATTTCTCGCTGATTGCCAAGGCGCGTGCGGTGGAACGCGGCTTCCCGCGCTTCGTATTCGATATCGCCACTCAGTATCAGGAAGGTGGCCCGGATTATATCCATGCGCTGCTTACCGGGTTTGGCGAAACGCCGCCGGAGGGTATGCAAATCCCGGAAGGCACGCATTACAACCCATACTTCATTTCCGCAAAGTCACTTGCAATGGCGCCCCCGCTGCAGGACGGCCAGGTGACTTATGATGACGGTTCGCCGCAGACGCTGTCTCAGTACTCGCAGGATATTTCTGCGTTCTTGATGTGGGCTGCAGAACCGCATCTTGAAGAGCGCAAGAAGACCGGTTTCCGCGTCATGGTCTTCCTCGTTCTCTTCGCAGGCTTGGTCTATGTGGCGAAACGCAGGATTTGGGCCGACGTTGAACATTGAACGATGAAGATAACGGATTCTGAAAGGGCGCGCTGCGCCCTTTTCTTTTGAGTGCAAGGCGGTAGATTGCCTGCACACTGCGGACAGCGCGAGGAATACACTATGGATCCAACCCTGAAGCAGACGCTGGTCGAGGCCATCCGCAACATTCCTGACTATCCGAAGCCGGGGGTGATGTTCCGCGATATCACCACATTACTTGGCAATGCGCGTGCCTTCCGGCGAGCTGTGGATGAACTCGTCCATCCCTACGCGGGTGGCAAGGTCGACCAGGTGGCTGGCATCGAGGCGCGAGGCTTCATTATCGGCGGCGCCATGGCACACCAACTTTCTTCCGGCTTCGTGCCGATTCGTAAAAAGGGTAAGCTGCCGCACGACACAGTACGTATCGCCTATAGCCTCGAATATGGGGTCGATGAGATGGAGATGCATCGCGACGCGATCGTGCCGGGTGATAAGGTCATACTCGTTGATGATCTTATTGCCACCGGCGGTACTGCTGAAGCTGCCGTGAAGCTATTGCAGCAAATGGGCGCTGATATTGTTAGCGCTTGTTTCATCATCGATTTGCCGGATCTCGGGGGGCGCAGGAAGCTCGAAGCGCTTGGCGTCAACGTCAGGACATTGATCGCCTTCGAAGGGCACTGAAGCTATTCAGGCAGGGCTATGAGCGCAGCGCTGTCGAATTCGAGTACTTTATCGCCCGCCTGGTTATAGGCGGCGGACGACATCTGCATCATCGACCAGCCGGGACGCGATTTCAGAGCGCGAATACTGTTGATTGTTCGTGTGAAGCGGATCGTGTCTCCGGCATAGACCGGCTTCAGCCATTTAAGATTTTCAAAGCCAGGTGAGGGGCCGAATTGTGGGGGCTGTTCGCCGCGCGCGATTGCCGATTTAACCTCGCTCATGATGTCCTCGACATTCAACCGCATCCAAACGGCGGTAGTATGCCAACCGGAAGCGCAGAGTGCGCCAAAGTTGCTTTTCTTGGCAGCTTCCAGATCAATGTGGAAACGCTGGGGATCATACTTGGTCGCGAATGCAATGATTTCGTCCGCTTCGAATGTATATTCCCCAAGGTCGCGTTCGACGCCTGCCAACTGTTCTATCCTGTTCATTTGGCCGACCCCCTTAGAGAGAACATTGCGGTATGTTCCAGCTCGCAAACAACCAGACCATCCTGGTTGAAGACCGAATGATGCAGCTTGACGAAGCCTAGAGAGGGTTTCGAATTCGATACGCGCCGGTCGAGAATGGTAGTCCTTCCAGTGAGTGTGTCGCCAGCAAGAACCGGCTGCGTCCACTTCACATAGTCAATTCCTGGAGCGCCCTGTGACGTGGAATCGAGAAGATATGCGTCGCACAGCATGCGCATGAACATCGAGACGGTATGCCAGCCGGACGCAGCCAGGCCCCCCAGGATACTCGCCTTGCCCGCCGCCTCATCGAGGTGAAAAGGCTGCGGGTCGAACTGGCTGGCGAAGTCGATAATTTCCTCTGCCGTTACGATTTTCGATCCGAGTGGCCATTCGCTGCCAATCGTGAAGTCCTCATAGGCGTATCGGGGAGAGTATTCGCTCATGTTCTACCTGAAGTTTATGTATTGAACCTGAACAGCATGATATCGCCGTCTTGCACGATATATTCCTTGCCCTCATCGCGCGCCTTGCCGGCTTCCTTTGCCGGGACCTCGCCCCCAAGGGATACAAAATCACTATAGGCGATCGTCTGGGCGCGAATGAAGCCCCGTTCGAAATCCGTATGGATGACACCGGCCGCCTGTGGTGCTTTCGAGCCGCGGTGAACCGTCCATGCACGGGCTTCCTTCGGCCCGACGGTGAAATAGGTGATGAGGTGAAGGAGTTTGTATCCGGCCTGTATGAGACGGTCGAGGCCAGGCTCATCAAGGTTCATGGCGTCCAGATATTCCTTCGCTTCCTCCTCCGGCAATTGCGCCACTTCCGCTTCTATGGCGGCAGAAATAGTAACCGTTTCAGCGCCTTGGCCCGTCGCCATCTCCTCGACGGCTTCGGTATACTCATTGCCTGTGGCTGCATCTTCTTCGCCAACATTGCAGACATAGAGTACCGGCTTTGATGTCAGGAGATTCAGTCCTTGTAGAATAACCAAATCTTCTGAGGCAATACCGTTCAACATAAAACGAACCGGCTGGCCTTCCTGCAAGAGCGCCAGCGCCTGCTCCATTACCGGCAGAACGGTCAGTGCCTCCTTGTCCTTGCTGCTCGCTCGTTTGCGGAACTGAACGATACGACGCTCAAGGCTTTCGAGGTCCGAAAGCATCAGCTCTGTCTCAACCGTCTCGGCATCGGACACAGGGTCGATCCGTCCCTCAACGTGGGTGATGTCGTCGTCCTCGAAACAGCGCAGCACATGGACGATTGCGTCGACTTCGCGAATATTGGCCAAGAACTGGTTACCAAGACCTTCGCCCTTCGACGCACCACGCACGAGGCCAGCAATGTCAACGAAGCTGATGCGAGTCGGTACGATATTTGCCGATTTGCCGATTTTGGCGATTGCCTGCAGGCGCGGATCGGGTACTGCAACTTCGCCCGTGTTGGGCTCGATCGTGCAGAACGGATAGTTTGCAGCCTGGGCAGCTGCTGTCTTGGTCAGCGCGTTGAAAAGCGTCGACTTGCCGACATTAGGCAGACCAACAATGCCGCATTTGAAACCCATAATTCGCTATCCTTATTCTTTCTTGCCGAAGAGCTTGTTCAGCATATCCGCCATGGGGCCAGATTTTGGAATGTTCACAGCAGGCTTTTGCTGGCGAGCTTGCCGGATATGACTTTGGCCGACGGATTTTGCAACCGGCTTTTCCCCAGTTTCCCGCTCAATTTTGCTCCCTCCGCCGAGAGCCAGAGAAACGCGGTTCATAAAACCAGCGTCGTCCTTTTTGGCGAGTAGCCCTGCATTCGTTGCAATCGCGTCGAGCAATGGTTCGACCCATTCACTGTCCGCTTTGGCAAAGTTGCCGAGTACATGATTGCTAACCATTTCTTTAACGCCGGGATGACCAATACCGAGGCGCACGCGGCGATAATCCTTGCCACAGTGTGCATCAATGGATTTGATGCCGTTGTGACCACCTGAGCCGCCACCGGTCTTCACACGTACCTTACCGGCGGTCAGATCAAGCTCGTCATAGATGACGACGAGATCGCTTAAAGCCAGTTTGTAGAAACGCATCGCTTCGCCAACGGCTTGGCCGGACAAATTCATGAATGTCTGGGGTTTGATCAGGATAGTCTTTTCGCCTTCGATGGTACCATCGGCGATCAGCGCCTGAAACTTCTTGGTCCAAGGAGAAAAACTATGGCGGCGGTGTATTTCATCCGCCGCCATAAAACCAATGTTATGCCGATTGGCAGCATATTGGAAGCCCGGATTGCCAAGACCTGCGATAAGCAGCACGTGCCTAGCTCCCAATAAACAAGACGATTACTCGCCTTCTTTTTCCGCCGTTTCAGTGGTTTCCGCTGGTGCGGCTTCAGTCGTTTCTTCCTCAGCGGCGAGAACAGCCGGAGCTGCAATCGTCGCGATAGTGAAGTCGCGATCATGAATAACCGATGTCACACCCTTAGGCAGGGTAACAGCAGAAATATGGATCGAGTCGCCGATCTGCGTGCCAGTGAGGTCGATTTCAATCGCATCTGGAATAGCGTTGGCCGGGGCATGAAGTTCAATATCGTGACGAACGATGTTGAGTACGCCACCGCGCTTGATGCCAGGCGAAGCTTCCTCGTGGAGGAAGTGGATCGGCACATGCACGTTCACCATGGACTTGGCCGATACGCGCAGGAAGTCGACGTGTACTGGCTTGTCACTGACTGGATCAAGCTGGAAGTCCTTGGGAAGGACCTGAATCGACTTGCCATCCAGAAGGATGTTGGCAATCGTCGTCTTGAAACCGCCGCCGTGAATCTTGTAGTACAGCGTCTTGTAGTCGAGGGTAATCGAAACTGGCGCCTGCTTGTCACCATAGATGACAGCCGGCACTTTACCGTTGCGGCGAATTTCCCGGGAGGACCCCTTACCAACCCGTTCGCGCGCCTCGGCCTTGAGCTCGTATGCTTCGCTCATGGCATTTCCTTTCGAGGTTCAAATCTGGAGTGTTTTTCGAGGCCAGTGGATGGCTGTTCAAAAAACATGAAGCGGTCGCACGCTCATCCGAAACCGGATGAAATGACCGCTCCATTCCGCGTTGCCTCCAAGGGTGTCTACGCGGATGGCGGCTCTATAACGGAAAGGCGACAGATGTGCAAGTTTGTTGCTTGCTGAAGGGCAGACAGTTCCGGAAGATTAATCGAAAAGGCTGGAAACGGACTCTTCCGAGGCCGTTCGCGAGACGGCTTCGCCGATCAGATCGGAAATCGACAGCACTCGAATATTGGGTGCAGCTTCAATGGCAGGGGTTGGCTGAATGGAATCGGTAATGACTAATTCCTTGAGCTTCGAACTGGCGATACGGGCGGCGGCCCCGCCAGATAGTACGCCGTGCGTGATATAGGCGGTAACGCTGGTCGCGCCCTTTGCAAGAAGCGCTTCGGCCGCGTTGCATAGCGTGCCGCCAGAATCGACAATATCGTCGAACAACAGGCAATCCTTGCCGCGCACATCACCAATGACATTCATGACTTCGGACTCGCCGGGACGATCACGTCGCTTATCGACGATGGCGAGCTGTGCATCGATGCGTTTTGCCAGAGACCGGGCGCGTACAACACCGCCAACGTCAGGGGAAACGACCATGACGTTCGACTTGCCGTAATGTGCGCGGACATCGCGGGCAAAGACCGGAACAGCATAGAGATTGTCGGTGGGGATATCGAAGAAGCCTTGAATCTGGCCAGCGTGCAGATCAAGTGTGAGGACGCGATTTGCACCTGCTTCGGTGATCAGATTTGCCACTAGTTTTGCGGAAATCGGCGTGCGTGGGCCAGGCTTACGATCCTGACGGGCATAGCCGAAATACGGAAGAACGGCTGTGATACGTTTTGCCGACGAACGGCGGAACGCATCGATCATGATCAGCAATTCCATCAAATGGTCGTTTGCCGGAAAAGAAGTCGACTGCATGACAAAGACGTCTTCGCCGCGAACGTTCTCCTGAATCTCGACGAAAATCTCTTGGTCGGCGAAACGGCGGACGCTGGCCTTGCCAAGAGGGATATTGAGATATTTGGCGACAGATTCGGCAAGAACCCGATTGGAATTGCCCGCGAAGAGTTTCATGCCGTATTTTCTCCACGTCTTTTTCAGAGCGCAGCCAAAGTAAAGGGTATGGCGGGCCTTTTACTGCCCCTGACGCACATTGCAAGCGGGCACGCTAGATTCATACACAATTCAGCGAGAATATCGCCTTAAACGTGTAAATATGTCACGTCTTGGTGCCTGATACCCATGTCATATAACCTTGGATAGCCTTGTCAGCGATGCCTTCCATAACCTTCGGGGGGACGGTGCTCCACGGGTCAGTTCCTCCTCCAGGTACCTTTTCTTGACCCTGTATCCGGTGCAGACGTGTGCCGGCTGGATCAAGTACATCCCATACGTAGATGATCGTCGTCTGGTTGCCATCGGGGAGAGCAGAAAAGTAGCCCTTCATGATGTGCGTGTTGTCGGTGTCGCCGGCTGTGCCGAGCGTGATGCCTTTTTCCTTGGCAAGTGCCGACAGACGTTGCGATAGTGGCGTAGCCGCAGCGATAGGTGCGCCTACAATGGGTGCAAACCGCAACTTTGCCGTGGGCTGGGCGCTCGGCTTCCCGGTCTGGGTGGCCCCAGATGCCGTTGTGGTTGTGTTCGAGGTTGCGGGACCGGTGCCCGGTGTGGCCGTTGCTTGTGCATTTGTGCCCGCTGAAGCGCCTGGTATTGCGGTGGCTCCCGGCGCGGGTGGTGTTGTCTGGCTTCCTTGTGCTGGGGGTAGATCAGCTTTGGTAACGCCAATAGGGGACTCTGAACTATTACACGCTGTAAGTGTGATACCGGCCAGGACGACGAATACACATGTCAGTGAGTTGCGAGACTTCATTTACTCAAACCCCGTCATGAGTCACCATTGTGCTCATTTGCAAGCAAAAACAGACAAAAGTTTTATTTTACGATCAAGTCAAGAGATTGGCGGGAAAGCGGCTCCGCCTGACCATTGGTGGTAAGGTAGGTACGGCCAAGCGTCATGGCCGTATTGCTGTCGGAGTCCATGATGATCATGTGAGCAAACAGTGTCATATCCGGCTGGATACGTTCCGGATTTCCAGAATAAAACATGGGCATGTCCATCCAGGAAGGTGTGAAGCGGGCACCAACCGAATAGCCGCAGGCATTGAGACGATGGCGGGTCAATTCATGCGCCTCCATCACCTTGGCGTGCGCATCGAATACATCGCCAAAAGTGAAATCTGGCGTCATCGCAGCTTCTACAGCTTCGAGCGCTTCGTGTGCCGCGTCATAAAGCTCTTGGTGCCGTTTCGATGCCTTGCCGGTCAATATCGTGCGCATCATGGGGGCGTGGTAGTGGCGATAGACGCCGGCCCATTCCAAAGTCAGCTGATCGTTCTTGGTCAACTTGCGTCGCCCGGACTTGTAACGGCAGAGAAGCGCATCTTCACCCGAGCCAATGATGAACTCGTTGGCCGGATAATCGCCACCGCCTGCAAAGATTGCCGATTGCATGGCAGCAAGTATGACGCCCTCATCTGCACCGGCTTTCACGAGTTTTAGCGCTGCATCGAGCGCTTCGTCGCTCAGCTCCGCGGCCTTGCGGCTAAAGACGATTTCGGCAGGGCTCTTTAGCACACGCAATTTGTCGACAATGCCTGAAATGTCGACGAGTTGCCCGAATGCTGTGAGCTGTTCGTCAAGCTTCCGGCCGTTGGCGGCGGTGAGTCCATGAGTCTGGTATTCGATACCAATACGGCAACCAAGCAGATCGAGATCGTTGAGAAGTTCGCGCAAATCGGCTGCGGGATTGGCGTTGTCGCGGTCTGCCCATACTATGATATTTTCGATGTTCGACGTTTGGCGCGCTTGTCTCAAATCCGCGGAACGGGTCATCAACACATTGCTGCCATCTGCCTTGACGACCAGGCATTGGAAGAAACAGAAGCCAAAGGTGTCGTAGCCGGTGAGCCAGTACATGCTTTCTTGGGCAAACAGCAAGACCGCATCAAGCTTCTGCTCGGCCATGACCATCATGAGCCGGTCACGGCGCGCAGCAAATTCTTCCGGTTCGAAATGGAGGGCCATACTCTTACTCCGTGATCGTAATCGCTGATATCTGCCGGCCGTAGTCAGCTTCCTTGCGGTGGGTCGTCCGGCGGTAGGAGAAAAACTGCTCCTCATCAGCGTAGGTGCACTGTTGAAGCCCAGAGGCCTCTACCCCGGCACGTTCAAGCCGCGTTGTGATAAAGGCCCATAGGTCAAACATCTTGTGACCGTTATTGGCCGAGTCGCGGAAAAACGCGCGATAGGAAGGGTCAGTTCCAACGAACTGGTCATAGAACTCTCCTCCCACTTCGTAATTGTCGGGACCGATCGTTGGGCCGAGAACAGCCTGGATCCGATCGCGACGTGCGCCCAGGGCAATCATCGCGTCAACGGTATTTTCGAGAATGCCGTCGATGGCTCCGCGCCAGCCGGCATGCGCTGCGGCCACTACTTTCGCTTCGCTGTCAGCAAAAAGGATAGGACCGCAATCGGCAGAAAGAGCACCAATGACGATGCCGGGAGTGGCGGTCACAATGGCGTCGGCCTTCGGTCTGTCCCCGTTTAGCGGTGTCGTAACGGTGACGACATCGGATGAATGAATCTGATGGACGGTGACAAGCTGTGATAGGGGAGCGCCGAGCGATTCAGCCACCCGCCTGCGATTCTCCTTGACGCGATCCTGATCGTCATTTGAACCGCTGCCTACATTCAGGCCGCGATAGATGCCGTCCGACACGCCGCCTTTGCGAGTAAAGAAACCATGAGCGATTCGGTCTTTTTCAGGGGATCCCAGCAAGGAGGAACGTAGCGGTGCTGGTTTGTCTGACGTTGTCATACCGAATGCCTTTCAAGGGAGCGGATGGTGGTTGAGCAATCGATTGAAGTCAATTGCCAGAATTTATTTCGCTTCGAATGGGAAAACATGTGTTGCCGGATCGCTCACACACAGCACCTTGAACAACGTTCCCATCTGTTCCGGGCCCGCCAACCGTTCGACGTCGAGGCGAATTTGTTCCTGGACCTCCGCCGATTTGTGTTGGCCCAGTGCTCCGGCGCGATCAAGCAAACCCATAGCCAGCAAAAAATCGCCTTGCGTCATCGCACTGGTCTTGCAACCTTCCCTGCGTGCAGCCAGCGCGAGAGCATGAAAGTCCACATGGGTGGTGAGGTCTGCTGCGCCGGGAATATGCAGGACATCGACAGAGTTGTGGCGGCTCAGCGCTTGCAACGTATCGCCAAAGCCCGGTTGCAAATGTCCGTAGTCGAACAACAACGCTGCACCTCGCTCATGATGAATACGCGCTGCAATTTCCTGCATGAGGGCATTGCGGGCCGGAGCAATCTCGAAAATACTCCCTTCCGGAGCGATGTCGCTACCAGGCGGAAGCAGAGCTGCCTCAATCGAGCCGGAACCGGCAGCAAAGACAAGGTTTTGCTCTGCATCGAGCGCAAGCACGCGTTCGACAAAACGCCCTTTCGTCTTCACATGTTGACGTGAGGGAATGGCATCGAAAAGTTCATTAGCAATGGTAATCACCGGGCCGGACGGTATATCGCCAAAGTTCTTTTCCCAGACGATGGCACCACCGTGTTTCCCTAGCGACTTTTGCTGAACTTGCGTCAAACGATCGCTGATTTCCACCATATGGATTTTAGCGGCAGCGATAAAACCCGGTGCGATCTTGTCGGCCGTGCGAATGAGATCTTTCATGAGCGTGCCGCGTCCAGGCCCAAATTCGCAGAGAATGAAATCGTCGGGCGACCCAAGCGCTTGCCAAGCGTTGACACACCAGACCCCGACGAGTTCGCCAAACATCTGGCTGATCTCTGGCGCCGTAATGAAATCGCCGTCTTTGCCGAATGGTTCGCGCGTTGTGTAGTACCCCGCGTCGCGATCGAACAAACACATGGCCATATAGTCAGCAACGCTCATCGGGCCATTGGCCTCGATTTGCCTGATGATGCGTTGCCCGAGATTCATCGTCCGGTCGCCACCTCGGGGTTGCGGGCAGACAGGATGAATGCCAGTCCCACGAGAACCATGGGAACGGAAAGCACCATCCCCATCGTTAGCCAGCCGCCGTAAAGGTAACCAAGTTGCGCATCCGGCTCCCGGAAAAACTCGACGAAAATGCGCGAGAGCCCGTAGAGGGCAACGAATGTTCCTCCGATAAATCGTGGGCTTTTCAGTTTACGGCCATAGAAGATCAATAGAGCTAAAACTGTGAACAATACGATTCCCTCGAGACCTGCCTCATACAGCTGGCTCGGATGGCGCACGAACGGGCCGCCTGTCGGGAAGATCATGCCCCATGGTACGTCTGTCGGGCGACCCCATAATTCGCTGTTGATGAAATTGGCAAAGCGTACAAGGCCGAGACCAACGGGCACACCTGCGGCAATAGTATCGAGCATGCTGTAGACGTTGATCCGGCGTGATCGGGCAAAGAGCACCATGGCGAGAATAGTGCCGAGCATGCCACCATGGAACGACATGCCGCCTTCCCAGACTTTGAACATGTCGAGCGGATGGGCGATATAACGGGCAAAATCATAGAACAATATATAGCCGATGCGCCCGCCGAGAACGACACCGAGCGCTGCCCACAGGACGAAATCGTCCAGGTCCGCAGGCTTCATCGGTGGTGTATTGTTTGCCCAAAGCCGAGGCTTGCTGATGAGCTTCTTAGCGTACCACCAGGCAAATAGAATGCCCGCCACGTAACCGAGGCCATACCAATGTACCGATAGCGGACCCAGGTTGAATATTACGGGATCGATATTGGGAAATGCGATCGCGGCAAACGTCGGTAGAAGTATTTCGCTCACAAGGCACTCCATAGTCGCGATTCAATTTGGCGGGACCATGCGCGAGGGCAAGAACAGCGTCAAGTTTCTCCTCCGGTAACATTTGTGCGTCGCCGATCCAATGCCAACTTGCTTGCAATCGCCAGACGCGGCGATTATTTGATTGGGAAATGAGAGAGGTGTCGCCATGACCAATGGATCAAACCGCGTTCTTGACGAACTGGCAAAGCTCGTGACCGATGCAGCGGGTGCTGCTCAGGGTGTGCGGCGCGAAGTCGAGACCGCATTTCGCGGTCAAGCCGAGCGCTTGCTCAACACAATGGATGTCGTTCAGCGTGAAGACTTTGAAGCTGTGCGCGAGATGGCTATCCGGGCGAGGGCAGAAAATACTGCACTACTTGCGCGCATCGAGGCGCTGGAGGCGCTTGTAGGCCAGAAGGGTAAAGCGTCGAGCGATACTCCTGAAAAACCAGCGGCTTCTGGTCGCACGAAGAAGGCCTGATACCGAACAAGCACGGAAGCCTGTTCGGTAACCAACGGGCAAGCGCTGGTCTTGTCTCAATTCCAGCGCTTTAGGCGTTACCGCTTTCCGCCAATTTTTGCTGGCCTGCAGCTATTGCGGCTTCTTGGGTGTCGTAGGGCCCCACTCTGTTTCCCTCTTCTTGATCGATGGTAATCACATAGTACCACCGTCCATCATCATTTTTTTGAGTTGCAGTTACTTTCGTATTTGGCTCGCTTGTCATCGCCACCTCCTGTTGCGTTACACGGTACAGGCAATCTAGATGATGTGGATATCGGAGATATGACGAACGCCGACCGAAAGAGGTTGGCATTAGATTGCCCGTTTCCGATATTTCGATGCTCCTTGTGCCTATCCCCAAAATAAATCTTAAGTACTTATCAACAGGTGGAAATCGCCGAAAATCGTTGTCTTAGAGTCAGTTAAAGGCAGCTCGTGAATCTTTTTCCGAACTTCTGTCCACATCCATTCCCACCATTCGACCAAAAGGGGACTGGCGCTCGGACTCAGCATCAATACACTGAAATTACAGCATGATTCGTTTCGGCGATCATGTAGCGGTTAACAAGGTTTGTTGCCGCGGCCCGGCTGGCGCGTTCTGCCTGTTCATTGGGTCTAAGCGTTTGGTGTCCTCTGGGTTGGTTCGCTGTGTCCCCGCAGCTTCATACGAGATTCGATTTAGCAGGTAATGGCAATGAGCCTTCTGGAAATAGAGATTGCGCGCGATTTACATCCAGTTGATGTGATCGAGCATGTGGCCCATGCCAATGAGTGGGCATTCGAGCGCACTGGAGAGGACGAGATTGCCATAACGGTAGAGGGAAGCTGGACCGATTATCAGATTTCCTTCTCGTGGATGGAAGATTTCGAGGCGCTCCATTTGGCCTGCGCCTTCGACATTGCGATCAGCGAGCCGCGGGTCAATGAAGTGATGCGCTTGCTGTCGCTGATCAACGAGCAACTGCTCATGGGCCACTTCGATCTTTGGCGGCAGGAGGGCGCGGTTATGTATCGTCAGTCACTGCTGTTGTCCGGTGGTGCCGAGCCCACGAGCAAACAGGTCGAAGTGCTGCTTTCCAGCGCGCTCGACGCCTGCGAAACCTATTTCCAGGCATTCCAGTTCGTTGTCTGGTCTGGCTCGACGGCCCGGGAATCGCTCGACAGCATCCTGTTCGAGACAGTAGGCTCGGCCTGAGACAATCATTCAGGATCAGCAGCGTGGCTACAATTACCTTTGATGATTTCGAGAAAGTGGATATCCGCATCGGTACTATCGTTGAAGCCGAAACCTTTCCCGAAGCGCGCAAACCCGCATTCAAGCTGAGAATCGATTTTGGTCCCGAGATCGGGATCAAGAAATCGTCAGCTCAAATCACAAAGCACTACATGTTGGAAGAGCTCAAGGGCCGACAGGTTATTGCGGTGGTCAATTTCCCGCCACGCCAAATCGGGCCGTTCATGTCCGAAGTGTTGACGCTGGGTTTTCCGGATGAAGAAGGTGCGGTCGTCCTTGCAGCAATCAGCAAACCCGTGCCGAACGGTGGCAAGCTCTTTTAGAGAATAGAGAACCATACCATCGCACAGAATGCGATGGTATGGTTCAGCGGTCGTGCCGCCGGGAGGATTCTACGCTAGATCGTTTTCGCGGCCATCTCCTTGGCAATGTAGTCTGCTTGGCGAATTGCAAGACTGACGATCGTGAGCGTCGGGTTTTCGGCTCCGCCTGTCGTGAACTGGCTGCCATCGGACACGAACAGATTTTTGATGTCGTGGCTTTGGCCGTGCTTGTTCACCACTCCATCTTTCGCTTTTTCGCTCATGCGATTTGTTCCAAGATTATGCGTCGACGGGTAAGGCGGCGTCGGGAAGACGCGGGTTGCGCCAACGGCCTCGTATAGAGCCTTGCCCTGTTCATAGGCATGATCCCGCATGGCTATATCGTTCTTATGGTCGCTGAAATTCACATTGGCGATGGGCAGGCCGTACTTGTCCTTCTCACCCTTGTGCAAGGTGATCCGGTTGTCTTCCTGCGGCATGTCTTCACCAACGATCCATAGACCGGCCATATTCACATATTGGTCGAGCGCTGAAGTGAAAGAACGTCCCCAGCCGCCGGGATCGAGAAAGGCCGCCATGAACGGTAGGCCGAGGGACAATGTTTCCATCTCATAACCGCCGACAAATCCCCGTGAAGGATCGTGGCGGGCCTCGTCGCGAATAATACCTGCCATTGTCGTGCCGCGATACATGTGCACCGGCTTTTCGAATATGCCGTATACCGATCCGGTCGTATGGCGCATATAATTCCGCCCCACCTGACCGGATGAATTGGCAAGACCGTTGGGGAACATGGTCGATTCGGAATTGAGCAGCAGACGGGGGCTTTCTATCGAATTGCCGGCGACGGCAACGATACGGGCTTTCTGCAATTGCTGTTTGCCCTCTTTATCCGTGTAGAGAACGCCAGTTACCTTGCCGCTCTTGTCGTGTTCGATCTTCTGGGCCATGGAATTAGGACGAACTTCAAGCTTGCCGGTCTTTTCGCCTTTTGGAATTTCCGTATAGAGCGTCGACCACTTTGCGCCCCACTTGCAGCCCTGGAAGCAGAAGCCAGTCTGCTGGCATGACATCCGGTCGTCACGCTCGGCGGAATTGATCGCCATATTGCCGGTATGGCACTCCTTGTAGCCGAGCTTGTCGGCACCAGCCTTGAGCACCTTGAAATTATTATTGCCTGGCAGACCTGCAATCCCGTTGGTGCGGGTTACGCCCATCTTGTCTTCCGCTTTGGCATAGTAAGGCTCAAGCTCTGCCAAGGTGATAGGCCAATCGAGCAGGCTTGCGCCTTTTACTTTGCCATAGTGGGTAAGCGCTTTGAATTCATGGTCTTGAAAACGCAGAGAAGCACCAGCCCAGTGGGTCGTCGATCCGCCGACGGATTTGACGATCCACGCGGGAAGATTGGGAAAATCCTTGGCGACACGCCAATCCCCGGAAGTAGTCCGTTTGTCGACCCAGGCAAGCTGACCGAAACTGTCCCACTCATTGTTGGTGAAGTCTTCATATTCGTGGCGGGCACCAGCCTCTAGAATAACGACATCAATGCCTTTTTGTGCAAGTTCGTTGCCGAGCGTTCCGCCGCCCGCGCCAGAACCTATGATGACGACGACACTGTCGTCCTTAAGATCAAAAGGTGCAGCCATGGTTTCCTCCCATTAGCTTGAAAGTTCTTTGATTGCGCGTGCTGTTCACAGCCATTCGATGTCACCGAAGCCGCGGGCGATGTAGCCGCCCTTCGAATAGGACTCGCCCTCATAACCAAATAGCGGCCAGATCTCTTCCTGATTGTAGAGGCCTGTGACAAGGCCGCCGCGAACGGTTTGAAAGAAAGGCGTGTCTTCAACTTTTCGAAGGATCGCCAGCCGGTCGTCTTCCCATCCGAGACCGATGTAGCCCCCCTTGCCGGCGCGCTTGTCGAGATCGGCAATGCCGTCCTCGATCATCTTCTTGGTCTTGGGGTCCTCTCCTGCCTTGGCGTCATAGGGCTTGACTGCGATGGCATAAAAGCGATCCGGAATATGGTCGTGCGGATAGATATCGCGCGCCAACTGGATCAGAGTCGCCATTGTTTCTGGCTTGAGATTGGATGTCTCGAGACCCCAGGCAAATTCTGGATGGATGATCGAACTGCCGCTGATCACGAGGATGGCGCCGAGGCTGATCGTACCGCCTTTCAATAGATCGCGTCGCGATAATCCTTGTTTTTCAATTGGTTCCGGCGTGTCAGGCGCCGCCGCATTGCGGTTGAAGATGGTAACCATAGACTTCCTCCCTTGCTTGCTATCGGCATTCCGGCGGGAATTTCCGTCGGATGCCCTTGCTGGCTGATGGCGTTCCTCCAACGCCATTGGCCGGTATTACAAATACCGGCCTTGTCGTTCCAAAACCTCGATCTTGTAGCCATCCGGATCTTCGACGAAAAAGAACCGCGCCAGCATTGTGCCTTCGCGTTTGAATTCCACGATATCGCGAATCTTGAGTTGCTGAGCCTTCAGGCGCACGTGCTTGGCGTCGAGATCGTCGACGCTGAAGGCTAAATGGCCATAGCCATCGCCAAGATCGTAGGGCTCGGTGCGCCCCTTGTTGATGGTCAGCTCGAGTTCGAAATCCGTCTCGCTGTTGCTCAAATAGACCAGGGTAAAATTGTCGAAATCGAGCCTGTCCGCTACGTTCAAACCGAATGCAGACTTATAGAACGATCTCGACTTCTCTTCGTCGAGAACCCGGATCATGGAATGGATGGCTTTTGCCAAAAGCTCCTCCTAATGAACGATATGCCGCCCGAAAACTATTGTTGCAGTGTCAGGGCTTGTCGGCGATTATGAGCTTGGGAGAACAGAAGTGGTGGCAATCGGCTACCACACCGCGATACGAGCGGAATAATTTTTGCCCATGATGCACTAACGCGCAAAATACCACCTTTGCGCATGGGTGGCGAGCATCATCAGGCACTCTGGAAGGGAGGTTTTTGGAATGTGTAAGGTATTTGCAGAACAGGATCCGCAAGGCTATCGGCAGATCAATCGTTCTGTGCGCATTGGCGGGCATTCAACGAGCATTCAACTCGAGGCAACGTTCTGGAAACTACTCGATGAGATCGCCCAGAGCCAGAATATGACCACACCGCGGTTCATCTCCACTCTCTACGACGAGGCATTGCAGGCGCAAGGAGAGATTCCGAATTTTGCCTCGATGCTTAGTACCACATGCGCGCTCTATTTGCGCGGCGTGCAGACCTGCGCGGAAACAGTGGCTGGGAAGAACCAAGTCCTCGTTGGAGAACATGCTGCCTAGGCAGGAATCCTGACAACTGCCCTCAAGCCACCGGCGGGGTTGTCATCAAGGATAATGTCCCCGCCGTGACTGCGGGCGATATCCAATGCTATTGCGAGGCCCAGTCCTGTTCCGCTTGAATCCTGATTGCGTGCTTCATCCAGCCGGAAGAATGGCTTGAACACCTCATCACGCATCTCCCTCCGTATTCCTGGCCCATCGTCGTCGATAGTTATGGTCAGCCATCCGTCACGGTGATCTGCAGCAACGGACACGTTTTTCGCGTAGCGGAACGAATTCGACACCAGATTGGAAATCAGGCGGGAGAACGCATTCGGCCTAACCTGTATTTCCGGCTCACCGCGGATTTTCGACGTGAAGCCGCGTTCGAGCAGGATACCTTCTTCCTTCAGCTTGCCAAATAACCGCTCCAGATTGAAGGTGCCGGTCTCTTCCTCTGCCTCGCTGCGAGCGAAGGCGAGATAGCCCTCCAGCATCGATTGCATATCTTCGATGTCCTGCTCCATAGCTTCCGTGTCGACCCTGTTGCCGACGAGAGCGAGCTGGAGTTTAAAGCGGGTCAGGATCGTGCGTAGGTCATGGCTGACGCCACTCAACATCGTTGTGCGCTGCTCGATTTGCCGCTCAATACGCTCGCGCATGACGATAAAAGCTGCGCCGGCCCTGCGAACCTCTTCCGCACCGCGCGGTTTGAAATCTGGGGGGCCGGCACGGCCCTTGCCGAAACTATCGGCGGCGGTGGCAAGCTGTTGAATTGGCTTGATCTGGTTACGCAGGAAAAGGATAGCGATGGCAAGCAAAACGAGGGCGGAACCCGCCATCCAGACAAGGAATATCAGCGTGTTGGATGCATAGGCTTGGCTGCGGCGTGCAAAGACCCGCAAGACTTTGTTGTCGAGCTGGATGCGGATTTCCACCAGATCGGAATCGCCGATCGTGTCGATCCAGAACGGGCGGTTGATCTGCTTGGTGATCTCTTCGCTCAGAATACTATCGAGAATTGAGAAGAAGGGTTTGGGGCCAGGTGCGGGCAGGGGATCGGCGGGCAGGATTGAAATATTGAGCGATAATCTTTCACGCGAAATGCGGATCAGGTTTTCATAGGCTGGATCTTGAGGATAAGTCTCCATGAGATCGATGATGCCAGCAATGTCACGCACAACGGCCGTCGACAGACGCTGTGTCACGGTCTGCCAATGCCTCTCCATGAAGACAAATGCAATCAACGATTGCAATAAGACCATAGGAGCAATGATGATAATCAGTGAGCGCGCGTATAGCCGTTTTGGCATCCAGTGCGCTAACCAGCGCGTGAACTTTCGCCAAGGGCCCAGCAATGTACTTCGTCGACGTCGCCAGTGGCGCTTCCTGACTGCCAATGCGCGTTTTGCGGTATCCGTCGGTGCCATTTATCCAGTATCCGCTTGCGCATTGAAATGGGCGGATCGCTACTCCACGCTTAGTTTATAGCCGACGCCCCGCACCGTCTGCAACCAAACTGGGTTTGCCGGATCATTTTCAATCTTGCGGCGCAGGCGGTTTATCTGGACGTCGATCGTCCGCTCGCCCACATCGCCTTCCTGTCCGGTCAATTCGTGACGCGGGACGGTTTCACCGGCGCGTGCAGCGAAAATTGCCATTATATCCTGCTCACGGTCTGTCAGTCGGATCATTTCACCTGAGCGCTTGAGTTCACGCTTCGCAATGACGAATGTGTAGGGACCAAAGACGATCTGCTCGATCTTCGCTTGTGTAGCCGGGGCGCCACGCCGAAGGATGTTGTTGATCCGCAGGATCAGCTCGCGCGGATCAAAAGGCTTTGGCAGGTAATCGTCGGCGCCTGCTTCCAGACCGGTAATACGGCTGTCGGTCTCCGAGAGCGCCGTGAGCATGAGTATTGGTACGTTCTTTTCCTGACGCAGCGACTGGGTCAGGGCGACGCCGCTTTCTCCTGGCATCATCACGTCGAGGATCAGAAGATCATAGTCGATCCCGGCCAGCTTGCGCCGAGCCTCATCGGCATTGGCAGCCACCGTAATGCGAAAACCGCTGCCCGTAAGATATTGCGACAGTAGATTTCGAATTCGGGTGTCGTCATCGACAATGAGCAGGTGCGGTGCATCGTCTGAAAGCAGCAGTTCGTCACTCACCAATGTATTCCTCTTTTCTCGCGGACATTCGTCCTCCCTTTTCGTAAAACTTGTTTTATCCTGCCTTCGGCAGACTGTCGATCTGTTGCCATTGAGCGGGATTCACCATCGCCTTAAGGAAATGCTCGATCACTGACCGGTCGGAATCACCGATCTGCTCCAATGCACTGGTAATGCGGCGTGATTGCGGTGCAGCTAGTTCCAGCGCCAGTTCGCGACCCTTTGGTGTTGGATAGAGCTCGCGCTGGCGCCTGTCGCGAGGTCCGGTAATCTGAACCACATGATCCGTATCGATCAGTTGCTTGAGCACGCGGGCAAGGCTTTGCTTCGTGATCTGTAAAACCTCCAGTAATTCCGCAACGGTCATCCCCGGCTTACGATTGATGAAATACAGCACACGGTGGTGCGCGCGCCCAAATTCAAGCTTTTCCAGTATCATGTCGGGATCGGCGGTGAAGTCGCGATAGGCGAAGAAAAACAGCTCGATAATATCGAGTTGACTTGCATCTTTTTGGGTTAGGGCTGTCTCAATATGCCGCTCTGGTGTATAAGATTTCATACAATGTTCCCGCTCTTGTTGAAAAATATGTCAGCCTTGTTGACTTAGTTTTAGACTGCTGATAATTTTTGACAAGCTGTTGGCCGCATTTTGAATTAAACGCAAAGCCGATAGGCGTGTCTGAGACATTTTTCTCATTCAACCGCTTATTGTGTTGGTGGGCAATGGTACACCAATTGGTAATCGGGACCAGTTGGCGGACACATCAGACCCGCAAAATTATCAGGAAATCAAACGCCTGGAGGAAAACATGGCACCCGTTCCATTCGACCAGCTTGAAGGTTATATCTGGATGAACGGCGAATTCATTCGCTGGGCGGACGCAAAGGTCCATGTGCTGACCCATGGCTTGCATTACGCCAGTTCGGTTTTTGAGGGTGAGCGCGCTTATGGCGGCGAGATATTCAAACTCAACGAGCACACCGAGCGCCTACATGAGTCTGCACGCATTCTTGGCTTCAAAATACCTTATACAGTTGAAGAACTGAGCGATGCGAGCCGCAAACTATTGGCCAAACAGGGCTTCCAGGACGCTTATGTCCGGCCGGTTGCGTGGCGCGGTAGCGAATCAATGGGGGTTTCTGCTCAAGCAAACAAGATCAACGTCGCCATCGCTATCTGGCAGTGGCCGAGTTATTTCGACCCGGCCCAGAAGCTCAAAGGTATCCGCCTGGATCTCGCGGAATATCGCCGTCCCGACCCACGAACCGCTCCATCGAAGTCCAAGGCAGCGGGTCTATATATGATATGCACGATCTCCAAGCATGCGGCGGAGGCAAAGGGATATGCTGACGCACTAATGCTCGATTGGCGTGGACGAGTTGCCGAAGCAACTGGCGCGAACGTGTTTTTCGTCAAGGATGGCGTTCTTCACACACCGACGCCAGATTGCTTCCTCGACGGTATCACACGCCGGACAGTCATCGATTTGGCCAAGCGCCGTGGTTATGAAGTTATCGAACGCGCCATTATGCCGGAAGAACTGGAGACTTTCGAGCAGTGCTTCCTGACGGGGACAGCCGCAGAAGTTACGCCGGTGGCGGAAATTGGTCCTTATCGTTTCACCGTTGGTGAGATAGCAGCTAATCTGATGAATGATTATGCAGCAGAAGTAATGCCAAAGAAAGCTGCTGCTGAGTAACAGCTGGATAAAACGAAGAAGTGAACTTGATACCTGCGCTATGAGGTATCAAGTTGTTTGACATTGATTAAAACTTAGTCATCATGTTGCATGTCAGGCATGAGTCTGGCTTGAAACGTTGACGGGGTACAATCATGGAAGCGCTTCTTCCTATTATTATCCAGCTTATCTCGGGTGGTGTCGGCGGAAATATTGTCGGCGGTCTTCTAAAAAACCTGAGTCTCGGTACGACCGGAAACACAGTTGCTGGTGGTATCGGCGGCCTTGTTGGTGGTTACCTGACGCAATTCCTTGGCGCAGGCGGTGCCGAGGTGGTAGCAAATGCGGCGGCGTCCTCCGGGCTTGATATCGGATCGATCATCGGTCAGGTAGCCGGCGGTGGTGTCGGTGGTATCATCTTGACTGCAATCGTCGGCTTCATCAAGAATTCGATGGCAAAGGCCTGATCGATATCATCAACAACGAAATCAACTGTTTTCAAGGGCGGCACACGGCCGCCCTTTTCATTTGAGTACTTATTGTCCTACATATTGTCCCAAGTAATGTATCGCGTAGGATTTTGGTGAAATGGGACAATTGCAGGCGGGTATTATTCCCGTCACGGCCTTCCAGCAGAATTGCACAATCCTTTTTGACAGCGAGGACAAGCATGGCGTGCTCGTTGATCCGGGTGGCGACAACGATCAAATATTGAATGCCATCCGTTCAAACGGCATCGCGATCGAGGCAATCTGGATCACACACGGGCACATTGATCACGCTGCGGGTGCAATGGATATGAAGGATGCGCTTGGGGTCGATATTATCGGGCCAAATGAAGCCGATCGGTTTCTGTTGGACCGCCTTGAATCCAAGGCATTGAAATATGGCATCACGGACAAGGTCCGCAATTGTGTGCCGGATCGCTGGTTGAACGACGGTGATACAGTTTCTTTCGGATCGCATATCTTTGAAGTATTGCATTGTCCGGGTCATGCACCCGGCCACGTCGTTTATTTTAACAGGGCGGCGAAATTTGCACATGTTGGCGATGTGCTCTTCAACGGTTCGGTAGGGCGAACAGACCTTGAAGGCGGCGATCATGCCGCGTTGATTAACTCCATCAAGACCAAGCTCTTGCCGCTCGGTGACGACATCGGTTTCATCTGCGGACATGGCCCCGGAGGCCGCTTTGGCGAAGAACGTCGCACCAACCCATTCCTGAATGAAGCATAAAAAAGCCGCCGGATGACCGGCGGCTCGTCAAACGCGAATGATTGCAGATCAGTTGGCGTTGCAGAAATAGTCGCGTCCGTCATAGCCGCGGAATGTACCCGTCTCAGGATTGAACGAGCGATAGCGGTCGGCGCAATAGCGATACCATGAAGGTGACCAAGGCTGTGCGCCGCCGTAATAACGCGGTGCCACTTCACGATAGACCCGGACCGGGCGGCGATAGTAGCCGTCATCATAATCCCGGTAGATCGGCTCTGCCGGTTGGGCCAACGCGCTACCAAGCAAAGCGCCTGCTGCAAGGCCGACTGCGCCGGCCGCCCATGCGTCGCTGTTATTGTTATAATGGCGATGACGGTAGTACCGATCGCCACGCCAGCTGTCGGCCGAGGCCGATGTCAGAGGAACCGCGACCGTCGCAAATGCAGCGGTTGCAAGAATGGCAATCTTAATACTCTTGTTCATTTGTGCCTCCTTTGAAGCATCCTTGGCGAGTGCTTTTCGGCGTCGCCTGATCGATATTGGCCGGAATCCATGGGAGCTCCAGCGGTAGTTCTGTTTTATTCGCTTCAGAATGAATGCAAGCTGAACGGCACTCATACGAAATGGTTCCACCGCCCATCCTGAGGACAAGAGAAGCACATATAATTTTAGCAAATCCGAGGCGGGAAAAAGGCACGATTACAATTGCAAGCCCACATGGAGGTGTGCACACTCCACTCAGCGGCAAAGTGGACCCCTGCCGCGGCATATCCAGGCAAAACCCCCGACTTCTGCCGGGGATCGGTGGCGGCTCCAGCCGCTAGAATTATTCAGTCACCGCGATGTTTACGGCCTTTGGTCCTTTGCCACGACGATCAGGCTCCGTATCAAAGGAGACCTTCTGATTGTCTGCGAGACCTGTGAGTCCGGATGCCTGAACGGCGGAAATATGAACGAAAATATCCGCTGCGCCATCATCCGGCTTGATAAAGCCAAAGCCTTTTTCACTATTGAAGAATTTGACCGTACCGGTCTGTGCCATGCTCAGTTCCTTTTCCTTACTTACCGCGTTCCCCTCCGGGTTTGCGGGATTGGTAGTGCCGTTTTCAGTAAGATACATTCAACGGAGATCATGCAGGCAGTTCTCGAATTCAGGAAAGGAGCCGATCATTGCCGGGATTACTCCCGGCCCGGTATTCTTGCGGTTCCGGCGCGCCGTTCTTCCAGTCTTCCAGTGTTCGCAAATGCCCGAACGCTTTGAGACTGCTAGAATAAGTGTTTTTTGGCAAGCAAAAGTTTTTCTACCATTTAGGCGACTATATCGAACGGCTTTGCAACCTACATACTTGGGGGTAGGAAATTTCGTTTGGCATTCGTCCGCCAGCACCTCTCGAGATCACGACACGCAAGTTGAAGTCGCTGCTTTTCTTTCAGCTTTATCGATTGCGCAACACGATACAGGCACCACCAGCGCTGTGGAGTTGCGAACAGATTTGGTTGGCTTCGCCGCGATTGTCGGCACCTATACGCACGGCGTAGATGCCGCGCCGCCCCATGGCTGTGCGATTTCGGCTGATCACAGCCTCGTGCTTGTCGAGGATGGCCGGAAAGGCGCGACGCAGGCGTTGAAGCTGTCCCACTGCTGCTGCGCGGCGGAAGTTGCCAGCAATCTGGATTCCCCAGGGCTTCGGCTTGATTTGGGCCATCGCAACTGTCGCAAAGCGAACAATCGGGAGCTTCCGGCAAGCCGCATCAAAGGTCAGTTTAGCGTTTAACGGATGCGCCGATATTTCAGTACCCGCGGCAAAGTCGTCAGCCGACTTTCCGGTTATATCGAGTACATATTCTTCGGTTTCGAGAGGGAGGAAGCCACCGTTTGATAACCATTTTGACACTCGCGTTGGCCCCGCATTATAGGCAGCTGCGGCGAGCCCCCAGTTGCCGAATGCCGCTCGCAGATCCTTCAACAGCGACGCAGAAGCAGGAAGAGCCTTTGCAAAGTCGAACGGATCGTCGAGATTTCGCTCCTTTGCGGTACCGGGCATGAACTGTGCGATGCCCTGCGCGCCAACTGGACTTGTTGCCTGAGCGTCGAAACGGCTCTCTTTCCAGATAAGTCTGGCGAAGAAGTCACGCGGAACGCCATGTCCATCAGCATTGGTCGCTATGGCTGCGCAAATCTGGGCCACCGTTGGTGTTGGCGGTTTCGCCGGCACTGAAACCGACGGATTATCAGCCGACAATGCCCTTAGCGATGTCAGTAGCAGGAATGCTGCAACGATGCCGAGTTGTTTGAAGCAATACACCCTGTTGCCGATCCCCTTGATACGTTAGCATATTGGCATAATGCACGGCCATATTTCTAGCAAAAGACACCCGCCATTGATTTCATAATCCGGTAAACATTCATGACGACAACGACGAAGAACAAGTGAACACGCCCCATGCCTCTCTCCATCACCACAATCGGTTTCGACGCTGACGATACGCTCTGGCAAAACGAGCAGTTCTTCCGAACCTCCGAAGATAAGTTCGCCAGTCTATTGGCTCCTCACGTGGACACGACCGATCTTTCCAACCGGTTGCTCGCGGTGGAAAAGCGAAATCTTGATCTCTATGGTTTCGGCATCAAGGGCTTCACCCTTTCCTTGGTCGAAACAGCGGTTGAAGTCTCCGAAGGCAAAGTGCCCGCCTCAGTTATCGCAGAAATTCTGGCGGCAGGCCGGGAGATGCTGCGTCATCCGATAGAGACCTTGCCCCATGTTCAGGAAACACTTGCGCAACTAACTGAGCGCTACAGGCTCGTCCTGATAACCAAAGGAGATTTGTTCGATCAGGAGCGCAAACTGGCACAATCGGGCCTTGGTGATTTTTTCGATGCGGTTGAAATTGTAAGCACCAAGGACAACACCACCTACAAGCGAATATTCAAGCGCCACGGAGATGGTGCGACCCGGAGCATGATGATCGGTAACTCATTGAAATCGGATGTTGTCCCGGCAATCGAAGCAGGCAGCTGGGGCGTGTTCGTACCGCACGAGCTGACCTGGGCGCTTGAACATGTCGAAGCGCCAATTGGCGCAACTCGCTTCCGTCAGATTGAACATTTGGGGGAGTTGCCGCCGCTTCTGGCAGAGATTGGCTGATTATTCAGCGGCGTGTTGTTCCTGCGCGCCTTCATCCGGACCGTTGGGATCGCCTGCGCCAGTTTCACAGCCAAGATCAGGAAACGCAACCACACGATTGCCGGCAAAATCGGTGCGCACTACAATGAGCCCCTGCTCTTCGAAATACGTGAGAAGCCGTCGCGCTCGGCGTGCCGAATGAGTGCCATAGGCGCGGGCCAACGTGGCGTCGGACGGGCAGGGACTGCCGGTAACCGCAGCTTGGGCCACGATAAAGAAAACACCTTGAACATCATCCGGCAGGCCCTTTGAAAGTTCAAGCGCCAGCTGCCACGGTTCCCCTTGCGCGGTCTCTCCGTCAATGCCAGCACGTGCGACCGCAAGATTGCGGCGAAATGCCGGCAGAGAAAGGGGATCGCCCGGGACACGGCGAATGCGGCAACGAACGAGAAAATCCTGATAGAGGACGGCATCCGTGCGAAAAGATGCATCGGGGTCGTTGAGCATTTCATGCATAATCGCGTTGATCAGGCCATTGCGCTCGGCTTCGTCAATCTCGGGAAACAGTGTCGGTGCTGGCGTTTCCGCCGCAGCCACAAATTTGGTCTGGGTGAGCTGGCTCAAAATATCGGCTGTCGGTGTGGAGGCGGGCGGCGCTACTGCGCGCCGAACAACCACCCGGCGCTCTTCGGGCGATGGTGTAAAAATCAAGTCGCGCGCATCTTCGCCCGGCTGCGGCAGCGGAGTGAGCTTCGGGCTCGCCGAACGAGCAGATGTCTCTACTGGTCCAATGGTCACAGCCAATGGACGACGCGACAAGGCCGGGCCAAGCGCAACGAAATGGCCCCGTGCGAGATCACGGAACTGTTCGGCCTGCCGCCGTTCCATGCCAAGAAGATCCGCGGCACGGGCCATGTCGATATCGAGGAAAGTTCGGCCCATGAGGAAATTCGATGCTTCAGCCGCAACATTCTTGGCGAGTTTGGCGAGACGCTGTGTGGCGATGACACCGGCAAGACCACGTTTGCGGCCACGGCACATCAAGTTGGTCATGGCGCCGAGCGATAGTTTGCGGGCCTCGTCTGAAACCTCGCCGGCAACCGCCGGTGCAAAAAGCTGCGCTTCGTCGACAACGACGAGCATCGGGTACCAATAGTCACGTTCTGCGTCGAATAGGCCACCGAGAAAGGCTGCGGCACAGCGCATTTGCTGTTCGACATCCAGTCCTTCCAGATCAAGCACGACGGAAACGCGGTGCTGGCGAATTCGTGCCGCGATGCGCGTGAGTTCACTTTCGGTCCGTGCACCATCGACAACCACGTGGCCGTATTTATCGGCCAGCGTAACGAAGTCGCCCTCCGGATCGACGACGCATTGCTGTACCCACTGCGCGCTTTGTTCGAGCAGGCGGCGCAGCAAATGCGATTTGCCTGAACCCGAATTGCCCTGGACGAGCAGGCGAGTTGCCAGCAGCTCTTCCAGATCGAGCATGGCTTTTGCGCCGGCTGACGCCGCTCCCATGTCGATATCGACCTTCATCATCTCTCCAGCGTTCAAGTGATTCTGCGCGCGATATAATGCGCAAAATCACTTAGCATTCTTTGCCATGCTGCGTGGAGGATATGCGCTCCGTCGTTGGAAAACTCACAGGTGAATTGATCGGCTATTCGGCTGGCACCGGCTCCGGCAGCATGTTTGCCTTGCCGTGCTTACTTAGCGTCAGCACCAGCAGCGCCGCAATCAGGCAGAGAATTCCCGCCACGAAAAATGCAGGCATATAAGTTTGGTATTCGGTACGGGCAAAGCCGCCACCATAGGCTGCCGAGGCTGCACCCAACTGGTGTCCGGCAAAAACCCAGCCAAATATCAATCCAGCCTTTTCACGTCCGAAACGATCGGTTGCCAATTTGACAGTTGGCGGTACCGTGGCAATCCAGTCGAGACCATAGAACATGGCAAACAGCGACAGGCCGTAAAAAGAAAAATTGGAGTAGGGCAAGTACAGCAGCGAGAGGCCGCGCAATCCATAATACCAAAAAAGCAGCCAACGGTTGTCTACACGGTCCGAGAGCCAGCCTGAACCAATAGTGCCGAAGAAATCAAAGAATCCCATCATGGCCAAGACGCTGGCGGCCGCTACGGGGACCATGCCGAAGTCTCCGCACATAGCCACGAAATGGGTGCCTACAAGGCCGTTGGTACTCGCACCGCAAACGAAAAAAGTGGCGAAAAGCACCCAGAACGTGCTCGAGCGCGACGCTTCCTTCAAAGCGAGCAGTGGCATAGTGATGAGGGATATTAGCCCGCCTGTGATTGGCGGAACGGGTGCGATCTCCTTGTCTCCATAGGCGGGCAGGCCGATATCGGCTGGCCGGTCGCGCATGAGGAAAAAGACTGCCGTGACAGCGATGAGCAATAGAGCGCAAATCAGCATGATTGCTGTGCGCCAACCGTAGTTTTCACTGAGAGAAGCCATAAGCGGCATGAACGCCAACTGCCCCGTAGCCGAGCTTGCTGTCAGCATCCCCAAAGCCAAGCCGCGGCGCTCGGTAAACCAGCGGGCGGCGACGGTGGCGCCCAGAACCATGGCGGTCAGTCCGGTACCGAAGCCGACGACGACGCCCCAGAGTAGAATTAGCTGCCAGATTTCCTTCATCGCCAAGGAGGCAAACAGGCCAGCTGTGATTAGCACCAGTGCGACGCAAACTACTTTCCTGACACCAAAATAGTTCATGAAGGCCGCTGCAAACGGACCCATGAAGCCGAACAGCAAGAGCCGGATCGAAAACGCCGTCGCTATTTGCTCGGTCTCCCAACCGAACTCTTTTTCCAGCGGAACAATCAGCACCCCGGGTGCACCAACGGCCGCGGCGGTGACCAGCATCGTAAGAAACGTGACCGCTATGACGACCCAGCTATAATGGATATTGCGGCGGGCAAGCGAAGCGGCGAGCGAGGAGGAGATCATGGGCTGTCTTTCGAGAAGTGGGAATCCACGCGAGTTAGATGATGATCATCATCATTGTTGACTATTGATGATGACAATCATATAAATTGTCAATAGTCTTTTTCGGGGATACTGCACATGCGTGTCAGCAGAGATCAGGCAGCGGAAAACCGCGCCCGCATCATTGAAGTTGCCAGTCAACAATTTCGTCAGAAAGGTTTTGACGGGATTGGGGTTGCCGATGTGATGAAGAATGCCGGCCTAACCCATGGCGGCTTCTATGGCCATTTTGCATCGAAAGATGATCTTATTGCTCAATCCTGCGATGCGGCAATGAAGCGGTCGGCGGAAAAATGGTCTGCAATTGCACAAGAGGGACCTGATGTTGCGCTTGCCGCGATCACGTCGTCCTATCTTGCCAAGAATCACAAGGGTGACTTGGCAAACAGCTGTACTATGGCGTTGCTTGCGCCGGATATTGCCCGGCAAGGAGGAGCAGTCCAGACCCGATTTACCGAGGGCACCAAAAGGCTGCTTGAAATATTGTCGGATTTGGTTCCTAGCCGATCCAAAGCAAAAAAACGCCAGAAAGCCCTGGCCACGATGGCCGGTCTCATTGGTGCGGTTGTCTTGTCGCGGGCGGTGGATGACCCGGAATTTGCCGACGAGATTCTCGACGCGGGCCAGGCTTTCTTTGGCTCTGGCAAACCTGCAGACGAAATCTGAGTTAACGCCCCGGACGTCCTGTCTTGCCCGGACGTCGTTTTTTACGATCGTTAGCGTCCTCATATGAACCAGCACCTGCTCGCTCGCGGCGAATGATATTCTGGTCATTGCGGTTCGTACCGGTAAAGGCAGGCTTTTCAGGAACATGGCCGATAACCGGCTTCTCTGTACGCCCAACGGTCATCTCATCCAGCGAATTCTTGCGGAAGACGCCGGGTCCGAGAGGGCGCGTCGTGTCTCCGCCCATTTCGTCGAGGTTCGGTTTGCCGAACAGTGCCGAATTCTTGTCGCCCTCGTCGGTAACCACACGGTGCATCGCGCGCCCGGCATTGTGCCTGCCCTTGGTGCGGCCAGTGACCGGACTTTCCATCTCGACCTCCCGTGCCATTGGGTCGTCCGAAATTGCCAACTCCATCTCGCGCAGACGCTTGATCTCGTCACGCAGGCGAGCAGCGACTTCGAAATCGAGGTCGTCGGCGGCATCGCGCATCTGCTTCATCAGATGTTCGAGATGAGCCTTCAGGTTATTCCCCATCATCGCGCCGGAATCGGTGAAGTCGGAAATATCGGCCCGAACGTGGTCGCGCTCGTAGACACTGTTGAGGATGTCGCCGATATTTTTCTTGATGCTGGCAGGCGTAATGCCGTGCTCGGTATTATAGGCTTCCTGCTTCTCGCGGCGGCGATTTGTTTCCGCCATCGCGCGTTCCATCGAACCGGTGACCTGATCGGCATAGAGAATGACCTTGCCGTCGATATTACGCGCTGCACGCCCTATCGTCTGGATCAGCGAGGTTTCTGAGCGCAAAAAGCCTTCCTTGTCCGCATCGAGAATGGCGACAAAGCCGCATTCTGGGATATCGAGACCTTCACGCAAAAGGTTGATGCCCACGAGCACGTCAAATGCCCCAAGGCGCAAGTCGCGCAAAATCTCGATACGCTCCAGGGTGTCGATGTCGGAGTGCATATAGCGGACGCGAATGCCCTGTTCGTGCAGATATTCTGTCAGATCTTCGGCCATACGCTTGGTGAGAACCGTTACAAGCGTGCGGTAGCCCTTCGCCGACGTTTCACGAATTTCTCCAAGAACATCGTCAACCTGGGATTTGGCCGGACGGACCTCGACTGGGGGATCTATAAGGCCGGTTGGGCGAATGACCTGCTCGGCGAAGACGCCGCCGGATTCTTCCATTTCCCATTTGCTGGGCGTCGCCGAAACCGCAACGGTCTGTGGACGCATGGCGTCCCATTCCTCAAACCGCAACGGGCGATTGTCCATGCACGAGGGCAGGCGGAAGCCGTACTCGGCCAGCGTTGCCTTGCGGCGAAAATCGCCCTTATACATCGCGCCAATCTGCGGAACCGTTACATGGCTCTCATCGATGAAAACCAAGGCATTGTCAGGAATATACTCGAACAGCGTGGGCGGCGGCTCCCCAGGCTTGCGACCGGTCAGGTAGCGCGAATAGTTTTCAATACCGGCGCAAGAGCCGGTTGCCTCCAACATTTCCACGTCAAAAGTACAACGTTGCTCAAGCCGTTGCGCTTCGAGCAATCGGCCAGCGGCATTCAACTCCACAAGACGGTGCTTGAGTTCTTCCTTGATGGATTTTATCGCCTGATTGAGCGTCGGGCGTGGCGTCACATAGTGCGAGTTTGCGTAAATCTTGACCGAACGCAGGTCGCCGGTCTTTTGACCGGTAAGCGGGTCGAACTCGGTAATTGCCTCGATCTCATCGCCGAACATGGAAATGCGCCAGGCGCGATCCTCCAAGTGGGCAGGAAAAAGTTCGATCGTATCGCCACGCACACGGAATGAGCCTCGAGTAAAATCCATGTCGCGCCGTTTATACTGCTGCGCAACGAGATCTGCGAGCAGCGCTCGTTGGTCCAGACGGTCGCCGATCTTCATCTCGAAGGTCATCGCCGTATAGGTTTCGACCGAGCCGATACCGTAGATGCACGACACCGAGGCGACGATGATCACATCGTCGCGTTCAAGTAGCGAGCGGGTAGCGGAGTGGCGCATCCGGTCGATCTGTTCGTTGATCGAGGATTCCTTCTCGATATAGGTGTCGGAGCGCGGCACATAGGCTTCCGGCTGGTAATAGTCGTAATAGGAAACGAAATACTCGACCGCGTTGTTCGGGAAGAACGATTTGAACTCACCGTAAAGCTGAGCCGCCAACGTCTTGTTAGGAGCCAGGATCAAAGCAGGACGTTGTGTTTCCTCGATGACTTTCGCCATGGTGAAGGTCTTGCCGGAGCCAGTGACACCGAGCAAGACCTGAGTCTGATCATGGTCCCCGATGCCGGAAACCAGATCCTTGATAGCCGTCGGCTGATCTCCAGACGGCTTGAATTCTGTTTCCATCTGAATGGCGATGCCGCCTTCGGATTTGCCCGGGCGGGCCGGGCGGTGCGGTTGCCACGCGGTGCCATTTTTGAAAAGCGGATTGCCGCTTTCAATCAGGGCGGATAGAGCAGCGACGGTAGCCGTTGCGCCTCCAGGCATGATGCTGCCTGCGTCTTCCAGATTGATATCCAGTCCGGCCACGGGATTAAGGCCCGCAGCGGCACGTATCTTGGGGTCGGTCGATCCACCAATCGACGTGCCACGAGACGTACGGGACGCGCTGGACTCTTTGCTCGCCGGCTTCTTTGCCTTGACTACCTTCGGTGGAGCTTTCTCGGTCTCATCGGTGATCTGCTTTGCCCAATCACTGACGGAACCGGAAAGCGGAGTGCCTTCCAGCTCAGGTTGGGGCGCTTCGCCGAAACCGTCGGCGTTATATCTGTCAGGAGATTTAACCATAGGTTGAATATGGTGGGAGTCCGGCAAAATGGAAAGACCCGAGTGATGAAAACTGGATTTTCCAGATTTCTCCTGACAGCAGGCTGTCATGAGCGACGCAGATTTATGGGAGGAATATATGCTCGCGATGGTAGCGCAGAAATTCCGGATGAGGGAAATGGTTGCTATTTTTTGGAAGGGTGATCTTTCCTGATTCGTTGAGAAGACCATCAATCTTGGGTTCGTGATAGCGAGACGATTTCAGGATCTGGTAGTCCGGGCCGATGGAGATCAGGCCGTTATCGAACATCCAGTGAATCGACTGGAGAAGCGCGATGCCGTTGTTGATGGAGTCTGGACCGGAATGTTTTACCGGCCGGATGTGAGCGCATTCGATTTCACAACTACCGTCAGGTGCCTGCATCAATATGCCCGTCATTGCGCACCTCATATTGTAGGCTTTGCCAACAAGCTGCCGAAATACGCGGTCACGGAAGGTGCGGGATGTCAGGATGCGGTCACGTTCGACAGATTCTGGTGGGTCTTCTGCAAAACCGTAAAGAGGCGTCACCACTAACCGCTCCTCGTATTCGTCCCAGTTCTTTCTGAAGCCGGCTCTCTCAATTCTTCTATACTCTTCGTCGGAGAGGGCGCGAACCTGCTGCTGGATCGTATGCGAATTCATCCTGCCATCCGACTGCACCATGCTCTTTTCGAAATAGAATTTCTTGTTGAGCTGAAAATCAGGAACGCTGAATGGCACCGTCTCTTCAAGTTCCAGATATTGTTCAAGCGATGCTTCGGAATATCCCGGGCGACCCGCCAACGGATATATGGAAGTGACGCGCGCGGTCGCGAAATATCCCGTCGACCCTATGACACGCGTACCTGCGCGAGGTGCGGGTTGGTAGTATATGATCCAGTCGTCCAGCGTATCGCGGACAATGTTGAGATACTTGTCGCGGAAACGGTAGCGCCTGTCGTGGCCTCCGGGGGCAGCTTCCTCATCTGTCAGCTTGATTTGAAATATTGCGTGCATTTAGCCGGGATTTGCCTGTTGAAACTGTGGTTTGTTCAACATGGCGATATCGTGCGTTAAGCGAAACGCATCCGAAATTGTATTTTCGGGCGTCTTGCTCAATCTGAAATGGCAACCTCTCAGCCGTAACGGAGCTTAAGGCCAAGGATTGTGAGAATAAGCAGGAGGGTTATCCCATTTGCTGCCATGACCGGCCATGAACTGATCATCATTCCGTAAAACAGCCACAGCAGAACGCCGAGGGCGAGAGAAACGTTGGTGACGAGAGAAATGCTGTCCGTCTGGCGGTGCCGGACAATCTTGATGATCTGGGGGATCCAGCACAGTGTTGTGATCGCGGCAGCGAGGCTACCAACAAGCTCGATGTAGATTGGCACGGGTAAAACTTTCAGAGGAATGGATCTAGATTACAATTGGCGATATTCGCTTGAGAAATATAGCGGAATCATGTTCCGACGCGATCGCTTCACATAAATATTCGTGCCGCAGTCCCGATTATACAATCAATGGATCACGCCCCATGTTGAGATGCAGTTCGTGGCCATCATAGGCATGGGCTGCCGCCACCGTCTCATCCAGCTCCACGCCGAGGCCCGGTTCTGACGACGGAACGATATATCCGTCTTCCCATTGAATCGGTTTCTTCAGAATATCGGCGTGGAAGCCGCCGAAAGCCTGGATACATTCGAGAATAAGAAAGTTCGGGCTGCAGGTTGATATCTGAATGTTGGCGGCACCGACGATCGGGCCGCAATAGAGGTGCGGGGCAATCTGGGCGTGGAAGGTTTCTGCCATCCCGGCAATTTTCTTTGCTTCCAATATGCCACCGACGCGGCCAAGATTCATCTGCAGGATGTTTGCGGCCTGGTTTACCAGCAAGCGCTGAAACTCATACTTCGTCGTCAGGCGCTCACCCGAAGCAATCGGAATCGACGTATGCTGTTGCACATAGCCCATATTCTCCGGCATATCAGGCGGTACTGGCTCTTCCAGCCATAGGGGATCATACGGTTCCAGACGTTTTGCCAGACGGACAGCGCTGGTTGGGGTCATCTGACCATGAGTTCCAAACAAAAGATCAGCCTTGGAACCGACGGCTTCACGAACCAGCCGGGCGAATTTCTCGCCGAGATCAAGCTGTTCGAGCGACAGCTGACGTGGATCGAACGATGTATAAGGGGCGACAGGATCGAACTTCACTGCCGTATAGCCTTGCGCTACGTACTCTGCCGCCCGCTCGGCAGAGGCTTCGGCATCCCAGTAGATGGCCGACGTCTCCCCCAGTTCCGGCTTGGGATAGATGTAGGTGTAGCTGCGCAGCCGTTCATGCACCTTGCCACCGAGTAGTTCGTACACCGGCTTGTTGGCTTCCTTGCCGATGATATCCCAGCAGGCCATTTCAAGCGCCGACACCGCGCCCATGATCGTCACATCGGGGCGCTGGGTAAAGCCGCTGGAATAGGCGCGGCGAAAGAACCGTTCGATATGGTGAGGGTCCTCGCCGACGAGCCAGCGCTCGGCTACGTCTTCGACGACCTTTCGCATGACTTGCGGGCTGATGGTTGAATTGTAAGCCTCGCCATAGCCCACTACACCTGAATCGGTGGTGAGTTTGACGAAGAGAAACCATGTCCCACCGAAAGAAGGCGGCGGATTGCCAACCACGAAGGTTTTGACATCTGTGATTTTCATGATCCCTCCGGACGCTCACTATCGATCAGACTAGGCCACACTCCGCGTCATACCGAAACCACGCAGCGACCCGCACTGTCGGGTTTCCGACAGTTCTTGTATCGGGCCCTTTCCAAATCTGCCGCTGCAAAGCATCATGCTGCAAATCCGCATTGATCGATGGAGACAGCAGTTGAGCGAACAAACCAAACCTATCGGCGAATTGACGCTGCGTACACTGGCGATGCCGGCCGATGCGAACGCAGCGGGGGACATTTTCGGCGGCTGGGTCATGGCACAGATGGATTTGTCCTGCGGTATCAGGGCTGCTGAACGAGCAAGGGGCAGGGTGGTGACCGCCGCGGTCAAAGAAATGGCCTTCGCAAAACCGGTAAAGATCGGCGACACATTGTGCGTCTATACACATATAGACCGCGTCGGACGCACTTCGATTACGTTGAAGGTCGAGGCTTGGGCGCAACGCTACCTCTCGGATTTGATGGAACGCGTTACGCATGCCGATTTCGTGATGGTTGCCCTCGACAAGGAGGGCAACCCGACGCCAGTGCCGGGCGAACGCTAGCCGCCGATCATATATTTGTCCCAGAAACCGGCTTCTGATTCGATCTGTTCGACCACGTCGATCCACAGGCCGGAGGGATCATGAAACCCAAAACGGCGTTGCCCGAAAGGCTCGTCCGTCAACGGATATTCGATTTTCAGACCGGTAGCGTTCATTTTTTCAAACGTTGCTCTGGCATCCTCTACCTGCAATTCAAAGCACATGCCCGTACCGCTGAAGCTCTCGGAACCGGGCGGTGCGGAGGGATGATCGGGGGTCATGAAGGCGATGGAAGCGGACTGGTCTTCCGCCAAAAGCAAGCAAAACCAGGTGCTATCGAAACCACTGATGAAGCCGAGGTGCCGGATCCAGAAATCGCGGCAGGCTTCCTTTCGTGGCGTGACAATAATTGGATAGCGGTCCATGAAAGCCATTTTCTTCATCCTGTAATTTTGTGAGTCACCGCATTAAACAGGGACACAAAAGATATTGGCAAGGCCCTTTTGTCAGGAGAGAGAATAGGAATAAGTTCTCAGATGAGAACTTATTCACGCGCTGTTCCCATCGATTACCGGATGACAGATTCATTCTGATGCGATTAAGTGGCGATCAAATTCCTGCGCCGCTTCGGGAAAAAAGCATTCCATTTTTGGTAAAAAGCATTCCATTTTGAGCAAAAAGCGTATGAAAAATTGGGGCAAAAACGTGGCTTTTTTCGGAGCAATTCAAGACTACTCCCGCAAGCGCGGCGATGCGAACAGCGCGAAAGTTGACTTCGTCGAACTCTTTTTCGATCTCGTATTCGTCTTCGCCATCACACAGATATCGCACCTACTGCTGCATGATCTCAGCCTCAAGGGGCTCGTCGAAAGCGCGCTGCTCCTTTTGGCAGTCTGGTGGGTCTGGGTCTATACGATGTGGTGCACCAATTGGCTCGATCCGGCGACACCGCCGGTGCGCACAATGTTGTTCGTGCTGATGCTGGCCGGGCTTGTGCTTTCGACGTCGATCCCCACTGCCTTCGAGGCCCGCGGATTGGTGTTCGCCAGCGCTTTCGTCTTCATGCAGTTCGGCCGGTCGGTTTTCATGGTTTGGGTGCTCCGACACCACAATCGGGCCAATTACCGCAATTACCTGCGGATCACGATCTGGCTCGCCGTGTCGGGCTCATTCTGGATTGCCGGTGGTTTCGCCGAACCGGAATATCGGCTTGTCTTTTGGGCAATAGCTCTGGGAATAGAAGTGGTGGGACCAGCCCTTGGTTTCTGGACATTCCGCCTCGGGGCCTCTTCGACAGGAGAGTGGGATGTCGATGGTGAGTACATGGCGGAGCGGGCCGCGCTGTTTGTCATTATCGCACTTGGAGAGTCCATCCTCGTTTCCGGCGCGACTTTCGCCGATCAGGAATGGAATTTCATCTCCTTTTCGGCATTTCTGACGACCTTCCTTGCTTCTGTTGCCATGTGGCTGGTCTATTTCAATGTCGGGCAATCGGCCGGCCATCACAAGATTGCGGCGACCGATGATCCCGGCAGGATCGCTCGCGTGGCCTACACCTATGTTCACGTTCTGCTTGTGGCCGGTATCATCGTCGTTGCTGTATCGGATGAGCTTATCCTTGCGCATCCGACGGGTCATTCGGACGCCGCGACGATCTGGACGTCAATTGGTGGTACGGCGCTTTATCTGGTCGGGAATCTGCTGTTCAAGTTCTATATCGCGGGAAGACCGCCACTGTCTCATATGATCGGTCTGGGACTGTGCGCGATGCTTGCGTTCTTTGCTGGCGGACTGTCGCCATTGGTGCTCGGCTCCCTCACCACCGGCATTCTGATCATCGTCACGATCTGGGAGTATTTTGGCCAGGTGAAGGCCGACAGCCCTGTTAAACACTAGAGCGCCATAAAGGTTGGATTTAGCAAGGGCCGAAGGTCCCGCTTCGCACCCTCCCCCTTGTGGGGAGGGACGGAGCGAAGCGACGGGGAGGGGTTTCTTGACTTAAACGGAAGAAGAGCCCCTCCCAGCTGCTGCGCAGCCTCCCTCCCCACAAGGGGGAGGGTAAGGGCGGCGTCAGCGGCAGGCGCGATGTCCGCTTCGGCGTTGCATCAGATCGAAATGGAAATGCGTGCGATGAAACCTGTCATAGCCGGGACCAAGAACCGTCGAGAAGTAATCGCAGGCATCCGAGCGTACGGTGTTCAGCAGTCCGCGCTGGCGGAATGAGAACCAGCCGGGCTTTTGCACCTGGATATCCTTGCCATTGTTGAGTGTGATCTTCGAAATGTCGAGCGCGTTACCCTTGGAATGTTCCGACATGCTTCTCCCGCGCTGGTTGCTCATCGTGCGGCAGGAATAGCTCGATGCCTGATGAATCGTGTTGATACCGGAAAGATAACGCAGGCGCGTTGAGGGTGCGAGATCGCCTTTGACCCAGCGTGCGAAAGCAAGTGTCATCTGGCAATTCAGCGTGGCACTCGGCTTGAGCCTGATGCGTCCACTGGCAAATCCACTGACGGTCAGCGGGTGGTCGATCTTGCAGACGCCTCCGTCATTGATGGGTTCCCGCTCCTGAAACACGACGCCAAGCTGTTTAAGCTGGGTACGACAGGCAATGTCACTACCCGACATGGCAAACGCACTTTCGCCGCGGGCAATAGGGTCCCTGATCCCGCCCGCATAGCCGTAGCTTTCGGCGTCGTCGGAGGCCGGTTCGGATTCTGGCAATGAGTAGGGTTTAGGCTCTGCGACTTGCGGGGCCTCGGGTACGACAATCGTGTCCGGCTGCGGTTCGGCGTCCGGTACGGAAAGGACTTCGGGCTGCTGTGTGGCGAATTCGCCCGTCTGCGGGGTGGATTGCTGCTGGGGTTCCTCGGCGGTGACCTGCGTGCTTTCTTCGCTTGCAAGCGATTGGCCGGCAACTGACGTGTCCTCGCTGCCAACATCCGCCATGGGTCGCCGCACATCGCCCATGCCGCAACTGCTCAGCGCTGTCGCCGTGAAAAGGACAAGCATGATCGAAAGGTGCCTAAAACGCACGGCGGACGACAACGCAATACTCATGTCACCACATCCCCTTTGCCCCGTTACGCAGGCGGATGCGGCTAAAAATAGAGGTAAATTGTAAAGGAAAGGTCAGCGTCGCTCTTAAGGCCTGCGTCGAAAATGTGACCGGGCCCCGGTTGATCCCGGCTTGATTTTGCTGCAATCACCGCGGCAACTGTTTTTCCTTCTCCTTCCTCCCGGAAACCATCAATGACATCTCTGTTCTCACCCTACGTCATGCCGATTTTGCTGCTTGCGGCGTCGAATGTATTCATGACTTTTGCCTGGTACGGCCATTTGAAATATCCGATGGCGCCGCTCACGCTGGTGGTCTTCATCAGCTGGGGTATTGCGCTTATGGAATATTGGCTGGCCATTCCCGCCAACCGCATCGGCCACACCGTCTATACGACAGCCGAGCTGAAAACGATGCAGGAAGTCATCACGCTGGTCGTGTTCAGCCTGTTTTCAGTATTTTACCTGAAGGAATCCTTCACCTGGCAGCACGTAGCCGGTTTTGTGTTGATAGCCGGCGGCGCAACCCTGATCTTTAAGGCCTGACCCTGGTCCGGCTCCGCAAAGCAGGTATCAATTCGACGGCGATCATTGCGAAGAAGATGAGGGCGCAACCCGCTACACCCTGAAGCGACATGCGCTCACCCAACAATATGGCGCCGAAAAGCGCCGCAAAAAGCGCTTCGGAAGACAGCATGATTGCTGCCTGTGGAGCCGTGGTGAAACGCTGTCCAACCACCTGAAGCGTGAAGCCGATGCCGGACGAGATCACCCCCGCAAAGAGGATTTCCGGCGCGGCCGTCAGGATCGAGAAGAGTTCGGTGCGCTCGGTGGATAATGTCGCCACGAGGCCAAGCAAGCCACAGACCATGAACTGAACCAGCGACAACATGATGGGTCTGCCGCTTTTCATGCCGATGCGATTGATAAAGATAATCTGCAACGCCCAGAATATGGCGCAGGCTACGATGAGCAAATCACCGGCCGTCAGCCCTTCGAGATGTCCTCCGGACAACAGATAAATGCCGGCAAGCGCCGTCAAGGCGCAGGGCCAGACAACCGGATGGGGCCACTGCCAAAACAGAATGACGCCAAGGAATGGCACCATGACTACATATAGGCCGGTCAGAAAGCCGGCATTGGTGACGGACGTCGTCTGCATGCCGACCTGCTGCAGCGCGGCCCCGGAAAAGAGCAGAACACCGATGAAAAAGAAGCCGTAATAATCGGCGCGCGTCAATTTCACCGGCGCAGCCTTCGCCTCGCGAACGGCCAGCGGCATGATGGTCAGGGCGGCGAGGAAAAAACGCAGGGTGACAAACATGAACGGCCCGACGCTGCCCATTGCGCTCGACTGGGCGACGAAGCCAAAACCCCAGATCGCTCCGGCGAGAAGCAGCAAAGTGTTGGCGCGTCCATGCGTCATGAGAATCCTGCGAAATGGAGCGGTCATCAAAGGTCCGCATCGATCGCTGTCTAGCGATTGCAATTCATGGCGGCAAGGGTGCTACAAACGTTATGCGCGTGTCAGCCGTATGATTTTCCCATCGCCTTCATCGGTGAGAAGGTAGATCGACCCATCGGACGCAACCCGCACATCGCGGATGCGGCCAAACTCGCCCTTCAGCATCCGTTCCTCACTCTTGATAGCGCCTTTCTCGTCGCGGTCCAGACGCACGAGCATCTCGAACTTGAGGGCACCTGCCAGAAGGTCTCCCTTCCATTCGGGGAACATCGATCCTTCATATACCGCGAGCCCGGAGGGGGCGATCGAAGGGTCCCAATAGTATAGCGGCTGCTCATAACCCTTCGCACGGGTTCCGACGCCGATTTTCGCGCCGGAGTAATCCTTGCCGTAAGTTATGACCGGCCAACCGTAATTCTTGCCCGCCTGAGGCTGATTGACTTCATCGCCGCCCCTGGCGCCATGCTCCACAGTGATCAATGAATCCGTAACGGGATCCCAGACAGCCCCTTGCGGATTACGGTGGCCCTTGGACCAGATTTGCGGCAGGCCTTTTTTGCCGTCGGCGAATGGATTATCCGCCGGAATGGTGCCGTCCGCATTGATGCGGAGTATGGAGCCCGCCTCATCCCTGAAATCTTGCGAGCGCTTCATTGTGCCTTGATCGCCGATCGTAACGAAAAGCTTGCCATCGGGTGCAACAAGAATACGCGAGCCGAAATGCGCCGATCCCCTGGTGCTTTGCTTTACCGATAGCAGAACCGAGACATTTTCGAGTTCGGCTCCGTCGCCATTGCGAACGAGACGCGCGCGAGCCATGACTGTGCCGGTACCATTCTGGCGTGGTTCGGTGTAGCTGAAATAGATGTTTCCACTCTTGGCAAAGTCCGCCGAAAGCGCGACATCGAGCAGGCCACCTTCACCCTTGACGACGACCTTGGGAACGTTGGCAACGGGCTTCGACACTTTACCGTCCTTGACGATGCGCATCGTACCACCGCGTTCCGTCACGAGGAGCGCGCCATCGGGCAGGAAGGCGAGGCCCCATGGATGATCAAGGCCATCAGCAATCGTCTCGGCAGAGAGCGTCACCGTTTCTGTCTTGAAATCCTTGGCGAGAGCGGTCAGGGGCATCGATATCAAGACCGCAAACAGGCCCGCAGCAGCAACCCTTGGTCCTTGTTTCATTGACGGCGATCCTCTTCGTCGTTCGATAGATGAACGCATTTTGTGCATAATTCGCCAATCCGGTCGTCTCACAGTGATGTGAATTGTTGCGTCTCCGAGATTGATTTGCCTGCGCAAATTCCCGACGTGCGACATTTTCCACTTTCTACGTGAATTCGCCGGAATCGGTGCTATATTAAGGGACGAATGACTGAACGGTTCCGAAGTCTTGAGCTTCGGCGACCGTTTTCTTTTTGTGTCGAACGGCATCGATCGATGCCGTTCGACATTGACTACGAAAGGAGAGGGCATGGAAAAGGTCCCGATGACTCAGGCTGGATTCGACAAGCTCAAGGAGGAGCTGCGCTGGCGCCAGCAGGAAGAACGTCCACGTATTATTGCGGCCATCTCGGAAGCGCGCGCCCATGGCGACCTTTCGGAAAACGCCGAATATCACGCCGCCAAGGAAGCCCAGAGCCACAATGAAGGCCGGGTCGGCGAGCTGGAGGATTATACGGCACGCGCCGAAATCATCGATATTTCCAAGCTGTCAGGCGACAAGATCAAATTTGGCGCCACGATCCAGCTGATCGATGAGGATACCGAAGAGAAAAAGGTGTATCAGATCGTCGGCGATCAGGAAGCTGATCCCAAGGCCGGCCGCATCTCCATTTCCTCGCCCATCGCACGTGCGCTGATCGGCAAGAGCGAAGGCGAAACGATCGAAGTCAATGCACCCGGTGGTGCCCGGTCTTACGAAATCATCGGCTTCAGGTTCCTCTAGACTTCGTGCAGGAGCCCCTAAGCAGCGTCGAAGTGATCGCTCCGAATTTCAAGCGAAAGCTTTCCGGAGTCACTTCGACGATCATTCAGCTCATCCCGCTACAGCGGGCCAATGGCCTCAATATTGTCACCATGGGCCCCGGATTGCCCGCGGAACTGCCGAGTATTGGCTGGACATCGCTCCCCGGCCTCTGGTTCAAGCCGAAGACGAGACCATTTCGTATCTGGCACGCGCGCCGCAACAATGAAATGATTGCCGGTATTCTCATGCGCCATGTGTTGCGCATGAGATTGAAGCTGCTGTTCACTTCGGCTGCGCAACGCGACCACCAGCCTTTCACCAAATGGCTGATCCGGAGAATGGACGCAGTGATCGCCACGAGCGGCAAATCCGGAAGCTTCCTGAAGGTGCCCCATACCGTCATCATGCACGGTATCGATACCGAACTGTTTCACCCACCGCAGGACGATCAGGACAGGTTTGCTGCCTCGGGCCTCCCGGGACAATTTCTCGTCGGTTGTTCGGGGCGCATCCGGCCTTCGAAGGGTACAGATCTCTTCGTCGATGCAATGATCAATTTGCTTCCGCAGCACCCGCAATGGACGGCGGTCATGACTGGCCGCACGACTGCGGAGTATAAGGGCTTTGAACAGGCCCTCCGCGACAAGATTGCCAAAGCCGCGCTTGGCGAGCGCATCCTGTTCCTGGGGGAGGTGCCCGATGTACGCCTCTGGTATCGCCGCATGTCGCTCTACGTTGCGCCATCTCGCAATGAGGGCTTCGGCCTGACGCCGCTTGAGGCGATGGCCTCGCAGACCGCGGTGGTTGCGAGCGATGCCGGGGCCTATGCCGAGATGATCGAACCGGAGACGGGAACTGTGGTTGCCGCGGGTGACGGGCTCGCGCTTGAACAGGCGATTGCGCCTTACCTCGCCGATCCGGCGATGTGTGTGGAGGCGGGGAAGCTGGCACTTGCCCACGTCCGCCAGAACTTCCCACTGCAGAAGGAAGCCGGCCGTATTGGCGAAGTTTACGAGCAGCTTTTCGCCACCGGATCGCGGCCGTGACTGTTACGGCTTTCATCATCCATCTCGATCGCGCGGTACAGCGTGGCGAGCATGTCCGCGGACTGGTCGAGCGCTTGCCGGTGAAGGCGGAGATCGTCGATGCGGTGGACGCGCTCGCGATGGACGCGGGTGATATTGCCGCCGTCTATGCCCGCTCGCTGCACAGTCCGTACTACCCGTTCGAGCTGCGGAAATCCGAGGTCGCCTGTTTTCTGTCGCATCGCAAAGCTTGGGCTGCAATTGTCGATCGCAAGCTGGATGCAGGCCTCATCATCGAGGACGATGTCGAGGTTGATGCTGGTTTCGCGGCACAGTTGCAACTGGCGATCGACCGGTTGCAGCCGGCCGACTACATCCGCTTTCCCCGCTGGCCGAGGGGTGAGTCGGGGATTGAAATTGCGCGCGTTGGCGCCAACAGCGTCATTGAACCGGAACTGCCGGGGTTGGGGATGCAGATGCAACTCGTCGGACGCGAGGCGGCGATGGCGCTGCTCGCGGCAACGGAACGATTTGATCGGCCGGTGGATACGACGATCCAGATGCGCTGGCTGCATCCCGTCCGTGTATTGTCCGCGCGGCCAATCACCATTCGCGAGATCGATTTCGATCTCGGCGGGTCGGTCGTTCAGGGCAAGAACAAGACTTTTGCTGGCAGGCTGAAGCGGGAAATCCTGCGCCCCTGGTATCGCGTGACGCTCTACCTGTATAACCGGTTCCGGCGCTAAAGTACCATCAATGGCTCGTTCTTGACCGAACGGATCGTGAGGGATGTGCGCACGGAATCGACGTTGGGTGTCGAGGTTAATTCTTCGATGACGAAATTCTGGAACGTGCTCAGATCACTCGCGACGCAATGCAGCAGGAAGTCTGACTCGCCGGAAACCATCCAGGCGCGGCGCACCAGTGCCCAATGCTTGGTCTTTTCGGCGAAGTTCTTCAGATCGGCGTCAGACTGGCGGTGCAGGCGGATCATGCAGAACGCGACGATATCCTGGCCGAGGATCGCGCCGTTCAGGATCGCGCGATAGCCCTGGATAATGCCGGCTTCTTCGAGCTTGCGAACGCGGCGCAGGCAGGGCGGCGCCGATATGCCGACACGCTCCGCCAGTTCCACATTGGTGATGCGGCCATTGTCCTGCAATTGTTTCAGGATTTTCCAGTCGATCGCGTCGAGATCCGCCTTCAAAGGCATATTCCATCCTGTCCCAAGAGAATTGCGGTCACCATAGGCGATTCCCCATGCTGTGTAATCACATCCAGCAATGGTTGCAAACAGGTTCCACAAATCTCCTAGAAACGCCGCTCTTCCGCCACAAGCTGTGGCTAACCCGTCTATGTTGAGCGAAGACCTTGCAACAAAGGGTTCTGAACCACTACTTTATAGTCATTGAAAGAGCATGGCGGTCGTGCCATCTCTTGTATGTCGAACACATATTACTTCAAGGTCTAGTCATGTCACAGCGCCATGTGCCCGTTCTTATCATCGGTTCCGGTCCCGCGGGTTATACCGCGGCGATCTATGCGGCTCGTGCAAACCTGAAGCCCGTCATCGTCGCCGGCCTGCAGCAGGGTGGCCAGTTGATGATCACGACCGACGTGGAAAATTATCCGGGCTATGCCGATACGGTGCAAGGCCCGTGGATGATGGAGCAGATGCGCATCCAGGCCGAACATGTCGGCACCGAGATTGTCCACGACATCATCACGGAAGTTGACCTTTCTGTGCGGCCGTTCCGCCTCGTCGGTGATGGCGGCACGCAATACACGTGCGATGCGCTGATCATCGCGACGGGTGCACAGGCGAAATGGCTGGGCATTCCAACAGAGCAAACCTTCATGGGATTTGGCGTTTCTGCCTGCGCCACATGCGATGGCTTCTTCTACCGCAACAAGGATGTTGTGGTCGTTGGCGGTGGCAATACCGCTGTCGAGGAAGCGCTTTATCTCGCAAACCTTGCCAAATCGGTCACGATCGTGCATCGCCGCGATCATTTCCGCGCGGAAAAAATTCTGCAGGACCGCCTGTTCGCCAAAGAAAATGTCAAAATCATCTGGGATAACGTCGTTGACGAAATTACGGGAACAGTAGCCAAGGCGCCGATGCCCGCATCGGTGTCGGGCATACGCCTGAAGAATGTGAAAACGGGCGAGACCACGGAATTGGCAACCCATGGCGTTTTCGTTGCCATTGGTCATGCGCCGGCGGTTGAGCTTTTCAAGGGGCAACTCAAACATAAGCCGAATGGCTATCTCTGGACCGCAGCCGATTCTACAGCAACGGATGTGCCGGGCGTCTTTGCTGCGGGTGACGTTACGGATGACATCTATCGTCAGGCGGTCACCGCTGCGGGCATGGGTTGCATGGCAGCTCTTGAAGCCGAGCGTTGGCTGGCTGCGCAGGAACCAGTGCGTCAAGCTGCCGAATAGCAGCCGTTAATATAGAGCCGGTCCCGATGTGCGTGACCGGAACGGGGGAGAGACTGCGCGATGTCGCTTGATTGGGACAAATTGCGAATATTCCATGCTGCAGCGGAGGCGGGGTCCTTTACCCATGCCGCCGAGACCCTGCATCTGTCGCAATCGGCTATTTCCCGTCAAGTCAGTGCGCTTGAGCAGGATGTTGGCGTTCCGCTGTTCCACCGCCATGCTCGCGGTCTTATCCTGACCGAGCAGGGCGAAGTGCTTTACCGCACCGCCCATGAAGTCCTGATGAAGCTGGAGAATGTCCGCTCTCGCCTGACAGAGAGCAAGGACAGGCCGTCGGGCAAATTGCGCGTGACGACAACAGTCGGCCTCGGTTCGGGCTGGCTCATCGAGCGCGTGCAGGAATTCATCGAGCTCTATCCGGAAGTTCAGCTGCAGTTGCTTTTTGACAACGAAGAGCTTGATCTGACTATGCGTCACGCGGATTGCGCTATTCGCCTGCGTCAGCCGCAGCAGCCGGACCTGATCCAGCGGCGGCTCTTTACCGTGCACATGCACGTTTATGCTTCACCGGCCTATATCGCCAAATATGGCAAGATCGAAAGTATCGAGGAAATCGATACTCATCGCATTGTCAGTTTCGGCGAGCCCGCGCCATCTTATCTCACCAATCTCAATTGGCTGGAGGTGATCGGCCGGACAGATGGCAATCTGAGACCCGCTGTCCTGCAGATCAACAACCTCCTGTCGATCAAGCGCGCCATACAGAAGGGCGTCGGCATCGGCGTGCTACCCGACTATATGGTGGAAAAGGATTCGACGCTGGTCCGGCTCTTGCCGGAGATGGAATTGCCATCGTTCGACACGTTCTTTTGCTATCCCGAGGGAATCAAAAACGCTGCCAAATTGCACGTGTTTCGAGATTTTCTTTTCTCGAAAGCGCGTACGTGGTCGTACTAGGCAAGCTATTTCGACATTTTACGAAAAGTTTTTCTTTCCAATCTCGTGCTGCTTTGCAGCATGATTTTGCCTGCGTCACCGACATTCCACGCCTGCAATTCCAACATTTCCCTTGATTTCGCCGGTATGCACCAAACGCATGGGTGCGATGCACAATTGGATGTTGCGACACGGCGTCAAAGGGCTCATATCCACATCACTTGCCGGTGCGTCTCCTCCTCCCATTGCGCGCCCGCAAGTGTTCCCCTCTGGAGGTATAGCCGGAAACGGCACCTTCAAAACTTAAGGCCGGGCAATTGTCCGGCCTCTTTTCTTTTCAGGGGTGAAGGAACATCCGATGCGCAATAATATAGCTAGTGAGCTTCGTGCCGATTGGGCAGAAGACGCAAAGCGAATAGCGGAAGCAAGGGACGATGTTCTCGTCTGGCCTCAGTTTTCAAACGAAGACGATGATATGGCCGGCAACGCTTGGGCCGACAGCAGACGTCGCAAAACGTCTCCCTCTCCGTCATCCTCGGGCTTGACCCGAGGACCCAAGGCAAAGAAGCGCTGAACTCCCTGGCACGATGCGATCCAGCAAGATTCCTTCTGAATGAAGAGCTGCTTTTCCGTGTCGCCTCACTGGATTCAATCATGTTGGCTGGAAAGGATTGTACTTCTTTGCCTTGGGTCCTCGGGTCAAGCCCGAGGATGACGGAGGGAGAGGGTGCTTTAGGACAAGGCGATGTTCCGAGCCACATTCGACGAAAGAAAAAGGGGCCATTAGGCCCCTCGATTTTATCTGATGATCTTCTTAGCGAAGGTTGGCGCAGAAACGCTGGATCCGTTTTCCGGCTTCTTCGAGGTTGGCATCAGAGGTTGCGTAGGAGATGCGGAAGTTCGGTCCGAGGCCAAATGCCGATCCATGCACGGCAGCCACGGCTTCCGTTGAAAGCAGTTCGCTGACGAAATCCTCATCGTTCTCAATGACCTTGCCGGATGGCGCCGTCTTGCCGATCGCAGCCGCACAGGAGGGATAGACGTAGAATGCACCCTCCGGCTTTGGGCATTCGAGGAAGTTGGTCTGGTTGAGCATCGAAACGATGAGATCGCGACGGCCTTCGAATGCCTTTTTGAAGACCGGCAAATGCGCCTGTGTTCCGTCGAGGGCTTCTACCGCTGCCCATTGCGAGATCGAGCTTGTGCCGGAAGTCTGCTGGCCCTGCACCATGTCCATGGCCTTGATCAGCTCGATCGGGCCGGCCGCATAGCCGATACGCCAGCCGGTCATGGCATAGGCTTTCGACACACCGTTCATTGTCAGCGTGCGGTCATAGAGGTTCGGCTCAACCTGTACCGGCGTCACGAACTTGAAGTCGCCATAGGTCAAATGTTCATACATGTCGTCGGTCAAGACCCATACATGCGGATGACGCACGAGGACATCGGTAAGCTTCTTCATTTCGTCCCAGCTATAGGCTGCGCCGGACGGGTTGGAAGGCGAGTTCATGATGATCCACTTGGTCTTCGGCGTGATGGCACGCTCCAGATCTTCCGGCTGCAACTTGAACTCGTTGGCCTGAATGGCCGAGACGATGACCGGCGTTCCACCGCATAGCGAAACCATTTCCGGGTAGCTTACCCAGTACGGCGCGACGCAGATCACCTCATCGCCGGGATTTAGCGTAGAGAGCAATGCGTTGTAGATGACGTGTTTGCCGCCGGTCGAAACGATCGTCTGGCTTGCCTTGTAGTCGAGCTCGTTTTCGCGCTTGAACTTGCGGGCAATTGCTTCGCGCAGTTGCGGAATGCCGGATACCGGGGTGTACTTGGTCTCGCCGCGCCGAATGGCAGCGATAGCAGCTTCCTTGACATTGTCAGGCGTGTCGAAATCCGGCTCGCCAACGGACAGCGAGATGACGTCACGGCCCTCGGCTTTCAGATCGCGTGCTTTCTGGGTGATCGCAATGGTTGCGGAAATCTTCACACGGGAAAGGGCGTCTGCGAGGAATGCCATGGTATCGTTCTCCTGAAACGGGTTTGCGGGCCTGCTATGTCGCAATGGCGGCCGAATCGCAAGCAAAAGCATACTTACGGGACTTCACATTATGCAGTTTCTGTGCAGGGTGTGGCATCGAACGTCCAATACATCAGCAATGTTTGAAGGATGCTTCAATCAAAATGATTGGACATATCGGCTCGTCGTGGGAATAGTCGCCCGCCAACCAAGCCGTCATTTGTGTGCCCGCACCGACGCTCTCAGGAGACCGCTACCATGCCGAGACTTTATTCACAGCCTGATTCAGGAAATTGCTACAAGCCGCGGCTTTTGATGGCGAAATTGGCGATGCCTTTCGAGCACATTTCGATTTCTTCAACCGATGGTTCAACGCGCAAACCTGAATTCATGGCGAAGAATCCAAACGGCAAGGTGCCGTTGCTCGAGTTCGACGACGGACGGTTTCTTGCAGAATCGAATGCCATTCTGCTTCATTTGGCGGAAGGCAGTCGCTTTGTTCCCGAGGATTCGTACGAGCGCGCCCTGATGTATCAATGGCTGTTCTTCGAACAATACACGCATGAGCCGAATATCGCCGTTCGTCGGGCGCTGCTAGTCTATCCGGAGCGAGCAAAGGATGCGACGCCCGAGCGCCTGGCAGCAACACTGGAAGGCGGCAACAAGGCGTTGCTTGTGATGGAAAATCAACTGCAGAAGACGCCTTATTTCACAGGCAGTAATATCAGCCTCGCCGATATCGCGCTCTATGCCTATACCCACGAAGCCAATCGCGGCGGATATGACCTCTCAGCCTATCCATCCGTGGCAAAATGGCTGAGCCGCGTTGCGGGCGATGAGGGCCACGTTCCGATCACATGGCTACCAGACTGAAAACGAAAAAGGCGGGATAAATCCCGCCTTTTAAACTCTTGTGCGTTCAGAAATCAGACGATTCCCGTATGTGGATTAGCCAGCAACGCTAAGGTTGTCAGCGGACGACTTGCCCGAACGACGGTCCTGTACGATCTCGTAGTTGACCTTCTGGCCATCATTGAGACCGCGCAAACCTGCGCGTTCAACAGCGGAGATATGGACGAATACGTCTGCACCGCCAGTATCAGGCTGGATGAAACCGTAGCCCTTGGTGCCGTTGAACCATTTCACTGTTCCCGTAGCCATGGGAAATTCCTTTCAGATATATAAGACAGGCAGCAAGCACATTTGCGGCCCAGGGAATCGAACCTATGCAATGGAGTTCATCAGGAAGCGCAACAGGTTACGCAGGTCGCAAAGTCACTCGACCGATAAAATCGATGCGGATTACATATGACAGAATTTGCCCCAAAACAAGCCATATTGGAATGGGTTTATCGTCAGGGTTAAGTGCGGCGGGTTGCATAGGCAAATTTTGGCCCTACATTCCTTGTTGAATTTCAGCACACTGTCCGACGTGTTTTCATAGTAGATGCTAATGTGAACTGGCCGAATCGCGGTCGTCCACGGGGGGTGACTCATGGCGGAGCAGAAACCAAGCCGATCCACAGCCACCTCCGTCGCGGGCGAAGTGGAAGCAGGACTTCTTTCTCAGTTACGCGTTATATTGGATATCTACTGGGTATCGCCGGTCCGTAATCGGCTGATTCTGATGATTCTCGGCGTTGTCAGTATCATCATCGTCACGTCAGCGGGCCAGGTGCTGCTGAACCGCTGGAATGTACCATTTTACGATTCACTGTCGCGACGCGATTTCCCGGCTTTCGTCGACCAGTTGATGGTGTTTTTCGCAATCGCTTCGGTTCTTCTCGTTTTCAACGTGGCACAAACCTGGCTGAACCAGATGACGCGGCTGAAGCTGCGCGAGGGACTGACGCGTGATCTGGTCGGTGAATGGCTGGAACCGCGCAGGGCATTCAAGCTCTCGAATTCTGGACCGATTGGCGTCAATCCCGACCAGCGTCTGCACGAAGATGCGCGGCATCTTTCGGAAATGTCGACCGATCTCGGATTTGGATTGTTGCAGGCTACGATATTGCTCGTGAGCTTCATCGGTGTGCTGTGGACGTTTTCCAGTGGTTTCGTGTTCAATGTCTATGGTTATAGCTTTTCCATCCCTGGTTACATGGTTTGGGCAGCTATTCTCTATGCCGCATCTGCGTCGTGGCTCAGCTGGCTCGTCGGACGTAAATTGATCCGGTACAATGCGGACCGCTACCAGAAAGAGTCCGAGCTCCGTTTTTCGCTAATGCGAGTCAACGAGCACATCGATGCAATCTCGCTCTATAGAGGAGAGGCTGACGAAAATCGCCGGATCGGCTTTGATATCGACAGCCTCCTCGCTGCAATCCGCTTGCTGGTTACGGCGCTGACACAGCTGACCTGGGTCACTTCCGGTTATGGCTGGATCACCATTGTCGCGCCCATTCTCGTGGCGGCACCCGTCTACTTTGCCGGAAATCTGTCATTTGGCGGGTTGATGGCGGCGATCGGGGCGTTCAACCAGGTGCATGATGCCTTGAAATGGTTCGTCAATAATTTCGGCGCCATCGCCGACTGGCGTGCCACGCTCTTGCGCGTGACCTCGTTCCGGCAGGCGGTGCAGGCGACCGACATCAAGAACAGCGTCGAACAACGGATCACGTTCACGCAGTCGGAGTCGAACCAGATCGTCCTCGACAAACTGAAGATCACCGCCCCGCGCGAGACAGTTCGCTTGAAGGAGAAGAAGGCCGTCGTCAAGGAAGGCGAACGTGTGTTGATTACCAGTGAACCCGGGATCGACAGAACCTTGCTCTTTCGAGCCATGGCCGGCCTCTGGCCCTGGGGGGCGGGCACCGTCAGTCTGCCGGCGAATACCAACATTCTTTTCATGCCGCGCCTGCCTTATTTCCCTCCAGGCACCTTGCGTGAGGCGATGTCCTATCCTGTCGGCAAAGAAGGATTTTCCGATGAGGAACTTGTCTCGGCGCTACATGAGCTGGGATTGACCCGGCTCGAACCGATGCTCGACTTCAGGGCGCGCTGGGATCGGGAATTGAGTGACGATGAACAGCAGTCCCTGGCTTTTGCGCGGCTCAAACTGCACAAACCGACCTGGGTCGTGATTGATGAGGCGCTGGATGGTATGGAGAAGGACGCCTACGAACGGGTTACCGCTGTGCTGCGCGATGACCTGGCCAAATCAACAGTCGTCCATATCGGGCGCGAGGACAAAAACGATCATGTCTTCTCCAAGGTGCTGCATTTCGTCAGCGATCCTTCCGGCCACGGACTTGAAGAAGAGGGTATCGCAGGCGTTTGATCACGGCCGTTTCATGTTTAATCAGCACGGAGGCTAGCTTACTCAGCATCCTCCGGCCTGACCAAATCAGAGAAAATAATCCTGCAGCGGCCTCACTTCCAGCGATCCGGCCTTAAGCGCGGCAATAGCTTCGGCGACGGCATCGGCACCAGAGAGAGTCGTGTAGTACGGGACCTTCTGCATCAATGTTGCACGGCGCAGCGACTTCGAATCCGAGATCGCCTTGGCACTGTCGGTAGTGTTGAAGACCAATTGCACCTGGCGGTTCCGGATGGCGTCCTCCACATGAGGGCGACCTTCCTGCACCTTGTTGATTTTCTGGGCTTCGACACCGTTTTCGCCGAGGAAGCGCGCGGTGCCTCCTGTAGCGAGAATCTTGAACCCCAACGCGGCCAGACGTTTTACGGGCGCGAGAATACGCTGCTTGTCCTCGTCACGCACCGATACGAACAGCGTTCCATCGCGGGGCAGGTCGACACCGGCACCGAGCTGTGACTTGGCGAAGGCCAGGGCATAATCGTAGTCGAGCCCCATGACTTCGCCGGTCGAGCGCATTTCCGGTCCGAGCAATGTGTCGACGCCGGGAAAACGTGCGAAGGGAAACACGGCTTCTTTTACCGCGATGTGCTTGCGCGCCGTCGTTGAAGGTTTGCCGCCATAGTTGGCCAGTGCTTCATCCAGCGTTTCGCCAGCCATGATACGCGCCGCAACCTTGGCAATCGGCGTACCGATGGTCTTGGCGACGAAAGGCACTGTGCGCGAGGCGCGGGGATTGACTTCAAGCACATAGATTGTGCCGTTCTTGATGGCGTATTGCACGTTCATCAAGCCGACGACATTCAGCGATTTGGCGAGCGCGGCGGTTTGCTTTTCGAGTTCGGCGACGGTTTCGGCCGAAAGCGAGTGCACCGGAAGCGAACAGGCACTGTCGCCCGAATGGATACCGGCCTCTTCGATGTGCTCCATGATTCCGGAGATCCAAGTGTTCTTGCCGTCGCAGAGGCAGTCCACGTCGACCTCGATTGCTTCGCTCAGATAGCGGTCAAAGAGGAGCGGGTTTTTGCCCAGCAGCGTGTTGATCTGGCCGGTCTTGTCATTCGGATATTTCTGCTTGATATCCTCGGGCACGAGTTCCGGCACCGTATCCAGCAGGTAACTCTGCAGGCCGCGCTCGTCGTGGATGATCTGCATGGCGCGGCCGCCCAAAACATAGGACGGGCGAACGACGAGCGGAAAGCCGAGCTCGCCGGCAATGGTGCGGGCCTGTTCAACGGAATAGGCGATGCCGTTTTTCGGCTGGGCAAGGTCGAGTTTGATCAGGAGCTTCTGGAAACGGTCGCGATCTTCAGCGAGGTCGATTGCGTCGGGTGAGGTGCCGAGGATCGGGATGCCGGCTTTCTCAAGGGCATCCGCAAGCTTCAGCGGAGTCTGACCGCCAAACTGGACGATGACGCCGTGCAGCGTTCCGGCCGTCTGTTCGGCGCGCAGGATCTCCAACACATCTTCGGCGGTCAGCGGTTCGAAATAGAGCCGGTCCGACGTATCGTAATCCGTCGAGACAGTCTCCGGATTGCAGTTGATCATGATGGCTTCGTAGCCTGCATCACGCAGGGCAAAGGCGGCATGGCAGCAGCAATAATCGAACTCAATGCCCTGGCCAATACGGTTCGGACCGCCGCCAAGGATGACAACTTTCTTTCGATCGGAGACTTGCGCTTCGGACGAGAGCGCGCCGGCGAATGGCACTTCATAGGTCGAGTACATGTAAGCGGTCGGCGAAGCAAATTCGGCGGCGCAGGTATCGATGCGCTTGAAGACCGGATGGACATCGAGCTTGTGGCGCAGCTTGGTGACTTCGCTGGGTTCGATTCTGGCGAGGCTGGCAAGGCGCGCATCGGAAAAGCCCATGCCTTTCAACATGCGCAGGTTCTGCGCATCCTGCGGCAGGCCGTGCTCCCGCACGCGCTCTTCCGTAGCGACAATCTCCGCCATCTGTTCCAGGAACCATGGATCGATCTTGCAGCCTTCGTGAACTTCCTCGACAGAGAGTCCAAGACGCAGGGCCTGGCCGACCATGCGCAGGCGATCAGGTGTCGGCACACCGATAGCGGCACGGATGGCATTGTTGTCATTGCCTTCGCCAAGGCCGGGAATTGCGATCTCATCGAGGCCGGTAAGCCCGGTTTCAAGGCCGCGCAGCGCTTTCTGCAGTGATTCCTTGAAGGTGCGGCCAATGGCCATGACTTCGCCGACTGATTTCATTGCGGTCGTCAGCGTCGGTTCGGCGCCGGGGAACTTTTCGAAGGCGAAGCGCGGGATCTTGGTGACGACATAGTCGATGGACGGCTCGAACGAAGCAGGGGTGGCTCCACCAGTAATGTCGTTGTCGAGCTCGTCCAGCGTATAACCAACGGCGAGTTTCGCCGCAATCTTGGCGATCGGGAAGCCCGTTGCCTTCGACGCCAGGGCGGACGAACGCGACACGCGCGGGTTCATTTCGATGACGATCAGATGGCCATTTTCCGGATTGACCGCGAACTGTACATTCGAGCCGCCGGTTTCAACGCCAATCTCGCGTAGCACAGCGATCGAGGCGTTGCGCATGATCTGGTATTCCTTGTCCGTCAAGGTCAAGGCAGGGGCGACGGTGATGGAATCGCCGGTATGGACGCCCATCGGATCGATGTTTTCGATGGAACAGATGATGATGCAGTTATCCGCCTTGTCGCGGACAACCTCCATCTCATATTCCTTCCAGCCAAGGACGGATTCTTCTATCAGCACTTCGGTCGTTGGCGACGCATCGAGACCGCTGCCAATGATCTCGTAGAACTCGGTGCGATTGTAGGCGATGCCGCCGCCGGTCCCGCCCATGGTGAAGGACGGGCGGATAATGGCGGGAAGCCCAACGTGATCGAGCGCCGCACCTGCCATGCCCAGCGCATGGGAAACATAGCGCTGCTTGCGGTCGCCTTCGCCAAGCTGCCACTCGGTCTCAAGCTTGTCCAAAGCCGCGTCGAGTTCGGCTCCGGAATATCTGGCTTTTACGGTTTCACGCTGCTCCTGGTGCAACTTGCGGTCGTGGTCCTTAACTTCGGTGGCATTAGCCAACATGGATTTAGGCGTTTCGAGACCGATCTTGGCCATCGCCTCGCGAAAAAGCGCGCGGTCCTCGGCCTTATCAATAGCCTCGGCGTTGGCACCGATCATCTCGACATTGTAGCGGTCAAGTACACCCATGCGACGAAGCGACAGCGCGGTGTTGAGCGCAGTCTGTCCGCCCATCGTCGGCAGCAGCGCGTCGGGGCGTTCCTTTGCGATGATTTTGGCAACAACTTCCGGGGTGATCGGCTCGATATAAGTCGCGTCGGCCAACTCCGGATCGGTCATGATCGTTGCCGGGTTGGAATTGACGAGGATAACGCGATAACCCTCTTCCTTTAGTGCCTTGCAGGCCTGTGTGCCGGAATAATCGAATTCGCATGCCTGACCGATGATGATCGGACCTGCGCCGATAATCAGAATAGATTTGATGTCGGTGCGTTTTGGCATGTTCGGTTCCTATCAATAGCGGTCTGCACAAAAAACCGCACGGTTTTGACCGTACGGGCAGGCATATAATTCCAAATGCGAGGCTAAGGCTGCCTTATAGGCAAAGGAAGCGCATTGTGTAACCCCAAAAACGCGCGATTTTGCGGTTTTTCGCAGCAGTTTTCGGCCAGATATATCGTGTGCATTAATCAGTCACGAAAATTGATTATCTATCGACTGCAGCTACACGTTGAAAAATAGCACCGTGCGTGAAACAAATATCGCACTATACTGTTGGAACTACAGCGCATCGACGTCTGTGCCGATGCAAGAACCGGGAGACAGGAAATGCGTTGGCAGGGCCGCAGGCAAAGTGACAATGTTGAGGATCAACGCGGCGAGGGCGGCGGATTTCCCGGCGGTATTGGCCGTGGCGGTGGCTTTCGACTTCCAGGTGGTTCCGGCTTTCGCACAGCGCGCGGGGGAGGCTTTTCCGGTATAGTCATACTTGCCGCGATTTTCCTGTTCCTGAAATTCTGCACGAGCATCGATCCGATGCAGATACTGGTTGGTGAAGGCGGCGGCCAGCTCGTGCCCGGCCAGAGCCAAGCGCCAAGCGGCGGCACGTCGGTCAAGAACGACGATCAAATGACGCAGTTCGCGCGCACTGTTCTTGCCGAGACCGAAGACGTCTGGAGCGGTATTTTCCAAGCCGAAGGGCAGACTTATCCGGCGCCGACCATGGTGTTGTTCAGCGGACAAGTCCGCTCCGCCTGTGGCTTTGCAAGCGCTGCGTCGGGACCATTCTACTGCCCCGGCGACAAGAAGCTCTATATCGACCTGAGCTTCTATGACGAACTCGAACAGAAATTCGGCGCTTCCGGGGATTTTGCACAGGCCTATGTCTTAGCGCACGAAGTGGGTCACCACGTACAGAACCTCATCGGCGTCCTGCCGAAATTCAACGCGATGCGGCAGAACATGAGCCAAGCCGACGCGAATTCGATGTCTGTGCGTGTCGAGCTTCAGGCGGATTGCTTCGCCGGTATCTGGGGGCATTTCACCAAGCAGCAGGGCATACTTGAAGCTGGCGACCTTGAAGAGGCACTCAATGCTGCCCAGCAGATCGGCGATGATAATATCCAGCGGAGGACACAGGGCTATGTCGTGCCGGAAAGTTTCAACCACGGCACGTCAGCTCAGCGCGCCAACTGGTTCAAACGCGGTTTCGACAGCGGCAAGCTCGAGAGCTGCGATACTTTCAGTGGAAATATTTGAGCTCCCGTAATCCGCAGCAGCTGATGCCGGTTATCTCTCCCCTTGCGGGAGAGAAAGGATTTTCCTGGATTTAGCCTCTTTGCTAAATCCTTGGAAAATCCAAGTGAGGGGATAGTTCAATGAATCAAATCCCCTCTCTGGCGATTTCTAGCATTTAGCAAGGGCTAAGATGCTGAAATCGCTTTCTCCCCCACAAGGGGGGAGATAAGAGCGTTAGCCAGCGTCCTGTTCACTCATGAAATCCAAACCTAGCGCATGCGCCACGGCGGCGTTTGAGTGAATAGTCGTTGAATCGAACACCGGCAGAGCGAGATTGTCGTGGGTCAGGGACAGACAGATTTCCGTGCAACCGAGAATGACGCAGTCGGCACCGGCATCCTTGCCGCGCTGGACGATCTTTTCCAACGCGTGACGGGAATCATCCTTGACGACACCGCAGCAAAGTTCGTCGAAAATCACCGAATGCACCTTGGCGCGGTCAATCTCATTGGGCACGATCAACTCTATATCGAAATGGTCACGCATGTAATCGGCGTAAAAACCGTGCTCCATTGTGTAGCGCGTCGCAAGAAGCAGGGGCCGCTTCTTGCCCGCTGCCTTCAGCGTGCGGCCGGTTTCATGCCTGATATCGATGAGCGGAACATTGACGGACGCGGCAACCGCATCGGCCACCAGATGCATCGTGTTGGTGCAAATCAGGACGCAGTCCGCACCGGCGCCTTCAAGTCGCTTCGCTGCGCCCGCGAGAAGGGCTGCGGCGTCATCCCAGCGGTCGCTTTTCTGCAACGCGACGACTTCGGCGAAATCCAGCGATTGCAGGGCGATTTTGGCTGAGGCGAGACCGCCCACACGTGTCCGGACCATTTCGTTGATCTGGCGGTAATAAACCGCCGTACTCTCCCAGCTCATTCCGCCGATCAGTCCGATAGTACGCATTTGCAAGTTCCCTGAATTGATTTACTGGCAGGATAATAAATCGGCATGGGCGCAGAGTGTTCGCAAAGTTTGTGGAAGTTCCTTGCGGGCAGACAAAAACCGGGCGTATAATTCACTAAGTGCGCTTAGAAATTGCTGGAGATGCGAGATGCTCGATGATCGTGATCGCAAGATACTCAATTTGCTGCAGGAAAATGCGTCGCTTGCCGTCTCTGATCTGGCCGATCGGGTAAGCCTTTCAATCTCCGCCTGTTCGCGGCGCATTCAGCGTCTGGAGGACGATGGCTATATCGCCAAGCGGGTCGTGCTTCTGGATCGTGCACATGCCGGCTTGCCGACGACGATGTTCGTGATCGTGCGTACAGCCCGCCATTCTGCCGGTTGGCTTGAACAGTTTCGTGCGGCGATCGTCGACATTCCCGAAATTGTCGAAGTGCATCGCATGACCGGGACGATCGACTATATCCTGAAATTGGTACTGCCGCGTGTCGAAGCCTATGACGACATCTATAAGGCGCTTGTGGAGAAGGTCGAGTTCTTCGATATATCCGCCTCCGTTTCGATGGAAACATTGAAAGCCACGACCGCGGTTCCAACGCACTATGCCCGCTAGATTCAGGTGAATGCCGGCCTGACCTGAATCACTAGCCTCTGATTGCGCACAATTTGACAGGGTTTGTCAGTAGGATTTTGCCCAAAAGGCACTTTCTGGTGGCGGAATGGCGGATTTCCTGATCATGTTCACGGATTGTTTCGCGCCTTCTAGGGCCTGCTGGTATTCACGCTCTGACGGCCTGCAAATGGCGTTTTTCTGCGCTCCGGTGCTCACGTACCTTAAAGTACGCTGCGCTCCGGTGCTCGAAACCCACCATTTTCGTCACGTCAGAGCGAGAATCTCAACAGGCCCTCCTGCAATACAACGATTTTCCGCGCAGTTGCAGACATAAACGCCAGTTGCGAGTTTTCCGATGATTGACCCTATCCTGGCCAAACGCGGCCTGACGCTCGTCTTCATGATCCTGCTGCTGGATATCATCGGCATCGGTATCATCGTTCCGGTTCTGCCCGAGTATCTTGAGGAACTCACCGGCACGGATGTGGGGAATGCAGCAATTTACGGCGGGTGGCTGCTTTTCGCCTATGCCGGAATGCAGTTTGTTTTTGCGCCGCTGATCGGGAATCTGAGCGATCGCTTCGGCCGTAGGCCAATATTGCTGACGTCGGTTATTACCTTCGCATTGGACAATCTGATTTGCGCGCTTGCACCAAACTTCGCCATCCTGCTGATTGGCCGAATCCTTTCAGGTATCAGCGGCGGCAGTTACTCTACGGCCTCCGCTTACATCGCCGATGTCAGCACGGACGAAAACCGCGCAAAGAATTTCGGCCTGCTTGGCATTGCATTCGGCATTGGTTTTATTCTTGGGCCGATCATTGGCGGCTTCCTCGGCGAGTTTGGCCCCCGCATACCGTTTTACGGGGCGGCGCTGATCTCGTTTCTGAATTTCGTCGCCGCTTATTTCCTTCTGCCCGAAACGCTCGCCGCGAAGGATCGCCGGAAATTCGAATGGAAGCGGTCCAATCCGCTTGGCGCCCTGAAACAGATGCGCAATCACACAGGCATTCTGTGGATCGGCCTCGTGTTCTTCATGCTGACGCTCGGACACATGTCGTATCCGGCGGTATGGGCCTATGTCGGCAGTTACCGCTATGGCTGGAGCGAAAGCGATATCGGCATGTCGCTTGGCATCTACGGCCTGTGTGCGGCAATCGTGATGGGGCTCGTCTTGCCTCGCATCGTGTCGAGATTTGGCGAATGGCGCACGGCCGTCATCGGCCTCGCCTTTGCCGCGCTCGGTTTCTTCGGCTATGCCGGCGCCTGGCAGGGGTGGCTGGTCTATGTGGTAATTGTTGCGACCTGCCTTGAAGGCGTCGCTGATCCGGCCATGCGCAGTATCGCCTCCGCCAAAGTGCCCGCATCGGAGCAAGGCGAGCTGCAGGGGGCAATGACCAGCCTGTTCAGCATCACCAACATTATCGGCCCGCTGATCTTCACGCAGATATTCGCGATCTTCACCGCGCCGGGCGCATCCATCACCTTTAGTGGCGCGCCCTATGTGCTTGGCGGGATTTTCGTGCTGATCGGCCTGATTGTTTTCGTGCTGCGCGTCGAAAAGCCGTCGCTGGCCAAAGACGAGGTTCTCGTTCCGGGTGCGTTGGCCCAGAACGAGGCCGGATAAGCAGTTTTATAGTCCGAGGTCTGACAGGCCGGGATGATCGGCTGGACGTGGTCCGGAGCGGTCCCAGTGAAACTTGCGTTCGGATTCCTTGATCGGGAGGTCGTTGATGCAAGCAAACCGCTTTTGCATCAGGCCGTTTTCGTCGAATTCCCAGTTTTCATTGCCGTAGGCACGAAACCAGTTGCCGGAATCATCGTGGTATTCGTAAGCGAAGCGAACGGCGATTCGGTTGTCAGTGAATGCCCAAAGCTCCTTGATCAGCCGGTAATCGAGTTCACGATTCCACTTGCGCGTGAGGAAAGCCACAATTGCCTCGCGTCCCTCGACAAACTCTGCACGATTGCGCCAATAGCTGTCGATCGTATATGCCAGCGATACGCGCTCGGGGTTGCGGCTGTTCCAACCGTCCTCGGCGCCACGGACTTTTTGCACCGCGGTTTCGTGCGTAAATGGAGGTAGGGGCGGGCGCTGTTCCGACATGGTCGATACTCCTCATTTTTACGTTCCGCGCGTCGCACGAAACTGATCGAGGCAATGATTATTCCAACCGAGGTGTTTTTTCCATGTCCTATGAAAAGCGTATTGCACTCAATGCCCGCGGCCTCTCCCTATCCCGGCTGGTTCTAGGTGCCTGGCGCCTGCTGAACGAACCGGAAAAGCCTGACGCGGGCAGCGTGGCGAGGCTGATCGCTGCTGCGATCGATCTTGGCATGACGAGCTTCGATCACGCGGATATTTATGGGAACTACGGTGTTGAGGAAGCGTTCGGTGCCGGGCTCAAGCGCTGGGGCGGCAAGCGCGAAGCCTTCGAACTGGTCACCAAATGCGATATCATGCTGAAGTCGGATGCGCGGCCTGATAACCGGATCAAGCATTACGATACCAGTGCCGCACACATCAAAGCCTCGGTGGATCGTTCGCTCACGAACCTGCACACGGACTACATCGATCTATTGCTTATTCATCGCCCCGATCCGCTGATGTACGCGGATGCAACAGCGGCAGCGCTTGAGACTATCGTCAAGGCAGGAAAGGTGAGAGCAGTCGGCGTCTCCAATTTTTCGCCTTCGCAGTTCGATCTCCTGGCTTCGCGATTGCCCTTTCCCTTGGTTACCAACCAGATTGAGATGTCGGTCCTGAATACCACGCCGCTTTCGGACGGCAGTCTCGATCACGCACAACGCCTGCGTTATGTGCCTATGATCTGGTCTCCGCTGGGTGGCGGTAGTCTGTTCACGGGCGATGGGGTGCAGGAACAACGCGTGTGTGAGGCTTTGCAAGCGGTTGCAGATGAGATCGGCGGAGCCGAGATATCTGCGATAGCGATCGCATGGCTGTTGCGCCATCCAGCGAGGCTGATCCCGGTTCTTGGCAGTCTCAAGGTCGAGCGGCTGACCGCGATGGTATCTGCGTTGGATATCGAGCTCGATCGCCAGCAGTGGTTTGCGATATTAAAGGCAAGTACTGGCCACGACGTCGCCTGATCAGGCGGCGTGATCGCGTTCGGGCAGTGTCTCCATGCCCTTGCTCTCCCGGATCAGGTTGAAGAACCGACGGAACAGATAATGTGAGTCCTGCGGACCCGGCGACGCTTCGGGGTGATGCTGCACTGAAAAGACCGGACGGCCGACAACACGCAGGCCGCAATTGCTGCCGTCGAACAGGGAGATATGGGTTTCCTCGACGCCATCCGGAAAGGATTCGGCATCGACGGCAAAGCCGTGGTTCATTGAAACGATCTCGACCTTGCCCGTCGTGTCATCTCGCACCGGATGGTTCGCGCCGTGATGGCCCTGGTGCATCTTCTTGGTATCGCCGCCAAGTGCGAGCGCCAGCATCTGGTGACCGAGGCAGATGCCGAAGACCGGAATGTCGGTCTTGATAAGCTCCTTGATGGCTGGAACGGCGTATTTACCGGTCGCCGCCGGATCGCCTGGTCCATTGGAGAGGAAGATGCCATCCGGTTTATGGGCCAGAACGTCTTCGGCGGTGGCGTTAGCCGGGAGAATGGTGACTTTTGCACCAAGACCGGCGATGAGCCGCAGGATATTGCGCTTGATGCCATAGTCGATGGCGACAACGTGGAACTCCGGCGCCGTTTGCTCGTCAAAGCCTTCGTTCCACACCCATGGCTTCTCGGTCCAAACGGAACTCTGCCCCGACGTAACGTCTTTGGCGAGGTCGAGGTCAAGCAGGCCATGCCACGCCGCGGCGCGCTTTTTCAACGCTGGAATATCGAACTTGCCGTCCGGGTCATGGGCAATCACAGCGTTCGGCATACCCTTCTCGCGGATGAGAACTGTCAGGGCGCGGGTGTCGACGCCAGCCAGAGCAATAACGCCGCGCGCTTTCAACCAATGATCCAGGTGGTCGGCAGCGCGATAACTCGAAGGCGCGGTAATATCGGCCTTGAAGATTGCACCAACCGCACCGGCGCGGTTGGCCGGGGTCAGATCCTCGATGTCTTCCTTGTTGGTGCCGACATTGCCTATATGCGGGAATGTAAAGGTGACGATCTGGCCGGCATAGGACGGATCAGTAAGAATCTCCTCGTAGCCGGTAAGCGCGGTGTTGAAGCAGACTTCGGCTTCGCAGATGCCGGTCGCACCAAGGCCCTTGCCTTCGATGACGGTGCCATCGGCCAGAACCAGCAATGCCGTCGGCTTGAATTCCGTCCAGCCCGCGGTCTTTGACGATGTACCGGCGTCTGTCGTTGTGTTGGTGATCATGCGGCACTCCTGAACGTGGGCTTGCGTCGTTGCCGGCGTTGAAAAACACCGTCCAACGTTCCATATGACATGGCTGAACGCGGTGGTGACTTGGCTCCCCACCGCAGCAACAACAAAATGTCTGGCTAAGACCCAGTCCATAAACAAAGCCGCGCTCAACGTCAATTGCGACACAAGAACTCTTCGTGGAATCATGCCAGACCGCATGGGACGATGATTGTTTTCGCGTCGAGCCAGCCATAGAGTGCGCGCAACCAGGAGGCTCTAGATATGCGCGATACCATCGCAGCGGCACTAACCACAGCCATCAAAGCACAAGACAAGCGCCGCGTGCCGACGCTGCGCCTGATCATGTCCGCCATCAAGGATCGCGATATTCTCAACCGGGGTTCGGGCAAGGAGCCTGCAACCAATGACGAGATAAGCTCCATTCTTGCCAAGATGATCAAGCAGCGCGAAGAGTCGGCAAAGCTTTACGAAGATGGCAACCGTTCGGAACTCGCCGCGCAGGAACGTGCGGAAATCGAGATCATTCGCGACTTCATGCCGAAGCAGTTGAACGATGCGGAGATCCGCCATGCGGCCAAGCAGGTTGTCGATGAAATCGGTGCAAGCGGCCTGCGCGATATGGGCAAGAGCATGAACGTGCTCAAGGAACGATATGCCGGCCAGATGGATTTCAGCAAAGCCAGCAGCATCGTCAAAGAGATTCTGCAATAGGCGAGTTCATCGCCTTCGTGTGACACTTCTGGTGTACGATCCGAAGGCGATGAACTGCAGACCCAGTCGGCCCTACCTTATTTTCTGATAGGCTTTGTGCCCCGTCCCCACTCGTTCCGCTTCGAAAAGCGTTGAGTGGATTCGTCGCAATAGAGGGGAAGATCGTAGCGGTACGGGAAATAGCAGTCTTTAAATTGTGGGTACCAATAACCATTCGCACGCCAGAGGCCGTCAACGCGATGCACGTGGTATTTGTGAGCGCCATGAGTTTTACCGTGCGCCATCGATATGGTTGCCGAGCCGGACGTGAACATAGCGGCCAAAGCCAACGTCAATAAGATTGTTCCTGATTTTCTCATCATTTGCTCCTACATTGGAAGCCCAAGATTGTTGGAAACTATCCTAACATAGGTTCGGCAAGTCGGTCACAACATACGTTGGTTCAGCGCCGATCCATTTTTTCCCGCAAATCGGCGAGCGCTTGCATTGCCGCTTCTTCGCGCGTCATGCCCTCTTTCATGTATTTGATAATCAGACGCTCCTGAAATTCCAGCTCTTCCACAGTGTGTTTGTCTAAGGGACTCTCCGGGGATTTTGACTTGCGCTTCATGGCCACTCAACCTTGTTTCAGCAGGAATATTGTCAGGAAAATGTGGCATTTGTTCAGGATACCGTGAAGCGGGAATCATGCTCGGCGCGGGACCAAAGGTTTGACCGGTTTGGCAACCTGCAGACACTAAGAGCAGCCGAAGCTCCAAACATATCGTCGTTCTTGCCTCTTGCTTCACTCAAATTACCGTTGTGGTTATGGCGGAATGTTCCGTGACGGCATATCGTCCACCCCGGATTGTCATTGATGCGCCAGCTTTTGGGGAGACTATCATGGCTAAAACCGCTGCTCATCTTGATTTCAAGTCGGCTTTCAAGATGGAGCCAGATCCAAAAAATGCTCTCGTGTTCAAGATCACGCCGCTGAAGGGTGTTTCGGCATCTGATGCCATTAGGACAATGCGGCGTATAACACTTGCGGAGCAGCTCGTAACAACAATGTCGGTGGGAGGCAGGATAAAGATTCTTGCCGAGGGAGATTCCTGGATCAACGTCCTCTGGCCCGAGTCAAGCGCGTTGGGATACGAAATGACCTTTGTTAACGCCCTCGCAAAAGATACCGCAAAGTATGACACACTTAATATTGGTTTTCCGGGCGACACGTTCGCGGAAATTACAAGAAATCCGCCCCAATACAAACAACCGATTTCGGGGGGACAAAGGCAGTTTTTCATATTTTCAGGTGGCGGCAATGACTTCCTTGGAGGCGGGAGTTTGGCCAAGTACGTCAAGCGCTTTTCTCAAGGCGGAGGCTCGAGTGATCCGCGTGACTACATCAAGGATAGCGAATTCAAACAAATCTTGAACGGGCTCAAAGCCGGATACAGACAGATGGTGAAAAACGTCAACGTCTGGTCAAGCGGCTACACCCATGTCCTTCTGCAGGGGTACGACTACGCGCATCCGCGCAACAACGGGCCATGGCTGGGCAAACCGTTCAAGGCGCTGGGGTACGCCTGGGACAGCGATATCGCCAAAGAGATCGTGAAGTACTCCGTCGACAGGTTTTATGAATTGCTGGCGGGAGTCGCGGATTCGTCCGCAAAGGTGCATCTTGTCGATGCAAGAAATTGCTGCCAGGGCAATTGGCATGATGAACTTCACCCGAACGAAAAAGCTTCAAAGAAGATTGCAAAAAAATTCGATGCGGCAATCGACCAAATTCTTGCCGTGTCCTGACACCTCCAGAACACCTCGGAAAACCTTGACGCAGCTGGCTTAAGCCGGCACCAATGCATCCAGCTCCGGCAGCAGTACAACGCTTTCCTGCTCGTTCGGGTCGCTGCGGGCAATGATCGCGGTGCAAGGCGTACTGCTGAGATTGGCCGGCAGATGCGGAACGCCGGCCGGAATGTAGAAAAGCTCCCCGGCATGCACCACGACATGCTCCTCCAGTCGATTGCCGTACCAGGTATGCGCCTCGCCGGACAGCATATAGATCGCTGTTTCGTGAGCCTCGTGCAGATGCGCCTTGGCGCGCGCGCCAGGCGGGATAGTCAGAAGATGCATGCAGATACCTGTGGATCCGACCGTCTCCGCCGCGATACCCTCGAAATAGTCGAGCCCCTGTTTGCCGCCATAGGTGTGGTGGGGTTTGACTATACGGCAGGTGGGTTTTGATTTTGCATCCATCACTATCCTCCATGGAATTCATGACCGGCTTGAACACTACCACAAAGGGGTTGGCAGCAGCGGAAATCAAAAACTTTTGACCCAACGCGGCCTTTCATGGCAGTTGCTGCCTGATTCCGCAAAATTCGAAATACGACGTAGTACGGTTCTTACAGGTGAGTCGGCATCGATCTGGTCAATGCGACAATTTGCATAGCTATTATGCATTTTTGTAAGTTGCCAGATTTTTGTGCGGTGCTAACTTATTGGTGTTGGGTTCTTCTCCTCCCAGATACCCCAACATGGAATGTACTGCACCTCCTCCCGCGGTACATTTACAATCAGGACCGCTGCACCTCCTCCCGCAGCGGTCCTTTTTATTTGGAAGTACCACCGGCCTCTTCAGGCGGTTGTTTCTGTGTTGCGAGTTCCTCGACTGCCTCTGTGAGGGTCACAACTTCCTTTTCTCGCATCTGGTCGATCTTCTGGTGAAGAAGTTCAATCTTCTCATGCAGCAATTCGATTTCGAGCTCTGCTTTGATATTGATGCGGTAGTCGTTTTCCGCTTCCTTCCGATCGATATCCTGCTGGCGGTTCTGGCTCATCATGATGAACGGCGCAGCGTAAGCGGCCTGGAACGACAGAGCCAGATTGAGAAGTATGAAGGGATAGGGATCCCATTCCCGCACATAGGCAGTGACGTTGAGCACTATCCAGAAAAACAGGATTGTCGTCTGGATGATGATGAATGACCAGGATCCCATCGTTGCGGCAACTTTGTCGGCGATCTTTTGACCGCGTGTAAGCTGATTTTCGAGGTCAGCGGGTTTGATGTCGCGATCCCGCCGGCGAATTTCCCTTAAGTGGTGAAGCAGCTTTCGCTCGGTATCCCACAGGCCTTTTTTCACTTCTTCGACATTGTTCATTCTTTTATTCCGATCGCTTTGCTCATATTGACGCCTGTCACGCGAAATCCAGAAACATCATAAACGTGTTTTGCCCGTTTGTTGTCTTCAGCCACACGCAACTTGATTTGCGTGAACCCCGTTTTAGACAGTCCCAATTCCAGAGCGGCCAAGGCCTCCTTGCCGTAGCCTTTTCCCTGATGCGCGGCGAAAATATGGAAATCGCTTATGTAGATCGAACGTGCCGGGATATCCGGCCGGTACCAGAAATACCCGACTAAACTGTCGTCACCTGAAAGGCTGTCGATTATACACAGCAGCACCTGGCCCGACGTTTCCACACCCTGCGGCAAATCCTCATCAATCTCGCGCAAGGCCTGTAAACGGGATTCGACAGGTGAAAGGTGGTAATTGGCTGCTATTTCCGCCGCGTAGTCAGGAATGAAATAATCCAGATAAGCCGAGTATTCATCGGCACGCATCGGTCTTAGCGAAATCATCACGTTCATTTCCCGTTTTGTTGATTTGTAGTTCAGCGCTCCGTTGGAACTCGAATGACTTTGCGGCGTTCATTGATAATAAAAACGGAGGCTAAAATGAAAGAACAAACCTGGTCTACCATTATTGGAATGCTGGCTGGATTGTCAGTTGGCGCGGGCGTTGGCGAAGCAATTATGGGCAATGTACTTCTTGGACTACTGATCGGCACCGCCATGGGCGCCTTTATTGGGTCCAACAATCACATTCATCGCGACTATTGAACACGAAATACACTGGCACAAGTGAAATGGCCTCCGTTTTGGATAGCGCCGATGCCTCGACGCCATAAACGGTCAGCTGTGCAAGGCGCGCAAACGTGTGGTGTTCAAAAGGCCCTGTTCTTCGAGGACGGGATACGCCATGGCGGCCAGCAGCGAATTGACCTGTTTCAGATCGCGGATCGTGTCGAGGTGAATCGAGCTCGTCTCGACGCTGCGGGTCGTGCCTTCACGAAGGCGGCGGAAGTGCCGCTCGCTGCTCTGCTTTTCAAGGTCGCGCAAGTGATCTTTTTCAAGCACCAGTTGATGGGCCGTTTCGCGATCACGTGAGACGAGCACATTGAACGCCATACGCGCGTTAGTAAGCACCTTGGCGTGGAAGTTGCTGAGTTCCAGCCAGCCTTCGTCGGTGAATTTGAGTTTCCGGTCCATCTTTTTCTGCACCAGCGCCAGCATATTGCGGACGATGATGTCGCCGACCTGTTCCAGCTTCACGCAGGCACCCAGCAGCTCCCGAGCGCGCGCGACTTCGAAGTCGCTCAGAGGCTTCGTCGTCAGCTTGGCCAGGTAAAGCTTGATTGCCGCGTGCTTGCGGTCGACCTTGTCATCAAGGGCGGACAATTCGTCGATACGCTCCTGTACGGGGTTCTCGTAGAGCCCGATGATCCCGCGCAGCATGATCTCCACGGTCTCGCACACACGCACTGTCTCGCGGGTGGCATTGGCCAGCGCCAAGCTTGGTGTGTCGAGCACGCTTTCGTCCAGAGCGCTGAGTTCCGCGTGATCAAGCGATTTTGGCTGTTCGACTGGGACATTGAGCGCGACGACAGCCTTGGTAACCTTAAGGACAAGCGCGGAAAGCGGAACGCCAGCAAGCAAGATGATGATGTTGAAGAGGATGTGGCCATTGATGACCTGATCAGCCGGTGCGGAGCCGAGGAAGGCCACGGATGGCTTGAACGTCAGATAAAGGATCAGGATAACGATGGAGCCAGCCCCACGCATCAGCAGATTGCCCATCGGCACGATACGCGTTTGCGGGGCAGCATTGCGGGTCAAAAGCGGTGCGATGAAGGATGAGCCAAGGTTCACGCCAAAAATCATCACGATGCCGAGTTCCGGCTGGATGAGGCCGCGCGAGGCAAATGTCACCAGCAGCAGCACGGCGGCGATGCTGGAATGGAACAGCCATGTCATCAACGCTGCAATGAGAAATGCGGTGACGGGATCGGTATTCAGGTAGCCGACGATCACCGGCAGTAATTCACTGTTGCGCAAAGGTTCTGTTGCCTGGCCGGTCATTTCGAGCGAAAGCACGAGAAGGCCGATGCCGACGAGGATACGGCCCACCTGCCGCCAGTTGCTTCGTTCGGTCGACATGAAGATAACGGTCCCTGCCACCAGGCAGAGCGGTACCAGCAATGTCAGGTCGAAGCTCAGTATCTTGACGACAAGCGCTGATCCAACCTCGGCGCCCCTCACGGCCATGAGCCCGGCGATGCCGCTGACAAAACCGGAACCGACAAAGGAGCCGACCAGAAGACTAACGGCCGTGGAGCTTTGCAGCGCGATGGAAAGCATCAGTCCCCAGAGGACGGCGAGAACAGGATTGTGCAGTACGCCGCGCAAGCTTTGGCGCATGCGCTCGCCATAGGCGCGCTCGACGCCGGTGCGAACCATGCGTGTCGCCCACAGCAAGAGCGCCACTGCGCCTGCCAGATGCAACAAAATTGCGGAACCGTTCACTTGTGATGATCCTGTCGAGTACGGAAAACACGGTAATGCAACTACGCGATTTTAGTTGCGATTCATTAAGATAACATATCAATCAAAAAGGGAAAAAATTATGTTCCGGCTAAGAAAAAATGTGTCGCTTTTGGCGTATTGTAACAATTTTATGACAGTTTTGTATCGGGCAAATAATCGTTTGCCGGCTTGTAAAAGCTCGGAGTCCGTCGAGAAGCGATTCTACGTGATGAACAGGGGATGACGGGCTTGCCGGACTTCCGCCGCGTTCTTATTTAATGCAATATGGTTCAAGCCTGATAGATAGAGTTCCAGGCTGCCAAACTGACTTTCCGAAGCGCCAATTTGAAGAACGAAGAGCCGCATGCGATTTCCGCCGTCCTTTCTCGATGAGATCAGGGAGCGTGTACCGATCTCCAGCGTGATCGGGACGCGCGTTTCGTTCGACCGGAAAAAGACCAACGCGCCGAAGGGTGATTTCTGGGCTTGCTGTCCGTTTCACGGCGAAAAATCGCCGAGCTTCCACTGCGAGGATCGCAAGGGCCGCTACCATTGTTTCGGCTGCGGCGTTACTGGTGATCATTTCCGTTTTTTGACAGAGCTCGAGGGGTTGAGTTTCCCCGAGGCCGTGCAGCGTGTTGCCGACATGGCCGGCGTGCCGATGCCGGCGCGCGACGCTGAAATGGAAATACGCGAGGCGAAACGTGCCACGCTCTACGACGTCATGGAGATGGCGACCAAGTTTTTCGAGGAGCAGCTGCAGGCGGCTGGCGGAGCCAAGGCCCGTGCTTATCTGCGAGAGCGGGGCTTGAGCGCTGCGACGCAGCATTCGTATCGTCTGGGTTATGCGCCCGAGAGCCGCAACGCACTCAAGGAACATCTGGCATCGAAGAATGCCACCAAGGAGCAGATCGAAGCCTGCGGACTGGTGGTTTATGGCGATGACAAGCCGGTGTCGTTTGATCGTTTCCGTGATCGCATCATGTTTCCTATTGAGGACTTGCGCGGCCGTATCATCGCCTTTGGCGGGCGAGCGCTGGCACCCAATGCCATCGCGAAATACATGAATTCCAACGAGACCGAACTCTTCCATAAGGGCAAAATTCTTTTTAACGCCCTGCGCGCCAGAAAGGCAGCGCAACCGCAGGCCGGGCAACCGGCAAAGGCCGTCATCGCCGTCGAAGGCTATATGGATGTGATTGCCTTGGCGCAGGCCGGTTTCACCCAGGCCGTCGCGCCGCTCGGGACCGCCTTGACGGAAGATCAGCTCGATCTCCTCTGGCGTATGTCGCCGGAACCCATACTTTGTTTCGATGGCGACAGTGCGGGCATCAAGGCCGCACACCGCGCGATCGATTTGGCGCTGCCCGTGTTGAAGCCCGGCTTCTCCTTGCGTTTTGCTGTGCTGCCGGAAGGCAAGGACCCTGACGATCTGGTCAAGAGTTCCGGCCCGCAGGCTTTCCAGGCTGTGCTCGATGATGCTCGACCGCTGGCGGACATGCTGTGGACGCGCGAAACGGCGAGCGGTGTCTTCGACACACCGGAGCGGCGCGCCGAACTTGAAGCACGCCTTAAACAGATGACAGCGCTGATCGGTGATGAGAACGTACGGCGCCACTATGCGCAGGATGTGCGTGAGCGTATCCAGCAGTTCTTCGGTTCGAACCAACGCAGCAACAATAACTCACGCAATAATAACCAGAACAGTTTCGGTCAGCAGAATGGTTATGGCCAACAGGGCAGGGGCGCAGCCAATGGCCGTTTTGCGGTTTCCGACAGTCTGGCGCGTTCCGTTTTGGTCAAGACCACGTCGGCAGCGCCTCCCTTGCGCGAGACCGCTATCCTGATGACGTTGTTCAATCACCCGCGGTTGATCGAGGAGGATTTCGAAACCGTGGTGCGGCTTGAATTCAGCCATCCGGACCTCAAGCGCTTTCATGCGGCCATGCTCAACGCGATGGCCGAGCATCATGTCGCCAACGGGACAGAGATGCGCAAGGCGATGGTTGATACCAATCATGGCGCCTTGATTGAAGCGCTGGAAGCATTGACGCGGCGTGCGCGCATGTGGACCGCGACGGCGGAAGCGGCAGAAGAAGACGCTTTGGAGGCGCTAAAGCAGGCGATTCACTTGCATCAACGCGCAAGCACACTACATAAAGAGCTGAAAGTAGCTGAAACCGCCTTGGCGAGCGAAGCCACCGATGAAAACCTTAACCGGCTCCTCGATATTCAGAACGATATTCGCAATGCGCAGGCAACTGAAGCGCTGATCGAAGGGTTCGGAATACCGTCAGGGCGATCGGGCAAGGGGTTTTGACCGAATTGATTCGCTTTTTTCCCACGAATCAGTTGAGTCGGGGTTGACGTGGGTCAATAATGACGGAATCAGAGTGCGCGAATTAAAGATATTTCGTCGATGTTTGCGGGTAAAGCGAAAAAACCGGCAAATTCGGCAGATATGTAGCGTGACGGAATAACAAGGTTAATCCGCCATTAACAGGATTTCGGCTAGTCGATCATTTATACCTTGATGGTGTAGGGGAACCGGTGCGCTGCCGCGCTCGTTGTTTTCATGCATGAACAAAGCGCCCGTCAGGGGAACAAAGCGAACACCGCTTGGAGATATAGAATATGGCAACGAAGGCAAAGGAAAACGAAGAAGTAGAAGTCGAGCGCGAAGGCGCGCCAGACGGACCGCTTCTCGACCTTTCCGATGACGCTGTCAAGAAGATGATCAAGCTCGCGAAAAAACGCGGCTATGTGACGATGGACGAACTCAATGCAGTTCTGCCATCCGAAGAGGTCACTTCCGAACAGATCGAAGACACCATGGCCATGCTGAGTGACATGGGCATCAACGTTGTCGAAGATGACGAGCAGGACGCTGACGCTGAAGAAACCGACAACAGCGCCGACGAGGAAAGCGATGCCCGCGAACTCGCGGAGTCGACTGGCACTGCCGTAGCACCGACGACCACCAAAAAGGAACCAACTGATCGCACCGACGATCCCGTCCGCATGTATCTACGCGAGATGGGCACGGTCGAACTGTTGTCGCGCGAAGGCGAAATCGCTATTGCCAAGCGCATCGAGGCTGGTCGCGAAACCATGATCTCGGGTCTTTGCGAAAGCCCGCTGACCTTTCAGGCGATCATCATCTGGCGCGAGGATCTGAACGAGTCGAAGATACTGCTGCGCGAAATCATCGACCTTGAAACGACCTATGCGGGTCCCGAAGCCAAACAGGCTCCGGTGATCGAACGCGTCGAGGAGGAAAAGCCTGCTGCGGCCAATGACCGGATGCGCAGCCGCCGCGACGATGACGACATCACCAATGTTGGCGGTGACACGCCCGTCGAAGAAGATGATGACGAGGATGATGAGGCAAATCTGTCGCTTGCCGCGATGGAAGCCGAACTGCGTCCGCAGGTCATGGAAACGCTCGACATTATTGCCGATACCTACAAGAAGCTGCGCAAATTGCAGGATCAGCAGGTGGAAAACCGCCTTGCTGCCTCTGGATCGCTGTCGCCGAGCCAGGAGCGCCGCTACAAGGAACTCAAGGATCAGCTGATCAAGGCGGTCAAGTCGCTATCACTGAACCAGAACCGTATCGAAGCGCTGGTCGCCCAGCTCTACGACATCAATAAGCGTCTCGTTCAGAACGAAGGGCGCTTGCTGCGCCTGGCCGAATCTTACGGGGTACGTCGCGAGGACTTCCTCAAGGAGTATCAGGGCAACGAGCTCGATCCGAACTGGTTGAAGGCTGTTTCCAACCTGACGACGCGCGGCTGGAAAGAATATACCAAGAACGAAAAAGAGACGATTAAGAACCTGCGTACGGAAATTCAGAACATGGCGCAGGAAACCGCCATTTCGATCTCGGAATTCCGCCGTATCGTCAATCAGGTGCAGAAAGGCGAACGTGAAGCCGCGCTCGCCAAGAAGGAAATGGTCGAGGCAAATCTGCGTCTCGTTATTTCCATTGCCAAGAAATATACCAATCGCGGTTTGCAGTTCCTCGACCTGATCCAGGAGGGCAATATCGGCCTGATGAAGGCGGTGGACAAGTTCGAATACCGTCGCGGTTACAAGTTCTCGACCTATGCCACCTGGTGGATTCGTCAGGCGATCACCCGTTCGATCGCCGATCAGGCGCGCACCATCCGTATTCCGGTGCATATGATCGAGACGATCAACAAGATCGTTCGGACGTCTCGCCAGATGCTGCATGAAATCGGCCGTGAACCGACACCGGAAGAGCTGGCTGAAAAGCTTGCCATGCCGCTTGAGAAGGTGCGCAAGGTGCTGAAGATCGCCAAGGAACCGATCTCGCTCGAAACGCCGGTTGGCGACGAGGAAGATTCGCATCTCGGCGATTTCATCGAGGACAAGAATGCGCTTTTGCCGATCGACGCTGCCATTCAGGCCAATTTGCGCGATACGACAACACGGGTTCTGGCTTCATTGACACCGCGCGAAGAACGCGTGCTGCGCATGCGTTTCGGCATCGGCATGAACACGGATCACACGCTGGAAGAAGTTGGCCAGCAGTTCTCGGTAACACGTGAGCGTATTCGTCAGATCGAAGCAAAGGCATTGCGCAAGCTGAAGCATCCGAGCCGCTCCAGAAAGCTGCGTTCGTTCCTCGACAGCTGATATTCTGAAGTCACGACAAACAAAAAAAGCCCGGCCAAGTGCCGGGCTTTTTGTTGTGCAGTTCGTTCAGAGCGATGGCTCTTCGGCCTTCTTGTCGCCCTTGTCCTTCACCATCAGCTTGTCGATATAGGCGAGAAACAGCGCCGAGAACACGAAGGCGAGGTGGATCACGGTGAACCATGTCAGCTGTTCGGTACTGAACTGGGTCAGGTTCAGAAAGACCTGCAGCAGATGGATCGACGATATGGCGACAATGGTCGATGCCACCTTGATCTTGAGCGATCCTGCATCGATCGTTCCAAGCCAGTGAACCTCATCGGCTTGATCGAAGCGGCTGACGAAATTCTCATAGCCTGAAATGATGACCATGACGACGAGGCTGGCGACCAGCGCTGCATCGATCAGGCTGAGCATTTTGAGGATAGTGTCGGTTTCGTTGAGGCTGGTGACTTTGGATACGAAGTCCACCAGCTTGCCGGCGAAAGAGAAAGCATAGATTGCAAGCGCTGCGGCAAGGCCAAGGTAGAAGACGACCAGGAGCCAGCGCGAGGCGAGGATGATGTTTTCGACGAAGATTTCGAGACGTTTCATAAAATAAGGGTCCGGTTGAACAATCGGGCTCAGATCAACAAATAAGCAGGACGGAGCTTAACTCAAGCAACAAACATAAAAAACCCGGGCCTAGGTCCGGGTTTTTTATTAAAAGGGCCGATGTCAGTTGCTGGCCACGGGGGCAACCAGCGGTGTGATGCGGCGAATGGCGACGCGGCGGTTCTCCTGTTCCGGGCCGTCGGCTTTGATCTTCAGATATTGTTCGCCATAGCCCTGGGTAGCCATGTTTTCCGGCGGAATATCGAAGACATTGGTCAGAGCCTGGGCCACGGATTCTGCTCGCCTGTCCGAAAGGACAAGGTTTGCCTGGTCGGACCCGACGGCGTCGGTGTGACCCTCGATCAGGAAAGTCTCGGCGGGATTCTTCTTGAGGATTTGCGCCATGGCCTTTGCAACGCTTTCAATGTGGCTGATCTGGTCTTCGCCTACATCCGCAGAGCCGAACTGGAAGGTGATCGTATCGAGATCGACGCGGCGAACCTTGTCGCGGATGCGTGCCGAGCGCTTGACCTCGTCGATCGAATAGATGCGTTCGACCCGTTCCACAGGCGGCTGTTCGAAGAAATCGTACACCTCTTCCTGAGGCGCCTCTTCCGCGTCCAGAATATAATCACGAACCGGCATATTGAGTGCGAGCGGCGGCAAGTCATCACCTGGATCACGCCATTCCTGACGTTCCTCGCGGTCGTAGTCGGGCGTGTATGTCAACACAACCTCGTGGCCGTCCGGCATGACGCGTGAGCGCCGGATCACATCGCCATAGCGATTGCGGATCGTGACAATCTGCACTCCATTGTCGCGCACGATGGTTTCTCTCGTACGGTTACGAGGCAAATCCTCGTAATAGACGTCCTTCGAGTCGCGTGACATACGTGGCCGGTCGGAGCTCTCGACGTAGACGTTGTTGTCGATATTGACGACGGTCCGGTCTCCAAATTTCTTGACTACCTGTACATCTCCTGGACGTTCATCAGGCCTGCGGTCCTTGGTGCGGGTACCTTTTTCGGTGAGGACGGAATCGATCTTGACGGGAGCAAGCTCCTGTTGAACATCCGCATCGTTCTTTGGCGCTGCGACGGCAGGCTGCCCGGCAACGGGTTTTTGATCCGCAGGCGATTCGGCGGTTTGCCCCTGTTTGGCCCCGCCAGCAGGTGGCCGTTTCGCGCTGTCGAGTGCTGGAGCAGCGTTTTCCGGTAAAGGCGAAGCTTCCTGCTGCGCAGCTTTGCCGGTAGCTGGGTCGAGTGGCTTGGCTTCCTTGGTGGTCGGCTCTGCGGGTGTTGCCTGCGACGGCTGTTCAGCGGTAGCGGGCGCGTCGGGTGCAGGAGCTGCCGGCGTTTCCTTGGCAGCCTTATCAGTTGCCTTCTTCGCTTCTTCGGCGGCTTTATCGGTTTGCTTGTCCGCTGCCTTTTGCGCACTATCAGTCTTCTTGCGAGCTTCGTCCTCGGCGGCTTTTTGCGCTTCGGCAGCCTTATCGGCTTCCTGCTCGGTGGTTTTCTTGACCTTTTCCGTCTCCTTGGCGGTTTGCTTCTCGGCCGCCTTTGCAGCATCGGACTCTGCCGCTGCCTTCTTTCGCGCGTCCTCTTCTACAGCTTTTTGCTGCTTGGCAGCTTTGTCGGATTCTGCTTCGGTAGCCTTTCTTGCTTTTTCGGCCTGCTGCGCCGCTTCCTTTTCGGCAGCTTTTGCAGACTTGGCTTCCTGTGCGGCTTTCTGTTTGGCTTCTTCTTCTATCGCGTTTTGTTGTTTCGCGGCTTTGTCAGCTTCCGCATTCGCAGCGCGCTTTGCCTCTTCAGCCTTCTGTTCATTTTCCTTTTCGGCAGCCTTGGCGGCTTGATCGGCCTGATGTTTCGCCTGCTCTTCAGCCTTCCGCTGTTCCTTCGCTGCGGCTTCTGTTTCATCAGCGGCACGTTTCTTTGCTGCTTCTGCCTGGTGGTCGCCGCCCTTGTGTTTCTTCAGCTCCTCGACAGGTTCTCCCGCCTGAGGCGCGGTCTCTTCCGCCTGCGCCAGCATTAGCGAGGGTACATTGCTGTTTGAGGAGATGAAGGGCCGGTTGATCGGGGCTTGTTCTGCCATTGCCGCCGGTGAAGAAAAGAGAATCGCCGTCGATGCAAAAAAGAGTGCTGTCCGTTTCATGTTCATCCCTGTCTCGCGTTTCTTGTCGTTGAAACACGTCAAATGTTTGTGATCGCAACCTTGTTCCCGTTTGTGGCAACCGTTTGTCCGGTGCGATCCCGATTAGCAATGGATGAAGGATTGCAGGGGCAGCCTGTATCTCAAGTGAAGACGCTGTTCATCCCGCGTTCATGTTTAAAACGTGGACGCGGCGGCGTCCGGGATGTATTTGAGCCGCATGCCTCAAGAACCGTTCTGGAAAACGAAGACTCTGGATGAGCTGAACCGCTCGCAATGGGAGAGCCTGTGCGATGGTTGCGGACGCTGCTGTCTGCACAAGCTGGAAGACGAGGACACAGAAGAAATCTATTTCACAACAGTGGCTTGCACCTTGCTGGACGCCGGTACGTGCCAGTGCTCAGACTATACGCATCGCAAGAAAAAGGTGCCGGATTGCGTATTCCTGACACCCGAGATCGTCCGGACAGTCGATTGGTTGCCGGAGACGTGTGGTTACCGTCTGATCGATGAGGGGAAGGATCTTTATTGGTGGCATCCGCTTGTTTCAGGAAACCCCGAAACAGTCCATGAAGCCGGGATCTCGGTGCGTGGCAAGATCACCGCGTTTGATCACGAAATGAAAGAGGACGAAGATTATTTTGATCATATGATGCGGGAAAAATTGCCATCCTGAGCGATTTCCAAGTGAACGCTGTGTGAATGAGGCATTGAGGATTTGTTCAGATCGTCTGTGGAACAAAGGGCGCCTGTCCGGTTTTCAGAATGTCTGAAAACACTTCCCCCAATTCCCGGACAATCAAACAGGAGAACGCTCATATGGCTAGTCTTTCACTCAAGTTGCTTGCAGTCGGTGCTGCAATCAGCATCGGTGCCATCCTCGGCGCAAACACATCGTTCGCGGCACCACCCGTTGCCTCACCGATCGTGGTCCAGCATGGAACAACTTCCGCCCCCCTCGTCGATGTCCAATATCGCTATGGCCATCGCCCATATCGCGTTTGCACTCCGGGTCAGGCTGCCAGCAAGGCGAGCCGCATGGGGATCCGCAACCCACGGGTAGTCGTTAATCGCAATGTTGTTCGTGTAACTGGATGGAAGCGGGGTCTACGCACTGCCGTCGTGTTTGCCCGTGCACCTGGCTGCCCGTTCATCCGCTAATAGCCCATCTCGAAAGTCTACTGCGGCGGTCATCTGACGCTGTTTTCTGCCACAAGAAACAAAAAGGGTGCCGACTGGCACCCTTTTTCATTTCCGACGATCGACCTGATCAATTCAATTCGAACGTGACGTTGACATTCACATTATAGGTGTTCTCACCTGTGGCTACGGGAACTGAATCCGCGGGTGCGGCCGCCATCATCTTGGCTTGGCCCATCGGCATCGGGCGAGGGCTGTAGGACTGCTCGCTGATCTCGATCACTTTGCCCAGACCAACATCTGCAGCTTCCGTCAGGGTCTTCGCCTTGGCCAATGCATTTGCAACGGCGTTCTTGCGGGCTTCTTCAACAATTGCCTCGGGTTTGTCATTGGTGAAGGTGAGGTTGCCGCCCTGATTGACGCCAAGCGTCACGGACTGATCGAGAATGTCGCCAACCTTCTTCAGATCACGCACGCGTACAGTCAAAGAGTTGGAAACAGCGTAGCCGACGATCTTCGGCGCTTCCGGCGGTTGTGTATTATCCTTGTTGTCCGGGTAGACATAACGAGGCTCGATGTTGAACCCTGACGTCTGCAGGTCGCGTTCGGCGATGCCTGCCTTCTTCATTGCGTCGAGAACCTTGGCCATGGCTTCATTGTTAGCCGTCAGCGCTTCGCGCGCGGTAGGCTTCTCCTGCAGCACCACCAATGAAATAATGGCCATGTCCGGCGCTGATGCCGCTTGGCCCTCGCCAGTAACGACAATGCGCGGACGCGGTGTTTCGTCGGCCAACGCGGCGAACGGCACTGCCATCATGGCGGTTGTCGCAAAGGCCAGGCTCAGAAATTTCGATGTCATGGATATCTCCCCGAATAAGATGGAGCTGCTGCGTCGCAGGTGATTATGGGTGGATTAGGGCAAAAGGCAAAACATTCGAAGACCTATGCATTTTATGCATCCAAACAGTTTCTGAGGCGTTTCCTTTGCAACTAAAGGAGCATGACATGTCTGGCAGAGAACCCAAGAACAGTCCTGAACGCATTGAGCCCCGGGAACCGGCATCGGATATGCCCATCGAAACGCCGGATTGGGAGGATATCGGAACCGGCGAAGCGGAGATGCAAGCCGACGATGAGCTTGCCATTCTGGGTGAACGGCAGGTCGAACCGGAAGATGCAGGTCTTTCGGAGGAAGATGACGATAATCCGTACCAGGAAAGCGACGAGGCCCTGCCCGATGATGAGGAGGAGGCGGAGATTTCGCGCGATCCGGAACGGGAAGGGCGTCGCTTCGAGTGAGCGGCCTCCACGACGGAAGAAGCCACTCGGTATTCCTGTTCCCACTCTGCACATAGGTCTTGACTAAAATACAAATGTTCAATATTCGATGTCTTGATTGACCAACCTCGAAGTCCCCATCAGAGGCTGGCACAGGGAGGCATTGATGGCTACGAATGTTGCATTGACGGGATTGGCGCGGGATATGCAGGCGCGTGCGGATACGGGCCGCCCGATCCGCATCGGCCTGATCGGTTCGGGCGAGATGGGCACCGACATCGTCACGCGTGTGGCGCATATGCCCGGCATCGAGATCGGGGCGATTTCCGAACTCAATTTGCCTAACGCGATCAAGGCCGTCGACATCGCCTACCAGGAAGAAGGCCATTCGCGCGAGGTGTCGAATGCTGCGGCGCTCACGGAAGCGATGGAAGCCGGCAAGATCGCCGTCACCGATAATGCCGATCTGATCCTTGCGAACGATCTGATCGATGTGGTCATCGATGCGACCGGGGTGCCGGCGGTCGGGGCCGAGATTGGCCTGAAGGCAATGGAACACGGCAAACATCTGGTCATGATGAATGTCGAGGCGGACGTGACCATCGGCGCGTACCTCAAGAGCGAGGCCGACCGGCTCGGCGTCACCTATTCGCTGGGTGCCGGCGATGAGCCGTCCTCGTGCATGGAGCTGATCGAGTTCGTCTCGGCCATGGGCCATCCGATCGTTGCCGCCGGCAAGGGCAAGAACAACCCGCTCAACATCGATGCGATACCCGACGATTACGAGGAAGAAGCCAGACGCCGCCACATGAATGTGCGCATGCTGGTCGAGTTCGTCGACGGCTCGAAGACCATGGTGGAGATGGCGGCGATCGCCAATGCCACCGGGCTCGTGCCCGACAAGCCGGGCATGCATGGCCCGGCGGCAACGCTCGACCAGTTGTCGAAGGTGCTCGTGCCGGAAAAGGATGGCGGCGTGCTGTCAAGGGTCGGTGTCGTCGACTATTCGATCGGCAAGGGCGTGGCGCCGGGCGTCTTCGTCGTTGCCGACATGTCGCATCCGCGCATTTCGGAGCGCATGGAAGACCTGAAGATGGGCAAGGGTCCCTACTTCACCTTCCATCGGCCCTATCATCTGACTTCGCTCGAGGTGCCGCTGACCTGCGCCCGTGTCGTGCTTTACGGCAAGGCCGACATGGTGCCGCTGGCCAAACCGGTGGCCGAGGTCTGCGCCGTGGCCAAGAAGGACCTGAAACCCGGCGACAGGCTCGATGCGATTGGCGAATATTGCTACCGCGCGTGGATCATGACCGCCGAAGAGGCACGAAGCGCCGGCGCCATCCCCTGCGGCCTTTTGCAGGGCGGCAGCGTCACGAAAGCCATCAGGAAGGGCGAACTCATCACCAGCGCCAACGCCGCCCCCGCGCAAGGCTCCAAGATCGTTGAACTCCGCGCCCGCCAGGACAGACTGGTTTATGGGGCGTAAGCCTCGCAAGCGTCTCTAAAATCAGACAGGGAGTGCCGATATGGCAGCCGCCAGAAATTCAAGCGCCAAGCGCCATGACGATGGTAGCAACCTTCCCTTCGCGTTTCGGCATTATCCGCCGGAGCAGTTGAAGGAAGCACTGCGCAAGATGTATCTGATACGCCGCTTCGAAGAGGGCGCAGAGGAGTCTTATACGCGCGGCCTTATCCACGGCACCATGCACCTGTCCATCGGTCAGGAAGCGAGTGCTGTCGGCATTTCCATGCCGCTTGCCGAAGATGACATGATCACCTCGACGCATCGCGGTCATGGACATTGCATCGCCAAGGGCGCGGAAGTCTCGAAAATGTTCGCCGAATTTTTCGGCAAGGAAACCGGATACTGCAAGGGCCGTGGCGGCTCCATGCATATCGCCGACGTCTCCAAGGGCAATCTCGGTGCGAATGGCATCGTCGGCGGCGGTATCCCCATTGCCGTAGGTGCCGCTCTGTCCGCAAAGAAACAGAAGAACGGCAAGGTCGTCATCTCCTATTTCGGCGATGGCGCCAACAATGAGGGCGCGTTTCACGAAGCGCTCAACATGGCTTCAATCTGGAAGCTGCCGGTGGTTTTCGTCTGCGAGAACAATGGCTATGGCATGTCCACATCGACCAAGCGTTCAACGGCTGTTGCGAACGTTGCTGATCGCGCGGTCGCCTACGCCATGCCGGGCGTTGTCGTCGACGGCAACAATCTCTCCGATGTCGCCGAAGCCTCGCACGATGCGGTAGAACGGGCGCGCCGGGGTGAGGGGCCAACCCTCATCGAGTGCAAGACCTATCGTCATCGCGGTCATTCGAAGAGTGACCGCAACCGCTACCGGACAAAAGAAGAGATCGAGGACTGGATCAGCAATCGCGATCCGATCCATCTGTTCGAAGATCAGCTGAAGGAATTCGGTTTCGTCAACGACGCCGACATCGAAGCGATCCGTACAAGCGCCGAGGCGGAGATTGCCGAGGCGATCGAATTCGCCAGGAACAGCCCATCACCTACCCTCGATAATCTGACACGCGACGTTTACACGGTTGAAATTTAATGGACGAGATAATCCGCGAACTGAGCTATTCGCAGGCAATCCAGGAAGCCATGGCCATTGCCATGGAGGCCGATGACCGCGTGTTTCTGATGGGCGAGGATATCGGCGTCTACGGCGGCGCTTTCCAGGTGACGGGTGATCTTGTGCATCGTTTCGGCGAGGATCGGGTGATGGACACGCCGATCTCCGAGCTTGGTGGTGCGGGCGTTGCCGTCGGTGCGGCCTTGACCGGAATGCGGCCGATCTTCGAGTTCCAGTTTTCGGATTTCGCCGCGCTCGCAATGGAACAGATCGTCAATCAGGCGGCCAAGATTCGCTATATGCTCGGCGGCGCCGTTTCGGTGCCTCTGGTGATGCGCTTTCCCGCCGGCTCCGGTACAGGCGCCGCGGCGCAACACAGCCAAAGCCTTGAAGCGTGGTTTGGTCACGTACCTGGCCTGAAGGTTATCCAGCCGTCGACGCCGTATGATGCCAAGGGCATGTTACTCGCGGCCATCGAAGACCCGGATCCCGTCATGATTTTCGAGCACAAGCTGCTCTACAAGATGAAGGGTCACGTTCCGGAAGGGTATTATACCGTGCCGATCGGCAAGGCTGCTGTCGTGCGCGAAGGAACTGACCTGACCATCGTTGCTTCGGCCATCATGGTGCACAAGGCACTGGAAGCGGCGCGTGAGCTCGAAAAAGAAGGCATCAATGTCGAGGTCGTCGATTTGCGCACCGTGCGTCCCATGGACAAGGAAACCATCATCGCCAGTGTCAAAAAGACGTCGAAGCTGATGTGCGTCTATGAAGGCGTGAAAACGCTCGGCATCGGGGCAGAAGTCAGCGCGATGATCGCCGAAAGCGAGGCCTTCGATTATCTCGATGCGCCCATCGTGCGCCTTGGTGGCGCAGAAACGCCTATTCCCTATAATCCGGAGCTCGAGAAGGCGACGGTGCCGCAAGTGCCCGGTATTCTGAAGAGCGCTCGCGATCTCGTTAAAGGGATACGTTAAGCCATGCCCGTCGAGGTGATCCTGCCCAAGGTCGATATGGATATGGAAAGCGGCCAGATTTCGCGCTGGTACGCCAAGGATGGCGATGCTGTCACCAAAGGGCAGGTGCTGTTCGAAATCGAAACTGACAAGGCCGCCATGGAAGTGGATGCACCGTCGTCGGGCATTTTGCGCAATGTCACGGCGGCGGAGGGGACGACAGTTCCTGTGGGCCAGGCGGTAGCGTGGATCTTTGCCGAAGGTGAGGCCTATGCGGCTGTGGCACCAACAAACATTGCAGATGCACCGGCAGTGGTTGCGCCAGAGGCAAAGCCTGCGGCGGAATCAAAAGAAACCCCGCCCGCAACAACGACAACGACCGCTGACAAAGCTGACGGAGTTCGTGCAACGCCGCTTGCCCGGCGGGTTGCCAAGGAAGCCGGTATTGATCTGACATCGGTTTCAGGATCTGGACCCAAGGGACGCATCCAGAAGAAAGATGTCGAAAATGGCCTTGCGCAGGGCGCGGCTGTTGCGAAGCCTGTCGTGCAGGTTCGCGAACCTGCCGTTCAAGCAGGTGCTCCGCTGCACGCGGCATGGCTGCGTGAAGGCAAGAACTCGGAGCTTGCACCGCTTGTCCTGATCCATGGCTTCGGCTCCGATCTCAACAGCTGGAGGCCGATGCTCGGCGGTGGCACACTGGACAATCCGATCCTTGCCATCGATCTGCCCGGTCATGGTGCTTCGCCGCACACCATTCCAGATGATCTGCATGCGATTGCCGAACTGGTTGAACAAACCGTTGCTGCCTATCACTCTGGACCAATAGTCTTGGTCGCGCACTCGTTTGGCGGCGCGGTCGCAACCGAAGTGGCTGCCCGCAGCCATCTCGACATTCGTGCACTGGTCCTGATCGCATCGGCCGGACTCGGACCTGAAATCAATGGTGCGTTTCTGTCGGGGTTTGTCCGGGCTCGTACCGAGCCGAGCCTCGTCGCGTGGATGAAGCAGCTGGTTCAGGATGAAAGTCTTTTGACCAAGCCATTTATCAGCGCAACGCTGGCTCAATCGCAAAATGTGGCTTTGCGCGACGCACAGCAGCTCGTTGCCGACCGTTTTTTCGCTGACGGAACGCAGGTCATCGATGTCAGGCAGACCCTTGCCAACCTGACCATTCCGGTCCGTGTGATTTTCGGAGCAGCGGATCGGGTGATCCCGGCGACACATGCCACCGGGTTACCGGGCGAGATCGCCGTGCATCTCTTTGCCGGGACCGGACATATGCCGCAGCTGGAACAACGTGAAAAGATTATGCGGATACTGGCAGAGGTCAGCCGTTCGGTAGCGTAGTGGTGCTCGACTTCGGCGAAACGAGCGCCCGCTGAATGGCACTGCGAGCCGAAGCCAGATTGGGCATGATCCAGTTGGGCTCCGTGCCAACGAATTTATCCAGGAAGGCGATCGCTTGATCCGGAATCTCGCGGACGTTCTCGCGGTACGACCACCATGTGCGCAGATCGTCCGCGCATGCGTCGATCTTCGGAGCGGTACCAAATTCCTGCTCGCAAATTGCGGCGATCGCGCCGACACAGTAATTGGTATAGAGGAACCCTTCAGGCCAGAACGCGATAATCTCCTGCATTTCTGTCAGCTGCGATTCGCTCTGCTTGGGATGGCTTCGGACCGTTGCCGGTCCTATGGTAATAAGCTCTTTGAGCACAAGGCCCGCAGCGAAGATGATGAAATCCTTGCGATCAATCTGCGCATAGGACTTTTGTTGCTCAACCGTCTCGACCCAGTTGAGAAAAGCCCTGGTCAGCCTGGTTTCGTCGATGGCAAAATGATAACCGTAATGTTCCGCAATCAGCGCGGCATTCTTGCGAAAAGCCATGCGAAACCAACGCAGTTGGCGAAGCCTGTGCCGTAAATCCGGCATATGGACCAATTCGTCTCTGAACAGAAAATCCATGCCTTCTCACCTTTAAATCCATTGTATCACGTCATACGCTGTGATGCAGCACAAGCCAAGTTTTAACAGAACCGAAATCATACATATTGACATTACGAAAAACAAATGTTCTATATTTTTTCGTTCGGTCATAGCATATGTTTGCGGTCGGGCGTTGGGAGGTTGAAGACATGGCAATGTGGCAATGGGGATTGCTTGCCCTTGGGATTTTGTGGGCGCTGCAATCACTGGGCGTCTGGTACCAGATGCGCCACTACAGCGATGTGATGAAAGGCATCACTTCCAAATACAATGATGGTTTTGTTGGCGCGGGCAATGTTCGCGGCCGTTTTGGCAAGGGCGTGATCGTTCTCATTCTCGTTACGCCGGACCTTGTGGTTCAACGTTTTCTCGTGATGAGTGGCAGATCGGTTTTTGCGAAATTCAAGCGGCGCGAGGAGTTTGAGGGTATCTCGCTGAACGCATTGCGCACCGATCCTGTGATGACAGGTCTGGGGGAGCCGAATATCGCCAAGGCGGCGGAGCGTGCAATCGAACAGATAGACAAGGCCAGGGCAGAGCCGAAGCGGTCGGGTCTAATCGGGATCAAGCCAGTCAACGCATAGGGACGGCCGTTTGGAAAACGGTCGATAAGGAGGAGGGAACATGTCAATATTAACAATGCTGGCGCAACATGCCGACATCGCCGCGCACCATATTTCGGTGGCGGGATCGATGGTCTCGGATGCGGCGCTCCACGGCAAGCAGGCTATCACGCATGCGGGCAACGATCTTGTGGTGCTTGCGCAATCGACGGGGGACATCACTGTCGAGGAATTCAAGGACAAGCTGAAGAATGTCCAGCAGGAAGAACAGCTCGGCTGGCTGACCCACATCGGTAAATACTTCATCGGTATCTTCCAGAAGGGCGGCGAGGTCTTCGCCGGATTTGTCACAGGCATCATCCCGACGCTTGTCGTGCTGATGACCGCATTCTACGCTTTGACGGAGCTTGTAGGCGAAGAACGCGTGCATGGTATCGCCCGGGGCGCGGGTCGTATCGCGCTGACGCGCTACACCGTCTTGCCCGTGCTTTCCGTGTTCTTCCTCACAAATCCGATGGCCTATACCTTCGGTTCGTTCCTCGAAGAAAAGCACAAGCCCGCGTTCTACGATGCAGCCGTATCCTATGTGCATCCGCCGCTTGGTCTGTTCCCGCACATTAATCCCGGCGAGTATTTCGTTTGGGGCGGTATTCTCGTCGCGCTTCTCGAACTTGAGAAAAAAGGCGCGGTTCCCGTCGGCTATCACATCAACGTCGCCATCTGGTACGCGCTCGTTGGTCTGGTTGTCATTCTGCTCAAGGGCATGCTGACCGAGCGCATTACCGCCATCATGGCACGCCGTCAGGGCATTGAACTTTAAGTCGGGGCGGGGAGCAGTAAAATGTCAAAGACCTATAAGGCAGTAAAGATTTCCAAAGGCAATAATGGTTGGGGCGGCCCGCTCGTCATTCAGCTGACGCCTGAACGCAACAAGGTCGTGTCCGTCACTGGTGGCGGCATTCATCCGGTCGCACGCCGCATTGCGGAGCTCACGGGCGGAGAGGCGGTTGACGGTTTCAAGGCGCCGCCAGTTGAAGGTGAAATGGGCGTTGTTGTCGTGGATTGCGGCGGTACGGCTCGCTGTGGTGTTTATCCACGCAAACGTATTCCTACCGTCAATCTGACACCCGTCGGACAATCGGGTCCTCTGGCGCAGTTCATTACTGAAGACATATACGTTTCAGGCGTAAAAGAGGCCAATATCGAACTCGCTGATGGATCTCAACCGGCAGCAATTGCGGGAGCAAGATCGTCCCAGGATTCGCCGCCCACGCCCGCAGAACTTGCCGCATCCATGGCAAGCCGAACTGCAGCGTCGGATTCAGGCGAGGGTGGGTTAATAGGCTTTATCAGCACCATCGGCCGAGCTATGGGCCGTGTGGTCGGCATTTTCTTCAATGCCGGTCGCCGTACCATTGATCAGGTCGTGCGCAACGTTTTGCCGTTTATGGCCTTCGTGACCATGCTGATCGGCTTCATCCTTTATACCGGGATCGGCGATGTGCTGGCGCAACCAATGGGACCGCTTGCCAATAATATCGTTGGTTTGCTGATCCTTTCGGCCATCTGCGGCCTGCCGTTCCTGTCGCCGATTTTGGGACCAGGTGCGGTTATCGCCCAGGTTATCGGAGTGGCGATTATCGGACCGCAGATTGCCAACGGCACGATTTCACCGGCAATGGCTCTGCCTGCACTGTTCGCCTATAATACACAGGTAGGCTGTGACTTTGTCCCGGTCGGTCTGGCGCTCGGTGAAGCCAAGCCCAAAACGATCGAAATCGGCGTGCCAGCGGTTCTGATCAGTCGCCAGATCATGGGGCCTGTATCGGTGGTTATAGCCTGGATCGTCAGCCTGATCGTATTTTGAGTTCAATAAGTAGAAAAAGAGGTTCGCCATATGTCAGTCCTATTGAAAACACGGGTAACAGCCGTCGGACCTGAGGTGGCGGATCTTGCCGAGGGAGGCGTCGTCATCCTGTTTGCGGATGGCGCGCCGCCTGAACTTGCAGAGGTTTCGATCCTGCATGCTGTCGAGGGCAAGCCTTCCGACGAAACGCCGCCAGTAGGGGCCGCAATCCATATTGGTGATGTCTCTGCCAGCATCACCGGCATTGGCGATTATGCCTGGCAGAAGGTCAAAGATATTGGACATGTGGTCATTACGTTCAATGGGTCCGATCAAGTTGAACGCCCAGGCGAAATTTGCGCATCGGAAATCGATACGGCTGAGCTGGTATCGGCGTTGAAAGTTGGAACGACGATTACCATCGGGTAATGAATTATCGAAGAGAGATTTGAATGGAACGCTCGACAATAGTGCGGGTGCATGACGGATTGCATGCGCGGCCAGCCACAAGATTTGTCAAACTCGCAAAGGGTTTCGAATCGGATATCGAGCTGATCAAGGCCGACAAATCCGTGAGTGCAAAGAGTTCCGTGAAGCTGATGCTGCTAGGCGTCAAGGAAAACGAGACAGTTACCGTAAGGGCGAGCGGTGCCGATGAGATCGAGGCAATCGAGGCACTGATCGGATACCTTGAAGATCCGCATGCAGGCACGGCGGAAGAGGAACGAGCTGAAAAAGCATCTGCCGAACCTGCGCCTGTTCAGCCCGAGGCCTTCTCGACAAATTCCGACACCACAGCCACGGGCAAATTACGCGGGGTTGCTGCCAGCGAAGGCTTTGCCATCGGGCCAGCCTTCGGGTTTTTCCCGGCGGAAATCAAACATGAAAACCGCCTGCTGGCAGCGGACGAAATACCGGCAGAAGCCGGGCGGCTGACACAGGCTTTCGCGACCGTGCAGCATCGCATGGATATGTCATTGACCGCGACGGATCTCGCAGAAAGCGACCGCGGCATTATCGCTGCTCTCAAGGATATTGCCTGTGACGATGAACTCACACAGGCTGCGGAAGCGCTGGTGAAGGAAGGCATGGATGCGGTTTCTGCCGTCATTGGCGCTACGTCAAGAATTGCGGCGGATTTCGCTTCAATGGATGATCCTTACCTTAATGCCCGAGCTGACGACGTGAATGCAGTCGGGCGTCAGATTTGCCTTGCGCTACTGGGGCAGGACGATGCCAATCTCGAGGCCATCCCTAACGGTGCAATTCTGATCGCGGACGACATCGGCGCGTGGGATCTGGCCCGCGCGCCTCTGAAGCGCATTGCCGGTGTGATATGCGGCCATGGCGGCGCTACATCGCACGTCGCGATCATTGCCCGTGCGCACGGGATCCCCGCGGTTCTCGGGCTTGGACATTCCGTGCAGGAATTGCAGCAAGTCAAGAGCGTGGCGTTGGATGGCAATAATGGTGATGTCTTTCCGGATCCGGACCAGAAGACGGTCGATCGCTTCCATGCGAAAATCGGCGTCGCCGAAACAGAAAGGCAGGCGTTGAAAGCTTATAAGGATATCGTACCGAGGCGTGCTGACGGCACTATCATCGAGATCGCAGCCAACCTCGGCTCCCTGGAGGAGATCGAAGCGGCGCAGGAAGCCGGTGCCATGGGCGTTGGGCTGTTCCGCACCGAGCTGCTGTTCATGCGGCACATTCATCTGCCATCTGAAGATTTGCAGACCGAAACCTACGCGACGCTTGCCAAAGCGTTCGCGCCACACCCTGTTATTGTCCGCACGCTGGATATTGGCGGCGACAAGCCGATATCCGGTATAGATTTTCCGGATGAAGAAAATCCGTTTCTGGGCTGGCGCGGTATTCGCATGTGCCTCGACCGCCCGGATGTTTTCAAACCGCAATTGCGTGCGCTCCTGCGTGCCACCGTGCATGGCAACATCAAGGTCATGTTGCCGATGGTCTCGGATCTTGGCGAAGTTCGCGCTACGCGCAGCCTGATCGACGAGTGTGCCGCAGAACTCAAAGCAGAGGGGAGGGACTACGCGAATTTCGATCTTGGTGTCATGGTCGAGACACCAGCAGCCGTCATGATTGCCCCCATGCTGGCCAAAGAGGTTGCGTTCTTTTCCATCGGTACCAATGACCTGACCCAATACATCATGGCGGCTGATCGCCTCAACCCGACTGTCGCAAAGTTGAATGACGTGACGCATCCGGCCGTGATGGCAGCGATCGAACTTACGGCGAAAGCTGGTGTCGAGGCTGGAATCATGGTCGGTATGTGCGGCGAAGCCGCAGGCCGCGCTGATCTCATCCCGGCATTCGTCAATATGGGGCTGACGGAACTCAGCATGAGTCCGGCATCCATTCAACGCGCAAAAAAATGCGTTTGGGAATTAGGGCAAGTGGGGAATCAAAAAGGCGAATAGATCGGACAGGGCTTTTACCTTATCCGATGCGCCGATTGCCTGATCGAATTTGTCCCCGCGGGCTTGTAGAGCCAACAACGCGCTCTCGACCAATCTTTCATCGTCCGGTTCATGATCCGCATAGGTGGCAAGACCGATTGCAAGGGCGATGGCGGAAAAGCAAAAATACTGCGCGTCCAGATCCGGCTGCTGCCCGCCATATCCGGGCAATGGCAAATGCGCCGATTGATATTGTGATTGCAACTCGATCGCCAGTTGCGCGCATGCTTCTGCAATGTCGTTCAGATCGCCATCCTTTGCGCCAACCAGCAAAGCCCCGTGGCGGCGAATCACCGCTGCATGGACGGATGTGAATGTTGATTCGTGAATGAGTGCATTGCGCGATCCCAAAACGTTCAAGATACGCTTCGTCAGGTAATATCCGTCGCGCCGGAACAGCGCCTCACCTTTGCTGGCATCAGCGGGAAAATAGACGTCGAGACCACGCGCTTCGATGGTGGTCGAATGGGCCGCAGGATCCTGTGAAACCAGAGAGATCGAAATTGTCTCTGCGGCAGTCAAAGCCTTGTCCATGGCGCGGGCAGCCTTACCGAACAAGATATCGGGCAGATCCTGAGGCACGGGCGGGCGATCTTGCCGACTTGCCCTGATCAGGTGGCGTACATCGCGCAGGCGGTCTTTCAAACTGACGACAATCTCGCTTGAAATATCCCGGATCATGATGGCGTACCTTTGCGCGCAAGTGGATAATCGTTTGTACCTTTTTTTCTTGGCTTGCTAAACAACATTCTCGTGAGGTGTAGTGTGCAGGTCGCTCTGGCTTGATGCAGCATTGCTGCTTTGAAGGAACGGGAGCGATCAAAGGGGGGATGATTGAGCGATCGACGCAAGCGAACGAATGGTACGACGAAGAGTCTCCAAAAGACTCCTCTGGATGTTGGGCAGCCGGACACCAAAATCAGCCGGATGCGTATGCGCGCCGCCTGGATGTACTATATCGAGCAGATGACGCAGAACGAGATCGCCGAGATCCTCGGCGTCGGGCGTGTGACCATTGTGCGCATGCTGGCCGAGGCGCGTGCGCGCAACGAGGTCAAGATCGGAATCCAGGGCTATCTTTCGGATCTCGTCGCACTGGAAAGGCAGGTTGAAAAGCAATTCGGTCTCGACAAGGTGATCATCGCGCCATTGTCCCATCCGGACAACGACCCGATCCCTGCGATAGCGGCCGCCACCGGCGACTATCTTTCCGGGGTCGTCAGCAATGGCATGCGCGTCGGCGTCGGTTGGGGGCGGACGCTTCTCAACACATTGTCCTATCTCGAAGCACGGGCGCTTGAGAACTTTACGGTTATCTCGCTGCTTGGGGGAATCAGCCAGCCACGGCGGTTCAACCCGGCGGAATTTGCCTGGCAATTCGCACAGTTGTTCCAGGGCGATGGTTATCTCATTCCCGCTCCTGCCATGGTGGATAGCATCGAAACAAAAACAGCATTGATCGAGCGATGCGGTTTGAAAAGCGTATTTGAGATGGCCGAGGACCTTGATCTCGTTCTGCTCAGTGTCGGCGCTATCGAAACGGCCTCCAGCACGCCCTACCACATCGGTTTCCTTAACCAGGGCCACCAGGCTTCCCTGGCGGAACGTGGCGCCGTTGGCGATCTTCTATTCCATTTTTACGACAAACAGGGTCAGCTGGTGGACCATCCCATCCATGACCTCGTCATGTCCGTAGGCATCGACACGGTGCAACGCGTGCCGGCGCGGGTATTGACATCTGGCGGCAAGGAAAAGATCAGGGCGCTTTATGGCGCGATGGCGCTCGTTCGTCCGACAGTGTTCATCACCGATGAGGAAAGTGCCCGCCGCTTGCTGGTACTTGCCGAACAGGAAAAAGGTTGAGCTTTGCTTGCAATTTCCGTTGGAAATCAAAACAAGAGCGCCGGGTAGCCCAAGTCAGGGATTGCATTCGCGATTTTTCCCGTTATTGATCGCGGGAGACGCGCGGCCAATTCCACTGCGTCTGATTTCAGGTGGGGCCTGTAGCTCAATTGGTTAGAGCCGGCGGCTCATAACCGCTTGGTTGGGGGTTCAAGTCCTCCCGGGCCCACCAAGAATTTCAAAGGCTTGGCGAGAAATTGCCAAGCCTTTTTGCGCCGGTGTAGCCGCTGTTGCTGGACGTGCGTTCTTAACGTTTGACGCCGGATGTTGGACAATCAAGTTTTTCAAGTCGCTTGAATTCGTTCCGGCAGTCATGCTGCTCCTTCGAAACTGCTAAACTGATGCTTCTTTCCAGGAGGCAACCAAAGATTCTTCCCGATTTGCCGCCAACACCAAGATGGCATCTAAGCCTCGGACGGAATCTCCGTAAAATGACATCTAGGAGACTTTGGAGGCGACAGGTTCGAGAGCTTGCCCGTATCGAACGATCGAACGGCTTCCTTTGGTCAGAAACGGGCGCTCTATCCAATGGAACGAGGCAGCGGCCACACTGATCGTAAGCAGCAGTTCGAGGTTGATTGTCACTCCGCTTGGCAAATCCAGGGACTTCAGGACAAGCAAGATGGGATAGTGCCAGAGATACATGCCGTAGGAGATCCGGCCGATTGCAACGAGCGGCTCAAGTGTCAGGACGGTATGGGCGAACTGTCCGGCGACTGCCGAAGCGGCTGCAGCGATCCAAACGGCCGCGACCGCAGCAAAAGCGGTAAATCCCCAGATCAGGGACCATTCACCATTATTGCCAAAGAGCACGAACAGATATCCAACTAGGGATGCTGCCCAGAAAAGCCAGGGCGACCACACCTGTGGTACACCCGGCAAAAAGGCAAGCAGGCAGCCAACCAGCAAGGCATCCGAACGGGTGTCGAACCCGTTGTAAATTCGCGTACCCGGTGCATGCATCGCCTCCAGCGCGATCCGCCATCCGAGCACGGCCAGAATAAGGGCAAGGGTCGCGAGCGGTGCGCCACGGCGCCCGGTCTTGGCGAGCAGGGCCGAAAGCACAATTGGCCAAATCAGATAGAATTGCTGCTCTATCGCGAGCGACCAGGTGTGTGCAAGAACGGTATCGGGCCCCAATTCGAAGGCTCGCGCCCAGTTCATTGTGTAGGTCGCGGCAAATCCGATGGCCTCCAGAACATCGTTTCGGATTTTGGTAAAGAGCGCTGCAAATGCGAGACATGCGAGAAAGACATAGAGCCCCGGCGCCAGCCGCCTGACGCGCCGCAACCAAAAGCCCGGCATGTCGATCCTGCCGCAATTTTCCCACTCAGCGAGCAAATTCGACGTGATCAGATAGCCGCTCAGGACGAAGAACAGGTCAACGCCGATATACCCGCCAGGAAAACGATCGTAAAATGTGTGGAACACAATGACAGTCAAGACAGCGATTGCGCGCACGCCGTCGAGCGCAGGAACGTAATTCATCAAAAAGCCTTGGTGCTAAAAATCGCATGCAATAATAATTCCGCGAATTTGCACCGGGCTCAGGCATTTTGACAAGCCAAATCTTGCGGGACAGCAGAAATTCGCTCCAAGCCATGTCGAGCGGATCCTGTCTCCGCCTTTACTTACGGGTAGAGCTGAAATCGCTGTCGAGACCACCCGATATCGTAGGCTTCGATTGCGGAGGAGATGGGACGTGTCATTCCGCTAAGCCGGTAAGCCCAATTCAGGCCCGTCTGGCTTCGGGGATGACTGCGATTTCCTTGGAGAACATCACCACCGCGAAGATCAATACGCCAGCGAAAACGACGAGCGATCCTATCCCGACGAGCGGTTCCAACTGGACATTGCCCAGTTCCATGAAATAGAGCGCTGGCAGCATGACGATCAGACCAAGCGCATAGACCACATAGTGAACCATGGCCAATCTCTTGACTGCCTTGGCTGGGTTGAGCGCGTAATACCCACCGAAAATGGAACAGGAAACCCAGCCCAAGAGGTTGAGATGTGCATGAGCAGCGATCACCGTATGGTTTCCGGACATTCCCATTTGCAGGCCCATCGCGAGCCCGATCAGAAGACATATGATGGCCGTCTTGAAGAAAAGCTGAGAAATCTGTGGCATTTGGCTCCCCCTGAACCAGAATTCAATGATGCCGCGCACAATACACGCGAGCGACAGTGGTTTCCAGCAAGCTCAGTTAAGCATTAAGAATGAGGTTTGTGCGCTTTGTCAGGGGAGGGAAGCTGCAATGTTTTCCATTGGTGCGCGCAGAGTCCAGACGAGGCGTTTGGGCGCCTGTTCCAGGGTGCCTGCCGCCCCAAGGGATAGAGGGGTTACGCGCTCCAGCACAATCTTGCCAAATCCATGGGCACGCCCAAGCCTTACAGGTGGCCCGTCAGATTCAGTCCAGGTCAGATAAAAGTTTCTACCATCATCGCCGACATACCAATCGACTGCGATACTGCCCTGGTCAGCAGAAAAGACACCATATTTGGCCGAATTCGTTGCCAATTCATGGAACGCAATCCCCAGGTACTGAACCGCATTGGGCTGCAGGACTATGAGGGGACCTGAAATCGCAACGCTGGATTCATCGCCGAACGGCTTTATCTGCGCCAAAAGAAGATCCGCTACAGTCGCTCCGCGCCATTCGGCATGGACAAGCAAATCATGTGATCGCGCGAGAGCCATGATTCTTTCCCGCACCTGCTGCTCGAACTCGGTACTATCAGTAGCGCGATTGCCGGTTTCCCGGATCATGGACAGAATGACGGCATATTGATTCTTGACGCGGTGGTTTACCTCGCGCATCAACATGACGATCCGTTCTTCCTTCTCCTTTCTCTCGGTAATATCGCGGGCAATCTTGGACGCGCCAATGATGCGCCCGGTCGAATCCTTGACTGGCGATACAGTCAGCGAAACATGAATACGCACCCCGTCCTTGCGCACCCGAATTGTCTCATAGTGATCCAGGCGTTCACCCTTGCGAACTTTGTCGACGATGGACGCTTCTTCTCCCAATCTTTCGGGAGGAATAACAGTGGTGATCGAACGGCCAATCATCTCCTCGGCTGTGTAACCGAATACGCGTTCGGCACCCCTGTTCCAGCTCCTGACGATGCCTGCGAGGGTTTTACTAACGATCGCATCGTCGGACGATTCCACGATCGCCGCGAGATGTTGCGCCGACTCTTCATTGCGCTTCTGCTCTGTGAGATCGACAAGCATATTCATGGCGCCAACAACTTCGCCGCTATTGTCCCGAAGCAAAACGGGGAATGGACGGAACGCAACACGGCTGCCGTCGGGCCGCTCGGCTATTGCTTCCAGCCCTCGCACATCCCGACCTTCGCGCAGGCTCATCGCCATGGGGCACTCGTCATGCCGCATCGGAGTTCCGTCAGGCCAATATAATTTCCATGATCCGCACCAAGCCTCTTCGCCGATCCGCGGCTCACGACCCCAAAACTCCGCCGCCGCACGGTTGTAGAAAGTAATGATGCCGGATTTGTCTGTCGTATATACGGGGATAGGAAGTGCCGTGATCAGGGAATCACGGCTGGAGCTGTCCATGCTGTGCAAAGCTGCAAGTGAAGAACTAAGGTTGCTTTGCGCAATATCCACTATTTTTCCTGCTTCAAGTAACTTCTTGCCAGTCGGGTTCTCGAATCAAGGGGACCAGTCGACAACAGGATAACCCCATATTTGAAACTATCTGCAATGATTTTGGTTCCGACAGCGCCACCAGCGTATGAGGGATCAATGGGGTAGTTTTTGCGTTTCCATTCAATCCAAATGAATGGAGGAAATCACATGATTTATACCTTGAGATTGACCAGCCTGCTCTGTCAATCTGGCTTAACCGTTCTGCCGGAGGGCTGGGAAACGCTGCGCTATCAATGGGAGTATTCGCATGCAGCAAGCGCAATTTTGAATTTCGTGGCGCTTTTCGCCTTGCTTCTCTCCGTATTGGGAAAGGATTAGAGCCCTCAACAATACAATGGGCCAGTTTCACTTGGAAACCAGCCCATACCAAAACCGATGCGCGTTCTGTCAGACGCACATAAATTCTCTGAATTTTCTTCTGATCGGGTCAAATCCCGATAGTCAAACTGCAAAGACGACGGCTGCAACTGCCAGCGCGCCAAACAAAATCATTGAGCATGTCATCCAGTTGGAGATATCGCCGTTTTCTTTCGTGTGTCGCATCGCCTGACTCCTCCTGAGCGTAGCCGGATAGGACCGGCGCGTTCTCAAAAAAATCATAAACACCCGTCGCTGATTTCAGTTCCCAGCGATCAATTCAAATTGTGGTGATCATGTGCTTGACCAAAATCATGGAAGGCTTAATCCCATCATCCCAGCCTCACTGAAAGGGATTATAGCGCTTTCAATGTAGACTGCAATTTGCGCCGTGCCTCAGTTTCATCACATTTTGATATCGAGTGAAACGAAAGCGATATTGGCCGATGGGTTAAGCCGCGCTGGCCTCGACGAGCTTTGGAAAGGTCATTCGCACCATCGCACCGCGACCGGTATGAAAGCTCTCAGGGGCATCCAGCATTTCGAGATGTCCACTATGATCTTCGATGATTTTCTTGACGATGGCGAGGCCGAGGCCCGTGCCCTTTTCGCGCGTTGTCACATAGGGCTCGAGCAGTCGATGGCGGTTGTCAGCGGGTAATCCTTTGCCGTTGTCGAGCACTTCGACAATGATGGACGAACTGGTGCTGACAGCGCGAACGAGAATGAAACCTTCCTCGATCGCTCCTGTCTGGAGCGCCGTTTCAATGGACTCCGAAGCGTTCTTGATAATGTTACCGAAAGCCTGGCCAAGGAGCCTGTTGTCGAAATTTCCAACGAGCGGCTCGTCGGTAAAGTCATGCTCGAACTTGATCTGATTGTTGCTGATTTCCACGAGAAAGGATGCGTCGCGCAGCACATCGCGGATGTCCGTTGCTGCGAGTTGCGGCTTGGGCATACGAGCGAATTCAGAAAACTCATCCACCATACGACCTATATCGCCGACCTGGCGGATAATCGTTTCGGTGCATTGGTCGAAAACCTCGCGATCCTCGACAATGACCTTGCCGTAGCGGCGGCGAATGCGCTCGGCGGAGAGCTGGATCGGCGTTAGTGGATTCTTGATTTCATGGGCAATGCGGCGTGCGACGTCAGCCCAAGCGGATGAGCGGTGGGCAGCGACCAGATCGGTGATATCGTCGACCGTCACCACGTAGGAGGTGTGCTGTGTATCGGCGTCTTCCCGGGTAATCTGCACGTTGAAAGAGCGTACGATACCATTGCGGGTAATGCCTATCTGCTGGCGGCTGGAAGACCTGCCGTTTTCGCGCGCCGCCTCGAATACAGCACCGATTTCCGGAAGGATATGAACGAGGTTCTTGCCGATAGCTAGTGCACTATCGATCGATAGCATGTGCTCGGCTGGCCGGTTTAGACCGGCAATATCGCCTTGCGAGTTAACGCTAATAACGCCGGCTGTCACGCCGGACAGAACCGCTTCCGTAAAGCGCCTGCGCTCATCGATCTCGTCCTTTGCCGAGATCAGATCATTATGCTGGGTTTTCAACTGCTCGACCATATTATTGAACGTATGGGATAGTGAACCGATATCGCCATCCGAAGCGCGGACAGGCACTGAGACGTCAAAATTGCCGGTGGCAACGTCGCCGGCCGCGCCGATCAACAGGCGAATGGGCCTGACCACACGATTGGCGACAGCAATGCCAGTCCAGACCGCGGTCAAAAGCAGCAAAAGCGTCAGCTCAATATAGAGCAGCGCGTAGGCGATCTGCGTATTCTTCCTGTTGCTGGCCAGGGACTGATATTCGGCATTGTTGTCGGTCATGATGCGCATGTTATCCAGCGCTGAAGAATCCACGGCGCGGATCGTATAGAGATACAAATCTGGCAGCGCCTGCATCTTGATGATGGCGCCGACAAGGTTGGTGGCTTCCGGCGGTATCAATACCGGCCTGTCGCCCGCCGCAGTTTTCAACGCCTCTAGTGGCGCTTCTGGAAGGCTATGATCGTTGAAAAGCTGGGCGCTCACGACAACCTCACCGTTGGATCTAACCAGGGATGCGCCAAGCAGATTGTTGCGGCCTGCATCATAAGTCAGCCAATTTTCGAAGGCACCTCGATCAAGACTGTACAGCATCCGCCGCTGATCGAGATCGATCGCCATCGATAGAGTTGTGGTCAAAAGACTTTGCGCATTGTCCTCGGTGTAGGACTGCGCGGCCTTAATCGACATATCAATGATCTGATTGTTCTCGGGATTGATCCAGGAATTCAAACGATTGTCGAGGACAATGAGTGAAAAGCAGGCAACAATGATCGAAGGGATCGACGCGATCAGCGCGAAGATGATCGTTATGTTGGTATGCAGATCCCGGTGCTTTTCCTTGCTCTTAAACAAAAAGAGCTTCCGGAGCGTGGCGTAGGACAAATAGATCAGCACCAGAATCGAAACCGCATTGGCTGCAATAATGATTTGCGTCGTCCGTTTGGTAGGCGAGATGTCTGTGATGCCCATCATGATGACGAACGAAACAATCATTGTCGCCAGCGTCAGGAGCGTCATGATCAACGCGCCTTTCGGCAGAACCTGCGGTTTGACTACGGTCTTGCTCATTTGCTGTCGATTATCGGTCGCAGCGTTGCTTGTAAAGGAAGCTTGCGCTCCGAACGCGGTTTGAGGCACGAGGCTTTAGCAGCGTTGCTGATGTGCCACGTGCCAGTTTGAAAGGTCCAAGTTTTGACGATACGCCCAATCCTGAAATATCCGCATCCCGCACTGCGTTCATTGGCTGAACGCGTTACAGAGTTTGGGGATGATCTCCGTTTGCTGGCCGATGACCTCCTGGAGACAATGCGGGCGGCGCCGGGAATAGGCATAACTGCTCCACATATCGGCCTTTTGAAGCGCATTGTCGTTCTTGAACTTGATCGGGGGCAACCAGCTCGCTTCTACGTTAATCCGGACATCGAATGGTTTTCGGCTGACATCGTCAGGCACGAAGAGGGCAGTGTTTCTATGCCAGGCGTTTCGAACGAGGTCGAGCGGCCGGCTTCCATTCGGGTTCGCTATGAGGACCTCTCGGGCGTGTCTCAGACAGAAGAAGCGGCCGGTCTCCTGTCCATCTGTTTGCAGCACGAAATCGATCAGCTCGATGGCATATTCTGGGTGTACCGTTTGTCGAAACTCAAGCGTGACAGATTGATCAAACGTTATGAGAAGTTGTCGCGCGATCAGCGGTGAATTGGATCCTTCCACAAAACACCTTCCGGCTTTTCCACCGGCTCAATATCGAGATTGACGACGACAGGCTCCTGACCGGAGCGGACAAGAACGCATTCAAGCGATTCGTCCGAACTGGCGTTGATCTCCTGATGTGGCACGTATGGCGGCACGAAGATGAAATCGCCGGGGCCGGCTTCCGCGACATATTCCAGCCTTTCGCCCCAGCGCATCCGTGCGCGGCCTTTGACCACGTAAATAATGCTCTCCAGATCGCCGTGATGATGCGCGCCGGTCTTGGCGTTGGCATGAATGACAACTGTCCCCGCCCAGATTTTTTCGGCTCCAGCCCGGGCGCGGTTGATGGCGGCGGCCCGATTCATACCCGGCGTTTGTGCCGTATTCGGATCAAGGGAATCCCCGGGAATAATTTTGACCCCATGCTCCCGCCAGTCGACTGGATGATCCTGCGTGCGCGCGTCGCCATGTTGATGATCGTCTGACATCGATGCCTCCTGCCTCTTCGCGATGTTACCGGCAATGTAGCGAGGAGAATGCAACGACACCAGAGATCAACCGCTGTCAGGATGTGCATGTATCGGCGGTTGCAAACGCATAGCAAATAATTTCTACTTCTCCTGGAACATTGGCATATTGTTCTGCGAACTTAGTGCCCGAGATTGCTAGCATGCGAATTCGACAACGAAACCAGTAGGATACGGATGATATCCTACAGTAGCTGTAGGGAAAACCATGATCTTGAAAAGTGTCGCCTCAATTGGGCTTGGCGTTCTTGTAGCATTGACGGCGGCGACGTCCGGCTTTGCGCAGACAGTGAAAATTGGCAGCAAGAATTTCACTGAACAGTTCGTGGTTGCCGAAATCTATGCGCAGGCGTTGGAGAAGGCCGGCGTCACAGTCGAGCGCCGGCTGAACCTTGGCGCTACGCTCATCGCACATTCGGCACTGACGAGCGGCGAAATCGATCTTTATCCGGAGTATACCGGGACCGCACTCGCGGCGGTCGTCAAGGGCGACCTGTCAGGCTCGGCCGACAAGATCTACAAGGACGTCAAGGATTATTACGAGAAGAACCTGCAGCTGACACTGCTCGAGCCAACGCAGATCAACAATGGCTATGCCATCATTACGCTTCCCGAGACCGCCGAAAAATACAAACTCAAGACGCTGACGGATCTTGGTCCCGCCTCCAAGGAGCTCTCCTTTGGCGCCGAAGGTGGCTTTGGCGAACGCAAGGATGGTCTGCCGGGATTGAAGCAGGTTTACGGGATCGAGTTCAAGGATTTCCGCATCTTTGCCAAGCTTGGTATCCGCTACAGCGCGCTGACGAGCAAGAACATCGATGTGTCCTATGGTTTCAGCACGGACTGGCAGATCGCCGATAGCAACCTCGTTGTTCTTGATGACGACAAGCATCTTTTCCCTCCCTATTATCTTGTGCCTGTCGTTCGCCAGGATGCCTTGGCGAAGAACCCGAAGATCGCTGAAGTGCTCAACAAGGTCAGCCCGCTTTTGACCAACGAGATCATGCGCGACCTGAATGCGGCCGTCGAACGCGACAAGAAGGAACCAAAGGAAGTCGCTGCAGAGTTCCTGAAAGAAAAAGGTATTTGATTATACTCGACGGAACCGAGCGGTTTCGCCGATCATTTGAACGTGTATGGCGGAGATGGCCACATCTCCGCTATTTCATTGCTGAAGCGACCATGCAGGCAGGACGGCACCCTTGAACTGGGCTCCCAAAAACATTCCGGAAATACTCACTGCTACGTGGCAGCATCTGGTGCTCTCGGTTTCCTCTGTGCTGATAGGACTGGTGATTGCGTTAATCCTCGGGATCATCTGCGCGCGACGGCCAAAGCTGTATGCCGTTGTCCTGACGATAACCGGCATCATTTTCGTTATCCCCAGTCTGGCGCTATTCGCACTTTTAATTCCCTGGCTTGGCCTTGGGACAAAGCCGGCGCTGGTTGGACTGTCGTCCTATTGCCTGCTTATTCTCCTGCGCAACGTCGTAACCGGATTGCGCGGTGTACCGGCCGATGTTCTCGATGCCGCAGATGGTATGGGTTACAATGCCCGGCAGCGGCTTGTCGGGATCGAACTCCCTCTTGCATTGCCGCTCATCGTTTCGGGCATACGCATTGCCCTTGTTACCGTGATCGGCATAGCCACGGTAGCGGCCTTCATCGACGGCGGCGGGCTTGGCACGATCATTTTGATGGGGATCGATCAGAACTATACCGAGAAAATACTTGTCGGCGGCATTCTGACATCCTTGATGGCGATCTTCTTCGATGTCGTGCTCAGTCAGGCCGAGAAATATCTCGTTCGGGGGAGGGCATGACATGTTGATCACCGCCTTCACTTGGATCATCAATCATCAGCCGGAATTCTACCAGGCGCTTGGCCAGCATCTGATCATGTCGGGCGTCTCGTTGGCCTTTGCGCTGGCCATTGGACTGCCGCTGGCGATCCTGATCATCAACCGGGGCGGCCTCGCCTTCGCAGTCATCAACACAATTAACGCACTGCGCACGATTCCCAGTCTCGCAATCCTCGCTATCATGATGCCGCTTCTTGGCATCGGATTGTGGCCGTCCATCGTGGCCCTGACCATCCTCGCTTTGCCGCCAATTCTGCTCAATGCTTTCATCGGACTGCGCGATGTCGACCCCGATGCCGTCGAAGCGGCAACAGGAATGGGCATGAGCAGGGGGCAGGTTCTGCGCAAGATACGCATTCCCCTTGCAGCCCCGGCCATGTTCGCGGGCGCACGCACCGCCGCCGTTCAGGTGCTGGCTGGTGCGACGCTTGCCCCTTTCATCGGGGGCGGCGGACTTGGCGATTTCATCGCCGTCGGCATCAGCATGATGGATATGTCGAGGCTACTGGTCGGCGCCATTCCCATTGCGCTGCTCGCGCTCACGACCGAGTTTACTCTTGGCCTCGCCGAGAAAATCTTTTTTGCAGAGAGATCTACCGCATGATCACCATGGAACATGTGACCAAACGTTTTGCTGCGGACGGACCGGCTTCAGTCGACGATCTTTCTCTTGTCGTTCCGGAAGGGACGACAACAGCGCTGATCGGTCCATCGGGCTGCGGCAAGACCACGACAATGCGCATGATCAACCGCCTGATCGACCCAACGGAAGGCAAGATCATCGTCAATGATGAGGACGTCACAAAGGTCGACCCGGTCGAACTGCGCCGGCACATTGGCTACGTGATCCAGCAGGTCGGTCTGTTTCCGCATATGACCATTGCTCAGAACATTGCGGCGGTGCCGAAATTGCTCGGATGGACCGAGGCGAAAATAAAGAGCCGTACGGAAGAACTGCTGGATCTGGTCGGGCTCGACCCGAGCGAAATGCTGAAGCGCTACCCGCGCCAACTCTCCGGCGGGCAGCGCCAGCGTATCGGCGTGGCACGCGCGCTTGCAGCCGATCCGCCAGTGCTGTTGATGGATGAGCCCTTTGGCGCGATCGATCCGATCGCCAGGACGAGACTTCAGGACGAATTTCGCCAGATATTGCGTCGTGTGCGCAAGACTGTTGTGCTCGTCACCCATGATCTCGATGAGGCCATCCGGCTTGGAGACCGCATCGCCATCATGAAAAGCGGCAAGATCGTACAGTACGATACGCCGGATGCAGTGCTGTCTCACCCCGCCGACGCTTTTGTGGAAAATTTCGTCGGGATAGACCGCGCGATCAAGCGGCTCGGCCTGTTCACTGTAAACGATGCGATGAACACTACAACGCCGCGCCCAGGTGCCAGTACAGTTGCACCGACCAGCAGTCTGCGCGAAGCACTGGCGTTGATGGTTGCCGCCAATAGCGACGTTCTTGCCGTTGTTGACGAGAGCGGCGCAGTGAAGGGGCAATTGACACGGGACGCTATTTTTGCGGTCTGATGGCCGGTACGGAAGCAAGGGTAACCCAGCAATGCACATCGGAATATCGATCACGCCGTTTGGCCATCATCCCGCCGCCTGGCGTGAGAAATCGGAAGATGCGATTCATTTCAACGCTTTGGCGGCGCAGGTGAAGAAAGCAGAAGAAGGCGGGTTGGACTTCGCATTCTTTGCCGATCGGCTTGGTCAACGGCCCCTGAATGATCTGTCGCCGCAGGCCGTGCCTTTCGAACCGACGACGCTGGTTGCGGCGCTTGCCACTGTCGTCCGCCGGATCGGGCTGATCGCAACCGCTGCAACGACCCAGCACGAACCTTACAACCTCGCGCGCCGCTTTGCCTCGCTCGATACTATCAGCAAGGGCAGGGCTGGGTGGAATGTCGTGGTTTCGCCGGGCGCAACCGCGCGCGACCAGGAATATCTCGATGTGGTCAGCCGGCTTTGGGACAGCTGGGAGGATGACGCCTTTGTTTATGACAAGGCGTCAGGGCGTTTTTTCCTGCCGGAGAAGATGCACCTTCTTGATCACAAAGGCGAGTATTTCACCGTGCGTGGTCCGCTCAACGTCAATCGTTCGCCGCAAGGCAAGCCAGTTGTGTCGCACGTGCTGACGTCTGATACCGCCGAGATTGCCTTGCGCTCGGCTGAACTTGTTTTCATTGATCCGGCGTCGGTGGACGAGGCGAGGACGCTTGTCTCCGATTTCACGCAACGGCTCGAACGGCATGATCGCAAACGGTCCGAGGTGAGGATCCTTGCAAATGTCATTCCGTTCATCGGCGCTACCAAATCTGACGCACAGCAACTCCATGACAGACTGGATGCGTTGTCGCCCGATCGAGAAAGGCCTGGAGGTTTGGTGGCCATCGGCACGACCCTCGATATTGCGGATGCGTTACAAGCGTGGTCGGGCATTGTCGATGGTTTCACCGTCCTGCCTCCGGTGGCGCCGGAAGGTGTCGACGCCTTTGTTGATCACGTTGTACCGGAACTTCGAAAGCGCGGATTGTTCCGCAACTCCTATGAGGGCAGCACACTGCGCGAGCATCTTGGAATGCACCGTCCGCGCCATCCGGCCAGCAAAGCAGCGGAGCAAACATTATGAGCAAAGCACATATGAAGCTTGGCGCCTTTCTGATGGCAGGCGGCCATCATATCGCGGCCTGGCGGCATCCGGACGCGGTTGCCGCAGCCGGTGTGGATGTCGATCACTTCATAGCTCTGACGCGCCTTGCAGAATCTGCCAAATTCGACATGGTTTTCTTTGAAGATGCGGCCGCGATCCGGGAGCGCAACATCAACACCGCGAGCCAGGCTGCGCGTTCGACCATGTTCGAGCCGTTGAGCCTGCTCGCGGCGCTGGCGGTCAATACGTCCCATATCGGCTTGGTTGCTACGGCCTCCACGACCTACAACGAGCCCTATGGCCTTGCACGCACACTGGCCTCCATCGATCAGTTGAGCGGTGGCCGGGCTGGTTGGAACCTCGTCACGTCGGCGAGCGAACTCGAGGCGGAGAATTTTGTTTCAAGCGGCTTGCGGCCCCATGCGCAGCGCTATGAGCGCGCCGTGGAATTCGAACAAGCAGCAAGGGCGGTCTGGGACAGCGTCGATACTGGCGCTTATGTCGCCGACGGAAAAAGCTACACTGACCGATCCAAGCTACATCCCGTCGATCATCACGGCACACATTTCACTGTCAGTGGACTTCTCGACAGTCCGCGTTCGCCGCAGGGCCGTCCGTTGATGGTACAGGCTGGTGCTTCGGATGCGGGCAAGAACCTCGCAGCGCGTACAGCGGATGTGGTGTTCGTCGCAGCCCAGACCTTGCAGGAAGCGCAGACCTATTATGCTGATTTGAAATCGCGCATGCCGGCCTTCGGGCGTGATCCGGACGACCTCAAAATCCTGCCTGGTGTCTCGCCCATCGTCGGCCGAACCGAAAGCGCAGCGCGGGCGAAATATGATGCCTTGCAGGAACTCATTCCCGACGAGGTTGGTGTGGCGTTGCTCGCTAGCTATCTCAGCATCAAGGACTTGTCGCGGTACCCGCTGGAAGGACCACTACCCGAAATGCCAGCTACCGATGGCATTCAAAGCCGGCAGCAGCTCATCATCGATCTTGCGAGGCGTGAGAATCTGTCTATCCGGCAGGTGGCTCGCAATTTCGCCGGCGCGCGCGGTCATTGGCAATTGATCGGCACACCGGCACAGATCGTCGATGAACTGGAGGAGCGGTTTCATGGCAAGGCGGCTGATGGCTTCAACGTGATGGGTGCCTATTTTCCGGGGGCACTTCAGGATTTCATCGCGATGGTTGTGCCCGAATTGCGTCGCCGTGGCCTCTTTCGCGATGAATATGAAGGGCGCACATTGCGCGAAAATCTCGGAATCACAATCCCGGCGCGTGCAGCATGAGCAAAGACATGAAACCCATTTACATCGACTATCTGAATGCGCTCGACATCGACGCGCTGGCGCTGACGAATGCCGAAATTCTCGGTGCAATCGAAACCTCGCTTGCCGCGCAAGGCGATGGCCAGACCGTCATAGAGCCGCGGGTGCATCTTGAACCGGATGCGACTTTCAATGGCCATTTCAACGTGTTGCGGGGATATGTTGCGCCTTTGAATCTGGCAGGCGTGAAGATCGTGGGGGACTTTGTCGATAATTACAAGCTGAACTATCCGTCAGAATTCGGTGTGCTCAATCTGTTCGATCCACGTACCGGTGTGCCTCGCGCTATCCTTGATGCAACGGTCATCACCGATATGCGCACCGGCGCCGTCACCGCACTCGGAGCAAAATATCTCGCGCGCAAGAACTCGAAAATCCTTGGCCATATCGGAGCGCGCGGCACGGCCTATTGGAATGTACGGCTCCTTGATCATCTCTACAATTTCGATGAGATTCGCGTGCATTCGCGTCGGCCCGAGAGCCGCAACGCCTTTGCCGAGAAACTCTCCCATGATCTGGGCAAACAGATCATCGTCACCGATGATTGGCGCTCTTGTGTCGAAGGCGCCGACATCGTCGTTGAGGCGTCGCGCCTGCCGGAGCCACAACCGATGTTGAAAACGGAATGGATCAAGCCCAGCGCGTTCGTCGTGCCTTACGGAACAATGAGCGCTGTGGAGCTGTCGTTGACCGACATTATGGACAAACTTGTCGTCGATGATTGGGGCCAATGCAAGGGTGGAAAATTTGGATCCCTGCGCGCGCATGTTGAGGCGGGAAAACTGTCAGAGCAGACGTTGCATGCTGAGCTCGGCCAGATCGTCGCCGGACACAAGTCCGGCCGTGAGAATGAAGATGAGACAATCCTGTTCTGGCATCGGGGCTTGTCGCTAAGCGATATTGCGCTTGGTTATGCCATGCTGGAGAAAGCCAAAGCCTCCAATATCGGCCAGCGGCTACGCTTTGCATGAGCCCTGTCGTCTTCAGTGGATCGACCACCACAATCGCTGATATCGCAGCGATCGCCCGTGAGAATGCGGCGGTCGAAGTCGAGCCCCATGTATACGACAGGCTGGAAAAGGCGCGGGCGATCCTCGACAGAGCTGCAGCATCTGGACAGCAAATCTACGGTCTGAATACAGGGCTCGGCGCTAATTTGAAAACATCGGTGACCGAGGATATCAGCGCATTCCAACAGCAATTGGTGCGCGGGCGCGGCATGGGTGTTGGCCCGTCCCTGGAGCGCGATGTTACCCGCGCGGTCATGGCCACGCGGCTTTCAATGCTGGCTGTCGGGGGATCCGGAATTTCTCTGTCAGTTTTCAATGATTTGCTGGCGTTACTCAATAAACAGATTCATCCTGTTATCCCATCCATTGGTTCCATAGGAGCTGGTGATCTCGTGCTGCTGGCGGCTATGGCATCGACGCTGATCGGCGAGGGTGCTGCAGAATATCAAGGTAAGGTCTACCCATCTGCTCAAGCTTTGAAAAAGGCAGGTCTTGCGCCGTCGGCGCTTGGCCCGAAAGACGGGTTGTCGCTGCTCAACGCCTCAGCAGTTTCGGTCGGACGGGGTGCACTTGTTGCGACAGACGCTGCTGTGCTTCTGGATTTTCAGCGTCGGGCGGTTGCCCTGAGCTTCGAAGCCTTGGGCGGCAATCCACTCATTCTGACACCTGCGATCCAGGTTGCGCGTCCCGCTGCGGGTCAGGTGGAAGAGGCGGAAAAGCTTTTGGCATTGCTTGAAGGCTCGTCATTGCTGGAAGCGAGGACAGCCATTCAGGATCCACTCAGCGTGCGTTGCGCGGCGCCCATTCAAGGAGCGCTTGCCCATGCCCTGAGGGCTGCGATAGACGCGATCGAACTCGAGCTCAATTCGGCCGCGGATAATCCGCTGGTGATCATTGATGAAGACCGAGTACTGTCGACGGGAAATTTCCACACGCCGTCGCTGGCGCTGGCTTTCGAGACGCTTGGGCTCGCCATCGCACAAGCGGCACTCGGCAGTGCTGCACGCTTCATACAAATCACGGGCTCTGGGCGTCATGGCCTGCCGCGGTATCTCAGCCCTGTCGGCGGGGCTTCGGCTGGGTTTGTACCTCTACAGAAGACGGTAGCCGCGCTCGTTGGTGCCATCCGCCACAAGGCCAATCCAGTCTTGCTCGATTTCCTTGCCGTTTCCGAAGGAGTCGAGGACCATGCGACGCAGACGCCGCTTGCTGTGGCCAAATGTGCCGACATTGTCGAAATATGGCGGCAGCTGGTTGCCTGCGAGATGCTGGCCGCGGCGCAGGCCATAGATCTGAGGCCGGAAATCCGCTGTGGCAGGGGAACGAGACAAACTTATGATCTCGTTCGGGCAGTCTCACCCAAGCTGGAAGCGGATAGGGCGCTCGGAGAGGATGTTTTGGCACTGGTGGACAGCTTGCGCCAATGATTGAAACGCGGCCTTCAAACGATCGGCCGCGTATCGCCGGATATGCAACGGTTTGGACACCTTTACACGCTAGAATGGTGAACGAGTTGTATATTCGTCACCGATAAGTTTCACGATCTGCTCGTCGTCTGCCGCCAAGTTTCCGCAACACTATCGAAACGCTAAACTCTTGATGCCAGTCTAAGAACAGAACATTTGACTTATTTCCGCGAATAACATCGACTAAAGTAGGGTGCTGTAAAAGCAGCGTTTCTTGAAAAGCTGGATAGTCATGACGGTCGTGCGGAATCTTTTGTGGGCGCCAACAATAGGCTTATCCTGGCTGTGGGGATTGGGTTTCTTTTATTCCATCCACGTCACTCTGACCTATGGTTGGCTGGGCTTTTTTGGTTTTGCCATAGCCAATGTTGCGGGGCTCTGGCTGTTTGGATTTATTCTCGGGCGCACGAAGCGGCCGCCCGATCAGATCATCAAAGATATTGAAGGCCGCTACGCTGGCGTGTTTCTGCTGTTTCAGATGGCCGCGCTGGTTGTGACGATCTTCGGGTTCGTCGCCTATCTTTGGCAGCCTATCGTGGGCGAAGGCTCAGCGCTCGGCGTTGCGCTGTTGCTGTTGTTTGCGTGTGCGATCGGTCATGCGCTGTCGCTACAGCAACTCAAGCTATTGCATATCGTCTATACGGTCGTCGGCGTGGCTGCGGGCATTGTCCTGCTCATCGGACTGCGACAGACATCAGACTATCCGGGTGTGCCACTCGAAAAGTTCGATAGCCGCTTCTATGGCCTGATCATGCCAACGCTGATCGGGTTCCTGCTTGGACCGTGGCTCGATATTCAGCATTGGCAGCGGGCGGTTACCATCAAACGCGAAGGCGGCGATGTTGGCATGGCCTACGGTGTCGGCGCGTTGATGTTCTTTGGCTTTTTGTTCCTCAATGCGCTTACCGCTTCGGCAGTCGGCCCGATAGGCAGCATTCTGTCCATCGATGGCCTTCCAAGCGCCCAGGGGTCCGTGTCGGCAGCTACGGTTCTTGCTGCGGAAAATGGCCAGCCATATCTGGCGGTTGCCTTTGTCATCTGGACTGTCATTGCCCTGGCTTCAACCGTGGACAGCTTTTATTGCGCAACATCCTGGTTCCTGAAGGGCAAAAATCTGCGCAGCAACAGTCCCTTGCTTGCTCTCATTCCAGACGGCGTGGCTTCATCGCCGCTTTGGTTATTGTTTGGCGCTGCCTGGATTGCCTTCACGGCCGTGCCCGCGAATTTTTCGCTGATGTATTTCATGATGCCGTTTGCAACCCTATTCGTCAGTGCATCGGCGAACCTGGTATGTGAGGCGCTCGGCGCGAAGCCAAAGTTCGATCCGGTGCTCAGCTTTATGATCGGTTGCGGTTCGTCGCTGATATTCATCATCGGCTACATCCAGCCGGTGCCAGGATTCCTGCTCATCTCTCCGTTCATCGGTCTAATAGGCGCTTTGCCAGTCATCATCGAACTGTTTGGACCGGCGTCGAAGGCCATTCCCGTTGAGATAGTCGATCAACCTATCCGGATGATGTCGCCCATACCACTTGCCAACGTCGCGGGAGGCGACGACGTTTCGCCATCGCATGGATTCGACGGTGAGTGGTTCGTCATGCAGCTCGTCCCCACATATGATGATACGAATTCCGTCGGAAACGTCTATTTCGCCAACTACGTGCGCTGGGTCGGCAAAGCGCGAGAATTATTCTTCAACGTCTGCATGCCCGATTTCGACCTAGCAACGACGCGGTTCTATATTCTCACGCGCTCATTCACCCACGATTACCGTCGCGAGTCGAAAGAATTCGAGCAGATTACCGTGCGCATCAAGATTGCGCGCCACAATCGGAAGTTCGTGACGTTGCAGCATGAGATCCACAGCGCCGCGCAAGGATTGCTCGGGCATGGCGAGCAGTCATTGATGTTCGTCGACCGCGACCACTACAATCCACTCGATATTCCAGGGGAAGTGATCAAAGGGTTCCTGCCATATTGGCCGAAGGACTCACGCTTGTCTGCGAACTTCCGGCCAGTAAATATTCAGGATGCTGCGAAGCGGCAGGCGTGATCTGAGCGAACTATTAAGAGCCTGATACTTAGGCACCGTTCTGCTGGCAGAACGGTGCCTTTATTGTATGTGAAAGGCTCTAGCTGGCAACCTGGTATCGGTCACGATCGAAGGCGAGCAGCTCGAAAGTCTTCTCGACGGGCTCTGCCGGGCTGAAAAGGAAGCCCTGTACCTGATCGCAGCCCTCCTTCTGCAGGCAGGCAAGTTGCTCACGGGTCTCGACGCCTTCGGCAGTGATCTTCATGCCCATGCTGGCTCCAAGGCCCATCACTGCACGAATAATTGCAAGGCTGCCCCGATTGTGCGGAAGGTCGCGCACGAAGGACTGGTCGATCTTGATCTTGTCAAATGGCATCTTACGCAGGTAACTCAAGCTGGAATAGCCTGTGCCAAAATCATCGAGCGCGATGCTCACTCCCATGGCGCGGAACTGGCGCAACAACGAAATAGCGGCGACATTTGCCTCGAGGAAGACGGATTCAGTGATCTCCAGCTCCAGCCGATTTGGCTTGAGCTTGTTCTTGGTCAAGGCATCGCGAACGATGGACGCCAGGTCGGAATGCCGGAACTGGATCGCCGAGATATTGATTGCAACGTGGATTTCCTGCGGCCACGACACGGCGATACGGCAAGCTTCCTGGATGATCCACTCGCCGAGCGGAATAATATTACCTGTCTCTTCCGCAATCGGGATGAAGATAGTCGGTGAGATGAAGCCATGCACCGGATGCTTCCAGCGCAGCAGCGTCTCGAACCCTACCGTTTTGAGTGTCTGCGCCGAAATGATGGGCTGGAAATGGAGGATGAACTCGTCCCGTGCCAGAGCGCCACGCAGGTCCATGGCGAGCGCACGTTTGGCTTCGATGCGCGCATCCATTTCTACCTCGTAGAAACGGAAACTATTGCGGCCCTCATTCTTGGTCCGGTAGAGCGCCAGGTCGGCGCAGCGCATGATGTCGTTGACACTGTCGGTCGGCGCAATTGCAATGCCGACGCTGATGTGAATGTTGATCTGGATACCATCAATCCAGAAGGGTTGTGCGATGCTTTGAACGAGTTGTTCGGCGAGTTCGGTGGCAGCAGTCTGGTCGGCGCCACGCGCCAGAATGGCGAATTCATCGCCGGAAAGGCGGGCAACGACATAGGTCGCGGGTGCCGCGCCGCGCAAGCGGTCTGCCACCTGTTTGAGCAACTGGTCGCCGATGCCGTGACCAAAACTGTCATTGACCGTCTTGAATTCATCGAGATCTATGCAGAACACAGCAAAACTGCGCAGTCCTTTCTCAAGGTCCTTGGTGGCTTGCGAGAGCTGGTCGGTAAAGAGCGTACGGTTTGGTAGATCGGTCAGCACATCATAGCGGGCGAGATAGGACAGTTGATCGTCTGACTGCTTTGCAGCGGTCACATCGGAGCCAACGCCGCGGTAGCCGACAAATTGGCCTGCGTTATCGAAAATCGCCTTGCCGGTGAGCGACCACCAACGGGTCTCCCCCTTGATGTTGATGGGCAGGATATGATTGCGGAATGTCGTCCGGTTCTCGATGGCCTGCCAGATCGAACCAACCTTGACTGCCTCTTCAGCATGGGACTGATCGATCTTGAACAATTGCGCAAAAGGCATGCCTTGCAGCTCTTTGGTCGTTTTGGCGGCGATCTGCGCCAGACGTGGCGATGTGTGCTGGAGCTTCAGATCGGCGTCGGTTTCCCAAATCCAGTCGCTGGCGTTTTCTTCGAAGTCGTACAACAGCAGGCTGATAACCTCCTTCTGCTGCTCGACCTTGATCTGGTCCAGCGTGCGCATAACGATAAGATTGCTCATGTGGACGATGGTGAACAGAATGAAGAGCGCATAGAAGGCGAGCAGTATCGCGATGAACAAAAAGAAATCTTCACCGGTCGACGCAAGCGCGAAGAACGAACCGGTAATGATTGTGCCTGAGTAGGCGATCGCAGCCAAGGGTACCACCGCCACGCCAATGCCGGTTGCCATGAGACCTGCTGCTGTGCAAGCGATCAAAAGCCTATGGTAGGGATCGGCATCGAGAAACAGCATTAGGGGAATGCTGGCAAGGCAGATGCCATAAAGCGCGGATATGATGATCAGGTATTTGATCGCATCAAAGCCAAGTTCCTTGACCTTTGGCACTGTGTACCATTGCCAGCAGGCGAAAAGTGAGCCCGCAGTCATGAGCGCGACCATTATCGACACACCGGCGAGATAGGGGCGGGGGCCGAGATCCCAGAAAACGAACGCGACGACAAACACAACGCACATTGCCACCAGAACCGTAAAAGGCGCCAGCCTCAGTGCAACGTCCATTTGCTCCGCATAGACACGACGCTTTACTGCCGGGTTGATAGCGCCCCGCATACCGAACATCGATCGGATAGCGTCAAAAGTATGGAAATTGGACAATTGCACGCACAGACCTCAGGCAGGTGAGTTCATCTTTGACCCATGTTAGTTTTTTTACGTTCGGCATTGGTTAATATACTTAGCATTTTTTCTATTAGTTACC
>NZ_JAIQWW010000015.1 GCF_020164455.1 Phyllobacterium chamaecytisi
GGCCGAAGAAATCGCCTTGGCTTCCGCTTCCGGTCCCATGGCAACGCCTTCGATGCGAATTACCTCGACATCGGTCATACCGAGAAAGCCGAGTGCTGTCTTCAGATAAGGGGTCGCATGGTCGAAGGCAGCGGCTGGACCATCCGAATAAACACCGCCGGATGCGATCACTACATATACTTTCTTACCAGTTACAAGACCTTTCGGGCCCTCGGCGCCATAGCTGAACGTCCTGCCGGCGCGAGCAATATGGTCGATCCAGGCCTTAAGCGTCGACGAGATGTTGAAGTTGATCATGCCAGTAGAGATGACGACGGCATCAGCAGCGAAGAGTTCGTCTACAACTGCGTCGGATACGCCGACAACATTTTGTTGTTGGACAGAACGGGACTCGACGGGTGTGTAGATGCCCGAAGCGTAGTCAGCATCAATATGGGGAAGCGGGTTGCTCGCGAGGTCGCGGGTAACGATCTTCGCACCAGGCGTTTTCGCTTGCAGCTTATTGGCGAGTTCTGTTGCGACGCGTGTGGAATGGGAAGCAGAGCCGCGTGGGCTCGATGTAACAAGAAGTATGGAAGACATAGCCTAAGTTCCTTCAATTGGGAGGTCGTCTCGAAAAGAAACGATCAATGAGGGTAATTTGGTTCTCGACATCCATTTAGAAAACTGGGAAAATATCGATCTAATCCATCGAATTGATAGATATGTTGTGGCCATGCAACCCAACCCAACACTAGATCAGCTTCAAGTATTCGTTGCCGTCGCCGAGACAGGGAGTTTTTCGGCAGCAGCGCGACGGCTTAATCGTTCGCAGTCCGTCGTCAGTTATACGATCGCCAATCTGGAGGGGCAGTTGGAGCTGCAACTTTTTGACCGAAGTGGAACCCGGGAACCGCGGCTTACAGAAGGTGGAAAAGCCATGCTCGAGGATGCGCGACGCATGGTTTCGGTCTTGCAAAGCCTGCGCGCGCGGGTCGAGGGACTGAAGCAGGGGCTCGAGTCAGAAGTGGCGGTTGCCGTCGACGTCACGCTGCCTTCGCCCGTTCTGACGGCAGTACTCAAGTCGTTCCAACTGCAGTTCCCAACCGTGAGCTTGCGCCTGCACGTGGGTGCACTTGGTATGGTCTGGGATCTCGTGCTGAAAAAGCAGGCCGATTTCGGCATTGGGGGCCCGCCGTTAGTAGCCTATGACCAGCTTGTATCCGTAAAAGTCGGGGAAACTGCGATGACACCAGTTGCAGCGCCCGATCACCCTCTCGCTCTTTACGAGGGGCCGGTGCCTCTTTCCTTCATACGCGACCACGTGCAACTCGTTGTCACCGATTTGAGCGAACAAACGAAGGGCCGGGATTTCGGCGTATTCGCCTATAAAACATGGCGGTTGACCGACGTTGGAACGAAGCACGAATTGATGCTGGCGGGCCTGGGCTGGGGTGGTCTGGCAAAATGGATGGTCAAGGACGATCTCGCCGAAGGGAGGCTCGTACATCTCGACCTCGAACCTTATCCGGATGCTTCCTATCCCTTGCTGGCGCTCTATCCGGTAGACAGCCCTCTCGGACCGGCAGCCACTTGGCTGGTTGACCGCTTCAAGCAGGAATTGGCTAAGTTCGAATGATCGGTTTCAATCATTGACAAATGTCATGACGTCATGTTGTTTGGCATTATGTGGTACGAAACAGATATTATAGAAGGCCGGACGCCAATGTGGTCGCAGATTGCAGAGCGACTGCGACGGGCAATTGAGGACGGCACCTTCAGGCCGGGCCAGGCGCTGCCGGGTGAGGCGGAACTCAACCGCCGTTTCGGCGTGAGTCGGACGACCTCGCGTGCGGCGCTCGACTTTCTGGAGGCGGAAGGATTGATAAGCCGTAAGTCGGGTCGCGGCTCGATTGTCATTGAGCCGCGCATCGAACGAACCCTAAATCGTCTTTCATCTTTTTCCGAGGACATGGGGGTGAGGGGCCTGAAGCCCAGTTATCGAACACGGTCACTGAAACTTACGCTGGCGAGTGAATTCGTGGCGACGGAGTTGAGAATTGCCGTTAATTCTCCAGTACTCGAGATAGATCGCATCTTGCTGGCGGATGAAAGTCCCATGGCGACATCGCTGACCTACCTGGCTCCTGTGGCATTCGAACGGTCCGGACTGCCCACGGTCACTGCTCTGGACAACGGATCACTTTATGGCTGGCTCAAAGAGGCTGCAGGCGTCGCATTGACCGGCGGCCATGAACGAATCGAAGGGGCCATTGCCGATGCCACTACCGCTAGGAGCCTCGGACTAAAACAACCGGCCGCGGTTCTGGTTTGCCATCGCATGTCGTGGAATTCGGCAAGGCAGCCCGTCGAATATGTCGTCCTGCACTATCGGGCGGATCGATACAGCTTCCAGGTTGGTCTCGCCCGTTCATAACAACGACGGAACGTCCCCCGCTTTAACCGCATGTAGAAAGCATCACCATGACCTCGCAACCCAAGTCCATCTATCGCGCCAAGCCGAACGCCATCCAGGAAATCTTCGCCCGGCGCAAGACCGTTATCGGCGTGATTCATTCGCTGCCGCTGCCGGGTTCTCCGAACTATGATGGAGAGCCAATGGAGGATATTGTCGCTTTCGCCGTGGCGGAAGCCGGGCGCTACAAAGTTGGCGGTGTGGATGGTCTGATTGTCGAGAACCACGGCGATATCCCTTTTGCCAAGCCGGATCGCCTTGGTCCGGAAACCGCTGCTGCCATGGCAGTCATGACCGATGCTGTTCGCCGTCATAGCGGCCTGCCCATCGGCGTCAATGTTCTCGCCAACGGGGCGGTTCAGGCGCTGGCGGTGGCCAAGGCTGCCGGTGCAGCGTTCGTTCGCGTCAACCAATGGTCGAATGCCTATGTCGCCAATGAAGGTCTGATGGACGGACCTGCAGGCGAGGCGGCGCGCTATCGGGCCTGGTTGCGCGCTAAATCCGTCCGCATCTTTGCCGATGTGCACGTGAAGCACGGCGCTCATGCTATTACTGGCGACCGCACCATCACTGAACTCGCGCGCGACAATGAGTTTTTCGATGCCGACGTGGCCATAGCCACCGGCCAGCGCACGGGCGATAGCGCCACAATGGATGAACTGCAGACTATAGCGTCCGGTACGTCGCTGCCTGTTGCCGTTGGTTCCGGTGTCACACCGGATAATGTAGGCGACATTTTTACTGTTGCTGACGCGGTGATTGTTGCAAGTTATCTCAAACATGAGGGCGCTTGGTGGAACCCGGTCGATCCGGATCGGCTGCAGGTCTTCATGCAAGCTGTCGAGAAAGCGCGGAGCTGACGTCGTGGGCCAAGTGCTCGTTCTCGGCAATGCGGGCCTCGATTTAACGCTCCAGGTGCCGCGCTTGCCGGAAAAAGGTGAAACGCTGCTCGGTGACAGCGCCAATAGCGCGCCCGGTGGGAAAGGGCTCAACCAGGCAGTTGCCGCCGCGCGTACCGGCGCGCAGGTCGTCTTCCATACTGCCATCGGACGCGACTCACAAGGCGCAGAAATTGGAGCAGCCTTGGCGGCAGAAGGCATGACGGAACTCGAACTGCACCAGGCTCCTTATTCGAGTGATTTCTCACTTCTGATGGTGTTGCCGGACGGTGAAAATAGCATTGTAAGTATGGGAAGTTGTGCCGCTGCACTGACCGAGGAAACGGCAGAAATCTTCTCTGCGAAGGCGAATGCGGCCGACGTTGTACTGCTGCAAGGCAATCTTACACAGGCTAGTACCCTGGCCGCTCTCGCGACCGCAACTGCCCGCGGCGCAACAACATTATTCAATCCTGCGCCGCTATGGTGGGACGTCGGGCCGCTCTTGCCGTTGTGCGATATTGTTGTCACAAATCGCGGCGAGGCAGAGGCCATCACGGGCATTTCTCAACCGCCTGAAGCCGCCGCAGCCCTGTGCCGGCTCGGTGCGTCCATTGCGATCATCACTCTTGGAGCAGGCGGGTGCCTTACATCCGATAGCGACGGAACGATCTGCCACTACCCAGCCTCACAAATTCGTGCAATTGACACGACTGGTTGCGGCGACACTTTTTGCGGAGTGTTTGCAGCGATGCTTGCGATGGGTTTGGGCCAGGAGACCGCCATCAACCTCGCTCAAAGCGCCGCTGCACTGACTGCACAACGTCGGGGTGCGTTTATGGCTCTGCCCAGCCGCGACGAACTCGCAGTGCTGGTAGCACGTTATAAAAGTCTCGAGAAGTGAAGGGATGGTGCTGCTGGGGAGGATTGAACTCCCGACCTCGTCATTACCAATGATGTGCTTGTGCCCAACGGGGAGGCCCCTTTTCCCCATGAAAAGCCTTATCCCACGGGGCTTGGAGGTTCCATATAAAATCATATAGTGATATATGATGGACAAGGGCTTATGCCCAATTGTGCCCAAAAATGGAACCCGACATGACCAGACGCATCAAGCTCACCGTCCTCAATATCAAAACCCTCGGCCCCGGCGATTACCCCGATGCCACCTTTCCCGGCCTGACATTCCGTGTCGGCAAAAACCGTCGCACATGGACGCTGCGCCATTGGGTAGGCGGAGCGCAGCGCCGCGAGAAACTGGGCTATTATCATCCCGACGCACCGGATGCCCCGAACAACATGGGGCTAGTCGAGGCGCGCAATGCGGCGCGGAAGATATCGGAACGGATCGACAGCGGTGCGCCAACCATCGTGGAGCCGGTGGTCCACCCCCGGCAGGAACTGACGCTGGGCAAACTCATCGACAAGTACGAAAAAATGCGCCGCAAGGAGGGGCCGGTCAGCACGGCGATGGAGAATGGCTGGTCGGCCATCCGGCGCTTCCTCAAAGACTATTTGAGTTTGCCGGCCAAGTCGTTCTCCAAGGCCAATCTGCGCGCGGTACGCGATGAGGTCAGCGAGAAAAAACCATCCGCCGCCAATCGGTTTCTCGGCGCGCTGGGGCCGGTTTTCACGTGGGCCGCACAGGAAGATTTGATCGAAGTCAACTTCGTCCGCGATATCAGGAAGTCCAAGGAAACGGCGCGAGATCGCGTCCTGACCCACGACGAGATCGGTTCCATCTGGCATGCCTGCGACAGGCTGGAAGGTCCATCGTCGGTGGCCTTCGGTCGGTTGGTAAGGTTCGCCTTACTGACGGCGCAACGCCGCGATGAGTGCGCCGATCTGCGGCATGGCGATATCCTGAACGCGACTTGGAGGCAGTCGAAGAACAAGGCGAACCGGCCACACGCCATTCCATTGCCAGCGTTGGCAATCGAACTGGTCGGGACGGGCGAGGCGCGGGACATCGTGTTTGCGGGTCGGACGGGCCGCATGTCGGGCTGGTCGAAAATGAAGCCCGAGCTTGACCGGCAGTCTGGCGTCACCGGCTGGACGCTCCACGACTTGCGGCGCACGGCGGCGAGCGGCTTGCAGGATCTCGACATCGACGAGCAGGTCATCAAATCCATCCTGAACCATGCGATACCGGGGGTGTCTGCCCGCTACATGCGCAGCACCTTGGAGCCGCAAAAAGGGGCCGCTTTAGCGCTTTGGGCCGATGCCATCGCCGCTATTGTCGCGGCAAAGCAAAGTTCATCCACAGTGAACTAATACCAAGAATAGACCGATAGTTAACCGGTAGGGAATTTAAGTTCATAAGTAGTGTTCATTTAGTTCACAGTTTTGGTGGATGTACAAAGAGCACATAAAGTGCAACAATACTCCATATTGCTTAATGATGGAGGAGCATCGTGCCAAACACCGACGACGACCCCGACGACCTCTATGATTTCTATACCATCAGCGACTTGCTCAAACGAAACATCATCACCGACCGATCCGAGCTGCCGGACCTGATCGCGAACCGGGGCTTTCCTGCCGGTCTGAAGTTCAATGACAATTTGCAGGCTCGACGGATTTTCGCGAAGGTCTTGGTGAACAAATGGCTCGATAAAAACCTGCGGCCTCCACCCGTCTACCCACCGGCAGCGGTACCGAAAGGGACAAAATCCGAACGAGTGGAGCCATAAAGAAAACCCGCCGCGATGGTGCGCGACGGGCCGGGAAACCTCAAGACTTCAACGTCTTAAAAATACGGTTCCCATCTCATTGCGTCAAGCGGCACCCGAAAGCGAGGTTGCCATGACGATGTTTGTTGCATTTCCTTGGAGGAGCGTAATCTGCGGGTGCTGCGGCGAGAGTTTCAATGCCCGCCGCATCGGCATGCGAGTGACGCGAAGCATGATTCCGCTCGATGTCCCGATGCCGTTGGCGGGGTTGCTGCCACTGCCGATCCCGGCCTACGCCGAGGGCAGTTCGCTGACCATCGAACAGCACGCCGAGAAATATCTCATTCCCACCCTCAAGGAGCTTGGTTTGTCGCTGGAAGACAAACGTGATGCCGACGATGCCATGCGCGAGGACGGCGAAGAAGTCACACGCCGCCAGATCGAGGCGGCGATGGACAGGATGAGGGCGCAAGCGAAGATCCCGGTCGATCTCGACTTGCTGATGAAAGATGCCACGATTGCCGGGATCATCAACGAGATCGATACGGCTGACACCTTCGTCAGTCTCGCGGAGCAGCGGGTCCGCTTCGATCAATCCGCACGGTCGTGGTTCGTGTGGAATGGCACCTTCTGGCGGAAGGATGAAACCCGCCTTGTCTACGAAGCCTTCAAGCGACTGGCGCAAAACATCACCAGCGGCGAGGACAAGGCGCGGATAATCAGGGACATCCGACGAGCCGGATTTGCCAGCAACGTCGAAACCCTTGCTCGCACCGACAAAAGGATATCATGCACGGCAGCGAACTGGGACCGCGACCCCGATCTGCTCGGCACTCCCGGCGGAACCGTCAACCTCCGGACCGGCCGCATTTTCACGCCGCGTCCGACTGATCTGATCAGCAAACAGACTGCGGTAGCGCCCGACCGTCGTCCGCCGAACCAGTGGCTGGACTTCCTCATCGAAGCGACAGGCGGCGATGCCGGGATGATTACATTCCTCAAGCGATGGTTCGGCTATTCATTGACAGGTTGCACCAGCGAGGAAGCACTCGTCTTCATCTTCGGTCCCGGTGGAAACGGCAAGGGTGTGCTGCTCAGCACCATCGTCTCCCTCGCTGGCGATTATGCCCGAACCGCTCCGATGGCGGTCTTCACGTCCAGCGATTTTGAACGGCACAGCACCGATCTGGCCATGCTGGCAGGGGCGCGGCTCGTAACGGCACAGGAGACTAAGGCAGGGCATAAGTGGGACGAGGAACGGATCAAGGTTTTAACCGGCAGAGACGCTGTGACAGCCCGCTTCATGTACAAGGATAATTTCACCTTCCAGCCTCAGTTCACCCTGACGATGTCGGGCAACCATGCGCCAAGCCTAGAGAACGTGGACGAGGCCATTCGTCGGCGCGTCAACATTATCCCGTTCATCCACAAACCGGCCAAGGTTGATCCCGATCTCAAGGACCGGCTCATCGAACAGGAAGGGCCGCAAATCTTGGGCTGGCTGATCGATGGGGCGCGAGAATGGTATGCGCATGGTTTGACACGGCCAGCGTCCGTCATCGCAGCCACCGAAAGCTATTTCGCCGAACAGGACACGCTGGGGCAGTTCATCATCGAAATGTGCGAGGTCGGCTCTACCGAGAGGGACACCCTCGTCAATCTGCACAAGGCTTACATGGAGTGGAGCGGAGACCGGAAAATCACCGGAAGGGCGCTGGCTGGCAAGCTCCAAAAAGACCCTCGGTTCGCCAAATACAAGGACCGCTACGGCGTCTATTTCACCGGCCTGAAATTCTACCTGACGCAGGCGGTGTGACGGAATGACGATTGTGACGCACTTTCCGCAACTTTCCTCTTACCCGCGCGCGTACGTAGCGACTTTGCAAAAGTGCGTCACGAACGTCACATCGTCACAGGAAAGTTCAATGATTTCTCGCGCGCGCGAGGCAAGACAGAACATCGTGAAAGAAACCTCTCCAAAAGTTCACCGAGAGCGAATTTCGCTCCGAGTGCCGGGGTCTTCGCTACTCTCCTCCTTACGAGGACCATCATGCGCGCTCCCGTGCCTGCCACCCTCATCGAAAACAGGAGGAGACAGATGGTTTATCGACCTAGTACAATAAAACGCCACCGCGCCACAAAGGCCGAAACCGGGCTGCGGCGCGCAGAGATTTACACGATAGTCAAGCGCGGTGCGCCGATGACCGTGCGGCAGACGTTCTATCAGTGCACGGTCCACGGCATCGTCGACAAGACGGAGAACGGCTACCGGCAGGTTCAGTACGACCTCACGGAGATGCGCAAGTCTGGGTGGTTGCCTTACGACTGGCTTGCCGACTTCACAAGATGGGAACGCAAACCGCTCACTTATAACGACGTGGAGGAAGCGCTTCGGGAAACGGCCAGGCTTTACCGGAAGAGCCTGTGGCGCGACGCCGATTGCTATGTCGAGGTTTGGCTTGAGAAGGATGCACTGGCTGGCGTCGTCTATCCAATCACCGGCATGTTCGACGTGCCGCTGATGTCGGCGCGGGGCTATGCAAGTCTGTCCTTCCTGCACACAAGCGGCACATATATCGCCGGACTCGACGTGCCAGCCTTCATCTACCATCTGGGCGACTTTGACCCGTCCGGTCAGGATGCGGCACGGGCGACTGAGACATCGTTGAGGGGATTCGCGCCTGACGCGGAAATCAATTTCACAAGGCTGGCGGTGACGGAGCGTCAGATCAAGGAATGGGCGCTGCCGACCCGACCGACCAAGAAGTCAGACAGTCGAGCGAAGAACTTCGGCGATATCTCGGTCGAGCTGGATGCTATCGATCCGCAGATGCTTCGCGACCTGGTCGAGGACGCCATTCTTCAACATCTGCCGCGCGATCAATTCGATATCCTGAAGACCGCCGAGAAAAGCGAGAGAGAGACACTCTCCGGCATGTTTGGATTGACGGGCCGTCCATGAGGCTCCGGTGTTTGCTGCCGTCTGGCAATGTGTCTCCCTAAAGACGTTGCCTTGGCATCCTTGATTGTGCCACAACCATAGGTGGAGGAGCGGATGAGTTCAGCAGAGAGTCTTGCATTCAACAGATCAGTTCTCGCTATGCGATCGGCGATTGACAGAATGACTGCTTCCGTCCCTAAGCCTGTAGTAGTTCAAACAGTTGTAGGACCAAATTATCGATATCTGGAAGCGGACGTCGGCCAAGCGCTGGTGTTGAAATCTGTCCGTATTCTCAGCGCTCTTCTTGCTGGGAGGACATTGCTGGAGGCCGGCTTTTTTTTAGATGCCGGCGCGTCGATGAGAATCTTGGATGAGGCTGGCTCTGACATCCTATTCTTGGCTGGTCCGATCATATTCCGCACTGCCCCGGAGAAGAGTCACGAGCAATATCTGAAAGAATTTTTTCAGGAAGAATTCGATCACTCTGACCCCCTAAAGTCGACACAGAAGAGGCACCGCGTTAACCGCGGAAAAATCAGAGCGTATGTGGCTCGGACCTATCAAGGCGGGATGAACGTAAGCGACATTGTCTCGGTAACGGAGACAATTGATAGCACCTTTTCGGGATACGTTCATGGTGCTGCTGTGCATACACTGGACGCTTACGATGGGCGTGGTTTCCGTGTGCCTATGGCGAAGGGCGATCATCCGCTGGAGACAATAAGGGACCAATTTAGCCAATATACTTCGAGGGCGTTATCGGCGATTGCAACAGCTGCCAAGGCATTGGGCGATGAAGACCTCTTCTCTAATTTGTATCAGCTTGATCGCGAACTATACGACGAATATGGCAGTGTTCACTCCGATGCGGTGGCACGGTCGGGCCCGCGGAGCGATCTGTGACTTCTTTCACGCTCGATATGAATTGTCTGATTGCCATCGAAAACGATGAGCCTGAGAAAGCTGATGTCCTTGCTTTGATTGAGCAAGCAAACGCAGGAAACATCGATCTTGCCATGGTTGCATCCGGTGCGTCTGAGAGACAGCCTGGCGGAGGCTATCTACATACTATTTCAGATTTCGAAGCCCGCATGACTGCGCTTGGGTTCCAATCGATAGAATTGCTCAAACCAATAGGAAAATTGGACATCAGTTTTTGGGGCCATGCGATATATCCGAGTGACGAAATGCTGGCGAGGGAAACGAGTATATTCGAGGCATTGTTCCCACAGCACTCTGCGTCTTGGCCACAATACGCTGCCGCCAATGGAGCTGATGCCAATGACCTATCGTCAGTAGCTGGAAGACGCTGGAAGAACATGCTGTGCGACGCTCAGGCATTTTGGGCGCACTTGTATTACGTTAGAGACCATTTTGTTACCAGTGACGACAATTTTCGGAGAAAGCTCGTTTTGATCGGCATGATCCCAGCCGATTCTATCCTGACTCCTCGACAAGCCGTTGGAAAAATCTAACCTGCAAAAGCGCTTCGTCAGTCGCAGCGGTGAGAGCTTTCGGAGTTTGCCTATGTATTTGAAGAGGGGAAAGTCTGAACTGATAGATTGAATATGCAGGCGCAGCAATTGACGCGGGTGGGATACGAAATGAATAGAAAGCAGTTTATTCAGTCGCATGGGGCCAGTTGCAAAAATTGGACGTGGAGTTGGTCATTCGTCAATCACGATGATCGCTTTGTAATTTTTGGCGTATGGGAGGGGGAAGATACGAGTAAGTTTCGTCTCGTCCTGCATAACGATTGGGAGATTAGCGCGAAGGGTATCAAGCAGCCCGGCTATTCTCAGGCAGTCGAGCATATCAGGCTAGTTGAGGATGAGGGATATGCTCTCCGCACGTTCTCGATGCGCGGAGTCAAACGGTTCCCAGAACAAGGCGACCTTTCCCCGTCTGCAATTGAAGATTTTACCCCCGAATTAGAGAATGTGCGGTTGGTTGCCTTACCTCGCGCCTGGTATGTCGCTGCTGAAGTTGGAATGTATGACACCATACCCGAGGTGCTTGAAGGTGTTGAGGAACAGGAGGTTTTCCCAGAGGGTGCTAAAACGACGGTTCTTGTGAATGCTTATGAGCGGAATCGAGAAGCCCGAAACCGTTGTCTAAAACACTACGGCTGTCGTTGCCGCGTCTGCGATATGCATTTTGGCGAACGATATGGCGAGCTTGGTGCAAACTATATCCACGTGCATCATATTGTATCGATCTCGAAGATCGGGAAGGAATACAAAGTTGATCCGATCAACGATCTGATTCCTGTCTGCCCCAATTGCCACGCCATGTTGCATCGAACCAGTGATACGCTGTCCGTCGACGCGCTGCGAGAAATACTCGCTGTTCAACAGTCCAACTCCCACAAATGAAAGTGCTTCCTGCTCCTGTCTACGGAATGCCCGTTAAGGCCGATTTCCGGGTGCGTCAGCGCATTCTCGGGTCTGGCCTATGGTCCGCAGCCCATAGCGGGCGAAGCGCCTGAATGTGTGCTGCGTACGCAAAACTGAATTTTACATGTCGGGTGTCTATGGGGTGGTCGCCTTTGGCTGGTACGGGGCGGTTACGGCTGGTGGGTGCTCGGCCTTATATTTGAAATACCCCTGCGACGAGCCCATCGCATAACTGATGCCAGAACCCAGACCGCCTATCGAGACGATTATGCACGCTGCCACGAAAGTGCGCGCCACCCATTCGCGGGGTGCGATTCTGTCATTCGCGAAGGTGGTCATGAAGTGCTTAACAGCCTCAGCGTTTTCTATCCTCGCAATAGCCCTTAGCGTTTTTTCGGCGGTACTATTGATAGCAAGGTTGACCAGACTGAAGCCAGCCATCCCTGCACCGGCCCCAAACGCAAAATAGGTAAGGATCTCACTGGCGACATCGGCAAACCTCCCCTCGGCGAGAACGGTGTTAAATGCGATGGCGAGGCCGGCCGTGTTGGCCGTCATTAAATAGAAGAACAATTTGCTAATCCAGTTCGCCTGGTGCGACATCGTTTCCGCCATGGCTTTGACGCGCGACAGTTCGAACTCGCGATCGCCGTGCTGGTCTGGTGCTGGATTGTTCATTTGGTTCCCCGGGCTTGCTACGCGATTGTCCGATGATTCGGTATGCGCTGTAAATTTCATCGCCAAGTTTCACTGCCCGATTTGATCGCCCGCCACCGCCAGAACAACAAAGGGCGTTCACCCATACCCTCCACGCCCGCAGGATCGTCGTTAAGGTCTTTTTAGCCGGTGTCAGCGCATTCTCGGCCTTGGTCTATGTTGTATCAGCGCACCGGGCGCGAGGTCACTGAATCACCACCAAGATCTCCATCTGTCATTTCGCAATGGCTGAGCGTTATATAGGCCAAAATATATCTATAACATCGGGCCGGGAATGGTCAGGATGAGTCCGGAATAGGTCAGGAATAGGCCAAAACGCCCCGCCAAAAAGCAATTCCGGCAGAAAAATTCTCCAAATAACGGCGAGACGGGTGGCCGCTGGAAACGCTACCGGACTTAACACACCGCCCCCCACGTATCGCCTCCGGTGAGAATTAGCGGTGGTAGCGCCTTCTCGCGCGTTGCTTCACTGCAAGTTGCTGCAACACGCTACCATCCAAGCAGTACTGTATGAAGCTCTCTCGCGTGATGGGAGCGATCACAACGGGTCCTATTCCTCGATACAGCATCAACTGCCAAAGGACACGTTTATGAAGCTGGAACCCTGCGATGCGGAACTCCTCGTCTCCAAAGTCGATAAACACATCGCATTGGAGACGAGCCCAACGTTGGAATATTCCAGCGGCTCTTGGCGGAGGAAGCAGGTACAAAGGGTTGAACTGCAGTACTCCCTCGGCCACAGCCTCGCGAAAGGCGCCAAGATCACGCTTGAAGCGCATGCCGTCCACGACCCAGACCATGGTTTCATAGAAGTTCTCGCGGGAGAGCCGCTCGTCTGGATGGATGGGCGAGTGCTGGAGTTCAATCACCAATCCCTTATCGGTCCTAACATCCGCGATATGACGTTCGCCGTCATCGGCGATGTGTGGGAACTCCTGCCAATCCTGCGGAAATAAAGCCTTCCACGCGCGATGCCATTCGGTCTCCGGCTCCGACCAGCGATCACATTCGAGTTTCCCGAGATGAGACCAGTGCCAAATCCGCTGCCGACCACACTTGGCGACCACTTCGCCGTCGCAGTTCGGACAAGTTCCACGGAGCTTTGGTTCTGCTTCTTGACGGAACCCATTTACCGATGCGTATTTCATTTCTGCTACCCCTTCATCGATTTGTGAAAGGGTTGCTGTAGATTGGGCGGAGGTAAAGGCTTGCTGAGCAGAATTCTCCGCCCGCTGTCACAAAATGCATATATGAGTTATTGCGCATTTAGGATGTGGAGTGTTGCGCATTTACATCGCGATTCGTCTCTGGAAGCTTGGACACTCCTTGGCAATTAAATCACTTGTTCCACCTGGATCAGATGAGACACCAGCGCGCCTCAATGCAGCTCTTCCCGCTTGCCGATCCGCAGCGCCAGCGACAGTTCGTCCGGATCGTTCTCCTGCAACCAGAGCGCCAGCGCATCCAGCACCTTTGGCTTTTCGACCATGAACGTGGCCATCGCCGCATCGATGCTGTCTGCGATCTGGTCGGGTGTCATGCCTGCTGCCGTCATGTCGCGCCTCAGACGACGCACGGAATCATGCATCAAATCATTGATCGTCCGACTGGCGTGGCGCAGCGCCTGCTGCTTGCTGATCATCGCGGGACACCTCTCTTGACCGATAGGCTCCATGACTTGCTGCTGCCGGGGCGGCTGCTGGTCGTCTCGTTGCAATACCACATCGAGCCGTGATCGGTGACCAATGCACCGGGATCGTAGGTGCCATCCGTCCAGACGCCGCAGTAGTGCGGTTCGGGTCTGGATCGCAGTTCCTTCACCTCGGCTTGCAGCGGGGCCAATCGTTTGGTGATGTACGCCTCGACGCTGTTGAAGATCGCGTCGGCTGTCTTCTCGATGTCCATCGGCTCAACCTCCCACGCCGGTCAAATACGCCGTCGCACCGACCTTGCCGACAGACCAATTCGCCCCTTGTTCGCAGCGAATGGCCACCAAGTTCCGCTGCCATAACGAGACGGTGGCCGGTGCCGTTGGCGCTGGTGCGCTATCCATGACAAGCGTGCCTTGCTGCGAGGCATCGACCCGCAGCGCGTCCTCGCCGTAACTGACCTGAGCCGCATCGATCAGACCGACGACACCGAGGGGAACGCTGGGATCGGTCACGACCGCAAAGCCCGACAATGTGCCGCCGCGCACGTCCAGTCCCGGCTGGTCCGCGCCGGTCATGCCAGCCGCAGTCTTGCCATTCAAAATGATGCTGGCCGACTCGGCATTGCCCTCGAACAGACCGAGCAAAGCGCCCAAGTCATCCTTCCAGACGCCTGTCGCCGGGATCGTCGGCGCATTGTGGAGGACACTGGCCGGTTTGACATCCTCCGTGCCGGCATTGGCCGGATCGATGAATGCCTTGTTCAGTTCGAGGACGAGCGCATTGACGAGCGCATCCCTCAACCACGTCTCTGCAACCGGATTCGCGGACCTGAGCAATTCATTCGACACGACGCTCAACGCGGCGATTTTCAGCGGCGGCAGTTCATCGGCGGCGAAGGCCATTTCACTTACCGGCTTTGGCAAGGTCTGGCCAACCCATGCCGCGACAGCGGGGCCGATCTGCGTGATCAGTCGGGTCAACAACGGAACTCTTACCAGACCGCCGATGCGGCCCGGAATCGATCGCTCCGAAACAATGGCGAGAAAACTCGCCACGGTGCTGGAGTAATCCGCCAGCTGCGATCCCCAGTCGCTCGATGGCAGCGTGCTACCGGCATCGCTTGCAGCTTTGGTGATACGGGCAATAGGCGACATCGGACCGTAAGTCTCGGCGCTATAGGCGGCAGCGCCTTCGAGACTGCCCTTGTTCAATGCCAGTGCCTTGACGTAGCGCGTGAACATGAGGCCGCGAGGCAAGGTGGAGATGGCGTTCATGGTGCGATCCTTTGCTGATATTCCAGGGTGGAACATCAAGCACCTCGATCTGGATCACCGCCAGTCGGGTTCAGTCGGGTTTTGGCAAACCAGGAATTCGCTGATGACATCGAGGGAATATTCGACCCGATTGCCAAGCCGCCGGAACGCCAGCGGACAATGCTGCTGCCGCCAGTTCCGCAGCGTATGCGCCGAGCGATTGACCAGCCGCGCCGCATCGGCCTCGCGCACATAGCCGTCGCCGGAAATCGGAATGTTACGGTCGCGACATGATTCGCGAAGAACATCGACGGGATTAGGTGAAGAAATGTCGGTGGTGTCATTTCTCCGCTGCAACTCCATCACGGCCAATTCAAGTTCCTCCATCCGCCTCAGAAGCGACTGGAAAGCGCTCTGAGAGATGTTTACAGACGCTTCTGGCTCTTCCCGCAGGAAACTATAGGCCGAAGCCTTCGCGCTCATGGGATACAGTCCATCGATGAAAGGAGGCCAATATCCGCCGATGGCGCGAAGTTGTCTACCGTGCCCAAATCTGTGCCCAAAAAGCAAAGTGGAGGCGCACCTACTTTGATCGGTTTTACTGAAGTGCCGGAATTCATTGGGAGAAGATGGTGCTGCTGGGGAGGATTGAACTCCCGACCTCGTCATTACCAATGACGCGCTCTACCACTGAGCTACAACAGCGTTTCGATGTCCCATGCGGATCGCAACCATGCCTCGTTTCCCGTATACCACCTCGCAGCGAAGTGCTCTACCCGAGTTGCAGCCGATTTGCGAACGCGGCGGACTTCTGCCATATCATTGCTGAAATCGCAAGCAAGCAATCGTAATCTCTTTGCCAAATTATGTGTGTGTGTGGCGAAAGCGATGGTTCGTTGGGAGTAAAATGGCATGAAACTCATTCGGAATATATGAGACACGATATGACTTCGCCGTCGAAAAACCCGAATTCCGAACAAACTGACCGCGAGAAGCGACGGTCCGAACAGTTGCGGGCAAACCTGGCACGCCGAAAACAGCAATCGCGCTCGCGCCGGGCAGGTAACGCCGATGAACGCGACGAGGGCATTGTTGCCGCAACCGAAAAGCCTTCCGATTCTTCCCAAGAGGAATCATAAAGGCCCAAAAAAGGGTCATAAGCCTTTCTTGAACCATTTCGTGTGATGGTTTACAGCAACCGGCTCTGCAAAGAGTCTCAACGACAGGACGGGTAGTTTCCCGCGAAAGTGACACAATATGGATCGCATCAAGATTGTTGGTGGTAACAAGCTCAATGGCGTCATACCAATTTCGGGCGCCAAGAACGCGGCCCTGCCATTGATGATCGCGTCGCTTCTGACGGATGATACGCTGACGCTGGAAAACGTTCCTCATCTCGCCGACGTTGAACAACTAATCCGTATTCTCGGCAATCATGGTGTCGATTATTCTGTCAATGGACGCCGCGAACGCCAGGACGGCGCCTATTCACGCACCATCCATTTCACCGCGCGCAATATTGTCGATACGACGGCGCCCTATGAGCTGGTTTCCAAGATGCGTGCAAGTTTCTGGGTTATTGGCCCGCTTCTTGCGCGGATGGGGGTTGCTACGGTCTCGCTGCCAGGCGGCTGTGCCATAGGCACGCGTCCTGTGGATCTGTTCATCGATGGCCTGCGCGCGCTGGGCGCCGATATCGAGATCGAGAATGGTTACGTCAAGGCCAGTGCGAAGGGCGGTCTTGTCGGTACCCGCTACGTTTTCCCGAAAGTTTCGGTTGGCGCGACCCATGTATTGATGATGGCCGCGACTCTGGCCAAAGGCGAGACGGTCCTCGAAAACGCTGCGCAGGAACCGGAGGTTGTCAATCTGGCCGACTGTCTCAATGCTATGGGGGCGAAGGTCAGCGGTGCCGGTACGCCGACAATCACCATTGAAGGTGTCGTGAGCCTTTCCGGAGCGCGCGTTCGCGTCATTCCAGATCGAATTGAGACCGGAACTTATGCCATGGCGGTAGCCATGACCGGCGGGGACGTCATCCTCGAAGGCGCTGATGCCAGTTTGCTCAGCGCTGCCTTGACCACGCTCGGTCAGGCTGGGGCGGAAATCTCCGAAACAAATTCAGGCTTGCGTGTTGTCCGCAATGGCCATGGTATCATGCCGGTCGATGTGACGACTCAGCCGTTCCCAGGGTTCCCGACGGATCTTCAAGCGCAGTTCATGGGCTTGATGACCAAGGCGAAAGGTACGTCCTACATCACGGAGACGATCTTCGAAAATCGCTTCATGCACGTGCAGGAGCTGGCGCGGCTTGGCGCCAAGATTTCACTATCGGGCCAGACGGCTAAGATCGAAGGTGTCGAACGGCTGAAGGGCGCGCCCGTGATGGCGACCGATTTGCGGGCCTCGGTCTCGCTGGTCATTGCTGGACTTGCCGCTGAGGGCGAGACAGTCGTCAATCGCGTCTACCATCTCGATCGCGGTTTTGAACGTCTCGAGGAAAAGCTGACGCGCTGCGGCGCGGTTGTCGAACGTATCAGTGACTGATCCTACTTTCGTAGCGTCAACACAGATTCTACGCAGCGCATAATTCCATTTCCCTACACTTTCCTCTAACAGGAAAGATGTCGTGGTGCCGGATCGGCATCGCGATCTCGCTCAATTTTGCAAAGGGAAGACATGGACACGCTCAAACTCATCGCGCTTGATGAGGAAGATCTGCAGATCCTTTCGGCGCATCTGCAGGATTCTGTGTTGAAAGTTGATGACGTTGAATATCTGGCTGCTGAAAAGAAACTTGTTCTCGGCGTGAATCGATTCGTCTGGGAACAGGCTGTCGATGGCAAGCGCCGCCGTACCTTTGAACGTCGCCGCACAGCATTGCTTTTCGATCGGGTGCGCAACGTCAAGGCCACTGGCATTGATCGCCGGCACGGGGACGATATCTTGTCGCTTCTTGCAATCCATTTCATCGTTTCGGACGCACCTTCGGGTATTGTCGAGTTGACCTTCGCCGCCAACAAGGCGCTGAGGCTGGAAGTGGAAGCCATCGAGGCCCAGTTGACCGATCTCGGTCCTGCTTGGGAAACCACGTTCAAACCGGAACACGAAATCTGAGGAGTGATTAGCGTGGCATTTGTGCTGAGACAGTCCGAACCCGATTTTGAATCGCGGTTTTCTGCGTTTCTCGTGACCAAGCGTGAGGTTTCTGAGGACGTGGACCGCGCTGTTGCCGATATAATTCATCGCGTCCGCACAGAGGGCGATGCCGCACTGATTGATTATTCGCAGCGCTTCGACCGGATCGATCTTGTGCAACACGGCATCGCGATCACCTCGGCCGAGATCGACGCAGCCGTGGCTTCTGCGCCTGTACAAACGGTCGAAGCGCTGAAATTGGCGCGCAATCGGATTCATTCGCACCACGCGCGGCAGATGCCGCAGGACGATCGTTACACGGACGCGCTGGGTGTAGAACTCGGTTCGCGTTGGACGGCAGTCGAATCGGTCGGGCTTTATGTTCCGGGCGGCACGGCGAGTTATCCAAGTTCTGTGCTTATGAATGCTGTTCCGGCGCAGGTCGCCGGCGTCGAACGTATCGTCATGGTTGTGCCGTCGCCAGAGGGCAAGCTCAATCCGCTCGTGCTGGTTGCAGCGCGGCTTGCCGGCGTTTCCGAGATTTACCGCGTTGGTGGCGCGCAGGCCATTGCGGCGCTCGCTTATGGCACTGAAACGATTGCACCGGTCGCCAAGATCATAGGTCCCGGCAATGCCTATGTGGCAGCCGCCAAGCGCCGCGTGTTCGGCAAGGTCGGCATCGACATGATTGCGGGTCCGTCGGAAGTTTTGATCCTGGCGGACAGCGACAATGATCCCGACTGGATCGCGGCCGACCTTTTGGCGCAGGCCGAGCATGACAGCGCCGCGCAGTCGATCCTGATCACGGACGACGAGGCCTTGGGCAACGCAGTTATCGCCGCCGTGGAACGCCAGCTACTGACATTGCCACGAGCGGAGGCCGCAAGCGCAAGCTGGCGCGATTACGGCGCTGTTATTCTGGTATCCGACCTGTTGTCGGCGCTACCGCTCGTTAACCGGATCGCTGCCGAGCATCTCGAGATCGCGACTGCCGATCCCGAAATACTGCTGGCAGGCGTTCGCAACGCCGGGGCGATCTTCCTTGGACGTTACACACCAGAGGTGATCGGCGACTATGTGGGTGGCTCAAATCACGTTTTGCCCACCGCACGGTCGGCGCGATTTTCTTCCGGCCTTTCGGTACTTGACTATGTGAAGCGAACCTCCATCCTGAAATTGGGTGTGGAGCAGCTGCGCGCCTTGGGTCCGGCAGCGATCGAACTTGCGCGTGCAGAGGGCCTTGATGCCCATGGCAATTCCGTTGCAATCCGGTTGAACCTGTAGGGAAATAATGACAGCGACGGACATGGCGCGACTGATTGATGTGGAGCTGGACGAGACGATCGGCCGTTCTACGCCGGATGTCGAGCACGAGCGTGCTGTCGCCATTTTCGATCTAATCGAAGAGAACAGTTTTCGCCCGGTGGGCGATGAGGGGAGCGGTCCCTATCGGCTTAAGATATCACTGGTGGAATCCCGGCTGATATTCGCCATCGCACGCGAAAATGGCGATGAAGTCGTCACGCATATCCTGTCGCTGACACCGTTGCGCAAGGTCGTGAAGGACTATTTCATGATCTGCGAGAGCTATTATGAGGCCATCCGCGCTTCCAGCCCAAGCAAGATCGAAGCTATTGATATGGGTAGGCGCGGATTGCATAACGAGGGTTCGCAGGCATTGATGGACCGTTTAAATGGCAAGGTCGAGGTGGATTTCGACACCGCCCGCCGCCTTTTCACGTTGGTATGTGTGCTGCATTGGCGGGGCTAGACGAACCAATGACTATCGGAGCGGAAAAGCTGCCTGACGACCAGGAACCCGCAAAAGCGGTGGTGCCGAGTGCGGTCTTGTTCATTTGTGGCCTGAATTCGATCCGATCACCGATAGCGGAAGCACTCGCACGCAGTCTGCTGCCATCGAGGATCTATATCGCCTCGGCAGGCGTCGAGAAAGGCGAGCCCGATCCTTTTGTGGACGCGGTTCTGGAGGAGGTCGGATTAAAACGAATCTCTGCGCAGCCGCGCACTTTCAAAGAGCTGGAAGATGATTATTTCGATTTGATCATTACATTGTCGCCCAAGGCCCACCATATGGCACTCGAACTAACCCGCACAACGTCTGTACATGTGGAATATTGGCCGACACCCGATCCTACCTTGGTGCGGGGCCGTCGCAATCAGATAATGGACGCTTATCGTGATGTTCGGGAAAATCTGAAACGTCACATTCTGGAGCGTTTCGGCAGAACCGGCTGAACCGGCTGACAGCATCATAATTGTATCGAACTCCCTTGTTCACAAATGGTGCGCAATACTATAGGTTCCGCGCAAAATTGCGGTCGAGCATGACCTCAAATTCCCTTATCGGAGATAGCACTACGCATGGCGAAAGAAGAAGTATTGGAGTTTCCCGGTCTCGTGACGGAGCTGTTGCCCAACGCGATGTTTCGGGTAAAGCTCGAAAATGATCATGAAATCATCGCACACACAGCTGGCCGCATGCGCAAGAACCGCATCCGCGTTCTCGCCGGCGACAAGGTTCTCGTTGAAATGACCCCTTACGATCTGACCAAGGGTCGCATCACCTATCGCTTCAAATAATCAGCTCCGCGTTCCGCAGGATATTCGACGTCAATGAGCGACCAGCACAAATTCGTTCTTGCATCGGGCTCGCCGCGCCGTCTGGCGCTGCTGGGCCAGATCGGTATCGAGCCGGATCGTCTGCTACCTGCGGATGTCGACGAATCCCCGCTGCGGGCCGAACATCCGCGCTCGCTCGCGCGTCGTCTGTGCCGCCTGAAGGCAGAGAAAATCGCAGACGAACTGAAGAACGATACGGATTTCGGCGACACCTATATCATGGCCGCCGATACGGTTGTCGCGGTTGGCCGCCGCATTCTGCCAAAAGCGGAAATCCTCGACGATGCGACTGCGTGTCTCCGATTACTCTCAGGCCGTTCCCATCGCGTCTATACTGGGCTGTGTCTCATCACACCCAAAGGCAAGCAGCGTCAGGATCTGGTCGAAACCCGCGTGCGCTTTAAACGTCTTTCGCGCGAGGAACTGGAGAGCTATCTTGCTTCTGGTGAATGGCGCGGCAAGGCCGGCGGATATGCGATCCAGGGACTTGCAGGCGGCTTTGTCGTCAAGCTGGTTGGCTCCTATAGTAATGTCGTTGGACTGCCGCTCTACGAGACTGCCAGCCTTCTACATGGTGAAGGCTATCCGGTCTATGCCAACTGGCAATCTTCAGGACGTTAAACGGAACTGATCCATTGACTGAGACCAAGAAAAGCACGGCAAACGTGACGCCCTTGCGGCCAACGCGACCTTGCCCGGAATGCAAGCGCCCTTCGCAACGGGAACATTATCCCTTTTGTTCGGCACGCTGCCGCAACATCGATCTCAGTCGCTGGCTGACCGGAGCCTATGTGTTACCAGCCGTCGAAAGTGCGGACGACAGCGACGACGAGCAGGAATAGCTGAGCCGCTTCACGTTCTTTTCATTTGATGCCGCTAATTTCTGCCCTGGTCAGGACAGGAACGCTCCATGAAGATTGCGATCATCGGCACCGGCTTCGTTGCCGATTATTATATGACGACGCTCGTCAACCATCCGCAACTTATGCTGGGTGGCGTCTATGACCGTGATCCAGCCCGCCTGAAACAGTTTGCCGATTACTATAAGGTCGCGACCTATCCAGACTTCGAAGCAATCCTCGCTGACAACGAAGTTAGTATCCTTGTGAATCTGACGACACCCGAAAACCATTACTTGCTCTCGAAACGGGCGTTGGAAGCAGGCAAACATGTCTATTGCGAAAAGCCGCTTGCCATGCGCTACCAAGAAGCGGCAGAACTGGTAGCGCTTGCCGAACGCCTTGATCTTATCCTGGCATCAGCACCAGCCAACGCCATGAGCGACGCGTACAGGCTCGTCGCCAAGTCGCTTGACGATATCGGTAAACCACGGCTGATCTATGCCCAGATAGAGGACGGTCCGGTTTTCCGCGCCAATTGGCAGGGATGGCGTTCCGTTTCGGGTGCGCGGTGGCCCGGTCTGCATGAGTTCGAAATAGGCAGTACGCTCGAACACGCCGGTTATGCGCTATCTTGGCTGGTTTCTTTGTTTGGTCCTGTCGAAAGCCTTGCCGCATTCTCGACGCTCACATTTCCGGACAAGGGACCTGGAACCGGGGCAATCAAGATGGCGCCCGATTTTTCCGTTGGTTGCCTGCAGTTTCATTCGGGTGTCATCGCTCGTCTCACCTGCGGTCTTGCGGCGCCGCGCGACCGATCGTTGATGATTCTCGGTGATAGGGGAACACTGACGGCGGAGGATCTTTGGGATCACCGATCAGCAATCTATCTTGAAACTGCCGCAGAAGGCCGGACGCTACGCACCAAGGTTGTCGATCTTATGGAAGTGCATCTCAAGCGCTTCCTGCACTGGAAGCCATTGCCGGGACGCAAACTCGCTTATGACAATTCGGCAAGACGTGCAAAGCTCCCGGCTTATCCATCGCAGATCGATTTTGCTGGGGGCATTGCCGCGCAGGCTGACGCCATCGAACAAGGCACGCCGCTGTTTTCGTCGGGCAAGGCTGCGCTTCACATCACCGAGTTGGCGCTCGCGTTGAACAACGCCGGTTCGCTGCCCCAGCCTTACAAGATGCGAAGCACTTTCTAGAGCTTGATGATGCGCGTTGTCGCTGGTTGCGCCAAGACGATGTTGATGGCGCGCAGGGCGTTGATGCTGTCTGAAAGCGGCATGACCGTCGAGGTTTTTTCGTTTTTACCCATCGCGTCCATCATAGCCATCGCTTCGAATTGTAAGCCATTGCCCTTGAAGGGATAGTCTTCCACCCTTCGTCCGGGCAGTGGAAGTCGATCGAGTATTTTGCCGACAAGCCCGGATGGCCCTTGCAGCGGGCCAAAGGGCGCGCCCTGCGCGAAGCCGTGATAGACCGTCAGTCGCTGCGCCTTCAGGAAGGGCGCATCCAACCGGAGAACACCTTTTGTGCCTTCGATGACGAAATGGTTTGCACCATCACGGTCGAACCCGCTCGTGAGTTGCGCTTCCGCTTCGTCGTAATGCAGCGTTATCTCCGAACTCATGTCGACGCCATTCGGCGCAGGGTACCAGAGGCCTGAAACCTTCTGTGGCTGGCCTAGAAAGTACATAGCGAGCGATACGCAATAGATACCGAGGTCGAGACTGGCGCCGCCGCCAAGCGATCGGCTGAAATAGCGACTTTCTGGATCATACTGGTGTGCATAGGCCAGTTCCGCCGTTATCTTGCGAATAGCGCCGATCTCGCCCGCATCGATATTCGCTTTAGCTGCAACTATGGCCGGCAGGAACCGCGTCCACATCGCTTCCATGGCAAAGACATTCACCCGCGCTGCTTCCCGCTGGATGACAGAGGCTTCCGTATGCGAGGGGGCGAGGGGCTTTTCCGCAAGGATTGCCTTGCCGGCTCGTATGGCCTTCAGCGCCTGCGCCAGGTGCAGGGAATTCGGCGTCGCAATGTAGACTGCATCGATGGACGGGTCGCTCAAAAACGAATCGAGATCCGAATAAGCGCGGCGGCTGCCAAAAGCACTACGGAACTCCTGTGCGTTGGGCGCACTCCGAGAGTGATTAGCAATAAGCGCGGCATCCGGCACGAGCATCAAGTCCGACGCAAATCGCCGGGCAATTTCGCCGCTGCCAATAATCCCCCAACCAAAGACCCGGTCTTTGGTTGTCTTCTCCCCCGTTTCATCCATGCAATACGAATCCCGTCTACAAGCCTCAACAAACGCACCAATGCATGCCCTTTGCAAGAGGCAGAAAAACGGCAAAAAATTCGCGAGTTGATGCTGGACAGCACGATTTTTAGTGTTATAACCCACGCGCTTCTGACGGAAAACCAACCCGTCGACAAGGCTTGCCGGATAACGGAAACGCCACGAAGTGCCCAGATAGCTCAGTTGGTAGAGCAGCGGATTGAAAATCCGCGTGTCCGTGGTTCGAATCCGCGTCTGGGCACCACTTCTCTTAGGTAGGTGATTGATTTTATTGGATTTTTGATGTTCTATAAGATTCCAATCCACCTATCAATCCACCTCAAATTGATGATGTCACACATATTTGTGATTATTCAAATTATCGAAGCCCGTCGTGGTGAACAGTTAGAGGTTGACTGTGCTTCAACTCAACCGAATCGTGGGTACAACGCGGGCAACTGTAGTCGGTCGTCACCGTTATCAATGCAGACGGCCGACTTCCTCTCCGCCAGACATCCATAGTTATCATTTGAAAACAAGCTCTTAACGATTCGGTGCAATCGGGATATACCCACCATTGCTGGTCGGTTGGTTGGCCGGTTGCGGACAGTCAATCATCCACGAAATAGGGATGACCTCTATCCGCACCATTATTTCGACATTAATGGCTGCTCATGGCGCGTTTCGGAGAGGGCAATCTCACGCTTTCGGCCCGAAACGGGGCTGTTAGAGAACCACTCGGCTTTATTCAGTGACGAAGTCGTCGGCGGATGCTCGCTTCGGCGTCCTCACGCTCGGCCTCTCTCTCGTATGTTTTCGCCATGTCAACGGGCAAGGATGAGGACAAATAGGGGTGCGTGAATTGCAGAGCTTCGGCCCAGCCGCGATATTGCGCCGACAATTCCCGTTCTTGTGCTCCGCCTTCCCCGTGCCACGGAGCCGCTCGTGCAGGGCGACCGCGATGCGCGACTTGCCGATGCCCGGCTCGCCCGACATCAGCGCTACCTGACCCATGCCATCCTTGGCCCGCTGCCAGCATTCGTGAAGCAAGGCCATTTCCTGCTGGCGGCCGACGAGCGACGTGAACCGCATCCCATGGAGCGCCTCGAAGCGGCCCTCGGATTGGCTCTCGCCAGTGACGCCCGTACATTTTAGCGCGAGATAGCGCGCCATTCGAGTGGCGTCTTCCGGGGTATCGAATTGCATCGGATCGTAAGCAGGCACAAGTTGCCCATTGTCCGCTCGGCTGAATACGACAACAACGATAAGACGCGCGGGATGATCATTGGCGTCAGCCAATTCACACATCCTTTTTCTTTATCAATTTCGACAACTGGTTTCGTCACGCCGCGCCAAGGATAGGTTGTCGGCTATTTCGATAATGGCCGACAGTATCTCATCCCTGTGCCAGCCTACGTCGGACGCTTGGCCGACCAGTTCTATCAGTTTGTTCTCAATCGCCAACTGGCATGCATCAAAACGCTCGGGATGATTTCTAGAACAGTGCGGTCTCGGAATTGGCATGATACCTTTCTCCTGAAAGGATATCTCATTTCATCGGACATCACCTCTGCAGCGTATCAGTCGGCTCGCCCCTATTCAGTGATCTTTGGTGGAAACTCAATCGGTGCCAGACCCTGCATGACACGAAGCTTGTTCGCAGTCGTGACGGACAGGTTGGTCCATATGTCGGCTATCGGCTCGGCCGCTTGGGTAAGGTCGTCGTCGATGTCGTGCTGTTCCATTTCTTCGATGATGCGATCAAAGGTCTGAGCTCCTTGCTCGACCACGCGGTAAAGCCTGGCCGCCTGCGCAGCGCTCAAATCAGCGATCTCTCGCGTTTGTGTAACATCGTCGGCGATCTGCTTGGCGAAGTCCGCTTGCTCCTGCAGCGTTGAAACCCAATCGATGGCCATGATCTAGAACCTTGAGGATTGTCACAAACGTCAAACTGAGACACTACAAAACGAGCCGCACAGGGGAGAACCATTCGATCCACTAGCGAGAAGCGGACTGGACGCGGTCACTTACAGTGCTACAGCGCGCGCCGTGGCAAGAACGAAACGTTCCCATTGCCACTACCAAACGCACTTACTGTGTCTGCGCCATCAACAGGATCGATGCCGGTAGCAACAACCGAAACCCGGAATGTTCCTTCAAGAGCATTGTCGAACGTGGCTCCCAGAATGATATTGGCTTCGTCGTCTACTTCCTCGCGGATCCGCGTGGCCGCCTCATCAACTTCGAACAGGGTCATATCCCGTCCGCCAGAAATGGAAACCAGGACCCCCTTGGCTCCTTTCATCGAAGCGACATCAAGTAACGGATTTGCAATGGCCGCTTCGGCCGCTGCGATCGCTCTGCCAGTACCTGAGCTCTGCCCGGTACCCATCATGGCGCGGCCCATGTCGCGCATCACCGCCCGAACATCGGCAAAGTCCAGATTGATTAGCCCTTCGCGGACCATCAGATCTGTTATGCAGGCAACACCGGAATAAAGTACGCGGTCCGCAGTTGCGAAAGCATCAGCGAACGTGGTCGACGCATCTGCAACGCGGAAAAGATTCTGGTTTGGGATGACGATGAGCGTATCGGCGCTGTCTTGCAGCAATTCGAGCCCGTCCTCTGCGAACTTCATGCGGCGGGTCCCTTCAAAATTGAATGGCTTCGTCACGACAGCCACCGTCAATATGCCGGCGTCGCGTGCTGCTCGTGCGATCACGGGAGCAGCTCCTGTCCCAGTTCCACCGCCCATACCGGCGGTTACGAAACACATATGGGTTCCGTTGAGATGGTCCATGATCTCGTCGATGCTTTCCTCAGCCGCGGCTCTCCCGATGTCCGCTTGCGATCCGGCTCCAAGGCCTTGCGTTACATTCACACCGAGCTGTATCAAGCGGCCGGCCTTCGACATGGTCAGTGCCTGGGCATCGGTATTCGCGACCACGAATTCCGTTCCCTGAAGCCCCTCGCGGATCATGTTGTTGACGGCATTGCCGCCACCACCGCCGACACCAATCACAGTTATATTTGGCTTCATTTCGGTGATTTCCGGATGCTTGGGGTTGCTCGACATCACTTTGTCCTTCCTTGCCTGCAGCGAACTGGCATAGTTGGCACGGGATGGGATTGCCGGATGAAATACCGAAAACGAATCAAATCAGCTCATCCCGAGCAAGGGATATGAATCAGACAAGCGTCGTTGACGCAACCGTTGGCTCGGCCCCACTATAGTCTTGCAGAAAAGAAACCACCATCGCACGCCAGACGACCACTTTCTGACATCACTCAAGGCTGATCGGAACACGGCGGCCGATACCTTTAGTTGACGAACCGGACAACGACGCCCGGCTTCACCATTCCAGCTAGCTCCTCGGCGTCCCAGTTCGTCAGGCAAACGCAGCCATGCGACCCGACTTTGTTGATAAGCTCGGGATCGGGCGTTCCATGAATGCCATAGGTTGGCTCGGTTAGATCGATCCAGACACTTCCGACCGGCCCATTGGGCCCTTGGGAACGGTGAGGACCTTGTCATTCTTCCCTTGCTTAAAGTTGACCTTTGGATTGTACCTAAAGACGGGCATCCGCGCGACGCCCTTCACCCTGTGCGTTCCCCCTGGAGAAGGATTGTCCTCGCTGCCAACTGTCGCGGGATACGCCGCTAAAATGACATCGCGATTATCGTAAGCCGTGACCTGTCCAGCCGTCTTGTCGGCTTCGATGCGGGCCACATTTCCTTGGCGCGCGGGACCCGGTATCGCTACTTGGACTGTCTCGCCAGGGACGAAATCCGAACTTGGATTAAGCGCAGTCAGCAAGTCGATATGCATGTGGAAACGCTCTGAAAGCCTTTCGGCGACGCTGGTGTAACCCAAGCTGGGCATCTTCGCCTTTTCACCGTAGTCTGCGGGAATATGGTCCACGAGGCCTTTCGCGTCGTCCGCCGTGACCGTGTAGGTGCCGATAATCGGGCCACCCGTCTCCAGCCTGCTGATTACATCGGGGTCGATTGTGCCGTCCCGGGCATCCCCGTCATCTTTTCGAAACTGGCCACCGCCTTGGTAGCGTTCTTTCCATAAATGCCGTCGATCACGTCCGGCGATGTACCCGCACGGTCGAGGAGAACCTGAAGGCGGACGATCGCAGGATCGGGATCCGTCGATGGTTTCGAAGCGCGTTCCGCCGGGATTGCGGACAGGGATGCAGAATTGATCGCGTCGGGTTCGACCTCTGCAGCTTCAGCGACGATGACGGAAACGAGCAGAAAGAACGTGGACATTCCAACGAGTATTCTCATGTCCGCTCAAATGGAATTGCGATGAAGATGTTCCAACAATAATCGTTCGTCTGTGTGAGCGTGTGATCAAATACGCTCTTCTGTGAGGCCTTTGATTGCGGCATTTCGAGAGACCGCTAGTGATTCGCGGATTGGCTCCAGATCTTGTTCGCGGGCTGTGGGTTACAAGATCTGTTCTGGTTTTACCTATTCGGATCGGGTCCATCCCGTGCCCATTCAGGTCATCGACTTCTCGCATCTCCCACGGGCACAAATCTTCAATTGCTACGTCCGTGCTTTGAAAATCTGTCTCGACTGGAACCGCACATTCGAAACCCTTTAAGGCGATACGTTATGACGGCTTCATGCCGAAAACTCCGTCTTGACCGAGATATTTCAGCTTCAACCGGCCAGAAAACCGGAGGCGTCATAGCGGCAACAATGCGTCAGGCTTCACATCACCGATTGATGCGTAAGTGTGCGTTTCCCTGACACCAGGAAGCGGCAGAATGACCCGCTGCAGGAATTCCTGAAACGTCGCCATGTCAGCTATTCGTGCTTTGACCAGGTAGTCGAATCCACCAATCACCATATGGCATTCGATGATTTCGGGTGCCTTCGCAACAGCCTCTGCAAAGCGGTCGAAGACGTGCGGCGCGGTGTGATCGAGTCTTACCTCGACAAAGACGAGAGTGCCGCGTCCAATCTTTGAGGGCTCCAGCACAGCCCGCACGGCGCGGATAAAGCCTTCACTGAAAAGCCGCTTGATGCGCTGTGATGCGCCGGTCGGTGACAGTCCAACGCGTTCGGCGAGGTCAAGTACGGTCCGGCGACCGTCTTCTTGCAATAGCCCGAGCAACATCCGGTCGATACGGTCCAGATCGTTCATTTTGGATTCACACTTTCCCCGGTCTGAATGCGTGATAATCACGCAAAGAGATCGAAATCACTATATTTCATCACGCCGGTTTGCTCAATATGCTTGGAAAGCACTAAACGCATAACCGGAACGAAGGCAGGCAACATCATGGACAGTACACAACCTGCCTCGAGCAATCACACAAAGGGTGAGATCAAGATTCTCTCGCTGAGCGAAGCGGAGATCAAACAATGTATCGACCTGCGCAAGCTGCTAGATGCGCTAGCGGACGGGTTCAAAGCGCTTTCCGAAGATCGAGTCGTCAACCCAGCGCGGCCACAACTCGATATTCCGAATGCAGGCTATTCGTTGGCCATGCCGGCCTGGATAAAGGGCATGCATTTGACCGTAAAACTGGTCAACGTGTTCGAAGGCAATATCGCCCGGGGCATCCCAAGTCACCTCGCAACAATACATCTCTTCGATCCAGAAACAGGAATGCCTGTTTGCATTATGGATGGCACCTATATCACGGCCGTACGCACGTCTGGCTCGGCTGTCCTCTCAGTGCGAGAGCTCGCCAGGCGTAATGCCAAGGTCGCGACCGTAGTGGGCGCTGGCGTTCAAGCTAGCCAGCACCTTCACCTGTTGCCACTAGTTCGAGATTTCCAGGAAATCCGAGTTTTCTCGAAGGATTTTGCTGATGTGCAGGCTCTGTCGTCACGTCATTCAGGTATCACAGCCGTCGAGGACCTCGAGGCCGCGGTACGCTCTTCAGATGTCGTGTGCCTCGCAACGCACTCCTACGTTCCCGCGATATCCGCAGAATGGGTTCAACCAGGAACGCACGTGTCCTCGGTTGGTGTTGCGCCACCCGGCGGCGAACTTCCGATCGATTTGATCGCTCGCGGCAAGCTCTTCGTTGAAACGCGGGACGCCTTCTCGCCAACACCCGTGGGTTGTTGCGAACTTGCAAATATCGATCCGGAGGCAGGCACCGATCTTGGTGCGATGTTGCTGGGACTGCGACCAGGTCGGACGTCAGATCAGCAGATCACGATCTACAAAGCCATGGGCGTCGCCATGGAGGATATGGTGGCAGCCGACCTCGCTTACCGCGAGGCCAAACGCCTAGGTCTGGGCCAAGCTATTTCTCTCTAGAATTCAAGGCGCTCACTGGAAATCACTCATCCCGATATGCTCTAAAGAGTGATTGTAGAAATCTTATGAACCAATCGGGCTCGGTGGAAGATCCGCTGATATCGGCATTTTCAAACGAACGTTTATCCGTGGGAACCGACTTTGAACAAACGCTTAGAAGTTTTCACCAAAGTTGCCTGGAATTGACCTGCGGTCGGTTACCACGCGCATCATCGAAGTAGTCTGGCGAAGGTGAAGATCGCATTCTGGCGCTAGTCAGTTCGGACAAATTCCATATAAAAGTGTAATGGTCCGAAAGGCTGGTTCTAAGCACCGTCTCGTTCATTCGGACGAGCTCTTGAAGTCAGGGCAAAGCTTGCGCTTTAGGTCGTCTATTTACTCCGCCGATGACAATAATCTTGTGAAAAATCCGATACTAGGGCACAATTTGTGAACGCATCTGAAGTGCGGCGCTGTTTCAAATACGCCCGTCTCGCGCCGAGTGACAGTTCGTGTTGGAGGCTCGGCGTCGATGGATCAGGGGTTCTTTCTTCTGTTCGCTACGGTGTCCGTGATCACGGCCCTGGCGGTGGTCTTGGCGCGGAATCCGGTTCACAGCGCATTGGCGCTGATGGCGTGCTTCCTGCAGATATCGGCAATCTTCGTCCTGCTTGAAGCGCCGTTTCTCGCGGTCATCCAGATCTTCGTCTATGTCGGCGCGATCATGGTCTTGTTCCTGTTCGTGATCATGATGATCGATGTGCGCGAAGCCGTGTTGCAACGGTTCGTGCCGGGCGGCAACCTGCCGGCTCTGGTGCTGGTCGCCTTGCTTGGGTGCGAGATGGTTGCCCTGGTGCTCTGGAGTGACCGCTTTGCGGTCGCGGAGCCTGCAGCTATGGGCGGCGGCGATAATATCAGGCAGCTCAGCACAACACTTTTCGCCGACTATCTCCTGCCGTTTGAAGTTGCCTCCGTCATCCTGCTGGCGGCTCTGGTCGGCGCCATCGTGCTGGCACGGAAGGAGTCGGGGTAATGGTTCCGCTCTGGTGGTACATTTTGCTCGGAGTGGTTCTGTTCGTGATAGGAGCAGCGGGCGTGCTGCTCAGGCGCAATATTCTGGTCGTGCTGATGTCGCTCGAACTGCTGCTCAATTCGGTCAACATCAACTTCATCGCTTTCGGGCGTTACTACGACGATTTCCGCGGACAGATCTTCGCGATTTTCGTCATCGCAATCACCGCGGCGGAGGTTGCCGTCGCCCTCGGCATCCTGGTCGCCCTCGTGAGGAACAAGTCCACCCTCAAGGTCGACGACGTGACCATGATGAAGGGATAGCGGCTTGGACCCGGTGACATCCATCCGGCCGTTGCTTGCCGTCGCTGTCGCAGGTCTGGCGGCCCTTGCAATTCTCCTTCTGAACAACCGCGAGAAACTCCGCGATGTCGTCTCGCCATTGGCCGCGATTGCCATGTTCGCGATTGTCGTCTCGATGGCGCCCACCGTGCTGGCAGGTGGGACGATCGATTTACACCTGTTCGAGATTCTGCCAGGGATAGACTTCGCCTTCCGGGTCGATGCGCTTGGCATGGTGTTCGCCACGGTCTCGTCGCTGCTGTGGATCGTGGCGGCGATCTATTCCATCGGCTACATGCGGCACTTGAACGAGCACGCGCAGACCCGATTCTTCGCTTGCTTTGCCACTAGCCTCGCGGCGGCCGTCGGGGGTGCTTTCTCCGCCAACCTTTTCACGCTGGTGATCTTCTACGAGGTGCTCAGCCTCGTTACCTATCCGCTCGTTTACCACCACGAAGACGAAGAAGGATGGGCGGGCAGCCGCAAATACCTGGTCTATTTGATGGGGGCGTCGAAGAGTGTGCTTCTCGCCGCGCTGGCGCTGACCTACCACATTGCGGGGACGCTCGACTTTGTGGCCGGCGGGCTGCTGGCTGGCATCAATGCCTCGCCGGCACTGTTGACGGTCGTCTATTTCTGCTATCTCTTCGGCTTCGCCAAGGCTGCGGTGATGCCGATGCATGCCTGGCTGCCTGCCGCGATGGTGGCGCCGACTCCGGTCAGTGCGCTCCTGCATGCGGTTGCGGTTGTCAAGATGGGCGTGTTCTGCGTGCTTCGCGTGGTGTTTCACATCTTTGGCACAGGGCTCGTGGACGGCCTCGGCCTCGGCATCGCCACGGCCTATCTTGCATCGTTCACAATCCTGATGGCATCGATCTACGCCCTGACGCGCGACGACCTGAAGGCGAGGCTCGCCTATTCGACGGTCAGCCAGCTCTCCTACATCGTGTTGGGCGCTGTTCTCCTGTCACCGGTCGCGATGGTCGGCGGGATCATCCACATTGCAGCTCATGCGTTCTCCAAGATCACGCTCTTTTTCTGTGCCGGGTCGATCTACTGCGCGTCTGGCAAGCGGAACATCAGCGACATGGCCGGTATTGGCCGAAGGCTGCCCTGGACGATGGGGGCGTTCTTTGTCGGCTCCCTCAGCATGATTGGAGTGCCGCCGACCGCCGGCTTCGTCAGCAAGTGGTATCTGGCGCTGGGTTCTGTGGAGGCGGGGGATATTGCGTTCCTGATCGTGCTCCTGGTGAGCTCGGTCCTGAACGCCGCCTACTTTCTGCCGGTCAGCTATGTCGCTTTTTTCGGGACGTCGTCTCAGGAAAGCCCGGCGACTGTTCGCGAAATTCCGATGATGACGGTCCCGCTGGTCGCGACGGCCATCCTGTCGGTGTTGATGGGCATCTTCCCCGACTATTTTCTCGCCCTGGCGCAAGGAGTTGTCAGATGATAAAACGCGCGGTTGATTTCTTTGGTGACGAAAGATACGCGAGCCAGCGACGCCGGCTGTTCTATCTGGTGCTCGTTCTGGTCGTCATCGCCGATTTTCTGGTCCCCCGCGAACATGCCGAATACCTGTGGGACCGCCTGCCGGGCTGGTCGGCGGTCTACGGCTTCGGCTCCTGCGTGCTGCTGATTTTCGTTTCCAAGTTCCTTGGCCATCAGTGTGGGATTATGCGGCGCGAGGACTACTATGACTGACTTTGTCCATCCCACGCTGCTGTTTATTCTCGGCGCCTTGCCGATCCCCTTCCTGAGAGGGCCAATCGGCAAGGCGTACCTGCTTTTGATCCCGGCGCTGGCCATCGTCGTCGTGCTCACGATACAGCCGGGCAACTACGGCGCTGCGCAAATCATCGGGCAGGAAATCCTGGTCGCGAAGGTGGACAAGCTGAGTATCGTCTTCGCTACCGTTTTCACCATCATGGCGCTGATCGGGATGGTCTACGCGTTGCATCTAACGCATGCCGGGCAGCATGTGGCTGCATTCATCTACGTCGGCAGTGCACTCGGCGTGGTATTCGCCGGTGACTACCTGACACTGTTCCTGTTCTGGGAAGGTATGGCGTTTGCTTCTGCCTATCTGGTCTTCGCCCAAGGCGGCCGGAAGGCGGTCGCCGCGGGCTTCCGCTACCTCATGGTCCACATCACCGGCGGCGTCGTTCTGCTTGGTGGCATCATTCTCCACGGAGTCGCCACCGGTTCGCTGCTCTTCGGTCCGATTGAGGGCGAAATGGGCGCCGCCGCCTACCTGATCCTTGCCGGGTTCACCCTCAACGCCGCAGTGCCGCCGCTCAACGCATGGCTAACGGACGCCTACCCGGAGGCGACCGTCACCGGGGCCGTGTTCATGAGCGCCTTTACCACGAAGACTGCCGTCTATGTACTGGCGCGGGCGTTTCCGGGGACCGAGCTGTTGGTTTGGCTCGGCGCCATCATGGCGCTCTATGGTGTCATCTACGCAGTGCTGGAGAACGACTGCCGACGGCTCCTGGCCTATCACATCGTCAGCCAGGTGGGCTACATGGTGGCGGGGATCGGGATCGGGACCGAAATGGCGGTGAACGGGGCCGCAAGCCATGCCTTCGCGCATATCCTATACAAGTCGCTGCTGTTCATGGGGGCGGGGGCGGTGATCTACGTCACCGGGCGGCGAAAGCTCACCGAGCTCGGCGGACTCTACAGGACCATGCCGCTTACTGTCGCGCTCTACATGGTCGGCGCCTTCGCGATTTCGGCATTTCCATTCTTCTCGGGCTTCGTCACGAAGTCGATGGTGGTGGCCGCGGCCGGACAGGATCACCGCGCGCTGGTGGTGCTGGCACTGACGATGGCATCGTCGGGGACGTTCCTGCACACCGGACTCAAGCTCCCGTACTACATGTTCTTCGGCACGGACCAGAAGCTGGAGGCGCGGGAACCTCCCCGCAACATGTTGGTTGCGATGGGCATGGCGGCGGTGCTCTGCATGGCGATTGGCGTGTTCCCCCAGCCGCTTTATGCATTGCTGCCCTATCCGGTTGATTTCCAACCCTATACGGGCGTCCATATTACCGAGAGCCTCGGCGTGCTGATGTTCACCGCCTTGGGGTTCGTGCTTTTCCTCAAGTCCCTCGACCCCGAGAACACAATCAGCATCGACACTGACTGGTTCTACCGCAAGGGAGCGAAGTATTTCATGTGGCTCGCGGAGAAGCCGCTGGCGCGCTATGAGAAAGCGGTGAGCAATGTTTCCGAGACCGCGGTGCTGCCCTTCCTGCATGGGGCGGCACGAACGGGACTGCGGATCGATGTCGCCGGCGTGGACGCCGTCGTGAACGGCGTCGCCCGCTCGATCCTGCGTGGTGGCGGGGCACTGCGACGACTCCAGACCGGCGTCGTGACCCACTATGTGCTGGCGATGATCGTCGGGTTGATCGCAGCCATCGTCGTCTTCGCCGTGGCGTGGCGGTAGGGGGGGCAATGGCGTTCCCGCTGCTTAGTCTCATCGTTTTCACGCCCGCCGCGGGGGCAGCGGTTCTGATCTTGCTGCGCAGCGACAATGCGGTGCGGTGGACGGCACTGGCCGTCACCGTCATCGACCTCGCCCTCTGCATCCTTATGCTGGCCCGCTTTGACACCGCTACCCACGCAATGCAGTTCACCGAGACGCGGCCGTGGGTGCCCGCGCTCGGGATCACATATGCGCTCGGCATCGACGGAATCAGCGCGCTCTTCGTGTTCCTGACCGGGCTGCTAGGCTGGATTTGCGTGCTCGCCTCATGGGTCGCGATTGACCGAAAGGTTAAGGAGTTCATGATCAGTCTGTTGGTCATGCAGGCGCTGATGCTGGGGGTGTTCTGCGCGCTCGACCTGTTCCTGTTTTACGTCTTCTGGGAGGCGATGCTAATCCCGATGTATCTGATCATCGGTGTCTGGGGAGGCGAAGGCCGGGTGTATGCGGCCTTCAAATTCTTCCTCTACACACTGGCGGGCAGCCTGCTGTTCCTCATCGGTGTCATCGTACTCTATTTCCACGGCGGCGAGACCTTCGACATACTCGCCTTGACAGCGCAGGATTTGCCATTCCAGGTCCAGGCCTGGCTATTCTTCGCCTTCCTGTTCGCCTTCGCGGTCAAGGTACCGATGGTCCCGGTCCATACCTGGCTGCCCGACGCCCATGTGCAGGCCCCGACGGCGGGTAGCATCATCCTCGCCGGCGTGCTCCTGAAGATGGGCGCCTACGGATTCCTGCGGTTCTCGCTGCCGATGCTGCCGGAGGCGTCGGTGCATTACTCGACGCTGATGCTGGTACTGTCGGCGCTTGCGATCGTCTATGGCGGGTTGCTTGCGCTGGCGCAGGACGATCTGAAGAAGCTGGTGGCCTATTCGAGCATCAGTCACATGGGCTTCGTGACGCTGGGGATTTTTGCGCTGAACTTCCGCGGGCTCGAGGGCGGCATCCTGCAAATGTTCAATCATGGCGTGACGACGGGCGCGTTGTTCCTGTTTGTTGGCCTGATCTATGAGCGCACACATACGCGCAGCATGGCCGATTATGGCGGGTTGATGAAGGCGGCCCCGGTTTATACGACGTTTCTTGCGCTGTTCACGCTGTCGTCGATGGCGCTGCCGGGAACGAATTCATTCGTGGGCGAGTTGCTGGTGCTGTCGGGAGGATTTGCTGCCAACCTGGCCGTCGGTGCGGCTGCCGTTTTGGGCGCATTGCTGGGCGCCGCTTATCTGCTCGGCATGTACAGGAAAGTCGCGCTTGGTCCGGCCAGTGTCGGCGCCCGGTTCAAGATACGCGACGTGAACGCCCGCGAGATGACTGCGATCCTGCCGCTGGCAGTCTTCGTGCTTTGGGTCGGTCTCTATCCCAAACCCTTTCTCAACATCATGGACGCCTCGGTGAAGCATTTGCTGGCGCAGGTGCACGCCAAAGGGGGTGGCCAATGACCGCCGCCGACCTCCTTCAGTCGATCCTTGCGAGCCTGCCCGAGATCGTGGTGGTCACTGGCGCCTGCATCCTGCTGATCCTGGGGCAGTTTGTGCGGAAAGGGCAGGAACATTTCCTTGTCTGGGCTTCTGTCGCGATCGTGCTGATTGCCGCCGTAGGGACGCTTATGCTGGCGAGTGAGGTGCGGCCAGCCTACACGGGCATGTTCATTGCCGACCGCTTCGCGGCCTTCTTCAAGGTCATGTTCTACCTGGCGACCGTTCTGACATTCCTCCTTTCGCCCAAATACGCCGATGTCGAAGGAATCGGCAGCAGCGAATACTATGTCCTGCTGCTTTTTGCGCTTTCGGGAATGATGATCATGGCCTCGGCGACAGATCTCCTGTCGATCTATGTGGGCCTCGAACTGATGGTGCTATGCACCTATGTGCTGACTGGTTATCTGCGGCAGCAGCGGCGGTCGAACGAAGCGGCGCTGAAATACGTGATCCTTGGTGCGGTCTCGACGGGGATTTTCCTCTACGGCGTTTCGCTGGTCTATGGGCTTGCGGGCACCACGCAGCTGGATGGAATGGCTGCGGCCGTGGCAGGCGATCCGCTCGATCCCGGATTGCTGCTGGCCGTGGTCTTCATCGTCGCCGGGCTGGTCTTCAAGGTTGGCGCGGTGCCGTTTCATATGTGGGTGCCGGACGTCTACGAAGGCGCGCCGACGACGGTCACCGCCTTTATGTCAGTGGGCCCCAAGGCGGCGGCGTTCGCGGTGATCCTGCGGGTGTTCCTCAATCCGCTGGTCGCAGCAACGGACGTTTGGATCGTCGTCGCGGTCATTGCCGTCGTGACGATGGCGCTCGGCAGTTTCGTGGCGCTGGTGCAGGATAATTTCAAGCGCCTCCTGGCCTATTCAAGCATTGCCCATGCCGGATTCGCCATTTTCGGCGTGGTGGCTGGCGGTGCGGATGGGATCGCCAGCGTGATGCTTTACCTGCTGATCTACACCTTCATGAATCTCGGCATTTTCAGCATCGTCATCATGATGCGGAACGGCAACATCTCCGGCGAGGTTATTGAAGATTACTCCGGTTTCGCCAAGCCGCATCCCGGGCTGGCGCTTCTGATGCTACTCTATCTGTTCTCGCTGGCCGGCATCCCGCCGACGGCCGGGTTCTTCGCCAAGTTCTACGTGCTGGTCGCGCTCGTCGAGCGAGGCTTCGTCATTCTCGCGGTGATCGCAGTGCTGCTGAGCGCCGTCGCCGCTTATTTCTACATCCGCATTGTCATGGTGATCTACATGCGCGAGCCGGAGAGGGCGTTCGACCCGGCACTGACGCCATTGGTCCGCGCCGCGCTCGCCTTCACCGCCGCCGGCACGATCGGCATTGGCCTATTCCCGGCGTGGTTTTTGAGACTCGCTCAACAGTCGGTATTTGGCGGCTGATCGATTGGATTTGCAATGAACTGCCCGACGGAATACACTTTCAATTCAGGAAAGGACTGCCCAAGTCACTTCCCGGGGCGACCGCATCACCGGTCCAGAGCGGATTCGGTCGCGGCCTGAGCAAAGCCCTCGGTGGATGACCGGGGCGATGCGATATGACAGCTGCAATGGAATTCCTGCCAGTTCTTTTCATGGTCGCTGGAATTGTTCTGGTGGCGGGCGTGACGCTTTTTGTTTCCTCGCTACTGCGTCCGTCCAATCCCTATCCCGCGAAGAACATGCCCTATGAATGTGGGATGGACCCGGCGGGCGAGGCAGCCGGAGGCCGTTTCAGAGTGCAGTTCTTCATCCTCGCGATCCTGTTGGTGGTCTTCGATGTCGAGACGATGTTCTTGTTCCCCTGGGCCGTTGTCCTGAAAGACATCGGGCTGGTCGGTTATGTCGAGATGTTCGTCTTCATGTTGCTGCTCGTCGTGGGCTTCGCATACGCATGGCTGAAGGGAGCGCTGGAATGGGAGGCGTAAACAATACGATCCGCGACAGCGTGCTGTTCACCACGGCCGACAGCGTCATCAGCTGGAGCCGAAGGTCGGCGCTGTGGCCCGAGACGTTCGGTATCGCCTGCTGCGCAATCGAAATGATTGCGGCGGGTTGTGCGCGCTACGATCTCGACCGGTTTGGCGTCGTGTTCCGGCCGTCGCCGCGCCAATCCGACGTGATGATTATTGCTGGCACCGTGACGCGGAAATTCGCTCCCGTCGTGCTCCGTCTCTATGACCAGATGCCGGAACCGCGCTGGGTTATCGCGATGGGTACGTGCGCTATATCGGGCGGGGTCTACAACACCTACGCCGTGGTGCAGGGGGCGGAGACCTTCGTGCCGGTCGACGTGCATGTGCCCGGCTGCCCGCCGCGGCCCGAGGCGCTTATGCATGGCTTCCTTCTGCTTCAGGAGAAGATCAAGAAAACCCGGGCGTTAGCGGGGACTCCTCTGGAAAGGGTTGCGGCGCGATGAGCATGGAGGTGCCCCTCGATCGCGCCCCGATCACGGAGCGTTTCGGCGAGGCAATCGACGATCTTGGTTTTGCACATGGTGTTCATTCCTTCGCCGCTCCGCCTGAAATGATCGTCGAGTTTTGCCGGTTTCTCAAGGAACACCCGGCGCTCCGGTTCAATTTCCTGTCGGACATATGCGGGGTCGATCATTACCCTGAGATGCCGCGCTTCGAGGCCGTGTACCACCTCTATTCCCTGCCGAACAAATGGCGCGTTCGCATCAAGTCCCGGCTCGGCGATCCGCCGCGCGTCCCGTCGGTGATAGGGGTCTGGCGGACCGCCAACTGGCATGAGCGTGAAGCCTGGGATATGTACGGGATAAGGTTCGAGGGCCACCCCGACTTGCGCCGGATTTACATGTGGGAAGGCTTCGAGGGCTTTCCGCAACGCAAGGACTTTCCGCTCCGGGGTTACAAGGACAAGCTGAACCCGTTTGGTGTCGAAGGCACGCCGCCGACGCAGCCCGACCTCGCCACCAAGAACATTCCATAGGGAGGCCGCTTCACCGGGAACTTGAGATGACCGAAGTCACGGAACTGAGCAGGCCGGAAGGCGAAGCGCTCGACACCAGGGAGGTGCTTCTCAACCTCGGTCCGCAGCATCCCAGCACGCATGGGGTGCTGCGGCTTGTCCTTGAACTGGAAGGCGAATATGTCAAGCGGGTGGACCCGCACATCGGCTATCTCCACCGCGGCACCGAAAAACTGGCGGAGAGCTTCACCTACACCCAGATTTTTCCGCTGACAGATCGGCTCGATTACCTCTGCCCGCCGTCGAACAACCTGGCCTTCGCGCTGGCTGTGGAGAAGCTCCTGGGCATCGAGGCACCGATCCGCGCGCAATATATCCGCGTGATGATGGCCGAGCTGGCGCGAATCTCGGGTCATCTCCTGATCACTGGCGCGCTGCCGCTGGACCTCGGCGCAATGACCGCGTTGCTCTACGCCATGCGCGAGCGTGAAATGATCATGGACCTGCTTGAGATGATCAGTGGCGCGCGGATGCATACCTCGTTCTGCCGGGTCGGCGGTGTGCGCGAGGACCTGCCGGACGGTTTTATCCCCAAGATCAGGGCGTTCTGCGATATCTTCCCGAACCGGATCCGCGACTATGAACGGCTCGTGGAAAACAACAGGGTATTTCTGAACCGCACGCAGGGGATTGGCGTGATCTCCGCCGAGGACGGCATCGATCTCGGCCTGAGCGGCCCGAACCTGCGAGCTTCGGGCGTCGACTGGGACATCCGCCGCGACGAGCCCTATGAGATCTACGACCGGCTCGACTTCAACGTCATCACCCGCAATGAGGGCGATTGTTATGCCCGGTGGCAATGCCGGGTCGAGGAGATGCGCGAGAGCGTCCGCATCATCGAACAATGCTTCGACCAGATGCCCGAGGGGCCGTTCCAGATCGACATGCCGACGATCGCTTTCCCGGTGGACAAGGACAAGGTGCATTGCTCGATGGAGGCGCTGATTCAGCACTTCGACCTGTCGGCCTATGGCTTCAAGGTGCCGAAAGGCGAGGTCTATTCGGCAATTGAGTCGCCAAAGGGCGAACTCGGATTTTACATCATCAGCGACGGTTCGGAAAAGCCGTTCCGCATGAAGGTGCGGGCACCGTCGTTCGTCAACCTTCAGGGATTGTTTGTGGCAAGCAATGCGCAGTACCTGGCGGACATGATCGCCGTGCTGGGCAGCTTCGACCCGGTGATGGGCGAGGTCGACAAGTAGCAGGGATTTGGACGCGATGAACATGCGCGAAAAGATTAAAGCAGCGGCGGCGCGGTATCCGGACCAGCGCTCGGCGATCATGCCCGCGCTACTGATCGCGCAGAAGGAACATGGCTACCTGCCCGGCCCCGTGTTGGAAGAGGTCGCGGATATCCTCGATGTCGAGCGGATCTGGGTTTACGAGCTGGCGACTTTCTACACCCTCTTCCATACAGAACCGGTGGGTGTGTTCCACCTGCAACTCTGCGACAATGTATCCTGCATGCTGCGTGGCGCCGAGGATTTGCTGAGGCATCTGGAGGAGGTGCTGGGAATCACGAAGGGCGGTACCACCCCGGACGGGCTGTTCACACTTTCGACCGTCGAATGCCTCGGCGCTTGCGAAATGGCCCCGGTGATGCAGCTCGGTGACGACTATCAAGGCGATCTCGACATCGCGCGGATCGACGCGTTGTTGGACAGGTTGCGGGCGACAGCGGGGCAAGCGACTGGTGCTGATCTCGCCGCCACAGTGCCACCGGGAGAGTAGCGCCATGTTCGAACCGATCCTTCTGAGGAACGTGGACGTGCCGGACGGCCATCTGCTCGCCACCTACAGGGCCGGCGGCGGTTACCAGGCGCTGGCGAAAGCGCTTGATGAACACACGCCTGACGAGATCATCAGTCTCGTCAAAGAATCCAACCTGCGGGGTCGCGGTGGGGCCGGATTTCCAACCGGACTGAAATGGAGCTTTGTGCCGAAGCGTGCCGGCAAGCCGAAATACCTGTGCTGCAATGCCGATGAGGGCGAGCCGGGCACCTTCAAGGACCGGATCATCATGGAACGCGACCCGCATCAGCTGATCGAGGGTCTGGCGATCAGTGGCTACGCGATCGGTGCTGAAACCGCCTATGTCTACATCCGCGGGGAATACACCCTGGCAATCCAGCGGCTGGAGCAGGCGATCGCTGAGGCCCATGCGAAGGGTTATCTGGGAACGCGGATCAGGGGCTCGGATTTCAATTTCGTCGTGCACATCCATTGCGGTGCCGGCGCTTATATCTGCGGCGAGGAGACCGCAATGCTCGACTCGCTCGAAGGCAAGCGAGCGCAGCCACGCCTGAAACCGCCGTTTCCGGCGGTCGAAGGGCTCTACGCAAGCCCGACAGTGATCAACAACGTCGAGACATTGGCCTGCGTCCCGCATATCGTGCTGCGGGGGGCAGGCTGGTTCCGCAACATCGGTCCCGACAAAAGCCCCGGCCCGAAGCTCTATTGTCTTAGCGGGCAGGTGCGGAAGCCGGGCCTTTACGAGCTGCCAATGGGTATACCGCTGCGAGAACTGGTCGAAGATAGCGGCGGCGGGCCGCTGCCGGGTCGCAAAATAAAGGCAGTGATCCCCGGCGGGGTCTCGGCGCCGCTGATTCCGGCGCACGGGCTGGATGTTGGTATGGACTTCGATTCGCTGGCAGCCGCCGGTTCGATGCTCGGCTCGGCCGGGGTAATCGTGATCGACGACTCGACCTGTATGGTCAAGGTCGCCACCCGGATCATCGAATTCTTCCACCATGAGTCCTGTGGCAAGTGTACCCCGTGCCGCGAAGGACTGAATTGGGTTGTGAAAGTGCTGCGCCGGGTCGAGGCGGGGCAGGGGGTGCCGGGCGATCTGGAACAGCTGGAGGCGCTCTGCAAGGGCATTTTCGGCAACACGTTCTGCGCTCTGGGCGACGGCGCGGCTATCGGTTTGCGGGCGGCACTGACGCATTTCGAGCATGAGTTCGTCGCCCATATCGAGGAGCACAGGTGCCCGTTTCACTGAAGAGCAGGGGAGAAGGCGGTAAGAAAGTCATGGTTCGTGTCACGATAAATGAACAAACGCTGGAAGTGGAGACGGGCTCTACGGTGCTGCAGGCTGCCGAGCGCTTAGGCATCGACATCCCGACCTTCTGCTATCTGAAGCGGCTGCCGGCGCTGGCCTCATGCCGCATGTGCCTCGTGGAGATCGAGGGCCACCGGCGGCTGCAGCCTTCCTGCGCCACCGCCGTCACTGACGGAATGGTCGTGCGGACGAATACGCCGCTGATTGATGAAACACGCTCGTCCATGCTCGACATGCTGCTCGCCAACCACCCCCTCGACTGCCCGATCTGCGACAAGGGCGGCGAGTGCGAGCTCCAGGACATGGTGATGGCGTACGGGCCCCGCGAAAGCCGCTTCCGCGACACCAAACGTGTGTTCCACTCCGAGGACATCCGCCTCAGCCCGGTCATCATCATGAACGTCAACCGCTGCATACAGTGCCAGCGCTGTGTCCGGATGTGCGAGGAGGTGGTCGGTGCGGTCGCCTTGGGTACTGTCGAAAAAGGCATGGATACCGCCGTGACCGGCTTCGAGGGCAGCCTCGCGAGTTGCGACCAATGCGGCAATTGCGTCGAGGTCTGTCCGGTTGGCGCACTGATGAGCTTTCCTTATCGCTACAAAGCGCGGCCCTGGGATCTGGCCGAGACCGACACCGTCTGCCCGCATTGCGGCACCGGCTGTCAGTTGACAGTCGGCACGCGCAAGGGGGAGTTCATGCGGGTCCGCTCAAAAGCGGAGCACGGGGTTAACCGCGAAACGCTTTGCGTGCGGGGGCGCTTCGGCCTCGATTTCGTCATGAGCCAGGACCGGATCAAGCGGCCTATGGTCCGTCGTGATGGCGCCCTCGTTCCGGTTTCCTGGGAAGAAGCGGGGGACTACCTGCGACGGCGCCTGTCGGCCGTCGAGGGAAAGGCCGCGGGCGGGCTGGCATCGCCGCGCCTTCCCAACGAGATGCTCTATCAATTCCAGAAAGTGATGCGGACGGTATTCCGGACCAACAACATAGACTGCGCGTCGCGCTGGTCCACGCCGTTCGACGCGCTCGGCCCGTTGGTGGCGGGCTTCTACACCCGCGCGCCGCTGGAGGAAGTGATCGGCAACGACTGCGTGCTTGTCGTCGGTGGCAACGTGACCGACGAAAACCCGATCACCGAATACCTGCTGCGGGACGGCGCACGGCGGGGGCAGGTTCGGTTGCTCATGCTCTCGGCGCGACCATCCCGTCTGGACGCTGATGCCCTGGCGGTCGTTCGCGTTTCGCCGGGCGGTGAGGCTGCGAGCCTTGCCGCGGTGGTGGCCAGCATCGTGGCGGCGGCCGGTGAAGCCTTGCCAGTCGAGATGCTTGCGAAGATCGGCGCGACAACAGCGACCGCCGGCAGTGACGAAACGGACCGTCTGGCCACAGCGCTGCTGGAAGGCCGGAGCGTTACGGTGCTGGTCAGTGCTGACCTCCTGAGGTCGCCGCTAGCGCGCGCGACGTTGCAACAGCTCAACAACCTTTTGCAGGTTCTCCGCGTACTGGATAAGGGACTTGCGATGCAGTTGCTCTTCGACCGTGTCAATCAGTTGGGCGCCTGGGATATGGGAGTTCTGCCGGCGGTGCTGCCGGGGCTGCGCGCGGTCACTGATGATGCGGCGCGCGGGGCTCTCGATCGGGCCTGGGGCGCCGAGATCCCGTCTCAACCTGGCGCGGATTTCGACGGCATGCTGGATCTTTGTAACAGGGGGCGAATGGGGATGCTCTATATCGCCGGAAGCGACCCCCTGATGTCCTATCCCGACCGGGAATTCGTGCAGCGGGCGCTTCGTGCCGCCGATCTCCTGATCGTGCAGGACGCCTTCCTCACCGATACGGCGAGCCTGGCCGATGTGGTGCTGCCAGCTGCGAGTTATGGCGAGGAATCTGGCACTTTTACCAATAACGAGGGCCGGGTCCAGAAGGTCAGCAAGTTCCGCGAACCCGCCCTCGATGCGCGTGGCAATCTGGCGATCTTCGACTTCGTCGCGGCGCTTCGCAACCAAGCGTTGCGGCCATCGGTTCAAAGCGAGATTTTCGACGAGATTGCTCGGCTGGTTCCGGCCTACGGGGGGCTAACGCAGGACCAGCTTGGCGTTGACGGAGCATTCACCAAGGCGTCCCGTGTGCCGCCAGTTGGCGAGTTCTTCGCCCCGCCGCTTGCCCCCATTGCAACCGACCGGCTCATGTTGATCACCGGCAACTGCCTGTTCCACAACGGATATCTGTCCGAACATTCGGAAATCCTGAATACGGTCGCGTATGACCCCTATGTCGAGATGGGCGCGCGGGATGCAGTGCAGCTAGGCCTTTCGGATGGCGATCAGGTGGTCGTGCGATCCGCCCAAAGCGAGCTGACCGCGCAGCTAAAGGTCAACAAGCGGTTTCCCACGGGCCTCGTGTTCGTTCCCGAAAATTACAGAGCCCTGCGTCTCAACGGACTGATGCGGCGGGGCGAATATCCATGTCCGGTCAACGTTCAAAAGGCGCACGCAGCCTTCGAGATCGCCACCGTCGTCGGAGTCGGGGCGGGGCCCGGGATCTGAGCTGAGGCATTACGGGCTCACTGACACCTGCCCTGCGTCTGGACCTCAAGCCGGCGATGTCAGTGATGAGCGGTCCCGGCAATGTATTCATGTAGCGCCTGCTCGTTGCGAAGCGCTTCGTCGAGGCGGTGCTTGACCACGTCGCCGATGCTCACCACACCGACAGCGGCGCCGCCATCCATGACCAATACATGGCGCGTGCGCCGCTCGGTCATGATCGCCATCACAAAGGGCAGAAAATCCTCTGTCGAACAGGTCGCCACACTGCGGTTCATGATGTCGGCGACCCGCATTATGGGCGCCTCGGTTCCGTATTCAGCCACCGCATTGCAGCAGTCCCGCTCCGACAGAGTGCCCAGGCATTCCCCGGGCGAACGGCTGACGACCACAAAACCGATGTTATTGTCTCGAAACAGCCGCAGGACTTCTACCATCGGCTCATCTGGTGTGACCGAAATGAGCTCGGGAGACTTACTCTTCAAGATTTGGCAGACGTGCATCTAAGCCTCCTCTTTGCGCGCTCCGGCTTGATTGGCGGCGCGCGGTTACGTTCGCCGGATATTCCGCCACCAGTTGTATCCCCGCCGCTCGCTCGTCTCGACGAGAACATCTTGCTCGGTGTTCAGGCGCGCAGCGACCACACCGCCACCGGTCCTCGCCTTGCCCGGCTTGCCGAGCAGATCTTCCCGCCCGACTACTAGGTCACGCGAGGAAAAACTCGAAAACTCATACTGTTGGCCAAGCGCGATCGCGTCGGCCGGGCAGGCGTCCTCGCACAGCCCGCAAAATAGGCACCGGGCCATGTCGATCTCGAACTTTGCCGGGTGCCGGCTGCCCTTGTCGTCCTCATAGGGAATGACTTCGATGCAGTCGCAGGGGCAAATCCGTGCGCAAAGTTCGCAGGCCACGCATTTGATCTCGCCCTCGTCGTCGCGCGTGAGGAAGTGATGCCCGCGGTAACGCGGGTAGGGCAACCATTTTTCCTTGTCCGGATACTGCATGGTCACGGATCTGGAGAACATGTAGCCGAAGGTCAAAGCCAATGCACTCACCAGATCAGCGAAGAACGCCCATCCGATCCATGCTCCAACTCCGTGCCGCGCGTGCGACATCGCCGCCTCGCTACGGGGCCGCTATGGCCCCTATAAGAAAGCAATACCGGTTATTATTATGTTCGCCATCGACAGAGGAAGCAAGACTTTCCACCCGATCGCCATCAGTTGGTCGTAGCGGTAGCGCGGGAAAGTGAAGCGGAACCAGATAAACAAATAGACGAAGAACGCGACCTTGAGCAGAAACCAGAGGAGCGGTGGCAGAGGGACCAGCATGCCGTTCCAGCCGCCGAAGAACAGGATCACCACCAGGACAGACACCAGCAACACGATGGCATATTCGCTGACCATGAAGAAGGCAAAGCGGATACCGCTGTATTCGGTATGGAACCCGGCCCCCAGATCGCCCTCCGCTTCCGCCAGGTCGAAGGGAATGCGCTGCGCTTCGGCCAGTCCGGCGACGAAGAACACGAAGAAGCCGACCGGTTGGTAGACGACGTTCCAGACGTCGGCTTGCGCCCGCACGATCTCGAGCAGGCTCATGGATTGCGCCAACATTACCACGCCGATGACCGCGAACCCCATCGGGATCTCGTAGCTGATCATCTGCGCACAGGTCCTGAGGCTGCCAAGGACCGCGTATTTGCTGTTTGCGGCCCAACCGCCGAAGATGACGCCATAGACCTCGAGCCCGATCACCGCGAAGACGAAAAGGAGCGCCACATTCATGTTGGAGACGTAGAGTGTGATCTCGGCGCCGAGGACCGAGACGGTTTCGCCGAATGGGATCGCGACGAACACCACAAAAGGCGGGGTGAGAGCCAGGATTGGCGCCAGTTTGAACAGGAAGCGGTCGGCCTCTGCCGGGATGTGGTCCTCTTTGGTTAACAGCTTGATTCCGTCCGCCACCGGCTGCAGCAGGCCGTGCCACCCCACCCGCATCGGCCCCATCCGCTGCTGCATGCGCCCGGCAATCTTGCGTTCCAGCCAGGTTAACGGCAAGGGCAGCAGCAGGAGGATCGCAATCAACAACGCGACCTTGAAGGCAATCAGGCCAAGGGCGACGATAAGTTCCATGATCCGCGACTACTTATTCAACGGGGTTGAAACGCGCGACCGGACTTTGGCTCCGGCCGTACTGAGCACTTTCCGCTAATGCACGGTACGACGGCGACGCACCACATGCAATGCCATCACAACTATGTCGTCGCTGGCACGGTGTGTCCGGACTCAGGACATCTGATACGAGTGGTTTGATGCGCACTTTTGGGTGCGGATCATTCGCTGATCCGCGCCAGGATCATTGCAACCACTGTTGTCGCCCAGCTTCTTTGGCATGATCAAATGGGTTGGGCGGGCCTAGCTAGGCCCCAGCCACAGGCGTTAACTCCGCGTCGGCCGCCGAGGCGCGACCAAGATCGCGACATCTACGATAGGTGGCTGAAGCGGGCGACCCGCGCATCCTTCATGAGGTTGCGAAAGTTTGTTCCACTGACGTGCACCAGTGTCTTGTGGTCACCGCCCTCGAAATAGACGTCGCTGGCGTCGCCGAGGCTTTCGTCGAGGATCACCGGCACATCGTAGGCCGACCCGATTGGCGGCACCGCGCCAATGTCACAATCGGCGAAGAGCGAACTGACCTCCTCCTCTGAGGCGAGACCAAGGCGCCTGTCCACCACATCCTGCAATGTGGAGAGCTCGATCCGGTGCGTGCTCGGAACAACGGCTAGCACGTACCCCATTTCGTGATGCACGACCACCGATTTGGCCAGCCTGCCGCCTGGAACACGTGCCGCCCGCGCCGACTGGCTGGTTGTTGCTGTACGGTGATGAGCGACGGTGTCGTAGGGGATACCCTGACCGTCGATATAGTCCCGGAGTTTCGTTGCGATTGTCATCGTAGGCGCCCCTCATGTTGCGTGGTGAGGCATAAAAAGACATTCTCCTCTCATAACCTGCGAAGTCAACGACGAATGAGAGGCACAATTGCAGCAGTGCCTCGGTTCGGTTGCTCACATTTCCGGCTTGCTGTCACGGAGACCGCTACAACTGCCATTTGAGCCGACGGATCAGTTCGAGCGGATCGCGCAAACTGAACTTGGGATTATTGCCTTCAAGATATCAACCTTCCACCATCAGACGGCTCAAGAGAAAGCGATAGTCTGCGTGACAAATCGTTTAAAGGCTTCCAAGGTTTCCGGACTGACATGGTGCTCGATGCCTTCTGCATCAATTCTTGCCGTCTCAATACTGATGCCAATAGCGCATAGAAACGATTCAACTATGTGATGGCGCTCACGGCTCTGTTCCGCGAGCTGTTTGCCGATATCCGTCAGAAAGATGCCACGATATCGGCGCTGTTGAATATAGCCGTCCGCAGCCAGCCGCTTCAGCATTTTCGCTACGGTCGGCTGAGCCACTCCAAGACGCAGTGCTATATCGACCTGCCTGGCCTCGCCCCCGTCCTCGATAAGATCCGCGATCAGCTCGACATAATCCTCGACCAACTCCGTCCGCCGGTTGTGACGGGTTCGCCGGAAACTCTCCATGTGTGTGCTGGGGTCAACGAGCAAACTCTCGGAATCGCTGTGCGGTTTGTCATCGGGACTCATATGATTCTTCACTTTCGGTAAATTTTTTAAAGCAAGAATTTTCTAACATAGCCCTGGCTATTCTTCCATCATATCTGACAAATTTCCACACTGCAGGAAATTTTCAAGTCTCGGCGAATGGGGCAATCAACCAAATATAGCACTTGCTATACTATGAGTATGATGCTTTACTTCATTTAAGTAGCTAATCGGAGCGCCGACTGAATAATGCTGAAATGGGCACAGACGAATCTGAGCAGGCGGCGTCTGTTGGGCGGAAGCATCGCGACGATCGGCGCATCAGCGATCTGTTCCAGCGGTGCGACGGCGCAGGAAGTCCATGGAAATCACGGAGGATCGACACCGAACGCCGACGCGGCGACATCTGCCCATAGGTCAGCGCACGGAGCGATGATCACTGTTGGTTCGGTCGACAATGCCCGTAATGGTTTCGATCCGACAACGATGTTAACGGATTGGTACACTGGCGTCGTCAGTGAACTCCCGGACGGCCGCAAACAACGTAGTTTCGAGATCACTGTCGAAGAGAAGGAGATAGAGATCGCGCCGGGTGTCATGTTCCCGGCCTGGACTTATAACGGCCGAGTACCGGGTCCTGCGCTTCGCGCAACTGAGGGCGACCGTCTTAAAATCACTCTCAAAAACAATGGATCACATCCCCATTCCCTGCATTTCCATGGGATCCATTCCGCGCGGATGGATGGCGTTCCCGGCGCGGGGGTCATCGATCCAGGCGAAGAGTTCGTTTATGAATTCGATGCAAAACCATTTGGCTGCCATCTTTATCATTGCCATGCTCTGCCGCTGACCAGACACCTGCACAAAGGCATGTATGGTCTGTTCGTGGTCGATCCTGATCCAGCGCGGCATCCGGAATATGCCGACATTGCAAAATCACGTCTTCTTGGTTCGCCAGAAAATGCGCAGTGGCAAGAATTGGCCATGGTCATGAACGCGTTCGATACGAACTTCGACGGCGAAAATGAATTCTACGCATGCAATACGATTGCTCATTGCTATGCGAAGGAACCGATCGAGATCGTGCGTGACCGGCCCGTTCGTATATACTTGGTCAATATCACCGAGTTTGACCCGATTAACTCGTTCCATCTGCATGCCAATTTCTTTGACTATTACGATCAGGGAACGACGTTGACGCCAACGCTGAAGACCGTCGACCTGGTCATGCAGTGCCAGGCGCAGCGTGGCATTCTCGAGTTTACGTTCAAGGAACATGAGCCCGGCCTCTACATGTTCCATGCGCATCAATCGGAATTTACGGAACTTGGCTGGATGGGCATGTTCGATGTCAGGGAGACGGTGTCATGATGCACGAACCTGTCAACGTTACCCCGGCGCGCGCGCCGGCATCGTCTGGATTGTCGCCTTTGCTCTGGTTGTTGGTCCCCGTCGCCATTCTGGCAATGGCAATCGTCTGGTTGTTCCAGGCAAATCCTCTCCAAGGTTTTAACAACGGGGCACCACCCGTCGAAAACCTGACGATCGAGCGGACGATCCTTGACCACAACGGATTGCGGTTGCTCGTTCGCGCCGGAGGCTCCGATCCGATGGTGATTGCGCAGGTTCAGGTCGATGATGCCTATTGGGAATTCCAGAAAGACCCGCAGGGTCCCATTGCAAGGGGCGACACAACCTGGATCAGCTTGCCCTTCCCGTGGGTACTCGGGGAGACGCATAAGGTGAATTTTGTCACAAATACCGGAGCGACGTTCGAGCACGAGATTGCCGTGGCGGTGCCGACACCGATCGCCACATCCGGAAGCCTGTGGTCACAAGCCATTCTCGGTGCATTCGTGGGAATTCTACCCGTCGCCATCGGCCTGATGTGTTATCCCGCCCTGCGTGGCGCGGGTCCCGGAACAATGACATTTCTTCTGGCCATGACTGTTGGGCTGCTGGCCTTCCTGCTGGTTGACACCGTGGTCGAGGCGCTTGAATTTGCTGAAAAGTCAGCGCCAATCTTCCAGGGTAGCGTCATGGTTGTGCTCGTCGCAATTACCAGCTTCCTTGTGCTGATGGGTATTGGTCGGCGGCACGGAACACCGACGGGACTGGCTTTAGCAACATACATCGCTCTCGGCATCGGTCTGCACAATTTCGGCGAGGGATTGGCGATAGGCGCGGCATTTACCGCTGGCGCGGCCGGGCTCGGGACGTTCCTCGTGCTCGGCTTTACACTGCACAACATCACAGAAGGCATCGGAATTGCGGCTCCTATGTTGAAGAAGAGCCCCACGCTAGCCTCGTTCGCAGGCTTGGCACTGTTGGCTGGTAGCCCCGCCGTTGCCGGAATATGGGTGGGCAGTCTCGCATACGCGCCACAATGGACCGCCATTGCTCTAGCCATCGGCGCAGGGGCTATCGCCCAGGTTATTGTCGAAATCAGCGCGCTCATCGCTCGGCCGCAAAACCAAGGTATTACTGCATTGCTGTCACCGTCAGCGTTTGGCGGATTAGCAGCAGGTACCGCCTTCATGTACACCACTGCCATGCTCGTTAAACTCTGACAACGAGGTGCGGTTTGACCAAATGGGCGCGCGTGGTCGGGTCATTCTTCAGAGTCCATTGGCGCTCAGACCCACACCGATTAAAAGCCAAAGGGGATCAATCATGGCAAAGCGGCCAAGAACGGTTTCTCAGGGCCAGAGAATTCGTTTGGATAGGATCAGTTCTCACCTCGCTATCGCTGTTCGGTTGGTTTTTGCGGTAGAACAGCGGGAGCTGCCACGTTATTTTTGACTTAACTGTTCGGGGCTAATTCGTTGAAAAATGAGTAAGCCCGACGTCAGTTACAAGAACCATCGCTTTCATCGATTCCTTTGAGCCTGCGGCTGATGGAGGAGATGCTGCTGGAGCGCGGCGTCGTCGTCTCCCATGAAACGATCCGTCGATGGGGCAGGAAGTTTGGTCCCAGCTATATCCGTCGTCTTCGTCGCAAGCGGCCTTCGCCGAATGATATTTGGCATCTTGACCTGCCACGGAAGCGTGATGGAATCAGTTCCAGGAAAGACTACCAGCCTTATCTCACGCCAAATTTGGATCTATGTCTGGCCAGGCTTTTATCAGGACTGCGACTTGAGCCGCAACGACAAAAGACCATTTCTCCAGATTGCCGTAAAGGTCTATAATTACATCGTATACTGCCTCCACGGAGGGGGCCGTCGATGAATGACCTCATTGCCTTTATGTCGCTTACAGCCATCGGTTTGATAATCGTAACAAACCTCCTGGTGACGATCTACGATTAGCTTGGCTGAGGCTCTCGGCTCTTGGACAAGACCACCAGCGGGCCGCCGGGATTGAGTGTTCTCGTGATTCGCGTTTTCGTCGACGCCGTAACCTTCCTTGCTCAAACTGGTGCACTCCGCATGACAAATGGAGAAAGTCCTATTCTCCGATAGGTATCACGGTAAGAAAATGACGGCGCCGCCGCTTGACGGTTTCTCCGATATCTCCCGTAAATCTACGGGTGGAATGGAGGAGTCATGGCCATAGACTGGATTGCTACACTACAAGAAAGGCGGACCTGGTACTGAGATCTCTACGAAGGTGGCGAAGTCGCTGATTATTCTATGGATCTCTACAATCGGTGCAGATGCTTCGGATTTCGCAGCGCAGGAACGCATTCGCGACTACGCTATCCGCCCGCCATAATCACGTTGTGACAAGCGTCCGCAATGGCATGTTGCGGTCGGCAAACCCAAAATGGTCACTCTTATTGCCTCCGTCAGAAAACTCCTGACGATCGATGCCACTATGGCCGCTCGCCAAACAAATACGGTCGTTCGCATTGGCGCGGTTCACTTGTACACCGCTATCTGGATTTAGTTGCCGCAACCTTGAAGAAGTCGCCGAGTTCCATCGGGAATGGAAACACGATCGTTGAATTCTTCTCATTGGCGATCACATTCAGCGTGCTGAGATAACGCAGTTGCATGGCTTCAGGGCGCTGCCCCAGGATATGGGCGGCCTCTAGCAATTTCTGAGCAGCTTGCTGCTCGCCCTCGGCGTTGATGACTTTGGCTCGCCGTTCGCGTTCGGCCTCGGCTTGCCTGGCGATGGCGCGCACCATCGTTTCGTTGAGATCAACATGTTTGATCTCGACATTTGCAACCTTGATGCCCCATGCGTCAGTCTGCGCGTCGAGAATTTCCTGAATATCGCTATTGAGCTTGTCTCGCTCGGCCAGCATCTCGTCAAGATCGTGCTTGCCAAGGACAGAACGTAACGTCGTCTGGGCAAGCTGGCTCGTTGCCATCAGGAAGTCCTCGACCTGGATCATCGCCCGCTCGGGATCGATCACACGGAAATAGAGAACTGCGTTGACGCGCACCGAGACATTGTCCTTCGAGATTACGTCCTGGCTTGGCACATCGTGCACCACTGTCCGCAGATCGACACGCAGCATTTGCTGGACGAAGGGGATGAGGATGATCAGGCCCGGTCCTTTAACGCCGGTGAAGCGGCCAAGCGTAAACACCACGCCGCGTTGATATTCCCGCAATATCTTGATCGCGGCAGCCAAGAGCATCAGCAGGATGATGAGAATCGGAATCAAGACAGTGATAAGCATTGGAAAGTCCTCCACTAATTGCTCTCCGGCTGATCGGGTTCGACCTTGAGGACGATGCCCTCGATGCCTGCCACACGGACCTGCTGTCCCTTTTTCAGCGGCGTCTCGGATACTGCCGCCCACCGTTCGCCATGGGCAAGGACATGCCCGCGGCGTCCACGCCACTCCAGGACCTCGCCATGCGCTCTCACCATCTCCTCGCTGCCCGTCACCACCGGGCGTTTGTGCGAGGAAAAGACCACGTGGACGATGATCAAGGAAAGCGCCAGACTGGTCAGGGCGACGCCTGCGGTCAGCGGCCAGGAAATGCGAAAAGCTGGAATGTCGGTATCGATCAATATCGTGGCGCCGGATATGAAAGCGATGACGCCGCCAATGCCCAGAACGCCGAAAGATGTCACGAACGCTTCGGAAGCCATCATCGCAAGACCGAGGATAATGAGACCAAGACCAGCAAAATTCACAGGAAGCACAGCGAGTGCGTATAGGCCGATCAGAAGGCAAATCGCGCCGATGGTTCCCGGAAAAAACGAACCCGGAGCCATGAATTCGAAGATAAGTCCGTAGATACCTATCATCATCAGGATCAGCGCGACATTCGGGTTCGTGATCACCATCAGCAGCTCCGTGCGCCAGTCCTTGTTGATCTGGTCAAGAGGAAGACCTCTGGTATCGAGCGTAATCTCATTTCCTCCCGCGCTGACTTTGCGGCCATTGGCCTGCGCCAGAAGGTCATCCACGCTCGTTGCGAGGATATCGATCACATTTTCGTTGAGCGCCGCGCTGGAGGAAAGGCTTGCCGCTTCACGCACCGCTTTTTCGGCCCAGTCGACGTTCCGGCCGCGCAGTTCAGCCAGTGAGCGGATATAGGCCGTCGCGTCGTTGATCGCTTTCGTTTCCATCGGGCTGTGCGGCGTAGGGGGAGTGACCGTGTCGTCCCCATCCTTTTTTGTCCTGGCGTCCTGATCCTTGTTCTTATTGTCCTCGCCGCTCCCTGGAAATGGCAAATCGCCGATCTGGATGGGCGTCGCTGCGCCAAGATTGGTCCCGGGCGCCATCGCCGCGATGTGACTGGCATAGAGAATGTAGGTGCCGGCGCTGGCTGCGCGTGCGCCGCTTGGACTGACATAAGTGGCTACGGGCACCGGGGAGCCGAGGATGCCACGAATGATGTCGCGCATGGACGTGTCCAGACCGCCGGGCGTGTCCATTTGCAGAATAACGAGAGGCGCGTTGCGCTCTGCCGCCGTTCGCAAGCCACGCAATATATAGTCGGATAAGGCTGGGCCAACGATGCCTTCGAGTTGCAGGACCAGCACTGTACGTGCGCTCTGTGCATCGTTCGGCAATACGGACAAAAAGCTACCGAGTAACACTACGGCAACGGAAAGGGCGGCACGATTATATCCGAACCAATCTGCGATGAATTTTCTCATCAGGCCCATGGTCCAGCTTACATCAGAGCGTTTGCTTCTGCCATATGCGCATTGAAATTCGCGCACCCAACACACACACGCCTCGGTGGCATCGACGTGCCATAGTGGGGTGATTGCAACCGTCGCGAGAAGCGGAGGACGTTATCCCATCGCAATGCCCATTGTTATAGAGATCGACCTTGACGCCGAAGAGATTCGGTCATTCGAAGTGATTTGAACACATCCACCTATCGTGAGAAAATTCCAGTGTTCGGTGAGACAGGCCTGCGGAACGCGGCAACCTCCGAACGAGGAAACACAAGGAGCCGGGGTCTCTCGGGCTCGATCTGAGAACCTCTCGCTCACCGCATGACGATCCATGTAGCTGGCTTTGCCTCAGGCTTAGTCAGGTGTGTTTCCGGTGTAGCAAAGGAAACGATCATGGCCAAAATAATTTGTGTTCTCTACGATGATCCGGTCGACGGCTATCCGAAAACATATGCACGGGACGGTCTTCCGAAAATCGACCACTATCCCGGAGGCCAAACATTCCCTTCACCCAAGGCAATAGACTTTCAACCCGGAACGCTGCTCGGAAGCCTTTCGGGTGAACTGGGTCTCCGAAAATATGTTGAATCGCTTGGCCACACGCTTGTGGTCACCGCCGACAAGGATGGTCCGGATTCAGTGTTCGAGAAGGAACTGCTTGATGCTGAAATCGTCATCTCACAGCCATTCTGGCCGGCATATTTGACTGCAGAGCGCATTACCAAGGCATCGAAGCTCAAATTGGCGCTCACGGCGGGAATCGGATCTGATCACGTCGATCTTCAGGCCGCGATCGACCGTGGCATTACCGTCGCAGAGGTTACCTATTGCAACTCCATCAGTGTCTCCGAACACGTTGTCATGATGATCCTGGGATTGGTGCGAAACTACATTCCTTCCCATCAATGGGTAGTCAAAGGCGGCTGGAACATCGCTGATTGTGTCGCCCGCTCCTATGACGTCGAGGGGATGCACGTTGGAACAGTCGCCGCAGGCCGTATTGGTCTGGCCGTGCTGCGTCGTCTCAAGCCCTTTGACATGCATCTTCACTATCATGACCGGCACCGGCTTCCGGACACCGTCGAAAAGGAACTTAACGTGACATGGCATGACACGGTCGAGGACATGGTCAAGGTCTGTGATGTCGTGACCATCAACTGCCCGCTTCATCCGGAAACGGAAAACCTGTTCAACGAGAAAATGCTCTCGAAAATGAAACGCGGCGCCTATCTGGTGAACACCGCCCGCGGCAAGATTTGCAATCGTGATGCTGTCGCCAGAGCATTGGAAAGCGGCCAGTTGGCCGGGTATGCAGGGGATGTCTGGTTTCCGCAACCGGCACCGAAAGACCATCCGTGGCGGACTATGCCGCATCACGGAATGACGCCGCACATCTCCGGAACATCCTTGTCCGCCCAGGCGCGCTACGCGGCGGGAACACGAGAAATCCTTGAATGCTGGTTCGAAGGGCGGTCCATTCGCGAGGAGTATCTGATCGTTGACGGCGGGAAACTTGCAGGTGCAGGTGCACATTCCTACAGCACCGGCGATGCGACGGCCGGGTCCGAAGAAGCAGAGCGTTTCAAGAAATGATCTTCGGTAGGCTGGCTTACGCCGCTCGCCAAAACTTAGGCAAACATACGGGTCCGCCAACAGAAACAGCTCTGGACCCGTCGGGGAGGGCGTGCCCCTGCTAGCGGGTGCGAAGCGGATTTCTCCGTTGGTCCATTTCTAGTATTGAAGACTTCTGGGCACAATCAAAAACCGTTCTTATCGGCATTTTCAAACGAACGGTTACTGCTGCCTGCCCCTATTGTATGTGTTGATTAAGCAAAGGGCAGATAGTCGATTTAATAACAAGAATTCTGACACAAATGTCGGCTTGAATCCCGGGACATTCACATCGCTGCTCATGCTCACCTCTCTCAAATAATGTGACAATGCCATCGGACGGCATGTTCAAGATGCGAGTATCTTCGAGATGGTGATTGTTTCATGTTTCCCTTCGTCCGGCTTGACCTCGACGCTCCCAAGGTTGTCGATCTCATGTAACACCTGTTCAACCTCGTCGTCGCTGAACTTGCCGATAGTCCGAAGCTTCTCGGCCAGAGCGTCAGCTGTGGTCTTTATCGGACCATAAACAAGTCGGCCATGTGCTTCGATCGTGAATAGAAGGGTAGGCGTAGTCTCGAGCATTTCGGATCTCCTGAACATCGTGGTTCTACCAAAGCACAAGAAGGACGGTTATTACCGCGGTCACTTCCCTTCCAAGAAGCGTTTAGCACGGCTTTTCAGAGGATCGTTTCTCAGTAACTGCGGGGTACTGTAAAAGTCAGGATAGTTTTCGGACAGGCCGGTTTCCTCATCCCCTGAAGCCTTCCGAGACGAACGTTGATCGTTGGAAGGTCGCTTGAAGACGTTGACGCCCAATTTGTCCACGTCCATTCTGCTTCGATGATTAGCGGTGTGCTTCTGGATCTTGCTGGCGTCCTCTATGATGGCAAAGAGGTTATTCCGGGCGCAACGAATGCTGTTGCCCGCCTGCACGAGGCTAACCTTCCTGTACGCTTCGTGAGCAACACGACACGGTCGAGCAAAGAATCCATTCTTAAGCAGCTCGACAGGCTTGGCTTTTCTGTCTCATTCAGCGAGCTTTTAACTCCAGCGCAAATAGCGCGTGAATGGCTTGGTCAACACAATCGATCGCCATACCTCCTGGTTCACCCGGACCTGGTGGTGGATTTCCACGATGTGGCGGGCGGGGATGGAAGGGCGGTCATTGTCGGCGATGCAGGCAAGGCCTTCGATTACCTGGCGCTGAACAGGGCGTTTCGAGAGCTCATCAAGGGCGCGGAATTCCTGGCGCTGGCGCCGAACCGGACATTCAAGGATGCAGATGGAGAACTCAGTCTCGACGCGGGAGCATTCGTTGCGGCACTGGAATTCGCCAGTCAAAGAAGTGCTGTTGTCTTGGGAAAGCCGTCGCCTGCGTTCTTCCTGTCCGCACTAGCCAGCATGCAATGCCCGATTGCAGAAGCCGTAATAGTCGGCGACGATGCGGAAACCGACATCGCAGGGGCCTTGCGGACCGGACTTGCTCGCGCGTTGCTGGTACGCACGGGCAAATACCGCCCCGGCGACGAGGATCGTTTCAACCCCCCACCAACCGCAACCGTCAATGACATTTCCGCGGCAGTTGACTGGATTTTGGCAGCGCGCATTCGCGAAGAATGACTCGGTCCCTGTTCCCTTTCCGGAATGGCAAGGTACATGAACTATATCGGTCGAGTATGGCCCGACTGATGGTACTGACGAAACCACTTTCTCCATAAGGTTCGACCAAAATGACGACGGATGCGAAGCCCCACGACATATCAGCATGACCAGTTGCAAAAATCACACCAATGTGGGAGTCATCTCGCGATCCAGCCTCGCCAGTTCGACGCCAATTGTGTCAGCCTCGGCGGGATTGGATTGCACAAGTGACCCGGAACTTTTTTGCGTGAAGTGCCAACACCTGGATCGAACTCTTTAGTCTCGATCAATCCACTAGACTTCACAGTTGAAGCATTCTTCCAGTATTTCCAACCTTCCCCTTGTATAAGACCGTGATCAGCCAAATCTTTCCAGTTTTTGTAAACACCCGTGTCCTCATACAAGAAATGACGCACGTCCTCGCCTGAGGAATATACGGCGTATTCTTCGGTGTGCTCCGATCGGTTTGCCACATCCGAAACCTTATGAACAAAGGTCGATAGAAACTTGAAATGCAAGAGGGCACCCGATACGCCAAGTGCTCCACGCATATCGCCCAAATTCAGGGACAACGGCCAAACCTGATGCGATGACTTGAGAAACAGGAACTCTCCCGCCACGTAAACGAGGGGTATCTTGTTGAGTGCAGGACCATCCCAGATACGGCCCTGGAAATAGACCCGCCCACGGACCCCGCCCTTGATCCATATCGTCAAATTGCGTTTGTCGAAATGTGACTCGTAACCCGAACGGTCGAAGAGGTTACAAACACCCAGGGGGTTTCTTCCGGGCTCGCATACGTTTTCAACAATTGGATTACGGCTGTACATATCGACCATGACCGATCGCAGAGAACGACCGCCCACGGAATCCATGTAAGCGGTCAACTGGCTGATCGGCCTTGTGTCGCAATGCGGGTAAACCAGAAATTCATCGGCATCGACGTAAAGGACCCATTTTTCCTGGCAATACCGGTTGATGACTTCGTTGATCCAGTCGTTTCCAAACCTTGCTGCCTTGTAGGACCCGTTGGCCGAAAGGAGGGACACGTCGTCGAAGCTGGACAGCTGTTCTACCGTCCCATCGGTCGACCCGTTATCGATGCAAAGAAAATGCTCAAATCCAAGATCGCGATAATACTGCAGAAAGAAGGCCAGCCGATGCCCTTCGTCGCGGATGACGCATATGACAACATGGCGCGCGTGCTTGAGCCCGCTGCGCAGCAGGTCGCACTTGACCTGCCTGGCTTTCAGAGACCGCCGCAGTCGGGCCTTTGCGTAGTGTGAAATGCTGGCAAGGGAAGCACTGTTAATCATGCTCTTTCGACCATCACACGACATAATCGCCGACAAGCAGACCCTGGACTTGCGGGTTGGGCTTGTCCTCCTGCAACGCGTGTTTGATACGTTCCCGAATTGAACGATACTTGTATAACATTTTACGGTCGAATGTTATTCCGCGGTATAGCGCGTCGTATACCGGGTGCGATTTGCGTAAGTCGACGTAAACTTGGCTTTCTGCATCGCTCCATGGAAAGAAGGTCCCATGCCACGGCTTTGGATGCGCCATGTAGTGCACGATGGACAAGGAGGACATGTTCACAAGATGAAGAAACTGCTTCGGAAAGTTCCAGCGGTTCGACACGAGGATGAGTGAAGATCCGCAAACATAGTTCAGTGCACCTTGATCATGTTTACCCTCGCAGGCCGCCGGATTTTTCACAAAAAGTTCTAACGCCTCTTGCCCGATCCAGCCGTTACGGTGAAACTTCAGAACACCCGCGTTGAAATAGTGGCTGTCTCTTCCGCTGTGGAGGAGCTTATGGATCGATGTGTAATCACGCGCTGCAAAGAACTTTCCCTCAGGGGCGACGGCGTTTTCGAGCTCAGCCAGATTGCTGACGACCTGTGTGTCCCCATCGAGGTAAATAATCTGGGTGTACTCAGCGGGCAGGACCTGGCAAAGGACAAGCTTGGCCATCGTGCTGACGCTGATGCGTCCCTGGAAATGCGAGCCGTCGAGTTTGCCGAGCGAGTCCTTCAATGCTGCAGTCGCATCGATCAGTTCGACCCCGCTCATCGCGAGCAGACCTTTCAACTCTGCAAAATTATCAAGGTGTTCCGACATGAGGACGCAGACGTCGGTCGCTGCGCTGGCGAATTTGCGAGCCTGGAGGGCCGAAAGAATAGTGGGAAACGCATACTCGACATCCGTAACGTAAACGACGCATTGATTGTTCATATCACCGCCCCTCTGATTGGTCTTCGCCGGGAACACCCCTTATTGAACCCGTCACTGATACTGTCGTATGGAAACGCGATCCGGTATTTTGTTGCCAAATGCGTAACTGAGCGCCGTCGGTTTGAAATAAAGGGCTGGTTGACGACGATTTTTGAGCGTTTAATTGTTGAAATTTTAACCGCGGCGGGCGTTCCAATATCGTCAGTCTGGGGTGCCAAATCGCAAAGACCGGCAGTTGGGACCTGGTCGTGATGCAACGGGAGGGAGGATGACAATGCTGAGCGGCGCAATCGTCGTGATGGTGATTTCGATCACGGCCGGGACCGCCATCCGTGTCTGGGCATTCGCAATCTTTGCGTTTTTCGTGGCAACTGGCTTGGGGGTCGTAACCTTCACCCAGGGCTCTTCCCTGATTGCCGCTGCGCTCTCCAGCGTTGCTATCCTTGCGCTCATGGAGGTCAGTTACCTGGTGGGCGTCTTTTTGTCGGGACTTTGGCGTCGCACTCGCAAACTTCCAAAAAATGGTTCCGCCGCTGATCCGGCGCATGCGGCAGACGAGCACCGCGGGAGCTGACTTTCCGCAGGGGCTTGCCGAACTGCTTTCGTGCGCCAACCACCTGTCATCAACGATCTTCAAGGCGCGACGCGTAGAAAACCTTCGGGTCCGCCCGGATGCGGCTATGATTGGTCGGGATCGCAAGTGGCGTATCATGGCGCTGAAACCATCGGCGTTCTCATCGAAGATGCCGCCTGGGGATATGGGCTCACAGGCGACGGAGCCGCGCGTCGTGGTGAGACGTGGGAGCCGGCAAGGCAACCGGTGGCCAGCCCTGCGGTAATACTGAACAGCAAGCCGAGGTCAGTACTGCTCCCGGAGATCGTCGCCGAGGCGATCTGGGCGATTGACGCCATCACGGCGGCAATTCCGATTGCCCGGTCCTCTCGATCACTTGATTTGTGGCGACTGGCCGCTGTCAAGAGGCTGTACAGGAAGATGGCGAAAAGCACGGTGCCGCACAATCCAACATTCGACAGCAATGCGGCAATAAAACTGGAAGCCCGGACTGTGCCGAGCCCAGCGCCGAAAGTGGCGGTCTCAACGAATGAGACGAGCGCCAGAGTGTTCCAGGCGGTGCGTTCTTCGCCCGATTGAGACTGGAGCTTGTCTGCGAAGGTAATGCTCGTGAGGTCCGTCACCGAATTCCACGCGTCCGGTATCAGCATGAGTGCGACGATCACGCAGGGAACCATGAACAGTGTGACGACCAGGAAAGCAGCATAGGGGGCCGTGGCCCGGCCACTGGGGAGGCGTTTCAGGCTTAGAAGTACGACGAGGCCGAGAACAAGCAGACCGGCAATGTAGGCAGTTGTTGACGTGCACAGTATGATAGTCGCGCCAACAGATACCGTTGCCAGACCGGTCAGGCGGCTTGGAAAACGCTCCAGCCAAAGCAAGAGCGTGAAAGAAAAGAAGACCAATGCGGCCGATCCGTAGGAGCTTGCTTCGGGAAAGGAACCGACGATGCGTTTGAAACCGCTGATCGTCTCAGCCGTGTGCATCGTATAGTTGGCATTGCGTATGAAATCGAGTAGCTCGGCCTGGTCGGTCATGAACGCTCCGATATCGAGCAGCGCCAGGCCGAGGCACGCCATGGCCGTCACGATCAAACTTCGAGCGATGAGACGGGCGTGCCCGAGCCGGGTGAGGCCACTGATGACGGCAAAGCATGCGAGGTCGCCGAGCAGATAGGCAGCCTGTGTAAAATTGGACGAACCTGGAGCCAGCGGAGAGGCCACTGTCGACATCGTCCCCGACGCGTCGCGGGCGGACGAGTAGACGAGCGTTGCACCGGCAAAGATGCGGGGCAGAAAGAAAGCCGATACGGCGGAGAACAGGATATAGACAGCGAACCAGAAGCCGGGGCCCGGATACGCAATGCTGGCCAAGGCGGCCTGTGTTTCTATGGGGCGTAGCAAGGCGGTCGCGACAAAGAAAAGCACCAGAAGATGGCTGGGTTGGATGCTACCACCACCAAGCGAGGGCAGCTGGAGCGCCGCCGCTGCTCCAAAGAGCGTCGACAAACAAAGTGTCCCGATTGCAAAGCGTGCTCCGTAGACCACACTAAGTGCGCCAAGCAGGAGGACGAAGTAGCCGATCGGTTCTATCGTCATGCTTCAGCTTCCGATCTGGACAGTGATTGCATGGCCTGCATTTGCAATGCACGCGGTGGCGTTTCCAGCCGTCTTTCCCGGATCTGCCGGAAAGAAAGAGGGCAGGCCGGGCCACCGGCCCCGATGACATCTTCCTCAATCACGGATGCCTCCACTTTCGATCTTGCTTGAGACATCGAAGCGGGAAACCGACGGACCGCTTGGCGCGACCTCGGAAAGCAAGGCAGCCGATGCCTGCGGTGGAAGCAGAGAGGACGCTTGAGCGTCCGCGTCGACACCGATCTCGACGAGGTCGTGCGGCAGCAGGGTGGTCGTCTCATCCGCTTCGATCGTATGATAGGTTCCATCATCGCTGCGACGCACGATCTTGAAGGTTTTCTGTGTACTTCCGAGGCTCGTCGTCTCCGTCCCAATCCGGGCGACTTGAGCACTATACCCCGCCTGCTCGCCCAGCAGCTGCGCTACCTGGATGTCGATTGCCGCCTTGCTGATATCAAGATCAACCGTATTGAGCAGCTGTTGGTTTTCTGCGTTCTGCTTGTTGATGATCCCTGTCTTTTCGCGCTCACTGTCGCTCAGCGCCTGACGGGCCTTGGTCAGGGCAATTTCCAGATCGAGCATGCTGCCTTGGGCATCCGCCAATGCGCGATCGAGTGAAAATTGGCGTGCGTTGTTCGACAGACCTTTGCTCGCGAGGCCGTTGACAGCATCCAGTTCCTCCTGCGCAAGGGCGATCTGTCGTTTTTGAGAGATGATCTTGGCTTCGAGTGACTGGATTTCCTGACTGTACAGACGGCTGAGATCATTCGCCGCCGCGATCTGGCTGTCGGACTCGACGCGTCGCAGCCGCATCAGGTTGGACTCCTCCGTCTTCAGTTTCTCGACATCCGGCGTTCCCACGAGTTCGCCAGGAATAGCGAAGCTGGGTTCGCCGGCGATCTCGGCGCGCAAACGGGCCTGCCGCATTAGAAGATCACGCCGGCTGAGGATGGCGGTGCGATAGGCCCCGGCAGCCTGGATCCGATCGCGCTCGAAGACGGCATTCCCCTCACGCGCCCGCAAAAAGCCGCCCGCGATGCTCACCGCCTTCATTACGGTCATGTTCGTCACAAAAGGATAGCGCCCCGGGGTCTGCACGGTTCCTGTCACGAAGATTGGCGCGTGCTCGGCGATCTCGACGGCAATGAAGGGTTTTCCCGGCAACTCGGCCTTCTCGGCCAGCGCGCTCGCGATAGTGTCGGCGAGTTGCTCTGTCGTCTTCCCATTCGCCTTTATCTGACCCGCGATCGGGATCGATAGATTGCCCATATCGTCGACGGCATATATTCCCTCAAGCGCGTCCCAACTGGCGTATCGGGTATCCGACGATCGCCACTCGACGATGCGTAACTTTATCTTGTCTTCTGCCACCAGCGTATACGTGTCGGCACTGGCCGCGCTCCAGTTGCTCATGCACGAGAAGACAAGCAAGAGAAGGCCGGCAAATACGAGGCGCTCGGGCAAAATCCGAATTTTCGAGTATGACAGACGCAGCAGTCTGCCGGTGTGTCCTGTAGGGGGACTTGACCGCCTGTTGAGCACTGGCAAGGACATGCATTGCATGACGTCTGCTACCTCCGTTTCGTTGCGATGGATGGTGAAGACATCTCACGATTAGAAGAAATGCCGAATTCGAGGATGCGCAAGGGAGACGCACGACCTATGAGAAGATCTGCCAGGGCAAGCATGTTACCGCCCAAACGCCCCCGCCGATCGACAGAACGGTCGCCAAGCAGCGCGCCGCGAGCGTTTGCCAGAATGTTGCGGCCAATTTGTGCGATCGCGCGCGCCTTCGACATCGTGCCCTTCCTGATCAGGTGGGCAGGATTGGCTATCTGCGAATAGCCGAGCCGTAGACCGGGCTGACGCGCGGATTTGACACCCAGATGAACACCGCGAGCGCCCGCAACGCGGACCGATCTGCCGTAGCGGGCGATGGATCTGCTGAAATCGACATCCTCGAGCCAGCCATAGAGCGGGAGCTGCTCATCAAAGGTAAGGCCATGCTCGATAACGGCCGACAGGCGGACCACCATGTTGCACCCGTAGGCGTTATAGACATCCGTCACCAACACAGCCCGCTCGCCAGCCGTCTCGATGATTTCAAGGGCCTCGGACATGGTAAGGCCACCGCCAAGGATGCCGTCGGCCAGGACCTCGCCAGTTGCGATGGTCACGTCCGGTTCGTGAGCGAAGACCGCTTCCATACGTGATATGAAGTTCGGGGCCGGAATGAAGTCGTCGTCCAGAAAGATCAGAATATCCGTATCGGGGACGGCCGCCCGGAGAATCCTGTTGCGTTGGCAGGTCAACCCGCGGGAGCCGACAATAAGCTCCACGTCGAGGCGATTATCGAGCTCGGCTGCATCGTCGATGTCTGGTACGCAGACGATGATCCGCGCTGGGCGGTTTCGCAGGCCGGCAAGATAGTCGATCGTCGCCAGCAGTGTTGCAGGGCGGCCTGCTGAAGCGATGCCCACGGAAATTCTTAATTGCCGGGTCATGACTGCATTCCCGGCGGCGCTTTGTTGATGATCGCGCCGAGAACCTCCGCGCCGACATTTCGTATACCGTCTATCACTCGCACGGCATCGTCGATCGAGGTGCGTCCATGCCACGTGATTACCAGGACTCCGTCCAGCTCTGGCGCTATCGCATTGGCATCCGGGGATGTGGAGACGGCGGAAATGTCGACGAATATGGCGTCAAATTCCTTTTTCAGATCGTTGAAGTTCAATTGGGTGCGACCGGAGCTCAAACGAATGGCCGGCGTTATCCCGCGCATCTTGCCAAGGGGAAGAAATTTCAACGTCGGGGTGAGGGGCAATGCAGCGGTCTGGATCAGGTCGGCATTATCGAGAACGTCGATAAGGCCTGCCGAGCAATGCGGCGCGATCGAACCGCTGAGGGAAGATTTTTCCGCCGCCGCATCGATCAGGAGTGTGCGAGATCCCGACTCGGCTGACTGGACCGCAAGCTCGCAAGCTATAGTCGACGCTCCGCTCCCCGGATTAACGGCAACGATCCCGATGACGACCTTTCGCCTCCGCCGAAGTCCTGCGATCGTTGCGCCCAATTCCGCCATACCAGGTATGATCGGATAAGTGGCCGTGCTGCCGCTGCGGGCTTCAGCGGCCACGAAGTATCCAGCGTGGCCATGGCGAGTCTTTTCCGATCTCGCCAATAATGTAACGAAGGGCAGTTCAGCCGCCTCCGCGAGTCGTTGGCCGCGGACGATCCGGCGGTCACCGGCGTGCCGAATCATGGCCAGCATCAGGCCGGCGCCCGCTCCTACCGCTGTAGCGAAGGCAACGATGAGCCCGCTGCGCGGCCTTGCCTTGGAAAGCGGCAACGTGGCTTGCGAGACAATCGTGGCATCGGAAACAGGGAAGGATATACGCTGCTTGGCCTCAGTAAACTGATTAAGAGTATTCTCGTATAAAGTGCGGCGCGCATCCGCCGCACTTTGCAATTCCGCGAGTTTGAACTGATCGCGCGGATTACTTTTGAACGTGGCCAAAGCATTGGCAGCTTCGGTTAGTCCGCGCTGTTGCTCGATAACAAATTTTTCCAGCCACGCGCTGTATTGCCGCGCGGCTTCGGCCTTCATCAGTATGTTTTTCCGGATGTATTCCTCGGCGACCGTATCGGCAATTTCGACCGCTTTCTTGGGGCTGGATGCATCGGCCGACACCTCGATGATCGTCGAGCGTCCAATCCGGCGCAGTGCCACCATGTTTCGCAACCTGGCGGTAACCCGATCTGACCGCTGCGTCTCTTTGGCCAGCGATGCTGGCTGCGCCGCAGCTACCGGATCGTCTGTTTCCGCATCCTTTTGCAAATTTCCCGTCAGCCAACCTTTTGCAGTGTCCTGCAGCGAAGGCGCCTTGTCGGCAAATGCAGGATCATTGGCAAGGTCAAGCGCCTTCGCCGTTTGACCGAGTACATCGCTGGATTTGGCAATTTCCAGCTGTGCCTCAAGGAATGCATCCGCCTCGACGGCCCGTTGCGCGTCAGAACCGTTCACTTGGGGAAAGACCAAAAGTTGGGTGCTGGCAACGAATGTCGGCTGGGCGGTGAGGACATAGGCCGCGGCCACGCCGAGGAAGGCACTGGTCGTAACGATGATCCACGCCCAGCGCATCCTTAGAAAAAAGACCATGTCCCGCATGGTCAGCGGTGAACTCCCACCCGTGGTTGGGGTGGGCAGGGGTATTGAGGAAACACCGCTAAAGATGCGACTGGAGGTCATTTAGTCTCAATCCAAAATGGCACGATCACGGTATAGCCAGGGGCTAGTCGCAGGTTAAACATGTAGAGGAATGTCTTTCGATTTCTGGACAAGGACGGCAGTGCTCCCCGAATCCGTCTAGTAGGACCCGCGCCTTAAAAACAGGACCGGAATGGTCTTCGCCATGATGAGAAAATCCCGACTGAGCGACCAATTGTCGAGGTAGTGAACGTCGAGAGAAACCCGATGCTGGTAGCTGACATCGTTGCGCCCACTGGTTTGCCAGTGACCGGTCAGTCCGGGTCTCCCCTCCATGTAGGCCGAGATATGCTCGCCGTAGCGGGGCAGCTCCTCGAGCGTGATCGGCCGTGGTCCCACCAGACTCATATCGCCGCGCACGACGTTGAGCAGTTGCGGAAGCTCGTCGATACTCGATTTTCGAAGAATCTCGCCGACGGCCGTGACCCTGGGATCGTTCTTGAGCTTGCGCGTTGCCTCCCATTCAGTTCTTGCCGCCCGATCGGTTTGCAGCAAGTGCGCAAGCTGGTCACTCGCATCAGTCTTCATGGTACGAAACTTGAGACATCCAAACGCAGCGCCACCAAAGCCGATCCGGGTATGGGAATAAAAGACCGGGCCTTTGTCACCAAGCTTCACGATTATTGCGACTATCAGGAAAAGCGGGGAGAGGAGCGCCAAAGCGGCGATCGCTATCAAAAGGTCTACCGTTCGCTTTGACCATCTGCCGATCGCGTGAGGTCGGGCAACGTGGAGATCACCGCCTTGCTCGGGCTTCTGGACGCCCGACCAGGATTCGCCAACTTCAATGCCCTGTGCATCCCATGTCATCGGTCGTCTCCTACAATTTCCGGTTACCAGTGAAACTTTGGTGCACTGCAACCGGATTGTCTGTGACCGAGGTCATAATCGTGAACAAATTCTTTATGGTAATAAGACGACGCAGGGGAATCCTGCGACGGCAAGCTCCGATGACTAAATCTAAGTGACTAACAGTATAAATAAAAAAGTCTATCGAGAGTTACTTTACACGTATAAATTCGCTGCTTTTAACTAAGCATTGTAGGATTTTTGTCACGAATGGTTCATATGTGAGCACATTACTATACAATTGTTAGGCAATCTGCAATAAATTATATCGTCTCCAATAATATATTCGATACTCTCTATTCATGTATACCTTACTCGACATGCAATGTTACTTGACACTCAAACTGAGCCATTATAAATGATGCAGTGCAGCATCAACTATAACCATCCAGAATTTGGGAGTTATGCGCATGGACGGGGCTACACACACACACGATTGCAGAGTCGGTATCGCCAAGGCAGCGGTTCCAGAGGGCATCCAGTTAAGCAACCGTAGTGTACCGGATGATGAATTCCCCCTCTGCCATTCAAACGCTCGAAGCTTCCAGCGCGGTGAGATCATCGCTGGGGCCGGTGTCCTCGTTGATATGTTTGCTCGCGTTCAGCGGGGCTTCGTCAGCGCGAGCACGATGCTGCCCGACGGCAGGGAATTTATCGTTGAAATTATTCCCAAAGCGGGGCTCATCGGCGATCTCGAGGTCCTGCGCCGGCAAATGTTGAATCTCGAATATCGAGCCAGTTCCGATTGCGAACTGCATTTTTTCGAAGGCCGCTTGCTGCGCGAACGATATGCCAGCGATCCTCGTTTCCGGGAGAAAGTTGTTTACAGGGCATTGGCTCGTGTTGCGGAGCTCGAGCTGCGGATCATTTCCAACGCAGGGTCGTGCTTGCAATCCAGGCTGGCCAGCACGCTTTTGCGGCTCTCCACCGTCTATGGGAAAGATACTCCGGACAACCAGGACGAGCTGATCATTTCGCAATACGACTTGGCCGCAACTCTTCCGGCTTCCCGCGAAAAGGTCAATCAGTGTCTGCGACGCTGGCGCGAGCGCAAGATAGTCGACGGATCTCAAGGCAAGATTCGCATTCTTAACCGCAAAGCACTTGAGGCTTATGCCGATGGCGCGGCATTGGTGAAATGATGCCGACTTTCCTTCCCAACCCGGATTGTTCTGACCAACTTGGATCGGCCTGGTCGACCGTACGATCACTGGTTCCCGGGAGATATGGGAAGTGGCCTGGAAATGCCGCGCTGTATAGCTCAACAATTGCTCGCGTGGTCATCATCGATGATTATTCGACGGCCAGAGGCGGCGCGACAGCTCTATCCGTACTGTCGGCTAAACTGTTTCGTGGCCTCGACATCCCGGTGACTTATATTTGCGGGGACGACGGCGCCAACACAGAACTTGCTGCCCTTGGAGTTTCCATCGTGCCGCTCAACAGCCGCGATCTGATCAACGCCGAGCGCGCGAAGGCTTTTGTCTCAGGTATTCACAATGTCCTCGCCGTTCGGATGATCGCGACCTGGATCCGTGCAAACGACACACCGAACACAAGCTATCACGTCCATGGCTGGTCCAAGATCCTGTCTCCGGCGATATTCAAGGCGCTGGTGCCCGTCGCGAGGCGATGTGTGGTTCACGCGCACGATTTCTTCACCGCTTGTCCCAACGGCGCCTTCTTTGATTATCAGGCGCAAGAGATTTGTCTTCGGCGTCCGCTCGGGGTGAGCTGCATCGCCACCGCCTGCGACAAGAGAAACTATTCGCACAAATTATGGCGAGTTGCCCGCGGCTCCAATCTCGTTCGGCTTCTGCGCAATCAGGCCGATTTCGGTAGAATAGTCCTACTGCACGAGAAGATGACGAGCTTCTTCCTTCGTGCGGGCTATCCGGCTGAACGCCTGACGACGATCCGCAATCCCATCGCACCGCTGTCTACCGAACGCGTTGAGGCAGAAGCCAACGACGAATTCGTCTTCATCGGACGATTGGACGAGGAAAAAGGCGTGGAAGACGCCGTGGCTGCCACGCGCAGAGCGGGCGCAAAACTTTGCGTGATCGGGGACGGGCCGCTGATGGAACGGGTGGCAATGTCCGGAGATCACGTGCGGACAGTCGGTTGGCAGTCGCAGGCAGAGATGGGCAAGACGATTCGTCAGGCAAGCGCGCTGCTTATGCCCTCGCGCTATCCCGAGCCGTTCGGTCTTGTCGCTATTGAAGCTGCCGGGAGCGGCGTCCCCGTCATCATGACTCGAGGCGCCTTTCTCGCCGAGGAGATGGAAGGGGCTGGAATCGCGCTTTCCTGCGACACGACCAACGAGCGCGCCTTTGCCGATACACTGACGACATTTCGCACGATGCCGAAGCACGAGGTTCGCCGGATGAGCGAGCGTGCTTTCCGACTGGCGCCAAACCTCGCCTCAACACACGAAGAATGGCGCGATGCCCTTCTTAAAGAATACCACAGCCTGATTTCGACAAATGTAATGCCCGGGCCGTCGGACGCGGTGATGAAACAAGGAGCACTCAGTTGACCCTCGAAGCAACAACCTCTCTTCCGGAAGCCGTAGCATTTCTGGCTGAAGCGCCAGTTATGACGAAACGCCGCGCCATCGAGACCAGCAGCAAAAGCGATACCAAGCAGCTTCGCGTTGCCATCGTGCACTACTGGCTTGTATCGATGCGTGGCGGCGAAAAAGTCGTCGAAGAGCTTTGCCGCATGTTTCCGCAGGCTGACATCTTCACCCTTGTCTGCAATCCGGATCGCATCAGCGATTTTCTCAAGACGCGCAATATCCGCACGTCTTTTTTGCAGAAGATTCCCGGTGCGAAACGGCATTACACGAAGATGCTGCCGCTGATGCCGTTCGCGCTCGAGCAGTTCGATCTGCAGGAGTACGATCTGGTGCTGTCAAGCGAATCCGGACCTGCCAAAGGCGTCATCACGCGCGCGGACGCCCTTCATATATGCTACTGTCATTCGCCGATGCGTTACATCTGGGATCAGTTTCACGTGTATCGGCTGGGTCTTCCGTGGCTGGGCCGGGCATTGATGTCGATCACGGCACCGATGCTACGTGCCTGGGACGTGACAACCGCTTCGCGGGTCGATGTCTTTGTGGCGAACTCCAGCTACGTCGCAAACCGCATCCAACGCTTCTACGATCGGGATTCCGCCGTCATTCATCCGCCCGTTGCGACTGATGATTTTGCAGTGGGGAGGGGAAAGGGCGAGTTTTACCTCTATGCGGGGCAGTTGACGGCCTACAAGCGGCCAGATATTGCCGTTCGCGCCTGCACCGAGAGCGGCCGGAAATTGATAGTGATTGGAGAGGGAGAGCAGGCGGCATATCTCAAGTCGATTGCCGGACCCACCGTTCAATTCCTCGGCCACCAGCCCTTCCCCGTTTTGCGTGATCATCTGTCGCGATGCCGCGCTCTGCTTTTTCCCGGCACCGAGGATTTCGGCATTCTGCCGGTGGAAGCTATGGCATCGGGGCGGCCAGTTCTGGCTTTCGACGCTGGCGGGGCCCGCGAGACCGTTTCTTCATCCCATGTCGGGCTCCGCTTCGCAGTACAATCCAAGGAATCACTTTTGGATGCGATGGTATCGTTCGAGGAGATCGAGGACGATTTCGATCCGCATGCGATCCGCGATCATGCCCTGAAGTTCTCCTCCATGGTCTTCCGCGATCGGCTGACCGCCCTCATTGACGAACAGTTGTCCAGGCGTACTGACGCATCCGCGAGATCTTTCCAAGGACGGTCGCATTGATGGGTCGGGCGGACATCGATGTATTGCGCAGATTGAGGCGCCTCACTGGGAAACGGCGACGGTGCAGCCGTCATTCTTTTCCTGCCCGGTCTAATTCGTCTCAACCCGTCGACGAGGAATAGAGGCGTGTCAAGCGTATCGCAAAGGACGGCGACGGCGAGCATCTGGACCATTGGCGGAAAATTCCTCGCACGATTGCTCGATTTCGTAAGTCTTCTGGTCTTGGCAAGGCTTCTGAGCCCGGCGGATTTTGGCCTTGTTGCCATCGCGACTTCGGTCTTGGTAATCGTCGAGGCGATCCTGGACCTGCCACTGACCCAAGCCCTGGTACGTCAGCGATCTCCTTCAGACCGGATGTTCGCCACGGCGTTCACGCTAAGCGTTCTCAGGGGGGCGGCCATCAGCCTCTTGATGGTGATCGTCGCCTGGCCGATGGCGCTTAGCTATAATGATCCTCGGCTCGTCTCACTTGTCGCCGTTCTCTCCCTCGCACCTGCTATGCGCAGCCTGATCAGTCCGCGCATGGTTCTTTTCATGCAACACTTTGATTTCAGACGCGAGTTTGCGCTCGACATCATTGCCAAGGGCTCGACGCTCCTGTTCGGCGTCGGGGTGACGCTAGTGACCGGCAGCTACTGGGGACTGGCGATCGGAGCGGTTGCGGGCCCATTCGCGGCGGCGATCACCTCATATGTCTTCGCTCCCATGCGCCCCACTCTGACCCTTTCGGAGTGGAAGCATTTTCAGGACATGATTGGTTGGAACACGCTTGCGCAGGTCCTGAATTCCATCAACTGGCAACTGGATCGGCTGCTCCTTCCGCGCTTTACAAGCCTGTCGACATTCGGCGCCTTCAGCGTGGCGGATAATCTGGCCGGCATTCCGCATCAGACCTTTGTAGGGCCGCTGATGCGCCCATTGATGGCCGCCTTCTCCAATGTCGACGATCATCGAAAGCTGATAACCGCGTATCTGAAAGCGACAAACGCAATCACCCTGGTCGCAGCTCCGGTCCTTCTGGTCCTTGCTTTGCTTGCCGACCCGGTCGTGCACATCATTGTCGGCGAGAAATGGGCGTTCGCCATTCCGATTCTCCAATGGCTGTGTCTCGTCAGCCTGATCGGTCTTCCCGCAACCATCATGCCCGCGTTGGCTATGATCATGGACAACACCCGCTATGTCGCACTTAGAATGTTTGTCGAGTTCGCCATAAGAGTGCCGGTAACGATCCTGGGCATCGCCTATTTCGGACTGGCAGGGGCACTCGCCGCGCGTATTGTGGCAGTTCTTGTCGCCTATGCTGCATCGCTCGTCATAACGCGCCACCTGATCGGCGCGACATTCGGTGCTCAGCTGAATGCCTTTTTCAGGCCGCTTGCTGCCAGTTTGCCCATGATCGGTTTCCTGCTGTGCGTGCAGCCAGTGCTCAGTGCCATGCCTCCTGGCCTGAATCTCATTACAGGTTTGACCTTCTGCGGCGGAGCTGCGGTCACGATCTTCTGGGTCTCCGCGCTGTTGTTATGGCAAATCGTTGGAAGGCCCGATGGCCTCGAGACCATCGTCGTTCAGAAAATTTTGCCACGAAGAAGCGGGGCTCTCACCTCGTGATCGAAATTCAGACTAATCCGACGGTTGTTTTGGCATTTCCGGAGAAGCAGAATGTATTGCAGATTTGCTAAGAGACTCGTTTTTCTCATCGCCCTTGGTTCATTAGGATTCCTGGAGCAGCCCTCCGCGGCTCAAGAGCAGATCAATATCGATGCGTTCCAAATGACCTTCGAGGAGAACTTCGATAAGCTGGATGTCTCGGCCTGGGGAAAGAACGGCTCGCGCTGGATTGCCCATACACCCTGGAATGGAGATTTTGGCGATGCCCGTTTCACCGATCCGACCGACGGGTTTCCCTTTACCGTCGACGAGGGGATCTTACGGATCGAGGCGCGTAAAGGCTCCGATGGAAACTGGCGCTCGGGCCTCCTGGCTTCGACGAACGCGAAAGGGCAGGGGTTCTCGCAGCAATTCGGCTACTTCGAGGCCCGGATGAAGCTGCCGCCAGGCAAGGGAGTCTGGCCGGCCTTCTGGCTCATCGGCATCGACCGGTCGAAATACACTGCGGAGATAGACGTAATGGAATATTACGGTCGCGTGCCGTACGAATTCAGCAGCGGTTTTCATATCTGGCGTCAGAGCCAGGGCGGTGAGAATACCACCGGCGGCCATTGGACAACTGTCAAGGACGGGACGTTGAGCAATGAATATCATACCTACGGCGTGGAAATTTCACCGGACAAGACGACCATTTATCTCGATCGCAAATCCATATGGAGTTTCGACACGCCAAAGGAGTTCCACACCCCGTTTTATCCGTTAGTGAACCTTGCGCTCGGATCTGGTTGGCCGATCGATGAAACGCCGAACCCGTCCTTTCTACTAGTCGACTACATCCACGTTTACCAGCGAAAACCTGTCGGTTCCGCTGACTGAACTACATCGCTGGGCGGGTGCAAACCTTGCTGTCAGGCCGAGATATGACCTCGACAGAGATGCAGCGTAGGCGCTGCACTTATCTTGATCAGAATGCCCCACCAGCGAAGAGATACGCAACGCATGAAGACTATAGCCACGGCGAGTCGTCTGTCCTGCATCGGCAAGTCGCGTTTCCGCTAGTGGGATCAGACTTGATGAGCACACGGCAGTCATTGCAGAATTTCGTCTTACTATCGGTTGTCACAACTTTGAGTTAAAACGGTCTCGATGTTCTCGCTCTGTGCCTTGAAAGTTGCATAAGGTCTCCAATGGAACCGCATTTCAGAGTCTCCGGTTCAGCCCCTTCAACGTTGACATAGTGTCTGCTTGTGGCCCCAAAGCGGACATTGAAGATTTGTCCGCCTCCATCGTATCGCTACTGCTCGGCAGCATCATCGGCATTGGTAAGATATACCAACCTTCACAACCACCGTCGCTGGCTTGTCATGTTTTGCGAGCGAAGCGGCAGAATTGCTCCCACGTGCAGATATCTCGCAGACCTGCGTCTGGAAATCAGCAAACCAATCCCCCAAACGCGAATGCTTTTCCGCCCGGTGCTGCTGATCGTTATATCTGACGCAATGAAATAGGACCTGGCTACACGAAAACAGAGAGCGCTTTGGTTTTGCGGCGAAAGCGAACGTTGGAAATGCGTGCGGTCGGAATGTACAGCTTCCCGGCATTACACAATTAAGTGGACGGAAAGATAATGGGGGGTATTTTAGCTCGTGAAATGCGTTGTCCGGAGATCCGCTCGGCGACCACGATGGTTTTGAAAGAGCCGCCCCGGGCACCGATACTTTCGCGGGGAATATTGCGGTCAAGCGCGAAGAACTTGCCCTGTAGTGATGCGAGCGACAGCATATGTGACAGCGTAAGGATGTGAGGGGAGGAGTGAACAACAGCCAACTGCCTCTGAAAGCGTTGAGTACATCGGGGGGTGTTTCTGATCTCGCCGCGAGCCACGGCAAGTATGCAACGCGCAGTGCGCTTGTGGGTGCCCCCGAAATTGTCCGTGCCAATTGCGAAGCTTTGCCAGGCCGCCACCGGTTCCCGGGTAGCGCTCTGGCGGCATTGGGCCTGGCGCTCGTCTGTGCCGGTGCGGCGCCGGCAACCGCCGCGGACAGGTACTGGGACATCAACGGCAATACCGCAGGCCTCGGCGGAACGGGTACATGGAACACCACAAACACCTTCTGGAACAGCAGCTCCTCTGGCACCGACGGCTCGGTGTCGACGTGGAATAACGCCGCCGTCGACAGCGCGCTCTTCGGCGGCACTGCGGGCACGGTGACGCTCAGCGTCCCGATCACCGTGAACAACATCACCTTCCTAAGCAACTGTACGCTCAACGGCGGCACGCTGACGCTCGGGGGCACGACGCCAACTATCACCGGCACCGGTACGATCAGTTCAGTGATCGCCGGGACAGCCGGGATGACGACAGGCGGTGGCAACGCGACGCTCACGCTTTCCGGAGCGAATACGTTTACCGGGCCACTGACGATCAGGCACGGTGTCATCGGCGTTACGACGGGCAGTGTGGTTCTGGCGCCTGGCGGTTCGCTGGCAACATCCGCGGTCACCATCGGGACCGCTCCGTCGTCAGGCGCCGTCGTAGTGGCGATCCTTCAGAACCGGGCAAACAACCAGCTGCCGAACGCCATTGTCACGTTCAACGCCGTCGGTCCGAGGTGGGCCTATTGGCAACTGCTCGGCACCAGTCAGTCCGTCCTTGGCGTTGTCGACAGTGCGAGCGCGGGAGTGATCGAAGGCACGGAGTCCCAGGTCGGAATCGGGAACAGTACGCTCACGCTCACCGGTAGCGGGAGCTATTCCTTCAACGGTTTCATGCGCGACACCGCCGGCGGCTCGGGCACGCTCGCGCTCGTCAAGAGCGGGACGGGCACGCAGACTCTGTCCGGCTCCTTAATCAACTACACCGGCTCCACAACCGTTAATGCGGGACGCTTGATGCTGCGCAACGCCACTGGCTTCCGGTCGGCCACCAACGTCAATTCCGGCGCCACGCTATCGTGGATGGGCACCACGAACCTTGCCACTTCCGCGGCCCACACCATTGCGCTCAACAACGGCGGCACGCTGGAGAACGTGAATCCGGCGAACTGGACGGTCTTAAATGGCGCCGTCACCAATACCGGCACAACCAGCATCAACCAGACCAGCAATGCAACCGGAGTAGGTGGCGAGGGCCTTTATCTGGACGGCGGTCTGAAAGGCAGCGGCACCGTTACCATAAATGCGGCCAATGCCGGCAGCGGCGTGAACTTCCGCAACAACAACACAACCTTCTCCGGGAGCTTGGTCGTCAATGGCATCGCCAGTACCGCGGCGTTTACTGGCAGTGGCATCGGTGTCGGCGGCTGCACGACCTGCCTGACCAATGCCGACATCACGCTCAACGGCAGCATGGAATTGCTCAATGGAGGCATTGGTTGGGCGAACGGCACTCCTGGCGTCTTCCACATGGGGGCATTGAACGGCACGGGTGCGATGGTCGGCAACTTCACGGCCAGCGGTGGCGTCACCACCGTCACGCTCGGTCACACCAATAACAACGGCTCGTTCTCCGGCGTCATCGCCAACGGCACTGGCAACACGGTCCACCTCGTCAAGACCGGCACCGGCATCCAATCACTCGCGGGCACGAATACCTACACCGGGACCACCACGGTTGCGGGTGGGTCGCTCTATATCAGTGGCAACCAGTCGGGCGCGAGCGGCCTTACCACCGTCGCATCCGGTGCGACACTGGGTGGCATCGGCATCATCGGCGGCGATGTGAGGATTGCGGATGGCGCCACCTTGTCGCCGGGGAACGTCGGGAGTGCGCCGGGCACACTAACCATCAATGGCGGTCTGGCGCTCGGCAGCGGATCGGTTCTGGCCTACAGCTTCGGAGAGGCCAATGTCATCGGGGGCGCCTTCAACGACCTGACCAATGTTGGCGGCAATCTTACGCTGGACGGTACGCTCAACATCGCCACCTCGCCGGGCGGCACCTTCGGTGCAGGCGTCTATCGCATCTTCAACTATGGTGGCAGCTTGACCAATAATGGATTGACGCTTGGCTCGCCATCGCCCAGCCTCAACGTGCAAACCTCGGTGGCGGGTCAAGTCAACCTGGTCAACACCGCCGGGGTGACGCTCAATTTCTGGGATGGCGCAGCGGGACCGAAGAACGACAATGCGGTCGATGGCGGTGACGGGGTCTGGCAGGCTTCCGGCGGCAACGACAGCTGGACCACCGACACCGGTGCACTTAACGCTCCGTTCAGCGACGGCAGCTCCGCTGTTTTCATGGCGCGGCCCGGAACAGTGACCGTAGACAACAGCCTTGGCCAGGTCACCGCGTCGGGCATGCAGTTCGCGAACGATGGCTATGTGATTGAGGGCGGGAGTGTCGCTCTGGCCGGCTCGCCTGCTTCGACCATCCGCGTTGGCGACGGAACTACGGCTGGAGCGGGCTACACGGCGACCATCGACTCCGTGCTGAGTGGCAATTCAAGGCTGGTCAAGACCGATCTTGGCACATTGGTCCTTACCGGCACCAATACCTATGGCGGCGGAACGGACGTCAATGGCGGCGTGCTGCAGATCGCGAGCGATGCCAACCTCGGCGATGTGGCAGGAACGTTGGGCTTTAACAACGGCACGCTGCACACCACGGCCAGCATGACCACGGGCCGATCCATCGATTTTGCGGCCGGTACTGGTACTCTTCTGACCGACGCTGGAACCAGCCTCAATTTGACCGGCGCCCTGACCGGTGTCGGCAGCCTGATCAAGGGTGGGGATGGCAACCTGCTGCTTACTGGCAGCAACACCCATAGTGGCAACACGACCGTTAGCGCTGGCACGTTGAGGGCCGGAACGGCGAATGTCCTGAGCAGCGCCTCCGCATACACTGTTCGCAACGGTGCAACTCTAGATCTCGACGGCCATGATCAGACCATCGCCGCCCTCGACAATGCCGGGCTTGTCCGCTTCGCCGCGCTTGGTGCAACGCTCAATGTTGCCGGCAGCTATACGGGCAGTGGCGGCACCTTTGCGCTCGACACCGCCCTCCGCACTGATGCGTCTGCGACCGATCTGTTGCGGGTTGGCGGCAGTACCGCCGGTGCATCGACACTGAAGGTCAGCAATGCCGGAGGCAATGGTGGCCGGACCGTCGAAGGCATCAAGATTGTCGATGTGGCGGGAGCATCCAACGGCACCTTCGCATTGGCTGGGGACTACGTTTTTGAGGGCGACGAGGCAGTCATCGGCGGCGCCTATGCCTACCGGCTCTACAAGAATGGCGTCAGCACGCCCACGGATGGCGACTGGTACCTGCGCTCGTCACTGACCAACCCACCATCGCCGAACATACCTACGGCGCCACTCTACCAGCCAGGGGCTCCGCTTTACGAGACCTACGCCCAGAGCCTGCAGGTGCTCAACGGCGTTGGCTCGATGCAGCAGCGCATCGGCAATCGCTATTGGGCTGGCGCAGGCAGCGCGGTGATTGCCCAAGGCGATGGACCGGGAACGCCCGAGGCTGCGCCTTTGCCTTCCGAAGGCGGCACGGCCACCATTGATGCGGGAGCCATATGGGCACGCATCGACGGCGCGCATTCGCGGGTCGATCCTGACCGCTCTAGCACGCAGGCGGACTATGACTACAACACCTGGAGGTTGCAGTCCGGCCTTGACGGCAAGCTCTACGAAAACCAGTCCGGCACCCTGATGGGCGGCGTGACGTTCCAGTATGGCGAGATTTCAACCGACGTTTCCTCGGTATTCGGCAAGGGTTCCATCGACACCGACGGCTACGGTTTTGGCGGCACGCTGACCTGGCTTGGCCAGAACGGCTTCTATGTCGACGGGCAGACACAACTCAACTGGTACGACAGCGATATTACCTCCGACACGCTCGGCCGCAGCCTGACCGACGGCAATGACGGTTTCGGCTACGCGCTGAGCGTCGAAACCGGCAAGCGGATCGTCGTCGACGAGAACTGGTCGATCACGCCGCAAGCACAGCTGGCCTATTCCAATGTCGATTTTGATGACTTCACCGATCCCTTCGGCGCGGACGTCTCGCTGGACAAGAGCGACAGCCTGAAGGGTCGCCTTGGCGTCTCCGCCGACTACCAGAATGCATGGCAGGACAGCTCGGGCAGGATGGCACGCAGCAATGTCTACGGGCTCGCCAACCTCTATCATGAATTCCTCGATGGTTCGGAGGTTGACCTTGCCGGCGTCAATTTCGCCAATGAAAGCGATCGCACCTGGGGCGGCGTCGGCGCTGGCGGGTCATACAGCTGGGCCGATGACAAATACGCGCTCTATGGCGAGGTGTCGTTGAATACCAGCCTCAGCGACTTTGCCGACAGTTACAGCGTCAATGGAACCACGGGTTTCAAGGTGAAGTTCTGACTATCATCCGAAAAGCGCGGGCCGGGCCAACATCCGGCCCGTCGATGTAGGTCAAGGTCGAAGGCTGCCCAAAATCATAGATGCTTCAATGATCGCCGTCGATGCGAAACGGACATTCACTGGCGGCATCCACTTTGTCAAACGATGCGACCCGATTAAAATCAGGTTTTGAGGCGCGAGAGGATGCCTTCTAACGTCTTGACGGCGCTTGCTTTGTCAAGCTTCTGCAAGTCGAGAAGGATTCTCAGCCCGTCTTGCTCTTCCCGTATCGCCTTGCCATGTTGGACCATGTCGTCGATCCGCTCGAGCACCCTGTAGTTTCGCACCGGCTTGGCGATGCCCTTGGCCTTTATGGGTTCCCGCTCTTCGGCCAGAACCCTATCCTTGACCAACGAATAGGCCGCGTGGCTCAAAAGGATGCCGCCAAGCTCGGCATGGGACTGCAGCCTGGCGGCCAAGTTCACTTCACCGCCGATGATGGTGTACTCCATGCGGTCTTCGCTGCCGAAATTGCCGACCGTGCAATAGCCCGTGTTGATGCCGATCCGCAGCTGGAACGGCTTCTGCTGTCCCTTGTCACGCCATTCTGTCTGCAAGTCCCACATCCGCCGCTGCATCGCGATCGCCATGTTGACGCAGGCCATCGCATCCTCCTTGACACCCCTCGTCTCAGGATCGCCAAAGAACGCCAGGATCGCATCGCCGATGTACTTATCAACGGTCGCGCCATGCGCCAGTGCGATCTTCGTCATCTCCGTCAGGTAGTGGTTGAGCAGAGCGGTCAATTCCTCGGATTCCAGATCATCTGTCGTCTCGGTGAAATCGGCGATGTCAGAAAAGAATATGGTTAGCTTCTTGCGGCTTGAGGCTATCCTTACTTCCTGTGTACCCGCGAATATCGATGAATAGACTTGGGGTGACAGATATTTCGACAGCTTGTTCGACAAAGCCTCTAGCGTCTTGTTCTTCTCGGTCACGAGCGCATTTGCCAATTCCACCTTGGACTTGGCCTTGCGGATCTTTGCTTCGGCCTGCTTGATTGCCGTGATGTTCGTATATACAGCAACGGTTCCGCCCTCCGTCGTCTTGCGCTCGTTGATTTGAATCCAGCGGCCATTGGCTCGCTGTTGAACATGGGGGTGGCCCGGTTGCCTGTGTCTCGCCAGTCGCTCGTCGATCCATTCGTCAACCCGTCCTTTCGCGTCCTCGACAAGGCCTTGTTCCGCCGCGTTACGAATGAGCATTTCGTAAGGCGTACCCGGCGCTGGCGTGCCCAGTCCCGGATAGAGGAGTTCGCCATAGGCGCTGTTGCAGACGATCAGCCGGTCCTCTGCGTCGTACAGTGAAAACCCCTCCGAGATTGATTCGATCGCGTCCGTCAAACGCTGCTCGCTGCGCTGGGAATCGATCTCCGCGTGCTTGCGGGCGGTCACGTCACTCCACGAGCCGATGACTTCAAGTGGCTGACCGTCCTTATCGCGAACCAATTGCTGTTCATCATTCACCCAGCAAAAGCTGCCATCCTTCTTACGAAATCGATACTCGACCGTGTGGCGGCCTTTCTTGTACAAATGGACGGACTCGGCCTCCACTGCGGCCAGGTCGTCGCGGTGCACTCGGTCGCGCCAGAAATCGGCATTCTCCAGGTACTCGCTCGGCTCGTATCCTAGCAAGGTCTTGATATTCTCGCTGATGATGATGGGCGCGTAGTCGCCGGTCGCCTTGAAGCTGTAGATGACCGCAGGGGCAGACGACAACACGCGTACGAGGCGGTCCTGGGAGGCAACCAACGCTTCACTGATTTGCTTGCGGGCTGTGATGTCGTTCCACGCACCGACCACCTCGATCGGATCCCCTGCAGCGTTGCGCTGCAACTGCAGATCGTCACTGATCCAGCAATAGTTGCCGTCCTTCTTGCGGAACCGGTACTCGTTGGCGATGCAACCCTCCTCGAAAAGCCTCGCATAATCTTTTTCGATGCGCGGCAGATCCCCGGGATGCACACGGCTGCGCCAGAAATCCGGGCTCTCGAGATAATCCTCACGCTCATATCCGAGCAGGTCCTTTACGTTCGGGCTGATGAACGTCGGCCAAAAGTCGCCCGTTGCTTTGAAGCTGTAGATCACCGCCGGCACGCAGGTGAGTAGATATGAGACCCGATCCTGGGCGGCCGCCGCGGCTTCTTCCGCCCGCTTGCGGTCAGTGATGTCGCTCCACGAGCCGACGATTTCCACCGGTTGACTGTCTGCGTCCCGGATCAAGTGCTGTGCGTCATTTACCCAGCAGTAGGTACCATCCTTCTTGAGAAATCGATACTCGACCGTATGGTGGCCTTGTTTGAACAAGTGCAGAGACTCGCCCTCCACAGCGGCAAGCTCATCGGGGTGCACGCAGCGCCGCCAGAAATCCGCGTTCTCCAGGTATTCCTGCGGCTCGTAGCCCAACAGGCTCCTGATGTTTTTACTGACAAAGGTCGGCGCGAAATCTCCTGTCGCCTTGTAACTGTAGATCACGGCAGGTGACGAACTCAGCAGCCGGGCCAAACGCTGCTGCGCAGCCGCCTGCGCTTCCTCCGCCGCCTTGCGCGCCGTGATATCGCTCCATGATCCGACGATCTCCAGCGCCTGGCCCTCTTTGTCACGGATCAGTTGCTGCTCGTCATTCACCCAGCAATAGGAGCCATCATTGCGGCGAAAACGATACTCCACCGCGTGGGTTCCATTCTGGAAGAATTGGGAGATCGCCTCCTCGACGCGGGTCAGGTCGTCGGGGTGGACCCGGTCGCGCCAGAATGACGGGTGCTCCAGGTACTCCTCCGGCGCATAGCCGAACACGGCCCTAATGTTTTCACTTACGAACGTGGGCGCGAAATCACCGGTCGCCTTGAAGCTGTAGATTACGGCAGGTGACGAACTTAGCAGCCGGGCCACACGCTGCTCCGCGGCCGCCTGCGCTTCCTTCAGTTGTTCGCCGACCCTGCTGTCGCGGTCGCGCGTGGCGTCTCTTATGGCCTGCTCGATGACAGCGGCGGTGCCGTCGTTATCGAACTCGTCCGCCGGGATGTGCAGGATATGATGCAGAACGGCCGTCGCGTTCTTCGCGTATTCCCTTGCGGTCATCATGATATGGAACCCCCAATTCAAATGAGGCGTTGGGTTTAATTCTAGCACACGCGGTTAGTGTTGGTCTTTAGCGCGAAGTGGTTAGGTCCAGTGCCCACGGATATACTTCAAATAATTTCTTCAGAGATGGACGCTTGACAACAGCTGCGCCCCGCAGCCGACCCCGTTTTTTGCAAGAAATGACCGAGTGCTTCATCAGCTCCGTGGAGACCCATACGTTACAGGCGAATGTCCGGTTCTGGCGCAAAGCGGACGTTCGGACCGGGTTGGGATTGGCCCTATTTCGATAAAACTGAGGTTTTTTAGGATCATCTGGCCAGTTTCGGCCAACGGGAAATCGCCAAACACACCTGCGTCTCGGCTCGCGGCAGGATTACCGACGCCGTATCCTGCTAAGACGGCGCGATGATCGTCGCCTTGGCGGTCAAATCGCCTCCGCGCCACATATACAACGCCATCAAAGGCGTGGAACTGGTGCGCATGGCATGAGGCATCCATGAGGGATGGTAGATGACGGTACCGGTGGGCTTGCTTGTAAACGGTTCATTGCCGCGCATCCAAGCTGCCCCCAAGCAGTGCGATGAGTCGTCCCAGCGACGGGCCTTTCAGCTATTGCGATTTTGCGTAGGTTTGGTGCTCGAACGACCGCCGACAACGATCCGATCCGAGATCTCGTACCAATAACTGCTGCTTGGGGCAGTTGCGTAAACGGCCGCTTTATCGCCCGCGTCACTGAAGAGCTGCCAGTCCGCTACCGGCCCCGAATCAGTCATTCGTTCAAGTCAGGGCTAGCGTCCGCTGTTGGCGCAAACGCAGAATATGCGCTGCCAGGAAGTATCAGAGTTGCGCAAGATCTCTCCGACGCAGCTCCGGCACTATGGATGATCGTCAATCATCCTGGTCGTTCAATAGGGCCGCAACCTGATCTGCAGAATACCGTTTTTCCGAGTTTTTGTTAGCGCCGTCGAGGATCAACCGGCCCTGTTCGAGCGTCGGGATTTTGCCGTAGCTCGCGAGCGTCGTCTTCGGCGTCGCGTGCCCGAGGTTCTGGCTCCAGGCTTTGAACTGGGCCACGGTGCGGCAGCGTTTGTATCCTTCGGCCACCAACATGTCGCGAAAGCGGTGTGGGGTGAAGGGCGGTAATCCCGCACGTTCAAAGGTCTGCTTGAACATGCGAATGACGGTCTGCGCATCGCCAAGATGCAAGGGGACGAGTTCATAGACACCAATGCGCTTACCCTTGCCGCTGGCATGGCTAGCCTTTGGAAACAGGGGATCCTCCGGCTCGTACTTCAATTCGCCGACCAGGAGCTTATGCCAGTCCATGAATTCCGTTTCAAACTCCTTGCCAATAGGAAACAAGAACGAAAAAATCTCCTTGCCGAACTTCGTCTCGACGGAGCGCGGGTCCTGATGGACGCGCTTAATCGAAGGAATGAAATGTTTGACCTTCAGCGAAACCAGGGCGCCGTCACGGATGCCGGTCAGAGCAACCAGGGCGACCATAGCCCGGTCACACTTGTCCAGCATTGAAGCTGCAGGCATCATGCGAAACGCTTTCAAAACATCGTCGAGAGACGGAAAGGTGGTGGCGGCTCCTGCCAAGCAATTCCTTAGCTTTGGTCGTCGCTTGCAAATCGACATCCAGCCCCTTCGCTGCCGCATAACGCAAGACGATGTTCAGCCGGTTCAAGGCTTTTCTAGCGACATCGGCCTTGGCATGCCAGATCGGCGACAACGTATCCTTGATGTCGCTTTGATGGATGCGTTCTACGGGCATGCTGCCAATCTTGGATAAAACATGCAACTGCAACGGGGAGTACCAGCGACCCGCTTGCCATCGCCTTTCAGTTCGGCCTTTCTGGCCTCAAACGTTTCGCTGGCGATTGACCTCAGCGACGTATCGCGGTGGTCAATCGCCAGCGAAAGTTTTGCGCGCCCGCGGACTCGCATCTTGTGCGGCATTTGATGCGTAGAGTTGTAGACAGACGTCATAAGCCGTCCGGCTCCATCTACGATATCAAGTATTTTTCCTTATACCTTAGTTTTAGGTGTAAAGTACAAAATCAGATGTAAGCAATTACACTTTTAAAGCCTGTTTCATAAAATGGCAGTGCTATGACAGTTGGGCTGAATTAAACAATTAATACAGAGTACCGAAATCTCGAAGGCTGAGAGAGTTAAACAACTTTTAAAGAATCACGAAGATTCACGCAAATAATGATTCGTTTTCAACAGCTTATGAGCGAAGACTCACGATTGGCTCACGTTTTCGTGATAAAACAGCAACACTGTAACCTTAAGTTGCACAAGATTGGCGGTTTGGCTCATAAGCTCTTTGACCCTGTTGCCAAAGTTAAGTTAGATCGCCACGTCAACAAGACACATATGGAGAGATCAACAATGAACATTAAGAGCCTTCTTATCGGCTCCGCTGCAGCCCTGGTTGCAGTTTCGGGGGCACGCGCTGCAGATGCAGTCGTTGTTGCTGAACCAGAGCCCGTCGAATACGTTCGCGTTTGCGACGCATACGGCGCTGGCTTCTTCTACATTCCGGGAACTGAAACCTGCCTGAAGATCAGCGGCTATGTCCGTTATGATGCTAAGGGTGGCGACGACGTTTATAGCGGTGGGAACGTTGGTGCCAAGGGTAACGAAACCTGGTACAAGCGTACACGCGGTGAAGTCCGTTTCGACGCTCGTTCGGAAACCGAACTCGGCACTCTGCGTTCGTACATCCAGGGCCGTTTCCAGTACACCAACGGTGAAGATAATGGCGGTTCGCTGCCACAGGCATGGATCGAACTCGGCGGCTTCCGCATCGGTACTGCTGACGAACTCTTCGGTTCGTGGACCGGTTATGCTGGCAACGTCATCAACGACGACGTGATCAACTACCAGTCCGGCCAGAGCAACCAGGTCAGCTACACCTTCACTGGCGGCAATGGTTTCTCCGCAATGATCGGTGCTGAACAGGGCCAGGATGATGTTACCGGCCTCGGCGGCGACTATGTCATCGAAGACTACATGCCACACGTTCTCGCTGGTGCGAAGTTCGAGCAGGGCTGGGGTGGCGTTTCGGCTGTTGTCGGTTACGACTCCAATGTTGAAGAATTCGCTGGCAAGATTCGCTTGGATGTGAAGTTCAACGAAATGTTCTCCGCATTCATCATGGGTGGTTATCAGTCCGGATATTCTGATCCAGTCCTCGGAGTTAATGGTGACGGCAATCTGGTGCTCGTAAATACTGACGAACGCAACTGGTTCGGCACCTGGGAAGGCGATTGGGCAGCTTGGGGCGGTGTTTCTGCCAAGGTTACCGACAAGGCAACCATCAACGCGCAGGCTGCCTGGGAAGACGAAGGCACCTATGCTCTCGCTCTCAACGTAGCTTACGAGCTGGTTCCTGGCTTCACGATCACACCGGAAATCAACTACACCAAGTTCGACGGTGCACGTGCCGACGTTTCCGAATTCAATGGCGGCAACGACGACGCATTCGGTGGCATGATCCGCTTCCAGCGCAACTTCTAAGCGCCAGTGTCAAAAAAAATCCGGGGGCTCAGGTCCCCGGTTCTCATACTGGACCAGGATTTAATTTGGTGTTGTAGAAGGACTGCAACGCCAGAGTGTGATGATGTGATCTCCAGTCGCCTCATTCTCACGAGACGGTGGGCCCCGCGGCTCACCGTTTTCGTTTTTATAGCATTATCTCGCGTTCAGGAGTTACGTCACACCATGTTCGATACATGGTTTGCGATCGCAAGGCAGGATGTGAGCCCCGGGCTTTCGATACCAAAAAGGTTCACAAGACCTTTGACGCCGTGTGTGGCCGGGCCCTGGATTACAAAATCCGTTATGGATTCGCCTTCGATGGTCAGCTTTGGCCTGATGCCGCTATAAGCGGGCTGCAGTGAACCGTCGGCGAGGTTGGGCCAGTATTTACGGATTTCGTCGTAGAAACGGTCTGCCCGTTTAGGATCGACACTGTATTCGATCGATTCCACCCATTCGACGTCGGGGCCGAACCGCATCCGGCCGTCCAGGTCAAGCGTGAGGTGAACGCCTAAACCCCCTTCTTCCGGGACTGGATAGATCAGGTGCGTGAACGGTGTCTTGCCTGTCGCTGAAAAATAGTTGCCCTTGGCAAATCGCCTGTCAGGTATGAACTGTCGCGGTAATCCGGCAATGGATGAAGCGATGGCCGGCGCCTGGAGACCGCACGCATTGATGAACATGGATGCCTGGAGCTCAAACGTGCGTCCATTGGAGGCTTCGATTGTTTCTATTCGCAAACCATCGGTATTGGTTTCAGCGGAAACTATCGTGGTCCGAAATGAAATCGCCGCGCCGTGGTCTTGAGCGTCACCCAGCAGTGCCAACATCAAGCTGTGGCTGTCTATGATGCCCGTCGAGGGCGAAAACAATGCTGCGGTACACGTAAGATCTGGCTCGCGTCTGCACGCTTCCAGCTCCGACAAATGCTGGAGATCAGAAACACCGCACGCTTCCGCTCCTGTCGCTATGGTACTCAATATTGGGATTTGAACGTCGTTTGTGGCTACGATCAGCTTGCCGCAGCGAGAATGCGGAACTCCGTGCCTTTCCGCAAAGGCATAAAGGGCATTTCGACCTTCGATGCATAACCTGCTTTTCAGGCTGTTTTGCGGATAATAGATGCCGGCGTGGATAACCTCGGAGTTGCGCGAACTGGTGCCCGTTCCGATTGTTTCGGCCTCTTCGACAATCAGGGTCTCGATACCGCGACGCGCAAACGCACGAGCGATCGCCAGCCCGATGACGCCTCCGCCCGCTATTAGGCACTCCACACGTTCCAATTGTCAGTGCCCTCCATGCACGGCAAAAGGTGCGAGCTTCCTTTCAAGGCTTTGAAGGGTTTCTATAATCTGAAGCCCGACCCGCTCATAACAAGGATAGTGCAAGAGATGTTCTTTGTCCCAATCCGCAGGGGAAAGGCTACTGCCATAGTCCTGGGGCGCCGAATTCTTGAGTTCGGTCAGATATTCCTGGACGGAAATGGAAGTCGGGGGCGTCCCCGTCGCCATATGCATGAACAGAGCGCGTAGCCAGAATTGTGTGGCCATGAGTTCGATGCGAATCTGTTCGTCTTCAATCATAGGTTCTCTGGTCCGATCCATCCAAATACAGCCGTCTAACTAAAGACGCTCACAAGCAAAATTGACAATTGGCTTCAGAGACATGGGGCACATCCAAAAGCGGATCATGCGTGCTTGCTTAACAACGAGTATGTTGGTGCGCTCCACATTTGAGCGATGTTAGGATGAACCGGGCTACCTCGGATTGATTCAAGTATGTTTGGTTGCCCTTTGTGATTACGTCAAATGGCTATGTTACTGTTCATCTCATTGGTCAGCTTAAATGAAATGACGGGAGCAGTTATCGTCCCAATGAGATCGACGTTCTGTGCGATTCTGTGTGTTTGAATAATAGTTCAAACCGAAGTTTTTTGCACTCATCAGGCGTTGGCTGGGTCCAACACACGCGGGGGTATCTAGGTGGGGAATGTTCGCCGGGCATATTTTATGGCGGCCTTGGAACAATATTCACAGGTGATTGTCAGCATATCGATGATTGCCGTTCTGTCTCGTCTATTGGACAGCACGGAGATCGGGCTTGCGGTCATCGGCCTGGGGATAGGAACCATTGCGTTTAATTTCCGAGAGTTCGTGACATCGGAATATCTCATTCAACGTGAAGATGTTTCGCAAGAAGATGTTCGCACCGGCTTTACTCTTATATTCGGCTTTTCAGTTGCGATCGGCTCGTTTCTTATTCTCCTGGCTCACTGGTTCGCGGGTTTTTATTCCGCAGCAGGCCTTAGCGGATTTGTCTGTGTTCTGGCAATTTCCGGTGTGATCGATGCGCCAGTCAGTACCATCGCTGCACTGCTGCGCCGGGATATGGAATTTGGCAACCTCACACGCATCAACGCACTAGGGAGCATTGTCAACGCCTTGGTAACCATCGCGTTTGCATGGTTCGGCTTTGGCTTTATGAGTTTTGCCTGGGGGACACTGGCATCTGCATTGGTCAGAATGGTTCTTGGATTCCATGCCCGACCGATCTTCTGGATGTTTAATCCTCGACTGAAAGGCTGGCGCGAATTCTTCGTTTTCGGTGGCTACAAAGGTGCTTCGACAGTTCTCGACAGAACATATGAGGCGCTGCCCCAGCTTGTGTTGGGGCGCATCATGCCGATGACTGCCGTCGGTCTCTTCAACCGCGCGAATGTTGTATGTGGACTTCCCGACAAGATATTGCTGTCCGCGATCTTTTCGGTCGCGTTTCCGGCTTTTGCAGCCGAAGCCAGAGCGCAACGAAGCGTCAAGGACGCCTATCTGAAAATCATCGGCTATATTACGGCACTCTATTGGCCCGCAGTTCTCGTCGTTGCTATTCTTGCGCATCCGATAGTGCATGTTGCGCTCGGGCAGGCATGGGATGCTGCAGTTCCGCTTGTGCAAATCCTGTCAGTCGCGGCCATCTTCTGGTTTCCTAATATACTGACGTTTCCGGTATTGGTTGCTCTTGGCGCGAACCGGGAAGCATTTCGAGCAAATTTTATCGGACGAGGCATGTCGATAATTGTCATCTGTACCGCAAGCTTCTTTGGATTGTATGCGCTCGTCTTAAGTCAATTCATCGCCCTGCCGTTCCAAATGCTGGTTTCGCTCACCTATGTTCGCCGGCATGCGCCATTCCACTGGCAGGAGTTGTTCGCCATACTCGCCAAAAGTGCGGTGGTAACCCTCGGGGGGATTTTGGGACCGCTCGGTGTTCTTGCCGCGCATGGCTTTGCATTCGATCTGTCCATTCTACAGGCACTTGTTGCTGGCCTATTTTCGGCAATCGGGTGGGTGGCGGCTCTGGTCATAGTCAAGCATCCATTCCTCGAAGAGCTTATCCGAATCGTCGGCCTGTTTGTGCCTCGGCTTCTGCCGAGCAAGCAGGGAGTACCAGCCGAATGACTAACGCGAGATTGCTAAAGGCTTGGGGGGCATGCTGTGAAGTCCGTTGACGTCGTCATACCAAACTACAATTACGGTCGCTATTTGCGGGCATGCGTTGACAGCGTGCTGTCGCAGGATGTCGAGAAACTGCGCGTCCTGATCGTCGACAACGCATCAACCGACGACAGTCCGGAAGTCGCGCGAGAGCTTGCAGCGATGGATCCGCGGGTCGAGTTGCGGCTGCACGAAACAAATCTCGGCCCGCACGCATCGTTCAACGAGGGGATCGATTGGGCGGAATCGGATTATTTCCTGATATTGTGTTCCGATGATTTTTTGGTGCCGGGCGCGCTCAACCGTGCCGTCACCATCCTGGAAGAAAATCCCGATATTGCTTATACCTATGGTCGAGATGTGGACATTCAGGGCGACTCCCCCATTCCCAGCATAGCGGGGCAACAGACACAACCGCCGTATCGGCTGGATAGCAGCCGTTCCTTCATCGAGCGCTTCTGTCGTTTAGGGGTTTTCCAGATACCCGGACCATCGATTATCATCAGGACCAGCGTGCAAAAACGCACCGGTTACTATCGCACGGAACTTCCGCATAGCGACGACTACGACGTGTGGCTACGCTTGGCGCTACACGGCAGTGTAGCTGAGCTCGATTGCGTCCAGGCGGGCATTCGCACGCACGGCACAAATCGTTCCAGCGATTTGTGGGCGCGTCAGATCTTGCATATTTTGCACACTGCCGATGCGGCCGAATGCTTCTTCGCCCACGAGGGTGGCGAAATGCCCGACGCCAAATATCTGCATCGCCTCGCACGCCGAGGCTTGGCGGAGCGCGCCTATTGGTCGGCGATCTCGCATCTTCTTCGCGGAGAAAAGGGTGTGGTCGAGCTGTTGAAGCTAGCTTTCCGCTGGCGCCCGGTAACAGCGTTTCTGCCACCTGTCGGATATCTGCTCCAAAGGCCCGATACACTGCGTCGCCTCCAGCGCCTCGTCGACATGTGGGCGCGTGGAACAAAGCGTTTCAGGATTGGGGAAGCTGGCTCACGTCCCTGATTTCGCCGTGCTTTTCTGCAATTTCAAACAAGGTTGCTTGAATTGAAGCCTCTTGTTCGGCCAGTTGCGTCCTGAAGGCAGCCACGCCTTTTTTCACTTCCAATACAAGACGTGCACGATCGGCCAGCATTTTCTCAACTTGGGATTTCAAGACTTCGACATCGAATGTTTCGACGTAGTGGCAATATTCTTCAAGGCCGGTTGCGTTAAGCAGCGCGTCGTTTTTTGACGAGTAGGCCAGTGAGATCACCGGGCGGCCCATTCGCAGCGCACAGACGACATTGTGGTAGCGCGTCGCAACAACGATATCGGTATGCGCGATTTGCGCCATCACGTCATGCAGGGAGGTCATCTCTTCCGCCACAATATGCTTGCTACCACTATTGGCTTCATTTTGGGGAAACATTTTCATGATGTCGGCAACCGCCCGACGATCAACAATATCTCCCGTCAACAATCTTACGTTCAGTCCGCGCTCCTGCAGCCAGGAAATGAATTCGGCAATTTTGTCCAAATACGTGCGATAAATGGCCTCTCCGTCTTCGTCGGCTTTCTTCCAACCGGAATAAGCCATTACGCCCACCCCAACGTAGACTGCAGTCGGGTTCTCACGACTGGATTCCGCTGCGGCAGGAAGACCAAAAGCGAGATCGGCGCTCAGAGGATCGCGACTAACGTCAAAACCGATGCTCTTCATGAAATCTCGCGATAGTTTATCGCGATAGGAACGGTAGTGTGCCATCCGCGCCCCGGTTTTCAAGAACAGGCGGCTTAGAGGCAGTCTGATTGGTCCGGCGCCGATGCTGACGAAGGCAATGCGCATTCGGTTCAGTCTGGCGGCTAAACACCACCTGAGGATCACGAAGGGCCAGCCAAATGCGGTCTCCTGAAAATCGTCCAGTATCCCTGTTCCTGGGATAATCATCAGATCCAGCCCATTGAGTTGAGCGAGGATGGTATAGAATCCGATCACTTGTCGGGGAATATCACCGAGTATTCGATTGATGCGATTGAACCAGCGGCCTCTCGCGACAATTACGCGGATGCTTATTGCTTCAATATTATATTTTTTCGCAATGGCCTCCGGATTGGAACAAATGCAGAGGAGCTCCGCGTCGACCTTTGACGAACGCAGAAAGTCCAGCATGGCTTCGAGTGAGCCGTCATTACCCGTATTTCCGCTGCCGAATTGACCCAGCAAGGCGATTTTCATCCAAGGCCTCTCAATCGACCTGTTTGATCTGCTACAGGACACGCTTCATTTCAACGACTCGACTCAAGCTGTCGGACGCGCCCGCAGACGCGAGCCGATCCACTTGTTTATCATTTTGATCTTGCTGCGATCTGCTGACAAACGACACATGGCCATTGGAATATCAGCAGCAACCGAACGACTGGGGTTCTCCTCCAAAAGGCTGCATCTATTACCCTTCACGGCGCATTCTGCTCTGTAGGCTTCTGGCTCTATGATGATTTCAATTGGGTTTCGGCGGCAGGCGTCGGGACAGTTTGAGGTCAATGCCCATGAAGTTCGCGTACTTTGTTCGTCCGCACCTCGGCGGCACCTACACCGTGTTCAAGCAATTGCGCAAAGGTTTGGCAATGCACGGGATAGACGTGCATTGGCTCGGGTTCGGCGATCCTCTATTGCCAGAATGGCAATCTGAGGCGGCCTTCGGCACCATGGTGGATGCGAGCGAGGCGGCAGATGAACAGGAACAAGCGAGATTGGTCGCCTCTGCTGTACAGAATGGCGGATTCGATGGCGTATTTGTCAACGTTCTGACTGACCGCATCCAGATGAACATCGCGCGCTATTTGCCTGCCGATGTCATGCGCATCATGATCGTTCACAATATCACTCCGGGAACCTATGCGGCGGCTGTAGCTATCAAGGATCACGTCCACGCTACGATTGGCGTATCAGAGCGCTGTCGCCGCGATCTGATAGAGAAATACAGATTTGATAAGGAACGCACGTTTGTAATCGCCAACGCTATCGATATCGAACCATTCACGGCTCTCAAACGCGTTTCTCGCGGGACACATGGCCTTAAAATGCTATCTCTCGGCCGTATTGAGGACGCGTCCAAGGGTGTATTCTGGCTGCCCGGTATTATGGATAACTCGCCCGCATCGGTGAGCCTGACGATTGCTGGCAATGGACCAGATCTTGAGCAACTGAAAAGAAAGCTGGCCCATCACAAAGACAGAGTAACCTTCCTAGGGGCGATTCAACCGGATCGCATTCCACAACTGCTGTTCGAACATGACGTTCTTGTCATGCCGTCCCGATTCGAGGGTTACCCGATGACCCTTATCGAGGCGATGGCTTCAGGGTGTGTGCCAATTGTTTCGCATATACAAGGTGTGACGGATACTATTGTTGCTGATAAGAAAAGCGGCTTTCTTTTTCCGGTCGGTGACTATGCTGAGGCAGCACGGATAATTTCAAAGCTCAATGCTGATCCAGCCGAACTCGCCAGTGCTTCGTTTGCGGCAAGAGAGGCAGCAGAACATGCATTCACTTTCGAAGGAATGGCCAACCGATATTACCACGTCATTGATCGTGTTGTCGCTACCAGGCCAGCTATAGCCGCTCCGCTTGATCTGAATAACTGGGCTTTCCCGCGGGGGCTTCGTTCCGGCTTGCGCACATACGTGCCACGGCCGGTCAAGAACTGGTTGCGTGTTATGAGAGAGCGGTACCCCTATACGCCTTTTGGCTCTTTCTCCTAACTGAATTGCCGAAGTGAAAATGTGGCCTAAAACCCCCATAGTTTCGCTCAGCGTTTTATCGCCAGCTGTGCTGGCCAAGATGTCGACAAGGTTGGGCAGATGACAGAGTTTATCAACAATTTCGAGGAATCAAGCCGCCTCCGCGCACTTGCCCACCATGTGATTCCCGGGGGGGCACATACCTATGCCAAGGGTGACGATCAATATCCGCAACTGTCGCCAGGCTTCATAGCCAAAGGTTTCGGTAGCCACGTATGGGATGTCGATGACAATGAATACATAGAATACGGAATGGGAAACCGTTCCGTCGGGCTGGGCCACGCATACGCTCCCGTCCTGGAGGCAGCGACACGCCAGTTGCAGCTCGGCTGCAATTTTACCCGCCCCGCCGACATAGAAGTGCAATGCGCAGAAACCTTTCTCGAGACCATCCCTGGTGCGGAGATGGTGAAGTTTTGCAAAGATGGATCGGATGCAACATCCGGCGCGGTCCGGTTGGCAAGAGCGGTAACCGGGCGAGATATGATCGCACGCTGCGGTGATCATCCATTTTTTTCGACAGACGACTGGTTCATCGGTGACACCGAGATGAACGCAGGCATCCCTGATGCGGTGCAGAAGCTCACCGTCAGTTTCAAATACGATGACCTCGATAGCGTACGCGCGCTGTTCAACAGGTTTCCGGGGAAAATCGCGGCGCTAATCCTTGAGCCGTCGCGCGGCGACGACCCGAAGAATAATTTCCTTCATGCAGTGCGTGACCTTTGCCACAGCAACGGAGCCTTGTTTATTCTGGACGAAATGATCACAGGTTTTCGTTGGCACAAAGGTGGAGCCCAGCAGCTCTATCGCATTGAGCCTGATTTGTCCTGTTTCGGCAAAGCACTGGGCAACGGATTTTCCGTCTCTGCGCTTGCTGGCAAACGCGAATACATGAAACTTGGCGGACTTGAACAAACGGGTAGTCCGCGCGTATTCCTGCTTTCCACAACTCATGGCGCAGAAACGCATGCATTGGCAGCAGCCATTGCTACGATGCGCATCTATCAGGATGAGCCTGTCATCGAGCACCTGTACCATCAAGGTGACGCTCTGCGCACAGGCATAGATCAAGTTGTCGCTCGTCACGGTCTTAATGAATATTTCCGGGTCACCGGTCGATCCTGCTGCCTCGCTTATGCGACGCTGGATCAAGCCAAGACGCCGTCTCAAGCATTCAGGACGTTGTTCCTACAGGAAACCATCAAGCGCGGCGTGCTTATGCCGTCGCTGGTAGTCAGCTATACGCACAGCAATGAAGACGTTGCGCGCACGGTCGACGCCGTCGATGGTGCGCTTGGTATCTACAAGCAGGCTCTCGAGAACGGTGTTGACAACTATCTCGTGGGCAAGCCATCGCAAGTCGTATTCCGGCGTTTTAACAGACCGCCGGTCGCCGAACGCGCGCTGGAACTAGCGGGCAATGCCTGACTGGGCCGAAAAAAGATTCTTCTGGCTGTTTCTTGTATCGGCGATGTGTTGCTCGTTCGTCGCCCAGGCACAGCAGCCGGCTTTTCCCCTGCAGATATCCGAAAACCATCGCTATCTCCAGGACGCATCAGGTCGCCCCTTTCTCCTGACAGGCGATACCGCGTGGTCGTTGATCGGAGATTTGTCGCGCGAGGACGCGGACATGTATCTCGCCAATCGTCAGAGTCGAGGTTTTAACACGATATTGGTTTCTTTGATCGAACATCGCTTCAGCAGAAATGCTCCGAATAATTATTACAAACATGCTCCGTTTGCTTCCGGCGGAAACTTCACAAGGCCCAACGAGGCTTATTTTGCTGATGCGGACTGGATTCTGGAGCGCGCTCGAGAACGGGGATTTCTGGTTCTTTTGACACCAGCGTACCTTGGAACTAATGGCGGTGACGAGGGCTGGTATCAGGAAATGCACGATGCGGGGCCGGAGGCACTCAGATCATATGGACGCTATCTTGGTCAGCGTTACCAGCGTTTCAAAAACATCATCTGGGTGCAAGGCGGCGATTGGGACCCGCCCACAAAAACCTTGGTGGATGCGCTTGCACAGGGAATCAAGGAGACTGACCCTGAAGCCCTCCAAACGGTGCATGCGGGGCGGGACACCGACGTTCTTCACAGTTGGGAGGAACAATGGCTCGACATCGATACGGTTTACACCTATGGCGATGTCCGAACTGCCACTCTAAAACGGTATCTCTCGGGACAAGCGCGCCCGTTTTTTTTCATCGAGGGTATGTATGAAGGAGAGCACAACACGACCGAGCAAACCATTCGGGAGATCGCGTATGGCGCAATTCTTTCGGGAGCCGCCGGCCAGGTGTTTGGCAATAATCCGGTCTGGCATTTTGCGGGTCCGGCTCTTTTCCCACGGCCGTTAACCTGGCAGAAGGCGCTTTCCAGTCGCGGCGCTCAAAGCATGAGTCATCTCAAGACCGTCTTCGACGCCATTGCCTGGTGGACGCTCGAACCAGAGCAGGCGAAACTTCTCGTCGCGCCGGATCCACCGCTTCCCGGGTATGCTATTGGCAGTCGCTCGGCGAAGGGTAACCTTGCAGTGATCTACCTGTCCGACCGGAGCAGTGTCATCCTCGACAAAGCAGCGCTAGCGCCAACAACGCAACATGCTCGCTGGTTTGATCCTTCATCCGGGCAATTCAGTGAAGCGATCGCGAAAAGTGACTCCAAGGAAAACACCATCACATTCGAGTCCCCACAGGCACAAAATTCGGCAGGTTTTTCGGACTGGCTCCTTCTGCTGAGCAATACCGACTGAGTGCGTCAGCGTTCAGACGATTGCATCGGACAAAAGGCGTAGCACATTTGCCGAAAGTGTAGTTCGTATCGATGATGATCCTCCGAACTCCTCTCTCGCCGTTCTGCCCGCCCGCAAGTACCGTTTACCAGAAAAACATCTATGCGTAGAAGGACGATACACAATGAAAGTACTTGTGACAGGGCATCGCGGTTATATTGGAACGGTCATGGCGCCTTTCCTGATGAAAGCCGGCCATGAGGTTCACGGCTACGACGCCGAGCTTTATCGCAGTTGTTCCTACGCCCCGGGGGGGGCCATCGCCGACATTCCCGCGGTCTGCAAGGATGTACGTGACGTGACGGTAAGCGACCTCAAAGGCTTCGACGCGATTATTCATCTCGCGGCATTGTCGAATGATCCGCTCAGCAATCTCAATCCGGATATCACCTATGAAATCAACCATCGCGGCAGCGTGAAGTTTGCTGAAACGGCAAAGAAGGCTGGCGTTTCCCGGTTTCTCTTTGCTTCGTCCTGCAGCAACTACGGCAAGTCGGGCGAGGGCATGATAGACGAGACCGGACAGCTCAATCCCGTTACGGCCTATGGCTCGTCCAAAGTGCTTGCCGAGAAGGACATTGCAAAGCTCGCCGACGACAACTTTACACCTGTCTATTTGAGGCCTGCGACCGCATATGGCCTGTCTCCGATGCTGCGATTTGATATTGTCCTGAATAATCTCGTCGCCTGGGCGGTCACTGAAGGTGTCATCCTGCTGAAATCCGATGGGTCGCCCTGGCGTCCGATCGTCCATATCGAAGATATTTCGCGCGCTTTCCTCGCTGCTATGGAAGCTCCAAAAGACAAGGTTCACAACGAAGCATTTAACGTCGGTCAGTCGGCGCATAATTACCGCATTCGGGAAATTGCAGAGATCGTGGCGCAGGTCGTGCCTGGTTGCCGGCTTGAATTTGCAGATGATGCGGGTCCCGACACGCGTTCCTACCGTGTAAGTTTCGAAAAAATCGCTCGGGTTCTGCCAGCATTCAAACCGGTCTGGGACGCAAAGGCCGGTGCAGAACAGCTGCATGCAGCTTACATGAGTGCCGGATTGACCCTTCAGGAATTCGAGGGCCCCCGCTATCAACGCATCAGCAACATCCGGAAGTCGCTGGATGAGGGCACGTTGAACCAGAGCCTACGCCGTATTCCATCGTCATCTCGGCATCCGGCCTTGGCCGATGCCGTCATATGACCATCCGTGTCTGCCATGAACAGCTTTATGGTATCGTTTGATACGATCAGGGCGACGGGCGACGTCGAGGTTGATGTGGGGATCCGCATTTACGCGCTCGCCGCCCGGCTTTTTCCGATCTGCCGGAGCATAACCGGGGATGGCGTGCGTGAAACACTGCAGGTCCTCGGCCAGCACATCGACCTGACACAATACGAGATCCCGACTGGAACGCAGGTGCTTGATTGGACGGTGCCCCAGGAATGGAATATCCGCGACGCCTATATCAAGGCCCCATCTGGTAGGAAGGTTCTCGACTTCGCTGACAATAATCTGCACGTACTGGGATACAGCGCGGCCGTGCGACGGACGATGCCCCTCAGCGAATTGAAAACTCACATCCATACCTTGCCCGAACAGCCGGACCTTATTCCCTACAGAACGTCTTACTACAGCGAGCAATGGGGCGTGTGCATGGCGCACAACGAGCTCCTTCAACTGGAGGAGGGCGAATACGAAGTTCTGATTGATTCCGAGAAGCGTGACGGACATTTGACCTATGGCGAATATGTCCATAAGGGTCAGTCAGATAGAGATGTGCTGCTTTCCGCCCATATCTGTCATCCATCACTGGCCAATGATAATTGTTCCGGCCTGGCACTGTTGGCTTGTCTGGCCAAAGCGTTACGTACACGCAAAACACGCTACAATTATCGCTTCCTTTTCGCACCCGGAACGATCGGTGCGCTTACATGGCTTGCCGGCAATGAAGACAAGATCTCACGTATCGACCATGGACTGATCGTTTCTTGTGTCGGCGATGGCGGCGGACCCAACTACAAGCGGAGCCGCCGCGGCAATACCCTCATTGATCAGGCAATGCAGTACGTACTGAACGCGGACGGCAGACAGGGTAAGATTAGCGATTTCAGCCCTTACGGCTATGATGAACGCCAATATTGTTCGCCGGGATTCAATCTTCCGGTTGGACTGTTCCAACGGAGTGCCTTTGGAACATTTCCTGAATATCACACATCTGCTGACAATCTGGATTTCATCTCGCCGGAGCATCTGGGCTCGTCCTATCGGATGATCATGGATGCGATCGATATATTGGAGATGAACTGGACGCCGATTAATCTTTTCCCGAAAGGCGAGCCTCAGCTCGGCAGGCGTGGTCTTTATTCCGCACTAGGCGGCGATAAGTCTGCCGGAGAAACCGCCATGGGGTACCTTTGGGTGCTCAATCTGGCAGATGGCAATCACACGCTGCTCGATATCGCACAGAAATCCAACATGTCCTTCCGCGATATTGCCCGCGCCGCGCAACTGCTGCTCGCAAACGGCCTGCTTGCCGAGGCACCGGAACAAGATCAGGCGGGTGAGGCATCCAGCAGCGGCCAAGCCTGATCTTTGTCAGACAGGACGGTTGGCTTCGCTGGCCAGTCGATTGCAAATGCCGGATCGTTCCACCTTACGCCCGTCGAGGCCTGCGGATTATAAAACTCCGATATGAGATAGGAGACAGTCGCGTCGTCGCGCAGCGTCTGGAAACCGTGCGCAAATCCCTTCGGGATATAGAGCTGGCGGCAATTGCTGTCGGAAAGTTCGTAGGCAGTCCAGCGCCGGTACTGAGGCGAGTGAGGGCGAAGATCGATGATCACGTCCAGTATTGCGCCCCTTATGCAGGAAACCACCTTCAACTCGGCGTGCGGTGCCGTCTGAAAGTGCATACCTCGCAAAGTATGTTTGGTTACCGAATGCGACATGCTGTGCTGAACAAATGTTGTTTCGAGTCCATGTTCTCTGAACTCGTCTACGCAAAACGTTCGGGCGAACGATCCGCGTGCATCCGAGATCGGAACCGTCTCGACTAGCCACGCACCGCTAAGTTCTGTCTCGGTAAATCTCATTCTGTCTGCCTCATTTCAACCATTTCTGAACCACCAATTTTGTCAAACTCCGCGTACACGCGAAAGTCACAATAAGAGGTAGGCCAGCCATCGCCGATGTTCCTGCCACGTGGATTGAACGCTTGCGGAGCATCAAGGGTCACACTCCGTTTGACGGACACCATATGGAGACGTTCCACCGTTCGGATGAGCCCACTGATCGCATTGTCATATCGCCCGCGCGTGTTGAAGGCCGTAACTTCATAGCCTGAGGATGCCGCTTGTCCCGAGAATCTCATGCGGACAGGGGAACACACGTGGTGATCAGGAGCCAAGGTATGAATATTCAAACCAGTACTCTCTTATTGGCGAACCGCCCAAGCGACAAAAAACATTCCTGTCGCCTGTGCGGCACCGGTTTGAAGTACACTTTCATTGATCTCGGAATGTCGCCTCCCTGTGAGAGCTTTGTTCCGCGCGAACTGATCGATTCTATGGAAGCATACTATCCGCTCCACGCTTATGTTTGCGAAGAGTGCCTGCTGGTGCAATTAAGCGAATATGTCAGCCCACAGGCCATTTTTGAAGAGTACGCGTATTTCTCTTCCTATTCCACCAGCTGGGTCGCGCATGCGAAGAAATACTGCCATCAGATGGCAGAGCAACTCCAGCTTGGTCGCGATAGCCTTGTCGTCGAGCTCGCCAGCAACGACGGTTACCTGCTTCAGCACTTCCTTCCGTTGAACATTCCCGTGCTCGGCGTCGAGCCGGCGGCCAATGTTGCCAAGGTCGCTATTGAGAAGGGTATTCCGACTCGTGTGGAGTTTTTCGGTGAAAAATATGCTCAGACGCTAGTGAATGAAGGACTGCGTGCAGACCTCATCGCCGGCAATAACGTCTTGGCGCAGGTTCCGGACCTCAACGATTTCGTCGCCGGCATGAAAATCCTGTTGAAGCCCGAAGGTGTTATCACCCTGGAGTTTCCTCATATCGAGAAACTGATCGCCGAAAACCAGTTCGACACGATCTATCACGAGCACTTTTCGTATTTCTCACTTCTCACAATTGAACTCATGGCCGAACGGCACGAGTTGAAAGTCATCGATGTAGAAGAACTCGGTACGCATGGTGGCTCGTTGCGCGTTCACCTCGCGCATGCGGCTAGTGAGCGTCCGACTCAGCCAAGTGTGGCCCGAGTTGTGAAAAATGAGATCGATGCAGGCCTCGACAGGATCGAGATATACACCTCGTTCGTAGAGAATGCCCGCCAGGTAAAGCGTGAGCTTCTATCGTTCCTGATTGAAGCAAAAAAGGCCGGCAAGACCATCTGTGGATATGGCGCACCCGGTAAAGGCAATACGCTGCTCAACTATTGCGGTATCGGAACCGATTTCCTCGATTTCACCGTAGACCGGAATCCCTACAAGCACGGCCGCTATACACCAGGCATGCATATTCCGATCGAACCCGTTGAAGCCATCGACCTGGTGAAACCAGACTACATCCTGATCCTGCCCTGGAATCTCAAGGACGAGATCGTTGCACAGATGCGGCACGTCCAGGAATGGGGCGCAAAATTTGTTGTTCCTATTCCAGGTGTCGCCGTAATCGACCCGAAGGAGCTCAAGCCATGAAAGTTGTTCTGTTCTGTGGTGGTATGGGCACCCGCATTCGCGAATATTCGGAAAACGTTCCAAAACCCATGATCCCGCTTGGCTCTCAGCCGATCCTGCGGCACGTCATGCAGTACTATGCCGACTACGGACATGATGATTTCATCCTTTGCCTTGGCTACAAAGCCAACGTAGTCAAGGACTTTTTCCTCAATTGCCGCCCGCAGACGTTCTCGGACTGTGTGGTCACGGGTGATGGCAACGTAGAGGTGTTGGGAGAGTCGCAAAAAGATTGGCGTATTTCTCTGATCGACACGGGTATCTGGCGCAACATCGGCGAGCGCCTCTGGGCGGTGCGCAATCAAGTCAGAAACGAAAAGATATTTCTCGCCAACTATAGTGACGGCCTGAGCAATGTCGATCTGGACGACATGATAGAAAAGTTTGAAGCCAGCGGAAAAATCGCATGCTTCCTCGCCGTTCGCCCACCGCTTACCTATCATCTGGCGGACATAGCCGAAGACGGACGTGTGCGCGAGTTCCGCTCCTCTGACCGTTCCGACATCTGGATAAATGGTGGTTACTTCCTTTTCCGTGGCGAGATATTCGATTACATGCGGGAATCCGAGGAACTCGTACTCGAACCCTTCAGCCGGCTCATCGCAGATGACATGCTGATGGCCTACAAGCACGAAGGTTTCTGGCGTTCAATGGATACGCTGCGCGATTGGCAGGCTCTCCAGGAAATGGTTGAGCGCGGTGAAATGCCTTGGACAGCTCATGGCGCACTGAAAGACGGCTCCAACATCCGTTTGGTCAAGGCGTTATGAAGCAATTGCCTTTGGCGAGACGCGGAGAGCGTCTTTCTGTCCTTTGCCTGGGAGCGCATTCGGACGATATCGAAATAGGTGCAGGGGGGACGATCCTGCGTCTTATTGCCGATGGTGTTCTGCTTGACGTCCACTGGTGTGTGCTAAGCGCACCCGGGATCCGTGCGGGTGAAGCAAATGCTTCAGCTGTTGCTTTTCTTGAAGGCGCTGCCAAGAGCAATATCGAACTTGCCGAGTTTGAAGACAGTTATTTCCCCAGCCAGTCCCGTGAGATCAAACAATGGCTCAATGCTGTACGCGAACGCGTCTCGCCCGACGTGATTTTCACGCATACGCGCGACGACTCGCACCAAGATCACAGGGAAGTGAACCGTCTGACAACCAATGTGTTCCGCAATCATTTTGTGCTCGAATATGAAATTCCAAAATGGGACGGGGATCTCATGCAGCACAACACATATATGCCCTTGCCGTCCAAAATCATGGACCGGAAAACCGAACTTCTTCTGGAGCACTTCGGGACGCAGCGCTCGAAAGACTGGTTCGATGAATTGACTTTCAAAGGCTTGGCCCGCCTACGGGGCATGGAATGCCGTGCTGAAGAGCGTTTCGCCGAAGCCTTCACAAATCGCAAATTGGCATTGACTATAGGATAACCCTTGGTCGCTCCACCTGCGTTAAAAATGCAGCCCGTTCTTCCATCCACGACGACATCTCAGAATCTAACGAATCACGTGTTTAAAGCGATGCGAATCACTGCGTTCGCGTCGTCCAGCGCCCTGCTCGACACTAATCTCAAGTATAAGCCTTTCTTTATATGTTTAGTTCGCCGGCCCCTGCGGGGGGAATGAACTAATAAGCATCCTCGACGAATTAATCCAGCCTATAGGATCGGGCTATAGCTGGCTACACCGTCAAATTTTTTACAATCGAAGGAATTATAAGAGGATTAAAGACACTAACAAATAAAGAGCGTAAATTAATATTCGTGAAAAAGAAGTGCGGCTGGACGTGTTTAGGTGCGTTCAATAGATCAACTCGCAACAAAAGATAAAAATTGGGGTTAATACAATGGAGAATATTCATCCATCCCGTTTGGGCAACAATGAACAAGAGCCATATGATCGTGAGATCATTGTAAATAACAGCCAACAATCAAACGATAAATACAACGGTAATCGTCAATTCCAAAAATACAGTACAGAAGATTACTTGGCTATTGTCGACAAGCGCGCTTTGGAACGCGAATGTCTCGCTCAGGCTTTGATCAACCATCACATAGGCCTCAAAGTATTTACATTCGGTAGCCTGGAAGAATGGCAAGCCTCTAAAAAAGAACTATCCAATTTGCGCGCCGTGTTGATCAACACTGGCAATCGCACGCTGGACGATGCCAATCTAACCGCTGAAATCAGCGAGCTTGTCGCGACTTTCCAGACTGCAGCTGTCGTTGTCGTTGCCGACAATGATGATCTGACCTTTATTCTGAAGGCGTTGGAACTCGGCGTTCGTGGATATATCCCGACAACAGTTGGCATCGAGATCTGCATGCAGGCAATTGAACTGGCAATCGCCGGTGGAAAGTTTGTTCCGGCAAGTAGCGTTCTAACTTTGCGTAAGCTCCTGGGCGGCCGAAGCGACGAGTTTCGTCACATCACCACTTCGTTTACGGCGCGGCAGTCCGCCGTTGCTGAGGGTCTTCGTCGTGGCAAGGCAAACAAGATTATCGCCTATGAGCTCAACCTCTGCGAAAGCACGGTAAAGGTCCATATTCGCAATATCATGAAGAAACTGGGTGCTACTAATCGGACGGAGGTTGCGTACAAAATTAGCGACATGATTCCGCATGAATCCAGATTCTGAACGGCCTACCAGCTAACCGATATCTGATTTTCAGAGGTATTGATCATGATCGTTTCTGAAGTTTTGCCTCCCCAGGGCGGAATGCCATTGTCGCGAATCCTTTCGCTCCTGATGAACAGATGGCTTACAGTTCTATCAGCCATTGTTGTGTGCATGGGGCTGGCGATAGTGGGCTATATGACCGCCCCGGCCAAGTACAGCTCCGAAGCGATCTTGGCCCTCAACGTTCGCAAATTGCAGGCACTTCCAAATGAATCGGTCGTTTCACCGCTTCCGCAGGAAAGTCCGGTTTTGCGGACGGAACTCGACATTATCAGCTCGCGCTCCATGGCCGAGAAGGTACTCGCCGACCTAGACCGTCAAGGTTTTGACTCCAACGGCAAAATCATTGTGCCCGGCCAAGGGAATCTTGTCGCGACAGATGAGGAAACGCCGTCCGATCGGTCAAGAATTGATGAGCTTCTGTCAAACCTTAATGTTCTCAATGACGGCAGATCGTACACGATTTACATCAGTTACCGTGCGAATAATCCGGAATATTCTGCTGCCGTCGCGAATGCGTTCGGTGAAGCGTACCTCAACTATCAAATCGATTTGCAAACCTCGGCCACGCGCCGTGTCAGCGATTGGCTTGGCGGAAAACTCACCAGCCTGCGGGCAACGCTCGAACACTCTGAACGCGCCGCCGCCGATTTTCGCGAGCAATCAGGACTCGTGAAGGCCAACGGTATGACGCTGCAGTCGCAGCAAATTGCAGCGCTGAATGCGGAACTCGCGACCCTGCGGGGAAAACTTGCAGGTGCTGAAGCCCGGCTCTCAACCGCAATCGAGGCGTCAAAGAATAACTCTGGCGTGGCTTTGTCGGAGATTCTCAATTCCCCGGCCATCTTGGCACTACGGACGGAACAATCCCGGATCGAGAGGAATATTCAGCAAATCAAGGAGAGCGGGGCAACTCAAAGCGTCCAGCTCCCGCAGTTTAACTCGCAGCTTGAATCGCTGAAGGGCCAGATCGGTGCGGAGGTTCAACAAATTCTGGATAGCCTCCGAAACGAGATAAATGTCACGCATCTTCAGCAAGCGTCGGTTGAGGCAAATCTCAAAGAGCTACAAGACAGCATGTCGACGGCCAACAAAGCCACTGTCCAGGCCGATCAGCTGGATCGCGAAGCCTCGGCAAACCGCGCGATATATGAAAGCTACCTGACACGTTACAAACAAACGATCGAGCAGGACGGTATCGCCACCGCCGAAGCGCGTATGATTTCGCGTGCTGTTCCGGCAAGATCGAAGGTAAGTCCGCGTCTTTCGTCATGGCTTGCGTTGGGTGGAATTGGCGGCATCTGTTTCGGCATGGCCGGCGCGTTTCTTATGGAATTGCGTGACAAATCCATCCGATCGAGCGTGGCTCTCGAAACAGCGGTGCGGCTGCCCATTATCGGCCGGATACCCCAATTGTCAGTTCGGGAGCGGAAAGAAGCCGCACGAATGGTTACCGACGGCAATTCGGGCTTTGGCCGCGCGATCGCGGACCTTCAGGCACAGCTATTGCTGTCGGCGTCGACGAAAGCTGCTCGGGCAATTGCTATTACTTCTGCTGGCGACCAGGAAGGCAAGACGCTGATCGTAGCAGGTCTTGCGAGATCACTATCAGCTACAGGGATACGGACTGTCGTCGTGGACGCCAATTTCCGGAATCCGATGGTGGCCCATGAGTTCGGCGATCAATTCGGTCCCTATCTGGAAGAAGTGATCCGCGGCCGGCATACACTTGAAGCGGCGGTGCAGCACGACGCGGAATCCGCAATCGACTTTGTGGCGACGCAGACCTGTCAGGTTCCGGCAGAATTCCTGCTGGGCCACGAGCAATTCGCGAAAATGATCGCAGAGCTTAAGCGACAGTACGACATCGTTCTTATTGATACGCCAGCTATCGCCAACAGCGCGGATGCCATACGTGCGGCGTCGCTTGCCGACACGACGGTATTGGTCGTGCGCCGTGACGTCGCCAGGATGGAGGACGTCGTGACCGCCGTTACGAAACTACGCGCCGACGGTCGGAAAGTCAGCGGTATCGTTCTCAACAGCGACCACGAAAGCCGAGGCCCGGTCGCCTTGAGCGCTCCGCTTGCTCCCACCAAACTCGTCTCCGGACGTGTCGTCAAGGAGCTTGCTGACTACGCAAAAACCCGCTCTTCCACCGCAAAGGCATGAGGTCGACAATGTTGATCAATCAAAAAAATAGCCACCCGGGATTTGCTCACCGGATCAACAAGCTGATGACCGCTTGTGCGTTTTCTTCGATCCTCTTGTTGTCGCCAATGGTTTCGGCGGCGTGGGCGGACGAGCCATATAAAGTTGCATCGGGCGATGTCCTCCTGATCACCGTTTATGGCGATACTGGACTGTCAGGGACATTTCCCGTCAGCGTCGAAGGAACGATAGGATATCCCATTCTTGGCAATATCCCCGTTGCAAATCAAACCATTGCGGAAATCAGCAGCACCATCAGCCAGAAGCTGCTTCAACACATTCCGGGGCTCTCAGTCTCCGTGGCAATGAAGGAATATGCGCCAGTGTTTGTTATTGGCGATGTCCAGAAGCCGGGTAAATATGAATTTCGCCCCGGCATGATTGCGCTCGAACTGTTCGCACTGAGCGGTGGCTTGAAAGAGGCGTCGGACAAGATGGACACAGCAGGGACCCAGCTGGTCACTGCGCGTCAGGACTATTCGGACACGTCTCTGCAAGTGTTCGCCCAAGACGTGAGGCGTGCGCGCCTCCAGGCGGAGCTCGACGAGAAGCCGTTTGAATACGTTCTGGACAAGGAAACCATCACGGATGATTTGCCGGCCCGCCAGCAGGTGGTCGACTCCGAGCGCCGGGTTTTCGATTTGCGCCTGGCAGCCTTGCACAGCGAGGAAAAAGCTCTCCAGGACCAGAAACAGAATTATCGCGAAGAGATCGATACGCTAGAAAAAAGTACCAAGCTTCGTAACGAGGAAATTTCTCTTCTGGAACAGAATGTAGGATCTTCCGAGAAGCTTGTATCTCAGGGGCTCACGGCACAGTCGACATTGAGGGACAGCCAAAGGCAACTTTCCGCCATGCGCCGCGATGCCCTTGAATTCGGTTCATTTCTCGCACGCGCCCGGCAAAACGAAAACGCTATCGGGCAGCGCCTGCTAGCTCTGAACGAGCAGCGGGCAAACGACGCCGCCAATCAATTGCGTGACATTGAGCTGGATCTCATTCGCCTGAGAAAGCGACTGGCCTTCATCGTCCAGACGATGGCTGAGATTGGTGCGACGGCGCAGCGCGCAACAACGCGCGACCAGTCTGTGAGGCTGACTTTCTCCGTCGCCCGGATTGTAAATGGTGAGTATCAGGAATCGGAGTTGACCGAACACGATCCGATCAAGGCGGGCGATATTCTACGAGCCCAATTGGCAGTTCCGAAGGATGTGGCAGCAAACAGCATCAACCCGCCCGGTTAAGCCAAGCCACGAGCGGTCCTTGTACACAAAAAAGCAGCCAGGTCATGACCTGGCTGCTTTTTTAATCCCTGGCGTTAATCTAACGTGCGGCCGTAGCAATAGGCGCGATGTTGGTTGATGTGAGCATCGACTGTTGCCAACGCATATAGAGATCGGTCAGTCCGGTCTCGAGGTCGATACTCGGCTTCCATCCCATATCCTGCAAACGTGTAGGATCGACCAGCTTTCGCGGTGTACCGTCCGGCTTCGATGTATCGAACACGATGGTCCCATCATATCCAACAATCTTCGCAATCAAGATCGCGGCATCATGAATCGAGATTTCGTGTCCCGACCCGATATTGATAAATTCAGGCCCAGTATACTGCTTCATAACGAATACGCAGGCGTCGGCCAGATCATCGACATGCAGGAATTCGCGTTTCGGTGTCCCCGTACCCCACACGACAACTGTGGGGCTTGCCGAGATTTTTGCCTCATACATTTTGCGGATGAGGGCCGGAAGAACATGGGAATTCTGCGGATCGAAATTGTCGTTAGGGCCATAGAGACTTGTCGGCATCGCGGTCAGGAAATTTTGTCCATATTGCCGCGCATAGGCTTCGGCAAGCTTGAGTCCAGCGATCTTTGCTACCGCGTAAGCTTCGTTGGTTGGCTCTAGCGCGCCGGTGAGCAAGGAACTCTCCCGGATCGGCTGCTCGGCATATTTCGGGAAAATACAACTCGACCCCAGCCACAACAATTTCTGGACGCCAAGCCTGTGGGCAGCGTGCATGATATTCATGCCGATCATCGCGTTGTCGTAGAGAAAATCGGCTGGGTATGTCGAATTTGCAATGATTCCGCCAACTCTCGCCGCAGCGATGAAAATGGCATCAGGACGCGCGCTAGCCATCCATTCTTCCGTTTCAAGCTGTCGCGTCAGATCGAGATCATCATGGGTAACTTCAAGCAGTTCACAACCCTCGGACTGCAGGCGCCGTGTCAGCGCCGAGCCCACAAGACCGGTGTGCCCTGCTACCCATACTCGTTTACCCCGGAGATCGAAGTGGTGATTTTCCGACTCAACCATGGAGATCATTCCGCCCTTCTTCGTGGATGATGGTTCGCTTTTCGAAGACAGCTCATCGAATGTGGACCGTGACCATGGTCCATTGCACACTCTTGAAATGCAGTCGGAGAAAGCGAGTTATTGGATTTCAGTATATATGGCGCACAGCGCGGCACACTTCGGCAATAGGGATAAGATCGGCTCTCAACCTTAGGGAATACAAGGCATATCGGGCGGACTAGGGCCTCTAAAAGGGGTGGAAATCGACCGCAACCTCTCCAGAAGGAGTAGGCAGGATGATAGGTCGCGGAAAGCCGTAGTGCCTTTGTTGAACTTGTTCGCCAACTGCGAACTGCGACAATCAAGACCAAGAATCTGTGTCTGACAGACGGCCCGAGCTTGAGGCATCCACAAATGAAGATCGTATTCGCAAACCGCTATTTCTCACCTGATCAATCAGCAACCAGCCGTATGGTATCGGGGTTGGCGTTCGCATTAGCTCGCCGCGGTTTTGAAGTCGCGGCAATCGCTAGTCGCACACCGCACGATCAACCTGACGTGACACTGCCAGCGGAAGAAGTGGTGTCAGGGGTTAAGGTAAGCCGTCTATGGGCTACACGGTTCGGACGGAGCAATGTTCTCGGGCGGGCTATCGATTATCTCACCTTCCACGTCTCTGCATTCCTCTGGTGTTTGTGGAACCTCAAGGGCGGCGACGTCTGCGTAGTCTGCACCGATCCACCCTTGCTCTCCGTCACCACTTCCTTGCCCATTCGCTGGCGTCGCGCGCGAATGGTCAATTGGATCATGGACCTTTTCCCTGAAGTCGCCATGGAACTTGGCATGCTGTCGAATAAAAGCTTGTCAGGGACGGTCAGCCGATCGATGCGCAACTGGTCGATGCGCAAATCGGCCATGATCGTTTGTCCGACCGCCAAGATGGCAGCCTATCTCACCGACCGCGGTTTCTCCGAGAAACAGGTTTTTGTCATGCACCATTGGTCCGACGGCGATGAGATCTATCCCGTGGAACCGGCATCCAACAGCCTGCGGGCGAGCTGGGGTTTGCAGGACAAGTTCGTTGTTGGCTATTCGGGCAACTTTGGTCGTGCCCACGACTTTTCGACACTGTTGGAAGCGGCGGTGCTTTTGAGTGGGCATGACGATATTCAGTTTCTAATGATTGGTGGCGGCCAGCAGAGGGCCCACGTCGAAGAGGTTGTGCGGAATCGTAATTTGACGAATGTAGTTTTCAAGCCACTTCAGCCGGCCGAACATATCGCTGAAAGCCTGAGCGCGGCCGATGCTCATATCGTGTCGCTTTTGCCTCGGCTCGAACACTGCATCGTTCCGAGCAAGTTTTATGGAATCCTGGCGGCTGGCCGGCCAACTCTCTTCGTCGGCGATCCAAACGGCGAGGTAGCGCGCGTGGTGGCCGCTGAAGACTGCGGCGCGGCTGTGGAAATCGGCGAGGGAAGGAGACTCGCGGATGTCATCCTCGAGATGAGAAACTCCCCCGAACGTCGTTTACAGAACGGTCAAAACGCAAGACGTGTCCTGGAGACTCTGTTTTCACGGGAGAGCGCCGTAGCTGCCTGGTCGGACGTCATGCTCAGATTCGATAGGCCGACGGGGCTTCCATCAAAATCTTCTGTTTATGAGCCCGCAGAATGAGCGGTACTGTTGTCGTTAGCCAGCTGGGTGCTCGCATGCATTACGCCGTGCCCCGCATCTTTGCATCCGAAAATCAGCTCGCACATTTTTACACTGACATCTGCGCAACCAAAAGCTGGCCGCGCCTTGTCAATGGTCTTCCAAAAAACCTCCTTCCCTCTTCGGTTAAACGCCTCGTTGGACGTGTCCCAAAAGGTGTAGCACCAGAATTGATCTCGACCTTTCCTGGTTTCGGTCTCCGCTCGGCGGTCCGCAGGCTTCGCCTTGCGAACGTCGTCGAGGAAACGGAACATGCCGTGTGGGCCGGATCCGAATTTTCGCGTTTGGTGGTTTCAAGCGGCTTTCATGGCGCAGCGGGCCTTTACGCTTTTGCCGGCGATGCGCTGGAGCAAATGGTTGCGGCAAAACAGCAAGGCATGTGGACTGCAGTCGAACAGATGATTGCCCCGCGTGAAGTTGTTGAAGAGCTGGTTGGGAGCGAGCAGCAAAGTTTTCCTGATTGGGCCGGACCACATACTGACAATGCACATGCCAAGATTTTTGCAGAGCGTGAGAGAGCCGAGTGGGAGCTCGCGGACATTATCATATGTCCCTCGGAATTCGTCCGACGCAACGTCATTGCACGCGGCGGAAGAGCTGAACGATGTGTGGTCGTTCCGTATGGCATAGATCCGCAATACCCGCCTCAGGACATTATTCGAATTGGCGGGCCTTTGCGCGTGTTGACCGTAGGACAAGTCGGTCTTCGAAAGGGTTCACCTTATGTCGCAGAGGCAGCGCGTTTGCTCGGCCCATCGGCGATCTTTCGCATGGCAGGTCCGAGCAGCCTTCCTGACCGTGTTGTGGCGCACCTTTCGAAGCATGTCGAACTCCGGGGAATCGTCCCGCGTGCAGAGATGGCTGCAGAATATGAATGGGCCGATGTCTTCCTTCTTCCCTCCATTTGCGAAGGATCGGCAACTGCCGTTTATGAAGCGCTTGCCGCCGGACTCCCCGTCGTCTGCACGGAAAATGCGGGCAGCGTGGTCCGCGACGGGATCGATGGCTTCATTGTTCCTATTCGCGACGGCACGGCGATAGCAAAAGCGATCACTACGTTGGCAGACAATGTCGGGATGCGCGCGGCAATGTCGGAAAGCGCCGTGGCGCGCGCCGCGGACTTCACTGTTGAACGTTACGGCAAACGTTTGCTTTCCGCACTATCGGGTCTTACTGAACAGCGCGCGCCCGTGTGTGTCGCATGAAAATAGTCCATGTCATATCTTCGATCGATCCTGCCCAAGGAGGCCCGCAGAGTGGCTGTGTGCGATTGGCAGCTGCCCAGTCTGCACTGGGCCACGACGTTCACATCATTAGCTATGGCGGCACGGAAGTTGAAAAGCGAGCATTCAAATCTGCTCAAGACGTTCCATTCGTTGCGCTTGTTCATTGGCACTTGCTGGATGATCCGGACCGGATGGAACAGATATTGTGCGTCGAAGGTTCCCGCCAGCTGCGCCAGGTGTTGAAGGGCGCGTCGTTCGTCCACATTCATGGCGTGTGGGAGCCTATTCTCAGAAGTGCTGCAAATACGGCAAGATCGAGCCGCATCCCGTACTGCGTCCAGCCACACGGTATGCTCGATGCCTGGAGCATGAAGCAAAAACAATTGAAGAAGCGGATCGCGTTGCTTCTTGGGTATCGCAAGATGCTTGATCAGGCGCAATTTTTGGTGACGCTCAACAACGACGAATCCCGGCTGCTTGAGCCACTCCGCCTTAAAGCACCGACTCTCACGATACCGAACGGCATATTCTTGGAAGAGTTTGCTGATCTGCCCGACAGAGGATTTTTTTGCAACCGGCTTTCTCTCGCACGTGAGAAACGTGTCATTCTCTTTCTGTCACGGCTGCATACCAAGAAGGGGTTAGACATCCTCGCGGACGCTTTCAAAATCATCGCCACATCGCATCCAGACGTCGACCTTGTTGTGGCAGGTCCTGATGGCGGAGCCCGGGAAGGTTTCGTATCCCAGATCGATCGACTGCATATCGCGGATCGGGTTCATTTGATCGGCCCCATCTATGGCGGAGACAAACTGCGCGCATTGGTCGATGCCAGCTGCTTTTGTCTTCCGAGCCGCCAAGAAGGTTTCAGCGTCGCTATTACCGAGGCTCTGGCTTGCGGCCTGCCAGTAGTAATTAGCGATGCGTGTCACTTTCCAGAGGTTGGAATGGCAAATGCCGGCTTGGTGGTTCCACTTGATCCGGCCGATGTTGCTTCCGCGCTCGCAGGTGTCTTGGACAATCCGGCAATGGCGTCGACCATGGGGCAGAATGGTCAACGGCTTGTGCGCGAGAATTACACATGGCCGCGCATCGCCGAATTGACGATCCAGGGATATACTCCCAATCACAATCCAAAGACTCTATCTAGCACAGGTAGACTTGTGGCTGCTACGGATCACTGAGCTGCAGCATCCCGGTTGCGCCCTTTGACAGCTTTTGCCGGATTTCCAACGTAAATTGTCCATGGATCGAGCTTGCTGAAGGCAACTCCCCTGGCACCGAGCACCGCTCCCTCGCCAACGATGACCCCGGGTCCCACAAACGCTTCGGCTGCGATCCAGGCATTGGATCCAATTGAGATGGGCCTGCTCTTCAACGGAAATCCTGGATCATTGACGTCGTGGGTGCCCGTGCACAGATGAGAACGCTGTGACACGATGGCAAAGTCCTCAAGCGTGATTTCCGCGACGTTGTAACAGATAACACCCGGTCCCATGGAAGCGTGCTGTCCCATGGTTAGGTTTCCAGGCCACCATATCTTCACGCTGCTGCGCACGATTGCGGTCGAATGAATGCGCGCGCCAAACCGCCGGAGGAGCCAGCTTCTCCAGGGATATAAAAATGATGGCGTCCAGGCTGCAAGCAATATCCAGCAGATCGTCCAGAATAGTCTCATCAGCCGGAAGCGAAATGCAAACGTGGCACCGCCCAAGCGCGGCAGGGGCTGCGCCGTGCTGTCGAATGTTGGATCGCTGTAGCGTGATCGCATGATATGACTTTCCTTATCGAGCTGTTGCCACGCCAAAATTGGCAGGAAGCGACATTTCGCTCGAATAATACGGATGGAGATCTGGCGAACGACTCCGGCACCACACCAATGTCGGCAGCAAGAATATCAGCATGTGAACCCAGACAGTCAGAACCCAGTCAGTCTGGTGTGATATGGCATGAATGGCGGGCACGATCGAAAATATGTATACGAGTTGAGCCGACATCTCTCCGCTCTTTGCCGAGGCCCACAAGCGGCTCATCAGATAGGCGAGGAGAAGAAATTTCAGGGCGCCAAAATACCAGAAGGACTGGAACGCATCGGCCATGCCCGTTTCCGTCGTGCCGGTCAGCGGATCGTAATCACGTGCTGCGACAGGCATTTTCATCATGAGTGATTCTTTGAACTTCGCTCCGACCAACTGGGCTGGTACATAATTGAAGACCAGCCTGTTCCAGTGGAACTTGCCGTAGTCGAAGTCCATCGTCTCTTCTGTGTGATGGAGGCGCCAAATGGCGTTTCGCATTTCCGGACCACCATTTTTCAGCAAATCATCGAAATTGGCGGCGACATTGATTTGGGCGATGTCCTGCCACACGGGCGCGGAATTGGCCCTGGTAATCGTGCGATAATCACCCATGCTATTTAGCAGGACCGTACCGATAAGAACGCCCGCCAGCATGACGGTTCGCGGTATGACCCAACCTTTATAATACCAGAATGCCAGCGCAAAAATGATGATTAGCTCGACTGCTTCTGCGCGCTTTCCGGTAACGACAATCCGGTCGAAATAAAATATCAGGTCGACGCCTATGATGAACGCAGCGGTCCACGAATAACGGCGAGCAAAACACAGAACGGCGATGGCCATGCCATAACTCATGAATCGTGCAAAAAAGAGCCACGCGACCGGCGCGCCGCTGATCTGCACTCCAACCATCATCTCACCTGGCAACCGGCTGAGCTTGAAGTAAAAATACGCGCCTGTGAGAGAAAGAAAAAAAGCCGCGATCAGCAGGCGTTTTTCATCGAAATCCCAGCGAAAAAAGGCAAAGGGCCTGGCGTTTGAGGACCATCCCAACCAGCACATCGAAAGACAAAGGATCGTGAAAGCGATCGTCTTCGCATACCCGCCTTCCGGAAGAAAACGATCATCCGCCAGTGCCGGAATCTGCGGCAAAATAAAAGCGAAGGTGATAACGCCCACCAGAAAAGGAAACTGATAGATGCGTTCGGGCTTCAGCATGCCCCACAGGAGTAGCATGAGCACCGTTCCCAGCATTAGCCATGTCAGAAGCCAGTTCATATTCTCGCCTCCCGCGACGGGAATGGCGCCGGAATGCGGGTGGATTCCAGGCCGAGAAATTGGCGAACGGCGTACCAGACCGTCTTTGGATACTCTTTTATGATCTGCATTCCATCGGGACCAAATGCGATCTTCTCGAGTGGCTGACGTGGTTCCACTGGAATCGACATCCAGCGGATATCTTCGGACGCAGCCTCAAAACTCGCTATGGCTCGGCGCGAGTGATACCAGCTCGTCACGAGAACGGCGCTGCGTACATTCATTTGCTTGAGGATCGGTGATGTAAAAAGCGCATTCTCCCAAGTCGTTCCCGACTGGCACTCGACGGAAATGGCACTTCTGTCGACCCCTTGGTCGACCATTGCTTCGCGTATCCAGTAACAATCGCCGTCGCCGCTGACCAAGACCCTTGGCGCGACACCCGTCTGCCACAAGCCTGCGGCTCTGGTGGCCCGTGAGGGACCATCTCCGCCAAGAACGACGATCACGTCGGCTTTGCCGATTGGATCCCGAATTGTCAGGAGCGGGTCGGCCAGGAAAAGCGCCAAGGGGGCGGCGGATAACGCCAGTACCGCGGCGAGACCAAGGCCAGCGAAGAACCACTTGCGCGATCGCTTGCGAGCGCGCCGTTGCCGAATGCTCAATCCAGGGTGGGTTTGGGTGCGTGTCATACGGAAAGGCCGAGCTCTCGCCGCTGCAATTCTCTCATCTTGATAACGATCATGTATTCATATGACGCGATGAGCCGGCAATAGTGATAGCCCTGCCAGCCGTCGAGGAAACCGCCGCGGAGAAAGTACATATAGGCAAATCTGGCAGCGGGACGAAATGGCAGGCGGTACGAGAACTCCTTGAGCGCCCGCCGTCTGGCTTCTGGCGTGGCACTCAAGAAAGAGGTCCAGGGAATTTTCTTGCTGCGCAGGATCTGCAGGGACTCGCGTGCCTCGAAACCCGAATAGCGGTTATGCTTGTCGAACCAGGCGGTCATTCCCTTGTTGAAGCTGTAGTGAACGAAATGCGATTGCAGACGCCCGGTCGGACCATCGCCAACGGGACGCGAATGACATTCGCGCTCATACTGGATACGTTCCGGTCGGGCGAGGCGCGTAATCCACGTGGGATAAAGGCTGCTATGCTTGATCCAGCGACCCATGAACATGTTTTTGTAGCGAGCGCTGAACATTGCTTCGGGCCTGTCCGGATCGGCAGCGATTGCCAGCATTTCGTCGCGTAGGTCCTCGGGAGTGATCTCGTCAGCGTCGGGCATGTAGACCCATTTGTGCTTGAATTCGATTTCCTTCAGTCCATACATGCGCTGTTTTGTTTCAGTCTCATACTTGTGTTGATAGACGCGCGCGCCGGCGGCCTTGGCAATCTCGAGGGTTTTGTCGGTACTATAGGAATCCAGCACGACGATATCGTCGCACCATGTCAGCGATGCCAAACAGGCCGGCAAGCTCTCTTCTTCATTCAAGGTCATGATCAGGACGGATATTGACAAGGGATTACTCCACACTTTTGGCTAGCTTAGACGGCGTCTGAAAACATGCCGGCGTTGTTGTTGGCATTAGGGGGCGGAGGCGTATGAACGATTTCTGCACGTATTGGAGCAGGCGGCATCGGGTTCAACTGGGCGACCGCCACTGAATGCGACTGCTGAACCCAATCTGTACCCGCCTCGCTCGAGAAAAACACGAAGGCGGAATGCGCAGCTAACGGTATCAGCAAGGCCACCGTCATCAGATAGTTCGAAGCTTCGATAATGATGCCGAAGCACCCGATGCCGCCGCAGAACGCCGAAGCTGCAAGAATGATGTTGGTCGTCGTCCGTGGGGACATCGACCTGTCGAGCAAGAGATGATGAAGGTGCGAGCGATCGGCCGCCAACGGACTGCGGCCTGCATAAAGCCGCCGGACGATCAGGCTGAGCGTATCGATCACGGGAATTGCGACGATCCAAAGGAGTACGGAAAACGCAATATGGGTATTGGTCGACAAGCGGATTATCAGATAGGCGATTGCAGCGCCTAGCGTCGTGCTGCCGGCATCTCCCAGGAATATCTTGGCGCGCGCGATCCAGGGGCTGCGCATGTTGAATGCAAGGAAACCACTGACTGCAGCCAACAGCACGACGATCGGCAGCACCAGTTCGCCCGCGCCTTTCCATCCGGCGACCACAGCGAGCCAGAAAAGAGCCACGGCCGCACTCCCGCCCGCCAAACCATCTATGCCATCGATCATGTTCCAGGAATTGATCAGGCCAACTACGAACAAAATAGCCACGACCGTAAGGAGCAGGAAGGATATGTCGAGAAGGACAGGCGGAAGTGCGATACCGGTCACAATGGTCGATCCTGACAGAGGATTGACCAGTATAATTGCTGCAACAAATTGCGCGGCAAGACGCTTCGTTGCCGAGAGTTCATTGCGATCGTCGATCACGCCAACAATGATTGTGATGAGGAGGCCGACCCAGAAGTTCAGGGCGAGTAGCGGCTCATTCCCCTGAACGAGCATGACCATTGCGAAGGCGGCGAATATAGCGATACCGCCGCATAGGGGCACGACGCCATCATGCAATTTTCTCCTGTCAGGATAATCGACAAGAGAACAGGCGTGCGACACCTTCTTCAAAACAACGATCAGCAAGGCACTGACTGCCATAGCTGCGAGACAATTGGTGATCCAAACAAACAAGACACACCTCCAGCTGATTGTGCATCCCTCGTGCAAGATGTTTTCACCTCGTCACGGCCGTACGGAATGCTTTTCATGGAGAATACCGCTGCCATTCACGCGGCACCATTTAGGAGAAGTGAGAAGCAGTTCCTCCTGAAGGATGAGCCCCGCTGTGTCCCTTTGGACTAATAGAATCGCGCGTATAAAGGGCTATTCTGGGTAAATTGGGTACTGATAGGCCACCATCGTTACTCCGTGTCACGGTCGCGTCACGTTTGGTTACATAGCCTTGCTGATCCGCAAGTATTAGCAGCATAAAACAGAATTGAAGTGGCCTTTCAGAAACTCCTTTCGAAATAAGATAAGTACAAGGGGAATACTTCTTTCACCAGGTGGCGTAGGGTATGAACATGAGTGTAACAGTTGCGCGTATGGGAACTGACCTTATTCAGCAAGGATCCCCGGTTGATGGCGGATCGAAATTCCGTGGCGGCATATTTATTCATGCCGAAGCGGGAGTTGTTTTCCAGGGGTTGATGCAATCTCTCGAAAGAACCTTTCCTGATATTCAGGTCAGCCTCTCGAATAACGTTGGGGACACGGGCACACCCGATCCCAATGTAGGCCTCGTGCTGCTTCACGCCGACTTTGCTTCCGACGTGGTCGACTGCATTGCCCGTTGCAAAATGCGTTTCCCGAATGCATCCGTTACGCTGATGATCGATGAGAACAGTCCTTCCACACAGGAACTCACCGGTCTTTTTGACAGCAAGACAATCCAGGGGCTTCTGCCCTTCAGCTTGAAACTTGATGTTTGGCTTGCGGTCGTCTGGCTACTGCTTAATGGGGGCGATTACTATCCCTCCACCATCATCCGTTCGATGGAAAAGTCACCCAGCGCGTCTGGTAAGGTACCGCAGCTCTACAATCAGCCAGATAATGCTTCCAACCGGGCATGGCCCGTCAAAACGCTGACATTGCGTGAACACGAGATCCTGCAGCTTTTATCGGAAGGCCTGCAGAACAAGATCATTGCAGACCGCCTGACGCTCTCCATCCACACGGTCAAGGTTCATGTGCATAATCTGATCCGCAAGTTGCGCGCGCACAACCGCACGCAAGCGACGGCGATCTATCGCAACAGCATGAACCATCATGGAATGAAACCCTTCGACACGACAGTTGTGCACTAGGTCGTGTGGACAGTTATCGATTGGAGCGTGGTATGAGCAAAAATCGCCCAGTTCCAGGAGCGAGCCCGAAGGCGGAGTTGTTCTCCGTCGAGGGCTTGCGACGCCGAAATGGGTGATTTTGGCCATATCCCTTTGGGACGCGGCGGATTTCCGCCCTGGCTTTGTTGAAAAGCCCTTGTGGTGGGAGACACCACAGCGGTCTTTTCGCCTTGCCAACTCAGAAATCCGGCTCGCGCCACGCCCAATCGCTATCTGTCCACACGACCTGACCCAACGGTCAGTCCAACTACCTCTAATGCAGGCCTTCTACCTCAAATTGGCGGCTTGTACGGTCTCATACCAGATGTAAGATCATAGCATGACGCTATTCCAGCCACATAGATTCGATGATCAATCGAACAGAACCAACGAATGCAAGAGCGCCCTCCGGGCAGCATTTGAGGAATTGGTGGATGACGCGTTGACCGCCGGTTGGGACAGGTATGAGGTTTCCCTCGCTTTGTCCGAACTTGGCGAACAACTGGTCCAGGCGACAGCTGAGAGCGCCGGTTCGGAAGCCGACATCGCCATCGCCAAAGCCATATTCGAAATCAAGCGCGCGTTCTAAAGCCCCATTGGAAATGGATCAGCAGCCATCATGACTATTGCATGACAGTGCTTCCATTCTCTTATATTTCTCCACGTGAATTTCTCTTGTGTATAGCTTTTTGAATATTGTGATCTGTAGTATTTTAGTGACTCAATCGAATTTATTATTTACTAATCAATTCTCTTTGGAATGACCGCAGCCATGGCCGCGTGAGGAAGGAAATTGACGGCAAAGTCTCGAGTTTCAGCGCTTTATCGGGTCATTGCGCTTGCCATGAGGAATGCCTTAATCCATAGTTATTAGACTTTATGCTAATACTCCCTCTAGTGAACTATTTGAAGCTATAGTAGAGTTAATGGCAAGACAGAACGGCATTAATCGATTGACAGGGCTACGTATACAGAAAATCAAATAAAATCCGGGGTTTAGGCGGAATGAAGCTGGCGGTTTTTGGAGAGGCAACTGTTAGTCTGGGCGGGCAACTCGTCCCGCGCGTACCTGCGAATTTTCTTCGCATAATCGTCTATTTGCTTCTCGAGAGTCCCAATCATTCTGTTTCCCGCGGAAAGCTTTCTCAAGTTTTCTGGTCCGATACGGATCAGGCCCATGCTTCCATGAATTTGCGCCAGAGCCTGGCGCGCATCCGCAAATTTCAGGAACAGTACGGCCTCAACCTTGTTCAGGGCGACGCCACATATGTCTATCTTAACCTGTCGCAGGTGAGGGCTGACCTGCTCAGCATCGATCTCCTTGAATATCTGGAGTTTGCGCAGTTGGGTGACATAGAATCTGTCCTTAGCCTTGCCGGTCTTTATTCAGGCGACCTGCTCGCACACAACGAACCGCAGAACTCCGATTTCGATGAATGGCTGGATGTCCAGCGCGTCAAGCTGCGTGATGATCTGATCACGACACTCTTGAGGATGGTCAACCAGCCGGTTGGGGTCAGCATCGATGAAAAACGCCAATGCGCCCGCAAGCTGATCGAGATCGATCCCTATCAGGAGGTCGGCTATCGCACTTTGATGCAAACGGCATCGCAACTAGGTCTGATAGCCAAGGTCGAACGCACATTCCGCGAATGCGCCAAGAAGCTCCGTGACGACCTCGATGTCGATCCGGAAGAAGAAACGATCGAGCTCTACCAGAAACTGCTACCCAAGCTTTCACCAGCGACAACGCGAACCCTTATCCTGCCGCAGCCGACTGCTCCGCTCGTCGGTAATGGTGTGGAAATCCAGACCCCGCAATCGATCCTGGCGACGACCCAGATCGAGCAGAACAAAAGGGCTGGCCTGCCGCGAGTCATGGTCCTTTATATGCCGCACAATGCAGCGGATCCGATGGAGCAGCTTGCAGCCTCGCTGGTAGACGATATCACCATCGGGCTTTGCCGCCTGCGTACACTCTCGGTTGTCGCGCCCTATACCTCGAAGAGGGTCGTCTCCGAATCTCCTATTGACAGTTTCGAAGGGCTGAATGCGCAATTCGGAGTCAACTATGCCGTCGACAGCAAGATCGTGCGGCGCGACGGTTTCTGTTTCCTGTCGGTGAAATTGGTGGATGTTGCTACGCAGGAAATCGTCTGGGCCGAAAAGCAGAAGTTCGATTATGTCCTCCCCGAGCAGCAATATCGCCAGCTGTCGATCCGCATCATACTCTCCGTCGTTTCGGTCATCGAGAAATCTGAACTCGACCGCTACAACAAGCTTTACCAGGATCCGAATGCTTACTACTGGTATCTCATCGGCAAGAGGGAAATAGACAAGTTCGACCTTCCAAAATTGCATCAATCGCGCCAGGCGTTCAAGAATGCCCTGACGGCTTCGCCAGATTTCGTGCCCGCCCTGAGTGGTATCGCGCGCACGATGCAAAAGGAATGGTTGATGCGTGCTCGAAGCGAGAAGGATATCCTGCTTGAGGGTGAGCAGATCGCCAAGCGTGCCGCACCAGCCGACCCGGATGATGAACGGCCTCTGCGCGAACTTGGCACCATCAGCATGTATCTTGGTAAATTCGATGACAGTCTCGAATATTTCGACCAAGGCGAGTCCATTAATCCGCAGCATGCCGATCTCCTTGCCGACTATGCTGATGCACTTAACCACTACGGCTATCTCGAGCTTTCATTTGAGAAGATTGAGCAGGCCATCGCTTTGAATCCGTTAGCCCCTGACTACTATTATTGGGTAGGCGCGGGCACACTTCACGACCTCGATCGGTATTCTGAGGCAATCGACTTTATACAGCGCATGCAGAACCCGCGCGTTGCTGCGCGTCCTATGGCAGCCTGCTGGGCCATGCTTGGCGAAAAAGAGAAAGCGTTTGAATGCAGAGATCAAGCACTAGAGGACAATCCAAACTTTAGAATTGATGACTGGATTAAGGGCATGTGCCTGAGGGTCCCGGAACAGCGTCAGAAATACGAAGACTCGCTCCGGGAAGCAGGTTTTCAATAATCAGCAACATTCGAACTTCAAGTAAAGGGACCATACTATGGCGAAATATTTTATCCTCGGCGAAGCCGGGCAGGCTGAGCTTTGGCTGGTTGACGTGGAAAATGGAACAGTTGCGCCGGCGGCCGGGGCGGGCGACGCTGGTTTGATCAAGGTCATTGAGACCGCAAGACAGCAAGGATTAACGACCATAAAAGGTGTGGATGTTGCGATTGCAACCAATAACAGATCCGATAGCGCAACGAAATCGCATATTGTTGATCCAACCCCAGTTAACAAGTAAGTTAAATTTGCAGAAAAAGGGGTCGTTTTCATACTTCTTCTTGATCTAAAATAGAATCGTCATACGTTCGCCATGTGGGCTCTCCTTCATAGAAAGGTTATTCGCATGGCAACGTTTTACATCATGAATGATCCAGAAACGAACACGCTTTGGCTCGTTGACTCTGAAACTCAAACGATCGAGCCTCTCGATCGTGATTTAATCGCCTCTTCCGGACTGGCTGGCAGTGAATTCATTGATTCGATTGCCAATCGACCCGGAAATATCTTTGCTGCCGATGCAAGCCGGAGTGACGCTACTGGTCGCGCTCATTCTAGCGGTATGGTAATGACGGCGGGCAGGCGGAATGATCCGTCGGACCGTGCGCATTTCTTTGGCCCTGCGTCGAAAGAAGCAGATATCGTCGTAACAGTGAACGCACGGGATGAAACATCTGATCGTGCTCACTCGAGCAGTCCGGTTGTGGCCACTGGGTATCGCAGCAATCCATCGGAGCGCGCGCATTCTGCCGGTCCGGTTGTGGCCACTGGGTATCGCAGCGATCCATCGGAGCGTGCGCATTCTGCCGGTCCGGTTGTGGACAGCGTGTACCGCAGCAATCCGTCGGAGCGTGCGCATTCCGCCGGTCCGGTTGTGGACAGCGCGTATCGTAGCAATCCATCGGAGCGTGCGCATTCCGCTGGTCCGGTTGTGGCCAGTGGGTACCGCAGCAATCCGTCGGAACGGGCGCATTCCGCTGGGCCCGCGGCAATAAACTAAACACAGTTGCAAGCGCGTTATCCAGCATTTGGATAGTTTGCAATAAATGCGTGCTTTGCGGCCTGATGGAGTGGCAATGAAACCATTGGCCGAGATTCCGGTTCTCGACCGGCTGGCGGCAGACGAAGCGAACCTTCGTTCTGCTTTCCGCCCGGGAGAATTGTCATCGACAAGACTGATCGATGCGGACGAAACCGTTGGCCGGTTGCGGCCGCACTTTCCTCGTTTGGGCATCGTCCGGATGGCCGAGGTGACCGGCCTCGACCGGATCGGCATTCCCGTGTGGATGGCCGTGCGCCCCAACAGCCGGACATTGGCTGTCAGCCAGGGCAAAGGCATCAGCGCCGCCCATGCCCGCGCTTCCGCTGTGATGGAGGCCGCCGAAATCGCCATTGCCGAAGATATTCCACTCGCTTCTTTTGCCGCCAGTCGCCGCGAGCTGCGCGACGCCGGCCACGATGTATTTGACGGGCGCATGCTGCTGATGCGTGGCGCGGACGAGGCCGGAGCCGATGAGAACGATTATTGGCTCGAAGGCTTCGACCTTTTGAAACAAAAGCCGGTTTTTGTGCCGCGCGAACTCGTTTCGCTCGATTTCACCTCGGCACGGCAGTCCTGGCATTATTGCCAGTCAACCGATGGCCTTGCCTCGGGCAATTGCCTGTTGGAAGCGGTTATTCATGGATTGTGCGAGCGTGTCGAACGCGATGCGACTGAGTTATGGCGCTTTCAACGCGACGCCGGTGTGCAGGCGCATTGCGTCGATCCGGCGGTTTTCGGCGATAGCGGCATTGACTGGCTGGCCGAGCGGATCGCTGCGGCAAACTTCGTCTTGCGGCTGTTCAACGTGACGTCGGATATCGGACTGCCCGTTTTCATGGCGACGATCAGCCCGGCGACACAGCATGGCACTTATCTGCATTTCGATCTCGCCGCTGGTTACGGTTGCCATTTGTCGCCGTGCGTTGCAGCTATGCGGGCTATAACCGAGGCAGCCCAGACACGAATCACCAATATTTCCGGTGCACGCGATGATTTCGACCCCTCCGAATATGCGCAGCGCCTTGCGCCGGATCTCGGCGTCTACATCCACGCCGAACCGGCCGACCATTGGCGGTTTGACGAGCCGGAACCTGCGGATCGAGCCAGCCTCGAAACTTATCTCGAACCCTTGCGCCGGCGCGGTATCGGCAGCGTCGTTGTCGTTCCAATGGGCGGCGAGGATTACGGGATGTCAGTCTGCCGTGTTTTGGTCAACGAGCTGGAAAGCCCGGCCGGTATCCGCAAGCATCGCTTTGGCGGGCGTGCGCTCAACGCCATGCTTCGGCAATAGGAGAGGGCGATGAAGATCCTGTTTGCGGGCCCAAGCCTTTCTGGAACTGAATTTGTACCTGTGCGAGGCGGTGAAGACCGCGTGCTGCCGGAATATGGGTTGACCTGCCGCGGCCCCGCCAAATGTGGTGATATCACCCATGCGGTAGATCAGGGCTTCCGCGTCATCGCACTGGTCGACGGGCGGTTCGAAGATGTTGCCGCGGTCTGGCACAAGGAAATTCTCTACGCGCTGTCACGCGGAGCCACTGTTTACGGCGCGGCCAGCATGGGCGCCCTACGCGCCGCCGAGTGCCATCCGTTTGGCATGATCGGCATCGGCGAAGTGTTCGAGCGCTATGCCTTTGGCGGCCTGGAAGATGATGCCGCCGTCGCGCAGGTTCATGCGCCCGCCGACTTCGGCTATGTCGCCTTCAGCGAAGCCATGGTGACCATCGACGCAACGCTCGATGCGGCGCTCGCCGCCGGAACAATCACCGCCGGGGAATACACTCTCGTTCGCGCGCGCGCCGATGCCGTATTTTTCAAAGAACGGACCTGGCGGCGTGTATTCGAGGTTGTCTCGTCCGAGATTGACCGCGCGGCTGAACGATTGAAACCACATATCCGCAATATCAAGCGTGAAGACGCCTCGATGCTGCTCGACGTTCTTCTGGAGCGTAAAAGCGCTACCCCGGTCAGAGAGCTGCGGCCTGATTTCGTCGGATGGCAATTCAACGAAACCACGCAATGGAGCAAGCTTCGGGTTTGAACCTATTGATTATTTCGTCCTGATTGCGCCTAACCCCAATTAATTACCGGACTTCTTGAAAAAACACCCAAAAAAGGCATTTGAGTCACGCTTGCGTAACGCTGTGAAACATAATCTCATCCCATGGTCGCAAGTTTAACGCATGAAAACAAAACAAAAAAGCATTCAAGCGTGTGGGAGCAAGCGGGCAGTCAGTGGGGGACCTACGCCGGAATTCTAAATATTATATAAACAGTAAACTCAGAATTTCGGCGTAGCACTGGTCAAGTTGGGGGTTTAGTTACAAAATAAAGTTCAGAAAACGACAGGTGAAAGCCACGCATTGCGCGCCCCCTCCAGGGCGCGTTTTTCTTTGTTGGTACCTTGCTCAAAATTTCTAGCAGAGTGTTATTCTGCGCCCCCCGACCGTTCGGTGTCATCGTCGCTTTCGTCATCATCATCGTCGGCGGCAAGCCATTGATCGAGAATTGCGACGGACATCGGGCCGAGATTGGGAATCAGCGTCAGGTCAAGCTGTCGCGCCCACGCACGCTCGGGCTCCCAATCTGGCGGCATGTTCCATGGGGTTCCGCCAAACTCGATCCACAGCGCATTCACGATGCGTGAATGCACTGTCTTTGAGGGGCAGAATGTCTGCAGGCGATTTCGCATGAATACCCTTGGCAAATGTTGCGTGAGATTGCTTTTCCTGTTCGTTTGGCCTGGGGCAGGGCCGGCGCTACGCTCGGCAACTGCCTTCTGCCTTGGATCTGGATGCGCAACGGAGAAACTCTTTGCCACGCGTGGCCAGGAAAGTTCTGGCCGATGCCGGGAACTGGACGGTGAGCCCGGCAATCGCAGGGATAAAGGACGCCATCTCATGGAGAAGGCGGCCCGTTCCCATTGTGTTTTTTCTCCGCTGTTCGTTCAGCGGTTTTCTTCTATACGGCATAACTCGGGCCCCCCAACGACCCCATTCAATTCTCTATCTGCCTCGGTAGTCCAGGAAAACTCAAGGCATTACTTCCAAGATCGTGGTTATATGCCATATAACCTGCGTTCCCCTTTTCTCACCAAGAAGTACCGATAGTTATAACGCAGTACAAATGCGGACACTAGGCAAAAATACCTTATTTGTATTTATAGTTCTTCTTTGTTTTCTAGTTTTTTCGATTCGCTTTTGACAAATAAGTTATAGTATATTGACTTTTCGTCAATAATTAAAATTGATTAACAGTACTAGCAAAACCATAGTAATAATTATTATAGCTCCAGAAACGGAGCCTTCACGTTTGAAGCGTGCGATTAGTTTCACGATATTACTTGTGGCGCTTGTGCGCCTGGCGCGTCAGACCTGGATATTTTTGAGCTTTATGAATGCCCAGATCGATTTATTCACGTCGATAACGGTGTCGATTGTCGCTTGAATTCGCTTCATCTCGGCATCGTCCAGAGCTTCGACTTTTCCGTATTTCAGATTGTCGTCCATGTCGACGATTCGCATCAGTTGGGTCGATGCAATGCTGCCTGTCTCGTCAAAAGAATAAATAACAATGGTTGTATTCGTTGCGCAGGCGCTGCTCGCGCGTCATACGGTTGCAGCTCCCTTGTTGGTGTTGAGCAGGTGGGCAATAAGGTAGATGAACAAGCTTTCGGTGTTCGTCCACGTATAGTTAAGTTTGCCCACCAGCATCAAACGTCATTAATGCGAGACGTTTTCTGACTTATACGGCCCGGGCCATCTCAAGCGAGCCGTCCACGCGACCCATCCCCGTACCGTACGCTTTAAAAGGGGGCTGGTACGCCTCCTGGTCCATGCTGTTCCGGTATACCGCTGCAGCTTGGGTGCGATTGTGAACCCGCAGCTTGCGGATAAGATTATGCACATGAACCTTGACGGTGTGTTCGGAGAGCGACAGCCGATCCGCAATGATCTTGTTCTGCAGACCTTCCGAGAGAAGCTCCAGGATCTGAGTTTCGCGGAGTGTCAGCGTCTTGATCTGCTTGACGACACCGGAACTATTTTTTCCTTGGTTGCCGAAAGCATTCGCGTGACCGCCGGCCGAGTTCTTCTCGATTGAACGTATGATAGCCGAAGGATAGTACTCACCGCCATTCAGCAGCAGCCAGATTACGGCCAGCCAGATATCGAGTTTGAGACTGAAAGGGAGAAGTCCCTGGACCTGTCGGTTGTCGAACAAGCTGTTCAACTCTTGTAGGCCGGCGCTGTTTTCATCGATCATCATTGTGATCGAGGCGCTGGGAAAGCGCTTTTTGAAACGTGTAATGCACTCGGCTACATCGGCGACGAAGCCGCTGTGAATAAGCACGAGACCAACATCTTCATCAAACTTTTCGAATTCGACGAATTTGCTGGAAAGGTTAACATCGATATCGGGAAATGTTCTTTCCAGGGATTGAACCAGGCCCTGAAATACCACTCCCGATTCGGCATAGATGAATATGCCACTTTTGAATTTTGAGTCGCCCTCAATCTTCGATGCATAATGAATATGGTCAGGTGTTGTTCCACTCATAATAGTTCCCTACGCCCTTTGATGAGAAGAGTATTTCTCTTCAGGATTTATTTGCGTTTTCGCTTAGTCCAATAAGTTCTTTTATTCATTTGCCTCAACCTGACAGTAAGCCCCCGCTACCCGTGTTGATTAATAGAGGATTAATAAATGCCGCGTGACGCGGTCGTGACATAAGCAGAGGATGAATTATGGGCTGATTCGAACTCTTGAAACCGATTTCGCGTGCAAAGACAGTGGTTGTCCGGATCTTGGCCTCCCCAATATTAATTATGTAGAACTCGTAGTTGCCGCTCCCTTGCCCCCATTTTGGGCACCGTGCTTAGAAAAAACGACCGTAGACGCTCATAACTTAAGGACTAGGCAGAGGGGCAACTCGCGCAGTGGGACGCAGCCAGGGGGTCTAAGCAAAATTGGTAGCTTTCGATTGGAGCCTTCGCGGCATAACGTCCGCTGGCTTGGATTTTATAGTATCTGTTCGGGATAATACGAGTATCAATCAGTAAACATAAGTACCGTATCTCGATATGAAGTATTTTTTCTATCGCAAAATCCTGCATCGACGGCTTTTGTTTGCTTGAACCTGAAAGCATATGGAGCAGGCATCGTAACCTCGTCTGAAATGCATAGAGGTTTTGCTCGCTCCGATCAAAAATCGGAAAAATAATCATGAGTGGAAACAAAAACAATCAATATAACTGGCACCCAGGTAACAATGGCGATCCATCGGCATCGGCGCCAACGAACTGGAAATGATGGAGAGAAACATTTCGGCGCTTGAGTTTCGCCGAATTGGGCGCAACGCCCAGATTGATGCCACCAAGACTCAGGTCGACCTCCTGAAAAATGAGTGCAAGGCAAAATATTCGCTGTTCAAAAAGGGTCTGATGGCCCGCTCGGAGGTGAGCGTGCTCGAGCGTGCCGTCGCGGATGGAATAGGCACCATGGCGCGGCTTGATGCCGAGATCATGGAAGTCAACGCCCAGATCGAGAAATTTCAAAAGGAAATGATCCAGACCAAGGAAGCAGGCGGCGCTCGATGAAATTCAAAGCGCAGAAGCCGAGCTCGACACGATACGCGAACAGACGCGGCAAGCCGCCAGCGTTTTGGACCGCACGGTAGTCAAGGCGCCCGTATCCGGAACGGTGATCCGACTATATTACCACACGTCTGGCGGCGTTATCGAAACCGGCAAACCGATCGTCGAGATCCTGCCCACAGGTGTCCCGTTAATCATCGAAGCGCAGATTCCTCGCATGCAGATCGATGAGGTAAAGGAAGGGCAGGAAGCTCACGTGCGATTAAGTGGGCTAAACCAGCGCACGACCCCGATCATCAATGGGCGTGTCGACTACGTGTCGGCCGATTCCATGGCAGATACGACGAGCGCGCAGAAACAGGACATCTATCTTGCGCGCATCAGCATCCCAGCCAACGAACTCGCCCGCATTCGTGGCTTTACCCCGACACCGGGCATGCCCGCGGATATTCTTATTCAAACGCATGAGCGCACATTCTTCGAATACCTGGCCAAGCCGGTTATCGACAGCATGTCACGGGCGTTCCGGGAGTACTGAGTCTATGAATCTAATGAAAACAGCGCCGGCAGCTAAGGGCTGCGGCGCTGTCAATTCAACGGCACGAATGTCTGACTAGATGCAGGCCATCCAGGCAATACGGCGAATGTCGGTGCGTGCGATCCCAAGATCAGCAAGGTTGCGATCGGTGCACGAACGCAGTTCGTGAAGGTTCTGCCGGTACTGACGATATTTGTGAATACGGTTGCGAAGGCTCATTGGTCTTACCCCTTTTATTGCCCTCCCTGGAAATAACTATGCTTCGATTTGTATCGATTTAAAACTGCAAATGTTGCAGAGCAGCATTGCTTATGGTGCATAGCGGTATAGGGCCGATATGAGCGCTCGCTGTCAGCTGTCGATGCGGGGCTTTTCATTGACAGATACTTGCGGCTATACAAGGAAGAGCACGATCCTTCTGTCTGTTCAGGATAAACCATTGTCACAGCCGGTAACTACCACTCGAGACGGGCTTGAGGAAAGACTGGCGCGTCTGACGGCACGCGACAAAGATGAGCGCGTCTTCGTCAAGCTCTATCCCGAAACCGCCCGCCGCGAGGCTGATGCTGCCGATCGGCGTCGGCGCGAGGGCGCGCGTCTTGGACCGCTCGACGGGCGGATTGTGTCGATCAAGGATCTCTTCGACGTCGCCGGTGAACCGACCCTGGCCGGTTCAATCATCCGGCGTACCGCCAATCCGGCAATTGCCGACGCTCTCATTGTTGAAAGACTACGTGCTGCCGGGGCGGTGATCATCGGCAAGACGATCATGACCGAATTTGCCTTCACTGCTGTCGGTCTGAACCCGCACTATCCGATAGCGCCGAATGCCGTCGATCCGGATCGCGTCGCAGGCGGATCGTCCACTGGTGCAGGCATATCGGTGGTGGAGGATACCAGCGAAATCTCCATAGGCTCGGATACGGGAGGGTCGGTTCGTATTCCCGCAGCGCTGAATGGAGTCGTTGGATTCAAACCGACAGCCAAGCGTGTGCCGCTGCAAGGTGCTTTTCCGCTGTCGCCAAGTCTCGATTCCATCGGGCCATTGGCGCGGTCGGCTACCGATTGCGCGATCGCCGATGCTGTTATGGCCGGGGAGACGATCCCGGTCCCTGAGGCGATTTTCCTGAATGGACTGCGGATAGGTGTGCCGCGAGGGCAACTGCTCGCGGAGGTGGAAAAGCCGATTGCCGATGCTTTCGAACAATGCCTGCAGGTTTGCGCAAAAGCAGGAGCGATCATCGCCGATTGTTCGGTTGATGATCTGATCGATGCGTTGGCTCAGGCGACGTCGATCGGTTCTATCGCTGGTATTGAAGCCAGCCGGATTCATGCTGAGTGGCTGCATGATGAGACGCTCGACGTTGACCAGCGTGTCCAGCGTCCGCTGTTGCGTCGTCTTGGTGTTTCCGAATCCGACTATATCCAGCTGATGCAGAAGCGGCAGGCGCTGGTGCGGCAGATGGATCAACGAATTTCCGCCTTTGATCTGTTCGCCCTGCCGACGACACCTATTGCCGCACCAACGATCGTCTCGGTGAGGGACGACGCCGTTTACAAGCAGGTTGAGACGCTGCTCCTGCGCAATACGCAGGTCGCCAATCAGTTCGATCTGACGGCGATCAGTCTGCCAATGCCGGGCCTGACTTTGCCGGGCGGACTGATGCTTGTCGCTCAACATGGTGCGGACAGGCGGCTGCTGGCCATGGCTCTGTCCGTGGAACAGCTTCTATCCTGAGCTATATAGTCGCCGGCCCATTTGAAATGATAATTATGAAACAACTCGAAATAGCCCTCGCAATTTCCGGGAATCTCGTCAGGATGCGCCACGCCTCACAAGGAAAGTTACTTTTATGATCCGTCATTGTGTGTTTATGCGTTTTCGTGGCGACGTGCCGTCGTTGGACCGCCAATCCATTTACCGCGATCTTCAAACTTTGTGCGCAAAGCTGCCGGGCGCGCTAACCATCACGTCCGGGGCGAATGTCAGTCCTGAGGAGGGCATGGACAAGCGATTTTCTGAAGGCTTTATCCTCGATTTTGCCGATGCGGCAGCGCGTGACGCCTATCTTGTTCATCCGGAACACCAGGAAATTGCAGGGCGGATCGTTGCTTCGACCGCAGGTGGCACTGACGGTGTTTTTGTTTTTGATATGGAAGTTTGAGACCGATGCAGGATAAGGAATTTTTCACGAAGCTGTTTCAGGCTGCAGTCGAAGCGGCGGATCCGGAGCGGACCATTGCAGCGCATCTTCCACCGAAGCCAAAAGGACGGACCATCGTCATTGGCGCAGGCAAAGGCTCGGCGCAAATGACCAGCGCTTTCGAGAAAGCGTGGGCCGCGAAACATGGAGATACTCCGCTCGAAGGACTTGTCGTCACACGCTATGGATTCGGTGCGCCTTGCAAACATATCGAGATCATCGAAGCGTCGCACCCGGTTCCGGACGCTGCAGGATTGGTGGCTTCCAAGCGCCTGCTTGAAATAGTGTCGGGGCTGACAGAAGACGATCTTGTCGTCGCGTTGATCTCCGGTGGCGGTTCTGCGCTGTTGCCGTCTCCGCCGCAAGGCATGACGCTTGAGGATGAAATCACCGTCAACAAGATGCTCCTTGCATCCGGTGCGCCAATCGCGGCGATGAATGCTGTGCGTAAGCATCTGTCAACCATAAAGGGTGGGCGTCTGGCTGCGGCGGCTCACCCGGCGCGTGTCTATTCGCTGATCGTCTCGGACATTCCCGGCGACAATCCCGCCTTCGTGGCTTCCGGCCCCACTGTGACCGATGAAACGACGCGGGAGGATGCCTTGAAGATCGTCGAGCGCTACAGTCTTGACCTGCCAGCAGCAGCGCTCGCGCACCTTCACTCAGCAAACGCCGATGCGCCCAAACCCTCCGATGCGGTTTTTGCCGGCCACGAGTATCATGTGATTGCCTCAGCCGGTGTGTCGCTTGAGGCAGCGGCGAAGGCCGCGCGCAATTTAGGCGTCGAGGCAGTCATACTCTCCGATGCAATCGAGGGCGAAGCACGTGAAGTCGCACACGTCCATGCGGCAATGGCGAAACAGGTCCTTGCCAAGGATCAACCATTCAAAAAACCCGTCGTCATACTGTCCGGCGGAGAGACGACTGTGACAGTGCGGGGCAAGGGCAAGGGCGGTCGCAACAGCGAATTCCTTCTGTCGCTTGCGATCGATATCGATGGAGCAGACGGGATCACCGCCTTTGCGGCAGACACCGACGGCATCGACGGTTCCGAAGACAATGCCGGCGCATTTGCCGATAGCACCAGCATTCCGCGGTTATTTGCCAAAGGGCAAGACGCATCGGCCCTACTCAACAAAAATGATGCCTGGACAGCATTTGTTGCGATCGACGATTTGTTCGTCCCCGGTCCTACCGGCACCAATGTCAACGATCTGCGAGCCATTCTCATTCGTTGATTGTCGGCTGACGGACGCTTAATCGCCATCTTTGGGTGGTCAACAGTGGCCGATTCATGCCAGCGTGAACTTGGCATGCAACACAACGATCCGCGCCATCGTCCGGCGCAATATCCAAAGGAAAGTCGAATGCGGATAGCACTGTCCCTGATCGCTCTGTCTCTCATGGTCGTCACGGGTTGCACCACCACACCAAAGACGACCACTCCCGCGGGACCTTCACCTGCCAAGGATACGCATTTTGTCCCGCCACCCAAATCCCTTACACAGCGCGCAACTCCCTCCAAGGAGCCCAGCCTGAGTGAGTCGGCTGCCGCGGCTGCAGCGAAGCCTGCCGCACAGTAACCCCATTTTTGCTATGCGACGCCGTCTCCGACTACATACGTTGGGGCGGCGTTTTGTATTTATACGGCAGGTCAATTTCTGGAGAGGCACGGGGCCCAAAACAACAAAACCCACCGCGGGAGGAGGTGCGGTGGGTTTCGTTGGTTATGGAGGGCCTTCTGGGAGGAGAAGAGGCCATCCGTTTCGACAGGGCCGGGAGGAGGTGACGCTGTCGAAAATTCCTGATTCGAGAATAACTCAACTGTCCTGATTTAATACAGACAATATTGCATAGCAGTAATGCATTTTGTGCAATGCAGCAATCTCATCGCCGAAGCGTCACGCTCCGATCACGGCCAATTGACTATCTATTAGGAACGGAACCAGTCCCCATCCGTTAATAATCCATGAACGAGGCTTATATGGCGATAAACGCTGGCCTCCAGGTGTGGTTGGAAGGGGCAGGAAAATGCGCTTCTACAAATCATCGATACCCATTCTCGCAGCGGCGCTCTTTACGTCGGCTGCTGTATTGCCGGCCAATGCGTTCAATATCAAAAATCAGACAGAAGTGCCGGAGGACGTTAGCGAGGTCAGCAACAGACAATTCGAACGGGCTGCCTTGCTTGAAGCCAGAGCCTATATTTGCGGAACCGATGAAGCCAGCGAAGCGGCGATGAAAGCGGGGATGCGGGAAACTGGACTGCCGGAAGATATAGCGGTCGAAATTGTTTCTGATCTCGCTTCTGGCCACATCGACAAGGCAGAAGAGTCCGGATCGAAAGAAATATGCGGCAAGGCCAAAGTGCAACTTTCTGGTTTTTAGCCGAGATTATTCGGTGGTCGAATAAAATATCTCAATGCATTCATTCACTTGTAAATCGATCAGTAAAATTTTAGAATAAATTTATAGATTAACGCCATTTATTCACGAATATTTGTAGTAATTAAAGGGCTTTTCAATTCGCGTATTTTGAGATTAATGTCATTAGCGCAGTCTTGGTGGAATCAACAAAACATAATTAACCATCGCTAGAAATTCCGTCGAAAGTATCGGGGAATTTGTTGATAAGCACATTGGTCGCATGGCTTTTGTCCTTGCACTAATGCGAGAAGATTTTAGTGGGATACAACTCACTATTGCGGTTCACGGGATATGGAGAGAACAGCATGAACAAGAGAGCACAAACACTCGAAGTATTAAAAACAGAACTCTCAAAATTGTGCACCCTGGCGGACAATGCAGGTTTCGAGATGATTGCCTATTTCATCGAAACTGCGATCCGTGAATCCGATGAGCAGTTGTCGCAGGAAACCCGCGCCGTGGTCGGCATGGAACTGCGCCTGGAATCGTCCCGCTCCCGCCACCTCTGAATCTCATCCGTCCTATTCAATCAAGCTTCAATTTTTGTGAATCATGAAATCGCACCCAGTTATTGTGCGCTTTCGCCGATCGCCTATATGAAGGCAATGACCCCGCTATCTGTCCTTGACCTTTCACCGATTGTCGCCGGCAGCGATGCCGCACAATCCCTCCGTAATTCGCTGGATCTTGCGCAAAACGCGGAGCGACTCGGCTATAACCGCCTTTGGCTTGCCGAGCATCATAGCATGCGCGGTATCGCCAGCGCGGCGACAGCCGTTGTCATCGCGCATGTTGCGGCTGGTACGTCGAAAATCCGGCTTGGTGCCGGTGGTATCATGCTGCCGAACCATTCACCGTTGATGGTGGCGGAAGCATTCGGCACTTTGGCTTCCCTGCATCCGGGCCGTATCGATCTCGGCGTCGGCCGCGCACCGGGCACGGATCAGATCACCGCCCAGGCGCTGCGTCGAAATCTCGATCAGGACATCAACGGCTTCCCGCAGGATGTGGTCGAGTTGATGGGATATTTCCGCGATCCCGAGCCGGGCCAGCGCGTCATAGCTGTTCCCGGCGCCGGAACGAAAGTGCCTGTCTGGATATTGGGCTCCAGCCTCTTCGGCGCACAGCTCGCGGCGGCACTCGGCCTGCCTTATGCCTTCGCATCGCATTTTGCACCGGCTGAAATGGAGCGGGCGGTCGAGATTTACCGAACACGGTTCGAACCCTCGGAATATCTCGACAAGCCGTATGTGATGCTGGGACTTAACGTCTTCGCCGCAGAAACCGATGACGAGGCAAAGCTTCTGCAAACATCGCAGCAGCAGGCTTTCGTCAATCTGCGAACAGGCAATCCCGGACCATTACCAGCGCCAGTGCGAGGCTATGAAGAAACGCTCGACCTCCACGCGAAGGCGATTTTGCGTCAGGCGCTATCCTGCTCAGTCGTCGGGTCGCCGGAGACCGTCAAAGCCGGCGTTCAGGATTTCATTGTGCGCACGGGCGCAGACGAGATTATGGTGACAGGCCAGATTTTCGATCATCCAGCAAGAATCCGCTCTTACGAGATTCTCGCTGAAACCATGATCAAGCGGCCTGAAGCTGCGCCGCTAAGCCGCCTCGCGTAGACCGCCTGCCGCTTCGATAAAGGCGATCACGTCGTCTAGGCCGTTTCTGCGCAGCATGTCGGTGAACACATAGGGCTTCGCTCCACGCTGGACCTTGGTATCCGCGTCCATCACATCGAGATCAGCGCCGACATAGGGCGCAAGGTCCTTTTTGTTGATGATCAGCAAATCCGAGCGCGTAATACCGGGCCCGCCCTTGCGCGGTATTTTTTCGCCTTGGCAAACCGAAATCACATAGATGGTCAAGTCGGCGAGATCAGGTGAGAAAGTCGCGGCCAGATTGTCCCCGCCGGACTCGATGAAGACGATGTCGAGGTCGGGATGGCGCTTGTTCATCTCGGCGATGGCTTGCAGGTTTATCGTCGCGTCTTCCCGGATGGCCGTGTGCGGGCAACCGCCGGTCTCGACACCCATGATCCGGTCTTCGGGCAGGGCTTGCAGCCGGTTGAGGATCAGCGCGTCTTCCTTCGTGTAGATATCATTGGTGACCACAGCGATGGAATAGCGGTGGCGCAGCGCTTTACACAGCATTTCGGTGACGGTGGTCTTGCCGGAGCCAACCGGTCCGCCGATCCCGATGCGAAGCGGTCCGTTTTGCGAAATCATGAGCGAAATACCCTCGAATATTGTGTTTCATGTTGCATGGCCATGATGTCGGACATGATGGCCGCCGAGCCCAGATCATCAAGGCTGGAACGCGCGGCACGCTCAGTGACCGCCACGATTTGCGTTTCCATTGCCGCCATCAATGATACGCCATGGCTTTGTCCGAGCGGCACCAACCGCACGGCGCCTTGAATTAGGTTGGAAACGACGGCGTGAAGATAGGCGGCAAGCGCTGGTTCACATGCAACCTTGTTCCGGGCTGCAACCATGGCGACGGCGACGGGATAGGGCATTTCTTTTGCCGCGCCGGATTCCGCGTTGCTCCAGTGTCCAATAGCCTGCACGAAAGCATTGCCTTGCAGCATGGTCTCCATGTGCCGCTCTTTCGAACCTGCCATCGCCTCCCCGAGCTCTGATTGTTCGAGGCAGCTGCCACCCGTATCCGCTTCCCCCCAGCTTGCCGCAAATAAAACCGCATCGTTCCAGACCGAGCCGTGGTTCATGAGGTCAGCAAGCCAGCCCTGCAATGATGCCTTGTCGTGGATCAAACCATCATGCACTGCCCGCTCGATGCCATGACTGTAGGAAAACGCCCCGACAGGAAAAGCTGGGGAAAGCCATGTCATTAGGCGCAGAAGCGCGGTGTTTGGGGCAAGGTCAGCCATGGGCATGATCGTGGTGTTGATGATCATGGTCATGATCATGCGCGTGCGAATGCCCATGCCCGCTATGATATGCCCCGTGCAGTGGATGGAATGGCGCAGTGATCTCGGTAACCTTCGCCCCAAGACCTAGCAGCATCGCCTTGATCACGTGATCGCGCAGGATGACGATGCGGCTTTCTTCCAGTTGCGCCGGCAGATGACGATTGCCGAGATGCCAGGCGAGTTCCGACAGATGCCGGCGATCCCGTGGCGTGATCGCGTAGAGCGCTTCGTCCGCCGCAATGATCTCGGCCATTGTCCCATCTTCAAGAATGAGCACGTCGCCATGCTCGAACGCGATAGCCTCGGGCAAATCGACAAGGATTTGTTCACCCTGCTCTAGTGTCAGCACCTTGCGCCGCAAATGCCGCTCGTCATGGGCCAGTACAACGCGATCGAACGGCGTGCCGTGATAATGCCCGGCATGGCTATGGCTGGTGACGCGCTTCATCACGCTTGGCCTTTCTCATGAAAATCATCGTTCATGCACAGGAAAAAGTCGATCGGCGGTGCGTCACCGGTCAGTTGCGAAAGCAGCGTATGTACCTGACCGCGGTGGTGCGTCTGGTGGTTGAAGATTTGCGTCAACGCACGATCCAAGGTCGACGTATATGGCTGGCCTTCGGTGGTGATCCAGTGAAGGACGCCATGGATCGATGCCTCATCCAGATTGTTGACCACGTCGATAATGTGATCGTCCAGGGCGATGCGCGCCGCGTGCAAGTCATTGAAATTATCGTGCAGAATGACATCCATGGAAGGGATTGCATAGAGGTCGCCCGTGAAGCGACCGAACCATAGCTTGTCGATAGCCAGAATATGGTTGAGTGTCCCATGCACCGACTTGAAGAACGCGCGTCTGTCGGCGAAATAATCTTCGTGGTCAAGTGTGCCTGCTGCCGCGTAAATCCGCTCATTGGCCCATTTGTTATAATACGCAAGCCGCCTGAATTGATCCTTCACTTTGTTCCTCCCCGTCAGAACAGAAAGTAGCGCTGTGCCATCGGCAGCACCGTTGCCGGCTCGCACGTCAACAACTCCCCGTCCGCCCGAACCTCATAGGTCTCCGGATCCACCTCCACATGCGGCGTAGCATCATTGTGGATCATCGATGCCTTGGAAATGCCGCTCCGTGTGTTTTCGACGCCGACCAGTTGTTTGTCGATACCGAGCGACTGGCGCAAGCCTGCCTCGACCGAAGCCTTGCTGGCAAACACGACCGACGAGTTGCTGACATTCTTGCCATAGCCGCCGAACATATAACGATAATGGACCGGCTGCGGTGTCGGGATCGAGGCATTGGGATCGCCCATCGGTGCGGCAACAATCGAGCCCCCAAGCAGGACCATGTCAGGCTTGACGCCGAAGAAGGCTGGGTTCCACAGAACGAGATCCGCGCGCTTTCCGACCTCGATTGAACCCACGTGCCGGGAAACACCCTGTGCGATCGCCGGGTTGATCGTGTATTTCGCGATGTAGCGCTTGACGCGAAAATTGTCATTGTCGCCGGTTTCCTGCGCGAGGCTCCCGCGCTGGCGCTTCATTTTATCAGCGGTCTGCCACGTGCGTATCAGCACTTCGCCCACCCGGCCCATGGCCTGGCTGTCAGAGGAGATGATCGAAAATGCGCCGATATCATGCAGGATATCTTCCGCCGCGATCGTCTCCTTGCGGATACGGCTTTCGGCAAACGCCACATCTTCCGGGATAGACGAAGAGAGATGATGGCACACCATCAGCATATCGAGATGTTCGGCTATGGTATTTTTCGTATAGGGCCGCGTCGGATTGGTCGAAGATGGAATAACGTTGGGAAGCCCGCAAATCTTGATGATGTCCGGGGCGTGTCCACCGCCAGCGCCTTCCGTATGAAAAGCGTGAACTGTGCGACCCTTGAAGGCGGCCACCGTGTCCTCGACAAAGCCGCTCTCGTTCAGCGTATCGGTGTGGATCATCACCTGCACATCGTACTGGTCGGCAACCGAGAGGCAATTGTCGATCGCCGCCGGTGTCGTACCCCAATCCTCATGCAGTTTCAGCGAGCACGCCCCGCCAAGGATCATCTCCTCCAGCGCTTTCGGCAGCGATGTATTGCCCTTGCCTGAAAGGCCGATGTTCATGGGTATGGCGTCGAAAGACTGAATCATCCGGCCCAAGTGCCAGGGCCCTGGCGTACAGGTGGTCGCCAGTGTCCCATGGGCTGGTCCTGTGCCGCCGCCAAACATTGTCGTAACGCCGGACATCAGGGCTTCTTCGATCTGCTGCGGGCAGATGAAATGGATATGGGCATCCATACCGCCAGCCGTGAGGATTTTGCCTTCGCCCGCGATGATTTCCGTCCCAGGACCAATGATGATCGTCACGCCGGGTTGCGTATCGGGGTTGCCGGCCTTGCCGATTTCAGCAATCAGCCCATCCTTCAAACCCACATCGGCTTTATAAATACCACTGTGATCGACGACCAGTGCATTGGTAATCACCGTGTCGACGGCACCGTCTGCACGGGCAATCTGGCTCTGGCCCATGCCGTCACGAATGACCTTGCCTCCGCCGAACTTCACCTCTTCGCCATAGATGGTGAAGTCCTTCTCCACCTCGATGAAGAGTTCGGTGTCGGCAAGGCGCACCTTGTCGCCCGTCGTTGGCCCAAACATGCGGGCATAGGCCGCGCGGGTGATTTTAGCGGGCATGGAACTTCCCTCTTGTATGAAAAATGGAATGGGCAGTCACGGGCGCCTGCTGCCACATTTCTGCCGCGATATTGCCTTGGAAAAACCCGATCAGCGACCGCTTGAGATCGAATTCCGCATGTGAAGTGCGCGCGTCATCAGTAGATGATCGTTCGCCAATCTCGTGAAAGGAAAAACGATGCGAAAGATGATAGCCCTCGCGCTCTGTGCGGCATTCCCGCTTGCGACTTCGGCTGCCTATGCGCAGTCCGCGGCGCCGCAGACTCCGAGCGCCGAGCAGCCCGCTCCAAAGAGTGAAACTCCAGCAAAGCCAGGTGCCACGGCCATTACCACCATCAATATCGTGGACATTAATGAATTGCCGGATGCGACCAAGACTCAAGTCAACGACGCCCTTGCCAAGCGCAGCGACGCCGACATGCAGAAACTCCGCACGTCGATCGACAAGTCGCCACAAGTCTCCGCCGCCCTGAAGGAAAAGGGGCTGACATCCGCAGCGGTGGTCATTGCCAGCCTCGATTCCAAAGGCCTGCTGACCCTCGTGACCAAAAAGCCAAGCTGACAGGCACCTACCTGACCCATATCTGGAATATGCCCAGCGATCGGTGTTTCTCCGGTCGCTTGTTGTCGTGGAAATGAGGTCAAGCGGAGGGGTCACAGCTTTCCCATGATCTTCTGCTGAAACCCGTAAACGGTCCGGTTCCCGCTGAGCGGCACGAGCGTGATATCACGCTCCTGCCCTGGCTCGAACCGGACCGCCGTTCCGGCAGCAATATCAAGACGCATGCCGCGCGCTTGATCGCGGTCGAATACCAGCGCCGAGTTGGCTTCGAAGAAATGATAGTGCGACCCTACCTGCACCGGACGGTCGCCGGTATTTGCCACCTTTAGCATGATGTTGCTGGCACCGGCATTCAGTTCGATTTCGCCTTTGGCCGTAGTGATTTCGCCGGGGATCATCTGCGGTTTCCTACCTTATCGGTTCGTGCACGGTGACGAGCTTCGTTCCGTCCGGAAATGTCGCCTCGACTTGTATGTCGTGGATCATCTCTGGAATACCTTCCATCACCTGTTCCCGGGTGATGACATGTGCCCCTGCCTGCATCAGATCGGCGACTGATCGGCCATCGCGGGCGCCCTCGACGACGAAATCACTAATCAATGCAATGGCTTCCGGATGATTGAGCTTGACGCCGCGTTCTAGTCGGCGGCGGGCGACCATCGCCGCCATAGAGATGAGAAGTTTGTCCTTCTCGCGTGGTGTCAGGTTCATGCTTTTCCTTTAGTCATACTCAGTTTTGCGTCTAGATTGACCAGACTTTAGGCACGCCTGCCTTTTCATTGAGCAGTTCTATCAATGGCACCAGCCGTTTCCTCAATGAATAGGCGTCACCATCGACAAGCCTCGCAAGAAGCTTGCCAGACCAGAAGGAAACACCGCCTTTTGTGCCAACTATTTTTCGGCTCGGCTCAAGATGACGTTCGGCGTCGGCATCGAGAAGCAGGACAGTGGCCATGGTGCGCATTCCCCCGAACAGGGCAGGACGGGCAAGCATCGATGCCGCGTCGGGTCCGATTGTGAAATCTTCCGCATGGATCAGTCTGCCTTCGCGGCGAACGCGCCAGCGATCCCGGAACAGACAGTTCTGCACGTCCTCACCCATCGCTTTGCGACCGAACACAACGGGCTCCACGATCAACGCGCGGCTCGTCTCGGCAAGATCGACGGTAAGAGTCCGCTTCAGTGCCGAGCCCTCGAACAGAATCGTCTCCTGCGGCAACCATGCGAGCGAGGCCCGCTCCCGCACCTTCAAGATGCTTGCCACGTCAGCGCTACCGGCGGATGCCTTGTAGATGCGCTCGCATGCCTGAGTGGTGACCTGCGCCCGGCAGTTGTCCGCGATGTCGAACCTCCAACGCATCTCGTCGCCCCCCGTCAGTCCGCCGGATGTGTTGATCATCACTGCCTCAAGCGACCGATCATCAATTTCAGGCAACCGAATCTTGGCGCAGCCTTCCTGATAGAGTGTGTCGATACGCGTACGACCATTGACGGGTTTTACGGCGAGATGCGCCGAGCCAAAGGCACGTTGCGGTCTTGCTTCGATGGCTGGATCAGATGGATGCACGCTCATTTCGGCACGCTATCGCAATGATCCAGCTTGCGGAAGCTCAATAGGTGCCAAGTTCTATGGCGCGCTGGTGTGCCTTGAAAACGGCCCGGATCATAAGCCGCTTGAGTTTGTCATGACCCATCAACACGTCGAGCGCGGCGGCAGTGGTACCCTTCGGGCTCGTCACCTGTTCGCGCAGCGTCGTTGGCGTGTCTTCGCTCGAAGCGGCGAGGACGCCAGCGCCGTAGACGGTCTGCATCGCCAGCAGCTCCGCGGTCTTTCGTTCGAGGCCAGCCACGACGGCCGCCTCGGTCAGGCATTCGATGAAGTGAAAAACGTAGGCGGGGCCCGAACCCGAAACCGCAGTTGCCACGTCGATCAGTTTTTCATCGTCTACGGCTGCAACTTTTCCGCTGGTTTTCAACAAGGTATCGACAAACTCGGCATCCTCGTCGCTCACGTTCGAATTGCGGAACGTGACGATCATGCCTTTGCCAATCGCTGCAGGCGTATTCGGGATGGTGCGGATAATCGCGGTCTTTTCGCCTAAGAATTCCTCGAACAACGCGACCTTGACGCCGGCGGCAACACTCACGAACGTTGACCCGGCGGCGAAACGCTCATAGGCGGGCAGCACATCGCGCATCACCTGCGGTTTGACCGCGATGAGGATAATGCGCGGCGACAGATCGTCCTCCAGCCGGCTTGCATTGGCATGCGCATGAACACCGAGCGTTGCCGCCCGTTCACGCAGCGCATCGGTTGGCTCGATCACTGTGACCTGATCTGGCTGCAATATTCCTGCGTCCAGCCAGCCCTTGAGCATGGCAAAGCCCATATTGCCGCAACCGACCAGAACCACATTATCCATTTCATTCTCCCGCTGATGTCGCGGCACTTTGATCCGGCCCGGTGCGCCCGGTCAACTGGTCTTGTGGGAATTTATGCGAGTGAGGATGGGAACGCGGGCGGTCATGCGCAGACCAAAACATGCCATGACCACGAGCAGCCATACGGGATCTGCACGCCGGAAAAAGAAGCTCTCAAGAAAAGCGTTCATCAGCGAAAATGTCAGGCACATCATGAAAAAGTCGGCCATGAATACGTTCTCGCGCTTTTTCAGGCAGCGCGCATAATCAAAAAGCGGCAGCACGATCAAGACGATGAGCGCGCATATCAAGGCCGGATAACCCATCGCGATGGCAATATCGAGATAGCCATTATGCGCGTGCACGATGCCGCGCACGTCCCAATCGAGGTAGTAGCTCGGATTTTCCGCTTGCCGCACGACTGGTGCTTCCCAGAAACTTTCAAAACCATAGCCGCGCCACGGTGTTGCGGCGAGCTTTTCCAGTCCGAACTGCCAGATGGATGTGCGGCCGGTAAACGTGGTGTCCGCACCGAGCTGAACGAGGAGATCGTGCGTAGCCGGGAAGAAGAGTGTTCCTATGGTGAAGAAGAAGAATCCGACTAAAGCTGCGGCGATCAACACGGCAGAGACCATACGAAAGCCGAACATTCCGGGGAACATGACGAGGAAAATCACGATTGGCACCAGCGCCGTCGCAGTCTTCGAACCGGTATGCGCAACAAACCAGAGCGCGAGCATCAGCAGGACAATGCCAGTCCCGCGCCAGCCGCGACGCAGCAGATATATGCCAGCAAAGGAGAACGCCGCCATGACCGGTCCGGCAATATTCTTATGCGCGAAGATACCGCGCCAAAGCCCCGCATGTTCGGCTTCGATCTCATTGGCGGTATGCTTCGCGAGGTCCGGAACGAGAACCAGACCGGCATAGGAGAGCGTCAGCACGGCAAAGGCTGCGATCACCAGCGCCAGCGAAAATCCATCGGCATCGCGTGGCAGCGCCAGCACCGCGATCATGCAAAGCGCGGCGATCACAGTGAAGAGCACAGCGCGTTGAGCGGCTCCAGGATCGACGGCAACAAATGTCGACAGGAAAAGAAAGCCGAACATCACGATCCACATCGGGCTGACAAGGGCAATTAGCGTACGCGGGTTCGCAAGCACCATCATCGCAAGCACGGAGATGCCGCCCAAGGCTCCGAAACCGAGCTGATTGACGAGATCTCCACCGCTCCCCGCGATTGCCGTGCTCGCCGGTTGGAATGGGCGGAACGAAATCAACAGCACACAAAGGATGATCGCCGCAACAAGACTGGCGACCAGTCGCATTGGAATCGCGGATACCGCGTCAGTTCTTTTCAGGTTGTCGATACTGCTCATTCGAATATCCGAATTCCGCCAGAACGCGGCCAACACCAACATAGATCTGATAAGCCCCGATGGACAGAGAGCCTGTCTGCACTACCTTGACGACGGCCCGCAGCGGCGAGACGGCGAGAAGTGCCAGACTCTTCAGGACAGTCTTCGCTCCGCCAAAAGGTTCGCCGCCACGCTTGCGCTTTTCGATCAAGGTGGAGATCACGCCATTGCGCAGTGCCCGTGCGCGGATCCAGTCCGCCTCGACGCGCCTGGCCGGGATGGTTTCGTAAACGGGTGCTTCCGCGCACCAGGCAATGGTGAAGCCTTTGACCACGCTGCGGCTGATGAAATCCGAATCCCCGCCGCCCATGAAGTTGAAAGCGAGATCGAGAAACGGAAACGGCATGGTCTCGAGCACATTGCGCCCGACCAGCAGATTTCCAGATGAATAAACGATCGGCACGCGACCAGTGCGGGTATGATGGGGGCTGAAAACGGGGTGTGTCGACCATTTCGTATGTTCCGGCTTGGCAAAGACCGGAAGTTGCGGCCCACCGACAAAATCGACACCATAGGTCTCGCGCGTCTTGCACATGTTTTCCAGCCAATTCGGATCGGCGACTTCATCATCGTCGATAACCAGCAGTGACGTGAAATTTGGAAAGGCCTTCAGCGCGGTCAGCCATCCTGCGTTGTAGGCATTACAATTGCCGCGATCATGCGCGATGATCAGCAGGCCTTCGTGTTCGCCACTCTCGAACAGCGGCTTGGCTGCTTCCGCTCCCTCACGTTTTTCGGTCTCGTTTTCCATGACGATGACGGCAAAGCGCCGTGTGGTCACTTGGCCTTTGAGCGACGCCAAGGTTTTCAACAGGTGTTCCGGACGTTTGAACGTCGGCAGCGTCACGACGATGTCAATCGTTTCCGGCTTGAGGCCGGGTGACTGTGCCACGACGCCGATATTTTCTGGGAGATCGAGATTCATCGCCGGAGTATTTATCCGTTATCCATGGTTACAACTTATAAGAGTTGGTTATTCAACATTTCATTACATTCTGCGATCAAATCAAATATTGAGAAAGAAATCGTCGTGGAGGGCCGCAAGCCTTTGCATTTGCTGTTCGTAACATCGCTGGTACCGGATGGTAAGCCGACGACCGGCTATGAGATTGCTAACAAAGCGATCATCGATGGCCTTGTGCGTGCCGGCGCTCGCGTCACCGTGATCGGATTTGTCTGGCCCGGTAGCAAGCCGCTCGATCCCGACAGCACGATCGTCCTCGGTGAAGTGGATGTGCGCAACGACACAGCGAACTTTGCGCAAAAGTTGCGTTGGTTCGGCAAGGCAATGATGTCGGGCCTCACGGTTTCATCAGTAAAGCTGCGCGTCGTCACGAAGGAAACGTTCCGTACCGCAATCGCCTCGGTGGAGCCCTTCGACGCTTACGTGCTGAACGGCGTGCCACTGCCCGGGGCATTCGAGGACTGTTTCGATGACAAGCCGCAAATCTTCATCGCGCACAATGTCGAACATCGCTCGGCGCGCGAGAATGCCGAAGCGGCAACCAGCCCTCTGCAAAAATATCTGTTCAGCCGGGAGTCCCGGCTTCTGATGGGCCTTGAGACGCGGTTGTGCGGCAGGGCGTCGTTCGTCTTCACGCTGGCCGATGACGATATCGATGCGCTGGGCCTATCCGGCACCGGACGTGCCGCGGCACTGCCTCTCGTGACTGGCGCCGATACGGCGAAAAGCCAAGGACGCAAAATAGTTCGCAACCTTGGCTTGATAGGAACCTGGACATGGCAGCCGAACCGCATCGGTCTTGAATGGTTCCTGCGCGAGGTTGTACCGCATCTCGACAAGGACATCGGCGTGACCGTCGCCGGAAGTACCCCAGCCGATCTCAAAGTTGCATGGCCTGACGTTACCTTCGCCGGTCGTGTTGCCGACGCGACGGATTTTGTCTGCGGCTGTGCAGTGATACCGCTGATCAGCCGCGCGGGGAGCGGCGTGCAGCTCAAGACGATCGAAACATTCGAACTGGGCTTGCCTAGCGTCGCCACCGCGCTTTCCGTGCGGGGCATTGCAGATATTCCGGATAATTGCGTTGTCGCCGATGATCCCGTCGACTTTGCCAAGGCGGTAAATGCCATGGTGGCCCGCGTGCGCGCAGGTGAGGACTTGACGTGCGAGGGAGACGCCTTTCGCGCCGCGCAGCTGGTACGCTTCGACCAGCAGATAAGATTGGGACTGGACCGGCTCGAAACCCGGATTGCAAATGGGCGTGAAGCCGCATGAGTTTGGGCGAAACGGGTATTCCACATCGTTCGATTCTCGGCGTACAAGTTGTGGCGTTGCCTTGGGTGGACGCCATCGAACTCATGCAGGAGCGTATCGCCCAGCAGCGTTTCACTCTAGTCACCTGGCTCAATGCCCACAATGCCAATCTCGCGCAGGAGAATGTTGATTTCCGTCAGGCTTTGAACCAATTCCTCGTTCTTCCCGATGGGTTCGGGGTCGATATCGCCTCGAAACTCCTGCATGGCGCACCTTTTCCGGCGAATCTTAACGGTACGGATTTCACGCCCGCCCTACTTGAGGCAGAAACCAGCCCTCTGCGCGTTGGCCTCATTGGCGCCCGCCGTGAAGTGGTCGAAAAGGCAGCGGAGAGCCTCAGGCAACTTGCGCCTCATCATGAAATCCGCGTGATCAGTGACGGCTTCTTCAAGAGCGAGCATCAGCCATACATTCTGCGTGTCCTGAAAGAATATCACCCGCATATCCTGCTCGTCGCCATGGGTGTACCGCGACAGGAGATGTTCATGGCGAACAACTTGACGGCCGAACATTGCACCTTGGCCTTTGGCGTTGGCGCGCTGTTTGATTTCATGGCGGGCGCTGTACCGCGCGCCCCGCTGATTGTCCAGAAACTGCGCTTTGAATGGCTTTATCGCCTTGCGCAAGAACCCGGCCGGTTGTGGTATCGATACATTGTCGGAAATCCACTTTTTCTGCTACGCGTCATGCAGGCGAAATTCAAAGTCGGCGGGGGCGCATGACGAAAACGGCACTTGTTACCGCGAGTTATGCGCCCGATTTTGAGCGCTGCAGATTGCTCTGCGAAACAATTGATCGTTTCGTCACCGGCTACACCAGGCACTATATTTTGGTCGAGCACCGCGACGTTGCACTGTTCAAGCAGCTGGAAAACCCGCGTCGTGTTGTGATCGACGAGAACGATCTGTTGCCCGGCTGGATCAGGCCGTTCCCCGATCCGAGCAATTTCGGTCGCCGCCGCATTTGGCTGTCGCCAAGGACGATGCCATTGCGCGGCTGGCACGTGCAGCAGTTTCGCCGTATCGCCATTGCATCACATGCCGATGAAGACGCCTTCTTCTACATCGATTCCGATGTCGCTTTCCTGAAACCTTTCGATTGCGCCTCGGTCTGGCGTGGCAGCGATTTGCGGCTGTTTCGCCGCGATGGCGATTTGTTGCGTCCTGTGCCCGGCGATCAACTCATCTGGTCCGAACAGGCGGGGCAGGTACTTGGGCTCGTCCCGGTGAGCGCCGCAGGACACGACTATATCGGCACCTTGATAGCCTGGCGGCGAGACGCCTTGCTGACCATGTGCAATCATATCGAGAGGATCACCGGCCGCCATTGGATCGCGGCGATCGGGCGTTCCCGCCGGTTTTCCGAATGCATGATCTATGGCCGCTATGCCGATGAAGTGCTGATGGCCGAAGGGCACTATCATGACGCCGCTGAATTCTGCCGGGTCTACTGGTTTGCGCCTGCGCCAACGGACGCGGAGTTCCTTGCCTTTGTCGAAGCGATGACACCGGAACAGGTCGCGATCGGCATGCAATCCTTCATAGGCGACGATACGGCGCGCATCCGGAAATTGTTAGCGTAGCAAATTCTCACACGCGCCGCGCCGGCTTTTTTATAGCTCTATATGTGAGATATGCCGACAACAGATAAAGCACGGCGAACATGGCATTCAGCCAGATCATCCAATCGTGGGTATCGAGAAACACGACAAGAATCCACGAAAGCAGTGCAGCCTTGGCGATGCCGAGCAAGGCCAGATTGAGCGCACGCCAGCCAGATTGGCCGCGCGCATAAAGGATTTCCGCTTGGTATTCGATGAGATTGCGCAGTCCCGGTACGAGCAGGACCAAGGGCAACAGCGAAACGACCGAAGCAACATTCGCTCCAAGCGCTCGCGGGAAAATGGTGAGGAAGATGGCAAGCGCCGCCAGTCCGAGTGTCGACACCAGAAATACGCCAAGCTCCAGCCCGCCTCGGATTTTGAGTGATTTCAGCATGTCCGGCGTTCGCATCAACTTCTGCACCAGCATCATGTTGAATGAGCGGACGGGAAGGGCGGTCAGATCGACAAGCCGCATGATGATGGCATAGACACCCGCCGTCTGTGGTCCGCCGACTGCAAGCACCAGCAGCTTGTCCATTTCGGACTGGACGTAGAAGAGTACCTCGGCACCTGTGACGGCAAAAGAATCCGCCAGCCTGCGGCGGTAGAGTTTGGGAATAAGCCGCAGCCGCACACGCGGGTAGAAGAAGATGATTGCGACAAGAAGCGCAACGCCGTTCGCCCCCGCATACCACCAGCTCCATATTGCGAGGTTGGTCACGCTTGAGAACGCGAACAGCACTGCCGCTGCTGCCCGCAATGCCGTACCGATAATAACCAGCAATGCTGCCCGGCCAAAGCGGTTCATACCGTTATTGACGATGACCACAACTTCCAGCGACCGCCAAAGCAATGCTTCTGCTGCGACGATCACTGCAAAGGTGCCAAGCGCTAGGTCTGCACCGAAGAAGACCAGATGCATCAGATAGGCCGCAAGAATGAAGAACGGCAATGATACAACCACCGCCGCGAGAAAGCCGCCCGTATAGGCGCCAATCAGTTGCGGCTTCACGGTGGAAATCCGGTAAAGCGGTGAAACAAAGCCGAAGGAAACGAGGCGTGACAGCACGACACCGGTTGCTGATGCCGTGGCAAACAGACCGAACTCTGCGATCGAAAGTGTATTGGCAAGCGCAACGAAATAGGCGAGCGAAATGACAAGCCGTCCCGCCGAACCACTGATCACGGAGAAATAGTCGCGGATAAGCCCCGCATTGGCTTTCAGATGGCGTGCAACCAATTCCATGTCCTGCCGGATATGCCTGAATCAAGGCTGCGGGGAAAGCACTGCCTCAAGCGTGAATTCGCCGGATTTCTACATCAAAAGACTTAACGGCTTGTTTTAGCCGTTTTGAAACGTGGTATAGATGATGTCTAACCTAAGGGTGCTGATAATTAACGATTTATTTTCCATAGAACTTTAGGTTGAATTAACTGTGGTTGTGGTGCCGCAATTGAATCGCCTTGGTTGGGCGATCGTGGAGTTGAAGTGGGAATGAGTAATCGCGAAAACGAGACGGCGAAGCGGCCGCGGCGCTCGCTTCTCTCGTTTGCCAGTCAGCCGGAACCGGCGGGAGAGACTCATGTCGACCCCGAACCCTTAAGCACATCCATTCGCGGCGAGGATAATCTTGAGCACTATCACCGCATGCGCGCTTTGCGCTTGGCGGCCGGCAGCGAAATCTCGCAACCATCGTTGAGTGATATTCCCGAGGACCTCAGTTCCGAAGAAGCCGAGCAGGATGCGGTCAATCGCATGCGCGCCGACATGGCCGCGATCAAGGCAGAGCTCAACCGCCGCGTCGATGCCGCCGAACAAATTACGCCACAGCGCGAAGAATCTTTGCCGTTGATTGAAAAACCAGTCCGTGCCGAGCCGGAAACTCCAATCGTCACTGCAAGATCCGAACCCGAGCCAACAGAACAGTTTCAGGAAAAGTGGGAACCGGGTTTCCGTCCGGAAAACAAAGAGCTAGAGCCGGACCCTGAACCTGTTGTCACACCGGTTCCGGTGCGCCGGCCGGCTCCGCGCAAAGTGGACGTACAGCCGGTCGAATATCAAAGCGATGAATGGCGGCCACTCGTTGACCCGCGTATCGTTATCAATCGCGTTGGCCGTTCCAAGGGATTGATTGTCGCAACAACAATCATCGGCACGCTCCTTGGCGTTGGCTATGCGATGACATTGCCGAAGCTTTACGCGTCGACCGTTGAAGTGCTTGTCGATCCGCGCGATCTCAAGATCGTCGACAAGGAGATTTCGTCGAGCCAGCTGCCCGTCGACGCTTCGCTAGCCATCGCCGAAAGCCAATTGCGCGTCATTCAGTCGAGCAGCGTGTTGACCAAGGTGATCGATCGCACAGGACTTGCCAAGGATCCGGAATTCAATGGCGACCTTAAGGAGCGAGGTCTTTTAGCTTCAATCCAGGATCTGTTTTCTACCGATAGCACGCCGGATGAGACAACGCGTGAAACCGTTCTCTTGCGCAATCTCTACGACCATCTTGAGGTGGAGCGGAGCACAAAGAATTTCATCTTCAATATCACTGTGAAATCAAGGGATCCGCAGAAGGCGGCCTTGATTGCCAATACCGTATCCGATGTTTTCCGCGAGGAGCAGGGCAATATCCAGTCCGATACTGCAAGGCAGGCCACTGAGTCGCTGACAGCGCGTCTCAATGACCTGCGCGCAGGCGTTCAGGACGCCGAGAATGCCGTGCAGAAGTTCAAGGCAGAAAATGACCTTGTCGACGTACAGGGCAGGTTGATCAGCGATGATGAAATCACGCGCACGAATGATGAACTCACGCAGGCGCGCAACCAGACGATCCGGCTAAAGGCGCAGGCCGACTCTATCCGCAATACTTCCGTCGAAGGCGTGCTCGGCAACACGCTGCCGGAAGAATTCCGCTCGGGTGTCATCGTCGCCCTTCGCTCGCAATACGGGGCACTGAAGCAACAGGCGGACGGCCTCGCTACCAAGCTTGGACCACGCCACCCGCAGCTTATTCAAGCCCAGTCCCAAGCGACCGGTGTCCGCAACGAAATCCGTAACGAGCTCGGCCGTATAGCGTCCTCGGTGCAGGTGGAACTACAGCGTGCCACCCAGCAGGAACAGGACCTGTCATCACGGCTGGCACAGCTGAAAGCGCGTACCGCCAACAACAACGAGGACATGGTCAAGCTGCGCGAGCTCGAACGTGAAGTCACCGCCAAGCGCGAAGTCTACGAAGCCTTCCTGTTGCGCGCGAAAGAAACTGGCGAACTCGAAGGCATGAACACAACGAATATCCGCGTCATTTCCCCGGCGCGTCCGGCGCTTGAAAGCACGGGCGGTTCGCGCAAGCTCGTTGCAATTGGCGGCCTGCTCGGCGGGCTTTCGACCGGTCTCGGCATTGCCGTGTTGCTCGGCATGATCGAAAGCTTCCGCGCTGGAAATCGCGCGCCTGTTTATGCCGAGGATGAACCGCCCGCCGATCCGGTGCCGCCATCCGGAACGAGGCGTACCGTTTTGCCCGAAAGCACTAGCCCTGCGACCGCAGTACCTTCTGAATCTCGGCTTGGCGCAGCAATCCGTCGTGCGCAAACGCGGGCCATGGTGTCTGACACAGCTGAATTCGAGAACTCACCGCATTCCGCCGATGACGAGGCCGCGATTGCCGAGTTTCTCTACGAGCATGCTGACGCGCTGATCGAGCCACGCCATCATGACAATTCGAACATCGAGGAAATGTTGGCCGAGATCGCCGCGTTGCGCGAAGTCCTGCGTTTGCGCGCCGGCTGAGTTCTTATCTCCCCCCTTGCGGGGGAGAACGCGATTTCAGCATCTTAGCCCTTGCTAAGTGCTAGAAATCGCAAGAGAGGGGATTTGCTTCACTGAACTACCCCCTCACTTGGATTTTCTAAGAATTTAGCGAAGGGGCTAAACTCAAGAAAATCCTTTCTCTCCCACAAGGGGAGAGATAACGCGGCATGGGCTGGTGCGGCTTTTAATGCAATCTTGGTGTCGGGCCTTGCCCTTTGTCATCAATGACGTAGCCGCGATAAAACCGGTCCAGTGTAAAGGGTGCAGACAGCGGATGCGGCTCATCCTTGGCGATTGTCCAGGCGAAGCATTTTCCTGAGATCGGCGTCGCCTTGAAGCCGCCATAGCACCAGCCAGTGTTGAGATACATGCCCGGCAGCGGGCCCGTCGTGATGATCGGCGAGCCGTCCATGGTCATGTCCATGATCCCGCCCCACGAGCGCAGCAGCTTGACGCGCGCCAGCGCCGGGATGAGCGCAACGAATTCGCTCATCACATCCTCCACCACCGGCAGGTTGCCCCGCTGCGCGTAGGAATTATAGCCGTCGATATCGCCGCCAAAAACAAGGCCACCCTTGTCGGACTGGCTGAAATAGAGATGCCCGCCGCCGAACGTCGCCACTGTATCGACCACAGGCTTCAGCGCTTCCGAGACGAAGGCCTGCAGCACATGCGATTCAAGTGGCAGGCGATCGATACCGGCGCGCCGCATGAGCTCGCTGGTGTGTCCGGCGACGGCACAGCCCACTTTCTTGGCCTTGATCGGCCCGCGTGTTGTCATGACGCCTGTGACGGTGTCGCCGTCCTTCAGGAAACTGGTGACCTCGCAATTCTCGATAATATCGACGCCGAGCTGGTCAGCGGCCCGTGCGTAACCCCATACGACCGCATCGTGCCGAGCCGTTCCGGCACTACGCTGCATCAAACCGCCAAGAATGGGAAAGCGCGTGTTACTGCTGATGTCCAGCCCGGGGATGAGTTTCTTGATTTGCTGCGGATTCATCAATTCGCAGTCAATGCCGTTGAGCCGCATCTGGTTGCCGCGCCGCGCATAGACATCGAGCTGCGGTAGCGTGTGGGCAAGATTAACTACGCCGCGCTGCGAGAACATCACGTTGTAGTTGAGGTCGTGGGACATGGTTTCCCATAGTTTCATCGACGCTTCGTAGAAATGCTGGTTCTCTGAAAGAAGATAGTTGGAGCGGATGGCTGTGGTGTTACGGCCAATATTTCCGGATCCGAGCCAGCCCTTTTCAACGACAGCGATATTGCGCATGCCGTGTTCCTTGGCCAGATAGTAGGCGGTAGCAAGCCCATGGCCGCCCCCGATGATCACCACGTCATAGGCTGGTTTCGGATCGGGCTTGCGCCAGGCGGGTTTCCAGTCCTTGTTGCCGTTGAGAGCATTTTTCAAAAGGCTGAAAGCTGAATAGCGCATCATGAATTCCGGATTCGAATAAGATTTCGCGATCATGCTTGGATTCATCGCGTTCGCCAAGCCCTGAGAGCCCGTTTGGAAAGTCGCTGCGGTGAGGCATATGGCGTGGTTTTCGAGAACCGGAGCGCAGCGTACATAAAGTACGTGAGCACCGGAAGCGCAGAAAATCGCGTCAGATGACCGCCGTAGTAGATTTTCCACATGGGCTCTGAGCGTCGTATCATCGCATTGCTCTATAGAGACGCTTTCGCTATTGCGTCAGTGAACGCCGTTATGGCGGTATTGTTGGCGCGTAAAATCAACAGAATGGCGCTCAAAACCGTGAACTTCCAGGAGCAGCACATGGCAGTGACGATCAATGGCAAGGAAATTGCCGAGGATGTGGTTTCGAAGGTCAAAGCTTCTGCCGCCGATCTGATCGAAACCAGCGGGATCACACCCGGCATCGCCGTTGTTATCGTTGGCGAAGACCCGGCCAGTCAGGTCTATGTTGCGTCAAAGGGCAGGAAGGCGCGTGAATGCGGCTTTCACTCCGTCCAATATACTCTGTCGGAGGATACTTCAGAGGACGAGCTCGTCGCGCTGGTTGAAAAACTCAATGCCGATCAGCTGATCCATGGCATCCTCGTCCAGCTTCCTTTGCCGAAGCACATCGATTCCGGCCGCATCATCCAGACCATCTCGCCGGACAAGGATGTTGACGGCTTCCATTTCGTCAATGTCGGCAAGCTGGGCACCGGCGAAATCGAGACGGCTTTCGTACCCTGCACCCCGGCCGGGTCGATGCTGTTGATCGAGCGTATCCTGGGACGTGATCTTTCCGGCCTCAACGCGGTGGTCATTGGCCGTTCAAACATCGTCGGCAAGCCGATGTTCAACCTTTTGCTCGCCCACAATGCCACAGTTACCATTGCGCATAGCAAGACCAAGGATCTCTCCGCCCTTTGCCGGACAGCCGATATTCTGGTTGCTGCCGTCGGCAGGCCGCAAATGGTCAAGGCCGATTGGGTCAAGCCCGGCGCAACGGTTATCGATGTCGGTATCAACCGCATTCCAGCTCCCGAAAAGGGCGAGGGAAAGACCCGCCTCGTTGGTGACGTGGACTTCGCTGACGTGTCAACGGTCGCTGGTGCGGTTACGCCAGTTCCGGGGGGCGTTGGGCCCATGACCATCGCCATGTTGATGGCCAACACGCTTGTCGCCGCCTATCGCTCGATCGGCGAAGTGCCGCCGCGCTTCTGATCCATTTGCTCTTACAGGGAATCCGGTTAGAACAACGCATGCCAGAAGCCCTCAAAGTCACCAGAACCTTTGCCTTTCTGCTCGTCGACAGATTCCCGATGTTCAGCCTCGCGGCGGCTATCGATACCATGCGCACGGCCAACCGCATGTCGGAGGAGGCGTTCTATTCATGGACTACCGTTTCCGCCAATGGTGCAGCGGTAACAGCTTCGAATGGACTGCAGATCAATGTGCAATATGCGCTGGCGGATTTGCCCAGCGCCGACATCACCTTCATTTGTGCCGGGATGACGACTGAGTTTGAGGACAAGGCCAAGGTCATCGCCACCTTGCGCACCCTGGGACGCCGCGGCGCCGTGCTCGGCGGACTGAATGTAGGCAGTTACATTCTGGCGGAGGCGGGGCAGCTGGAAGGTCATCGCTGCACCATACACTGGGAAAATCGCGCCGGCTTTCAGGAGCGGTTTCCACAGATCGAGTGCACCGGCAATGTCTTCGAAATCGACCGAAAGCGCTACACGTGCGCCGGAGGCACGACTTCGATAGATTTGATGCTGGAGATCATCAAGCAGGACTTCAGCCCGGCGCTTGCCAATGAAGTGGCGAACCAGTTCCATCACGAACGCATCCGCTCGCAGACCGACCGCCAGCGTGTCGGCCCCGAACGTGATCTCACCGGCAAATCGGAAAAGTTGCGCAAGATCGTCGAGCTCATGGCGGACAATCTCGAACAACCGAAATCCGCAGTGCGACTGGCCAAGGCCGTTGGCCTGTCGGTCCGGCAGGTGGAGCGGTTGTTCCTGCGCCATCTCAACATGACGCCGGGGCGTTATTATATGAGCCTGCGCCTCGAGCGGGCGCGTGAACTGTTGCGCCAGACCCATTCGCCTATCCTGGACGTGGCGCTGGCGACGGGTTTCACGTCGCATTCCTATTTCGCCCAGAGTTATCGTGCGCAGTTCGGCCGCTCACCCTCCGACGAGCGCCGCACAACCTATTGATCCTTGGCGGGGCCGATGGCTTCGAGATCGGTGAGGGCAAAGCCGGCATCTTTGGTCAGGATCGGTGCTCGATGGGATTTTGCCGAGGCATAGTGGAAGCAATCCGCAAGGTTCAGCGCGCTATTGCGATTGTCGGCTGGGTACTGGTGTCTCCCATAACGCTCGAATGCTTGTAACGCGAATGACAGGTCGTCATTTGAGATGGCAACAACCTCGATACTCGTTTCATTGATAAATGCTGTTACCAGCGATTGAGCTTGCGACATGGCGATGCCCTTCTTGCCGAAGAGGGCAGCAGTGGTTTCCCATACCGCTATAACCGATGTGATGAGCTGGGAGTCTGTATCTTCAAGGTGCCCCGCATACGTTTCCGCCCCGGGCTCTTTCAGCAGGATAGCCACCATAACCGATGCATCAACAAACATTAATAATCGCCGCTGAGTTCGTCAAAAAATGCCTTGTCGATGACAACACCTTCCCTGTCAGGGTAGGCCGCTATCTTGTCCTGTATCACTTTTATACGCTCTAAAAGCGGGACTTCCTTGTCGGTTAGCCGCAATTCCTTTTCCAGCGCAAGTTTTACGGCTTCAGTTTTGGTAATATGTTTGCGAGCCGCCAGCTTTGCCGCGAGCTGGTTCACTTCCTCGTTGCGAATATTCAGTGGCATGACAAACCCTCGTGTGTAGACACCAATATAGGAGTGTCTACACACGAGCGCAATGCGACTAAAGTCCGAAAACAGATGCCCCGTTTTCCGCCTTCCCAACAACATTGCGGAAGGCCGCGAAGAGTTCGCGTCCCATGCCGTAGCTGTTGTGGCTGATATCCACCTCGGGTGTCGGACGCGCTGCGAGAACCTCCGGGTCCTCCAGCACATCGAGCGTACCGATCTCCGCATCGAGCCGAACCACATCGCCATCCCGGATCTTGCCGATGATGCCGCCATCGAGCGCTTCCGGCGTCACATGAATAGCCGCCGGAACCTTGCCGGACGCGCCGGACATGCGCCCGTCCGTGACCAGGGCAACCATATGGCCGCGATCCTGCAGCACGCCAAGCGCTGGCGTGAGCTTGTGCAGTTCAGGCATGCCATTGGCGCGAGGCCCCTGGAACCGCACGATTGCAACGAAGTCGCGGTCGAGTTTCCCGGCCTTGAAGGCATCCTGCAGCGCTGCCTGGCTGTCAAAGACGATGGCTGGCGCTTCGATGATGTGCCGGTCGGCTTTCACGGCTGATGTCTTGATCACCGCCGTGCCGAGATTGCCCTTGAGCATCTTAAGACCACCTGTCACCTGGAATGGCTGCTTGCAGGTCGACAGAACTTTCTTGTCGGCGCTTTCCGCAGCGACCGGCTCGCGCAACACAGTGCCGTTTTCACCAAGCTTCGGCTCGATCGTATAGGCGCGCAAACCTTCCGAACCGCCCCATACGGTCTTGACGTCTTCGTGCAAAAGACCGCCATCGAGCAACTCGCGGATAATATAACCCATGCCGCCAGCTGCATGAAAATGGTTCACGTCGGCCAAACCATTGGGGTAAACGCGCGCCAGCAACGGCACGACGTCTGAGAGGTCAGAGATATCCTGCCAGGTCAGCTTGATGCCGGCAGCGGCGGCCATGGCGACGAGATGCATCGTATGATTGGTCGAGCCACCCGTGGCGTGCAGACCGACAACGCCATTGACGATACTGCGTTCGTCGATCATTTCCCCGACCGGCGTGTATTCATTGCCAAGTGCCGTAATCGCAAGCGCCCGCTTCGCCGCTTCACGCGTCAGCGCGTCGCGCAAGGGCGTGCCCGGATTGATGAACGACGAACCCGGCATGTGCAGGCCCATTATCTCCATCAGCATCTGGTTGGAATTGGCCGTGCCGTAAAACGTGCAGGTGCCAGGCCCATGATAGGACTTGGATTCGGATTCGAGCAGTTCTTCGCGCCCGACCTTGCCTTCCGCATAGAGCTGGCGCGTCTTGGCCTTCTCGTCATTGGGAAGGCCGGTGGTCATCGGGCCTGCGGGAATGAACACGGCCGGCAAATGGCCGAAGGTAAGCGCGCCGATCACGAGGCCCGGCACGATCTTGTCGCAGACGCCGAGATAGACTGCCGCGTCGAACATGTCGTGCGACAGGCCGATGGCGGTCGCCATGGCAATAACGTCGCGCGAAAACAGCGAGAGCTCCATGCCGGGCTGGCCTTGCGTCACGCCATCACACATGGCGGGAACGCCGCCCGCAACCTGCGCTACGCCGCCAGCTTCCTTCGCCGCGGCCTTGATCAGGTTCGGATAGGTCTCAAAGGGCTGGTGCGCCGAAAGCATGTCATTATAGGAGGTGATGATGCCGAGGTTCGGCACGACATCGCCAGCGAGCGCCGCCTTGTCGGAAGGGCTGCAGGCTGCAAACCCATGGGCGAGATTGGCGCAGGCGAGCGCCGAACGCTTTGGCTTGCGCGATGCCGCTTCGCGAAGATGATCGAGATAGACATCGCGTGTCGGCTTCGACTGTTCGCAGATGCGATGGGTAATGCTTTTCACCCGTTGCAGGACGGTCATTTCATGTCTCCTTATGGCGTTTGCCCGGAAGTTTGGGAGCCTTCCCGGCAATCACACGCTCCGAGCCTCAGGGAGCCCAGAAAATCTCGAGCTCAATCGGCTCGTATCGCAATATCGCGCGTATCGGCATGTCGGTTGTCGCGCCACGTCCAAGAGCCGCCTCAAGGGTCGTACGCTTGCCCGCGCCTTCAATATGCAGCGCCACGAAGCGTGCATTGACGATTGCCGGCAGTGTCAGCGTCAGCCTTGGCTCGCCTGCGCCTTCTGCATGCATCGGCAGCACCAGCTCTGGCTGATCTGGCGATATCGCATCGCTCAATCGGTCTCCGCCGGGAAAGAACGACGCGGTATGACCATCGCCGCCCATGCCGAGAATGACGACATCGAATGGCTGTCCAATCCCCGCAATGGCTTGCCCTGCCATTTTAGCACCTTCTTCGACGTTCGGCGCGTGATTGTAGAGGCCTACAAACCTGGCCTTGATCGCGTGATTCTGCAGAAGCATTTCTGTCACCAGCTTCTGGTTTGAACGGTCGCTGGTCGGCGGTACGAAACGCTCATCCACCAGCGTGATCGTGATCTTGTCCCACGGCAAATCCTTGAGTGACAGCGCCTTGAAAAACCGGGCAGGGGTTGTGCCGCCCGATACGGCCAGCACAGCCTTGCCGCGTGCCTCCACAGCGTCCGCCAGACGCGCCGCAACGGTCGAAGCGAGGGCTTCGGCAAGCGCATTGCCATCGGCAAAACTGGTCAATCTCGGATCTGCTGTCATGGGATCAAATTTCACTCAGGTTCATGCCATGTGCGGTTGTCGCGTTCGATAAGCGCGATGGCCGCCGATGGACCCCACGTGCCGGCAGTATAGCCTGCCGGTGGCTGTTCGGTTTCGGCCCATGCCCTCAGGATCGGGTCCACCCATTGCCACGCTGCGACCACTTCATCGCGCCGCATGAACAGCGTCTGGTTGCCGCGCACCACGTCCATGATCAACCGTTCATAGGCGTCGGGGCTACGCGCAGCGAAGGATTCGGCAAAGGTCATGTCCAGAGGAACGTGACGCAGGCGCATACCGCCCGGGCCCGGGTCCTTGATCATCATCCACTGCTTGACGCCCTCGTCCGGCTGCAGGCGGATGACGAGCTGGTTGGCGACAACGCGGCCAGCACTCTCACCGAAGATCGAATGCGGGATTGGCTTGAACGACACGACGATTTCGGAAGCACGTGATGCCAGGCGCTTGCCCGTACGCAGATAAAACGGCACCCCGGCCCAGCGCCAGTTGGCGATCTCGGCCTTGATGGCGACGAATGTTTCGGTGTTGCTGGGGTGTTCTAGCTCCTGTATGTAGCCCTTCACTGCGCCGCCTGAAGAAGCGCCAGCCCGATATTGGCCGCGGACAGTAAGCCCGTCGGCGTTCTTCGACGTTATCGGGCTCAGCGAACGCAGCACCTTCAACTTTTCGTCGCGCACCGCATCCGCATCCATCGATGCCGGCGGCTCCATCGCCACGAGGCAGAGCAGCTGCATGATGTGATTTTGCACCATGTCGCGAAGTGCACCCGCCGTATCGTAGTAGCCAGCGCGATTTTCCAACCCGACAGATTCAGCAACGGTGATCTGCACGTGGTCGATATGGGCCGAATTCCAAAGAGGTTCATACAGCGCGTTGGCAAAGCGCAGCGCCATCAAGTTCTGCACAGTCTCCTTGCCGAGATAATGATCGATGCGGAAAATCTGCTGTTCGTGAAAAACGTGGCCGATCGTATCATTGAGTGCGATGGCTGACTGAAGGTCGCGGCCAATCGGCTTCTCGACGATAATGCGCGTGTGGTCATGGACCAGCTTGTAGCTTTTCAGGCGGCTTGAGATGTCGGCGAAGAGGGATGGACTGACGGCAAGATAAAAGGCGCGGACGTGTTTGGTATCATTGCCAATCTCAGCCTTCAGCTCCTCCCAGCCATTGTCGGAGGTGGCATCGACCGCGACATAGGACACACGCGCCAGAAACTGATCGACCTGGTTCTGGTCGAATTCGGTCGGCTTCACGAATTCCTTGATCGCGTTTTCCGCGAACTTGCGGTAGTCGTCGTTTGACATGGGCGAACGGGAGGCGCCGATGATGCGGGTCGGTTCTGAAAGCTGGCCACCGCGCTGGCGTTGATAAAGCGCCGGGATCAGCTTGCGCTCGGCAAGGTCGCCGGTGCCTCCGAACACGATGCAATCAAAGGGATCAACCGGGATAATCTGACTTGTCATGGGAGAGTCTCGCTATGCCTGACTTTGCGGGTTGTATAATCTAATCGATTTAAAATGGCCAGTCCTGAAGCACGAACTGCGTCAAAATGCATTTCCAATTCGTATCCTTTCCAATAGGCTTGCAACGAATGGGATGTGATCATGGTACATAATCTATCCAGAGTTGTCGCACAGGATAAGAATTTCCTGAATATCATAAATGGCAGACCTGTTGCCGCATTAAGCCAGGAAACGATCACTGTTTTGTGTCCGTCCGATGGCTTGGCCTTTGCTACCATTCCGGGGTGCGATGCCGATGATGTGGATCGTGCCATACGCGCCGCGCGCGAGGCCTTCGATCATGGTCCCTGGTCAAGGATGCCAGCCTTCGAGCGCGGCAGGCTTTTGACCAAGCTCGGCCAGTTGATCGAGCAGCACGGTGATGAACTTGCAGCGCTCGAATCGCGCGATACCGGCAAGCCAATTCGCCAGGGCAGGGCGGACGTTGCCGCAGCCATGCGCTATTATGAGTTCTACGGCGGTGCGGCCGACAAGATCCATGGCGATACGATCCCGTTTCTCGATGGCTATACGGCACTGACCCTGCGCGAACCGCATGGCGTCGTTGCCGGGATCATTCCGTGGAATTACCCGATGCAGATTATGGCGCGCGTGGTTGGCGCGGCGCTTGCCATGGGCAACACACTGGTCATCAAGCCAGCCGAAGACGCATCGCTCTCGACGATCCGTATCGGCGAACTTGCCATCGAGGCGGGTTTCCCGGATGGCGTCCTCAATGTCATCACCGGCTATGGCCGCGAGGCAGGGGCAGCCTTGTCAGCGCATCCCGGTGTTGACTATGTGACATTCACCGGTTCTCCCGCAACCGGGACATCCATCCAACAGGCCGCTGCCGCGAACAATCGCGGCGTTACGATGGAGCTTGGCGGCAAGTCACCGCAGATTGTCTTTGCCGACGCGGATATCGAAAAGGCGCTCCCTGTTCTCGTCAATGCAATCATCCAGAACGGTGGGCAGACCTGCTCGGCCGGCAGCCGCATTCTCATCGAGCGTCCGATCTACGATGAGGTCGCTGCAGCGCTGGGCGAGCGTTTTGACAAGCTCGTTGCCGGCCCGCACGATGCCGATCTCGACCTTGGGGCGATGATCAATCCGGCACAGAAACGCAGGGTTGAAAACTATATCGCTTTGGCTGCCGAAGCAGGCATCGATGTCATTGCGCAAGGTTCTATCGACGTCCACGCCCCGGCCACCGGCTACTATGTAGCACCGGTGCTGTTCGGTGCCGTCGATCCGACGGCCATTATCGCCCAGGAGGAGGTTTTCGGCCCGGTGCTCACGCTGTTCGCGTTTGACGACGAGCAGGAGGCCATAAGGCTCGCCAACCACACGGACTATGGCCTCGTAGCCGGTATCTGGACCAAAGATGGCGCGCGCCAGCATCGCGTTGCCAAGCGCGTGCGTGCGGGACAGGTCTTCGTCAATGCCTACGGCGCGGGCGGTGGCGTCGAACTGCCATTTGGCGGCTTCAAGAAATCCGGTCATGGTCGAGAAAAGGGTTTCGAGGCCCTTTACGACATGTCCGCGACCAAGACGATCATCTTCCGCCACGATTGATCAAATCACCACCATGTATGAGGAGAAGACATGAAGCGTTTGGCAGGCAAGACAGCAATCATCACCGGAGGAGCATCGGGCTTTGGCGAGGCAATGGCCAAGCGCTTCGCCGGGGAAGGGGCCAATGTCGTCGTTGCTGATCTGAACCTTGTGGGCGCCGAGAAAGTCGCCGCGGACATTGGCAAGACCTCCGTTGCCGTTCATGCCGACGTTACGCGCAAGGAGGAGGTGGACGTCATGGTACAGGCCGCGATGGACGCGTTTGGCCGGATCGACATCATGGTGAACAATGCCGGCTTCACCCACCGCAATGGCTCGATGCTCGGCGTTGACGAGGCGACGTTCGATCTCATCACCGGCGTCAATATGAAAGCGATTTACTATTCCGCGCTCGCCGTGGTGCCTATCATGGAAAGGCAGGGCGGTGGCTCGATCATCACAACCGCCTCGACGGCGGGCCTGCGCCCGCGGCCTGGTCTCACCTGGTACAATGCGTCGAAGGGCTGGGCGATCAGCGCCACCAAATCCATGGCGATCGAACTTGCACCGAAGAATATCCGGGTCAATTGCCTGTGCCCGGTCGCGGGCGAAACCCCGATGCTCGGCCTGTTCATGGGTGAAGACACGCCGGAAAAGCGTGCGCAGTTCAAGGCGACGGTTCCGCTTGGCCGCCTGTCCACACCGCTCGACGTCGCCAATGCAGCGTTGTGGCTTGCCTCGAGCGAGGCCGACTTTATTACCGGCGTTGCACTGGAAGTTGATGGCGGGCGCTGCATCTGATCGAACGATAAACCTTGAAACATGGGCTAGGTGAGCTACATTACCAGTGTAGCCAAATTTTCCCCTGTGCTGCCCTGGCCCGCTCGGACCCCCGTGGCGCTCCCATCTTTCAAGGACATAAACATGACATCGAAACCTGTCTGGTTCATCACTGGCTGTTCAACCGGCTTTGGCCGCGAACTTGCGCGCCATACGCTTGAGCTTGGTTATCCGACCGTTGTCACCGCTCGCAACGTTTCACAGATCGAAGACATTGCCAAAGGCCATGAGGACAATGCGCTTTTGCTGAAGCTCGACGTGACCAAGCCTGAGGATATTGAAAACGCCGTCAAGGCCGCGACAGAACGCTTCGGAAGCATCGACGTACTCGTCAACAATGCCGGCATCGGCTATTTCGCCTCCTTCGAGGAGAGCGAGATGGAAGAGGTGCGGCAGATGTTCGAGATCAACGTCTGGGGTCTTGCAAATATGACACGTGCAGTCCTGCCGACCCTGCGCAAACAGCGCTCGGGCACCGTCGTGAATATCTCCTCGCAAGGCGGGTTGGTGGCCAACCCTGCTGTCAGTTTCTACACTGCGACCAAATTCGCCGTCGAAGCGCTGTCGGAAGCCCTATCAAAGGAAATCGCGCCCCTCGGGCTCAAGGTGCTTATCGTCGAGCCAGGTCCATTCCGCACCGATTGGGCCGGCCGCTCGGCGAATGAAGCCAAACATACGATCGAAGACTATCGCGCCACGTCTGGTCAGCGCGCCGAGATGATCCGCAACATCAGCGGCAATCAGCCGGGTGATCCGGTCCGTGCGGCCAAGGCGATCATCCAGGCGGTCGAAGCCAAGGATCCGCCGCTACGCCTGCTGCTCGGTAAACAGGCATTCCAGAACGCCCACGCCAAGATTGCCGACCTTCAGAAGGATTTCGGCGCGTGGGAAAAGGTGACCCTGGGTGCGGATTACCCCGACGCTTAGAGCAATTCCAGGAAAAGTGGGAACCGGTTTTCCGTCCGGAATTGCGTAGAAACAAACCTAGAGCAATTCCAGGAAAAGTGGGAACCGGTTTTCCGTCCGGAATTGCGTAGAAACAAACTTAGAGCCATTCCGTGATTTGAAGAGAAACGGAATGGCTCTAAGTCACGACGGGCTGCGTGAGCTTTCGATTGTAGAAATCGAAAATCGATGGTATTAGCTAAGTTAGCTAATGGAGCACTTCAATGCAGGTTACAGTTCACGCAGCCAAAACCAATTTGTCGAAACTGATCGACGCGGCCTTGGCTGGCGAAGAGGTTATCATTGCCAAGGGCAAGAATCCTGTCGTCAAAATAGTGCCGATTCCCAAGAGCCGTTTCAAAGTAGGGGTCTTGAAGGAACTCGCGGGGACAGCGCCGGATTTCTTCGAACCTATGTCCGAAGAAGAGTTGGCGCTTTGGGAAGGACGTGAGTGAAATCAATCCTTCTTGACACCCACGCATGGGCTTGGTTTTTGCTTGAAGACAATTTGTTGCCAGCAAAACATTTATCGATGATCGAAGAGGCAGAGGCTGTATTTATTTCGCCAGTCAGCTTTTTCGAAATCGCCCAGAAAGTTCGCATCGGCAAATGGCCGGAGATGCAGCCTCATCTAAATAGCCTATCGCACATCCTTGATGAGCAATATGGTCGCCTTGCCACGCTCACTCCGGAGATCAGTTTGAATGCCGGTACCATGGACTGGGCTCACCGCGACCCGTTCGACCGGATGCTTGCTGCGACAGCAATAAATCATGAACTGCCATTGATCTCCGCCGACACGATATTCGACGAACTTGCCAACTACAAAGGTTGGGTTGGCCGAGTATGGTAAAAAAAATGGCCGGCAAAGCCGGCCAATTTGTTCTAATGCCTGCTTCTAGATTAGATGCCGCAAGATCAGGAACAGCGTGAACGACAGCGCGATCGAGACCGGCAAGGTCAAGATCCACGCCATGGCAAGGTTTCGCACGGTTGACATCTGCAGCCCTGAACCGTTGGCGACCATCGTACCGGCAACGCCCGACGACAGGATGTGTGTTGTACTCACCGGCAAGCCCAGGCTATCCGCAGTAAAGATCGTCCCCATCGCCACAAGTTCTGCCGATGCACCTTGTCCATAGGTCAGGTGCGTCTTGCCGATCTTCTCACCGACGGTGACGACGATACGCTTCCAGCCGACCATGGTGCCAAGGCCGAGAGCCAGTGCCACGGCGACCTTCACCCATGTCGGGATGAACTTCGTCGCGTTGTCGATAGCCTTGTGATAGGACTTCACGGCTGTCATTTCCGCATCCTGCAGCGGCAGGGGCTTCTGTTTCTCGACCAGTTTCAGCGCCTCGCCGATCAAATACATGTCATTGCGCGTGTTGCTGACCATACCGTTTGGCACATTGGCAGCCGAACCGTAGGGCGAGATCGACGCGCTCGTCTCATCGATAAAGCGCGGCAATGCTGCGGACATCTCGTCGTTCCATGTCTTGGTGCGAACTGCATTGTTGACCACCTCGCGGGCATCGGTAACCGCAATTTCCGGCTTGGCGTACTTGTGCAACGCCGTGCTCGCCGCGGTCGAAGCGGCCTTATAGGCCTCAAGATAATTGACGTCCGGCGTGCGGTTCAGGGCAAAGGCGGTCGGAACGACGCCGATCAGGATCAGCATGATCAGCCCCATGCCCTTCTGGCCGTCGTTCGAGCCATGGGCAAAGGAAACGCCTGTGCAGGTGAAGATGAGCAGGGCCCGGATCCACAAGGGCGGCGGCGTACTGCCCTTCGGTGCCTCATAAAGCGCTTTGCTTTTGACGAGAACTTTCATGACCAGCAGAAGCAACGCAGCGACGCCAAAACCAACGAGCGGCGATATTAAAAGGGACATGCCGACTTCGGTCGCCTTGGACCAGTCGACGCCACTCGTCACGGTGCCCGCCGGAGCGAGAAACTGGTTGGCAAGGCCCACACCGACGATCGATCCGACCAGCGTATGCGAACTTGAGGAAGGAATGCCCAGATACCAGGTGCCGAGGTTCCACAGGATCGCAGCGATCAGCAGCGAGAACACCATCGCGAGACCGGCGCTGGAGCCGACCTGCATGATCAGCTCCACCGGCAGCAGCGAAATGATACCGAAAGCAACAGCGCCGCTCGCCGTCATCACGCCGAGGAAATTGAAGAACCCGGACCAGATCACGGCAAGTTCGGCGGGCAGCGAATTGGTATAAATCACCGTCGCCACGGCGTTTGCCGTGTCGTGGAAGCCATTGACGAATTCGAAGCCGAGCGCGATGAGCAGCGCCAGACCGAGAAGTATCCACGGCACCGCGACTGAGCTGGTCAACTCATTGGTGAGGGAATAACCGACATAGACAAGCCCGGCGAGGAGGATGGCAACGACAGCATAATTCGGCCATTGACCGAGACTGCTTGGTTTGTCGAGTGGATGCTCTGCGCGCAGACTGGCATCAGTTGCGTTTACCGTCATGACCAGATCCCCAAATGGTTAAGAGCCCGTTTGGAAACTCGCTGCGGCGAGGCATGTGGCGTGGTTTTCGAGAACCGGAGCGCAGCGTACTTAAGTACGTGAGCACCGGAAGCGCAGAAAATCGCGTTAGATGACCGCCGCAGCAGGGTTTCCAAACGGGCTCTAACGGGGAAAGGCTATGACCCTCACATGAACCCTTGATGACAAGACGAGGCTCAATTCGGACTACCTTCGTCGTAGACCACCTACTCCTCCGCCATGACGGACCCCACCTCCGTCATCCTCGTCCTCGGGTTAAACCCGAGGATGACCCGAGGACCCACGGCAAAGGAGCACTACGGGTTCCACTGCTGTGGAGCGTTCCAGAGATCTAGAATTTTTAATGACGCGCTTCTTGCGTTGTGCCAATGGAAATCAGGAGCACCTTAGTCATGGGTCCTCGGGTCATCCTCGGGTTTAACCCGAGGACGAGGATGACGGGGAGGGTAGTTCCTTATGAAGGACTGAGCGAGGGCTCTACTATGGGAGCCTCGTTGAAAATGCGGAGAGCTTCAAACCTAACGGCACAACTTGCGCGAAACGCGCGGAAACTCTATCGCTTTTCAAACACAAAATTTTGGAAGCGCCATGCATAAAGTCGTCATCAGCGGTACGGGCGTTTTCACGCCGGAACAGTCCATCAGCAATGCCGAGCTGGTGGAGGCGTTCAACACCTATGCCACACGGCAGAACGAGCTCTACGCCGACGAGATCGCCGCAGGAACACGCGCGCCGATAACCATGTCAGCGGAGGATTTCATCGTCCGCGCGTCCGGTATTGAAAACCGCTATGTCCTCAATAAATCCGGCATCCTCGATCCGGAGATCATGCACCCGGTCCTGCCCGAGCGCGCAGACGAGGACCTGTCCGTCATGGCGCAGATGGCCGTACATGCCGCCAGCCTTGCCCTCGCCAAAGCCGGGCGGGATGTGTCGGATGTAGATGCCGTGATCTGCGCCGCTTCCAATCACGAGCGCCCCTATCCGGCCATCGCCATCGAGGTGCAGCAGGCGCTCGGCATCGAAGGCTTCGGCTTCGACATGAATGTTGCCTGCTCGTCGGCCACCTTCGGCATCCAGGCCGCTGCCGACATGATCCGCTCCGGCTCGGCCCGCGCGATCCTCATGGTCAATCCAGAGATTTGCTCCGCGCATCTCGAATGGCGCGATCGCGATTGCCATTTCATCTTTGGCGATGTCTGCACCGCCGTGCTGCTCGAGCGCGATGATCTGGCCACCGCGAAGGACCGTTTCGAGATCGTATCGACCCGCTGCCTGACGCAATTCTCCAACAATATCCGCAACAATAACGGCTTTCTGCGCCGCACGCGCGAAGGCCACATGGCCGACCGCCGCGACATGCTGTTCAAGCAGGAGGGCCGCAAGGTATTCAAGCAGGTGGTGCCGATCGTCTCCGACCTTATTCTCACCCACCTCGCCGACGAGAATATCGCGCCCGCCCACCTGTCGCGGCTCTGGTTGCACCAGGCCAACAAGGGCATGAATGACCTGATCGGCGTCAAGGTGCTTGGCCGCGAGCCGGAACCCGGCGAACAACCGAACATCCTGCAGGATTATGCCAATACGTCATCCGCCGGTTCGATCATCGCCTTCTCGAAATATTCCGATGATCTGGCTCCGGGCAGCCTCGGCGTCATCTGCTCGTTCGGCGCGGGGTATTCGGTGGGCAGTGTTATTGTGCGGAAGGTTTAGGATGATCGAAGGAGGGCAAATCCATTGCCCTCCTTCGCTAGAGGCAGGCTTTCGGCCGAAAACTATAAGCCAAACACGGTATCCACGTCGGGAAAGCCCACCACCTGAGGTGTATAATAAACTCTGATGGTGCCTGACTGACTACCAGCTTCAACCGTAAAGTCCGCATAGTGTCCTGGCACATTCCTGAGTTCAGTAATTTGGGGATCTCTTATACCCTCCAGTTTGATGACATCCCCCTCTTCGGTGTTCAAATCACGCACAACGTCACCATTGAGATTGGCAAGTTCCTCATAGCGGTATCTGTCTCGCCCGGCGCCTCCCCACATCGTATTGATCGAACTGCCGCCCCAGATGTCATCGTTGCGCGCAGAACCAACAACGTTTTCGATACTCTCGTATCTGTCTCCGGCTGCATCGTAATAGCCTAAGCCATCTTCACCTGGTTCTGAATCGAGCCTGACTTCTATGCCGTCGGGGCCAGTGCTGGCTGAGTAGTCCACCGTGTCAATGCCGCTCTGGCCGCGGAAATAATCTTTGCCGTCGGTATTGTTACCTGCCCCGACGATAAAGACGTCATCGCCGTCGCCGCCATGCATGGTGTCGTTGCCAAGGCCGCCATCGAATATGTCGTTGCCGGCATTGCCAGATATGATGTCATTGCCATTTTCACCATAGAGTTGGTCATTGCCATCACCGCCATTCAGCTGATCAGAACCATCACCACCATACAGCCAGTCGTCGCCGCCATTGCCGCTGATGCTGTCGATACCACCCATGCCGAGAATTTTGTTTGAGAATGAATTGCCTCTCAGAAAATCGTCGCCCATGGATCCCACGAGATTTTCGAAGCCAGCTGCAGTTATGTCGCCGACGGCATCGCCGCTCTGAGCATTGAGTGTGATGCCTCCGGCGGCAGTCAGTGTGACGTTGACAGCAAACTGTGAGTTCAGATATCCAACCGTATCCTCGGTGAGAAGACCGCCGGTTAGGGTATCAGCGCCCTTGCCGCCTTCGATATAACTGTTTCCGGCCAGCGGGAGGAGGTTGGTGATAGTGTCGTTTCCATCCAGCCCGTTGTAATAGTGTTGGGCGCCTAGCGGCAGCGTCCATACTGGTAGTGGATCATTGACGTTTGTACCCTCTTGCAGCGTCGCGCTGCCTACATTCAGGATATTTCTGTAAAATTGCGATAATGTTGCCATAATTAAATCCTCCCCGTTGGTGAGAGGGCAAGCGCTGCCCTCTCGGGCTGCGGGGCGGTCAACCGTTATGGGGCCTTGAACCCCACAGTCGCAGTATAACAGTCTATACCTATATTTAGTTACATCAAAGTATAATCCGTAATATCTAACGAATAATCCAGAATAATTACAGAAAACATATACTTAGACGTAAGAATTTTTGGATTTTTTATTTGTGGAAGTCTAGATTCTATCGACCAGCGCGTACCAGCTAAGCGCCAGAAACAACAGCGGCGCCCGGAAGGTGCGCCCACCCGGGAAGGCAGGGACTTTCAGCTCCTCCAGCAGCTTCAGGCGGTCGCGGTTGCCGGCGATGGTCTCGGCATAGAGCTTGCCGACGAAGTTCGACAGCATCACCCCGTGGCCGGAATAGCCCCCGGCCGAAATCACGTTCGGCATGACCTCGCGCACAAATGGCTGACGCGGCAGGGTAATGCCCACCGAACCGCCCCAGGCCTGGGTGATTTCGATATCGGCGAGCGCCGGGTAAATCTCGGCGATCTGGCGGCGGATATGTGTGCTGATGTCGAGCGGGTTGTCGGCCGTATAGGCCTCGCGCCCGCCAAACAGCAGCCGGCCATCCCTGGAGCGGCGAAAATAGCGCACGACGAAACGCGAATCGTCGACGCTTTCGCCGCCCGGCAGCACCGGACTGTCTGGCCCGAGCGGCACCGTCGCGCCGATGAACGAGCGGATCGGCATCACATGCGAAGCGCTGATTGGTTCGAGATTTCCGCCATAGGCATTGACGGCGATCAGGCACTTCGCCGCCGTCACGTTGCCGAAAGGCGTCGTAACGGTCACGCGGCCATTTTCGGATTTGATCCCCGTGACCTTGCTGTTCTCGTAGAGATGCGCACCGGCCTGCGCCGCCGCCTTTGCTGTGCCGACGACCAGCTTCATCGGCTGGATATGGCCGGTGCCCTTGTCATATGTTCCGCCGAGATAGCGCGTCGAACCAAGGCGTTCCGCGGTTTCCGCGGCGTCCATATAATGGATATGCGGATAGCCGAAGCGTTCCGCCATCAGTTCCGCATGCGCCCGATAGTCCTTCAGGTAGCGCTTCTTGTGCACCACGGACATTTGTCCCGGCACATATTCGATGTCGATCTTGTGCGTCTCGGCAAATTGCAAGAGATGGGTCTTCGCTTCCTCGGCAAGATCGAAGAGCGCCTTGGCGCGCGTGAAACCATATTGCGCCTCGAGTTCTTCCGCCCAGGCGCGCTGGCCGGTACCGAGCTGGCCGCCATTGCGCCCCGATGCGCCATCGCCGAAGCGCCAGGCCTCGAGCAAGACCACGTCGACACCTGCCGACGCCAGGTGCACGGCAGCGGAGAGGCCGGTAAAGCCGCCTCCGATGATGACGACATCGGCGTTGCGCGATCCATCCAGCGCCGGATATTCGGTTCGGTCATCGACCGCAGTCTCGTACCAGGAGATGCCGGGGGAAATTGGTGATTGGTAGGGCATATTTGCAAACTTCTACATTGATCTACTGCGCAACTGCTGTGCGTGGTTCGACAAGCTCACCATGAGGGAGGTGGTGGACTGCAAGCAATCACCAACCTTGCAGAACTTGGCCGCTTGCAATCAACTATCTCCCTCATGGTGAGCTTGTCGAACCACGCACAGCAGTTGTGCCGCAAAAAGTATCCTCTTCCGGATCACACATTCAGCAGCAAGAACTCGCGTTCCCACGGGCTGATGACCTCCATGAAGGTCTCGAACTCGGCGCGTTTGATTGCGGCGTAGGTGATTGCGAAGGATTCGCCGAGCATGGCCACCAGTTCCCTGTCCTGCTCGAACAGGATCGTCGCCTCGATCAACCCGCGCGGCAATTCGATCAGATTGTCGTTGACGGTCGTGGAGGCAGGCTCGTCCGGCTCGATCTTGTTGTTCATGCCGATCAATCCGCAGGCGAGCGATGCCGCCAGTGCCAGATAAGGGTTGGCATCGGAGGAGGGGATACGGTTTTCGACACGTCGCGCCGCAGGATCCGAGCGCGGTACGCGAAATGCCGTGGTACGGTTGTCGTAGCCCCATTTAACGTTGACGGGCGCAGAGGCCGCCGGTGTCAGCCGCCGGTACGAATTCACGTAGGGCGCAAACATCACCAGCGAGGCCGGGACATGCTTCTGCATGCCGCCGATAAAATGCCGGAACGCCGGGCTTTCCGTTCCATCCGGATTGGAGAAAACATTGCGCCCGGTTTTCTTGTCGATGATCGACTGGTGGATATGCATCGCGGAACCCGGCTGGCCTTGTATAGGCTTCGCCATGAACGTCGCATACATGTCATGCTTCAATGCGGCTTCACGGATGGTGCGTTTGAACAGGAACACCTGATCGGCAAGCTCGATCGGATCGCCGTGCCGCAAATTGATTTCCAGCTGCGCTGCGCCTTCCTCATGGATCAGCGTGTCGATCTCGAGCCCCTGACTTTCGGAGAAATGATAGATATCGTCGATGAGTTCGTCGAACTCGTTGACGCCAGCGATGGAATAGCCTTGTCCGCCGCCGATCGCCCGGCCAGAGCGTCCGACAGGCGGGGTCAGGGGATAATCCGGATCGGGGTTTTTCTTGACGAGGTAGAATTCGATTTCCGGCGCGACGACCGCCTTCAGGCCCTTCTTGGCATAAGCGGCCATAACCCGTTTCAATACGTTGCGCGGGGTAAATTCCACCGCTTCCCCGTCCTTGTTGACGAGATCACAAATGACCTGCGCCGTCGGATCGCTTTCCCACGGTACTTCGGAGAGCGTGGAGAGATCCGGCATCAGCTTCAGATCGCCGTCATCCTCAGGATAGGAGAATCCATGCCCATCTTCCGGATAGGAACCCGAGATCGTCGCCATGAATACGGCGGAAGGCAGCGCCAGCGAGGTATTGGATGTGAATTTCTTCGACGGCATCATTTTGCCGCGCGCCACACCGGCTTGATCCGGGGTAATGCATTCGATGTCCTCGATATCCCGCCAGGCCAGCCACTCGGAAGCTTCGCGCCAGTTCTTCACACCGCGCGTGGCTTTGACATAGGCGGGCGTACGCCGCCGGGTCCGCGCGGGCTTTTTTTCAGGGGTTTCGGAAGGCATCAATCACCAGAATTCGTTGCGATGGCAAAATGATAGAACAAAATATGACGCGATGGGAGGCGGGGACGAGAAAATTGTCACACTCCACTCGTTTCTATCAGGCATGAAAGGCTCTAGCGGGCGAGGCTTATCCCGAGAAGCCGTCTGTATTCTGCCTCGGCTACCCCGTAGAAACCATTGGCCTCGGCCATAAGCCCGGTACGATCGACAATGGTTATCTGTCCTCGCTTTGCCCGGATCAACCGTTTGTCTTCGAGGACATGCAAGGTTTCCGTCACCCATGGCCGCCGCACTCCAAGCATGACCGACAGGAATTCGTGCGTCAGCACAATGTCTGGACCGTGGGTGCGGTCATGCACCATCAGGAGCCAACGAGCCATTCTGGATGAGACGTCCGCCTGACTATTCGCCAATGCGGTCGAGGCCGTCTGGATGATCATGGTTTGGACATAGAGGAGCAGGTAGTTGCGCAGCGGAGTGCTTGTTTCCATGGCGCGTTGAAGATCTACAGTAGCGATACTGTAGCCGACACCAGCTACTTGGATGTAGCTGTCGTGCGGCGATTGCATCCCGCCAAGAACAACCGAGGAACCCGTCATCCCCTCACTGCCGGACACGCCCACTTCGATGTCGCGGCCACCGGGCATTCTTGAGACGATCGAGGCAAGGCCTGTTTCAAGAAAGTAGACGTCGGTGACGGGCGTTTGTGATTTCTCGATCACGTGCCTCAACGGCAACTTCCGTGCTTCGAGATGCGGAGCCAGCAGTTCAAAATCGTTCGCGCGCATATGCCTGAGAAGCTTGTTCTCAAACGCAAATTGTGAAGCTGACATCCTCGTCCCTTCTCGCGGGAACAGAGAATCCTGCGTGATGAAATGCTATAAATATCGAAATAAAAAAATGACACAATGCATTGTCCGCTAATGGACAATCGTAGAATTGTCTGTCATTATTTGACCGAATAATCGGTTATATTTTCTCTGGATTGTATTATGACACAAATTTCAAAATATATAAAGGATTGCTTTACATTGGAAGACTCTAATCGATACTTTGAATCATTTCCGGTGGGTGAAAGAGGGAAAGTTATGGCGCATATTTTTGGATACGAAAACTAAAGGGATGACGTGGCCATGTTCATGCGCCCTCATGCCGTTCGCAGCACTGGAAAGTGGAAAAACGAGCAGCAGAGTACGAATTTTGATCGAAGCCGATTGTCGCAAGCAATGCCTAACTTCGCAGACGGTCAATAAAAATTGACGCGCACAAACGTTTATCAGTGTTGGTATATCCTTTAGGTAAAGTTTTATTTCAAAAAACGTTTGTCCATTGACAGACAAAATTTGCAGTATATATTTCCGTAATCTGAAATAACTATTGTATTGATAAATTTGTTTAGCTCTTTCTGGAGGGGAAGACTTGAATGAATCACGTATACTATTTTGCGGGGGATAACATTCTACCTCTTTGCCAAAAGCGCTACGTCGGGCAATCAGGTTCGGATGTTGAGGAGCACAATCCGAAGTTTTTGGTTTCTGTGCTGACCGAGAGGACGCTGGTTGGGAAGTACGCTCTGCGTAAGGCAAATAGGCGCGAGCGCATGCATTTGAGGCTTCTCAGGTGCCACTAGACAATTTGGTGTCTGTCGCATTTCCCGAGAGTTCGTGCATGGCATAGGGAGGAGAACATGCGTATCCAGAGACCGATGCGTCCGACCGACTATCCGAGCCGGAGCTTCGATTGTCAGATGGCCCTGGGAGCAGAGTTCCGGCGTGCGATCGATACGCTTGCGAGCGAGGCGGGAGTAGCAGGATGGTCAACGAATGAAACCACTCGAGCCATTGTTGGCCTTGCCCTTGCCTATGCGGCGGACCAGCACATGGATCGAACGCCTGCGTCAACCAAGAATATAAAACGCCTCTTCTTGAACTGAGCAGGTGATTGGATGGTTTGAAGCGAATTTCCTTCGTTCGCTGTGGGGTCAGACAGCTCCAGTCATCCGGTGCGTGGTTCGATGGCAAATCGAACCACGCACTTTTGCGACTTAGCCCAAAAACCGCCCGCAATTGCTTGCGAGCGGTCCTGCGCGCCGTGCTGGCCCCAGACCGAAGCCAGAGAAGGCCACGGGCGAAATTACTGCCTTGTCACAACAACCGGGATAAGAAGATCGCCCCAGTTGCCGTCGCCGCCATGGTGACGGGCGGAACGGACCAGTTCCACGGACACACCGGCGTCCACCGCCTTCATGACGGATTGGTTGAGGCGATGCAGATCATTGGCGACCATACGAATGACAGCCTGCTGGTCTGTATTCATGGCCGATGATTGCTCCTCGGCCCGTTCCTTGACGCGTGTCTGCGGTGCCATGATTTTTCTCCTTGGCGTTTTGTTGTTTTACTCTGCAGCCGGGCGGAACTGTGCCGTCTCGGTCGATTCCTTCATTGCCGTCGTCGATGACTTGCCGCCGGTGATTGCCAGCGAAACCGCATCGAAATAGCCGGTGCCGACTTCGCGCTGGTGCTTGGTCGCCGTATAACCATTGGTCTCGGCGGCAAACTCAGCTTCCTGCAGTTCCGAATAGGCCGACATCTGCCGGTCCTTGTAACCGCGGGCGAGTTCGAACATGCCGAAGTTGAGCTGATGGAAGCCCGCCAGCGTGATGAACTGGAACTTGTAGCCCATCGCCCCGAGCTCGCGCTGGAACTTGGCGATTGTCGCCTCGTCCAGATGCTTCTTCCAGTTGAAGGAAGGCGAGCAATTATAGGCGAGCAGCTTGTTCGGATGCTCCTTGCGCACACCTTCGGCAAAGCGCTTGGCCTGCTCAAGGTCTGGCTTCGAGGTCTCGCACCAGATCATGTCGCAGTGCGGTGCATAGGCGATGGCCCGGGCAATGCAAGGCTCTAGTCCGTTCTTGACCTGATAGAAGCCCTCGGTCGTCCGTCCGGCGTCGTAGTCGACGAACGGCTGATCGCGTTCATCGATGTCCGATGTCAAGAGCTTGGCAGCCTCCGCATCGGTGCGGGCAATGACCAGTGTCGGCGTTCCCATGACGTCGGCGGCAAGCCGCGCGGCGTTGAGGTTTCGGATATGCGCCGCCGTCGGGATCAGAACCTTGCCACCAAGATGGCCGCACTTCTTTTCCGATGCGAGCTGGTCTTCGTAATGGACACCAGCAGCACCAGCTTCGATGAAGGCCTTCATTATCTCGAAGGCGTTGAGCGGCCCGCCGAATCCTGCTTCCGCATCGGCAACGATCGGTGCAAACCAGGTCTCGACCGAAAGGCCCTTGCCCTCCGCCGTCTCGATCTGGTCGGCGCGCTGCAGCGTCTTGTTTATGCGCTTGGCCAGTTCCGGCGCCGCATTTGCCGGGTAGAGCGACTGGTCAGGATACATGGCTGAAGCTGTGTTTGCGTCTGCAGCCACCTGCCATCCGGAAAGATAGATTGCCTTAAGACCTGCGCGAACCATCTGCATAGCCTGATTGCCCGAGAGAGCACCCAGCGCATTGACGAAACCCTCTTCGTGGATGAGCTTCCAGAGCCGGTTGGCACCGTTCTCAGCGAGAGTATGCTTGATCTGAACCGAGCCTCTGAGGCGCTGGACATCGTCAGGTGTATAGGGGCGTTCGATACCGTCATAGCGGCCCTCCGGTGCGTTTGGTACAAGGTTGTAAAAATCAGTCATTATTATCTCCACAAAGAGTTTTATCCCGCCGCAGCCTGTCTGATAGTGAAGTTTGACGACCGCGTTGATATGACTAGATTTACATTGCAGCGCGATATGATCCAGAAATATCGGGTATTTCGATGGATTTATCGAGTTATCCTGTTGTGTGTTTGACAAATCCGATTTGTAAATTTGTAAATTTTGTAATATTCTGATTAAACCAACGATGTGTAAATTCCTGTCAAGGTCGGGAGTCTGTATGCCTCATGCTTGTGTAGCTCCGCCGTTTAAGGGTTTTCATTCAGCACTCACCTCTCCGTCATCCTCGGGCTTGACCCGA
>NZ_JAIQWW010000016.1 GCF_020164455.1 Phyllobacterium chamaecytisi
GCACCATTGTGATTTCCTGCATGTGGCCTACATGGTTCTGACAACACATAGCCACAGGAGACACGCTTGGCTCGATTTATCCGGAAATTATTGCCCCGTCGCTGGCGCCCCGACTATCAGGAAATTCCGGTTGTTCGCCTACACGGCGTGATCATGTCTGGCGGCGGTCCCTTCCGGCAAAATCTCTCGCTTGCATCGACGGCAGCTGTCCTGGAGAAGGCTTTTGCAGAAAAAGACGCACCTGCAGTCGCAATCTCCATCAATTCTCCGGGTGGATCGCCAGTTCAATCGCGTCTGATCTACAGGCGCATTCGCGATCTGGCCACGGAGAAGAACAAGAAAGTCTACATGTTCGTCGAGGACGTCGCGGCTTCGGGAGGTTATATGATCGCTGTAGCCGGCGATGAAATCATAGCCGACCCCTCCTCCATCGTCGGTTCCATTGGCGTCGTCTCGGCAAGTTTTGGATTCACCGAACTCATCAAGAAAATAGGCGTTGAGCGCCGCGTCCATACGGCGGGAAAGAACAAGGCAATGCTTGATCCGTTCCGGCCCGAAAACAAGGAAGATATCGAGCATTTGAAGGCGCTTCAGCTCGAAATCCACGAGACTTTCATCAATCTCGTCAAGGAGCGGCGGGGAGAAAAACTGAGCGATAATCCCGATTTGTTCACAGGTCTCTTCTGGACAGGAACGCGGGGCGTTGAACTTGGACTTGTCGATGGGCTTGGCGATATAAGATCTTATCTGCAGTCACAATACGGCCCAAAGACCCGGCTAAAATTGATCACGCAGCCACGGGGCATGTTCGGACGCAAGATTCCGTCTACAGAAACCAGAATCGAGGCGCTTGGAGCCAATCTGGCCAATGGTGTGGTCAGCGCCGCCGAGGAACGGGCGCTTTGGTCGCGATTTGGGCTATGATCTGAGCGCCGCGAATTTTGGCAAGCTCGCAGTGGCGTGCTATTAATACTCAGAACATCTGGTTTTCGAGGTTGGGACGATGCCACAATTGATCTTTTTCGCTCTGGTCGGCTGTGCTGCCTTTTACGGCTATCGCTCGTTCAAGAAAGAGGCGCAGCGCGTTTCAGAGCGGGTTCGCGAAGCGGAAAAAGAAGTGCAGAATCGTGCGCAAGGAACATTGGTGCAGGATCCCGAGACGGGCGAATACCGTTTGCGCAAAGACTGATTTCAAATGCTGGACAGTGTAGAGCGTACGATCAGCTTGATCGCCCCGGCCAAGATCAATCTTGCCCTGCATGTGACCGGGCGCAGGGATGACGGCTATCATCTGCTCGACAGCCTCGTTGTGTTTGCGCATATCGGCGACAAGGTGAGCGTGAAGTGCGCGATGCTCGATTCCTTCGAAGTGTCAGGCCGCTTTGGATGCGCCTTGCCCGATGACGAAACCAACCTCGTACTCAAGGCAAGGAATGCTCTGCGCGCCCGATTTCCCGAAAAGGGCGCTCCTGTTGCCATTCATCTTGAAAAGCGCCTTCCGATCGCTTCGGGTATCGGCGGCGGTTCAAGTGATGCTGCAGCCACTTTGCGGGCGCTGACAGCGCTCTGGGGCATCGAAACGGACGAACTGGCTGCAATCGGCCTGACCTTGGGCGCAGATGTCCCGATGTGCCTGTATGGCCGGCCATTGGTTGCACGGGGCATCGGCGAGGAAATCGAAGGCATCGACGACTTCCCGCATTTGCCGATGGTCCTCGTTAACAGTGGTGTCGCAACCTCAACCCCACAGGTCTTTTCGGCGCTAATAAACCGCGACAACCAGTCTCTTCCCGGACTGCCCAAGCTGTCCAGAGTGGATGAAGTCTGCGCCTATCTCGGGCAGACGGACAACCACCTCTTTTCGGCAGCTGAAAAGCTCACTCCGGCAATCGGCGATGTTATGACGGCGTTGCGTAACACCGATCCTCGACTGGTGCGCATGTCCGGTTCCGGTGGTACCTGTTTTGCAATTTACGGCAGCGACCAGGAGGCCGAAACTGCGGCAGCTGCGCTCAAGCGGGCTCAGCCGGGTTGGTTCGTTGTTGCCACACACAATGGAGGAGTTGATCTTGGCCCGGATCGATGAGACACGACCTTTTGTGCCGGTCAAGATCGCCGTTCTGACGGTATCCGATACCCGCACGCTCGAAGATGACAAATCGGGAACCACATTGTCCGAGAGGCTTCTCGCCGCAGGTCATATATTGGCAGAGCGCACCATCGTTACCGATGACGCCGAGAAAATTCGGGATCGCGTGCTTTCATGGTCAAAAGACCCGCAAATCGACGTGATCATCACCACCGGCGGCACCGGCTTTACCGGCCGCGATGTTACCCCGGAAGCGCTCGAGCCGATCTTTGAAAAGCGCATGGACGGCTTTTCCGAAGTGTTCCACCGCATTTCCTATGACAAGATCGGCACTTCGACGATCCAATCCCGGGCAACCGGCGGCGTGGTCAATGCGACCTTCGTTTTCGTGCTGCCGGGTTCGCCCGGCGCCTGCAGGGACGCTTGGGATAATATTCTGCAATACCAGCTCGATTACCGGCATATGCCGTGCAATTTCGTCGAGATCATGCCGCGGCTGGATGAACATCTGACGCGTGGCGGCAAGAGCTAGGTCTTCTTTGACGGGGCCGGAATAATCTCCGCGCGAAGCCGCTTCATGGCAAGGCCGCGCGCAATATCGGCCGCCTTCTTTCCTGGACTGAACAATGCCATTGATTGGCGCTTCGAAATAAGCAACCCATCAGCCAACGGGTTTCCCGGAGAGAATACGCGGCTCAGAAACGGCCTGCGATGAGTGTGCGAGCGGGTAAAGCAAGCGGGACCCTGCATGCGCTCCGCATGAACCGCAACGGGTTCGATCCACCCATCCAGCAGTCGCGCGCCAGGCTCGAGAAACAGGAACCATTCGCTGCGCGCCCGCCTGAAACCATCGATTAAGGTCTGGTCCTGCAGAAAGATGCATCCGGCAGCATCGGCAACACGATGGGTCTGATCGACAGAGCCCTGATCGATGATGATCACATCGCTCAAAATGCCTTCCACGGCGCCGCCGACCAGACCGCCGAGCGTCCTCGCCAAAGCCTCATCCGAATTTTGGGTTTCAATCAGGACGGAAATCATCAGGAGCCAATATAGTATTATTATAAGAATTTCCATCACTCCTTTAGGCGAAGATTGTTCTTGCTTTGTTCTCAAAGTTTGCTAGGAATAGATTCATGTTGCGGCTATGACGAGCGACTCGTTTCGCTCCCTGCCAAAGGAGACAAGGCAAATGAACATTGTGGTGCAAGCAGACAAGGCTGCCTTTGGTCAGGGCCGTGCGCAACATGCGAACGCGCTGATCGAGGAAGCTGGCCTGCGGGTTGACCATCAACGGCGGCGCGGCCGCGGGGCCGGCATCAATCCAACCGGAAGGTTCGAAGCAGAGACCCGCCATGTCTACGATGATGGCTGGGAAACCATCGAGGATCTGCCACCTTTCAAGACGGAAGTGCAGGTGGAAAAGCCGCGCACGATCATTACCCGCAACGACTCGCCGGATATCAGTTTCGACCGTTCGATCAACCCCTATCGCGGCTGCGAGCACGGGTGCATCTATTGTTTCGCCCGCCCTACACACACCTATATGGGTCTTTCGGCCGGACTGGACTTCGAATCCAAGCTGTTTGCCAAGCCCGATGCAGCGAAGATGCTGGACAAGGAATTGTCCAAGCCCGGCTATACCGCAAAGACGATTGCGATCGGCACGAACACTGATCCCTATCAGCCTGTGGAAAAGAAATGGCGCATCATGCGGGACATCCTGCAGGTGCTGGAGGCACACCAACATCCCGTTGGAATCGTTACGAAATCCGCGTTGGTTGTGCGAGATCAGGACATTCTTGCACGCATGGCCGAGAAAGGCCTCGCCAAGGTTGCGCTTTCGGTGACGTCACTCGATGGCAAGCTTGCGCGTACGATGGAGCCTCGCGCCTCGACCCCGACGCGGCGTTTGCAGGCGCTTCGCAGTCTTTCGGATGCCGGTATTCCAGTAAGCGTGATGGTTGCCCCGATCATTCCCGGCCTCAATGATCATGAGATCGAACGTATTCTCGACAGTGCCCACGCCATGGGCGCCAGGGAGGCTGGTTATGTACTTTTGCGCCTGCCGCTGGAGGTCAGTCCGATCTTTAAGGACTGGCTGCTACGCAACTATCCGGATCGCTACCGCCACGTTCTTTCACTTGTCCGGTCAATGCGAGGTGGCAAGGATTACGATGCGGAATGGGGTAAACGCATGCGCGGTGAAGGACCCTATGCCTGGCAGATCGGCAGGCGATTTGAAATAGCAGCCAAGCGACTTGGCATCAATGTGGACAAGCGCCGGCTGCGGACGGATTTGTTCGAGGCCACACCCGGAAGCGAACAATTGTCACTACTATAAGCCGGTACGCGAAGTTCACAAAAAAATCCAACGAAAGATTGTTCATTGAATCAATAACTTGCTTCCGTCAGGCAGCCCCCCATCGAGCCTGACGTGACCCTGGCGTCCGCCCCATCTGCGCCAGGGGACTTGCAGAGAATCAGAGCGAATGCGAGGCTCGTCGCAACATGGCTCGATCGCGTTCTGATTCTCTGCTTCTTCCTATCGAACCTGGCAAACCGGATTTTGCCAGCGAGCGAAAGCTTATACGTAGCGGGATCGAGCTTATCGCCGGTATAGACGAGGCCGGGCGCGGTCCGCTGGCGGGACCAGTGGTGGCTGCCGCGGTCATCCTGAACCCGAAGAAGATCCCCAAAGGCCTTGACGATTCGAAGCGGCTGACAGCGCAGCGCCGCGAGGAACTTTTTGATATTATTACGGAAACAGCGCTCGCTTGCGCTGTTGCAAGCATTTCTGCGCCGGCCATCGATGCAACCGATATTCTGAAAGCGGCACTCCAGGCGATGCGCCGGGCTGTGTGCGGTCTGGCAATCCTGCCGGGTCATGCGCTCATAGACGGGCGCGACGTGGCCCCCGGGCTTCCCTGCCCGGCGACGGCGCTGATCAAGGGCGACCAGCGTTCCGTATCGATCGCGGCGGCCTCCATCCTCGCCAAGGTGACACGCGACCGGATGATGGCGCAGACCGGCAAATACTTTCCGCTTTATGGTCTGGAAATGCACGCCGGATATGGGACGGAGTACCATCGCAATGCCATGGAAGCGCATGGTCCGGTGGTCGGCCTGCACCGCTTCAGCTTTTCGCCGCTGAAAGAGCGCCAAGCCTAGGGCCTGTCGGTATTCACACTCTGACGGCCTGCAAATGGCGTTCTCCTGTGCTCCGGTGCTCACGTACCAAAATGTACGCTGCGCTCCGATGCTCGAAGAACGCCATTTTCGTCACGTCAGAGCGTGAATCTCAATAGCCCTGGCAACTCGGCACCACCAAATTTCCCTCATCGGTTGAAATTCTTGTGCCAGAATCGCACTTTCCTGCATCGGAATCGCGAACTCTTATGCGAGATTCAGGGATTCTTGCGTAAAACATCTACGGGATTCAGATCAAAGTGAGAATTAAAAAGAAAGCCGCCTTTCGGCGGCTTCGTGAACGTTCGAAGTTCCCATTCTCGCTTCAGTTGAGGCGGGATTTTACTTCAGTCAGCGATGACTTGAAGAAGTCAGCGGATGTCTTGGCGTCCACCTTGTTGGAAAGAATATGGCTGGCCGCAGCAACGGCGATATCGACGGCGGAGGCCCGAACTTCGTTGACGGCTTCGGTCTCGGCCTGAGCGATCTTCTGCTCGGCGAGCTTCTTGCGGCGCGCCACATATTCCTCGGTTTTCTGTTTGGCTTCCTCGAGAAGGCCATGCGCTTCACGCTCGGCAGCAGCAACGATCTCGCCCGCTTCCTTTTCGGCTTCCTTGCGCTTGCGCTGGAATTCCGCAAGCAGGGATTGCGCTTCCTCGCGCAGGCGGCGGGCTTCTTCAAGCTCGTCGCGAATTTTATCAGCGCGACCGTCGAGCGACTTGTTAACGACTGCCGGAACCTTGAGATAGATCATCAGCGCCAGGAAGATGACCAGTCCAACCAAGGCATAGAATGTTGCGTCGAATTCCATTGTGGTTCTCCTCAGCCCCGAACAGCTTTGACCGCGGCGGATATGCTTGCCTTGTCGATGCTGCCGCCGAGGATCTTCTTGACGATCTCGCTTGCAGTATCTTCCGCAATCGTACCGACTTCCTTCATCGCCTTGTCCTTGATGGCGGCAATGCTGGCTTCGGCGTCGCTCAATTTTTTCTCGAGAGCAGCCGAAATGTCGGCCTGTTCGGCGTCGGCTTTCGCCTTGGCTTCATCACGGGCGGTCTGGGCAATGCCACCGGCCTTCTTCTTGGCGTCGGCGAGCTCCTGCTCATAGGCAGCAAAGGCGTCATCCGAGTCCTGCTTCATGCGAGCAGCCTGATCGAGATCGGTCGCGATGCGATCACGACGGGTTTCGATGATACCGCCGATGCGTGGCAGAACCACCCGGGACAGGAACAGGTAAAATGCGGCAAATGTCACTGCCAGCCAGAGAATCTGCGATGCAAAATGGCTGGAGTCGAAGGGTGGGAAAACACCTTGCTGATGCGGCACACCGGTTTCAGTGTGCGTCTCTGCTGCGTGGGCGTCAGGCGTCGCGCCCGGTACAGCCGGTTCGGGTGTACCATGCGTGTCGGTCTGAGCGACTGTTTCCGTTGTGGATGCGGCGTTCGCCGAAGACACAAACATATAAAATCCCCTTGAAGTCGGGCGTTTCCCAAATCAGCAAACATGGTTTGCTACAGATAAGAAACTGGCCACGCAAAGCGCAGCCAGTATCAAGCGCCGTCCAGATTAAACAGCGAAGAGAAGCAGAAGAGCGATGAGCAGCGAGAAGATGCCCAAAGCTTCGGTAACGGCGAAGCCGAATACCAGACGGCCGAACTGGCCATCAGCTGCTGATGGATTGCGCAACGCACCGGAGAGATAGCTGCCGAAAATATTGCCGAGGCCGAGGGCCGTTCCGGCCATACCAAAACAAGCAAGACCTGCACCGATGTACTTTGCTGCTACCGGATCCATATTAAACTCCTTTTAGATCGATTCATCATTGATAGATTGCGTTTGGCGGAACTCCGCCGGTGAAGTCTTTTTTAGTGACCGCCGGGATGGACTGCGTCGTTCAGATACATGCAGGTGAGCACGGTGAAGACGTAGGCCTGAAGGAAAGCCACCAAAAATTCGAGACCGGTCAGCGCCACTGTCATCGCAAGCGGCAGCACGGCTCCGCCTATACCGAGCGCACCGAGAGCGCTCAAGGAAGCGACGAAACCAGCAAACACTTTCAGCGTAATGTGGCCAGCAAGCATGTTGGCGAAGAGACGAACCGAAAGGCTGATCGGACGGGAAAGGAACGAGATGATCTCGATCGGCACCACCAGCAAAAGCAGCGGCGCGGGTACGCCGGATGGAATGAACACGCCGAGAAACTTGAAGCCATGCTTGGCAAAACCATAGGCAAGCACGGTACCGATCACCAGAAGAGCAAGCGCGAAGGTGACAATGATCTGGCTGGTAACTGTGAAGAAATAAGGAAACATGCCGAGCATATTGGCAACGAGCACGAACATAAACAGCGAGAAAACGAACGGGAAGAACTTCATTCCGGCGCTGCCTGCCGATTCGCGCAAGGTCGAGGCGACGAACTCATAGGCCATTTCCGAAATGGATTGCAGGCGGGTTGGAATGAGACCGCGATTGGAGGAGGTCAGATAGAGAAATGCCGATGCAACGCCAACCGTCGCAACCATGAAGGCAGACGAATTGGTGAAGGATAGATCGATTCCACCCAGATCAATGGGAATCCACTTGGTGATATGGAATTGATGAATCGGATCGTTGGACACTGTAACCTCGTCTCTCTCGCATCATTCCCGCAAGCATCAGCCCGCAAGGCTATTCCGGTTTATCGCGCTCGGCGTCCTTGATGGACTGCAGACCACGGTTTTCCGCCACACGTCCCGCAGAGCGCAGGATATTCAGCGTTCCAGCACAAAAACCAAGGAGGAGCAGAATGATAAGCCCCCAAGGTGAAGTACCCAAAAATCGGTCAGCTAACCAGCCCAACCCCGCACCAACCAGAACGCCGGCGATAAACTCGCTCGACAGCTTCATGGCCTGCGCGACACCGGAGGCGGTTTCCGTCCCCTTGTCGTCTGAACCGGATTTTCGCGCTGCACCTCTAGAAGCAAGTTTTGCCCCCAGAGCACGGCGACGGCTCTCCAGTTCCTCCGAAGTCAGCATCTTCCCGGCACCCGGCGTGCTACCGACAGAACCTGACTTATCGGGATCCTTACCCGTGGCCAATGGCATGTCCTTTACACGCTGAATGCGAGGCTTCACCCCCGCTTCGAAGTCGCGCGCAACATATTGTTACGGTCCACGCTAGTCAAGGCGCATACCCGAGACTCTCAAGGGTAATTTTCGTGCTGAAATTCAATATGTTAGCCAAATATGACTATATGTCTCACCTCTTGATCGAAGTTTTGCGGTCGAATCCCCGGGGATCGTGCAGATGTGGGGCGCTTGAACGGAGCCCAATCAAGTGGTGAGCCACGACAATTTCAGATGTCGCGCAGTCTAGTTCAACCCTGCGTTTCTTGCGGGTCGCATCGTTCCAACCGTAAATGAAAGCGGACAGCATCATGCGATTTGAGGGCTAAAGCAGAAAGCACCGAGCCAGCCGGTGCATCGAAGGGACGGCCACTTCGACCTTTGGGCAAAGGCCCTGCCCTCAAATCTGGAGGTGAGCGATGTGGTTTAAACCGCTGAGCGTCACCCTGACAATGAAAAGAACCCGGACAGGCTGGCAAGTCGTGTTCCGGGTTCACTTCAGATGATCAGGAACGGGGGACGGGCGAAAGCTCGTTCCCCACTCCAGAACGAATATAGCAGCTTTCGCGTTGTTTCCAAGCGTCCGAAGATCAAAACCCAGCCCGCCGTCCATGATCCATGTTGACCGAACGAGTTTACTCAACCCTGCGTTTCTTGCGGGTCGCATCGTTCCAACCGTAAATGAAAGCGGACAGCATCATGCGATTTGAGGGCTAAAGCAGAAAGCACCGAGCCAGCCGGTGCATCGAAGGGATGGCCGCTTCGACCTTTGGGCAAAGGCCCTGCCCTCAAATCTGGAGGTGAACTATGCGGAGATTTCCGTTTAGCATCGCCCTTATGTTGAAAAGGACCCGGACTGGCTGGCAAGTCACGCTCCGGGTCCAATTCTTCACATAAGGAACGGGGGACGGGCGAAAGCTCGTTCCCCACTCCAGAACGAATATAGCAGCTTTCGCGTTGTTTCCAAGCGTCCGAAGATCAAATCCAGCCGCCGCCATAGGTGCGATAAAAGATGTGCTGGCCGATCCTGTCGATGCGCTTCATGGTATGCGCCCACATCGCCCGGACATAGACTGCGTGATAGTGCGTGGCTGAACCAATCTCCGGCAGGAAGATCCGGCCCGATGTGACGGCCATGGCGACTTCCTGCGCCACTTTCCATTGCTTGGGCTCGGTTACATTGAGTTTGCGTCCCTCGCAGGCAAAGGAAAACTGGCAGCGGTTGATCCAGTCATCGTTCTGGTAGACGACCTTGCAAATGGTTTTCGGATAGGCTGGATTGCGGACGCGGTTGAGAATGACCTGTGCGACGGCTGCCTGGCCTTTGACGCTTTCGCTTCTCGCTTCAAAATAAATGGCGGTTGCCAGACATTTCTGTTCTTCCTTGGTGAATACGACGGGGGGCAAGGGCGTCGCAAGCCAGTCATGGTCGCCGGCGCCGAGCTGCGGAATAAAGCGGCCCGGGAGCTTAGGTTCGTTCAAGATTGTGTCGAACGGAGATGTTTTGGAATAATCCGGAGCTGCAGGCGCATAACCGAGTGCCAGAACATCTGGCTGATTGTTGTTGACGAGGTTTGCCAGCATCGGCGGCAAATCCGGTTCAGACTTGTCAGGGACACGGTTGTGAAACGCGAGCGCGATTTCGAATTCCTTTCCGGCGATCTTCGGTTTGGCAAAGGCCATCTCGACCTCAACGCCATGCGTCGGGCGAATCAGCATGCTTTGACGCTGCAGGATCGAACCGGCGCTGAATGCCTTGGGCGGGGCTTTTTTAGAGATTGTGACGATGCGTCCCTGTTTTTCAGCGCGATTGATACGTTCTTCATCGGGCGTCGCGCCAGGGGCTTTCTGCGAGCCATTGATGACGATCGGGCCAATGCCGGGAGCATTGATACCACTCGCGGGGATGCTGGACGTGATCGCTTTTTCGTCAACGAAGGACATGTTGGCCTTCTGGATGGAGCCGGCCGGGGATTTTTCCAGATAGGAAGTCCAGCGGCCTTGGCCGGACTCAGAACCGGACAGCATGCTCGCCATGTCCTGGTAGGCAGTGACGGTCGGGGAGAGCAAGTAAATCGCCGCTCCGATGACCAGTGGGCCAATGATATTCCGATCTGTCCGGTTACTCAGCTGGGAACACGCCCGCAAAAATCCAGAGAAACGCACGCCGATACCCCACTCACAACCGAACAATTCTGGTCGTAAAAATGAAGCATTAACCTTGATGGAGGGTTAACGAAGTGGGGAGAATTCGATCGACGCCGCGGCAACAATTCGGCTTGAGGACTCACGGTCGATGCCGATTATCTCTCCCCTTGCGGGAGAGAAAGGATTTTCCTGGATTTAGCCTCTTTGCTAAATCCTTGGAAAATCCAAGTGAGGGGGTAGTTAGTGAGGTAAATCCCCTCTCTTGCGATTTCTAGCACTTGAGCGAAGGGCTCAAGATGCTGAAATCGCTTTCTCCCCCACAAGGGGGGAGATAGGGGCGTCGCCCTACCGCTTCTTCTTTGCCCGTCCGGCGAAGGGATTGTCCGAGGTGCGGAGCACAAGGCGGATAGGAACACCCTGAATATCGAACGTCTCGCGAATCCCGTTGGCGAGATAGCGTACATAGGATGTCGGGAACGCATCGGGACGCGAGCACGAAATGACGAAGCCCGGCGGACGCGTCTTGACCTGCGTGATATACTTGATCTTGAGGCGCCGTCCGGCGACGGCGGGCGGTGGATGATGCGCAAGGACGCCTTCCAGCCAGCGATTTAGACGGCCGGTCGAGATGCGGCGGTTCCAGATCTCGTCCGTCGAAGCAACGGCGGCCATCAACTTGTCGATGCCCTGATTGCGCTCGCCGGAAATCGGCACCGCGCGGATACCCCGGATCTGCGGCAACAGGCGTTCGGTCTTTTCGCGCAGGTCAGCCAGAACCATCTGGCGGTTTTCGACGAGGTCCCATTTGTTGAATGCGATAACCGGCGCACGGCCTTCGCGGATGATCAGATCGGCAATCTGCAGATCCTGCTTCTCAAAGGGGATCGTCGCGTCGAGCACGATGATGACAACTTCGGCAAAGCGGATGGCACGCAGTGCGTCACCGACGGAAAGCTTTTCGAGCTTGCCCTGCACGCGCGACTTGCGGCGCAGGCCAGCGGTGTCGAAAAGCTTGATCTTGCGGCCGTTCCACTCCCAATCGACGGAAATGGAATCCCGGGTGATACCGGCTTCCGGACCGGTCAGCAGCCGGTCTTCGCCAAGCATGGTATTGACGAGCGTGGACTTGCCGGCGTTGGGGCGGCCGACAATCGCGATGCGCAGCGGCTTCGACGCATCATAGGCCGGGATATCGTCGGCGTCGGGATCATCGATATCATCGCCGATCAGTTCATCGAGCGAACGCGGAATCGCAGGGATGGTGACGGCGATGCTATCGTCTGCATCATCCTTTTTGTGCTCATCGGGGAAGACACGCTCTTCGCCCATGATCTCGACAATGGCATCACGCAGATCGGGGAAACCCTGGCCGTGTTCCGCTGAAATCGGCGTCGGCTCGCCGAGACCGAGCGCATAGGAATCGTACATGCCGGATTCGGCGCCGCGCGCTTCGGCCTTGTTGGCGACCAGAATAACCTTCTTGCCGGACCGCCGCACGAGATCGGCGAAGGTCACATCAGTCGGTGTGATACCGGCCTTGGCATCGACAAGGAAGAAGACGAGGTCAGCTTCGCCGATAGCAAGCTCTGTCTGGGCACGCATACGGCCTTCGAGCGATTCGCTGTCGACCTCTTCGAGGCCTGCCGTATCGATGACATCGAACTTCAGATCGTAAAGCTTGGCGCCATGGACGCGGCGATCGCGGGTGACGCCGGGCAGGTCATCGACGAGCGCGATCTTGCGGCCGACGAGCCGGTTGAACAGCGTGGACTTACCGACATTCGGACGGCCGATTATTGCGACGGTAAAGCTCATTGAATTCCTGTTCTTCAGCCGGCGGCAGCGGCAGGTGTGGCGCCGGTGCTCTTCAAGAGATCAAGCATGGTATCGGCAAATTGGCGCACATTGGCGGGTGCAGCCTGATCATCGGAAATCTGCTGGAACAGCTTGGTCGCATCTGCACCGCGGCCGGCTTTCCAGGCGGCAAGACCAAGCGCTTCGCGGGCGGAGTGGCGCATGGGATTGCTGTCGGATGAAAGCGGCTCGGCGCGGGACGCCACGTCATCATAGGAACCGGTATCGACGAGGATGAAAGCGGCGCGGAGCTTGGCGAGATCGCGGATGGCCTGCGGAATGGACGTGTCGGCGGAGACCTTGTCGAAGGCGGCGACCGCACCGGCAAGATCGCCTTTCTGGGCGATGACACCGGCTGAACGCATGCGCGCCAGCACCGGATAGGCGCCGTAACCATCCTTTTCGAGCTGGTCGAGGGTCTTCAGCGCTTCGTCGTTCTTGCCGTCGCGGACAAGGTTGAGTGCGGCGAGAAACTGATCGCCGGACTGCGAAGCCTGCTTTTCCGTCCAGTACTCGTAGAAGGCAAAGACGCCAGTGCCGACCACAAGAGCCACAACCGCGCCAATCAGCAGCGAGCCATAGCGCTTCCAGAATGCCTTCACCTTGTCGGAGCGCAGTTCTTCATTTACCTCACGGAAAAAGCCGTCGTCAGTCATGGTGCCTCTGGGTAGCCTTGTGCCACCGGATCAATTGATAAAACGCGGTGCAGCTCTCGCCGTCCGCGCATGGAGTTCAGGGGCTTTTAGTCGGAAAAGTGACGCGATGTAAGGGCTAACTTCAAAATAGCCCTCGAATTGAGCTACATCGGCTGAACGCCAATCAAAAGCGCATGCAATTTCCATACGAAGAGCACGTAAAGCACGAGACCAATGACGATGCCGATCACATCGTTGGAGACCGGGCCGGGAACGATATAGGGCGCCGCAAGCCCTGCCCGCTCCTGCCGTTTGATGGCTATGCGATCGACGACAGCCCAGGCCAGGAACGACAGAAACAGGATGAGCGACGCAAGATCGCCATTGGCGAGCAGGTGTGCCAGCGCCCAGGTCTTGATGGCGATCAGCATCGGATGTTTCAGCGCGGGTTTCATGCGGCCGGCTTTTGCGATGAATATGCCGAGGAAAATGAAGGCGAACAGCATCAGCAGTGCTGTGATGTGTTTCATCCAGACTGGCGGTTCGTAGAGCACCGGTGCGTCGGGCCGTGCCATGCCGTAGCCCCACACGAGAAGCACGAAACCGATGAGCGAAATGACCGAGTAGAGGCCCTTCCAGGTGTTCTCGCCCCATTGCTCCATCCTGGCGAGACGCCATTCCGGCGCAACGATGCGTACCGAATGAATTCCAAGAAAAACGATGATCCCAAGAATCAGTACCAGCATGACCGCCTCCCTCAATGCTGGCGGGAAGATAGACCCATGCGGGACCGGTTAGAAGGTGCATCGCTTGCGGTGGATCGCCGCGTCCGATCATCGCCACATTTCACCTGTACCGACAAAAATATCCCTCCCCGGAGCCGCGTATCCCGCATCATGCGTTCGATCTGTACCGTTCTCGCCGCGTCCCTCGCGTTCTCATTATCCGCGCCTGCCCTGGCAACAAGTGGGGTGGAGTTGCGCGGTTCGATTGGCGCCAAGCCGCAATACGTACTGATCTCGTTCGATAATAGCAACGAACTTTGGGACCGCAGCCGGGTATTGGCACAACGTTCAAACGCCAAGTTCACCTATTTCCTCTCCTGCGTATTTTTGATCGACCGCGATGACCGCAAGTCCTACCAGGCGCCGAATGAACCGGCGGGACGTTCCAATATCGGCTTTGCCACCTCGAAGGCGGATATTGCCCAGCGCCTCGACAATATCTGGCGGGCCCGCAACGAGGGCAACGAGATCGCCAGCCATGCCTGCGGGCATTTCGACGGCAAGACCTGGTCGAAGACGGACTGGGAACATGAATTGACGACATATAAACAAGTGCTCAGCAATGCTTGGAGCAAATATGGCGCCGACCCGGAACCGCAAGGCTGGAAGCACTTCGTCGATGCGGAAATACGCGGGTTCCGCGCGCCTTATCTTTCGGAAGGTCCCGCACTGCTTTCAGCGTTGAGGGACAAGGGCTATGTCTTCGACGGCAGCGGTGTATCGCGCGGTCCGGCTCTGCCGCTGCATGCCGGCGGTCTCTATCAATTCGGGCTGCCGACGATCGACGAGGGGCCGAAAAACAAGCCGGTCATCGCCATGGACTATAATCTCTTCGTACGCCATTCGGGGGCAGTCGAGCGGCCCGATCATCTGGACGAATTCGAGAACCGCGCCTACGACGCCTTCAAGGGCGCCTTCGAGCGCCAGTATGAGGGAAAGCGCATTCCGTTCCAGATCGGCCTGCACTTCACGCTGATGAATGGCGATGCTTATTGGCGCGCGCTGGAGCGTTTCACCAGCGAGGTTTGCGTCAAGGCCGACGTGCGCTGCACGACTTACAGCGAATATCTGAAAGAGACCGGCGGAACAATGCCAGTCGCCGGCGCGGAACTGGTGAAACCGGCAGCGAGCGGCGGGATCTAAATAGACAAAATTTGCTCTAGCCGCCGCCCACTAATGCGATGGTTATGCTTCTTCGGCTTGCGTCCGCAGATAATGCTGATCGATCTCGGGCAAGGGCTCGTCGTAGATCACCGATTCGAAGGCGCGCAGACGTTTGTAGATCGACAGCAATTCGACGATCGTCGACCATGAATTGACGAGATACTGGAACGACTCGCGCACCTGGTCGAACACGTTGGATATCTGTGTCATCAGGCCGAGCGAAAGTTTGCCCGCAGCGATCGAAGGGATGAGCACGAGCAGCGAGAAGATGTTGTCGGCCTGGAGATAGAGGATGCGGGCGACGTTGAAATACAGATAGTTGAAGTACAAACGGAAATAGTTTTTCCGGACATTCGAAAACAGCTGGGCCATCGTCGGTGGCTGTGCCCTGCTCTCATCATCCTCGCCGTAGACCAATTCCTTACGATATGCCGCCTCGACACGCTGATTGCGGAACTCCAGCCCCGGCAATCTGTAGCCGACCACAGCGAGAAAGAACGTCCCGAACAGGGACCAGCCTACCGCGGCCCATACAAGCGCATAGGGTATTTCGCCGATGATCGGAAGTTCGGTTACTTCCTTGGAAAGCGTGAACAGTACCGGCAAGAAAGCGATCAATGTCATCACAGAGCGAACCAGACTGACACCGAGGCCTTCTACGGTCGTGGAAAATCGCATCGTATCTTCCTGAACACGCTGCGACGCACCTTCAATATGCCGAAGTTGTTCCCAATGCTGCATGTAGAAATTGTTCATCGCCGTGCGCCAGCGGAAGATATAGTGGCTGATGAAAAAGGCATTGATCGAGCCAATCGTAACCGCCACAAAGGCAATACCCGATATATCGACGAGGCCGAGATACAACTGCTCAGCGGTGACAGGAGAGGTCTTGGCGAGTGCTGCCTGGATCAGGTCGTAATACGGCCCATACCATGCATTGAAGGCGACGCTGACCTGAACGGAAAAATAGGTGGCAAAGATGATCAATGCGGAGCCGAGGACGGACCAGTTTTGCCATGGATGCGGACTGTAGAACGCCCAAAAAGCATAGAACAACAACGTTGCGGCGGCGTAGTAAATGTAGAACCAGAGAAATGGCTTCGACACAAAGAGTGCAACGCCGACAATCGCCGGCGTACCCGGGGCAGAGGGTGGCAGACCAAAATTGCCGCCAAACTGCTGGCCACCAAAATACCAGAGGAAGATGGCCGCTAAGGCCCAAAGTACCGCGGAAATGAAAAAGAGTTTTGGCCTGGGAAAGAATGAGACAAACACGTGGCGGGTTCCTCGAGTGAAAAGTCCTGTAGTTTGGTGGTGTTACGAGTTGCACGACTTTAACAGCATGAATAGGGCAAAGAAGAAACCGTCGTAATTAAATTGCTGTAATCTTGGCGACGCCCCTCTTACCCTCCCCCTTGTGGGGAGGGAGGCTGCGCAGCAGCAGGGAGGGGTTCTTGGTCTCATAAAGAAAGCCCCCTCCCCGTCGCTTCGCTCCGTCCCTCCCCACAAGGGGGAGGGTAAGAGGGTGTCAACGCTTTTGACGTCCCGCGGAAAATGCAAAGAGCGCCGCCACAACGAGACCCGCTGCCGCAGCAAGCGTGGCAATGGTGAAGTCGCCGGTGATGTTGGCGACATATCCGCCGATCAGCGGTCCGATGATCTGGCCGATACCGAATGCGGCGGTCATCACCGCCATGACGCGGCGCTGTGAATGCGGCAGGAGCACGCGCCCCGCCTGAAAGCCAAAGGCGGTGATGACGATGAAGGTCAGGCCGAGCAGGAGACCGCCCAGCAAGGGCCCGACCGGCGATGGCAGGACGACACTCGCTGCGACGCCTATCGCCTGAACAGCACACCCCAGAGCGAGCGCGACAAACGCTCCGGTACGCCGCAAGAGCGGTGTCCAGAGCCAGACGGATATGGCGCCCGCAGTTCCGGTCACGAACCAGACCAGCGCTTCCATCCACGGGCTGCCATGGCTTGAGCGAACGATGGCGATGATGAACGTTGCGGTAATGATGTAGCCGAAGCCGAAGAGGCCATAGGCAATGTTGATCTTGATGAATTCCGGCGTCCAGACGATGGGCGGCTCCGCTGCAGCTGAACCGCTGCGCACCGGGCCTTGCCGTATCAGCGCGAAGACGGCGATGAGGCCGAGAACGGAAAGAACGGCCGCGCCGATCCAGTCCTCCCGCCAGCCATGGCCGCTGGCGGAACTGAAAGCAACGAGCAGTGATGATATCGCTATGCCGGTGCCAACGCCGCCGAAATGCATCGCCTGCAAATCTTGCCGGTTTGCAGCGGCGAGGTGACTGAAGACGATCGTTGCGGTGAAAACCAGCATGAAGGCGCTGGCAACGCCTGCAAAGAAACGAATGACGGAAAAGAGCATCACCCCGTCGCTGACGCTCATGGCAAAACAAAGCGCGGCGCTGGCAGTGAGAGACGCATAGACCAAAGGCCGCTCGATGCCCGACGCCCAGCCGAAACCGGCAATGATGGCGCCGAGCAGATAACCGAAATAATTGGCCGAGGCGATGAGACCGGCGTCGCCCGGTGTCAGGCCAAGCTCGCTCATCATGCCGGGGAGGATCGGTGTGAAGATGAACCGGCCAATACCCATGCCGACCGCCATGGCCACCAGACCGCCAAGAGCGAAACGAACGGGAGATGCGGCAGGTTGGATCATCGGCGGGACATTATCGCCGCGTCATCCGGTGACAAGCCAATAAATTTGATCGTTACGTGATTTTGGGTGATCGGTTGGGGGGGTATTGCTCCTCCCCTTTCCGTCATCCTCGGGCTTGACCCGAGGACCCACGGTTAAGGAGTACTGTCATCTCTCCCAATTCAACGCTGTCCAGCCAAATACAGCAGCGAAGAAGCTGTCATTGGGTTCACACGATCTGGATTGCCCCGCACCAATTGCTATCGGAACGCTTCTCAGCCATGGGTCCTCGGGTCAAGCCCGAGGATGACGGCAAAGGGCGGTGCCCTTCACTGGTGACGGAAACGCTGGTACCCCTTTATTATTGGAAGATTGGTGTCCCGTAACCTTAGACCACCAGCTATCCAATCGTCTGCTTGATCTCTACACCGCGGCGCGTGATGCGGTACACAGCCGCTGGGGGCAGATTGCAGAAGGCGCGGCCAATGCACACGGCCTCAAGGTCCAGTTCGTCCAATACAGCTGCTGGGACAGGGCAGCGAAAGCCGTAGGTGAATTGGTAAAACGCGCCGTCGTTGCGCAGATTGCTGAAGGCCCCGTTGAGAATAGCCGCGACCTTGTCGGGCATGCTCAGGAATGGCAGGCCGCTGACAACGGCACCCGCTGGTTCGGCCTTGAACAAATCCTGTCCGCCCAGTTGAGACGCATCCATCTGCAGGATTCGCATACCCGGGAAGCGCGTCTGCAACAATCTCGCGAATTCAGCGCCGTATTCGATCAACGTCAGGTTACCGGGGCTCACACCGCGAGCCAGCAAGGCATCCGTAAAGACGCCTGTGCCCGGGCCGAGTTCGAGGACGGGACCGGAAGCGGCACCGATTTCGCTGGTGATGAGCCTTGCCAAAGCCGCACTGGAGGGAGCGATCGCGCTGACTCTCGATGGATTGGTGATCAGGGCGCGAATAAAAGTCCATACATCGCTTGTCGTCATGAAACTGTTCCACCGTGTTCACTGCCTGATTCGGCCAGCGGTGCGGGCATCAGCGACCCCAATTGCGCAAATATTACGGCTTTTTGCAACTGCGCTGCAATAAGTTTGCTGGTGCGGGCATTGCGCCCCGCAAGTCGGCCCCATTCATGAAGTTTCTTTGAGACGCTTCTTGCCAAAGTCAATTAATTAGGTAAGTTACCTAATAATATAAATTTGGCGAAGGCGCATCCATGCTCGTGGGAATCGATATCGGCGGAACGAAGACGCAAATGACGGCGGCCAATGGCCCGGCGGTCTCCGATATATCGATGCCGACTTCTGAGTGGCGAGCGCGGCAGAACGCCGAAGCCGACGCTGCCACGCTCGTTGCAGCCCTGACGAAAATGACCGGAGGCAAACTGCCCGAGGTTCTGGTTGCGGGTTCGCATGGCTGCGATACCGATGAGGAATGCGGGGCTTTTCAACAGCGGCTCGCACAGCTGCTGCCGGCAACGGTGGTATTGGTCCTCAACGATTCAGAACTGCTTCTTCCGGCGGCAGGCAAGGATGTCGGCATTTCTGTTATCTGCGGCACGGGCTCCATCGCCGTTGCCCGAAGCGATGACAGGCGGATGATCGCCGCCGGGGGCTGGGGATGGTATCTCGGCGACGAAGGCAGCGCTGCCGGCCTGGTACGGGAGGCGGCACGCGCAGTACGCAGGTCGCTCGATTCGGGCGAGCCTCTGGAGCAGCTGGGCCGCAGCCTGCTTCAGGCACTTGGCATCGACAATCCCGTTGAACTCGGACGCGCGCTGGGCGATCAGGGAAGTGCCGCCAGGATTGGCAGTTTCGTACCGCTGGTCTTCGCGGCAGCCGATGCCGGATCGGCGCTCGCGCTTGATGTCATAGCGCAAGGCGGCAAGGCGCTCGCGGCGTTGGTCTCGCGCCTGATCGATCGCGGCGCACCGGGGAAGGATATCGTGACGGGCGGCGGCGTCATCACGCGCCAACCCCGTCTTTTCGAAGCGTTTCACTCGGCACTCGCGACCGTCGCGCCAGACTGGAAATTGACGCTTCTGCGCGAACCGCCGGTTATCGGCGCCATGGCGCTCGCGCTGCAATTGCAGGCGGGAGAGCGCCCGGCCTATCTGCCGCTCCCTCATGTAGCCGGCACTATCTCGAACGAAGGCGACTGGAGGGCGGCATGAGCGAACAAAGGATCATTCCTGCGCGCAACTGGGGCCAATGGGTGATCGCCATCATCCTCATCGTGATCGTTGGTTTTCTGCTGGCCATGGTCATCATGAGCCGCCACATCACATGGTCGGCGATCCCGCAATATCTTTTCGACGAAACGATTCTCGAAGGCATCAAGCTCACCATCCTTTTCACGGTGCTTTCGATGCTGATCAGTATCGTTGCCGGCGGTGTGCTGGCGATGATGCGTCTCTCGCCAAACGCGATCGTCAGCGGCTTTGCCAGTCTTTACATCTGGTTCTTCCGCGGCACGCCGCTGCTCGTCCAGATCATCTTCTGGTTCAATATCCAGCTCTTCATCCCGAGCATCGATATCGGCTCGATCCATTTCGATACGAACTCGATCATCACCGCCTTTGTCGCCGCCTTGCTGGCCCTCAGCCTCAACGAGGCGGCTTACATGGCGGAAATCATGCGCGGCGGCTTGATGGCGGTCGACAGCGGCCAGCAGGAGGCCGCGAAAGCGCTGGGCTATACGCCGACCCAGGCGATGCTGCGCATCATCTTTCCGCAGGCGCTGCGGGTCATCATACCGCCGATCGGCAACCAGACGATTTCGATGTTGAAGACGACCTCTCTCGTTTCGGTGGTGGCGGCGCAGGATCTCCTGACCCGCGCCCAGAATATCTACGCCAAGAACTTCCTCATCATCGAACTGCTGATCGTTGCCAGCATCTGGTACCTCGTGATGACGACGGTCGCTTCGAGCCTGCAGTACATGATCGAACGCCGGCTTGGCCGGTCCACCAGCGACGCACCCATGGCCTGGCGTGCTGCCCTGCGCCTGCTTCGTGCCGAAGGGAGCAACGGATGACCCAGCAACCAGAATTCACGACCAGCGGTGCTATGGTGGAAGCTCTCGATGTTCGCAAATCATTTGGCGCACACGAAGTTCTCAAAGGGATCAACCTGACGATCCGCAAGGGCGAAGTCGTCTGCCTGCTTGGCCCGTCGGGGAGCGGCAAATCGACGTTCCTGCGGTGTATCAACCATCTCGAACGCATGAGCGGCGGGCGCATCCTCGTTGACGGCCATTTGATCGGCTACAACGAGCGCCATGGCCTGCTCTACGAGATGAGCGGCAAGGAACTCGCTCGGCAGCGCCAGGACATCGGCATGGTGTTCCAGCGATTCAATCTCTTCGCGCATCATGACGTGCTCACCAATATCTCGCAGGCGCCCATACTGATCCGCGGCCAATCACGCGAACAGGCCTTCGCCCGCGCCAGGGAATTATTGAAGCTCGTCGATCTCGAGGGGCGGGAGGATGCCTATCCTTATCAGCTTTCCGGCGGCCAGCAGCAGCGGGTCGCCATCGCCCGCGCTCTTGCCATGAACCCGAAGCTGATGCTGTTCGACGAGCCCACCTCGGCGCTCGATCCGGAACTCGTCGGCGAAGTGCTGGCGGTCATGCGAAAGCTCGCAGCCGACGGCATGACGATGCTCGTCGTCACGCACGAACTAGCCTTCGCACGGGAGGTCGCCGACCGCGTGATCTTCATGGATCAGGGCGTCGTCGTCGAGGAAGGCCCGGCGCGGCAGGTCATCGACGCGCCGCAGCATGAGCGAACCAAAACATTTCTCAGACGAATGCACTGACCGGATCGGCAACCATTTGTCTGAAGGCCGCACGTCTTTCACGTGCATCAAGAAAAGGGGAATGCCATGAATACCAGATTGTTGAAACTGTCTCTTGCTACCCTCGCCGTCCTCATGGCGGGCACGGCAGGCTTTGCCGCCGGCACCGACCAGAAGCTGCACGACATGCTTCCGGAGAAAATCAAGACCGCAGGTGAAATCAAGGTCGGAACCGAACCGCAAACGCCGCCCTATGACTTTTATGGCGAGGACAACAAGACCATCATCGGACTGGAGCGCGAGCTGCGCGACGAGATGGGCACGCGTCTTGGCGTGAAGTTCACGGACATGCCGGCGCAGTTCGCCAGCATCATTCCAGGCATACAGGCCGGCCGCTTCGACATCGGCATGTCGGCTTTCGGCGATTTCGCCGAGCGCGAAAAGATCGTCGATATCGTCAATTACATGCTTGAAGGCACCAGCATCATCGTGCTCGAGGGCAACCCGAAGAACATCCACAAACTGAAGGATGCCTGCGGCCTGAATGCCGGCGCGGTCCAGGGCTCGATTCCGCTGGAACTTCTCGACAAGCAAAAAGGCCTCTGCCCGGCGGACAAGCCGCTCAACGTCATGCAGTTCCCGTCCAACGACCAGATCAAGATCGCGCTGCAGAGCGGGCGCGTCGATCTTTCCATGGATACGACCGGCGTTGCCGCCTACAGCCTGCAGCATCAGCCGGAAGGCAACAAGAAGATCGAACTCGTTCCCGGTGCGCAATATGCCGTCGGGTACCAGGCCGTGCTCGTCGGCAAGGAAAGTAACCAGTTGCGCGACGCCCTCGCTGCTACGCTTCAATCAATGATCGATGACGGCTCCTACGGCAAGATCTTCGACAAATGGGGCCTTGGCGAAAACAAGCTCGACAAGATCACGATCAACGACGCGGCCCGCTTCGCCGACTATCTGAAGCTCGACTGACGCGTTCCCCAGGCCGGAGGGCATAGCGTCTTCCGGCCTATAATCTCATCAGCATACGGAATGAAAAATGAACGACAGAGTCCCCTACCGCGAGGCGATCGCCCTGCAGCCCGCCGCTCTCGAAGCCTGCCTGACCAGCGTTTCCAAGACGCTGGATACGATCGATCTTGAGCCGCTGAAATCGGGAACGATCGTACTCGCAGGCATCGGCGCCAGTCTCTACGCGGCGGTCGCTGCGGCGGCGCAGATGCGCAATCAGGGTATCCGTGCCTTTGCGCTTGCCGCGACGGATCTCTATGATCCCTCCATCGATGCGGGCGATGCCTTTATCGCATTTTCCGCTTCCGGCCGCAGTATCGAGCCAGCGAAGGCGATGGAAGTGCGCCCGGACAAGCCGACCTACGGTATCGCAACGGGGGCTGGAACGCCGCTCTCCAGGGTCGTTCGCCACATGATCCCGACAAACAGCGGCATCGATAGCGGTCCGAACACCACCAGCTATCTTGGCTCGCTGCTGACGGCGGCATTGCTTGCAGACAAGGCAGGGCGCCCTTCCGGTGCCGATTGGACGGCGCTGCCTTCGGCCGCGCAATCGGTTCTCGAAACGGTCAGACCGCAGGTCGAAAAGGCCGCGAAGATGCTTGGCAACCGCAAGGCCATCGATTGCGTCGGTGCAGGCTGCGCCTATGGTACGGCGGGATATATATCGCTGCTGATCCGCGAGGCGGCCCGTGTTTCGGCCCAGGATTGGGACACGCTGAATTTCCTGCATGGCCCGATGGAACCGAACGACAAGGATAGCGGCGTCATCCTTTTCGGCGATGGCCGCGAAGTGCAGCTTGCCAAAGATCTTGCCGCCTTCGCCATTCCGTCGGTGCTGATCACAAGTCGCAGTGATGTGGCCGATGCCGACAATCTCGTCGTCATCAACGTACCCGCGTTCAGTCCCGGTATTGGCGATGCCATCTTGCAGGCCATTCCGGCGCAGCTGATTATCGCCACGCTCTCCGAGGATGCGGGGCTGCCCGTCTGCAACTTCCGTTATCGCCAGACGGATACGAAGCTCGCGGTTGATTGAGTATCTTATTGGGGGACAGGTTCCGGCAAAGTCCCCGGGTAAAGGAAGGCGGCGCTGCTGTCTTCCCCGAGCAAACCGGCCATGGCGAAATCAACGCCAAGACGCATCGCGCCAAGCACCGTCGCCTGGTTGGAAAGTTCGCTGACCCTGATCTCCACCGGCCAGCAAAGCTCCCTCACGACCTTGTCGACACCTTCGAGCAGGATCGCATTCTGTCCGACGCCGCCGCCGAGCACGACCAGCTCGGGATCGAGTATACTGACGCAGGATGCAACCAGATTGCCGATATCGTTGGCATGGCCTTCGACGCACCGGCGTGCATAGTCAGACGTTTGCGCCAGAGAGAACAGTTCAGCGGTCGAAACGGGTGGTTTGCCCTCAGATGCAGGCCAACTCTCCTTGCAACGCTGCAGGAGCTGCACCGAACCGAGGTAGGTTTCAACGTGCTGGAAGCGGGGCTTCTCCGTTTCGGACCAGGGAAAAGGCAAATGCCCGACCTCGCCCGCACCGCCGCGAAACCCGCGAAACAGCTTGCCATCCAGGACAATCCCTACACCGACCTTGACGCCGATCTGCAGATAGATGGCAAAGGAATGATGCTTGGCCGCACCCTCGTGATATTCGGCCAGGGCTGCGCAATTGACATTGTTCTCGACCACAATCGGCACATTGTAGGCGTCCTGCAGCCTCTGCAGCGTCTGCGCAAAATCATCGCGCGCTGGAAGCCGCTCGAGTGTCTGCGAGATTATATTGGGAAGAGCAATTGCGATAACCCGCAGCGGCCCATGGCTTTTCCCGCATTGCGACAAGAGAGATTCGATCGCGGTTTCGATTGCCCGGAACCGCTGCATGGCATTTTCGCCATCAACGCCAACCGGCTGCTGTAACTCGACGAAATTCTGACCATCGAGCTTCGACGCCATCGCATGGATCTGGGTGGTGCCACAATCGACGCCAATCGCAAAACCGGCCTCCGCGCCTAACCCGTACGTCACCGCGGTGCGGCCAACGGCGCCCCTAGCGACACCATTCGAAGCCACAAGTCCGTGGGCTTCGAGTTCGCCAACAGCGGCGGACATTGTTGGCTTGGAAAAAGCCAGCGCGGCACTCAGTTGCGGCCTCGTGACCGGTCCGGAACGCGAGATCATTTTCAGGACTGATCGTGCGCTTTCTGTAAGTGGTGGATGAACGATCGGGGCAGCAATGGTTTTCAAGGGATATCGTTTCAAAATCTGTCCGGAAATGACTTCGCATGAACTGCCACGCGACATGGGTGTTCGGTAAGGCAGTTTACAATATATGTCTTCGATACAGAAGTCCCGCCCGTCGACCAGCGTCGCTTTCGCACGTCACCCTGCTGCTGCGGGTTTCCGCCCATCGGCAATGACACATGCTGCAGGCAGCTTTTCGCCATCGAAGACTGAAATGACAGTTTTTGCCGCAATCATGTTGGTTCGGGCGAGAGCCTCCACCGACGAGCCGGCAGAATGCGGCGTGGCGATCACATTGGGCAGTGCAACGAGTTCGTCCGAAACCGGCTTGAAGGCGGGATCGCCTTCGCTGACATAGACATCCAGCCCTGCGCCGGCGATCCGGCCACTCTTCAACGCAGCCAGAAGGTCCCGGTCATCGACAAGCCCGCCACGCGCGGTGTTGATCAAAATGGCGGTAGGCTTCATGAGCGCAAGCGCGGCACTATCGATGAGAAACCGCGTTTCCGGGGACAAGGGAGCGTGCACACTGACGACATCGCTCTGCCGGAGCAGCGTCTGCATATCGACATAGGTGATGCCATTGGCTTCGCCATATTCCCGGTCAGGACGCGGATGGCAGACAAGAATGCGCGCTTCAAAACCCTTCAGGCGTTGCACGAGGCTCTTGCCTATACGGCCAAGGCCGATGATGCCGACGGTTTTTCCGGAGAGGTCGGAGCTTGTCAGAATGGACCAGTTGCCCGTCAGCATGCGGTTTTGCGATTCGCGCAGGCGACGGGCGACGGCAAGCATCAATCCGATGGTGTGGTCGGCGACCGAAGCGTCGTTTCCGCCCGCGCCGATGGTGAGGACACGGCCGAGGTCTCTGACAGCATTGACATCGACCCGGTCATAACCCACCCCGCGCCGCGCCAGAACCTGCAGATCCGGCAGAGCGGTCAGCAGTTCGCGTGTGACATAAGCCTGACCGACGATCCAGCCGGATGCGCCTTCAAGCAGGCTGGCCAATTGCGGCGTTGCCAAGCTGCCATCGCCCTGACCTTTTTGCCATTGGACGATCTCGACCTCGCACCCATGCTGTTTAAGGTAGGCGTGCGCCTCTTCATCGAAGAAAGGCGAGGTAACAACGACGCGTCTATGCGAACTCTTCATGATCTCATATCGATTGAGGGGATTGAATCCCTGCTGGTCAGCAGAGTGTCAACATTATCGTCACTCCTGTTGCTTTCAAAGCAAAAATCGGCACGAAAGACGATTTCGTGGTTCCGCCATCTGTTGCCGTCGATCGGCCGATTCTGGTCCCGATTAACGGTCCGCTGCAAGACAGGCAGTTGACGCGAGCCCGAAATGAGTTTTTTAATGGCCGTGTCGCTGGATTAATCAACGGCATACCGGCGATTGAGAGCCCATGTGCTCCAGCCAGGTGGGAGCACAGACATGCCCCAGAGACCCAATTTCAAGCTTTCATGCCCTGATTGCGGAGAAATCTATCTCCACATACCCCATGGTATAACGAACTCGACGGTCATCCACTGCAGCATGTGCGGCAGCACCTTAGGAACCTGGCTGCAAACAGCAGCGTCTTTTATTGCCGATGGCGGCCAAAATGACGGGTTCGGAATGCGTGACGCACCAATCATGGGGGAAGCGGCAAGAGATGCGCCACAATGACTGGTCATATCATGTCTATGGCCCCGTGTTCCTTATCGGCGTTGCACTTGCGGTAGGTTTCGGCTGGTTGTTCCATTGACAGTAGCTCACGCCTGCGTGCTGTCAATGAATCCACCGGGCCTTGCCTCATGCGGAATTGACCAGCCGAAATAAACTTCCGCATCGGTGATTTGGCCATCGCGCACTACCAGGATCTCCGTGTTGCGAAACCGATGGCCATCGGTGTTGCGTCCTTCATAAGTAACAAAGACCTTGTCAGCGTAGGGCACGAGGTGAATGAACTCGAAACTCTCCACCGTCTCGCTATTCGGCCAGCAACGCGCGAAATAGGTGGCGCGATCAATCCGGTTGTCGAGTGGACTGGTGAAGTGAAAGTCCTCTGCAATCAGCGCCTCTATCGCCGCACGGTCCTTTGCGACGTAGGCTTCATAGCTGGCGCGGGCAATCTCAGTTATATCCTTCGTCATCGATCATTCCTTCATAAGCGAAGCGATCGTTTCGTCTCGCCGACAGTCGGTCAACAATCGTACCTGGACTAATTCGCCGGGGCCGGGTTTTTCGTTTGAGTATCTCCCCCCGAGCCCGTTTGAGGCGTGGAGTTGGGGGCGGCCGGAGTGTTCGTGACAGGCTGATCTGTCGAGGGCGCTGCCGGGGGTGCGCTCTGCTCTGCGCTGCCGCTATCTCCAACGCCTGCCGCGTTGTCGACGCGCTCGCCATAAAGCTCGGCGGCGCCCCATGCGACAAGCGCGAGGAGAAGCGCTACGATCAGTACGTTTAGCACTGGTCTCCCGAGTGGACCCTGGCGCGCTTCGTTCGTTGTTTCACGGACCGGAGATTTTGAAGGTTTGTTGTCCATTACGCCATCCTTTCATTGCAAAGGATGAACCGATCAACAACAATATGGTTCCCCGAAATTCGATGATCGCTGGCGAACGCCGGCGCCCTTCATCAGAACGCCGGCTGCAGAATATGCTGTTAGTTAGATACGCAGAATCCGCGTGGCGTTAAGTGAAATCCGCGTGGACATGCCCGGTATACCGGACGATTCCGCACACAATTTCCGTAGCGGTTGACATGCCAGCCGGGGCCGCACCGCGCAACTCTTCGGTTGGGAACACAGCGTCCCCACCGGTTCACGTGCCATCCGCGACCACAACGCCAACCCACCTGCTCGACCGGAGTTGATACTTCCGGTGATCCACTCGCAGGGGTGATCGGAGACGCCATGGCTGGCGTACCGAACGAGAACAATCCACCGATAAGAACAAGCGCAGAAAGTCCTGATTTAAGTGACATGCGGGATACCTCCTTTTCAACATGCCCCGTACCTTGAAAAATAAGTCGCCAACATGAATGGGAAATGAACAGAAGTCTGGGATCGCGCTTTGTTGAAGCCATGAACCCGACGGACAACCCCGAGGGCCGTTTCAATGATAAGCCAGAGTATTAAGATGCGCTGGAACACGAGAAGGTAGACTATACGGTTTTCAGCAATGGGCCGTGCAGTGAAAGTGCCGCTCGAGAAATGATAATGAGCAACAACAGATCCTGGCTTCTTGAAATAGTTGCGTTTGCAATCATCCTTATTGTGCTTCTCTCCGCGAGTTTTTTCTTTCTACCCTCGTAATCGACCAGGCGGGTTAACGCTTCTCCCCATCGACATGGAACGAAAATGGCCGAACACAGTTTTTGCACACATCAGCCAATGGAGGTGTACTCAAATGGCAGACGACAAATCAAAACAGGATAATCGGGATCGCTCGAAAGTCTCGTCCAGTGAGGAATATGAGGTCCAGTACCTTATGACGAAATATGATCTGAGCAGAAACCGCGCCCTCGAACTGATCATCAAACATAATCGCAGCCGCAAGGAAATCGAGAGAGAGTTGGAGGCCGTTGACATCTAGAGTAGGAACTTGAGGCAGATGTGGAGCGTTTTGCGGTGATACAACATTGTAGGAGGACGTGATGAACGCTCATGCCATACCAACAAAGGACGAAATCGTGGCCCTCGAGAAATCCTATTGGGACGCGATGAAGGCGAAAGACGGCCGCCGCACTTCAGAACTCTCGGGAAAGACTGCCCTCGTCACCGGCACACAAGGCGTTATGCGTATCGAGAAAGAGAAAATGGGGAAGATGACCGAGGAAGGAAAATGGAGCCTCGAATCCTATGTCTTCGAAGATGTCGAAGTATCCACGCCTTCCCCAGATATTGCGCTCATTGCATACACGGTTCGGCAGAGCGTCAAGATGGACGGCAAGCCACAAGATATGAGAGCAGCCGATAGTTCTGTCTGGATACGCGGGTCAAATGGATGGGAGTGTCACGCCCATAGCGAGACACTTTTAAACTGATGCAGCGCCACTCGAGCCTCGTGCGATAATATTGACGCACGAGGCTCCAGTGGCCGCGCTTCGAACACCATATTGAACGGCGTTTCCGTCGCGCGACGAAACCGGGAGAATCCGGCATCCAGGGCGACTTTGCGCAGCCGCCGCACCGCCCGGGATCGATCTGATGCCAGGCGCTACAGCCAGCGCCGCACACGCGCGCGGTAGTGACGATAACCGTCGTCGAACTTGCGCTCGAGATAGGCTTCTTCTCGAGCCACCACGCCGTAGCGAATTACGAGAGCGAAGAGCACGAGTGCCCCGAGCAGCCAAAGGCTGTCAAAGGCAATGGCGAGACCGACGAGCCCAAGAAACATGCCGAGATAGATGGGATTGCGCGTGAAGGCGTAGGGTCCGGTCTGGACGATCGTGGTGGTCGGCATGTTGGTGGGCACGTTCGAGCCGGCCCTGGTGATCGTATCGAGCGCCCAGACGACCAGCGCCAGCGCGAGAACGAACACCATACTGCCGACCCAACTCGCGGGCACCGAGGCTGGTATGAACGGCAGAGACACGACCCATTGCAGGACGAGCCCAGCGAGCACTGCGAGCGCCCAGGCGATCGGCGGCCGAATGATGACATTGGCGGTGTCTGTCGGGTCACTCATTGCGCGACTCCTTTTCGCTGGAGCCGAGTTGAAAACTGCTTGCTGGCATCCTCGAACACGTGAGGGATCGATGCTGCACACGGCCTTTTCAGCGAGCTCCAGATTGCGCTCCGCGCCCGTTATGTCAAGCAGGCGGTGACTTCACATCAGGCTCATCGTGCCGCGTTCGATCAACAAACATCGGACAGGAAAGGCGACATTCGGGGCGGCTCCGGTCATCAGATGAAAAGCGTTGCGCTGCCCCAGGCGATCAAGGCGATTCCGGCGGCGCGACCAACCCACTGGCCGGCAGGAAACACCTTTTCAACCAGCACCAGAACAGCAAGCGCGGCGATCCACACCAAATTCATCACGCCACCCACGAACAACAAGGCCATCAGCATCCAACAGCATCCGACACAAAAGGCCCCGTGCAGAGCGCCCAAACGCAGCGCGCCAAGCGTGTGGGGACGCCAGTGATTGGAAAGGAATGCTGTCGGCGCCCGGCAATGCGACAGGCAGGCGTTCTTGAGCGGCGAGAACTGATACAGGCCCGCGGCGATTAGGACGATGCCCGAAAGCCAGCGGCTCTGCGAACTCATCGTCGTTGAGACGAATGCCTCGCGTTCGAGCAGCCAATGCAGGCTAGCTGCCACAACCGAGAATCCCAGCCAGACCAGGAGGTAGCCTGCCACAAATACGCCAGTGGGCGCTAGCTTGTCCTGGATCTGACCCTGTGTGAGCGCATGGCGGTGCACGCGCGCATAGAGAAGGACAGTCGGCACGGCGCTCGGCGACATCATGGCGACCATCATGATCCACCACATGGCGATCATCAGCGTCCAGATCGGTGGCCCCCAGATCCGCGGCTCCGCCTCCATGGCCATCCCGCTCATATCCATGCCGGGCATGTCAGAGGTCATGTCGCCAGTTTGCAAGTGGGGGAACAAGGCGAGCCTCGACATCTCCCACGCATTCATGTCGAGCCCTGCACCCGCGACTATATAAAGCCAGGCCAGCAGGCACAGTACCACCAGACCGGCGATCGTGATGAGCCGATCGCGTCTGAGCAAGCGTTCGAGTGGCGACGCGCTGTCCATGCGGCGCGTCAGGCTCGCACGACCCCGTGATTGTTGAGATGCAGCCGCGCGAACTGGCCGTAGCTGTCCTTCATGTTCACCTGTACCGGCCCGGTGGTGCTGCTCGAAGCGCTGCCGATCTCGGCGACCGCATATTCGAAACCGTTCGGCAACACGATCTGAGCGCGCGAGTCCGCACCGGTCACCTTGTTGCGGATCGGTTCGCCTGCCGTTTCGATATAGTCCTTGACGAATATGCGGCCCCTGCGGCCGTCGATATCGAGTTCGAGATCGATCTTCGTGAAAACCGGCTCATTCATTTTTGTCACGGTTGAGGCGTAGACGGCGAACATCGTCGCGAACGGATCGGTATCCTGGCCGGTCATGATGCGCAGCAGCGCCTCCCGCTGCCGGTCGGTTGCGCTCTCGTCGACGAAAGCGATGGCTTCGCCGTTGCCTTCGTGGATGGCGCCGGGCCATTTGAAGATTGCAGCAAGCCGGAGGCCATCGAGAACGGTCTCGCCGTGATGACCCTCATCGATCTGGATGCCCGCAACGGCATGGCAATGGCCCTTGTCGGGCAGCGCATTGAATTGACAGTTGCAGCCATACTCGCAGGTGCAATTAACGAGTTCGCGTCCCTTGATCTCCCAAGAAGTCATGCTGTCCTCCCTGATCTCGAAGTATTAGACCGCCATCATACACCTGTGCCAGCAGCGCCGCCATCCCGCCGCGCCATGGAGGACGGCAGCCTACGCTTTCTCGCCGATCCAGGGTCGCCTGCCGCCCAACGCGCGTTTGGAGAGAAACAGGAGCTTGACCACCACCCCAGACCGGAACATACATAAAAGCGGGTCAATTCTCGGCGGAAATGCCGGGGCAGTTCTCGGTGGGTAATCAACAGTCATGGTATCCGAAGCGAGCGCGACTCGCCGCCCAAACACCACTGGTCTGCGCCGATTCCTGGATCTCCAGCAGCAGCGCGATTGGATGCACGACAAGACGATCCTGCCCGACACCGACGAGCGCTCGGAGTCCCTGGAACTGCGTCTCAGATACGTTGCGCGGTTTGAGAAGCTGCTAACCCGACCGCAGGCGCAAGAGGTCCTGGAGATTCTCGGGCGCTACGGCCGCGACTGCATCCCGATCCCGCGCCGGACCGAGCGGTATTACTGGTCGGTTTCCTGTCTGCCGTCGACTCCGGGCAAGGCGCTCGTTCGCGTCAATGCGAGCTGGATGGAGCTCTTCTCGCTCTATGCTGACGGCGAGGGCATCCGCGCGCTATTCCTGGTGCACCTTTCCGATTTCACCGCCGACCACTCACTCGATCAGGGCCGGGTGGACGAAGCGTTCCTTGAGAGCTGTGTCATGACGCCGGAAGACGTCGGCTATTTCTTCCCCCGCGGCGAGGATATTTTCGGCATCAGGGTCCGTGGCTACACCTCTATCGGCAAATTCCTCGCGGCGCCCCGTGCGTTGCGGGCCATCCGGGCGTTCAACCTGACGCACATGAACCGGGGCCGGAACGCCTATCAGGCGAGCCACTGCTACAGCCTGGCGGATCACATGCTGAGTGGTCCTATACGCTGAGCGGCGTCAGTCGCGCGATACGGACAGCCCCGCGAGAAGCGGAGCGTACGCGGCGAGCCTGCGGGATACGAACTCCGTGAAAAGCCGCACGCGCTTCGTCTTGCGTGTCTCCCCCTGTGTGAGAAGCCAGAGCGTTCCGTACATGTGCAGGTCGGTGCCCGGCACCCTCACCAGTAGGGGGTCGGCATCTCCGACGAAGCACGGCAGTGTCGTGATCCCGAGCCCTTGCCGTACAGCAACGATCTGCGCCTCGGCGTCCGTGGTCCTGAATGGAACCCCCGTGGTGCGAACCTCGCCCTCGCTGGCCCAATCCGGAATTCCATGAATGCTTATGACGATCCACCGGATGGGATCAGGCGCGCCCGCACGCCATGCGGCTAGTCGATCGCAGGACATGTAGACGGCGCCGAACAGCTCCGGTCCCTTCAGGCCGTGAAGGTTGAGCGGCAGGGTTTTGCGGTCGTAGACGACGCGGATCGCCACGTCGGCCTCTCGGTTGGTCAGATTTGCCAGATCGCCGGACGACAAGATTTCCATCTCGATGTCCGGATGCAGACGCGCGAAATCGGCGAAGTCCGGCATGAGCAGGTGTGTCGCTAGGGGCGGAGCCAACGTCACCCGCAGAAGCCCGCGCACGCTCTGGTCGCGCCCGAAGACGCGCGTCTCCAGCCGGTGCGACGACACTTCCATCTGGTTCGCGAGCTCGAGGACCTCCTCGCCCGCAGCCGTCAGACGGTAGCCCGAAGGCAGCTTTTCGAACATCTGCGCCCCGAGGTGTTCCTCGAGCTGTGCGATGCGTCGCAGCACGGTCGAGTGATACACCCCGAGGTCCTCGGCGGCAGCCCGCACTGAGCCTCCGCGCGCCACGGCAAGAAAATAGCGAATGTCATCCCAGTCGATCATGGTGCAATCCTGCACCGCCCGGTGCGCCTTCCAAAGCCCGTATCTAACGCATCGTACAGCAGTGCGGGCCGCCATCATAGCTTATGTCGACGAGCGCGGCCCAATTTCCGAACGGCGGACGCCGATCGTCGCGGCTGGCGTCAATCGTCCAGCCGGATCGATTTTGCACCACCGATGTGCGCGTTTCCGCACTCAACAACTGACGCCGGCGGACCCATTTCGAGGTTCTCGGAGGCAGACGCTGTCCGATACGACGAAAGGAGAAGTCATGGGAAAGCTTGAAGGTAAGGTTGCAGTCATCACGGGCGGATCGAGCGGCATGGCGCTGGCGAGCGCCAAGCGGTTCGTTGAAGAAGGCGCCTATGTTTTCATCACGGGCCGAAGGCAGGAGGCGCTGGACGAGGCCGTCAAGCTGATCGGCCGGAACGTGACCGGCGTGCGCGGCGACGCGGCCAATCTCGACGACCTCGACCGCCTGTTCGATACAGTCAAGCGGGAAAAGGGCAAGATCGACGTCCTGTACGCGAGCGCCGGCATGGGCGAAGCCCTCCCACTGGGCGAGATTACCGAGCAGCACTTCGATGCGGCCTTCAACCTGAATGCGCGCGGCACGCTGTTTACGGTTCAGAAGGCGTTGCCGCTGTTCAACGATGGCGGATCCATCTTCATGACCGGGTCAGTTGCTTCGATCAAAGGTTTTCCTGGTTACAGTGTTTATGCGGCGAGCAAGGCGACGTTGCACGCATTCGCACGCGGTTGGCTCAATGAGCTGAAGGGCAGGAATATCCGGGTGAACGTGCTGCACCCGGGGCCGATCGCCACACCGATGCAGGACCAAGTCCTCACCGAGGAGGCGAAGCAGATGTTCGAATCCCTGATCCCGCGGGGAACGATGGGTCGTCCTGAGGAAATTGCAGCGGCCGCGCTGTTTCTTGCTTCAGACGATTCGAGCTTCGTGAATGGGGTGGAATTGTCTGTCGACGGCGGCTTCTCGGCCATCTGAAATCGCGCCGGATCGCGGGAGGCGGCTGATCGGCGGGAACTAGCATGTCCATGGTTCACGACGGGACTCTACCCAAAGGTCGCCACACGGATAACCCAGCGCCGTTGAAGGCCGGGGAATCAATATCAACACGTATCGGAGAAATATCATGAGCTATGCGATTGTAGGATTCGGTAAGATTGGCCAGGCCCTCGCCCACGCCTTCGCCCGTAGAAACATCGACGTGACTGTTGCGAGCCGCCGGCCGCCCGAGGCGTTGGCGCCTCAGGCTCGGGCGATTGGACCCACGGTCGTCGCCAAGTCGCTGCGGGATGCGCTCGAGGCCGACACAATCATCTTGGCGGTCCCGTTCGGGGAACATCGCGAGGTTGCGAAGGCCCTGCCGAGCTGGGAAGGCAAGACAGTCATCGACGCGACGAACGCGTTTCCAGTCCCTGAAGAGCTGAACGGCCTCCCGGCCTCCGCCTTCGTCGCGAAGGCGTTCACCGGCGCCAAGCTCGTGAAAGGTTTCAATCACCTGGTTGCGGCCACCCTGGCTGCCGATCCGATCGTCGAGGGCGGGCATCGGGTCGTCTTTCTGTCGAGCGACGACGAGGACGCGATCGCTCCCGTGGCGGCCTTGGCCAAACAACTCGGGTTCGCACCCGTCAAGCTGGGAAAGCTCAACGAAGGTGGCGCGCTGGTGCACGCACGCGGCCGCACTTGGGGCCAGCTCATCTTCCAGGATTTGTTCAAGAAGGAGCAGTAATCGATCTACGAACGTTTGATCGACGCCGAGAACTGGTCGCGCGCGTTAACTTCTTCGAGCAGCGCGCGACGAATATTTGAAGGCCACAAAGTCGCGAAGGTTGGGGTGGGCCTGACGGCGTATGGATGGCTTAGGATTCGCTCGAGTGTCCTCTGCTATCCGATACTACTCCACGGTACCCCGCTTCACTCCCACTCGATGGTACCGGGCGGCTTGGAAGTGACGTCGTAGACAACGCGGTTGATGCCCTTGACTTCATTGATGATACGCGTTGCGGCCTGACCAAGGAAACTCATGTCATAATGGTAGAAATCCGCTGTCATGCCATCGACCGAGGTCACAGCGCGCAGGGCGCAGACAAACTCGTAGGTACGGCCATCGCCCATGACGCCTACGGTCTGCACCGGGAGGAGCACGGCGAAAGCCTGCCAGATGACATCGTAGAGACCGGCCTTGCGGATCTCGTCGAGATAAACCGCGTCGGCCTCGCGCAGGATTTCCAGCTTCTCACGCGTGATGCCGCCCGGGCAGCGTATCGCGAGACCCGGTCCCGGGAAGGGATGACGGCCGATGAAATGCTCCGGCAAGCCAAGCTCCTTGCCGAGCACCCGCACTTCATCCTTGAAGAGCTCGCGCAGGGGCTCGACCAGCTTCATGTTCATACGTTCGGGAAGCCCACCGACATTGTGATGGGACTTGATCGTCACCGACGGACCGCCGGTGAACGACACGCTTTCGATCACGTCGGGATAAAGCGTGCCCTGTGCGAGGAAATCAGCGCCACCGAGCTTTTTGGCTTCCTCTTCAAAGACTTCGATGAAAAGCCTACCAATCGTCTTGCGCTTCTTCTCGGGGTCGGCTTCGCCCTCGAGCGCGTTGATGAAACGATCCTGCGCGTTTACGAGAATCAATGGCAGATTGTAGTGCTCGCGGAACATCTGGACGACATCGGCGGCTTCGTTCTTACGCATCAGGCCATGATCGACGAGGATACAAGTCAGCTGGTCGCCAACTGCTTCATGGATCAGCAAGGCGGCAACGGACGAGTCTACACCGCCGGACAACGCACAGATAACCTTCTTGTCGCCGACCTGCTTGCGGATGAGATCAACCGCTTTTTCGCGGTAGGCCGACATCGACCAGTCGCCTTCAATTCCGGCAATGCGATGGACGAAGTTTTCCAGAAGCTTCGCCCCATCCGGCGTGTGCACCACTTCCGGGTGGAACTGCACGGCGTAGTATTTTTTGGCCTCGTTGGCGATCGCCGCGAAGGGCGCGCCCGTGGAAGTGCCGACGACCTTGAAGCCATCGGGTATCTCCATAACCTTGTCGCCATGGCTCATCCACACCTGATGGCGTGTGCCCTTGGCCCAGACGCCGTCGAACAGCGCGCATTCTTCCTGAATGTCGAGAAAGGCACGGCCGAATTCGCGGTGATGCCCAGCCTCGACCTTGCCGCCGAGCTGGGCGCACATGGTCTGCTCGCCATAGCAGATACCGAGAATCGGGATATTGGCGTCGAAGACTTCCTGCGGCGCGCGCGGACTGCCGATATCGACCGTGGAGTGCGGACTGCCCGAGAGGATGACTGCTTTCGGATTGATGCGGTGGAAGGCTTCGCCTGCGGACTGGAAGGGAACGATCTCGGAATAGACGCCGGCTTCACGCACGCGCCGAGCAATCAGCTGTGTCACCTGACTGCCGAAATCGACGATGAGGACTGTATCTGGATGAGTGGGTGTGTTCATGGCGGGCCTTTAAAGCAAATGTCGAGTCGGTGCAATGGGTTACTGGCACCCGCGACAAAAGTGATTCCGATCGTTCACAGGATGGGTGAAGCAGTTGCAATTCTGATTCAAGAAATGGTGGCAGAGATCAAATATTCAACGTTCCAGCCTCGATCGCTGCAGCCATCGCCTCGACTGCCACCGCCAGCTTCTCGTCGATGACGTGCAGATATTCCTTCCAGTCATCCACATGACGAAGGTCCGCCGAACCGTCGGAAATGCCGCGCAGTCCGATGAGCGGCAGCTCGAAGCGCTGGCATGCGCGCAGCACGGCGAAGGTTTCCATCTCTACCATGTCCGCATCGATCTGATCGTAGGCGTTGCCGGAGACGATGTTGGCGCCGGTCGATAGCGAAGCCTCCTTCACACCGGGTATGCGATAGCCAAGCGGGACCACAATCGGCAAATTCAGAAAGGGCGTTGCGCCTTTTTTGAACCCAAGCGCGGAAGCATCCATGTCGCGGTACGAAACGCTGGTGACCTGGTACACTTCCGTCTGTTCGAGCGTGCGCGAACCAGCCGATCCAAGCGACACGACAAGGTCTGGCAGCGCGCCATTTGCCGCAAGGCTCGCCAGCGTTGCCGACACGCTTACCGCTGCCTCCACCGGACCGACGCCGGTGATCAGCGGTGTGAAAAGCCGTTGCAGATGCGGCCCGTATTCCGCGTCGACGGCCATGACAAAGAGGACATTTTTCCCGCCGATCATTGTTACATCCTTGAACACATCAGCCTGCATTGAGCCTCCAAAGCGACAGATTGAGAAGCGCCGCGAACGCCACCCACAACAGGTATGGCACGAACAAAAGTGCCGATGCCGGTTCAGAACTCCATGTCACCTTGATGAAGCCGATGATGGTTATCAGTAGTAGTACGATGACGATGAGCGCAAGACCCATCTGCTGGAAGCCGAAAAATGCCGGCGACCAGAGAAAGTTCAGCGCCAGTTGCACCCACCAGAACTCCTGGGGCACGCTCAATCCACGATCCCACACCCGCCACCCGGCGATGGCTATCAGGATGTAGAGGGTTGTCCATACCGGAGCAAAAATCCAGTTCGGCGGATTGAAGGAAGGTTTGACGAGACCGGCGTACCATTCGCCGGGAAGAGTGATGTAGCCAATGGCGAGACCGCCGCCGATAACCAATACGAGAAACAGCAGAAGCGCTTGGGAACGGGACATGCATATCCTCTCTTCAACGAAAGTCGCAGCCCGTTTGTAGCTTTATTTTTCTCGCCTGAGAACTGAAATGAAGAAGCCATCGGTTGACGTGGATAATGGGGAAAGGATGGTTGTCCCGTCTCTAAACAGCGGCTTCAATCCCGACTCTTTGGAGACCGCCTCCTGCCATAAAGGCTGCGTATCGACGGCACTGTATTCGCTGTTGGCATCAAGAAACGCTGCGACCTGGTCGCCGTTTTCAGGCGCGAACAGCGAACAGGTTATGTAGACGAGCCGCCCGCCCGGTTTCACGTAAGCCTTCGCCGCGTCCAAAACCTCGCGTTGCTCCACTTCGCGGCGCTCGAGCTGCTGCTCGCTGAGGCGCCACTTCGCGTCGGGCCTGCGCCGCCATGTGCCTGAACCCGTGCAAGGCGCATCGACCAGAACCATATCCATCTGGCCCTCGAGCGGGGCAAGATCGCCAACGTTGGCATGGGCCTGCGCATTGCGCACCCCTGCCCGTTTCAGCCGGTCGAAAATGGGCGCAAGGCGGGCGCGCTCGGCATCATAGGCATGGATCTGCCCCTTGTTGCCCATCTCTGCCGCAAGCGCCAAGGTCTTGCCCCCCGCCCCGGCGCAGTAATCAAGCACCTGTTCGCCGGCTTTGGCGTTACTGAGTTTCGCCGCGAGCTGCGAGCCCAGATCCTGTACTTCGAACAGGCCGCGCTGGAAGGCGGGTTCCGCCTGAACGTTCGGGTGACGGCCCATGGCGCGCAAGGGCGGGACGCGTACGGCAGTTTCCAGCAATGGTGCCGGATTCGCACCAGCACGCGCGAGTTCCTTCAAGACCTTGTCGCGATCGGCTTTGAGCGTATTGACCCGCAGGTCGACCGGCGGGCGGTCGCTGAGAGCTGCCGCTTCATCGACCCATCTGTCGCCAAAGATCGCCTGGAAATGCGGAATGCACCATTCCGGGACATCGGCGCGAATATGATCCGGCGCAGAATTGAGATCGCGGTCTGCCCAGACCGCCAGGCGTTCGGCTTCCAGCGGTTCTGGCGCGAATTTATCGCCTTCGAGAGCGACATTGATATCCTCGATGTCGAGTTCCGCATCGGAAAGCAGAACACCAAAGGCTATATGACGCGCTGCATCGCTATCCATGCGCCAGGCAAGCGACAGTTTCCGCCTGAGAGCATCATAGACGATATTGCCGATGACCGCGCGATCACCCGCACCGGCAAAGCGATGCGATAATCCCCAATCCTTCAAGGCGTCGGAAGCCGGCCGCTTGCGATTTTCAATATCGTCCAGAACTTCGATTGCCGCCTGCAGGCGTCCACCAAGTCGCATATGCATTCCTTTTTCTTATCAAGAGTGTCGCATACATGGGCTCGGCAAGAAAAGAAAGCCGGAGCATGAAGCCCCGGCTTTCTGATCGTTGGGAATAGCGCTAACGGTGCCGCTTCTACCCTCCCCCTTGTGGGGAGGGAGGCTGCGTTTGCAGCAGGGAGGGGTTTATAGGTCAGAAAAAAGAAAGACCCCTCCCGTCGCTTTGCTCCGCCCCTCCCCACAAGGGGGAGGGTAAGGAACGTCGAGTATTTACTCGGCAGCGACGCCTTTTTCTTCCTGCGAGATAGTGCTCGCCTCGTAACCGTGTGCTTCCTTCAATGCCGCACGCACGCCAGCCTCATACTCAGGATGAACACGCTGGAAATGGACAAGCTGCCGTTCGATGATTGCCCCCGGCACGCCATCCATCGCCGCGGCGATGTTGGAGAACAGGCGCGAGCGCTGACCGGCGTCGAACAGGTTGAACAAGGCCGTCACCTGGCCGTAATCGTCATTGCCGATACGGTGGTTGTAGCGGTCCGCATCACCCGAAAGCTTCAACGGCGGCTCTTTTGCCGAAGGCTGTTCGACAGCGCCGGAGAAGCTGTTCGGCTCGTAATAGGCGTCGACATTGCCGGACTTCTGGCCGAAGAAATTCATCTGGCCATCCTTGTGGTAGTTATGGACCGGGCATTTCGGCTGGTTGACGGGGAGCGCTTCATAATGCGTGCCGAGGCGATAGCGATGCGCATCCGCATAGGAGAAGACGCGGGCTTGCAACATCTTGTCCGGCGAATGACCGATGCCGGGCACGACATTGGAAGGCGAAAACGCGGCCTGCTCGATCTCGGCGAAATAGTTGTCGGCGTTGCGGTTGAGTTCCATGACACCGATTTCGAGCGGCGGGAATTCACCGTGCGGCCAAACCTTCGTCAGGTCGAACGGATTGTATGAGGTTTGTTCCGCCTGGGTCTCGGTCATGATCTGGACCTGGACAGTCCATTTCGGGAATTCGCCGCGTTCGATGCCGCCGAACAGCTCTTCCTGATAGGTTTCGCGCGACTTGCCGATAAGAGTTTCGGCCTCGGCATTGGTGTAGAACTTGTGGCCCTGCTGCGTCTTGAAGTGGAACTTCACCCAGAAACGCTCGCCGGCATCGTTCCAGAACGAATAGGTGTGTGAACCGTAGCCGTTCATGTACATCGGGGCGACAGGCAGGCCGCGGTCCGACATGAGAATCGTGACCTGATGCAGGCTTTCCGGCGACAGTGACCAGAAATCCCACATTGCTGTGGTGGAACGCATATTGGTGCGCGGATGACGCTTCTGCGTGTGGATGAAATCGGGGAACTTCAGCGGATCGCGGACGAAAAAGACCGGCGTGTTGTTGCCGACGAGATCCCAATTGCCTTCGCTGGTATAGAACTTCAGCGCAAAGCCGCGAACGTCACGCTCGGCATCGGCTGCACCAAGTTCACCGGCAACCGTGGAAAAACGCAGAAGCAACGGCGTCTCGGTACCGGGCTGCAAAGCCTTGGCCTTGGTGTATTTGGAAATGTCGCCGGTGATTTTCAGTGTACCGAATGCGCCCCAGCCCTTGGCATGAACGACACGCTCAGGGATACGTTCGCGATTCTGATGCGCGAGCTTTTCCAGGAGCTGGTAATCGTCCAGCAGAACCGGACCGCGTTCGCCGGCGGTTCTGGAATTCTGGTTGTCGGATACCGGTGCACCGGCAGTTGTCGTCAATGTTGGACGGTCAGCCATTGGCTTCTCCTCGAATCTCTCGTTTTGACAATAGGAACCGCAGGCGCGCTAGCGCAGCCGCGTTCTCAGTCACACCATAGAACCTTTCTAATCATAGTTTCCAATTGATTTTAGAATGATTATTGATAGGATTTACTTATCATGTTTTCAGTTCGCCAAATGCGCTATTTCGACATTCTCGCCAACACGCTGCATTTCCGCAAAGCTGCGGAGATGGCACGCATATCCCAGCCTGCCCTCTCGGCGCAGATCGCGGAAATGGAACTGCTCCTCGGAGCCACGCTGTTCGAGCGGACACGGCGAACGGTCGTGCTTACGGAGATGGGCAGGCGTCTGCTGCCGCGCATACGCGGCATTCTCGATGAAATTCGCTCGCTTGAGGAACTTGCGGGACAGAGGCGTGGCACCTTGAGGGGGCGGCTGCGGCTTGGCATTATTCCGACGATTGCGCCTTATCTGCTGCCGCTGCTGATCCCGGATCTCCGCGAGGCCTATCCTGAACTTGCGATCGAGCTGCGAGAAGCCGTTACCTCGAAGCTGGTCGAGGATCTGCGCCTCGGCGATCTGGACGCCATCATCGCGGCCCTACCGATCGAAGGCGAAGGAACGGTCGCCAAACCGCTGTTTCGCGATCGCTTTCTGATCGCAACATCGAACAATGATATCGACGTTCTCACCTCGCCCATGACGCAGGAAGATGTGGCGCTTGAGCGGTTGCTTCTGCTGGAGGAGGGTCATTGCCTGCGCGATCAGGCGCTTGCCGTGTGCAGCAATGTCAAGCAACGCCAATTGGTCAATTATGGCGCGACCAGCATGGCGACGCTGCTGCAGATGGTCAGCCACGGCATGGGACTGACGCTGATCCCCGAGATTGCCGTGCGCACTGAGGCCGGCCGCAATAACGTACGCATCGTCGCTTTTGCCGATCCGGAACCGTCACGCCAAATCGGCTTGATCTGGCGCAAGCAAAGCGAGCGGCGCGAGGACTTTGAAGCGCTGGCAGCTACAATCGTCGATTGCGGCCGGCGGTTGATGATTTCGGCGGATGAACTGGACGATCTTGCGGCCTAGAGCAATTCCAGAATTGCTCTAGGCCTCTATCTTTACGCAATTCCGGACGGAAAACCGGTTCCCACTTTTCCTGGAATTGCTCTAGACGACGGGTGGGACGGCGAGGTGCAACGCCAGCATGACCCACAACGCCCCGTTTAGGATAAAGCCGAGGACGAAGATCGGCTGGCGAAAGGCAAGCCGGTTGGATGTTATGTGCACACAGGTGTGGACCGCACGCATTGCCACAAAACACCAGGCGATGATAACGGCAAGCAACGTGGCGCCGTTGACCGCATAGAGCGCCAGGCAGACGACATAGAACAGCATCGGCAATTCGTAGAGATTGATCAAGTTGCGAACCGTCGCAACGCTGGCCTCCGGCTCTTTCAACGGCAGCTTGAAATCCCTTGCGTTGGCCTGGCCGCTGAGAACGGCTTGCCGACGACGAAGCATAAGGACGGCATAGACACAATAGATAAGGAAAGTCAGCGCGATCATCGGCCAGAAAATTGCGGTTTGTGACATGGTCCCTCCTGTTATTCGTTTATACGTTCTTTTCAGGGATGCGATTTGTGCGCAAGCCCGGTATTGCCTGTAGACCGGTTGCCAGATGATCAATGAAGGCGCGAACCTTGCGCGGCATGAAGCGAGCAGTCGCATAGACCACGTGCACATCCATCGGCGCATAGGCATAATCGCGAAGAATCCGAACGAGCCTGCCCGAATCAAGCAGTGGCTGGATCAGCGGGACTTGCGCCCCGCCAATGCCGAGACCAGCGCAAAGTGCTTCATTCAGGACAAAGGCGTTGTTGGCGAGGAACGTGGAGCGGATTGGCGCTACGAGAGCGCCATAAGGGCCGATCAGGGGAATCGATTCGCCCTGTGGTGACCATGCGAACCGGATATAGCGATGCTGGATAAGCTCGTCCGGCGTCCGGGCGGTGCCGTGGGTAGCGATATAATCCGGCGAAGCCACGAGTATGCGTTCGAATGTGGCAAGCTTTCGGGCAATGAGATCGGAGGATTTCAGATCGCCGAAGCGGATCGCAACGTCAACGCCTTCGGCAATCAGATTGGCAAAGCGGTCATCGAGGACAAGTTCAATCGTAAGGTCCGGATGCAGGCGCTGAAACTCGATGATTATGGGTGAAAGATGCATCTGGCCAAAACCGACAGGACCATGAATACGAAGGTTTCCGCGCAGCGTCGTGGATAGTTCGCCAGCGCTCTCTTCCGCCTCGTCCACCGCCTGCAGGATTTGCCGTGCATGCTGATAATAGGTTTCGCCAGCTTCGGTAAGCGCGAGCTGGCGCGTAGATCGGTGAAACAGACGCACGTCCAGATGCCGCTCCAAAGCTGCCACCTGCTGGCTGACCGCCGGCTGGGTCAGACCAAGTTCGCGCGCCGCTGCGGATAAAGTGCCAAGCTCCGCAACACGGACAAACGTCTTCATCGCAGCGAATCTATCCATGACTACCTCAAAGAATTGCTTATGAATGTTATCATTTTTCTGCCACTACGCAAAGTTTTGCGAATGGATCATATCTGTTTCAGAATCTGAAATGGAGATTTTGAAATGACCAAAAAAGCAGTTGTTGTTGGTGCCAATGGCATCATCGGTGGCAATCTGATTTCGCATCTTGTCGAACTGGGCGACTGGGAAATTATCGGCCTGTCGCGCCGCGGCGGTGTCCCAACCGGGAAAGTCAGCCACATTGCGGTCGACCTGCTCGACACGGCGGAGGCCAAAGAGCAACTCGCACATCTCACCGACGTGACCCATATCTTTTACGCGGCCTATCAAGACCGGACGGGTTGGGCCGAGCTTGTGCCGCCAAACCTCGCCATGCTGATGAATGCAGTGAACGCAATCGAGCCGATCGCGCCCGATCTCGAACACATCAGCCTGATGCAGGGCTATAAGGTCTATGGCGCACATCTTGGTCCGTTCAAGACACCGGCACGCGAGACCGATGCCAATCACATGCCACCGGAATTCAACATCGATCAGCAGGATTTTTTGGAGGCATTGCAGAAGGGCAAGAGCTGGACATGGTCGGCACTACGGCCGTCGGTCGTCGTGGGCTTTGCGCTCGGCAATCCCATGAACCTTGCTTCGGTGATCGCCGTCTATGCCTCGATGTCGAAAGAACTCGGCCTTCCGCTGCGCTTTCCCGGTAAACCCGGCGCCTATGACAGTCTGCTGGAAATGACGGATGCCGGGCTATTGGCGCGGGCTACCGTTTTCATCGCGACGAACCCGCAGTGCGGCAATCAGGCATTCAACATCAACAATGGCGATCTTTTCCGCTGGAGCGAGATGTGGCCAAAGATTGCGCGGTTTTTCGATCTGGAGGTCGCGCCGCCGCTACCGATGTCGCTGAACGTCGTCATGGCGGACAAGGAAGACTTATGGAACGGCATGATCGAGAAGCATGGTCTTGCCAGGACACCCTACAAAGATGTGTTGTCCTGGGGCTTCGGCGATGCGGTCTTTGGCTGGGATTATGATTTCTTTGCCGATGGCTCGCGGCTGCGGCGAGCCGGCTTCCATGAGATTGTTGACACGGAGGAGATGTTCATGCGTGTCTTCCGCGACCTTCGGGAACGCAGAATAATTCCCTGATTTGGTGCTCTACTCGGTAAAGGGCTCACCCTGGCGTCGTGGTCTGTCGTAGTTCAGAAAGAATTCGTCGAGTTGCGGCGGCGGAACATTGGTGCCCGCCAGCATGGCATGCGCCTGCCCGCGGTGATGGATCTGGTGCACAAAAAGGTGAGACAGCAAGAGGTAGATCGGCTCTTGCGAAGTATCGCCAGTGCGCCAACTGATTGATACGATCCTGTCGAGGTCTTCGGGCTCCATATCGTCACAGAAGCCGATGAGGCTACTATCGAACTCCGTCTGTGCCTGCTTCAGGTCTGAAGCCTTGGGATAGGGTATGTCCCCGACGAGGTCGATATTCCTCCGGCCTTTGCCGATCATGTCGGCCATGTAGATATGATCTACGATAAGGTTGTGGTTCAACGTCAACTGGATGGATGGGAAGAAGCTGGTACGCTCTTGAGCAAACTCGGCGTCGGTGAGTTGCTCACATGCGCTGAGCAGCCGAAAATTCGACCAGGCGCTGTTGCGCGCCATGGCCGAGAAGTGATCGCGAAGGGCGGTATCAGACATAGCCCTTCACTTTGGATCAGAGCATTTTAACGCAATTCCGGACGGAAAACCGGTTCCCACTTTTCCTGGAATTGCTTTAGTTGCCGCCCGGATAGTTCGGGCTTTCACGGGTGATCGTGACGTCATGGGTGTGGCTCTCCCGCAGCCCTGCATTGGTGATGCGGACGAATGTAGCCTTTTCGCGGAATTCTTCCAGATTTTTTGCACCGACATAGCCCATGGATGCTCTGAGACCGCCGGCAAGCTGATGCAAAACGCCTGAAACCGGACCCTTATAGGCGACCTGGCCTTCGATGCCCTCCGGCACGAGCTTCAGTTCATCGCGTACTTCAGCCTGGAAATAGCGATCAGCCGATCCCCGCGCCATGGCGCCCACAGAGCCCATGCCGCGATAGGCCTTGAACGAGCGGCCCTGATAAAGATAGACCTCGCCGGGGCTTTCCTCCGTGCCGGCAAGTGCCGAACCTGCCATGGCAGCGGACGCACCTGCGGCAAGCGCCTTGGCGAAATCACCGGAATATTTGATGCCGCCGTCGGCGATGACCGGCACATTCGATTTATGTGCCGCCTCGACCGCCGACATGATTGCAGAAAGCTGCGGTACGCCGACACCCGCGACGATCCGCGTGGTGCAGATCGAGCCCGGTCCAATACCGACCTTGACTGCATCGGCGCCCGCATCGATCAAGGCTTGCGTTCCGGCAGCAGTTGCGACATTTCCGGCAATGATACGCACGGCATTCGACATCTTCTTGGCGCGGGTAACAGCATCGAGAACGCGCTGCGAATGGCCGTGGGCGGTATCGATGACGAGAACGTCAACGCCGGCAGCAATAAGCCGCTCGGCCCGCTCGAACCCATCTTCGCCGACGCTGGATGCGGCGGCGACACGAAGCCGGCCTTGCGCATCTTTGGCGGCGTTCGGATTAAGCCGCGACTTCTCCATGTCCTTGACCGTGATCAGGCCAACGCAATAACCCTTGTCGTCTACAACCAGCAGTTTTTCGATGCGATGTTGATGCAAGAGGCGCTTGGCTTCTTCGTGCTGGACGTTGTTCTCACGCACGGTGATCAGGTTCTCGCGCGTCATCAGCTCGTAGATTTTCTGGGCAGGGTCGGAGGCAAAGCGCACATCGCGGTTGGTGAGGATGCCGACAAGGCGGCCCGGCTTGCGGCTGCCCTCACCGGAGTTTTCGACCACGGGAATGCCGGAGATGCCATGGGCGCGCATCAGCGCCTGCGCATCGGCAAGTGTCGCGTCGGGGCCAATGGTGACCGGATTGACGACCATGCCGGATTCGAACTTCTTGACCTGGCGGACTTCCTCGGCCTGCAATTCAGGTGTGAGATTGCGGTGGATGACGCCCATGCCGCCAGCCTGCGCCATGGCGATGGCGAGGCGCGATTCGGTAACTGTATCCATCGCCGCTGATAGCAACGGCAGGTTGAGTTCGATATCGGGAGCGATGCGGGTGCGAATATCGGTCTGGCCGGGCATAACCTCGGAATGACCTGGCTGGAGCAGGACATCATCAAATGTCAGTGCGAGTGCGCCTGTCGCGGATTCAACGATTTTTGCCATGACCAATTTCCTTGCAATACGGGTAATACGACTAAAGGGCGCACCACGGTGGTGGGCGCCGATCAAGTTCTGTTCAAGTGAATTGGCACGGGCTGGTAACATGGATATGTCGGTTTGAAAAGATCAAAACGCAATTACTGGCATTCCAACGTCATCCAGGCGCATAATATTGTAGCAATATCCGGCGCAAGCGCGCCGGAACTGCACTTACGGGCCAATTCGATCAAACGTCGAATTGATAGGTTGCCGGCACGAATCGATAGCCCGTTTCCTGCTTTTCGACAAAACCCACGCCAGGGAAAGGCATGTGGTAGCCAATGAACGGTACCTTGTCGGCCGCTATCATGTCGAACACCTTCTTGCGTGTTGCCGCGCCCATGGCCTTGTCGGTGTCGAAGGCAACTTCCCAATCGGGCCGCTGCAACGAGGCGACATAATGATTGGCCGTGTCAGCGGTCAAGACAAGATGCTTGCCGGCCGATTCGACGTGGAAAATCATGTGGCCAGGCGTATGGCCGTAGGCCGCTTCGCTGGTGATGCCAGGGACCACCGCATCGCCCGCCTTGATGAAGGTGAACTTTTCGGCAAGCGGCTTGACCTTGGCGTTGACACCCTTGGCGTTGGTTTCGGCCGGAGTACCCGCACGTGCGGCGTCGGTCCAGAAGTCATATTCGATCTGCCCGCCGACATAGCGCGCATTGGCAAAGCCGGGTGTTTCGCCATTCATCAGGCCACCGATGTGGTCGCCGTGCATGTGGGTGATGACAACAAGCGTCACCTGATCAGGCGTATAGCCCGCGTCTTTCATATTCGCTTCAAGCTGACCAAGGCCATTCTCGCGGCCGCCAGCACCAAAGCCTGTGTCGACGAGCACCAGCTCAGATCCGGTATTGATCAGGACCGGGGTGAAGCCGTTAACGAATTTCGTTTCCGGCAGGAAATTGGCGCGCATCAGCTCGGCGACTGCCTCCTGGCTCTGATTGGCACCGAAGGTTGGAAACGGACCATCGCCGGGGCGAAGCCCGTCAAGCAAAGTGGTGATTTCGAAATCGCCCAGCTTGAAGCGTTTGAAGCCGGGAGACTTGATCTCCGATTGTGGAACAGCCGCCTCCGCAATGTCAGAAATCATCTGTGACATTGCCAATCCCCCGGCCATGGCACTTGACGCGAGAAAAAGGTTGCGGCGGGAAATCTCGAATGCAGACATAGGATTATCTCCTTCAGGCAACAATATGCAACGCGGCAACGTCAGCGCTGCCGCTCCGTTCCTGCTGAATAGACCAAAAATCGCGGCGTCTGGATCACTTCTGATTGATCGCCGCTTGAGCCCCGGCATCGCGAGTGCTATCGGAACTCGCAAGGCCCCCCGAGTCTCATAAAACGAGATTCACCGCCTGCTTTCTCACCACCTGAGAACTGGAATTCAACTTGAACCGTATCGTTCCGCTCGTCCTGGCCGTCGCCCTTTTTATGGAGAACATGGACTCCACCGTCATCGCGACGTCGCTGCCGGCAATCGCCGCTGATATCGGCACCAGTCCGATCGCATTAAAACTTGCCCTGACGGCCTACCTCGTCTCGCTCGCGGTCTTCATTCCAGTCAGTGGCTGGATGGCCGACAGGTTTGGCGCAAAGAATGTTTTCCGTGCTGCGATCATCGTATTCGTCGTCGGATCCATCGCCTGCGCCGCCTCGGGCTCGCTCCTCGAATTCGTTCTATCGCGCTTCCTGCAAGGTGTAGGCGGCGCGATGATGACACCTGTCGGCCGTCTCGTGCTGGTGCGTTCGACGCCGCGCAATGAACTTGTCAGCGCCATGGCATGGCTGACAATGCCGGCGCTCATCGGCCCGCTGATCGGGCCACCCGTTGGGGGTTTCCTGACGACCTATTTCAGCTGGCACTGGATTTTCCTGATCAATGTTCCGATCGGCGTCCTTGGAATCATCATCGCCACGCGCTATTTGCCTTCCATCGAAACCCTGGTGCAACGGCCGCTCGACGTTCCCGGTTTCTTTTTAAGCGGTATCGCCGCATCGGGCATCGTCTTCGGCCTGTCCGTCGTCAGTCTTCCAGCGCTTCCGACATGGGTGGGCATAGCGACGCTTCTGACGGGCATCGTTTCCGCTGTTCTTTATCTTGTCCATGCGCGCCGAACTGCTGAGCCGTTGCTTTCTCTCAATCTTCTGGACAATCCGATATTCAGAGCGGCAATCGTCGGCGGCAGCCTGTTCCGCATTGGTGTCGGGGCAATCCCGTTCCTGCTGCCGTTGATGCTTCAGATCGGCTTTGGCCTGACGCCATTTCAATCCGGAATGATCACTTTCGTATCGGCACTCGGCGCCATGAGCATGAAGCTTGTTACAAAATGGTTCTACCGGAAAACAGGCTTCCGCAATTCTCTCATGTACGGATCGTTCGTCGCCGCGATATTCGTCGCGGTCAACGGGTTCTTCACGCCGGAAACGCCCTATTGGCTGATGATCCTGCTACTTCTCGTGGGTGGATTTTTCCGTTCGCTGTTCTTTACGGGGACGAACGCTCTCGCCTATGCGGATATCCCCAACGAGCAGACGAGCCAGGCGACGCCGATCAGTTCCGTTGCCCAGCAGATCTCGATCGCGCTTGGTGTGGCCGTTGCCGGCGGCATTCTCGAGATTACCACCAAGATACACGGCGGCCCGCTGCAGCTCTCCGATTTCCATATCGCCTTCTTTGTCGTGGCGGCAATTTCGGGTTTGGCCTGCCTGTCGTTCAGGGGTCTGCAGCCTGACGCGGGTTCAGAGGTTTCAGGTCACCGGCCGCTGATCAAGGTGGCAGCACCAGCGGAATAGCCTTGTCAATCGTAGATCTCGCTGCGATGGCCAATCCCTACCACCAGAACAATCAACTTATGGTCCTGCAGCTCACAAATTATTCTATAATTTCCAACTCGATACCGCCAAAAATCTCCAAGCGTTGAGCCCTGCAGGGCCTTGCCGCTCTGTCTCGGATTGTCGAGGATGGCAATTCGGTCTCGCAAATAGTTGCGAATTCGCTTGGCTTCCGGTCGCCCAAGTTTTCGCAGTTGCTTTAAAGCCACTTCATCGAATTCAATCGTCCAGACCAAGTTCACGCCCCACCTCTTCGAGCGTGTAAGTGCGGCTTTCGCCATTTCTCAAACGACGCACCGCCTGCTCTGCCTGGTAAAGGTCTTCCAGATCATCCAGATGTTCTTCGATTGCCTCGCGAATATAGTATGCTTTGGTCCGTCCCGTTCGAGCAGCAAGCGCATCCAGCCGATCCTCGATTTCAGCGGGTAGACGTATTGAGGTTGGCATCGCGAGCTCCGTTGAGATACATGTATCTCAATATGACAGAGAGCCAGAACGATTTCAAGTGCAGGCAGTCGTTGTTAGAACGAGCTAATCGAGTTGCTCCCGGTCGTCAGGCAGTCCCTTGAAGTCCCTCGCCAGCAAATAAAGCTCGACGGATTCCGCACGTGATGCGGGCGGCTTTACGTGGTGGACGGACTTGAAATGCTTTTTCAGCAGGGTGAGCACTTCATTTTCAGTCCCGCCCTGAAATGTCTTGGTGAGAAAATGCCCCCCCGGACGCAGAACGGAAACTGCAAAGTCCGCGGCGACTTCGCAAAGGTGGGTGGTGCGTATGTGGTCGGTACGGCGGTGACCGGTGGTCGGCGCAGCCATGTCCGACAGGACGATATCCGGTTGGCCGCCCAGTGCTTCCATGAGCCTGTCCGGCGCGGCGTCATCGAGAAAATCCATCTCGAGCAAGGTGACGCCCGGCAATGGATCGATATGCAGATAGTCAATGCCAACGACAGTTGGAACGTCCTCCAGGGAGCCCACGATCGAAGCCGCAATCTGGCTCCAGCCACCGGGAGCAGCGCCAAGATCGATAATGCGCTGACCTTTTTTCAGGATTTTGTAGCGGTCATTGATCTCGATCAGTTTATAGGCGGCGCGCGAACGATAGCCGTCTGCCTTGGAGCGCTGCACATACGGATCGTTGATATGACGCTCGAGCCAACGGCGCGACGATTCCTTGATCGTGCCGGCCTTCTTCTTGATCTTGGTATGCAGACCGCGCGTGCCTGTGCCGCCGCGTCCCCCTGTCGTCGTCTTAGCCATAAGGGCCCCTATTCCTGGGTCATGCGGTTGCGCGCAACCAGCGATTGCGCCACGCGCCATCACGCGACATGAGTTCAGTCAAAATACCTTCGCGCAGCCCGCGATCGGCCACGCGCAATTTCTGGCTGGGCCAGACGTTGCGGATAGCATCAAGGATGGCACAACCGGCAAGAACGAGATCGGCGCGATCAGCACCAATGCACGGATTGGCGACCCGTTCATCGAAGCTCCACGACAGGAGCTTGCTGGTCATTTCCGTGACGTCATCGTTCTGCATCCAGATACCATCGATACGGCGGCGATCATAACGCTCGAGACCGAGATGAATACCGGCGAGTGTCGTGACCGTGCCGGACGTGCCGAGCAGATGGAAGTTCTGGCTCTTGACGAGATCGCCGAGCTTGTGACGCTCGGAGAAATCGTTGATCAATTCGGCAACATGATCGACCATGACCGCGAAATTGTCGGTGGTCACATCACGCCCGCCAAAGCGTTCGGCCAAGGTGACCACGCCGACGGGAAGCGACGTCCAGGCAATGATATGTTCTGCAAGCCGCGGCGAGCGGCGTTCAGAAACATCGATCAGTGCGATCTCCGAGGAACCGCCGCCGATATCGAACAGCACGACTGCGTCGGTTTCCCGCTCGACCAGCGTGCCACAGCCGGATACAGCAAGACGAGCTTCGGTCTGGCGATTGATGATCTCGAGATCGAGGCCGGTTTCGCGTTTGACCCTGGCCAAGAACTCCTCGCCGTTCGACGCCTGACGGCAGGCTTCGGTGGCGATAAGCCGGGCGCGGCGCACATCGTGGCTCTCAAGTTTGTCGCGACAGATCTTCAGCGCCTCGATGGCGCGATCCATAGCGTTGTCGTTCAGGCGCCCCGTCGCGCCGAGCCCTTCACCGAGGCGGACGATACGGGAGAAGGCATCGACGACGCGAAACTGTCCGGGGCGGGTGGGCGACGCCACTAGAAGCCGGCAATTGTTGGTGCCAAGATCGAGTGCGGCATAGAGCGGACCTCCGAAATGCCTGGATGGGAGCCGCTGCGCGGCTTGAACCGGGGGCGCCGGAGACGGCTTTACTGTCACTACTGGCGGTATCGTATCGGCAGGTTTGATCCCGGCGCGGCCCCGACGGCGAAAGCGATTGGGCCGCCGCTTCTTGGCGGCTTTGGCCGGAGTATTGGCAGGGGGAGCCGAAACGCTCGAGACAACGACTGGCTCGGTCGAAGCAGGCGCCTGTTTCGACTTGCCGCGCTTTCTGCGACGCGCACGTTTCTTGTGGTTCTTGTCGAAGCGTCCTTCCAGGGAATCGGATTGGCTTTCCTGCCTGTGATGTGCAGGATCCCCATGCGGTCCGGGCCCATTCTTGGTGGGACCTTTAGTGCCGTTCAGCACCATGTCACCACCAGACGCCCCTCCATTCGGCGCGATTGGCGCGCCTCTCTCGGGGTCTTTCAAAGTCTTATCCTTCGAGCGCCGCGCGAACCCATAAGGACGCAAGCAGGACGCTTTTCAATTAACGTTGGATACAATGTAACATCATTTGCCGAATATCCAAGAGACCATTTGATATCCCCATCGCGACGGCCATAGGACGGGACTTGCTGGGCTTGACGCGCTCTTGGGCTGCTAGAGCCTCGTGCACGAGGCTCCAGGGTCAGGATAGTTCCGCAATGTGCCCCGCAGGATTGTCGACAGCCTTCCAGCCAGTCGATTGGAGCTTGGCCGAACTTGCAATCAAGTCACCGTTCAGCGTTTTCCAGCGATCTCCCTGGCCTGTTATTTGTGCGGCAATGTTTAATATCCACGGCGGGCATGAAAACAACCCAGGATTGCGGCCACGCCGGCGTCGTATGGCGGTCAGTATCTGCGGTACCGTTACTGGATTTCTGTCCGATACAATGAATGTGCCACGATCGGTTTTCGGTTGGTTCAAACTATGGATGATGGCACGGCAGAGAGCAGCGCGATCGAGCAAGGATCGTTGACCGGCCAAGGACCTTAGCGGTAACGGGAAAGGCAATGCCGCTAGTTTCACGAGCATCGCCATATTACCCTTCACACCCGCGCCATAAACGAGCACGGGACGCAGGATCGTATAATTTCCACGGTCCATAGCCGAAGCGATTTCGGCCTCGGCTGCAAGCTTGGCCCGACCATAATCGTCGGTTGGTTGTGGCAGATCGCTTTCCAACGCGACGCCTTCGTGAACGTTCGCACATTGCGCACGTATCGACGAGACGAAAACAAACTTGCCCGAAATGGTTTTATGCGCAGCCTGAGCAAGCTTTGCCGCCAGCACGCAGTTGACTGCATGATAGGTATGGGTGGCGTCGACTAGTTGCGTGTGAGCGATAGCGGCCAGATGCACGACATGATCGACATTCTCGAGGATGCGCTCGAATGCTTCGACCGGCTCGTCCGGTGCAGGCAACCGCCTACTTTCCGTGTTGGAGCGGCTAGCGTTTCGTGCAGCACTGATCACTCGATAGCCGGACGCTTCCAGTTGCTTGACCAATTCCACACCGATGAAACCCGAGGCTCCTGTCACGAGAACAACGCCCGTTACCATATGATTGAATCCTTCCAACAGTTGTCACTCATATCAACAGAGACGTTTCCACATCAATGCGGCGTCAGGGACTAAATCGAAAGGACTAATCGGGAGCAATAGGGCTCGTAGCATACCTATGATAAGCGATGGAACAGGGACCGCGATCACTATCGTTATGGAGTAACGCCTATGCGTCAGCCCGATTTTCAGCCGCTTGAGACAAAAGACTTCCTGATACTGGCCGCGATCATGGTGGCCATTCTCTGGGGATGTTGGGAAGCTGGGACGATACTTGCCAAATCAAGCAATCCAAATGGCCATCAGTCAAGCATCATCCCGGATCAGCTGAACGGCTGATCGGGGCCTTGCCGCACCCTGATCGTTGGACGCAGACCAAGTCTGACACGTACGTTTCCGATCTTTTGATCTCTCACATTCACACATGTTCCCGTTGAAAATTCTCGCATAAGTTGTATTAGTGCGCGAGCACAATTTTGAGATGTCCCCTCCATGTCTGAGAACGATCATCAACCGGTGAAGTTAACCGGCGTCTTGCTACTCGCTGCTGTTGCGCTGGTATTTCTCGCTGTCATCTGGCTGATAGGAACCGCATTCGCGCGGACAACAATTGTCTACGATGGGAGCACAGCAACGGAACGAATGACCTATGTCAGCGTTGTATTACGCTGACCCTATTTCCGTCAGCGGAGGCTTGGCGCCGACTTAGCCTATTATTGCCCTCCCCGGGGCGGTGCCAAGCCTCACCTGCCCCCGGTAAGCGTTTTGCCAATCAATCGAACTTTACGAGATTGTGGACCGGCAAAGGACCGCCGGGAAACTGGACGAGCCGTGACCCAACGGCGAGCGGCCCAAGATCGAGGCCGAAGAAACCCAGGCGCTCGATAAGTGAGCCAACCTGAGCTTTGGCTGTGCTGTCCTCCCCTGAATAGAAGAGAACGCGGCGGCCGCCTTCTGCCCGAGGATCGCCAGACACGAGATGCGCCAAGAGGTGATTGAACGCCTTCACCAGCCTCGCGCCCGGCACCAGATCCGCCACGACTTCACTGGATGACCGCCCCTTGAGGTCGATCGGCCGGAAAAGCGGTGCCTCGATCGGATTGTTGGCGTCGATGACAATGCGGCCGTTCCACGCCGGCAGATCCGCGAGCGCTCCAGGCAGCTTTGTCCAGTTGACCGCAACGAGCACGAGATCAGCGCTCGCAGCCTCTTCACGCGTTCCCGCCTTGATGGACGGGCCGAGTTCATCGACAAGTTCCCTCAACGATTCCGGTCCCCGGCTGTTGGCGATGACGGCCTCGATCCCGGCGCGAGCAAGTGCCCGTGCGAAAGCCGAGCCGATTGCTCCGGATCCGACTATGCCAATGCTCATGATTGTGCTCCTTCAGGTGTGGGAATGGATTTTGTTGGAGCGGAAATAGGCCAATCATTCATTGACGATAAGCAAGTAATGGCTTTTATTACTTTCAATGAATCGTTGAAAGATATTCCGTGGAAACACTGGCCAATCTCGAATCCTTTGTACGGAGCGCCAAGAGCGGTGGCTTCTCACCGGCGGCAAGGCTTATGGGCGTGACCCCCGCGGCGGTCAGCCGGAATGTTGCAATGCTGGAGCGCAATCTGGGCGTCCGGCTCTTTCACCGCAGCACACGAAAACTGACATTGACCGAGGAAGGAGAACACTTTCTGCAAGCAGTGCAGGGAAATCTCGATGCATTGCAGTCGGCTATCGCGGGCATTGCCACCGATCGCGGCCAACCCTCCGGGGTGCTCAAGATCAGCATGAGTCCGACTTTCGGCACGAGCTATATCCTGCCGCTTCTCCCCGCCTTTCTGAAGAAATACCCTTTGATCCGTCCCGACTGGCAACTGGACAATCGTCAGGTCGACCTGATCGCCGAAGGGTTCGATGCGGCAATCGGCGGAGGCTTCGAACTAGCGCAGGGTGTTGTGGCACGGACGCTGGCGCCGGCGCACATCATCGCCGTCGCATCGCCCAGCTATATGAGCGGGCGGACCCCGCCAACCAATCCGGAAGGCATCGCTGCGCTGGACGGAATCGTCATGCGCACCCCACGTACCGGCCGCATACGGCAGTGGATAATGCGAAACGTTCATGGCGAGGAAATGCTGGCAACGCCGACGGAGAGGATCGTGCTCAACGATCCCGCAGCAATGTGCCAAGCGGCGCTGCTCGGTCTTGGGGTGACGCTGATCGCCGTGCCCGATGCCCTGCCTTATCTTGAAAACGGCCGTTTGATTCGTCTCGTTCCGCAATGGTATCTGGATGCGGGACCAATCTCGATCTACTACGCCAGTCGCACGCTACTGCCGGCCAAGACGCGCGTCTTCGTCGATTTCATCGCGGAAGCCGTCAAGCGCGATCGGTTGCCGGAGCGTTTTGCAGGAAGTCTTGGATAGGGACATGAAAAAACCGGTGCTGAAGAGAACTGCACCGGCTTGACAGGGGGCAATCAGATAAGCCGATTGTGCTCGACGAGCTGCCGCAGGCGGCGCAGCTTTCCATCGCTGTCGGGGTTTACACGGCGGGGCTTCTTAGCGGCCGGTTTTGCGGGCTGCACTACGGTATCAGGCGATACGGTAACAGGGGTTTTCAGCCTTTTTAGGAAGGTAATCGCGTGGTTCAACATGGTGAGTATCCTCCAGATGCCCATAAAGCCGCAGTGGACCAGGAATCCAGCGGGAAAACTTCGACTTTTTAGGCAATTGGATGGATTTTAGCACCTTTCGAACGGGCGCGCCAGAACTATCAGGAGCCGCAATTAAGCCGCAAATGACAACCTACAATCGCGAATCGTCTTTTGGCCAAAGCTTGGCTCTTCGCGGCGTCAGAGGTTCTCGACCCGCCAATCTCATTCCAAATGACCGATTCTGTACGCACTCGATTTTGGTTCTTGTCATGCAAGCGGCCCGCAATCGAAAAAGCCTCGTCCAGCAGTCTAGTTTGTAACTTTGTAGGAGAGCCGCCATGGCCAAAGGTCAACAGAAAAGCAATCGCGAAGTGCGAAAACCCAAGAAAGAGAAGGTCGCTCCCAAGGCCGACGTTCCTTTCAGCTCCATGATTAAAAAGGCGGAAAGCTCAGCGCCCAAGGCCAAGTCAAAGGGCTGATTTAGCCAAGCAAGCCCCGGCTATAATCGGGGCTTCATCTTAGAGCCCGTCTTGAAGATCTACTGCGGCGGCCATCTGGCGCGATTTTCTGTGCTTCCGGTGCTCACGTACTTAAGTACGCTCTGCTCCGGTTCTCGAAAAATCACGCCATACGTCTGCCGCAGCGACTTTCCAAACGGACTCTTACAGGATCTGATAGCGCAAGTGGGTGACCAGCGGCGACTGGATAGTTCTTGTGTTTTTCAGCTCGATCGTTTCATCAATCTCGTCGAACAGGCGTGTCCCCTGCCCGAGCAAAACCGGCGCGATTTGGAGAACGATTTCATCCACCAGCTTCGCTCGCAACAACTGCTGGGCAGCATTTGCTCCCATAACAACGATGTCCTTTTCACTTGCAGCTGCTTTCGCCTGTTGCACAGCGCTTTCGACGCCGTTGTTGACGAAAGTGAATGCCGCGCTTTTCATCTTCAGCGGCTCACGTTTTTCATGGGTGAGCACGAAGCTCGGGGCGGGAAATGGCGTGTCTTTCCAATGCGGCAGCCCGAGATCGAAAGTTCGCTTCCCGAGGATCACCGCACCGACGTTGGCAGGCATCTCCCGTGCCATGTCGCGGTCGACTTCAGAGCTTCCGTCAAACAACCAATCATGCAACCGTTCGCCGCCCTCGCCCATGGCATCTTCGGGGCTGATATTCGGTCCGGCGATGAAGCCATCAAGTGACATCGTAAACGAGACAATTACTTTTCCCATGCCGCGTATCCCTTTTTGATGGTCCGAATTCTAATTTCGCCAAATGTCTTTCACAACCGTTTTCAGGTTGATTGTGCGTCATTCAAAATGTGAACAAAACAGGAACAAATTCCTTTTCATATATGCAAGGTTGTGGCAATCTTCCTGGAAAAGGAGATTCTGATGAACGCCATATCCAAGCAACCAGACGACGAAATCGAGGAGGCCCTTGCGTATCACCAGGGCGATGCACGGGCGACAATCGCTGCCCTTCTGGCGGAGCGGGAATTCCTTTTGCGGGAAATCGAGTATGCTTCTCTCGCCATGTCCTATGGCTTTGCCCGGGGCTGGAAACCCGGGACAGGTCCGATGCGTCAAACGACAGCACGATAGACTTGGAAGGTTTCGCGTGCGATGGTTGTATATCCAATAATGCGAGATGCAATGAAACATAGTCCAAAACAGATGCCTGAAGTTGGCGTCCACCCGAAACGGGTCTTGAGCCCGTCGGAACAGAAAAGTCTGGCAACAACCGCTGCTGCTTCTGCAATCATCAATGATGAAACACATAAGTGGGAAAGCAAGACGGCACGTCTCAAAGCTTTGCGGCTTGCGAAGGAAGCTGAAGAGCAGGCAGAAATCGCTGCCCGTCCACCTGCTGCTCCAAAAGCAAAGAAGACCAGCCGGACAGCTGCCAAAGCCAAGTAGTAGTTACCATCCAAGCTCTTGGCGTCGCTCGATTGCGCGTGCAATAACGAATCGGTTGCCGTCTTATATTCGCATACCAATGCCGGCGGGCGAAAATATTTCGAAATAGAAAAGCCCCGAAAAGACTGGGGAATAGACTTTAGTTTAGTCTTTCGAGATTATTTCTCAGGCGTTGGCATTGACGAAACAAGCGCTTAGCCCTATGTATCCACCATCGGTATTTGGTAGTTTGTAATTAGTTTTATTGCGCCACAGGCGCTCTGAAAGATCCTTCTTCAAAAATCGAGCTAAAAACTGCATGGCGCGTCGTGCCCTGTATTAAAATATTTCCATTGAAAGGGTTCATCATGAGCACTGGAACAGTAAAGTGGTTCAATTCCACAAAAGGCTTCGGCTTCATTCAACCAGATGATGGTTCAGCAGATGTATTCGTACACATCTCTGCCGTTGAGCGCGCTGGTATGCGCAGCCTCAATGACGGTCAGAAGATCAGCTTCGAATTGGTCCGTGACAACAAGTCCGGCAAGATGACTGCTGATCAGCTTCAGGCTGGCTGATAAATAATTCGTCTTCGCGGTCTTTGACCACGGATGTACTGGCACTGATAGCAGAGACGAATTTGAGAAGGTCGGGTTTTCCCGGCCTTTTATTTTGTCCAGATTTTGCCTATGGCGCCAGAAAACCAAGACATTTCCGCGCGTGACGAAAGAAATGTCTGGAAAGAACCAATTCGCCAACACACAGTGCGACTCATCATGCCCTTTCTTCCAAGGGTATCGCATTGTTTGAAGGAGTCTCCCGGTTATGAAAGTACTCGTCCTTGGCAGTGGCGTCGTCGGCGTCACATCGGCCTGGTATCTGGCGCAAGCGGGACATGAAGTCACTGTCATCGACCGGCAGCCCGGCCCGGCGCGCGAGACGAGCTTTGCCAATGCCGGAGAAATATCGCCGGGATATTCCTCGCCATGGGCCGGACCCGGTGTCCCGGTCAAGGCAATCAAATGGATGCTGATGCATTTCGGTCCGCTCGTCGTTAGACCAAAATTCGATCCCTATATGGCGCTGTGGCTGGTCAAGATGCTGCGCAACTGCACGTCTGCGCGTTATGCCCGCAACAAGTCACGCATGGTCCCAATCGCTGAATACAGCCGCGATTGCCTTAAGGCGCTGCGTTCGGAAGTCTCCATTCCCTATGATGAACGCACGCAGGGAACTTTGCAGCTCTTCCGTACACAAAAGCAATATGACGGAAGTGCCAGCGACATCGAAGTGTTGAAAGGATTTGGCGTACCTTACGAGCTTCTGGATCCTGCGGGATGTGTTGCGGCCGAACCGGCACTGGCCAATGTCAACGGCAAGTTTGTTGGCGGTCTCAGGCTCCCCGGCGATGAAACCGGCGACTGCCAGATGTTCACAGAGAAGCTCGCGGCTCTCTGTGCCGACGCCGGAGTGACGTTCCGGTTCAACACCACGATCACCTCGATCAACACCAGCACGAACCGTATCGCCAGCGTCTCGACCGAGACGGAGGAGCTGACGGCAGACGCCTATGTCGTTGCATTCGGCAGCTACTCGCCATTCCTGTTGCGGCGCATCGGCGTGCATATTCCGGTCTATCCGGTCAAGGGATATTCCATCACAGTTCCGATCACCGACGCTGACGCGGCTCCCGTTTCAACCATCATGGATGAAACTTACAAGGTTGCCATCACGCGGCTCGGCGACCGGATTCGCGCTGGCGGTACCGCAGAGATTTCGGGCTATGATCTCGCTTTGCGCGATGCGCGACAGGCGACGCTGAAACATTCGGTTGGTGATCTGTTTCCGAAAGGTGGCGATTTGGGCAAGGCAAGCTTTTGGGCGGGCTTGCGACCGATGACGCCGGATGGTCCGCCCATCATAGGAGGCGGTACGAGATATTCGAATCTCTATCTCAACACCGGCCACGGCACGCTCGGCTGGACAATGTCCTGCGGCTCTGGCCGCGTGCTCGCCGATATAATTTCCGGTAAATCGCCGGATGTGGACCCGCTGCCCCTGAATATCAGCCGTTACGGCTGATATTCATTCGCCGGCTTCAAAAATCGCCTATAAACCATTTAAAACATTACAAATTGTTTAGATTGATATTCAGTTTTCGTTCATCTCGTCAGGCCTAAAACCGGGGTGTCCCAAGACAACCCGTGGTTTAAATCAAGCCGCGCTACTGACGAGGAAACGAAATGAAAAAGATCGCTCTGGCAGCACTTGCCATCTCCCTGATCGCGACCCCTGCCGCGTTCGCCCAACAGCAGAATTACAAGGGTGGCCATTACGGTCATCAGCAGGACCGCGTGGTAAAGAAGCGGGTCGTTACGAAAACCGTGGTGGTGAAGAAGACCCGCTGGTCGCGTGGCCACGCACTCCCCTCGAACTACCGCCGCAATGTCGTGCGCGATTATCACCGCTATCATTTGAAGACGCCACCGCGCGGTTACCAGTGGGTCAAGGCCGACAATGATTATGCCTTGATCAGCATCACTTCGGGTATCATTTCGGCACTCGTCCAGGCACGCTGATCGGAAACTATTTTGAAAAGGCGGCGCTTGCGCCGCCTTTTCATATTCAATCGACAAACACCCGAACACTCGCCGCTCGGCCGACGGAATCGATAACTGTGAGCGTCGAATATCCGCCGCCGTCCGGGACCCATTGGTTGACGCGACGGCGCGATGTTTCCGGCAAGGGTTTACCATTGGCGAGCCAGCGAAATGGCGCGCGGCCGCCCTGCAGTTTCAGTGCCAATGGCATGATTTCACCGCCTGCTGTTGCTCCAAGCTCGATGCGTGCGCCTTCAGGCGGATAGACGATCTGCGGTGCCGGCTCGCGTGTCGAGGAAGCGAGCAAGCCGCTCGAATTTATCGAAAAACGCCGCTGGCTGATCGGCAACTGGGCCTGGGCTATGCGGGTAGCTCCAGCTGGAGCGGGCGGCAGAGGCGTAATGGCGACGCCGGATTTTGCGAAACCTTCGAACAGGATCGGCGCGGCCGCGCCAAAGCCCGTCAAACCCGGCACTGCGCCATTGTCTGGCCGCCCGACCCAGACGCCAAGGACATAATTGCCATCGAAACCGACCGACCACGCATCGCGGTAACCGTAGCTTGTGCCGGTCTTGTAAGCGATGCCGCGCTGCCCGGAACCGAGGGGCGGCATGACACCGGAGAGAATATCCGCAACGTTCCACGCCGCCACCGGTTCAAGCAGCGGCTCGCCCTCGATCGAGCCGGGTTTGTCCTGAATTCCATCGCCGAGTTGCATTGGCCGGCCGCGATTGGCAAGGCCCGCATAGAGCTGCACGAGGTCCTTCAGGGTAATGCCAACACCGCCGAGACCGATGGCAAGGCCTGGCGTTTCATTCGGCGGCAACACCGGCCGAACATCGGAGCGGCGGAACCGCATCATCAGCCGTGCCGGACCGACTGCGTCGAGCAAACGGACCGCCGGAACGTTGAGCGACAATTGCAACGCCTGCCTGATGCTGACATCGCCCTGATAGCTCATATCGAAATTGCGCGGCCGGTAGCCGAAGAAGTCGGCGGGCCGATCCTCGATGATGGTTTCCTGGCTGACCAGGCCATCCTCGAAGGCGAGGCCATAGATAAAGGGCTTGAGCGTTGAGCCTGGTGAGCGATTAATCCGGGTCATGTCAATCCAGCCCGAGCGGCTTGCATCGAAGTAGTCCGCGGATCCAACCTCGCCGACGATCTCCCCGGTGCGCACGTCCGCCATGATCATGGCGACCGACACCTTGGGACCGAGCTTGCCTGATGCATCCCTCGCGACTGCTTCCAATCCTTGCTGGACCCGCCGGTGCAGCGTTGTCAGATGCCGTCTGACGGACGGCTCCCTGCGCTGGGCGGCCTCCGCCAAATGTGCTGCATAGGTTGGCAATTGCAAACGCCGCGATGGAATTGGTGCAAGACCGGCCCGCTCCGCTTCGCCCTCACCCACAACTTTCTCGACTGCCATTCGGTGTAGAACGCGGCCACGCGCCGCTTCGGCCAGAGCGAGGTTGCGGTCGGGCCTGCGTCTTTCCGGCAATTGCGGCAAAGCGACGAGCAGAGCGGACTGCGCGACAGTCAAGCGACGCGGCTCCTTGCCAAAATAGGCAAGACTTGCGGCGCGCACCCCTTCGAGATTGCCGCCATAGGGCGCGAGTGACAGATAGAGGTCGAGGATTTCGGCCTTGCTCAAACGACGCTCGATTTGCAGGGCGCGGGCCAGCTGCTGAAGCTTCGCCGTGAATGATCTGCCTTCGCGCGGCTCAATCAGCCGGGCAACCTGCATGGACAGCGTCGAGGCGCCGGAAACAATACGGCCATTGCTGACAAGCTGCACGGCGGCGCGTGCAAGCGCTACGGGGTCGATGCCCCGGTGCTGCCAGAAGCGCTGATCCTCATAGGCGATGAGCATGCGAACGAATTGCGGATCGACATCCTTTGCTGTCGTGCCGAGCCGCCAGCGGCCTTCGGAGGTCGCGAAGGCGCGCAGCAACTGCCCATCCGCATCAAGGACTTCAGTCGACACCTCCCTCGCCGTTTCCAAGGGCGGTGGAAAGGCACGGTCGGCCAGGTCGAGGCCAAACGCAAGCACCGTAGCCAGCACAAGATTGGCCGAGACACCCATGCAGAGTTTGCGTGTGGACCACATTATTGTGCTGCGACGACCTCCATGCGACCGGTTGCCGTACGCGCGGAGAACTGCGGACGATACATGTCCTCGACGCTGGCCGCCGGGTGGTCATAGGTGCCGGGTGTTACCGCGCGGACTACATAGGCCAGCGTGATTCCGCCATTGTCCCCCGTCGCCCGGTCAAAGGCGGCGACGAAACGATCGCTGCGGAACTCCGTGTGCGCTGCCTCCACTTCGCCGATCCAGTCGAAATTCGACAGGCTGGCGCTGTTAACGAGACCGGGATTGTCGATTTCGAACCCGGCAGGCAAAAGATCGGTGATCAGCACACGCGACGGCCAGTTGTTGTTCTCGGTCACTTTCAGAACAACCACATAGCGCTCGTTCTGCTTGGCCTGGCTGACATTGGCCTCCTTGCCATCGAGCGTGTAATAGGTGCGCTCGATGTTGAAACCATCGCCGCCGGCAGGCAGCGGCTGCGACGGAGATGCCACCGTCGTCACCACCGCCGACACGGGTTCGGCGGTCGCATTGGTGATAGTCACCGGTTGGGCAAGAAGTTCATCGCCGGTCAATCGCGCCGCATAGCCTCCGCTATGGGCAGCGCCATTGATATCGAGCTGCAGATCCCTGTCGCCATCTTGAACAGCACGCGCCGCAAGCAGCATCCATGTTTGCTCCTGCGTGCTCGTATAGGTCTTGTGTTCCCATTCACTGGCAACGATCTTCGACAGTTGCGGGATGATGGGCGGGACCGGCCGGCTCTCGGCAGCAAGCGCCAGAACAGCAGCGTCATCACGAAGCGACGAGCCATAGTCCGAACGAACCAGGCTGACATTGGTGACGGTCGTCGCCTGTTGCAGGGCATTGGTGAAAATGCTTTGCGAACGCTGGGCATCACCATAGAGCGACAAGGCGGCGGCAAGATGCGCGCGTGACAACGGTGTCGGGAAGTCGCCAAGTTTCGTGTCTGCGTAATAACGCAGATCACTGATGGCCGCCTTGCGGTTACGTGCCAGAACGTAGAGCGCATAGGCAATTTCATTGCCCTGATCCTTGACGTTCACGTCGTAGCTCAGCGAGTTCTGCAAGTTTTCAAGTGCCTGTACGAGAGCTTGTTCCGGCACATTGTATTTCTGTTCGCGGGCGCGGGTAAGGAAATCCGTGACATAGGCATCGAGCCAGAGGTCGCCAGAACCCGGAGCCCACAGACCGAAGCTACCTGCAGAGGATTGATACGACAGGACACGGTAGATCGCTTCCTGCACGCGTTTCTGCACTTCGCCGTCGTCGGCAATTCCAGACTGCCTGGCGAGATCGCTCATATAGAGCAACGGCAGGGCGCGGCTGGTCGTCTGTTCGGCGCAGCCGTAGGGGTAGCGATCGAGCGTCATCAGCAAGGCCGGAATATCAAAGGCGGCCGAGCGGGTTACATTGAGACTGACGGAAGCCCCCTGCAGGACACTGCCAGCCAGCAACTCGCTGTCCACCTTGAGGCTGCTGTTGGGCCCAAGCTTGATGGGTCTGCGCACGGTCATCGGCAAGGTCGCCGGCCGGACCGGAACATTCAAAGTCTGCTCGAGCGAGAGGCCAGCGGCATTGGATAGCTTGACCGACACGACCCCGTCGCCCGGCTGATTGCCGGTCAGTGGCAGCGTAAGGTTTGCCTTACCACCCGCAGCCAGATTGACGGTTTGTGACGCGGCCGGTTGATCGACCTTCACCGCAGGATTGCTCGTGACCTGCACCTGGTAGTCGCCTGCCGGCGCGTCGGTATTGGCGATATCGAGCCGCAACGCGGCCTTGTCGCCGGGGGCCAGGAATTTCGGCAAGCTCGCAGTGACGACCACAGGATCACGAATGACCACGTCGGAGGTGGCATGGCCGACACCGGATTTCGACCACGCGACAGCCATGACACGCGCCGTGCCATTGAACTGCGGAATATCGAAGCTGACATTGGCCTTACCCTGTGCGTCCAGCTTGACCGGACCGGAGAAGAAGGCGATCAGCTTTTCGGTGGGTGGGCTGCCTTGCATCGGCATTTGCGCGCCGTCACCGCCAGTGCGCAGCTTGCCTGTTGCACCCTGCGAGCCATCGATCAGGCGGCCATAAAGGTCGCGAATCTCGAGACCGAGCTGGCGCTGGCCGAAGTACCAGCCATCCGGATTCGGTGCTTCATAACGGGTAAGATTGAGAATACCGACGTCGACCGCTGCCACGGTGACGAAAGCGCCCTCGTTTGCACCGGCACCCGTGACCTGAAGGGCGATGTTGATCGGCTTGCGAGGCTCGGTCTTCGGCGGCGTATCCAGCTTTACGGCGAGCTTGCGATCGCCCGGATTGACGTTGAGCCATTTGACGCCGATGGCACGCATCGGCATGTGGGTTTCCTGTGCGTCACCCGGACGGAACAACGTGGCGGTGACGTATGCCCCCGCACCCCAGTCAGCGGTGACAGGAATATCGACCTCGCCACCCTCGGCCGGAATGCTGGCGCGCTTGGTCACCAGCAAACTCTCGGCACCGACGGTCACCAGCAATTCGCCGGCGAAACGCGGCGAAACCTTCAATTTCGCCGTCTCACCGGGGGCATAGTTTTCCTTATCGAGAGCGATCTGAAGACCGTCTGGCGTTTCGGTAGAAGTAGTTGCCACATAATAGCCGGCGTCGAATTCAACGCTGGATGCCGGGCCGTCCGCAGCAGCAGTTTCCACCTCCAGACGGAACTGACCCCAGGTAACAGGGACGGAAATATCGGTGCCATCCGCCGTTGTGTCGATCACCCCATTCGCAACTTGCTTGGTCGAAAGTATTGGCTCGTATTTCCAGGAGTCGCCGTCGCGATACCACTGATAGTTGCGCTCAACGCTGATAAGTTTCCACTGAAGCCCCTGCATGGCCTGTTTCTGGCCATTCTCATCGACAGCAATGACATGAAATTTGCCAACGGAGTTTTCGGCGAGAGCACCGGAGAACTCCGGCTTGATGCCGATCATCGAGCCTAGCTGCTTGACCGGCAGCGTCAATGTACGCTCTACGGCGCGACCGCCTGCTTCCTGCATGCGAACGACCACATTTGCGTTGAGGAGCTGTGTCGTCGATGGAGCATCCGCTACTGAAACATCAAACGTCGCCTTGCCGTTCTCGTCCAGCGGCTGCAAATCTTCGAGCGGCACGCTGGTGTTTTCACTCGCCTCTTCATCAGCGAGCCCAAAGAGATAGCCCTTGAAATCAGCGCTTTCATGTGTTGGCTTCAGCGCGACTTCGCCTTCAAGTTCGAGCGCCGCAGCAGGAGCGCCATAAAGAAAGCGGCCGTCTACCTTCACCGGCGTTGGCTTGCCGATCTCAATGAATTTGGCGTCGCTGGTCAGATCGAACTCAACCCGGTCTGGCACGAAATCCTCAACCAGGAATTGCTTTTCTGCTATCGGCGAACCTTTTGGATCGGTGAATATCTGCATCGTCCAGGTGCCGCGCATGGAGTTGGCCTGCAACTCCAGATCGAGCGTATGCCCGCCGAGGTTTGCGCCGTCACTGACCATACGGCGATCCTCCACGCCGTCCGGCCGTTTGAACACAAATGTCAGCGGCAGTTTTTCGACGGCATTGGCGGCGTTATCCCGGGCGAGCGCGGACGCATGTACCGTTTCGCCGGCGCGATAGATACCGCGTTCGGTCCATGCCAGAATATCGATTGCACCCGGCGCGGGACGGCCGGTGACACCGCGATCCGAAAGATCGAAGCCCGCCCGGGTCATGTCGAGGAAAACATAGTCCGCATCGCCATTCTTGGCGGTGATGACTGCAGGAGCGGTGGCTGCAGTGCCACGCATCAGCCCGGCGGTAAAAGTAGCGCGGCCTTCGGTATCTGTGACGGCAGTGCCAAGTATCTCGTTGTTTTTGGCTAGAAGTTGAAGCTCGACACCGATGAGCGGCTGGGCCGAGGCAAGCGAGCGAGCAAAAACATTGAGGCCGTCATTGCCGGCATAGGTGGTGAGGCCGATATCGGAGACGACGAACCATTGGGTCGCCTGGGCATCCCACTCGTTGTTCTTTGCGTCAGGCGAGACGGCAGTCAGGACATAGACACCGGGCTTGCGTTGCGGCAGGGCCTCATCGACTGGGAAACTGGTGACGACATCCTTGTTGAGATCGGACTGAAGATCGATCGTGCCTTGCCAGACAAGCTCACCCGATTCATCCTGCAGACGCTGAGCGCTATAGCCATCCATCTGCGTCAGGAATTGCGAACTGGTCAAAAGCGGGGCCAACCCTCGATCACCGATGCGATAGAGCTTGAGATTGGCGCTGGTCGTATTGACCGAAACGATGGGAATGCCGCGACGCGCGGTGCTCGGCAGCACAAAGCTATCGCCGGTAAAGCGCACCGTGGCGGAGCGGTCCTTGATGTAGATATCAAGATCGACGGGCGCTTCAAGGGATTCGCCCACCGCCGATGGCAGCCCGGGACGCAGGGCGAGCTTGTAGCGCTGGCCATGTTCAAGGCCCTCGACACAGATCTCGCTGCCCTTGGCCTCCAGCGCTTTCGGGGCAGTCCCGTTCAATGTCACGAAGGGCGTATAGTCCGTTCCCATTTTCACCAAAGGATCAGAGAACTGGACACAAGCACGGGGATTAACGCTATCCGCGTCAATCGTATGATTGGTGACGCGGAAGCCTTGCCGTGATCTGAGGTCGAGATAGGCGGCCTCAACCGGCTTGGCGTTGACGAGCGCAAGACTGGCTTTGTAGGCCTCAAGCGACGCGCGATAGTTCTCGGAGTTCTGCAACGCATCGCCGAGTACTGCCAGCGCATCAGCGCGGCTTTGTGTCGTTCGCGTCAATTGGTAGCCGTTGAGCGCGGCTAGCGCCGCCTGTGCGGCGATATAGGTATTTTTCTCGGCGCGGTTCGCCGCGCGTGCCGTCTCGATCCAAAGCGGGCCATTGTCCGGCGTAACCGCCAATGCACCTCTAAATGCTTTGAGAGCGTTCTCGATGTTGCCCTTTGCAACTTCAGCTCGTCCGGCCGCGACGAGACCATCGACACCCTGTGCTTTCTGATCGTCGGTGGGGCTCAGGCTCGCCTTGACCTGCCGTGCATCCTGCGCGAGTTGATCGGACACAAATTGCAACTTTGGCGGTGCGCCGATATCGGGCTCATCGGCAGTCTCGACAACCTTGCCGGCAACAGAACCCGGTGCCGTTTTCAGCTGATTGAAATCGGATTTGAGAAAGCACCACTTCACCTTGGGGTTGTAGGTGAATGCCTTGCAGGACTGGTCAGCGAGACAGACCAGCTCGCACTGATCCTGGGTGACATCCCGTTCCGTACGCAGGTCAAAACCGAAATAATCGCCGTCCTTCGTCGTAACGACATCGCGATTCATTTCCGCCGCGCCAACCGGTGCGGAAAGAGTGAAAAGAGTGAGAAGGAAGGCCGAAAAGCCGATGACCGAACGCAGAGACATAAAGTCCTCCCACTGCCACTATTTTGGTGTGGGGGCACTGTTCAAACTTCGGTATAACTTGTCAACAGATCATGCGATCCGGTTGCATTCTCTCGCTCGATTTCGCTGCGAATCCAGCGCTGGAAGTGCAGCGTTTGAAGGCTTGGTTTGCGGTTGTTCGGCATGACCAACCAATAACCCACGGACGACGGTACGCGCGTGGGGAAAGGTGCAACCAGCCTGCCATCCGCCAAGGCATCTTCAACAAACAGGTCCCAGGCGAGCATGATTCCCTGCCCGCTGATCGCAGCTTCAAGCCCAAGCCACGGATCGGAAAAAGTTGTCCCGTCGAAAGGCAACGGACCATCAAGACCAGCGGCGGCCTGCCAATCATCCCAGCTGAACATCGGATTGTCATAACAGATGATCGGTTGATTGAAGATATCGGCAGGTCCTTGCAACCTGAGAGCCACATTCCGCGTGCAAACCGGAAACATCCTTTGCGGCAGAAGCCGTTCCGGAGCGCCGTCCCGCCAATCGCCTTTTCCAAGCCGGATAGCGAGATCGATGTCCGAACTTTTCAGATCGACGATGCCGGGTGAAGGATCAATGCGGATTTTGAGGTCCGGATGGGCACTACGCAAACGGCCAAGACGTGGAACGAGCCATTTCGAGGCGAAGGTAGGAGCAACGGAAAGCATGAGCGTCTGATCCGTCCCATCAGCCATTGAGACGGCCTTTGACAGTGACTGAAAGCCTTCTTCCAGCTTGGCAAGAAAGCCTTTGCCGAACGCCGTCGCCACCAGCCCGCCGCGCGTTCGCTCGAAGATGGCATGTCCAATCTGGCCCTCGGTGCGTATCAATTGCTGGCTGACCGCGCTGACCGATACGCCGAGTTCCTCCGCGGCCTTCGGCAGTGAACCCAAACGTCCGATCGCTTCCACTGCCTTCAAACCGTTGAGGTGGACTTTGTTTAAGTTTTTCATAAAGAATTTCTTTACGACGGTTTCGGCAATCTGGATTGCCCTTACGAGATATCCTGCACAGAATAACGCATGTTTGAACACAAGGGAGTCAGACGATGAAGATTTTCTTTCTGCTCCGAGCCCTGATAGCACGGTTCTGCGGCGGGCAAATCGAGTCCGGAGATGATGCTGAGTCCAACTGGCAAAGGGATCCACTTGCGCACCCGACACTACAGGCCATGGACCTCGATCAGCTGGCCGATCTGCCATTCGATCCACGCGCGGTGTGCAGGCAATAGCGCAACTACACGGTCAGGCGTCGTGCTGCCATTGCCATGCGCCGTTCCCACCAGACGAGAGAGAGGCTGGAGGCCACAATGAGAATTGCGCCAAGGAAGACGTTTAATTGCGGCACCTCGTGCCAGATGAGATAGCCGTAAAGAAACGCCCAGATGAGACCGCTATACTCGATGGGCGCAAGAGCCGACGCCGGGGCGTAGCGGAACCCTTCATAGAGGAAATATTGTCCGGCCGAGCCGACCAGGCCAAGGCTGATCATCAACATCCAGCCGTTGAAATTCGGTGTTTTCCATAACCATGGAAGCATCGCCCCACAGACAACGGCGAAAAGGAAACTCGTTGCCATCATCTGGTTGAAGGTGCTTTCGCTACGGCTGACGAGGCGCACGAGAATGACGCTCCACGCCCAGCAAAAACCGGCAAACAGTACCATTCCCGCAGGCGCGAGATCGGGTGTTTCCGCCGGATTCGCTGCGAGAATCACCCCCACGAATCCCGCGATGGACGCTATCCAGCGAACCAGTCCCACCTTCTCCTTCAGAACAAAGATCGAGAGGATGACAACCATCACCGGCGCGGAGAAATACATGGTGGTGATTTCGGCAAGCCCGAGGTGGCGCGCCGCGGAATAATAGGAGAGCCATGCGCCAAGCATCAGCGCGGCACGAATAGCGAGCGATCGCTTGTGCGGGCTCTTCAGGATCGACGGATGCCGTTCATGCCGCACCATGATTGCGGCAAAGATGACGATGATCACACTGCGCATGAACAATATCTGCGGCACCGAATAGTCTGCCACCAGCCACTTCACCAGCGCATCCTGAATAGCAAAGAGTGAATAGCCGAGCGCGGCCAGGGCAATGCCGGTGAGCGGACTGGGTTCTTGCCCGATAAATCGACGAAGCATGGGGACCTTGCGGAGGGTAGGCGGTGCTGCTGTTTCGCCTATCAAGAAGACAAACTGATTACAACTGCATTCGGAGAACATTAACTTTATTGGTAAAACTCTAATGATTTCGAGCAGCGCGGCCCTAAAGCATATTGGACGTAACACCTTGCTTCATAATGAATTTTGACGACCGCGGAGCTATTGTTGCCCAACACCGCTTGCTGCATAGTTGCTTGGCCGGATTAACATTTTGGCCTGAAGACACGAACGTTGCAGGGGGGCAAATGCTGAGGGACGACAAAAATACGAAGGCCGACTACGAGCCTTATATTACTCGCTCTGCACCCTATGTCGTATTCCTGCTTTTGTGGCTTCCGTTTGTTCTTGTCGTAGGCAGGCTATTCGGCAATCAATGACCAAGAATGAGAGGCCCCCTTAGGGGCACCGATTTCAGATATTGCCGCTATGTGAATAAGACTATCGCCTGCTGCAACGTCATCCAGACACCGAAAGTGTCCGAATTCCCAAGACCGCCCAAGTATCAGGCAATTGGTGATCAGGCCGGAACCGGCCCAGGCTTGCGGATGTGTTTTGCAGCTTCTACCACCAGCGGATCAAAGCCGTTATCCTCTTGTTCAAGGATCGCGAAAAACTGCTCGCGCATGCGTGGCTCCCAGAAATGGTTGATGTGGTCAGCAACACCTGCCACCGCCTCATCCTTCGGCTGTGTATGGAAGAACGCCGCTATCTGGTTGGCCATGTAGACGAGCTTGGTCGCCGTCGATTTGTGGCTTTCACTATCCATATTGCACCAATCTTACAGTGGGACTTTGAACGAGAGTCGATGCAGCCGGATCGGGATTCGGCTTGGGAAGCACATCCGTCGCTTTTGCATCCAGCTGGGCCAAAGCGGCCGGGACGCGCTCAGGGCGGGTAAATACATCGAATTCATCACCGCGCACAAGCGCAACAAGCGTCATGCCCGCGGCATGCGCTGTGCGGATCGCCAAGGCTGTCGGCGCCGACACGGCGATCAGGATCGGAGCGCCGACGATCGCCGCTTTTTGCACCATTTCAATGGATACGCGGCTGGTGATGACGACCGCGCCAGTCTTGCCCTCGACACCAGAGCGGCAGAGAGCTCCGGCCAGCTTGTCCAGCGCATTATGGCGGCCAACATCTTCGCGCGCTGCAACGATGCCCTTGCCCGGAACATAGAACCCGGCGGCGTGGACCGCGCCGGTTTCACTGTGCAACGGCTGGACCTGCGAGAGCAGCTTGACCGCGTCCGCGATTTCATCCGGCGTCAGCTTGAGTTTGGCTCTATCGACCGAAGCGACGGGTTTCAGAGCCTGCTCGATCGACTCGATGCCGCAGAGGCCGCAGCCGACAGGTCCGGCCATGCGGCGGCGGCGATCCGTGAGTTCCTGGCCCGCTTCACCTGCGAGCACGATCTGGACATCGACACCCTCGTCATGCTCCTCGACGGTAATTTCGCTGATTTCGTCGAGCTGCGAAACGATGCCCTCCGACAGGCTGAAGCCGACAGCGAAATCCTCCATGTCGGCTGGCGTCGCCATCATGACCGCATGGGTGGTGCCGTTGTAGCTGAAGGCAATTGGGGTTTCTTCAGGCACCATCCTGTTGTCTGTCGCGTAAACATCACCCGCACCCTTGCGGCGGCGGGTGATGCGCGGAACGACAAGCAGTGTTGGACGCTCCTCGGGCATGGTTACTCCGCGGCGTCCAACACAGGAGCAATACGCCTGCTCTGGCGCGCCTGCTCGTCATACTCGATCTGCCAGTCGCTCGGACCGTTCGAGGCGCCGACCTGCACCGCCGTAACCTTGTATTCCGGACAATTGGTCGCCCAATCGGAGAAATCCGTGGTGATGACATTGGCCTGCGTCGTCGGATGGTGGAAGGTCGTATAGACAACACCCGGCGATACGCGATCGGTGATCAGCGCCCGCAGTGTGGTTTCGCCTGCACGGCTGGTGATCTTCACCCAATCGCCATCACGAATGCCGCGCTGCTCGGCGTCATGGGCGTGGATCTCGAGCCGGTCCTCTTCGTGCCAGACGACGTTATGCGTGCGGCGTGTCTGCGCCCCGACATTGTATTGCGAGAGGATGCGTCCCGTCGTGAGAAGCAGCGGGAAGCGTGGTCCGGTTCGCTCGTCCGTCGCGACATATTCGGTTCGGATGAACTTGCCCTTGCCACGCGCAAAGCTGTCGATATGCATGATGGGCGTTCCCAACGGCGCCTTTTCGTTGCACGGCCATTGAACCGATCCTTCCTTGTCCAGAAGGTCGTAGGTTACACCGGCGAAACTCGGAGTCGTCAACGCGACTTCGTCCATGATTTCGGAAGGATGGGTGTAGCTCCAGCCAAGTCCCATGGCATTTGCGAGGTTCTGCGTGACCTCCCAATCGGCATAACCGTTGAGCGGGCTCATAACCTTGCGCACGCGATTGATCCGGCGCTCGGCATTGGTGAACGTACCATCCTTTTCAAGGAAGGTAGAGCCGGGCAGGAAAACATGGGCGTAGTTGGCGGTCTCATTCAGGAAGAGGTCGTGCACGACGACGCATTCCATGGCGGCAAGACCGGCAGCAACGTGCTTGGTATCGGGGTCCGACTGAAGGATGTCCTCGCCCTGGATGTAGATGCCCTTGAAGGTGCCATCAACGGCAGCGTCGAGCATATTCGGAATGCGAAGGCCGGGCTCGTCCTGCAGCTTCACGCCCCAGAGCTTGTCGAAAATGTCACGCGTCGATTCATCGGAGATATGGCGGTAACCCGGAAGTTCGTGCGGGAACGAACCCATATCACAGGAACCCTGCACATTGTTCTGACCGCGGAGCGGGTTCACGCCGACGCCCTTGCGGCCGATATTGCCGGTCGCCATGGCGAGGTTTGCGATAGCCATGACGGTTGTCGAGCCCTGGCTATGCTCGGTAACACCAAGACCATAGTAGATCGCGCCATTGCCGCCGGTTGCGAAAAGCCGTGCGGCCTCGCGCAAAGCCTGGGGATCAACGCCTGACAGCTGTTCGATGGCTTCCGGGCTATGCTCAGGAGAAGAAACGAAGGCTGCCCAATCCTGGAACTCATCCCAATCGCAACGTTCGCGGATGAACTTCTCGTTGAAGAGCCCTTCGGTAACGATCACATGCGCCATCGAGGTGACAACGGCAACGTTGGTACCGGGACGCAACGGAAGGTGCTGTGCAGCTTCAACATGGGGTGAACGCACCAGATCGATGCGGCGCGGATCGACGACGATCAGTTTTGCACCCTTGCGCAGCCGCTTCTTCAACCGGGAAGCAAAGACAGGATGACCATCGGTCGGATTGGCGCCGATAATCATTACGACGTCGGTGTGCTCGACACTGTCGAAATCCTGCGTGCCTGCAGAAGTACCAAATGTCGTTCTGAGGCCATAGCCCGTTGGCGAATGGCAAACGCGGGCACAAGTATCGACATTGTTGTTACCAAAACCGGCGCGCACCAGTTTCTGGACAAGATATGTCTCTTCATTGGTGCAGCGAGACGATGTGATACCGCCGATGGAATTGCGTCCATACTGATACTGGATGCGGCGGAATTCGTTGGCGACGTGCTTGTAAGCTTCTTCCCACGTGACTTCGCGCCATGGATCCGAGATCTTCTCGCGGATCATCGGGTTGAGAATGCGGTCCTTGTGGGTTGAATAGCCGTAGGCAAAGCGACCCTTGACGCAGGAATGGCCGCGATTGGCCTTGCCGTCCTTCCAGGGCACCATGCGAACGAGTTCTTCGCCTCGCATCTCGGCCTTGAATGAGCAGCCGACGCCGCAATAGGCGCAGGTCGTCACTTTCGAATGTTCCGGCTGACCAATCTCGATGACTGATTTTTCGGTCAATGTTGCTGTCGGACAAGCCTGGACACAGGCGCCACAGGAAACACATTCGCTATCGACGAAATTCTCATGCATGCCCGGCGAAACGCGGCTGGAGAAACCACGGCCTTCGATGGTCAGAGCGAATGTACCCTGGACTTCCTCGCAGGCTCGTACGCAGCGCGAGCAGACGATGCATTTGGCAGGATCATAGGTGAAATAGGGATTGGACTCGTCCTTAGGCATCCAGCGATCATTGGCAACGTCATGCGCCTTGGCGAAAACGTGGTTATCGCCCTCATAGCCATAACGCACATCGCGAAGACCCACTGCGCCTGCCATGTCCTGCAGTTCGCAATCGCCGTTGGCCGCGCAGGTTAGGCAATCAAGCGGATGATCGGAGATATAAAGCTCCATGACGCCTTTGCGGATATTCTTCAGACGCTGCGTTTGGGTATGGACGACCAGTCCTTCCATTGCCGGCGTCGTGCAGGAGGCGGGCGTGCCATTACGGCCTTCGATCTCTATCAGGCAGAGGCGGCAAGAGCCGAACGCATCCACCATGTCAGTGGCGCAGAGCTTGGGAACCTTGATACCGGCTTCCATGGAGGCGCGCATGATCGAAGTGCCTTCGGGCACAGTGACCTCGTTGCCATCAATGGTCAGCGTGATCATCTTTTCGGAAAGAGATTTCGGCGTACCGTAGTCGATTTCTTCAATGAGAGACATAAAACAGCTCCTATTCCGCCGCTACGGCGATTGGCGCGGGGCGGAAATCTTCAGGAAAATGGGTGAGAGCGCTCATGACCGGATAGGGCGTGAAGCCACCCAAGGCACAGAGCGAGCCAAACTTCATCGTGTTGCACAAGTCGGTCAAAACCTCGATCTGCTTTTCAGGCTCGATGTTGGCCGAGATGCGATCGACGACTTCGACACCGCGTGTTGAACCGATGCGGCAGGGAGTGCATTTGCCGCAGGATTCGATCGCGCAGAATTCCATGGCGAAACGCGCCTGCTTCAGCATGTCCACGCTGTCATCGAAAACCACCAAACCAGCATGACCGATAAGGCCATCCTTTGCGGCGAACGCTTCGTAGTCAAAGGGCGTATCGAAGAGTTCGCGCGGGAAATAGGCGCCGAGCGGGCCACCGACCTGCACAGCTTTGACCGGACGTCCTGTGGCCGTGCCACCGCCAATGTCATCGACGATTTCGCCAAGCGTGAGACCAAAGGCAGCTTCGAAGAGACCGCCATGTTTCACATTGCCGGCGATCTGCAGCGGGATGGTGCCTCGGGAACGGCCCATGCCGAAATCCTTATAGAAAGGAGCGCCTTTATCGAGGATGACAGGAACGGAAGCCAGAGAGATGACATTGTTGATGACGGTTGGCTTACCGAAAAGGCCTTTATGCGCTGGCAGCGGCGGCTTGGCGCGAACAATGCCGCGGCGCCCTTCGAGGCTTTCCAGCAACGCGGTTTCCTCGCCGCAAACATAGGCCCCTGCCCCGACGCGGACTTCAATGTCAAACACATGAGACGAGCCAAGCACGGACGGCCCAAGGACGCCGCCCTCACGAGCGATCTCCAGCGCTTCGTTCATGACAGCAATGGCATGCGGATATTCAGAGCGCGTGTAGATGTAACCCTTCGTTGCGCCGACGGCGATGCCAGCGATGGCCATGCCCTCGATCAACACGAAGGGATCGCCTTCCATGATCATGCGATCAGCAAAAGTACCGCTATCCCCTTCGTCAGCGTTGCAGACGATATATTTCTGCGAACCAGTGGTTTCGAGAACCGTCTTCCATTTGATACCGGTCGGGAAGCCCGCACCGCCGCGACCGCGCAAGCCGGACTCCGTCACCTGGGCCACGATTTCGGCAGGCGTTAGCTTGAGAGCGTTTTCCAGACCCTTCAGACCATCATGGGCACGATAATCTTCGAGGGAGACAGGATCCGTGATGCCGCAACGGGCAAAGGTCAGGCGTGTCTGTTTGGCGAGGAAGGGGTGATGATCGATGAGGCCGAGCCAGAGAGGATGCACCCCGCCCTCGGCCATGCCATTGTCAAGCAGTGCCGCCACATCGGAGCCCTTGACCGGGCCATAGGCGATACGGCCGCTAGGCGTTTCGACCTCGACCATCGGCTCCAGCCAATACATGCCGCGCGAGCCATTGCGGACGATTCGCGCATCGAGGTTGCGTGTGTCGATTTCAGCCTGCAGGGATCTGGCGACCTTTTCGGCGCCAAGCGCCAAGGCACCGGAATCGCGCGGAACGTAAAAAGTGATTGTCATAGCCGCACCTCCGCTGCGATTTCCTCGAGTTGCTCGGCGTCGAGACGTCCAATCACCTCGTCGTCAAGCATCGCGGCAGGTGCACAGGCACAAAGGCCGAGGCAATAAACTGGCTCAAGCGTCACCGCACCATCGGCTGTCGTACCATGCCAATCGATCCCGAGAAGCTGGCGCGCCCGATCGGCGAGCGCATCGCCGCCCATGGACTGACACGCTTCAGCCCGGCAAAGCTTCAGGACATGCCGGCCAGCAGGATGATCGCGGTAATCATGATAAAAGGTAAAAACGCCATGGACTTCGGCGCGGGAAATGTTGAGGGCCTGTGCAATCAACGGAAGCGTTTCCGGTGGAACATAGCCGAATTCGTCCTGCAATTCGTGCAGAATTGGAAGAAGCGGGCCTTCTTTGCCCTTTAGTTGATCGATAATGCCTATCGCTCTGCTGGCGATATCGGTACTTGCGCTTTGCATATCGTGCAACGCCCTCCCTTGTTTCTCCCCACAACCCAAGATAGATCAAAGTTGCGTGGCATTATCAATACCGCAGTCTCGTTGAGCGATAGAAAATTTCTATCAAACCATATTCATACTTACAGCCAATGCGCGTGCCTCGTGCAACAGCGCCGAAACCAATGGTGTATGTGGTTCACGATCCGCAGCAACCAGTCCAACGAGGTGGCGCGCGTCAGGCTCGACGATGGGTATCGAACGGATCGGTTCGGCAAATCCCAGCGTCTCGGCAAGGTTGAGCGGCATAATGCTAGCCCATTTTCCGGTTCTTATGTGCGAGAATAGCACGATCATGGAATTAGACTCGAGTGTCGGGTGAACCTCGACCCCCGCCTCCTGCAAATGCTTGTTGATGAGACGGCGATTCTGCATGTCCATAGTGAGAAGGCAAAGCGGCAACTGCCCCACCTCCGCCCATGTGACCGACTTCCGATCGGAATAGGTATTGCCGGACGAAGTAATGAGCTGGTAGCGCTCGGTGTAAAGCGGCACGGACGTCACGCGTCCGAGCGGCTCATTGTCCAGGTAGCTGATACCGATATCGATCTCGAAATTGCTGAGCAGCGTCAATACTTCAAGCGATGTTCGCGACGTCACGGAGAATGTAACATCCGGGTGCTTTTCACGGAAAGGCGTTGTCAGCCGCGAGACCATGGCAAGTGCGGTCGGAATGGCGGCGATCTTCACGTGCCCGGCAAGGCCGAAGCGGGCGGCGCGGATCTCCTCGCGCATCGTGCGGGTATCACCAACAATGCGGCGGGCCCACTCAAGTACACGCTGACCTTCCGACGTCAGGCCCTTGAAACGCGACGCACGCTGTACGAGTACGACACCGAGCGTATCCTCAAGCTGGCGGATCGCTGCGGAAAGCGTCGGCTGGGTGACACCGCATTCTTCTGCCGCCCGGCCGAAATGCTTGTGGTGCGCCAAAGCGATGAAAAATTCCAGCTTGTCGATCATGCAGGGTTGCTCCTCTTAAAGCGACCCTAGCGATGATCCTGCATAATCAGCAAGCCAAGTTTTTCAAACGGTCAGGAACTTGCGCACTTCCGGTTTATCGAGGCTCGCGGCATCGCCGGAATGAACGATCTCACCGCGATCCATAATGTAGACGTGATCAGCAAGTTCGCGGCAGAAATCGAGATACTGTTCCACGAGAAGGATTGCGAGGCCGGCCTGATCACGCAGGAACTGGATCGCCCGGCCGATATCCTTGATGATCGAAGGCTGGATACCTTCGGTCGGCTCATCGAGAACCAACAGTTTCGGCCGTGTCACCAGCGCCCGGCCGATGGCAAGCTGTTGCTGCTGACCACCGGAGAGATCGCCGCCGCGCCGCCCGAGCATAGTCTTTAATACCGGGAACAGTTCGAAGACTTCCGGGGGGACATTGCGATTGCCGCGCGTCGCCGCAGCAAAGCCGGTTGCGAGGTTTTCGCGGACAGTTAGCAACGGGAAAATCTCGCGCCCCTGCGGAACGAAAGCAATGCCCGCGCGGGCACGATCATAGGGTGGTTTCCTTCCCAGAGCCGATCCTTCAAAACTGATCGAACCGGAAGAAAGCGGGTGCTGACCGACGATGGCTCTGAGCATGCTGGTCTTGCCGACGCCATTGCGCCCGAGGATACAGGTGATCGATTTCGGTTTCACTTGCAACGAAACACCGCGCAGCGCTTGCGCGGCACCATAGTGCAGAGACGCATTTTCAATTGTCAGCATGGGAGAATTCCTTGCTCTTTTTGACGCAAATTCCGGACGGAGCCACTTCTTTGGAATAGGTCTTTATCGGCCAAGATAGACCTCGATCACACGCTGATCATTACTGACGAAATCGAGCGAGCCTTCAGCCAGCACCGAACCTTCGTGCAGGCACGTCACCTTCACGTCGAGTTCGCGGACGAAATGCATGTCGTGTTCGACGACGAGCACCGACCTCGTCTTGGCGATTTCGCGCAACAGCTTGGCCGTTTCCGCCGTCTCGGCATCGGTCATTCCCGCCACCGGCTCATCGACCAGCAACAGCTTCGGGTCCTGCGCCAGCAGCATCCCGATCTCGAGCCATTGTTTCTGACCGTGCGAAAGATTCGCCGCGAGCCAGTCGCGTTTTCCATTTAGGCGGATCGTATAAAGTATATCCTCGATCCGTTCGGCTTCGTTCGCGCTCTGTTTATGGAAAAGTGCTGAAAATGCCGAACGCGGACCGGAGAGAGCCAGCACCAGATTGTCTTCAACCGTGTGGCTTTCGAAAACCGTCGGCTTCTGGAATTTGCGGCCGATGCCGAGCAAAGCGATTTCCGCCTCGTCGTGCCTGGTCAGATCCACTTCGCCATTGAAATAAACGTCGCCAGCATCCGGCTTTGTCTTGCCGGTGATGATATCCATCATCGTCGTCTTGCCGGCACCATTCGGACCGATAATGGCGCGCATTTCCCCGGCCTGCAGCACAAGCGACAGATTATTGATGGCGCGGAAACCATCGAACGAGACCGAAACGCCATCGAGATAGAGAAGGGTATCCTGAGCTTTCATGATCTATTCCGCTGCCTGAGGTTCGGGAAGGTGCACATTCTCGGCGGCAACTGGCGGGGGCGCGCTGTCCTTCTTTCGCGCGGCGCGGTCAGCCAGTTTTGTTCTCCACGAGCCATAGAGACCGAGGATGCCCTTTGGCAGGAACAGGGTGACGATGATGAACAGCGCGCCCAGCGCGAACAGCCAGATTTCCGGGAATGCGGCCGTGAAATAGGTCTTGCCAAAATTGACCAATACAGCGCCGATGATAGGTCCGATAATTGTTCCACGGCCGCCCACCGCAACCCAGATGACGGCCTCGATGGAATTGGCCGGCTCGAACTCCGAGGGGTTGATAATACCGACCTGGGGCACGTAGAGCGCGCCGGCTATGCCCGCCATCATTGCAGAAATGGTCCAGACGAACAGCTTGTAGCGATCGACACGATAGCCAAGAAAGCGCATGCGGCTTTCCGCATCGCGGACACCGACCAGGACCTTGCCGAGCTTGGATCGAATGATGAAACTCGACACGAAGACGGCCAGTGCCAGAAACAGCGCGGTCGCCGCGAACAGCATTGAGCGGGTGGTTCCAGCCTGGATGTTGAAGCCGAGAATGTCCTTGAAATCCGTCAGGCCATTATTGCCGCCAAATCCCATGTCGTTGCGAAAAAAAGCGAGTAGCAGCGCATAGGTCAGCGCCTGGGTGATGATCGACAGGTAAACGCCGGTGACGCGGGAGCGAAAGGCAAGCCAGCCAAAGCCAAATGCAAGCGCGCCGGGAACAAGAACGACCATCAGCGCTGCGAACCAGAAATTATCGAAGCCGTGCCAGAACCAGGGCAATTCCTTCCAGTTCAGGAAGACCATGAAATCCGGAAGCACTGGATCGGCATAAACACCGCGCGGGCCGATCTGGCGCATCAGATACATGCCCATTGCGTAGCCACCCAACGCAAAAAACGCGCCGTGACCGAGCGAAAGGATCCCGCAGAACCCCCAAACCAGATCAAGCGCGACTGCTAGCAGCGCATAAGTCAGGTACTTGCCGATCAGAGAAACCAGATAGGTCGGGATATGAAGTGGCGAAGTTTCCGGCAACAGGAGGTTTGAGAGTGGTACGAGGAAGGCGATTGCTACAAGCAGCGCAATGGCAATCCCACCGCGCCGATCAACATGGGTGAAAAACCATTGGGTGATCATGCCTCTATCGCCCTTCCCTTGAGTGCGAAGAGACCTCGCGGGCGCTTCTGAATGAACAGGATGATAAGCACAAGCACGACGATCTTGCCGAGGACAGCGCCGGCGAAAGGCTCGAGGAACTTGTTGGCGATACCCAGCGACATGGCGCCGACCAACGTGCCCCAGAGATTGCCGACACCGCCAAAGACGACGACCATAAAGCTGTCGATGATATAGCCCTGGCCGAGATTGGGACTGACATTGTCGATCTGGCTAAGCGCCACGCCTGCGATACCAGCGATGCCGGAACCGAGACCAAAGGTGAGCGCATCGACCCAAGGTGTCCTGATACCCATCGACGAGGCCATGCGGCGATTTTGGGTGACTGCGCGCATGCGCAAACCAAGCATGGTCTTCTTCAGGACCAATTGCAGGATGGCAAAGACGGATAAAGCAAAAACGATGATCCACAGGCGCGACCATGTCAGCGTGATCAAGCCCAGATCGAAAGACCCAGCCATCCAGGATGGATTGCCGACCTGCACATTGGACGCCCCAAACCAGGAGCGAATTGCCTGTTGTAGCACAAGCGAAATGCCCCAGGTTGCCAGCAACGTTTCAAGAGGACGTCCGTAGAGAAAGCGGATAATGCCGCGCTCAATGACCACGCCTATCCCGCCAGAAACGAGAAATGCGGCGGGGAGAGCTATGAGCAGCGAGTAGTCGAACAGTCCGGGCGCCGACGTCCGGATTATCTGCTGCACGACGAATGTCGTATAGGCGCCGATCATGACCATCTCGCCATGTGCCATGTTGATGACACCCATGACACCGAAGGTAATGGCAAGTCCGATGGCGGCGAGCAACAACACCGAACCCAATGACAGGCCGTAAACGACATTCTGGATGGCGTTCCAGAATGCGAGCTTGGTATTGATGCTGTCGATAGCCGCCTTCGCCGCTTCGCCAACCGGACCCTGCACGTTCTCAAGTGGCGTAAGCAAACCCAGAGCATCGCGGCTGTTGCCGGCACTCACTTCCGTGATGGCGGCAATTTTCACATCGTCTGCCGCGTCGGAATTCAGAACAGCAGCAGCTTTGGCCTGTTGCATGAGCACTTTGACGCCCGCGTCCTTTTCCGCTGCGATGGCTTGATCCAATAGCGGGATCGACTCCGGATCGCGGGTCTTCAGGATAGCTTCTGCGGCTGAACGGCGCTCGGCGATATTATCGCTCATCAGGGTCAGTCCGCCGATGGCAGCAGCGATATCACGGCGCAAGCGATTGTTGACCTTGATCTTTTCGGCGGATGACCGCGGCACGGGATCGAGTTTTGTCCCGGTCAGCGGATCGGTTGCGGCGTAGTCAGAACCGTCACGTTTGCCAAGAAAGACAGTCTTGTCGGCTTTTGCCACGTAGAGATCACCGGCGCTGAGCGCATCGAGGATTTTGGAGACGCGTGGATCGCCGGTCTTGACCAAGTCCGAGATGGCCTTGGTCGTGTTCTCGAAATTGTCACCGGCAAGCGCCTGAACAAGCGGCCGCAGCGTCGCGTCATCAACAGTCTGCGCATTGGACTGGGCAATGTGACAACAAAAGCCAAGCATCAGAATGAATACGGACAGCAGGCGGTTCAATCGCATCAATCAATCCTGTGTTGAAATTTTCGGCGGAAACTCCATCCCCACACGTAAGGTGGGGATGGAGTCAGCTTCGGATGTGCCCCGGACCCGAAGCCTGGGAGTTCAAACCCTAGTTGGTAACACCGCCGCACTTGCCGCTGACAATGTTGAAATTGCCGCACGACATGGGCTTGCGCCAGTCAGAGATCAGGTCTTTGGAGCCCGGAAGGTAATCGGACCATTCATCACCGACGACGAGGCCGGGGGTCTGGTAGACGATGTCGAACTGGCCATCGTCCTGCACTTCACCGATCAGCACAGGCTTGGTGATGTGATGGTTCGGCATCATGGTCGCGTAGCCGCCGGAAAGATTTGGAACGGAGGTGCCGACGATTGAATCGATAACCGCATTGGAGTCAGTGGTGCCTGCAGCCTCAACAGCCTTAACCCACATGTTGAAGCCAATATAGGTTGCTTCCATCGGGTCGTTGGTCACGCGCTTGTCGTTCTTCGTATAGGCATGCCACTCCTTGATGAACTCAGCATTGGCGTCCGCATCGACCGACTGGAAATAGTTCCAGGCTGCGAGGTGGCCGACGAGCGGCTTGGTATCGAGACCAGCCAATTCTTCTTCGCCGACCGAGAAGGCAACGACTGGAATGTCTTCAGCCTTGATGCCCTGGTTGGCGAGTTCCTTGTAGAAAGGCACGTTCGCATCGCCGTTGATCGTTGAAACCACGGCCGTCTTCTTGCCGGTGGAACCAAACTTCTTGATATCGGAGACGATCGTCTGCCAATCGGACTGGCCGAATGGCGTGTAGTTGATCATGATGTCCTCATCCTTGACGCCTTTGGCGTTGAGGTAGGCTTTCAGGATCTTGTTGGTGGTCTGCGGGTAAACGTAGTCAGTGCCGGCCAGAACCCAGCGCTCCACGCCCTCTTCCTTGGCGAGGTAATCGACGGCCGGAATAGCCTGCTGGTTTGGAGCGGCGCCTGTGTAGAACACATTGCGCGAGCTTTCTTCACCCTCGTACTGGACAGGGTAGAACAGCATCGAGTTCAGCTCTTCGAAAACCGGCAGAACCGATTTACGCGAAGAGGATGTCCAGCAGCCGAATACGGCGGCGACTTTATCCTGCTCGATCAGCTGGCGTGCCTTTTCGGCGAAGAGCGGCCAGTCCGACGCAGGATCAACCACCACAGCCTCAAGTTTCTTGCCAAGTACGCCGCCCTTTTTGTTCTGCTCGTCGATCAAGAACAGCATTGTATCCTTGAGGGTCGTTTCGGAAATCGCCATCGTCCCGGATAGCGAATGCAGAATGCCGACCTTGATCGTGTCGTCCGCGGCGCTCGCGGGTGACATGGCCAGGGACGCACCCATGGCGGCGGCCGCCAAAGTCCCGATAAATTTGGCTGGAAAATTGAACATTCAGGTGAACCCCTCTTTTGGTTGTTGGTACCAAAGGAGTTCTAAGCAACGAGCGTGCCAAGTCGTGTTCGTCGGTTAAAGACATCTGAATTATTCAAAATTATCAGCATATTATGGGTTTTCATAGTCAATGCATTTTTTGCAAGATGTTTGGTTCGGACGCTTTCGCACCCCCCTTAAGCTCATACTTTAGTCACATAGTTATATATGATGATTTAATAGGCATGGGCAGAGAGTAAAGATGCTTTGATATGGCATTGGCCTCCGTTTGATGTATGGTACTTCGACACCAACTCTTCCAAGGACAAAAAATGGACATCCGTCAAATTGACGAAGATTTTGCTGTGACCGGCCAGATTTCACCGGATGACGTGCGCGATATCGTTGCCGCAGGCTATCAGGCGCTGATTTGCAACCGTCCGGACGGCGAATCGCCGGACCAGCCAGATTTCGCTGAAATTTCTCAGGTTGCCGAAAAAGCAGGCATTCCGATTTATTATGTTCCGGTTATCTCCGGTCAACTGACCCAGGACGACGTCGATGCCATGGCCAAAGCGTTGGCGGAATCGGAAGGACCTGTCCTCGCCTATTGCCGCTCTGGCGCACGCTCAACCAATATTTATGGCATCGTCCAACAGCAGAAAAGCTGAGGCTTAGAAGAACGCCTGGATACCCGTCTGGGCGCGGCCTAGAATGAGGGCGTGCACGTCGTGCGTGCCCTCATAGGTATTGACGGTCTCAAGGTTCTGCGCGTGCCGCATGACATGATAGCCGATCTGGATGCCATTGCCGCCATGCATGTCGCGGGCGACACGGGCGATATCCAGCGCCTTGCCACAATTGTTGCGCTTGATAAGACTGATCATCTCTGGTGCGACTTTGTCTTCGTCCATCAGACGGCCAACGCGCAACGAGGCTTGTAGCCCGAGAGCGATTTCCGTCTGCATGTCAGCGAATTTCTTCTGAAAGAGCTGCGTCGCGGCGAGCGGCCGTCCGAACTGCTTGCGATCAAGCCCATACTGCACTGTGCGCTGCCAGCAATCCTCCGCAGCGCCCATAACGCCCCATGAGATGCCGTAGCGAGCGCGATTGAGGCAACCGAACGGCCCCTTCAGGCCGGAAACATTCGGCAGCAGGTGCTCTTCACCGACAACCACGCCATCCATGACGATTTCGCCCGTTATCGATGCACGCAGCGAGAGCTTCCCGCCGATCTTCGGCGCGGAAAGACCCTTCATGCCCTTTTCCAGGACAAATCCCCTGATCTGGCCATCATGCGCGTCAGATTTAGCCCAGACGACAAAAACGTCGGCTATGGGTGAATTGGAAATCCACATCTTCGAGCCGGACAACTGGTATCCGTCCGCGACTTTTGTCGCGCGGGTTTTCATTCCGGCGGGATCCGACCCAGCGTCGGGCTCGGTCAGTCCGAAGCAGCCAATCCACTCACCCGAAGCAAGCTTTGGCAGGTATTTCTTGCGCTGCTCCTCGGAGCCGTAGGCATAGATCGGATACATGACCAGCGACGACTGGACGCTCATCATGGAGCGATAACCGCTGTCGACACGCTCGACTTCTCGGGCCACAAGGCCGTATGCCACATAAGATGCTCCGGCGGTGCCGTATTCCTCAGGCAAGGTGACACCGAGAAGGCCGGAATCGCCCATCAGCCTGAAAAGGTCGGGATCGGTCTTCTCCTCGAGATAGGCCTCTTCGATACGCGGCAGCAGCTCGTTTTGCGCGAAGGCACGGGCGCTGTCGCGGATCATCCGCTCGTCTTCGGTCAATTGATCTTCCAAGAGAAAGGGATCAGTCCAGACAAAGGACGGCTTCGAATTGGCCATTTGAGTTTCCTCCTTGATTATGGAAAAGCCCTATCATCAAACTTGTGTCCAAAGCCAGATGGATGTCCAAATGTTTCCTGAGGACAGCCAACCCGCCGGATTTCCGTCGAAGGACGAATCCAGTATAGGTTTTCGATGGCTATCAAGCAGCTGACCGAAACAATCATAAACCAGATCGCCGCGGGCGAAGTCATCGAACGCCCGGCGAGCGTAGTGAAAGAACTCGTCGAGAATGCTATCGATGCCGGCGCAACCCGCATCGATATCGTTACTGCAGGCGGCGGCAAGAATTTGATCCGCGTCAGCGACAATGGATCGGGGATTCCGTCTGACGAGCTAACTCTCGCCGTTGCGCGTCACTGTACTTCAAAGCTAACCGACAATGTCCATGACATACGCGCACTCGGCTTTCGCGGTGAAGCATTGCCATCGATCGGCTCGGTATCGCGGCTTTCAATGAAATCGCGGATAGCCGAGGCGGATTCCGGATTTGAAGTCAACGTTCACGGCGGACGCCTGGAGGGGCCTCGCCCGACGCCAATGAATGGGGGAACGATTGCAGAAGTACGTGATCTGTTTTTTGCGACGCCGGCACGACTGAAGTTCATGAAAACGGATCGCGCCGAAGCTACCGCTATAAGCGATGTGGTCAAACGCGTCGCAATCGCTTTTCCACATATCCGCTTTTCAATTGCCGGAAGCGACCGCACACCTTTGGATCTTGCCGCAACCGGCACGGGATCGACGGGGATGCTGGAGCGCATTTCGCAGGTGCTCGGCAAGGAATTTCCCGAAAACGCCATTGCTATCGATGCAATGCGCGATGGTGTGCGCCTGTCCGGCTTTGCTGGCATTCCTGCATTCAATCGCGCCAACAGCCTGCAGCAATTTGCCTATGTGAACGGACGCCCCGTCCGCGACAAGCAAATCTGGGGCGCGATACGCGGCGCCTATGCCGATGTGATTTCGCGCGACCGGCATCCAGTCGTCGTGCTTTTCCTCAATCTTGATCCGGCTCTTGTTGACGTCAATGTGCATCCGGCCAAAGCCGACGTGCGCTTCCGTGATCCCGGGCTGGTGCGGGGGTTGATCGTTGGGGCCATTCGCGAAGCACTTGGCCAATCCGGCATCCGTGCCGCGACCAGCGGTGCCGACGCGATGCTGAATTCATTCCGACTTGGCGGCGTAGAACCAATCCGACCAGCAGCACAGCGCTGGCAGGGGGCTGCCGCGGTCAATCAGAACTACAATGTCCAGCAATCACCTTATCGTCCGTTCGAAGCAGAACCCGTAGCCTCGCATGGTGGAGAGGGTTTTGCGGAAACGGTTCAGGCCTTCCTTTACGATGGTGCAACGGCACTTGCCACAGACACACGGGCTGGGATGGCTGAGGCTCCACAGGAGCTGCTATCAGCGCCGCTTGGGGCTGCAAGAGCGCAGATTCATTCCAACTATATCGTCTCACAGACAGAAGACAGTCTGGTCATTGTCGACCAGCATGCGGCCCACGAGCGGCTCGTCTATGAGGCACTGAAAAATGCGCTTCATTCGAAGCCCCTGCCCGCGCAGCTGCTGCTCATCCCCGAAATCGTCGATTTGCCGGAAGAAGACGTCGGGCGGCTTGTGGCCCACGCGGAGACACTAGCGCGCTTCGGCCTTGGTATTGAGTCTTTCGGGCCAGGTGCGATCGCCGTGCGTGAAACGCCCTCCATGCTGGGTGAAATCGATACGCAGAAACTGATCCGCGATCTCGCTGATGAAATTGCCGAACACGATACGTCGGACGGTCTCAAAGCCATTCTCGATCACGTTGCCGCGACCATGGCATGCCATGGCTCTGTTCGCGCCGGACGACGCTTGAAACCCGACGAAATGAATGCCCTGCTGCGCCAGATGGAGGAAACTCCAGGCTCCGGTACCTGTAATCACGGCCGCCCCACCTATATTGAATTGAAGTTGACAGACATTGAGCGCTTGTTTGGCCGCAGGTGAGTCTTGACCGGCATGACCACGGGCGCCTAAATGAAATGAATTGATAAAACCGGAACGCATTTATGAACAGATTTGAAGGCCCTGGCTCGCGCGAAGCCAAAATCCGCTATCTCGACGGTGATTTCCAGGTCCTGTCGCCGGGCTCCTACGTCTTGTGTTCCGTTACCTCCGAAAAGATCCCGCTTGACGAACTGAAGTACTGGAGCGTCGCGCGGCAGGAAGCCTACGCCGACGCACGGATTTCATTGGAGCGCGAGATAGAGATGAACCCCGCTCTGCGTCAACGCAGCAAGGCCTGACATGGTCTCGCGACGCGTAGCAATATTTTCGCTTCTTGCAGCCGCTATACTAGCGAGCGGCTGCACCACAGATAGCTCGAGCCGCGAGCCGGCCTATAGCGGACCAACGAAAACCATACGCGGCTATCTGCGAGGTTCTCCCTATACGTGGCTTACGGCAAGTTCCGTCGTATACATCAACGCCTATGACGCCACAGGCGGAAATTCCTCCCATATGCCCAAGATTGGCGGGACCAGCTTCACGCTCAACCGCAATGGCTATTTCCCCGTGGCATATGAAATCGAGATTCCAGCGAGTGGATCGGTGCCGCGCGTTGCGCTTTCCGTCGAAATTCGGCGTGGAGGCACTATTCTTTTCTCGAATGACCGCAACTTCAGCCAGACGACTGGACGCAATCTCGATATACCCATGCGCGAAGCACCGCCGAGGATCCGGAATTTCCGCGGGCGGTTATGAGCGTTTGAGACAACGCATCCGGGCGCGATCTCGCGTTTCCCGAATGATGCGCGACGCAGTCTGAGGATGACTGAAGACGAGTTCCACCTCCAGAACGAGGACCCGCGACGCGAACTCTTTCACGGCCGGGCTACCGTCCAGCAACCGCACCTGGTCCTTTGCCGTTGTAATCAAAGTAAGACCGTCCTTGCCGGCGTCCCTTACAAGATCGGCAACGTCCTCGTCCTTATAGGGGTGATGGTCGGGGAACGATCTTGTTTGCTCGACCTTGGCACCCGCCCCTTCAAGCGTCCTGAAGAATTTGGATGGATCGCCAATCCCCGCAAAAGCGAGTAACGGTTTATCTGCTATCCCTTCCAATGCTTTGGGTTTGAGGACGGCCTCGTAGACGGGCTTCGCCGCACGCGCAGCGTTTCGGACCAGTTTGTCAGCGCCGTTCGCCGTGCCGATCTTCAGCAACGCGTCGGTACGAACCAGCTGGTCGGTCAAGGGCGCGCGCAAGGGACCACCCGGGAAGACATGGCCGTTGCCGATGCCACGTCGGGCATCGACGACGAGCAGGGCATAATCGAAGTGAAGACGGGCGCTCTGGAAGCCATCGTCCATGATTATGAAGTCGCATCCCGCGTCCTGCAGGGACTTCGCACCGGCAAGGCGGTCTGTGCATACGACGACAGGTGCATGCCGCGCGAGCAGCATCGGCTCGTCGCCGACATGGCGGGCACTGTCGTGGTCCAGATCAACGCGGTGCAGACCGGAGAACGCGCCGCCATAACCACGCGAAACAATGCCTGGCTTGAGACCTGCTGCAGTCGCCGCCTGCGCAAACGCTATTGATGTCGGCGTTTTGCCTGCTCCGCCCAGGGTAAAGTTACCTATGCACAGTACAGGCACAGGTATGGCTGGCGGTTTGGCCCGGCGAATACGTCGGCCGGCAACAATTCCATATATTTTTGACAGGGGACTCAGAGCCCGAGCGCGCCAATCCGGTTTCTCCCACCAGAACGGAGGCGCCTCACTCGTCATTTCCAGCCGCCTTCGCGATTGCTCAGACGTGCTTGAAGAACCAGCGGCTGAATAAAAGGCTCAAGCGCCGTCATGGTGCGGGTCAGGGAACCGCGCATGTCTTCGACGGTCTTCAACCCGGCATCGATCATGATTTGGCGTTCTGCGGGGTTGTTGAACAGATAATTCACCGCGCCAGCCAGCATGTCCTTGTCGCGTACAAGCTTGGCGCCGCCATTTTTGATCAGTCGCTGATAGGAATCACGGAAATTCTGGACATTTCGCCCGGAAAGAATAGCGGACTTCAGCATGGCAGGTTCAAGGGGGTTTTGCCCGCCCTGGGCCGTCAACGAACGACCAACAAAGGCGATTTCCGTCAGCCGCAGATAAAGTCCCATGTCGCCTATCGTATCGCCAAGATAAATGTCGGTATCGGGTTCAATCTGATCGCCGCGGCTACGCAGCGCGACCTTCATGCCCAACTTCTCAATCTCGGCTGCAATCTGCGCTGCACGATCCGGATGGCGGGGAACGATGATGGTCAGCAAATCGCGATGCCTGGCCTTCAGCATATGGTGGACCTGCGCAACGACCGCCTCTTCGCCCTGGTGAGTTGAAATGGCTGCCCAAATCTTGCGCGTTCCGATCATACGCTGGAGCGAAGCGAGCTCTGCCGTGTTTACTGGCGGCACGGCCGTGTCGACCTTTAGATTGCCCGAAACCGTCACCGGTCTTGCACCAAGCGCGCGGAACCGTTCGCCATCGACTTCGGATTGGGCGACGACATGCGCAAGGTTTTCGAACAAGGCTTCGGCGATTGATGCGCGCCTGTGCCACGATGCGAAAGATCGATCCGACAAACGGCCGTTGACGAGAACTTGCGGGACCCGGCGCGTCCCGAGTTCGAGGATCGTCATCGGCCAGATTTCGGATTCGCAGATGACTGCGAGATCGGGCTGCCAGTGGGTTAGAAAACGATCGACTGCAGGCTTGAGGTCGAGCGGGACATACTGATGAATGACCCGGTCCCCGAGGCGTTCCTGCACCATCTTCGCAGACGTGACGGTGCCCGTCGTCAGGACCACATGGATACCCGTATCGATGATTGCTTCCACAAGCGGCGTGACAGCCGATGTCTCGCCGACACTGGCAGCATGAACCCAAATGAGTGGACCCGAAGGGCGGGCAACGCTCGCATTGCCGTAGCGCTCGCCATGACGACCGCGCTCTTCCTTGCCTTTGCTCGCGCGGAAAGCCACATAGGCACCAACGATCGGAAAGGCTGCTGCACCGACCCATCGATAGGTGCTCAGGACAAATCGCGCCCAACGTTCACTCATACTCTACCATCCACCAACTCATGCACCCGAACGGTGTTCGCATTCAAACTGTTGGTCAATTCGACACGTTTGGCTTCAAGCATTGCATCGTCGGCATCCTCCGGCACGAAAATAGGGTCGCCAATAATCAGCCCCGACCTGCCAAAGGGCAAGGGAATGGTGGTCTTGTCCCAGCTCTTCTCCAAGACTTTTCGTTTAGACGTCAGGTAGCAAATCGGGAGAATTGGACGGCCAGACAGCTTGGCAAGAAGGACGACGCCAATTCCGGATTCACGCGGCGTCCCGTGCGGGATATCAGCAATCATGGCAGCGGTCTTACCTTCCTTGAGTGCTTTTTTCAAGGCGAGCAAAGCGCGCGCACCACCTTTTACCGCTCCCCTGGCCCGGTCTCTCCCGCCGGAACCGCGCACGATCTCGACGCCAAAGCGTTCAGCGACACGTGCATTGAGTTCAGCATCCTTGCTTTTCGAGAACATGGCAACAAAGCGAACACCGCGCGGCATGAGGAACGGCGCCATCAGGTGCTGGCCGTGCCAAGCAACCGCGATGAAAGGTTCGCCACCGCGTTTCATTTCCTCAAGATCGGAGGAACCGGGAAGCCTCTGGTTGGTAGCATTGACCAGCCGGAAAAACTGCGTGATCAGAAAAGCGATCATCGAGCGGACCATCGGCGAGTTTGCCAAGGGGCCACGTACCCTCCGCCAAAAACGTTTCAGCATCCCGCTTTTTCGCCGGGGAGACTTGGTTGCCACTGGGATGTGTTCACTCATGCCGATAATAGACCGCACGAGCGATCAGTCTGCCTTGCCTGTGACTGGATCCAGCAACTTATGCATGTGCACGATGAAATAGCGCATGTGCGCATTATCCACCGTCTGCTGTGCTTTGGATTTCCACGCACGCTGTGCGGTTTCGAAATTTGGGTAGATGCCGACAATATCGAGCTTGTCGAGATCGCGAAATTCCACACCGCCCAGTTTCTTCAGCTCGCCGCCAAAGACGAGATGAAGCAGTTGCTTTTGATCTGATGCGTTTTCGCTCATGGTTGCCCATCCAAATGATCGAATTGAAGTTACTGCCTGTTTATCCGAAGGCGGTTTCGGCGACAACGGCCAACATGTTATCCATTAGTAGACCGCTGGCGGCGACGAGCGCCTCATGCCGGTAATCGCCGGTGCTGGTATTGCGTAAGCCGTAGGTGAGTGGCTTGCCATCCGCTGTCAAGACATTGCCACCCGCCTCCGAAAGGATGAGGTCCGCAGCAGCCAAATCCCAGTCGTGCGAGTTGGGGCGCACAAAAGTTCCGGCAATATCGCCGCGCGCCACCATGGCGATCCGATAGGCCAGCGAGGCCACATAAGGCGTATGTTCGATAGAGGCCAGAAAACGCTCCGGCAGTCTTTTCAAGAATGCCCCAGGTCCCGCTACCTTGAATGGCTGGTTCTCGGCCTGAACGCGAATAGCACTGCCATTTTGCACCGCGCCGAAACCCGGCAATGCCGTGAATATTTCCTCGCGCGCAGGACAGTCGAGTACACCCGCGACAGGCCGCCCATTTTCAATGACGGCAACGCTGACACACCAGACATCCTGCCCTTCGATAAAGGCTCGAGTTCCATCGATCGGATCGACCACAAAGAACCGTTGTCTGGGTGAAGCTACCCGCTCATCGAGGGTTTCCTCCGATATCCAGCCATAGTCGGGCCGTGCCGTCAGCAACATGTCCTTTAGATACTTGTCTGCAGCAAGGTCTGCCTCTGTGACCGGCGAATTGCCTGTCTTCATCCAGATCTGCGGCGCTTGCTTAAAATACGAGAGCGCTATTCGACCTGCTCCCTCTGCAGCCTCACGTATCAGTTCGAGATCTTCGCGATTTTGTTTATTTGCCGGCAAGAGTCATGCCTTCGATCAGGAGAGTCGGGCTGGCAACACCGAAATTGCGATCAATATCGTTGGCGGCAACGAGATTGAGAAACATCTCCTTAAGATTGGAGGCGATGGTGACTTCGCTCACCGGGTAAGCAAGTTCGCCGTTCTCGATCCAGAATCCCGAAGCACCTCGACTGTACTCACCGGTGACCATGTCAACACCATGGCCGAAAAGCTCGGTAACGTAGAAGCCCGTCCCGACAGAACGGATGATTTCTTCAGGTGTCTTGTCTCCGGGTTCTATAGCGAAGTTGGTCGAAGATGGGACAACCGTCGAACCAGAACGCACACCCCGGCCATTTGTGGTCAAGCTCAATTCCTTGGCTGTCGAGGTCGACAGGAACCAATGCCTGAGTACACCATTCTCAATCATGTTGAGGGGCACACCCTCCATCCCTTCGCCATCGAAGGGACGTGAGGAAGGGCCGCGAACCCGCAATGGATCGTCGGTAACATTGATCGCGTCCGAGAGAATTTTCATCCCCATACGATCCTTGAGAAAACTGGTCTTGCGCGCGACTGATGCGCCATTGATCGCACTGGCGATATGGCTGGCAATGCCACGGGCTACGCGCGGATCGAAGACGACGTTGACGCGGCCGGTCTTGGCCTGACGTGCACCAAGGCGCTTGACAGCCCGCTCGCCGGCGGAGCGACCAATGGCTTCAGCGTCTTCCAAAGCCTCGAAATAGATGCGCGACGAAAAATCATAATCGCGTTCCATGGCAGTGCCGCTTCCGGCAATGGCGCTGACCGAACGCGAAAAGCGCGACCCCATGTACTGCCCGGCAAAGCCGCCAGACGTAACGAGCACAAGTCCACCCATTCCCGCCGACGCCGATCCGCCACCGGAATTGGTAACGCCTTCGACAGCAAGAGCGGCTTCTTCTGCGGTCAGGGCTGCCTCGGTCAATTGCTCTGCGTCGACTACTGTCGAATCATAAAGATCGAGGTCACGGATGTTGCGCACGAGATTTTCGGGGGCGGCAAGCCCTTCAAATGCGTCGTCCGGTGAAACTTTGGCCATGGCGACGGCGCGCTCCGCCAAAACTTTCGGATCAACGCCGGCATTGGCCGAAACGCTCGCAACCTTGCGTCCGACGAATACGCGCAACGAAAACTCGTCGCTTTCCGACGATTCCGTTGATTCGACTTTTCCGAGCCGAACAGTCACGCCCGTCGAGCGCGAACGCACGACAACCGCATCGGCTGCATCGGCCCCCGCACGCTTTGCAGCTTCCACAAGTGCCGCCGCATTGTCTACGAATTCGCGGGAATTTACCGGCTCGGTCATTTTCGTCTCTAACGTTGATTGCATGATAGGATGCAAGGACTTATCTGACGAAAGTCAGATGCATTCCTTCCTATATGGTGCAAATTGGGGTCTATCAAGGCAAGCTAGCGCAACAATCTCACAGCCGAGGTCACAAATATATGCTCTCGCAAAGCGGCAACCTCTATTTTCAGGCACTGGCACTTCTCGCGGGGGCAATAATTGCGGCGCCGCTGTTTAAGCGTCTTGGGCTCGGCACGGTTCTCGGATATCTCGCTGCTGGCCTACTGATCGGACCTCTGGCCAATCTCATTACCGATGGTGAACAGGTCCTGCATTTCTCCGAACTCGGCGTCGTGTTCCTGCTTTTCGTCATTGGCCTCGAATTGAAGCCCTCGCGTCTCTGGACATTGCGCCATGCGATTTTCGGCCTTGGTGCCGCGCAGGTCGTCGTAACGGGTGCTGTGCTTACCGGGCTGATCCTCGCTTTGAACTTGATGATGTGGCAGGCGGCAGTTGTGACCGGGTTTGGTCTGGCGCTGTCTTCGACAGCATTTGCCATGCAGATATTGGAGGAGCGCGGCGAAACAGCCACGCAGCACGGTCAGACTTCGTTCGCCATCCTGTTATTTCAGGACCTGGCCATCGTTCCCTTGCTGGCAATGATCCCTGTCCTTGCGCCTGGCTCTGCCCAGCACGCGGCGGATCCGCTGGGCCAGTCTCTCATCGCGGTCATCTGCATTGGTGCAATCGTCGCAGTCGGACGCTATCTCCTCAACCCCCTGTTTCGCTTCATTGCCAATACGGGCGCGCGCGAAGTCATGATTGCCGCGGCGCTATTCGTCGTGCTCGGTGCAGCTGTCCTGATGCAGTTCGCCGGGTTATCGATGGCCATGGGCGCCTTCATCGCCGGCGTTCTTTTGGCGGAGTCTTCCTACCGGCATGAGCTCGAAGCCGATATCGAACCATTTCGCGGTGTGTTTCTCGGCCTGTTCTTCATGGCTGTCGGGCTCTCGCTGGATCTCGATGTCATTCTCTCCGACTGGCTGGCAATCCTGCTTGCAGTACCGGTCTTCATGGCGATCAAGGCGCTCGTCGTCTATCTGCTGGCACGGCTGTTTCGCTCCGATCACAACGATGCAATCCGGATTGCTTTCTTTCTACCGCAAGGCGGCGAGTTCGGCTTCGTATTGTTTTCCGCGGCCGCTGCATCTGGCCTGATGAGTGTGTCCACAGCTTCAGAACTGGTGGCAGTCGTAACGCTTTCGATGGCCGTCATGCCGTTATCCGTCGCGCTTGGAAACAAGTTTCTAGCCAATACGAATGCGCAAGATGAGATCGACGAGGACTTCGATGGAGCGGGTGCAGATGTGATGATGATCGGTTTTTCGCGTTACGGTCAGATCGCGGCGCAAATTCTGCTCGCTGGTGGAAGCGACGTGACTGTGATCGACGCATCCGCAGATCGGATACGCGCGGCAGGACGATTCGGATTCCGCATTTATTTCGGTGATGGCACGCGCAAGGAAGTTCTGGAAGCTGCGGGAATACGGCAAGCCAAGATCGTTGCCGTCTGCACACATATAAAAGAAACGACGGATCAAATCGTTGAAATGATCCAGGCGAACTATCCGGATATCAAGCTGTTCGTCCGTTCGTATGACCGCGTTCACACGTTGAAGCTACGAGCGCGCGGGGTTCACTACGAGTTACGCGAGACATTGGAATCCGGCCTGGTGTTCGGCCGCCGCACCCTCGAAGAACTCGGTGTCAGCGAAGAGCTCGCCCATGAAATCATGGAGGATATCAGGCGGCGCGATGAGGACCGGCTGCATATCCAGGCGTCGGAAGGCCTGACAGCCGGCAACGATCTGTTGTTGACGCGACCGGTGACACCAGAACCGCTGATCAAGCCGACACGCGAAGCCAAGCGTATCGATACGGTTCCCGATGAAGAAATGGAACCCGACGCTACTCCGGCTGAGTAGGCGTATTCACTCCAGTTCGCGATGCTCCACATAGGTAATGGCGGCATCGACCGCTCGTTTCAAGTCTTCCTTGATGCCGGCCGAGTCGCGCAATACCTGCTCGACGCGGAGAAAATCGAGAACACCGAACCGTGCGACGTTTGGGCGGAGGAAAATTGCCGGCGGATCGGTACGCAGGCGTGTCGCGATGATCGACTGCATCATCAACTGACTGGCGCCGAACATCGCATCGATGGACGATGGAAATTTGCCGATATCGCCTTCCGGTCCTCCAACGACATCGATAGCGATCACGAACTGTGCCTTGTCCTTCACGTGATCGAACGGAACGGGGTTATAGATGCCGCCATCGATGAGAATGCAATCGTCCCGAAGTACGGGGCGGAACAATGCCGGAATCGCGGCTGACGCAGCGATGGCGCTATAGAGATCACCCTCGGCTATCGGCACCTCTCTTTGACCGTAAAAGTCGGTGGCGGTTACGCTCAGTGGGATAGTCAATTCTTCGAACGTGTCCGGAATACGATCGGGAAGAAAACTCTTGAGCACCTTTTCAATATTGAACTGGCTGAACCGGATACCCCCGCCCAGCATTTCGCCAAAACTGGCAGGGCGCATACGCCATAGCCGTGCCGCAATTTCGGCGCGCCGCGACAAGGTGGCGATCGCATACTCGCGGATGTCACGGCCGGACATGCCCGCCGCCATGCCTGCGCCCATGATTGCACCTATGGAGGAACCGGATATTGCCGTCGGCCGTATGCCAAGCTCGTCCAGGGCCTCAATGACATTGATATGAGCGAGCCCCCTCGCCCCACCTCCGCCGAATGCAATGGCGAAAGTCGGCGTGTCGGCGGGACTACCCGCGCCGCTCCGCTCATCCATCTCTTGCAGATCGCGAGCGATCATGGCGCTCCCATCCTTCTCAGGATTGTGGCGATCCGACGATGAGAATAGCCGGATCCGTTTCAAGCAATTTTTTGGCCGCTTCCTTCACTTGATCGAGCGTTACCGCATTGATCAGCTCGGCGCGCTTGTCGATATAATCCCGGCCGAGATTTTCGTCCTGCAAGCCGATAAGCGTACTGGCGACAGCCGACGACGAGTCGAGATTGTTCACGGCATAGGACCCGACGAGGTATTTCTTGGCCTCAACGAGTTCGTCTTCAGTCGGGCCGTCCTTGGCCATTTTGGCGATCTCGGTTTTCAAGATCTGCAGGGTTTCGTTGGCGCGATCAGCCCGGGTGGCCGTGTTCACCATCAGCGCCGCCATATGATCGCGGGTAACGAGATTCGAGCCCGCCGAATAAGCAAGACCGCGCTTTTCGCGCACCTCGTTGTAAATGCGCGAAGAGAATGTGCCGCCGCCAAGAATATGGTTCATGATGTAGGCGGCGAAGAAATCCGGATCCTGACGACGAACACCGGGATAAACCATTGAAATCGATGTCTGCGGCAGGGCATAGTCGACACGCGTGATCTGGCCAAATGCAAGCTTGGCCTCGCTGATAGTCTCGAGTTCAGCTTTCTCAGGAAGGTCGCCGAATACCTTGTCAAGCAGCGGGCTCAACTCTTCCGGGCTGATTGAACCGACAACTGCGACGATCAGATTATCGCGGGCGAAATTGCGTTTGTGAAAGGTTGCCAGATCATCATGGGTGATCGAGTTCAGGCTCGCTTCAGTGCCTTCTGAACGACGCCCATAGGGATGATCGCCATAAAGCACTTCTGCGAATTTACGTCCGGCTATCGTGTTGGGATCGCGTTCAGACGACTTGATCCCTGCAACAATCTGCTGACGAATCCGGTCGATCGGGGCTTGATCGAAACGAGGCTTGTTAACCGCCAATGTCAAAAGATCAACGGCTTGATCCCGCTTCTCTGCGAGCATACGAATGGATCCCGTCACGTCGTCATCGTCGGCGTTGAAGCCCATCTCGGCGCCGACGTCGTCAAGCTTCTCCTGAAAAGTTTCCGAATCGAGATCCCCGGCGCCTTCATCGAAGAGGCCGGTCATTAAATTGGCAAGACCTTCCTTGCCGTTAGGATCCTGTGTCGATCCGCCCTTGAACGAAAAGCGCATGGATATCAGCGGGACGAAATCGTCCTGCACCAGCCAGGCCTTGATGCCTTTCGGCGAGACAACTTCCTTTATTTCGACTGCATAACTCGGAGCAGCAGAAAACAGGATCAGGAAAAACAGGGCGGCAAATCGCTTCATGATTGGCGCGGTCATTGGACGGCCCCTTCTGCAGGCGCTTCTGGTTGTTGTGCTTCTGCGGGCTCGTTGTCCGATTTCTGGTCGGGTTTGCCGTCCTCCGGCATGAGATAGCTCGTAACCGAGCGGCTATCGACAAGATAGCGCTGCGCCACAGTCTGGATATCCTGAACCTTTACCGCGCGGATGCGGTCTGGCCATTCCTGGATGTCCTTAATGGTTTGTCCGGTCGAGAGCGTCGAGCCGTAGATGCGCGCCATGCCAGCCTGACTGTCGCGGGCGAAAATCACGCTTTTCAGGAAGCGATTGCGCGCCTTCTCAAGTTCGTCTTCCGTTACGCCATCCTTGATGATTCTGGCGATCTGAGCGTCGATACCAGCTTCGACTTCGGTCAGGGTTGCTGTACCGCGCGGCGAACCGTAGACACCGAAACTGCCGGTATCCAGCGACCCGCCTTGATAGTACGCGCCGGCGCTTGCAGCAGTTCCGTCAGTGATGACCAGTGACTGGTAGATTCGGCTGCGGTTGGATCCACCCAAAATTTCGCTTAGGAGATCCAAGGCTTCAGCTTCCCCCGGTTTAGCACTGGTATAGGAAGGAGCAAGCCACATCTTCTGGAAACTCGGCTGCGAGACCCGCGGGTCGGCCAATGAGACAGTACGCTTGGTATTCTGCTCCGGCTCCTGGGGACGCTCACGCTTGCCAGGCTCCGCCCTGCGCGGAACCTTGCCATAGGTCTTTTCCGCAAGCGCCTTTACCGTAGCCAGATCGACATCACCCGAGACGACAAGCGTCGCGTTATTCGGGGTGTAGTATTTGACGTAAAATGCAAGCGCATCCTTGAGATTTAGCTGCTGCATTTCGTGCAGCCAACCAATTACCGGTATCCGGTAAGGGTGGTTCTGGTAGAGCGTTGCATTGACCTCTTCCGCGAGCAGAGCCGAAGGATTGCTGTCCGTCCGCGAGCGGCGTTCCTCAAGCACGACATCGCGCTCGGTCTTGACCACATCATCATTGAGAATGAGATTTTCCATGCGGTCGGCCTCATAGGTCATGACCATTTCGAGAGCCGATGGGGCGACCTGCTGATAGAACGCAGTGTAGTCGTAAGAGGTAAAAGCGTTTTCCTGACCGCCAATCTCGGCAACTTTGCGGGAAAATTCACCGGCTGGATAGGTCTTGGTGGCTTTGAACATGAGGTGTTCAAAGAAATGTGCGATGCCGGATTTGCCGGGTTCTTCATCTGCTGAACCGACGTGGTACCACATCATGTGGGTGACGACAGGCGCGCGATGATCCGGAATTACGACAACTTCGAGTCCGTTGTCCAGATGGAACGACGAAACGTCATCTTTATTGGTTGTCTCGATCGCCTTCGCGGTTTGCGGAACAGTATCTGCGCGTGCTGGAACGAAGAAAGCGGCCGTGAGGGCACCGATCAGGATAAATGCCGCAACGGCGCGGCTTAAAACGAAGGACATTCAAATCGATCCAGTTCTGTCTTACGAGCGATACAATCGCAATTTTTACGACTTCAATGTGACAAGCCTTATGACTGTTCCACCGTAGGGACGTTCTTCTACCACGACAAATCGGGGATCGAGATCAATCACGGCTTCAGCTTCTTCTTCAAGCACTAGAAGTGTGTCGGGATTGAGCCAACCGCCATCAAGTGCGGATTTGAACGCCATCTCGCCGAGGCCTCTCCCATAGGGGGGATCGGCAAAGACCAGATCAAATGGCTCGATGGTGCCTGCGTCGCCAAGTTTCGTCGCATCACGGCGGAATATCTTGGTGTTACCGAGCAGACCGAATGCCTCGACGTTGGTGCGGATCAGTCCGCGCCCTTCCGTCGATTCTTCAATGAACACACCATAGCGAGCGCCGCGTGACAATGTCTCCAGGCCCAGTGCGCCAGTCCCGGCGAAAAGGTCGAGTACGCGCGTCGATTCAAACTTTTCCGGGTAGTTATGCACCAGAATATTGAAAAGGCTTTCGCGCGTACGGTCGGTCGTCGGCCGTATTGCGTTGGAGGCGGGCGTCGCCAAGGCACGCCCGCGAAATTTGCCACCGACAATTCGCATGGCTTCAGGTCCTAGGATTTGGGTTTGTCGCCACGCGGAGGGCGACTTGCGCCTCCACCGGACCGGCCTCTCGGTGGACCTTTAGGCCCGCCATATGGCCGATCTCCGCTTTTGCCATCCTGGCGGCCGGGCGATCGAGTCGGTCTGCCGCTTGCCCCGTACGGACGCTCGGAACGCGCTGGGCGATCACCCTGAGCCGGATGCTCACCCCTCGCTTCCCGCTCCTTCAATTCGGCACGCTCCCGCTTGCCGACGCGCGGGGGACGATCCGGACGAGGTCCGTCCCGAGAACCGTCCGGCCGCGTAGCCCCGAATGGCCGCTTCGGTCGATCAGCATTGTCGCCTTCGCTTCGTGGGGCGCGCGGAGAAAAACTGCGTGGCTTGTCGCCGGCATAACCAGCTGACGAACGGCCGCCGGTGGGGCGATCACCAGCAGGACGATCGCCGGCAGGCCGAGCGGAGCCTTCACTGAAACGCTTCGGCCTGTCGGCGCGCGGGCTGTCCGAACGGTTTCGATCTTCTCGCGCTGCCACGGCCTTGGCCCTCGCCTTGCCCATCGGACGCGCGCCAGGTGCCATCCAGACATTGGCGCCGCGAGATTTGCGCGGAGCTGCGGCTTCGTCTTCCTTGCGCTCCCGATCAGCTTTCGATGACACGCCGTGTTGGGTGCGTGGCTTTTGATCGCCGTCGCGCGGCGCACGAGCGGGGCGTTCATCACGACCGCTGCGAGGCACCGCCGGTCGCTCATTGCGATCCGTGGTCCAGCGCGAAAGGGACTCCTCCCGCTTCTCATCCTTCGATTTGCGTGGCCCTCGGGCCTTGGCGACAGGAGCGCTGGAAATCCATTCGGATGCCCGGCGCTCCGGACGCTCGCTCGGTTGCTGGACCGCCTCACCCTTCACCGCATCATTGGAGAACACGTTAATAATCGGTGCCTCGAAATCCGCACCGGATTCTTCGATCAGCCGTTCGCCAAGCTGGTCGCGCAAGGTTCGGCCATTCATTTCGCGCACCGAGCCTTCCGGCAGATCGCTGAGCTGGAACGGTCCATAGGAAATGCGGATCAGCCGGTTGACTGAAAGTCCAAGTGCGCCGAGTACATTTTTGACTTCGCGGTTTTTGCCTTCGCGCAAGCCCACCATGATCCAGACGTTCGAGCCCTGTTCGCGTTCCAGGGTCGCTTCAATCGCGCCGTAGAAGACGCCATCGACGGCAATTCCATCCTTGAGCGTGTCAAGCTTTTCCTGGGTAATGCTGCCATGAGCACGAACCCGATAGCGGCGGAGCCAGCCGGTAGACGGCAGTTCAAGAGCGCGCGACAGGCCACCATCATTGGTGAGAAGCAGCAACCCTTCCGTGTTGATATCGAGACGACCGACGGAAAGAACGCGCGGCATATCCTTCGGCAAGGATTCAAAGACGGTCTGGCGCCCTTCCGGATCGCGGTTGGTCGTAACAAGACCTGCCGGCTTGTGGTAGAGCCAAAGACGTGTGCGTTCCTTTTGCGGCAAAGGCTTGCCATCGACTTCGATGCGATCGGCAGGCATGACATTGATGGCCGGGCTTTCGAGCCGCTTGCCATTAACGGACACGCGGCCCGCGGCGATCATCGTTTCGGCCTCACGCCGAGAAGCTATGCCGGCGCGCGCCAAGCGCTTGGCTATACGTTCGCCTTCTTCGGCTGGTGCTTCGTCACGCGGGGGTTTGCGCTGGTCGACACCGCGCTTGGCGGGAGCGGCGCCGTCGAACTTGCGTGGGCCTTTGGCGCGATCGCCATCGTTGCCTCGCTTGTCGAAGCTGCGCTTTTCAAAGGGACGTTTGCCGCCCTTCCCGTCATCATTTGAACTTGTCATGGAATGTTTGCCTTTCAGCAGCGCTCACTAACAGCTATGAGGTTTTCTTGCGAGTAAATTCTGGACGATGAGCGCCGCGTGAACCAAAAAACTGATCCAATGAGTGTGGCCCTAGCCGAAGCGCATGACGCCGCGATGCGCAGCGAGGTGCCGATCGGTGCGGTCCTTGTCAAGGATGGGACAATCGTGGCGCAGGCGGGCAATCGCACGCGCGAGCTCAACGATCCAACAGCACATGCGGAAATCCTTGTCATTCGCGAAGCCTGTCAGATCCTTGATGACGAACGCCTCACCGGTTGCGATCTCTACGTGACGTTGGAGCCCTGCACCATGTGTGCGGCTGCGATTTCTTTCGCCCGCATCAGGCGGCTCTATTACGGTGCACAGGACATCAAAGGCGGCGGCGTGGAAAACGGTGCGCGGTTTTTTGCTCAGCCGACTTGCCACCATGCACCGGAGGTATATTCCGGCTTTCAAGAACAGGAAGTGGAAGTCATGCTCAAGGAGTTCTTTCGTACCAAAAGACTCTAGTTTTCCGCCCTGATCTTCGCGGAAAAATCCATATCTGAGCCAGCATCCTGAGCTCGCTGGTTGATCGAAGCTGCTCTTATCGTCTCGTCCAATGGTCCGTGACGATCGATGGCGCCGATATCATAAAGATAACCGGGCAAATAACCTGACAGAATGACCCGGTAATCGAGCGGCAGTTCCGGAGTTATGGCACGGACCATGTCGAAAATGACCGTCGTGCAATTGGCCGTTATCGTATTATAGAATTTTGCTGTGGTCGCCAGATGGTTGGCGTTGTCAATATAGGACAGGAAGAGTGCCTGTCGCATTTCCGGCTTGAGATTGATGCGGTAGCGATAAACATCTTCCTTGCGGATATTGGTTCGCAATCGAATGATATCGCGCTCGTCTGCGGCAATCATCGCTAGCTCGAATTCCTTGAAGAAACCTCCGATTTCCGAGAACGTTTCATGACGCTCCTTGCGGATCTCTGCGGAGAAAACAACGTGATCGCCGTTGTTGAACCCGAAGCTGACAAGCGTGTGGGCGATAGCGGGGTTCGACCAATAGGACAGAAACAGGTCGACGGACTCCAGATCTTGAAGATCATAAGTCCGAACTTCCCAGCGCGGTGTGTAGTCAGCTGGCGTCCGCCATTCAAAGTTGCGAATGTTGGATAGCGTTACATAGTTGCCGTTCAGTGAGCCGGTCACAGTCTGCGCAACATCATCGGCCCAAATACGATTCAACGAGGGTGTGATCGTGCTCCACCAATAACCAAGACCGACCATGACCGGAACCAGCACAATAAGTGCGCGCCAGGCACGGCCCTTCAGCTCAAGCCAAAGTACCGAGAAAGCGATCGCCGCCCATAGCAAGAGGCAACCAATATTACCGGCAATGCCAAACGGCAATTGATACCAGAGTGCAAACCCTCCCCACAGAAAGCCAATAAGCGTCAAAATTATAAGGATGATCAGGCCAAGAAATCGCAGGATGAACAATTGTTGCGGTCCTCGATGGGAAGATGGAAGCGACGCGTTTCTCTTTTAAACCAAATCAACGGGGCCGGGCACCCATCGGTTTCACAATTCTCGTTACTAGAAACGTATGCTCAGATCGGCTCTGACACCATGATCCTGCACGTCGCTGGCAATCTGCCCACGATAAGCAAAGCCAAACTTGGTGGCCGGCGCAAGATCAATGTCCAAACCCACCTCGACCAGTGCAGCATCCCGAGCGATCGGCAATGCCGATATCTCGAAGCTATCCATACCGGCAAATGCAAGCGACGATAACGGCGTGACATCGCCGTAGGCATGCCGCCAGCCTGCCATGCCCCGAAGCGTCGTCCTGGCATCGCCGAACAACAATTCCTTTGAGGCGCGCAATCCAAACGTGGTAAATGTCACATCGGTTTCCGACGAAGCACCGGCCAGCGCGGCCGAACCACCCTTTTCAGCGAAACTGTCAATATGCAGATTGGCATAGGACAAATTGGCAAACGGCTCGAGAGCAATGCTTTTGACCTGAACTCCATAGCTCAATTCGCCAAAGACCTGTGCCGTTCCACCATCGTAGTTGGCAGACAGACGTTCCTGCGATCCTGTGAACTGGACCAGACGATTGGTGTCGATGGCATGCCACGTATAGCTAGCACCTGAGCGCAGGTTGAGAGTCTCAAACTCGGCACCGCCATAGATACCTAGATGATAATTATCGACATCGGCTGAAGCACCCAGGCCCGGTTCGTTGATACTGGTGCGGCTGTAACCAGCCAGCGCTCCGACGCGGACACTCTCACCGAACGGCACGTCGCCACCAATGAGAAAGCCACCCACGGACCGATCGAGACCAGGTACTTGATCATTGCCGTTCCAATTTGCCCACGACCCGAAACCTTGCCCCCAAACGGCGAAGCGATCGCCTGCCGCTGCTTGGGGCTCAACACCGTCTGGCCCATAAGCAAGAACCGGAAAGGATGGCACCGCGACAACTTCGAACGCAGCGCGAAGACGGTTGTTGGCCGCATCCCGTATGAAATGGCTGTCATCCAGCAGCACGCTCTTGAGAGAAGCGTGAATTTCACCGGGCAGCTGAGCGATCGTCAGTGGTGCGGTTGCCTTGTCCAATCCCAGCAATTTTCCAATGAGGGGATAGTCATCCGGGTTTGGATCCAGCGCGATGAAATCGTCGATGGATTTTGCGGCACGGCGTTGATTGGGTGTCTTCGCGATTTCGGCAAAGTCGATGTCGTTGCGGCGCAGGATCAGCATGACGTTGCTTGGATCATAGGTCAGGGCGGGATCGAGGAACTGGAGGTTCGATGTCACGACGCCGAACTCGCTGCCGTTCAATCCGCCCGCAGCCGTTAGGATGGTATAGGCCATACCGATACGCCAACTGCCGGCTGAAGCGATGACATCCACATGTGCGCCGCCCAGCGTTGCATTTCCGGAGACCAATGTCCTGTCGCTGTTGCCAGCCGGATCGACTTCGACCTGATAGGTCGACCCTTGGCTGAAGCTGAGATTACCATTTACGTGTAGCGCACCAATGGAATTACCCGGAGCCAGGACACCACTATCGTTGATTGAAGTAGAGCCCATGGTGCCCGTCCCGCCCAGCAGCCCGCTCTCTTGAACAGCGATCGTCCCGCCGAGTGTGCCATTGACGAACAGATTGCCCCTCGCAAGGTTGGTACTGCCAGTGAACGCGCTGCTATCTCCTGTCTGAACTACCTCGCCTGAAAGCACATTGAATGCGCCCGGCCCACTCATGCGAGCAGTAAGATTATAGTCCGTCGCGGGATCGAGATTGAACGTGCCGCTGCCTGCGCCGAACGCAATGCTATCTGTTTGCAAAGCTCCACCTAGAACGTTGAGCGTACCTGACGAGCCAGGTTCGGAAGCAATGCTTATGACGGGACTTGCAACTGTACCGCCGCTACCAAGATTCAATGTTCCGGTGCCGGAGTTTCCAATGGTCAGTTCCGATGCAGCAGAAAGTGCAGCCCCTGTGCCAGCGACATTGACAATTCCGGTCCCTGAGCCAGCCGCGATACCCTGTGCCGGTACCCCAGCCCCGCCGCCAATATCAACCCTATCGAGGCTCCGGACACTTGCACCGTCCAGTACCGAGAGCGAACCGGTACCGCCGAGGCCGACGAACAGGAAGTGCCCGGGATCAAGCACCGAATTCACACCCCGGATGGTGACTGTGCCGTTGCCTTCGGGGAAGCGCGCTATGGCAATCACTGAATCGGTCGTTACGCGTCCGCCTCCAGTGATATCCAGCGAACCCGCGCCTCGAATGCCGACGCTTAGCCGGGATCCAGCTTCCCAGAGTGAGCCAGGCCCGTCAACGCGGACGGTTCCCGAGCCGCCGGCTGCTGATCCGATCGCCGTCGCTGCAGGATTGCCATTAAAATCCGCGCCGGCATCGAAGACCCTTGCGCCATTCTCGATGACAAGAGACCCTGATCCGGCCCCGCCGATCAACATCTCATGGCCATAATCGAACGACGATCCCGCGCCTGTCACCAGGATGCTGCCGATAGATGCAGCATTCCTTCCGACATCCGTCGTGAATCGAGTTATAATCAGATCGTTACGCGAAAGAAACGCGACGCCACCATCACGAATGACCAGTGAACCTTCGCCATCGATCCCGCCGACAAGATCGCTGCCGACATCAAGAAAATATCCCACATCCCAAGGGCTGGGCTGTGGCCCGGTGGCTGTCACTCTTGCGCTTGTGACATGACCGCTCGTCACGATTTGTTGTGCGACGCCCGGTTCCACAGAGATGAAAATAAACAAGAAAAAAAAGAACGTTGTCAGACCCGTGCGCAAGACACGAGTAGTTTTATCCCTCATCCTGACAACAATCATTCGAACACCCCCCAACGCCCCAAGGGTTTCGACTAGTGTCAGAAATAATAACACTTAAGTATTAGGGTGCGCAAATATCGTCTTAGTTGCAATTATTGTCGGTCTTGACGACCTTCGCGGTCGGTCAAGGAATAGTGGCTCAACAATTGTGTGACCTTGCAGACTGCGCGCTCGGTGAATCTCTATTCCCAAGGAATGAGATTTTTCCAACTGAAGCCTTTGTCTTTTTTGGCAGCGGCTTTACGCTCCCGCTCCTTCTTGGCCTCGTCTTCGCCCAGCTCATTGGCTGCAGCGGTTGGCGCTGGCGCACGATATTCAAGTGGCGGCTCGCTCAGGTAGCGGCGTGTCGTCGGCGAGCCTGCAGTGGAAGCAAGCTTGCGAGCGCGAAAATCTGCGGCCGCACTGCTTTTCGATCCTTGATTGGCGGGAGATTTGTCGTTGAAGAACCCATATTCCGGCTTGCCTGCAGATTGCTTTGCAAGAGGCATGTCGTTCTCAACTTCAGGCGTAAAGTTCGGATTGTTCTGGTTGGCAGTCGCTGTGTCGCGTATGCGCTTGCGCCGCGCCTCGGGCGATTCCGGCCAGTTTGCGCTATCGGTGGTCACGACATCATTCTGCGGTGCTGGCAGTTGTGCTACCTTGCCCTCGGCCGGGCGGACGAGCTCGGGACGCGGGTTGTAAGCGATCTGGTTCTTCTTCTTGGATTGTCCGAAGGAGGCCATGTTCGATACGTCGTCGAGAAGCTGGCTACCAGCCGTCTTGTCCGTACCATAGGTGGGCGACGACATGCAGCCGCCAAGGGCCAGTGACGCGACCAGTGCACCGAAAACCGTAATGCGTCCGTTCAAATCCATACTCGCTATTTCCAACCCATGTCTGGGCAGTTCCGACTGCCGATCAATTTTGCTTGATCTATGCCCTGCCTCTAAAATCAGGCAACTCAATGGCAAGCCTTTTACATGAGGCCGATTAGATTAAGCAAGTCTGTGCATGTTTTTACAGAGGAATATGCGGATCACTTTATCCAGCAATCCGCATTTCTTCTCTAAACAGCAAGCTTTCCAAGTTTTTCCAGCTCGTGTAGGGCCTCGGCATCGCGGGCTGAAACATCGGGAAATGCCGGGTCCAAGCCGACATCGTGCGTATATCGCCACGAACGGGCACACTTCATGCCTGTTGCACGTTGAGATATAACCGCAACGCCCTTCACATCATCGGCGACAAACGCATCCGCAGGTGCTTTTTCGCTTTTTATCGTGATGTCGCTGGTGATGCAGATCTCCGCCATATCCAAACCTTTCACCGCGGCAAGCAATTCCGGATCGGTAATGTAGACCACAGGCGCCGCCTCAAGGGACGAGCCAATGGTTTTCTTTGCCCTCTCCAGTTCGAGTGCTCCGGTTACAACACGGCGGACATCTTTCACCTTGCGCCATTTGGCGGCAAGTTCGTCGTTCTTCCATTCCTTTGGCGTTTCCCGGAACTGCTCAAGATGCACCGATACTGCGCCCTTGTGGAGGTCCAGCCAAGCTTCTTCCATCGTGAACGGCAGCATCGGGGCCAGCCATGTGACGATGCGGTCAAAGAGATAGCGCACGACTTGAAGCGAGGCTTTGCGTCTGATGCTCGACGGCGCATCGCAATAGAGCGAGTCCTTGCGGATATCGAAATAGAAGGCCGAGAGTTCGACATTCATGAAGTCGATAAGCGCGCGTGTGATACGCTTGAACTCGAAGGCGTCATAGCCCGCGCGCACAACCTCATCGAGTTCGGCGAGGCGATGAAGCATCAACTTCTCGAGCTCCGGCATATCGTCATAGGCGATTTCGTCGCCTTTATCATGAGCAAGCGTGCCGAGCATCCAGCGGATCGTATTGCGCAATTTGCGATAGGCGTCGATATTGGTCTGGATGATGTTCTTGCCGAGACGCTGATCTTCCCAATAATCAGTCGTCATGACCCAAAGACGCAGGATATCCGCACCAGAATCCTTGATTACGTCCTGCGGCGTCACCGTATTGCCGAGCGATTTCGACATCTTTCGCCCCTCTTCGTCCATGGTGAACCCATGGGTGACAAGGGTGTCGTAGGGCGCACGACCACGCGTACCGCAGCTTTCCAGAAGCGACGAATGAAACCAGCCGCGGTGCTGGTCCGAACCTTCGAGATAGACATCGGCAGGCCATTTCAGGTCGGGCCGGTCCTCCAGCGTAAACACATGGGTTGAACCGGAATCGAACCAGACATCGAGAATATCGCGGACCTGCGTCCACGGCTCATTGGCCTTTTCGCCAAGGAACCGCTCGCGCGCACCTTCGGCAAACCAGGCATCAGCGCCTTCCTGCTCGAAAGCTTCGAGGATGCGAGCATTGACGCCGTCGTCCTTCAGGACATTGCCGTTGTCGTCAGCGAAGACGCAGATCGGCACGCCCCATGCGCGCTGGCGTGAGAGCACCCAGTCAGGGCGATCCTCGATCATCGCGCGCAAACGGTTCTGGCCGCCGGCGGGAACGAAACGGGTTTCGTCGATAGCGGCAAGCGCGCGCGAACGAAGCGTCGTCTGATCGCCGAGGTCCTTGTCCATATAGACGAACCATTGCGGTGTATTGCGGAAGATCACCGGCTTCTTCGAGCGCCAGGAATGCGGATAGGAATGCTTCAGGCGGCCACGCGCGAACAATGCGTCGCGGGCAATGAGTTCTTCGATAACGACCTTATTGGCGTCGCCCTTCTTGCCATTGTCGTCGATAACGCGCGCGGCACCGCCTTCACGGTCGGGGCCGAAGCCCGGCGCGTCCTTTGTATAATAGCCGGCATCATCGACAGTGAACGGGATTGCCGAAGAAATGCCGCGAGCTTCAAGATCGCTGCGCGCATCCGTCCATGCATCGAAATCCTCGCGGCCATGACTGGGAGAGGTATGCACGAAACCTGTGCCGGCATCGTCGGTGACATGATCGCCGGGCAGCATGGGCACGGGAAATTCATAGCCGCCGCCAAGGCCTTTAAAGGGATGAGCAGGCGTGATCGCTGCAAGTTCATCAGCCGAAACCGTCCTGATGCGCTTGAAGGTCAGCTTGGCTTTCGTTGCCGATTCTTCGGCAAGCGCCTCAGCGAAAATCAACTTCTCGCCGGGACGCGGACCGAAATCATTCTCCGTAGACTCAACCTCGTACAGCCCATACGCAACGCGCGGCGAATAGCTCACTGCTCGGTTGCCGGGGATTGTCCAAGGCGTAGTGGTCCAGATTACGACATGCGCCGACAATAAATCCTGGGGTCCTTCAGCAACAGGAAACTTCACCCAGATCATATCACTTTCGATATCTGCATATTCGACCTCGGCTTCGGCGAGCGCGGTGCGTTCGACCACCGACCACATCACCGGCTTGGAGCCGCGATAAAGCTGGCCGGACATGGCGAATTTCAATAATTCACCGGCAATGCGGCTTTCCGCATGGAAGGCCATCGTCGTGTAGGGGTTTTCGAAATCGCCTTCGATGCCGAGGCGCTTGAACTCCGCCGACTGGACCTTGATCCAGTGCGTGGCGAACTCACGGCATTCCTTGCGGAATTCGTTGATCGGCACGTCGTCCTTGTCCTTGCCTTTGGCGCGGTACTGCTCCTCGATCTTCCATTCGATCGGCAAGCCGTGACAATCCCAGCCGGGCACATAATTGGAATTATAGCCGCGCATCTGGAATGAGCGGGTGATGACGTCCTTGAGGATCTTGTTCAGAGCGTGGCCGATATGGATGTTGCCATTGGCGTAGGGCGGACCATCATGCAGAACATAGAGCGGACGCCCGTTCGCATCTTCGCGTAGCTTTTTATAGAGGTTCATCTCCTGCCAGCGTGCGACGAATTCCGGTTCCTTGGCAGGCAGCCCGGCGCGCATCGGAAAGTCCGTCTGCGGCAGATAGAGTGTTTTCGAATAGTCAAGTGTCGTGGACGTATCGGTCATTTTACCAGCTTGTGATGGGGCCCGCGCGTTATCACAGCGAGCAAGATTCGAAGAAATGATATTAGAGCGCAAAGGCGCCGCCCCGGACCTTCCGCACCGCAAAGCCGAAGCTTCAGGAACGCGGCAAGGCCGGGCCAGTAATTCGTATCGCCTGAATAGGTATGGACTGCACGCCAGTCCAGCAAACGGTTTTCATGCCGCGCTTTTAGCAATCACCGCTCATAGAATAAAGAGGGAGGCGCAATAAACTTCGCGTGCGCGTCCTCAACACCTTAGAGCGCGAAGTCGAAGCGGTAGGTTGCCTGCACGCCCAACGTCGCCTGATTGGCCGAACCGCGTTCCCTGACGAGGCTTGAATCTGCCGCTGGTCCCATCAACCGGCTATACTCGGCATAGGCGCTCGTGGTGATCTTGTCAGTGGTCTGCCAGGTGATTTGACCGCCGACGCCAAGCGATTTAAGGCCGCCGCCCGGCGAATACTGTGCGAGGCCCGACGCCACGGACTCGCTGGCAGTCACACCATAATATTCCTCAAAATAGTCTTTGGAGGCAACGGTTGCACGCGGACCCGCAGACACGCGCACTGTCGGTGTTATGTCCTTGAAAGCATCGATGGCAAAATCGGCAACGACGCCGTCATGAGCGCCGATACCGCGCCGCACCTCGACCCGGCCGCGAATATTGTCTGTCGGATAGAATTCTGCAAAGCCACCGAGCTCGAATCCCCAGTCGACATCCTGGAGGCCTTTGAGATCATCAGAGTCACCACGGTCGCGCCCAGTGATCAGTTTACCGGTGAGACCAGCCCGGAAAACGCCTGTGTCGATGAAACCGAGGGAGGCATTGTCGTTGAGCGAGGAAAAACGAACCGACTTACCTGCACGGCCAAGGGAGATAACCGGGGCAGCGCTGAGCATATAGTCCTTGGCGCCTTCATACTTTGGAGCAACGAAGCCTTTGGCCCCAAGCGTGAGATACCAGTCACCTGACCACCAATGATCTCCGCGCGTGCTACTGGTTGGCTGGCTGTCCGGATAATACTCATCAGCAAAAACTGCAGTTGATCCCGCAAAAAACAGTGCGCTCGAGAGAGCGCCAATCAGGCGAATAGACATGAAATTACTCCGGAACCCTGCCTGGGAGGTGGCAAGCTATCTGGCGAAACTATCGAAAGATAGATAAAATTGGCTTTATTGTCTTGGTAAACAATTTACCAATTCAATCGAAGTTGATCGTCCGGTCGAGCGCCGACAATGGCCGCACACCCTGCAGCAAGGCCCGCGATTCCTCTTCATCACGCTTAATTTGCTGCATCATCGGTTCCAGGCCGTCGAATTTTTCCTCACCGCGCAGATAACCAAAGAATGATACAGCGCAGGTCTCACCATAGAGATCGCCGTTGAAATCGAAGACATAGGTTTCGAGCAGCGGTTCACCATCTGTGTCGACTGTCGGCCGCCGGCCGAAGCTGGCAACGCCATCGTAGAGTGTGCCGTCAGCCCTGCGGAAGCGCACGGCGTAAATGCCATGCTTGAGATGAGTCTCGGGCGGCAAAACCATGTTGGCCGTCGGAAATCCAATGGTGCGGCCGAGCTGTTTGCCGCGAATGACCTCTGCCCGAATACGGTGGCGATAACCGAGTAGACCCGCTGCCTCCACCACCTCCCCTTCGCCGAAAAGTTCGCGAATACGGCTCGATGAGATTGCGTGGCCGCCCTCATCGCGGAAGGCATCAACCAGTGTGACGTGAAAGCCACGCTTTTCGCCGGCATCCATCAGAAAGGCGGGTCCGCCCTGACGGTTCTTGCCGAAATGAAAATCAAAACCAGTAACGATGCGGCTCGCTGCCAGGGCGTCGACCAGTATCCGGTCTACAAACACGTCTGCAGTCAGCTGCGAAAACTCGCGGGTAAAGTGGCACTCGACCACCGCATCAAAACCCAGTGCTTCGAGAATGGAGGCTTTCTCGGCGGCCGGGGTCAAGCGGTCGACCGGCTGATCCGGTACAAACACGCTGCGCGGATGCGGCTCGAAAGTCAGCACGAGGGAAGGCTTCCTCGCAGCCCGCGCCGCTTCGAGCGCACGTTCCAGCACAGCCTGGTGACCGCGATGCACACCATCAAAATTGCCAATCGCGACAATGGCATCTTTGAGGTGCTCGGGCAAATGGTTCGGATCGCTCAGACGCAGGATCGACATGAACTTTAGCCTCAGGCCAGCATTGTCATTGTGGCCACAGGATTGCTGCCGTGCTTGGCCAGAAATGCAAGCAGTTTCTCAAGGTCTTGAACGCCGCCCATGACGTAGTCTCCCGCGTGGATACCACCGGAAATATAGAGAGCATCGATCCCGAAAAGGTCGGCGCCCTTGATGTCAGTCAGCATACCATCGCCGATAGCGAGGACGCGCGCGGGATCGACAGGCTCGCCGCGCACCTCCCTAGCACCGGCAACAGCGGCCTCGTAGATTGGGCGATGCGGCTTGCCGGCAATCAGTGTCCGGCCACCGAGTTGGCTATAGTCGCGTGCAAGCGCTCCCGCGCACCATATGAGGCGGTCGCCGCGTTCGACGACAATATCCGGATTGGCGCAAATGAACGGCAGATCACGCGACCGGAATCGAGTGAGCATTTCGGCATAGTCCTCCGGTGTTTCCGTCTCATCGTCAAAGAATCCGGTGCACACGACGACGTCTGCTTCGCGTTCCTCGACAAGTTCGACGTCCAGCCCTTCATACAGTGTTTCATCGCGCTCAGGCCCAAGGTGAAAGACGTGGCGCGGCGCATTGCGGATCAATTCGCGCGTCACGTCCCCCGATGTGACAATGCGATCGTAGGAAGATTCGGGCACGCCAAGCGCGTGTATCTGCTGTGCGACGCTATCAAAACGGCGCGGTGCATTGGTTATAAGGACGACCGTCAGACCGGCTTTCCGCGCACGTGAAAGAGCTGCTGATGCGGAAGCAAACGAATCCACGCCATTGTGCAGAACGCCCCAAACATCGCAGAGGAGGACATCGTAACGATCCATCAATTCGTCGAGACGCTGCAAATGTATCATATCGGTCATGCCGATCCTTTCCGAGAACGTGAAGCCCGACATCGCTTACCCGATTGCTTGAAATGTGTCACCCATGATCATCGGCGATTGTTTTGGATGGCAACATTGACATCATACATATGAACAAGTATTTATATGTTTGTCATTAATAGAGCAAGCTATGTCACATTCCCACGAAGGCCACGACCACGCGCCGAAGATCACGGTGGATAATCAGCGCAAGGTGTTGATTGCGTTTTTCATTACATTCGCCTTCATGATCGTCGAGGTCATCGGCGGTTTATTGTCCGGTTCGCTGGCGCTGATCGCCGACGCGGGTCACATGGTGACCGATGCCGCTGCGCTGGCTCTGTCCTATGCGGCATTCCATTTCGGCAAACGGGCCGCAGATGAGCGGCGCACATTCGGCTATTTGCGCTTTGAAGTCATTGCCGGGCTGATGAATGCCATAGCGCTCTTCGCTATCTTGATCTGGATTACCATCGAAGCAATTGATCGCTTCCGCAACCCCGGTGAAGTACTGGCAGGGCCGATGCTGATCGTGGCGACGATCGGGCTTCTCATCAATATTGCCGTATTCTGGATTCTTACGCGCGGCGACAGCGACCACGTCAATATCAAGGGCGCGATCCTGCATGTGCTGGGCGATCTGCTTGGTTCCGTCGGGACAATCATCGCCGCTATCGTCATCTATTATACGGACTGGACGCCGATAGATCCCATCCTCTCGGTCTTCGTATGCCTGCTTATCCTGCGCAGTGCCTGGGCATTGCTGCGAAATTCAATGCATATTCTTCTCGAAGGTGCGCCGGCGAACGCCTCGCCGGAAGAGATTGAACAGCATTTGAAACAGACCGTCCCCGGTCTCGCCAATGTCCGGCACGTGCATGTCTGGATGATCACTTCGGGCAAGGCGCTTTGCACACTGCACGTTTTGCCTGCGCCGGACGCTGATCCAAGGCTGCTGGTCAAACGGGTCGAGATCGAGCTCAGGACGAAATTCGACATCGAACATTCGACAGTCGCTATCGATTGGCCGGACAACGCCGCGGACAACTGCTGCCTCGGAACGGAACCGGCTGATCACGGCCACGCTGATTCAAGTCACGATCACGCAGATCACAACCATGCGCCGTATAGTCATGGTCACGAGGATCATAAACATTGAGCAAGGCAGCAATTCCATCGCAGCTCGATACGACGATCCTCGCAGAGACGTTTCGGCTGCTTGGCGATCCGACGCGGCTGCGCATCCTGTTCTTCTGCCTCGACGAGCCGAGATCAGTCGGTGATATAGCGACGAGCCTCGATCTGTCGCAATCGCTGGTAAGCCACCATTTGCGCCTGTTGCGCGGTGCACGGCTGGTACGCGGCAACCGGCAGGCCAAGCAGATTTTCTATGAGCTCGCCGACAAGCATGTCAGCGACATGCTTGTCGATATGGCGCATCACGTTTGTGAAGAGAGCGGCGAGGATTGACGCTGCTCTTTTGGGCGCTTCTACTCATATACCCAGCGTAGTTGCCGTGCTCAGAACCCGGACAGAACAATCTTGCCCTTGGCGCGGCCGCTTTCTATGAATGCATGTGCTCTCTTGAGATTGGTGGCGTTGATCTTGCCGAAGTCATCGGCGAGAGTTGTTTTGATCGTCCCTTCGTCAACGAGTTCCGACACCTTGTTCAAAATTCGATGCTGAGCATCCATATCAGGGGTCTTGAACAGCGCCCGTGTAAACATCAGCTCCCAATGCAGCGATATGCTCTTGCGCTTCAACAACATGACATCGAGTGTCTTCGGATCATCAATCAGTGCGAACCGGCCCTGCGGCGCGATCAGCGTGGCGACTTCGGCAAGATGCGCGTCGGAGTTGGTGGTTGAGAACACGAATCCCGGAGCGTCTATACCCAGCGCTTCTACTTGTGCTGCGATAGGCCTTGAATGATCAATGACGTGATGAGCACCAAGCTCCTTGACCCAGGTCTTCGTCTCGGGACGCGATGCAGTGGCGACAACAGTGAGATTCGTCAGCTTCCTTGCAAGCTGAATGGCGATTGAACCTACACCTCCTGCCCCGCCGATAATGACAATGGCATTGGCAGCGCCGAGCACCGGCTTCTCGACATCCAATCGGTCGAACAGGGTTTCCCACGCGGTAATCGATGTCAGCGGTAAGGCGGCCGCGGCGCTGAAGCTCAGCGATGATGGTTTTTTGCCGACGATACGCTCATCGACGAGGTGAAATTCTGAGTTCGTGCCGGGACGATCGATCACTCCAGCGTAGAACACTTCATCACCCGGCTTGAAGAATTGTGCCTCGGGACCCACTGCGGCTACAACGCCTGACGCATCCCAGCCAAGTACCTGGGGCGTTCCCCCTTCCGGTTTTACCCTGACCCGGACCTTGGTGTCGACGGGATTGACAGATATCGCCCTCACCTCAACCAACAGGTCTCTGCCACTTGCTTCGGGCTTCGGCAGGTTGATATCGACCAATGAAGTTTCAGCGGTGATGGGTTGTGATTCGAAATAGGCGACAGCGCGCATGGGCTTTCTCCAAATAAGTTGATCTGGGTCAGATGCGCCTTATGCTATGTAAGTGCAAGAATGCACATATATTGTATATAGTGTCAAAAAGGATACCGTGATGCCCCGCGTGCGCCACAAGACGTTTGATTGCTCCGCTGGCTGCCCGGTCGAAGGTGTTCTCAACTTGATCGATGGCAAGTGGAAAGGCGTGATCCTTTACCATCTCATGTCAGGTACGCTGCGGTTCAATGAAATTCGCCGCAAGCTAGTCAATGTCACGCAGCGCATGCTGACCAACCAGCTGCGCGAATTGGAAGCTGATGGGCTGATCATACGCAAGGTTTATGCCGAGGTGCCGCCCAAGGTCGAGTATTCGCTTTCGGAGCGCGGCCGTAGTCTGGAGCCGGTTATCAACGCCTTGAAGGCATGGGGTGATGCCAATCTCGCTGTCGACAAGGAAGCAGCCTGACTCTTCGTTTCATCAATACATCACATTTATATGGAATAAAGGCTTGGCTGCAGTACTTGCGCGTGCCTTGCGATTGCCGATTTTGAGTTCACCGCAGAAAAGATTCATCGCAGCTTTCCCTTGACTCTTCAGTGTCATCCCACTATCTCCGGCCGCAGTTAGCACTCACCTCTGTCGAGTGCTAATAACGCGGATGGCGCAGCTGTTCGCGACATCGTTTTGACACCAACATCAAGGGTTCTAACCATGGCCAAGACCAAGTTCCGCCCGCTTCACGACCGCGTCGTAGTACGCCGCGTCGAATCCGAAGCAAAGACTGCAGGCGGCATCATCATTCCGGATACTGCCAAGGAAAAGCCACAGGAAGGCGAAATCGTCTCCGTAGGCACTGGCGCTCGTGACGAAGCAGGCAAGCTCGTACCACTCGATGTCAAGGCAGGCGATCTTATCCTGTTCGGCAAGTGGTCCGGCACGGAAGTCAAGATTGGCGGCGAAGACCTGCTGATCATGAAGGAATCCGACATTCTGGGTATCCTCGGCTAATCACCGACCTTTCAACAAAACTTCGATCAAACCGGGTTCAATCCCAGGAGAGATAAAATGGCTTCCAAAGAAGTAAAATTCGGCCGCGACGCGCGTGAGCGCATGCTGCGCGGCGTCAACATCCTTGCAGACGCTGTCAAGGTAACACTTGGCCCGAAAGGCCGTAACGTTGTTATCGACAAGTCCTTTGGCGCTCCGCGCATCACCAAGGACGGCGTAACCGTTGCCAAGGAAATCGAACTCGAAGACAAGTTCGAAAACATGGGCGCACAGATGGTGCGTGAAGTCGCTTCGAAGACGAACGACATTGCTGGCGACGGCACCACGACCGCTACTGTTCTTGCCCAGGCTATCGTTCAGGAAGGTGGCAAGGCTGTTGCTGCCGGTATGAACCCGATGGATCTGAAGCGCGGCATCGATCTTGCTGTTGCTGAAGTTGTCAAGCAGCTCGGCAAGAGCGCCAAGAAGATCAAGACTTCGGAAGAAGTTGCGCAGGTCGGCACGATCTCTGCCAATGGCGAAACTGAAATCGGCGAAATGATCGCCAAGGCGATGCAGAAGGTCGGCAACGAGGGTGTTATCACCGTTGAAGAAGCCAAGACCGCTGACACCGAGCTCGAAGTCGTCGAAGGCATGCAGTTCGACCGCGGCTACCTGTCGCCATACTTCGTCACCAACCCTGAAAAGATGGTTGCTGATCTCGAAGACGCCTACATTCTTCTCCACGAGAAGAAGCTCTCGAACCTCCAGGCTCTTCTGCCGGTTCTTGAAGCTGTTGTTCAGACCTCCAAGCCACTCGTCATCATCTCTGAAGACGTCGAAGGCGAAGCTCTTGCTACGCTCGTCGTCAACAAGCTGCGTGGCGGCCTGAAGATTGCTGCCGTCAAGGCTCCTGGCTTCGGCGATCGCCGCAAGGCAATGCTGGAAGACATCGCGATCCTCACCGGTGGTCAGGTTATTTCCGAAGATCTCGGCATCAAGCTCGAAAGCGTTACGCTCGACATGCTCGGCCGCGCCAAGAAGGTGTCGATCACCAAGGAAAACACCACGATCGTTGACGGTCATGGCAAGAAGGGCGAAATCAACGCTCGCGTCGGCCAGATCAAGCAGCAGATCGACGAAACCACTTCCGACTACGACCGTGAGAAGCTGCAGGAACGCCTTGCCAAGCTCGCTGGCGGTGTTGCCGTTATCCGCGTTGGCGGTGCAACGGAAGTAGAAGTGAAGGAAAAGAAGGACCGCGTTGACGACGCTCTCAACGCAACCCGTGCGGCTGTTGAAGAAGGCATCGTTGCTGGCGGTGGCGTTGCTCTCCTTCGCGCTTCGGCTGGTCTTACCCTCAAGGGTGCAAATGCCGATCAGGATGCTGGCATCAACATCGTTCGTCGCGCTTTGCAGGCTCCGGCTCGCCAGATCGCAACGAACGCGGGCGATGAAGCTTCGATCGTTGTTGGCAAGATCCTTGAGAACAAGAAGGACACCTACGGCTACAACGCGGCTAATGGCGAGTACGGCGATCTGATCGCTCTCGGCATCGTCGATCCGGTCAAGGTTGTCCGTACTGCTCTGCAGGATGCGGCGTCGGTTGCTGGCCTTCTCGTCACCACCGAAGCCATGATCGCCGAAGCTCCGAAGAAGGACAACGGCGGCGCTCCCCAGATGCCAGGCGGCGGAATGGGCGGCATGGGCGGTATGGACTTCTAAGAAGTCCTCATCCAGGCAAATACGGAAAAGGCGGGTTTCGACCCGCCTTTTTTGTTATCACAGCCGTTTAACGTACTCTTGCACAGGCTTGGCAAGATTCCCTATTCTGCCGCGTCAGCAAATCCCGGCTGTACCTCGGCATTCCCGTGGGCTGCGTCGAAACGGGCACGGGCCTCGCTGACACGTTGCTCGTTCTTGATCGCCCAGTCGCCAAGGCCCCGCACGGGCACCAGCAGATCACGCCCGAGATCAGTCAGCTCGTAGTCCACACGTGGCGGAATGGTCGGATAGACCGTTCGCGTGACGAAACCGTCGCGCTCAAGGCTACGTAATGTGCTCGTCAGCATCTTTTGCGAGATACCATTGATCGCCCGTTTCAACTCGTTGAATCGCATTGAGCGATTGCCGAGGTAACTGACGACCAGCACCGTCCATTTATCGCCGACCCGCGCCAGAATGTGATGAACCGCGCTACACGCGGAGGTTACTTCAAAGTGATCCGGTTTCAAAAAAGTGCCTCCTTGCGGTCGTTTCGAACAGGCACTTATATAGCGCCGGTCACAAATAGTTACCATCCCAAGACAAAGGATTTCTCAATATGGCTAAAGCAAAAATCGGCATCATCGTTGGCAGCACGCGGATCGGCCGTTTCGCCGAATTTCCGGCCAAGTGGATCGCCGAAATAGCCGGCAAACGTGACGATATCGAAGTCGAAATCCTCGATTTGCTCGACTATCCTATGCACTTCTTCGGTGAAGAGCGCACGTCGACCGCCCAAACCGAGACGGCAGAGCGCTGGAAAAAGAAACTGCGTGAGTTCGACGGTTTTGTTGTCACCGTTGCGGAATACAACCACGGCCCGACCGCAGTTCTGAAGAATGCTATCGATCTTGGTGAGTTCATTCACAAGCCGGTTGGATTTGTCGGCTATGGCGGCGTTGGCGGCGCCCGCGCAATCGAGCATCTTCGACTGGTTTTCGTGGAAATGAGTGCCGCGTCAGTCAAAACCGGTATCCACATCTCCTTCCCCGAATATCTCACTGTGGTCAAGGGCGAGAAGAAGCTTGCCGACTATGAACACCTCAATGAAGCGGCCAACAACCAGCTCGACCAGCTTGTCCTGTGGGCAAACGCCCTTAAAACAGCCCGCGCAGCTTGACCATTGAAGAGCGGCCGCGCAAGTGGCCGCTCATTTGTCGGACCAGACCGCCAATTCGTAACCCTCCGGATCGGTGAAGTGAAAGCGGCGCCCGCCGGGGAAATTGAAGATCGGCTTGACGATCTTGCCGCCCCCCTTTTCAACCCGCTTCAATGTATCCGCAAGATCGTCGGCGAAGAAGATGACCAAGGGACCGCCACCCGGTTTGACGTCGCCGGCATTGGCAAATCCGCCTTTGAGATTACCATCGGAAAACTCGCAGTAATCGGCACCGTAGTCGGTGAACGTCCAGCCGAATATACTGCCATAGAAACTGCGAGCCCGCGCAATGTCCTTCACGTTGAATTCGATATAGTCGATACGCTTGTCCCTGCCTGAATTCGCCATTTTTCACCTCACGCCACAAGTTGTGCTTCGAGCACGTCCTTGAGTTTCTGCAGGTCACGCATCACCCAGGCCGCGTCTGCAGTGAATTTTTCGTCGTCCATTCCCGGCAGCCGGAATAAAGTGAATGTCACCTCCGAATTTTCTCCGTTGGCGACAACCCGCAATGGAATATAAACCTCCTCGCCAGTTTCGGTGATGACCCAGTGATCGAGAACGCCGAGCTGGTTTGGCGGTGCAAAACGTAGCCTGAGCTTACCGGCAGGACTGTCCGCCAGCCATTCCTCGCCCGACTTTTGCAAAGCAGAAGTTAGCCCGGAGGCCCATTCCGGCAGGTTTTCCGGGATGCTTGCGTAGTCATAGACGTCGCGCCAAGATCGCTGAATGGAAATTTGAAGGGTTCGCGCTTCATGCGTCGCCATGCCCTGTCCTCCCTGCATGCTCTAATCGATTTTAACTTAGCATGGCATAGTTTTCCGGCCAACATTTGCCGCTCGAACCTTGCCTACCGTCGAGCTTCGCAGTAGTGATCTGCCAACTCCCATCAGGAAAAGTGCATGATGAGCTCTACGCGTACCGAAACAGATACTTTTGGCCCGATCGAAGTTGCCTCGGACAAATATTGGGGCGCACAAACCGAACGCTCACTGCACAATTTCAAAATCGGCGGCGAAAGAATGCCGATCCCGCTTGTACGTGCTCTCGGTATAGCGAAGCGCGCCGCCGCGGAAACCAACATGGCACTTGGCAAGCTCGACGAAGTAATTGGCCGCGCCATCACCGTCGCTGCCGAAGAAGTCATCGAGGGCAAGCTGGATGAACATTTCCCGCTCGTCGTCTGGCAGACGGGATCGGGCACGCAGTCGAACATGAATGCCAATGAGGTGATCTCCAATCGCGCCATCGAGATGCTGGGTGGAACAAAGGGCTCGAAAAAGCCGGTTCATCCCAATGATCACGTCAATATGAGCCAATCGTCGAACGATACGTTTCCGACTGCAATCCACATTGCCACAGCTGTGGAAGCGACAGAGCGTCTCTTTCCAGCACTGAACCATTTGACGGCGGCGCTGGCCAAAAAAGAAGAGGCCTTTGCAGACATAATCAAGATCGGCCGCACACATACGCAAGATGCAACCCCAGTCACGCTTGGTCAGGAATTCTCGGGCTACCGGGCTGCGCTGGAATACGCGCACAAGCGCATCGAACAAAGCTTGGCCGACGTGTTCCTGTTGGCACAGGGCGGCACCGCCGTCGGTACCGGCCTCAATGCGCCAATTGGCTTCGACACCGGATTTGCCGAGGCCGTATCCGATATTACCGGCCTGCCCTTCAAAACGGCCCCGAACAAGTTCGAGGCACTGGCCAGCCACGGTGCACTCACAAACTTCCACGGCAGCCTCAATGCGCTTGCCACCGATCTGTTCAAGATTGCCAATGACATCCGTTTTCTCGGCTCCGGTCCTCGCTCCGGTCTCGGTGAGTTGAAGCTGCCCGAAAACGAACCGGGCTCATCAATCATGCCTGGCAAGGTCAATCCGACCCAAGCCGAAGCACTGACCATGGTGGCCACACAGGTGTTCGGCAACAACGCTACCGTGACCGTCGCAGCCAGCCAGGGCCATTTCGAGCTCAATGTATTCAAGCCTGTGGTTGCATTGAACGTGCTTCAGTCAGTCCGCATTCTCTCCGATGCGATGATCTCCTTTGCCGATAATTGTGTCGAAGGTATTGAGGCGGATGAAGTCCGTATCAAGGACCTGCTTGAGCGTTCATTGATGCTTGTCACGGCCTTGGCTCCGGCTATCGGCTATGACAATGCTGCCAAGATAGCCAAGACAGCCCACAAAAATGGTACGACACTGAGGGAAGAAGCCCTAGCAAGTGGTCACGTCTCAGCCGAAGACTATGATCGCCTCGTTCGCCCGGAACGTATGATTGCGCCAGAGTGAGATTGGAAAACCGTTCTCTTGTGAACAATGTGTAGAGAAAATAATGGCTTTGTTTGACAATCGGATTTAGCTATTGGGGGGTCAACGCCAAACCCGGAGAGATTTCTTATGTCTAACAATGCCCTAGTTACACTAATCAGTCGTATTCTACTTTCGATTCTGTTCATTCCTGCTGGCTTCGGCAAGCTGTCTAATATCGGGGGTACGGCAGGATTTTTTGCAGGATTGGGCCTGCCAGTGCCAACTGTTACAGCTGTGGTTGTAGGTTTGATCGAACTGCTGGGCGGACTAGCTATACTTATTGGTTTCAAAACTCGATATGCGGCTATTTTGCTCGGTATTTTCGCGATTGCTAGCGCATTAGTCGCGCATCTGGTGCCATGGGACCAAGCGAACCAGATCAACTTCTTCAAGAACCTTGCCATAGCCGGTGGCTTCTTCGTTCTCGCCCAGTACGGGGCAGGCGCTCTTTCAGTAGACGCCAAGCGCGGCTGATCCCATTTGACCGAATGTAAAAAAGGCCGCTCATTGCGGCCTTTTTTCTATCGAACCAGCGGGATTCAGTTCGAAGCTTTCACTTCGCTGACCAATACGGGCTTGTCGCGGTAGTCCTGCGGGAACAGTTTGCTCAGGTTTTCGATTTTTGGCAAATCGTAATAGGCGATATAGGGCTGTGTCGGATTGATCGTGGCGTAGTCCTGATGATAGGCCTCGGCCGGATAAAACTTTTCAAGCGACGAGACTTTGGTAACGATCGGGTCAGAATAGACCTTCGCCTTATCAAGCTGGGCGATGTAAGCCTTGGCTACCTTTTCCTGATCGGCACTGGTTGTGAAAATCGCCGAGCGATACTGCGTCCCCGAATCCGGCCCCTGACGATTGAGTTCCGTCGGATTGTGAACCACCGAGAAATAAACCTGCAGGATTTTGCCAAGGCTGACAGCCTTGGGGTCAAAAGTCACCTCGACCGATTCAGCATGCCCGGTGTCGCCGCCGCTGACAATCTCATAGCTCGCCGTTTCCTTCTTGCCGCCGGAGTAGCCAGAAACGGCGCTGGATACACCCTTCATGTGCTGGTAAACGCCTTGGACGCCCCAGAAGCAGCCGCCGGCGAGGACGATGGTCTCGTTTTTGGCGGGCATAGTTTGGTCGAGCGCGGGCGGTGGCACCATGGTGACATCCTCCCCGGCAAGAGCAAATCCGGGAGCCAATAGAACCGCCGTGGCGAGCAGAATTTGACGAAGTTTCATAGGTTTTGTCCTTCTAGCGCTTACGCAGCGACAGGTTTGAATTTCAACGCAACGCCATTCATGCAATAGCGCAGGCCCGTCGGTTTTGGGCCATCATCGAAAACATGCCCAAGGTGACCGCCGCAGCGATGGCACGAGACCGCGGTGCGCGCCATGCCAAACGACCGATCCGTCTCCTCATTGACGGCGCCCTTCATCGGCATCCAAAAACTTGGCCAGCCAGTGCCGCTATCGAACTTCGTATCTGAATCGAAGAGCGGTAAATCGCAACCGGCACATGCAAACGTGCCTTTGCGTTTCTCATGATCCAACGGGCTCGAAAAGGGACGCTCTGTGCCCTCCTGCCGCAACACATCGTACTGCTCCGGCGTCAGCAGCTTTTTCCATTCCGCATCGGAATGCTCAACTTCGAAAGAGCCGGCTGCATGGGCGGCGGGTCCGCTCGCAAAGCGCGTGGCCACGAACGCACCAAGCCCTGCTATAGCACCGCCAAAAAGCGTTCGACGTGTCATCATGGCTGAACTCCCTGTGCCAATGTACCGATAATAACCGGTTTCTGCAGGGAGATACGTAAGGACGGCCGGAAAGGTTACACAACCAGCCTGGAATCACGGAAAGTTGATGAAAATCAGCCTTTGTTCAAAGCGGCCTCGATGCGCCGCGACAGTTTTTCGACTGCGCTAGCCTCGGCTGTACCACGTGACGAAACCAGACAGGCTTCCGATTGGAGGATTATTCCGTCGTCAAGAACCTTGAGATGATTGGCTTGCAGCGTCGATCCTGTCGATGTGATGTCGACGATAATATCAGCCGAGCCCGAAGCCGGGGCGCCCTCGGTGGCGCCAAGACTCTCGACGATGCGATAGACCTGAATGCCATGCATCTGCGAAAAGAACTGCTGTGTGAGACGCCAATATTTAGTGGCAATGCGCAGACGCCGGCCATGGCGCTGGCGGAAATCAGCGGCAACGTCATCAAGATCGGCCATGCTCGATACGTCGTACCAGACCTCTGGCACCGCGACCACAACGTCCGCTTGGCCGAAACCGAGCCGGGCTTCGATCTGAACACGCTCATCGGCGGACGACAAAGTCTCGCGGATCAGATCTTCACCTGTTATGCCCAGATCTACACTGCCATAGCCAAGCTCGCGTGCAATTTCGGATGCGGAGAGAAACAGTATATCGATCTGGCTTTCGCCTTTGACCTGCGCCCGGTAGTTGCGTTGGTCCTTGGGGAGGATCACGCTGAGACCGGCGCTTTCAAGCACACCAAGCGCCTGATCCTTGAGACGGCCTTTGGATGGAAGGGCCAAGGTAACCGTCATTTTTCTTCTCCCGCGATCTGTTCAAGCCTGTCGAGCCAGATCGAGAATCCGACACCTGGAATGGAGCCAACGGCTCCCAGCATTGTCAGCAACCGGTCATAACGGCCGCCACCCACGATCGCGCCGAGGTCAATATGCTTCAGCGCGCGCGTTTCATAGACCAGACCGGTATAGTAATCGAGCGGGCGTCCGAACGCGGCGTCATAGATAATCGTCTCATCTCCGATGCCCGCTTCGACGACCGAGGCCGCCCGCGCTTCGAATTGTTCCAGTGCAGGCCCAAGATCAAACTCGTTGGCGCGCGCGAAACTGAGCAATTCACCGGCGGCCGATCGCAGTGGCACGCGGATCGCAAGAAAGCTCTCCAAAGCAGAGAAGGCCTTGGCGGGCAGCCGTACCGAAGCAAGCGCTGCCTTTTCGATCAAGCGGCGCGCGATTTCGACAGGTGCGCGACCGGCGGCCGGCGAAATACCAGCAACCCGCATATCCTTTTCGAGTGCAGCAGCAAGTACAGCTTCATCGCCTTTTTCGACCAGTGCCGCGAGATGATCTGGTAGCGCATCGCTTTGCCGGTCCGACGATAGGTCCTTGAGCAAACCCTTCAATTGACCGGGATTACCAAAGGCGCGCGCGAGCTTTTTTTGCCAGCCTCGCGGCAGGCCGAGCGCCGCCAGCACCGACTCGAAAATCGCCTGGTCGCCGAGCAGGGTTTCGAGTTGTGCATCGGGAGCAATAACGCGGATCGCGGCAATAGCATCGGCTAGCGAACGTGCATCAGCACGAGCCCGGTTGGCATCACCGAGATCCTCTATGCCGGCCTGGAAAAACTCGTTACCGCCCTCGCGGCGCTGGCGGAACACCTCGCCCAGATAGGCATAGCGTTTTGGCGTCGCGGCGTTACGTTCGATATGATTGCGGCAAACGGGAATCGTGAATTCCGGTCGGAGACACAGGCTCTCGCCGTTTTCGTTTTCCGTCAAAAAGATGCGGCGGCGCAAGTCTTCGCCCGCCATGTCGAGGAACTGGTCGGCAGGCTGAATAACGGGAATATCAACGAGCTCAGCATCCCGCCCCGAAATCAACGCGGCGAGTTCATCGGAAAAAGCTGGGGCTCTGGAGGCGACCATCCGAATTCAAACGGCCTTCGCCGCATTGGCGCGATCTTCCGCCTGCGCCTCAAGGATCTTGCGCACCTCGGTGACCAGATCGCTTTCCTTGGCTGTGATCTGTGCGGGACGGCCCTCACGCCACGTGACATTGTCCTCGATTTCCGCCGAAAGACGCGCGCCCTCGATCAGGTCCTTGATCTGCACCTCGCCATTGTCGCGCTCCTGCGACCCCTGAATGATCACGCAAGGTGCACCGCGGCGATCGGCATATTTCATCTGCGGCTTCATGCCGGACCCGCCAAGATACATTTCAGCGCGAATGCCGGCCTGGCGAAGGTCCGACACCATCTTCTGATAGCGGCCAAGGCTAGCCGTATCCCTGTCCATGACGAGCACGACGATCGGGCCAATATTATCCGACGTATCGAGCTTGCCGAGATTTCTTAAAGCAGTCATGAGGCGCGAAACGCCGATGGAGATGCCGGTTGCGGGAACCGGCTCGCTGCGGAAGCGGGAGACAAGCCCGTCATAACGGCCACCGCCGCCGACGGAGCCGAAAACCACCTTTTCGCCTTTTTCGTTGGTGACGTCGAAGGTCAGTTCTGCCTCGAATACGGGACCGGTGTAATATTCCAGACCGCGCACGACGGAGGGATCAATCTTGACACGGCCTTCATAGCCCGCTGCCGAGCAAAGCGCTTCAATTGTTGTAAGTTCTACAACCCCCTCTACGCCCTTATCATTGCCGGTAACAACACGTTCAAGGTTGGCAATCGTCTCGCCGCCCGTTGCGCCACCTGCGGAGGTGAAATCGATTACCTTGGCAATAGCCGCCTCGTCTAGACCTGCGCCCTTGGTGTAATCACCGCTTTCATCGAGACGGCCTTTGCCCAGCAATTCGCGCACACCATCGGGACCGAATTTGTCCAGTTTGTCGATTGCGCGCAATACGACCAAACGCTTGCCGCTGTTCTCGTCACCATCCAGGCCGATCGCGTCGAGCACGCCGTCCAAAACTTTGCGGTTGTTGACCCGGATGACATAGTCACCGCGCTTGATGCCCAGCGCTTCCATGACATCGGCCATCATCATGCACATTTCCGCATCCGCCGAGACGGATGGTGCGCCGACCGTATCGGCATCGAACTGCATGAACTGGCGGAAGCGGCCCGGACCCGGCTTCTCGTTGCGGAATACCCAGCCGGCGCGATAGCTGCGATAGGGTTTGGGAATGCTCTCGAAATTTTCGGCGACGTAACGCGCCAGCGGCGCAGTCAGATCGTAGCGCAGCGACAGCCATTGCTCATCGTCGTCCTGAAACGAAAACACGCCTTCGTTGGGACGATCCTGATCCGGCAAGAACTTGCCCAGCGCATCGGTGTATTCGATGAGCGGCGTTTCAACGGGCTCGAAGCCGTAGAGTTCGTAGACCTTGCGAATTTCCGCCATCATCTTTTCGGCAGCGCGCAGATCCTCCGGCACACGATCCACGAATCCTCGTGGCAGCCGTGCCTTAACTCTATCTGCTTTCGTTGCCATGATGGAACCTTGAAATTTCTTGATTGCTGAAGCGGGTTTGCTCTAGCCGATCAGTGCATCAAGGGCAAGGATTGATGAAGCCGCAGCGATTTGAGAGCTACGAGGACGGGACGGGTCGCTTGAAATCTTTACGCAGCTTTTCTATTTCCTGACGGCATTTGCAGCCTTCTATATGATCGTTGACGAGGCCCATGGCCTGCATATGCGCATACATCGTCGTCGGGCCGACGAAACTCCAGCCAAGCTTCTTCAAATCCTTGGACAAGCGGATCGAAGTCGGCGAGGTGGGGTTTGCAACAAGCGTCGGATAGTCGACCACCTTGGGACGCTCGTCTGCCGGAGGCTCGAAGGTCCAGAAATAGGCAGCAAGCGATCCCGTCTCTTTAACGAGTTCAATCGCGCGATTGGCATTGTTGATTGCGGAATTGATCTTGCCGCGATGGCGAATAATACCTGCATTGGCGAGCAGCCGGTCGACATCCTTCTCGCCATAGCGGGCGATGCGGCGATAGTCGAAACCGTCGAACGCCTCGCGAAAATTCTCTCGTTTGCGTAATATGGTCAGCCAGGAAAGACCCGACTGGAAGCCTTCGAGACATATTTTCTCGAACAAGCGCGTATCATCCGTAACCGGCCTGCCCCACTCGTGATCGTGATAGTGAACATATTCCGGAAGAGTGCCCGGCCAGAAGCAACGGGTGACGCCATCCTCGCCTGTCATCAGACCAGTCTTGACCGGGACATCATCTTGCATATTGCCTACCCTTCGAATGTTTCACTGGACGTTAACCAGTTCTGAAAACCAGCTGGTAACCACACCAAATAGTTTCGACAAAAAATCGCATTTTATCGATAGCGATTCACTTTTTTCTACCCCGGCGCGGGCAAACTCAACCCGAAAGCTGACAAATCCTGTCAGCAGAGTTTTTGAGAACAATCAAAATGAAAACTGCCTTGCTGCTTCTGACATCCTGCCTGGTCGTGGCCAATGTGCCCGGTGCGATAGCCAGCGAGCGTTACGCAACAAGGCCGCCTGTGGTCATGAGCCCCGACCTTACGGCGCCCTGGGTGATGCAACTGCGCCAAAGGCCAGTCGGCGCGCCGGTCAATCCTCGCGGCTATGTGGTCTTCAGTGATCCACCGGTACGCGCAGTAAAGCAACGGGACCGCCGCGCGGTTCGCCGAGACGTCGGCGCAAATCCGGCCGTTCGTGAAGTTTCGTTTCAACGGCCTGAACAGCCGGCTGCCGACACCCCGCCGAAACAGCGGGGCATGGATCCGAAATTCCTGCCGCAAACGGTTGCCTATGACGGGCCGGAAAAGCCTGGCACCATCGTGATCGATACATCGCAACGGTTTCTGTATCTGGTCGAGGCGGGTGGAACCGCGCAGCGTTATGGCGTCGGCGTCGGCAAGGAAGGTTTTGGCTGGTCGGGCACCAATGCGATCAGCCGCAAGGCTGAATGGCCCGACTGGTATCCGCCTGCGCAGATGATCGAACGCGAGCGACTAAAGGGACGCATCATCCCGGCGCACATGGAGGGCGGCGTTGCCAATCCGCTCGGAGCACGCGCGCTCTATCTCGGCTCGACGCTTTACCGCATTCATGGCACCAATGCGCCCTGGACAATCGGTCATTCCGTTTCTAGCGGTTGCATCCGCATGCGCAACGAAGACGTCACCGATCTCTATGAACGGGTGAACGTCGGTACCAAGGTCATTGTGAGATAAACAGTTATGGGGGCCGGCACCGGGGGCGGTGCCGGGAATTGGGCAGGGGTTCGCTTGAATCCCTGCCCTCTTTATTTATTCTGCTGCTTGCAGGAAAGATTTTGGCGCCGGCACACCTTCAGGTCGGGGTCCGCCGTAGGCCCAGTCCAGCAACTCAACAGTGTGGACGATAGGCAATTTCGAACCGCTGGCAATCTGGGTGATGCACCCGATGTTTCCGGTTGCGATGAGGCTGGCGCCGGTCGCTTCAATGTTCTTCACCTTGCGGTCTCGCAGGGTGCGAGCGATCTCCGGCTGCATGATATTGTAGGTCCCGGCCGAGCCACAGCAAAGATGCCCTTCGGCCGGATCCTTGACAATGAAGCCAGCTGTCTTCAGCAAGTCCTTGGGTTGGCGCGTGATCTTTTGCCCGTGCTGCATGGAACAAGCGGAATGATACGCAACGTTAAGACCAGTAGGCTCTTTCGGTGCAGGCAGGGTCAAGACCGCCAGATATTCGGTGATGTCCTTTGCCAAGGCGGAGACACGGGCAGCCTTGTCCTTGTAGTCGGGATCTAGGCGCAGCATGTAGCCATAGTCCTTGATCGTCGTGCCGCAACCGGACGCGGTAATCACGATGGCATCAAGGCCACCCGTATCAAGCTCGCGGATCCAGACATCAACATTACGACGTGCATCCTCAAGTGCCTCCTCTTCGCGGCCCATGTGGTGCACGAGCGAGCCGCAGCACCTTTCGCCTTTTGGCACCACGACTTCGATACCAAGCCGGGTCAAAAGCCGGATTGTCGCCTCGTTTATACCGGGCCTCAGCACTGGCTGAGCGCAGCCAGTAAGTATAGCAACCCTGCCCTTTTTCGATGTCTCAGGTATATGCGAACCGGGCTCGGCAAAGCGCGATTTCGCTGGGACAGATTTGGGGGCGAGTTCGAGCATCGCGGCCATTGGCTTCAACGCGGCGACCGATCTGAAGAGCGGCGCAAGTGGACGGCCCAGCTTAGCTGCGGTGAGAGCAAGGCGAAAGCGTCCCGGATAAGGCAAGACTAACGCCAGGAGAGCACGCGTCAGCCTGTTCATCATCGGGCGTTTATAGGTCTTCTCGATATGCGCGCGGGCGTTATCGACCAGATGCATGTAATTCACGCCGGAGGGGCAGGTTGTCATGCAGGAAAGGCATGACAGGCAGCGATCGATGTGCTTCACAACCTGCTCATCAGCCGCACGGCCGTTTTCCAGCATGTCCTTGATCAAGTAGATGCGCCCGCGCGGGCTGTCGAGTTCGTTGCCGAGGGTCACATAAGTCGGGCAAGTCGCGGTGCAGAAGCCACAATGCACACATTTGCGCAGGATCTTCTCGGATTCTTTGACACCGGGATCCAGCAACTGCTCGGGAGTGAAATTTGTCTGCACGTTTATACTCCTGCGACCATGCGGCCCGGGTTTAGTATTCCGCTCGGATCGAATTGCTGCTTGAGCCGCTTCGACAACGCTGCCAAGGGCACGGGTTGCGGTTCGAACACCGGCAATGCCGCGCGCACGCTCGTCGATGCGCGAACAAGCGTTGCATGACCTCCGCCATATTTCTTGATGAGAGCACGCACGGCCTCCGCTTCCGGTTCGCCTTCCATGCGCAACCACACAAGCCCGCCCTGCCAGTCATAGAAGGCATCGACAGCGGCGCCCATGCGCAAGGATGCGACGAGTTTGTAAGCCTCCATCGGCACCATCGACACGCGCCATACAGGTTGCTCCGTGCCGTCCGCAAAGGGGATGACATCACGGACCTCCTGCCAGAGTTTACGCGAAGTATCGCCTGAAATGTCCACAATCGTGCCGGCCGACACCAATAGACCTTTGAGCATAGCTGCGCGATCGTTGACCGAGGGCGCAAAACCTTCAAGCCGCAGCAACGTCGATGCGTCACCCTTGAGATCACCGTCTATAACGCGTCCGGATACATTGAGAGGAAGATGTGCTGCTGAAGCCACCTCGCCGCTCGATCCCATGGCAATCGCCATGGCGCGCGCCGCTTCATCATCGGCAAGACCACGCACCACCAGCGTGGTTTCGGTTTCCGGAGCGGGCAGGACCTTGAAGGTTATTTCAGTGGCGATGCCGAGCGTACCCCACGAATTGGCCATGCCTTTCGACAAATCATAACCGGTCACGTTCTTGACAACCCGGCCGCCAGATTTGAACAGTTCGCCGCGCCCCGAAACGACGCGCACGCCCAAAACATGATCGCGTGCCGAGCCCGATTTCAGACGGCGCGGCCCGCATAGATTGGTGGCAAGCAGGCCTCCAAAGGTGCCCTGTCCCGCGGCTTGCCCAAGAAGCGGCCCATAGTCCATTGGTTCGAACTGAAACGCCTGGCCGTTCTCCTCAAGCAGCGTCTCAAGTTCGGCGACGGACGTACCTGCTTTTGCACTCAGCACAAGTTCGTCCGGCTCATAGAGCGTCACGCCGGAATACTCCGATAGCGCGATGGTGTGCTCCGTCTGCAACGGACGGCCAAGATTGCGTTTGGAGCCATGGCCGACGATTTCCACCGGCGCGTTCTCAGAAAGCGCCCATTGGACAGCCTCGACGATTTCGTCCTCGGTCTTGGGAGTAAATATGGTCACTCAGAATCTCGGAATTTCGGGGAATGGCACCTGCCCGCGATGCACATGCATGCGGCCAAGTTCGGCACAGCGATGCAACTGCGGAAACACTTTGCCGGGATTGAGCAGGTGCTTGTCATCAAAAGCACATTTGACCCTGATCTGCTGGTTGAGATCGATTTCGTTGAACATTTCCGGCATCAGTTCACGCTTTTCTACACCGACGCCATGTTCGCCCGTCAGCACGCCGCCAACTTTGACACAGAGCCGCAGGATATCGGCGCCGAAGTCTTCTGCCTTATGCAATTCTTCCGGAATATTCGCATCGTAAAGAATGAGCGGATGCAGATTGCCGTCTCCAGCATGAAAGACGTTGGCAACGCGAAGGCCGTATTTTTCCGAAAGTTCGCGCATACCGGCCAGCACTTTCGGCAGCTCCTTACGCGGGATCGTGCCGTCCATGCAGAGATAATCCGGCGAAATGCGCCCAACCGCAGGGAACGCCGCCTTGCGGCCGGCCCAGAACGCCATGCGTTCCTCTTCGCTTTGCGAAATCACGCACGTCGACGCACCGTTTTTGTAAGCAATGGCCTCTACCATGCTGATCAGGTGATCGACCTCTACCACCGGGCCATCGAGTTCGATAATCAGCAGCGCCTCCACATCAAGCGGATAACCGGCATGGACGAAGTCTTCGGCCGCGTGAATCGCCGGACGGTCCATCATTTCCATACCACCCGGAATGATCCCACCAGCGATGATGTCAGCGACGCATTTGCCAGCTTGCTCGCTTGTAGGAAAGCCTACCATCAACGCGCGCGCTGTCGCTGGCTTCTGCAATATACGCACGGTGACTTCAGTGACGACGCCAAGCAATCCCTCCGAGCCGGTCATCAGACCAAGAAGATCATAACCCTCCGAATCGAGATGCTTGCCGCCAAGCCGGACGACTTCGCCGGTGATCAGCACCATTTCGAGGCCAAGGACGTTGTTCGCGGTTAGCCCGTATTTCAGGCAGTGCACTCCACCTGAGTTTTCGGCAACATTGCCGCCGATCGAGCAGGCTATTTGCGACGAAGGGTCTGGCGCATAGTAGAAGCCCTCGTGTTCGACCGCCTTGGTGATGCCGAGATTGGTTACACCGGGCTGTACGACAGCGACGCGATTGGGATAGTCGATTTCCAATATCTGATTGAAGCGCGACATGACCAGCAGTACCGCGTCTTCGAGCGGCAGAGCGCCCCCAGACAGTGACGTTCCGGAGCCGCGTGGCACGACCTTTACATTGTTCTCATGGCAATATTTGAGGACGCGCGAAACCTGTGCCACGGTTTGCGGCAGGACCACCACCAGCGGTAGTTGGCGATAGGCGGTCAGAGCATCCGACTCAAATACGCGCATCGCATTGGTGGCGTCGACGACACCCTCGCCCGGAACTATTGCCCGCAGCGCCGTCACGATGTCCGAACGGCGCGACATGGTTGCGTCGTCGGCTTTCGGCATCAGTAGTCCGGACATGAACTTTCCCTTGTTACAGCTATTCCAGCATGTCTCGCTATGACATTATCCGCTTGGACGAGATATCGCACAACTACGACGCGAAAGACAATTGCACAATGAAAACAGTTGATTTCAAACACGCACGGGGACCCGATAGGCTGCGTGTCTATGCCATTGGCGATGTACATGGCCGGCTCGATCTTCTGCAGGAAATGCATCGGCGCATTCAGCAGGAGAACGAGAAATCACCGCCTTTCGATTGGGTGATTGTTCATCTTGGCGACTACGTCGATCGCGGTCCCGATTCAAAAGGGGTGCTTGATCTTTTGGTCAGTGCACAGAAGAAGACGCACCGAATGCTGGCTATCGCAGGAAATCACGATATCGGCTTTTTGGAGTTTCTGGCGACTGGCGCTCCCAATGGAATGTTCGCGCATAATGGCGGTCGCCAGACTGCGCTTTCCTATGGCGTTTCCATCGATTTCAACGATCTTGGGTCTGTAGCGGCCGGACGGAACGCGCTGCTAGACGCCGTTCCCTCGGGGCACATAGAATTTCTTCGCGGCCTGAAGCGCTCGATGATTTTTGGCGATTTTTTCCTTTGCCATGCTGGCATACGTCCGGGAATTGAGCTCGAAAGTCAGGATCCGGAAGATCTTGTCTGGATCAGGGAGCAATTCCTTGGCGAGCCACGGCTCTATCCAAAAGTCATCATCCATGGCCATACGCCAGTCACAGACGTGGAAATCAGACCAAACCGCATCAACCTCGATACCGGGGCGGTGTTCAGCGGTCGTCTCAGCGCGATCGCAATCGACGCCGAGAACAAGTTTTTACTGGAGGCCGTGTGAAAGACTCTGGCTATCAGCGGGAAGAGGTGCTCACGCCGTAACCGTCGCTGGAAACGGTATGACTACCGGCATCCACCGAGAACAGACCTGCGCCCATGAAGAGGATGGCTGAGAGCATCACGGCAGTTAAAAGTGCAGCACTCTTGGTGGTCATTTCGGGCGTTTCCATCGGTTTCTATCGGTCTGGCTTCATGCCAGTTAACCAGTGTGGCCAATAAAGGACGCAATTATTACCAACTAGTGAATTGGAGACACGCTTCACCTGAATCCCGACATCCAATCGGATTCGGAATTAGGCTGTTGCCAAGTTGCAACGAAATCGCGATGTAGGCCTAAATCAGTGCCACCCAAGCGCGAGCGAGCGCCAGGCCGGCCGCATCTGCTTCAGCCCCGTCACGCTCCAGATAGGTGCGGTAATTGACGAGCCAATCAGGATCCATATTTTTGATCTGGTCATGGAAAACACGTCTCCATTCGTCAACGAGCTTGGTATCGGCCTCGAAATGAAACTGGATGCCATAGACAGCACGACCGATACGAAATGCCTGGTTCCGGGTCATATGACTTGAGGCAAGATGCAAGGCGCCCTCGGGAAGCGCAAAGGTATCGCTGTGCCAGTGAAAGATCGGAAACTTTTGCGGAACAGCAGAAAGAACGGGATCAGACTTCGCTTCAACAGTTCGGGTCACCTCGTGCCAACCGAATTCGGCCGGACGTCCCAGGAGGTTCTCTCCACCATAGCCACGCGCAACGAGCTGACTGCCTAAGCAAATTCCAAGAACCGCCTTGTCGGCATCACCGAAACGTTTAATGAGCCGTGCCAGTTCGGGAAGATAAGGATAAGCGTCATCATCGAGCGCGCTCTGGTCACCACCGAGTACGACCAGCGCATCGTGATCCAAATCGTCGTCTGGCAAGATTTGATCAAGATAGGGCTGACGCAGATCGATTTCGGCGCCTGCTTCCTCCAATGCGCGTCCGACTTGGCCAAGGCCTGTATTCTGATAATTCTGAACGACGAGAACGCGCATACAGGTCTGCCTAATGGTCGAAATAACGGGAGTTCTCGGATAGCATGCACTCTCGAGAGTCGAAAGCCGTCAAATGACCCTGCAAAACCGCGTCACACCTTTTGGCGATATTGTCGCTGCGCCATATCGTGGCGCGCTGATGGGAAACCGCGGCATCATCCACGATCCCGCGACGCGCACTTTGCTCAAGCGTCGATGGACGACACGGGCCTGGATCATCTGCGTCTGCGAATTCAAAGGTGTGCGGCGCAAGGTCATGGCGCGGCGAAGCTGGACTGAATTGTTCTTTTTAGACGAAGCGACTGCGCTCGCAGCGGGACACAGGCCATGTTTCTATTGCCAGCGGCAACGGGCGAAAGCCTTTCAGGCGGCGTGGGCTGATGGGAATAAAACATCGATTCAGCCTGCGCCTGCAATGGACGCGGCCCTGCACAAGGAGCGCCTCAATCCGCAGGGGAGTAAACGGCTACATCCCATCGAAGGTCAAATAAAGGATTTACCGAATGGGACGGTGATTGCCAGTGACGAAGATGCATATGTTGTCAAAGAAGGAGTGACGTACCTCTGGTCCTGGCAGGGGTACAAACCATCTGATCCGCCCAGCCGCGATGTTATGCTCCTCACACCGCCTTCAACCGTCCTGGCACTAAGAGCGGGCTATGACCCGCTCATTCGCTTGGGCATCATACCTTGACGCTCACCGGAACCGACCTGCGGAATGTCCAGCCGAGGCTTGTGCCCGCGGCAGCGATCAAAATAGCAGCGGACCCGACCAATTGGCTTGGCTGCAAGGCGTGTCCGAAGGCAATATAGTCCACCAAGATCGCAGCAATCGGATAGATGAAGGAAAGCGAGCCCGTAATGTGCGTCGGCAGCTTCTGAATGGCGCTATAGAGGAGGATGTACATCAGCCCGGTGTGAACCACGCCAATCGTTACGAGACTGCTCCATTCGCCCGTGCTTTGCGGCAAGTGATCAAAATCGGCGAATGGTGCAAGCATCAGGACGCCAACGCAGACCTGAATGAGGGCGATGAGGTGTGACGGAATGCCTTTCAGGCGTTTGGCCACTATGGCGGCGATTGCATAGAGAAAGGCTGCACCGAGCGACAGGGCAATGCCTTCCATATAGTCGGAGCCGTTATAAGCGCCTCCAGGTTTCGCCTGGACGATCAACAGCATTCCCGCAAAGGCGAAACCCAGCCAGAAAAGCTTGGTAGCGGTGAGTTTTTCCTTGAAAATCAACGCGCCCAGACCAACCAGCATGAACGGTTGGACGTTATACACCGTGGTGGCGATGGCAATGGATGCTCGTGAGTAAGCGGCAAAGAGCAGAACCCAGTTCAACACGATAGCTACTCCGCCAATAACGGCGAGCCCGAAGAGTTTCAGCGAAATGGCATCTCGTCGCAGCAGCCCGAGTGCCCCGCAGACAGCGAGCAACGTCACAGCACCAATGGCGCAACGCCAGAACACCACCGACAGAACCGGTTGGCCTGACATCAATACAAACCAGCCGATTGTCCCTGAAATGAGCATGGCGGCAGTCATTTCAGCGCTGCCCCTCAACACATCTTTTTCCATGTCGAACACCTTTTGTTGATTTGCCAAGGGTATGCGTCAAGTGACGAATTTGATATATGTCACAAAAGGCAAAACTTGCGCTTTACCTTCTTATTTGAGGCAAAACAAACGAGTGGCCTTAGGAGGAAATTATGCTTGATGATCTTGACCGAACTATCATCGAGATTCTTGTTCATGATGCGCGTATATCGCTAAAGGAGCTTAGCAATCAGGTGGGCCTGTCTTCGCCCAGCGTTTCCGAGCGATTGCGCCGCCTTGAAGAGAAAAAAGTGATCCGCTCTTTTACGATCGACATCGATCCCGTCGCTCTCGGCTACAGCCTCTCAGCCATTGTACGCGTCAGGCCATTGCCCGGCATGCTGCACATCGTCGAAAAGTTGATACAGGAAACGCCGGAAATAACTGAATGCGACAAAGTCACAGGTGACGATTGCTTCGTTGGTAAATTACAATTCCGGACGATGGAACAACTCGACATGATACTCGACCGTTTATCGGAAAGGGCCGAGACAAACACTTCCATTGTCAAGTCGTCGCCGGTCAAGCGCCGCCTGCCTCCGCTCAGCTAAATCCAACCTTCGGTTATTCAATGCGCGCAAATTACAAAATGCAGCGGCTCTACGTCACCGACAGTCTTGCCGCCGGGAACCGCGCAGAGATGGGTCCGGAGGCCGTCAACTATCTGTCCAATGTGTTGCGGATGAAGGACGGGGATGAAATCCTCGTCTTCAACGGGCGTGATGGCGAATGGCGTGCGACATTGCGATATGAAAGCAGGAAAAAGCTGTTCCTTGAGCCGCTGGAACAGGTTCGCCAACAGCCAGCCGCGCCCGATCTCCTCTATTGCTTCGCACTGTTGAAACAGGGCCGGCTCGACTATCTGGTCCAGAAGGCGGTGGAGATGGGCGCAGGCGTTCTGCAGCCGGTGATCACCCAGCATACGCAAGTTTCCCGCATCGGGACCGAGCGAATCGAGGCCAACGTGATCGAAGCAGCGGAACAATGCGGCGTGCTGGCCATCCCGCAAACGCGTGAGCCTGCAAAGCTTGAAAAGCTGCTTGAGGGCTGGGATAATCAGCGTCGTCTCATCTTCTGCGATGAGGGACATGACACACACAATCCCCTGCCGCTGCTGCAATCGCTCCCGCGCGGCCCGCTTGGCGTTCTCATCGGCCCGGAAGGAGGCTTTTCCGACCAGGAACGCGAAACCTTGCGAAAGCTGCCTTTTGTCACCGCTATTCCACTGGGTCCGCGCATCCTGCGCGCAGATACAGCCGCCGTTGCGGCCCTCGCCTTGATTCAGGCGACGATAGGCGATTGGTGAGTTACAAATACTCTTGATGAGACCATAAGCGAAATTTGCTTGCGCTCCTGCACGAAAACGGTCAATCACGCGCGACAATCTCATCATCTCGGAAAGCACCATCCATGGCGCGCGATACGACAGACGAAACACCGATCACCGGCACCGAAGAACTGGCTACCTATCTTGCTCAGGGATCGAGGCCGGAGTCCGACTGGCGCATCGGCACGGAGCATGAGAAGTTCCCATTTTACACGGAAGACAACAGCCCGGTTCCCTATGAAGGACCCCGCGGAATTCGTGCCATCCTGGAAGGCATGAAGTCCAAGCTCGGCTGGGAGCCGATCATCGACGAAGGCAATATCATTGGCCTCGTCGAGCCAACTGGTCAAGGCGCGATCTCGCTGGAGCCGGGCGGGCAATTCGAGCTTTCCGGTGCGCCGCTTCTCACCATTCATCAGACCTGCCGCGAATCCAACGCGCATCTGGCGCAGGTGCGCGAAATCGCAGAGCCGCTTGGCATTCGTTTCCTTGGTCTTGGCGGTAGCCCCAAATGGACGCTCGCCGAAACGCCGCGCATGCCGAAATCGCGCTACAACATCATGTCCAACTATATGCCGAAAGTCGGCAAGGACGGCCTGAACATGATGTATCGCACCTGCACGATCCAGGTGAACCTCGACTTCTCGTCCGAAACGGATATGCGCCGCAAGATGCAGGTTTCGGTGAAGTTGCAATCCATCGCGACGGCCCTGTTCGCCATGTCGCCTTTCACCGAGGGCAGGCCGAACGGTCTTCTGTCTTGGCGCTCCAACATCTGGCGCGACACGGACAACAATCGCTCTGGCGTTCTGCCATTCATCTTCAATGAGAATTTCGGCTTTGCCGACTACGTCGAATGGGCACTCGATGTGCCCATGTATTTTGTCATGCGCCATGGCCGCTACCATGATTGTACCCACGTGACATTCCGTCAATTCATGAACGGCGCTCTGAAGGATTCCATCCCGGAAGGCATACCGAACATGGGCGACTGGACAAATCATTTGTCGACCCTGTTTCCGGAAGTGCGACTGAAGCGCTTCCTCGAAATGCGTGGCGCCGATGGCGGACCTTGGCGGCGCATTTGCGCGCTCCCGGCCTTCTGGGTTGGGCTGCTCTACGATGCCGAGGCGTTGGATGCAGCAGAGGCCATGACCTATGACTGGACCTACCCGGAAGTACAGGCGCTGCGCGACGAGGTTCCGGCGAAAGGCCTGCGCGCCACGCTGCGCAATCGGTCGGTGCATGAAATATCACGTGACGTGCTGGCGATTTCGCGTCTCGGCCTGAAGAACCGGGCAAAGCTCAACAGCGAAGGCTTCGACGAAACACACTATCTCTCATCGCTGGAGGAAGTTGTCGCGCGTGGAACAACATCGGCCGAACAGATGCTGTCGCAGTATAATACTGCTTGGGGCAGTTCCGTTGAGCCGGCATTTCTGGAATATGCTTATTAGTCAACGCGAGGATCGGCCATGACCAAAACCATTCTGATTACCGGCGCCAGCCGCGGCATCGGCCGCTCATCGGCAATTCTTGCAGGTCAGAGGGGCTGGTCGGTGGGCGTCAATTATGTGGGCAATAAAGCAGCTGCCGACGAAGTGGTTGAGGCCATCATAGCAGCGGGCGGCAAGGCAAAAGCCATTCAAGGCGATGTTGCTGTCGAATCCGATGTCATCTCCATGTTCGAACAGGCGGCCGAACTCGGCCCGCTTGACGGTGTCGTGGTTAATGCGGGCATTGTTGCTCCTGGCTCGCGACTGATGGATATGGACATTGAACGTATGCGCCGCATCTTCGACGTGAACGTGCTTGGCGCCTATGTCTGCGCACGTGAGGGCGTACGCCACCTCGCCCGCTCACGTGGTGGCAATGGCGGTTCGATCGTTCTTTTGTCCTCTGCTGCCGCACGGCTCGGCGGGCCAGGCGAATATGTTGATTATGCCGGATCGAAAGGTGCCATGGATACGCTGACGATCGGCCTGTCCAAGGAAGTCGGAGCGGAGGGTATCCGCGTCAACGCTATCCGGCCGGGACTGATCGAGACCGATATTCACGCCAGCGGCGGCCAACCGGACCGGGCGCAGCGTCTTGGGGCTACCGCTCCACTCGGTCGTGCTGGTACTGCCAATGAAGTCGGCCAATCCATTGTGTGGCTCTTGAGTGACGAGTCATCCTATGTGACTGGGGCCATCCTTGACGTAACTGGCGGACGTTGAGCCAAGCATTACAATTGTGACTCCCGCTGCCCATTATCTGTGTTATGCGGGAGCTACATCATTCATGCGGATTTCTAAACCATGCCAAAATACAAAGCGCTGTCCGAAGCCTATATTCCAGAATTGCCGAACTACTACAAAGGCAAGGTTCGAGAGAATTACGATCTGCCGGATGGAAGGCGCATTATCATCGCCACAGACCGTATCAGCGCGTTTGACCGCATTCTTGCGTCCATACCACTGAAGGGTCAGGTGCTGACGCAAACGGCGCGTTTCCAGTTTGAACAGACGCAGGATATTTGCCCCAATCACGTCATCGAGTATCCAGATCCCAACGTATTGGTTTGCCGCAAGCTGACCATCCTGCCGGTCGAAATCGTCGTGCGCAGTTATCTTGCCGGAACAACCGGAACGTCGATACTGACGCTCTATAAGGCAGGTAAGCGTGAAATGTACGGCTTCACCCTTCCCGATGGGATGCAGGACAATGAAAAGCTGCCAGCGCCGATCATCACACCGACCTCAAAGGCCTTCGATGGCGGCCACGATGAACCGCTGACCGCTGGGGATATCCTGAAACAACAGCTTCTCACCGAGGAGCAGTGGGAAACGATTACTGGCTACGCGCTGAAGCTTTTCGCGCGGGGTCAGGAGATCGCCGCAAGCCGCGGTTTGATCCTTGCTGACACGAAATATGAATTCGGCACTGACGATGAAGGTAAAATAGTGCTGGCCGATGAAATCCATACACCGGATTCCAGCCGCTATTGGTTTGCCGACAGCCACGCACCCGGTAAGCGGCCGGTCAGTTTCGACAAGGATTTCGTGCGTAACTGGGTGGTAGAACGTTGCGATCCCTACAAGGACGATATCCCGGAGATACCGGAAGACGTGATCGACGCGACGACGCAGGTCTATATTCAGGCCTATGAAAAGATCACCGACCGGAAATTTGCGGCTGGTGATCCGGCAGTCGATCCGCTGCAGCGTATTCGCAACAATCTGGCGAAATATTTCTAACGAGAGAAAAGTATTGAAGTCCTCATTACTACGGCGCTAATCTTCCTTCGCGCATCAGCCCGGAGGAGGATCGGCGCCATGAATCTCGTAGACATGTTTTTGAAGGCACAGGGCGGACAAACAGTCGATGCCCTTTCAAACCAGTTCAATCTCTCCCAGCAGCAAACCGTTGCCGCCCTCGAGGCATTGATGCCCGCATTTTCCCAGGGATTGCAGAGAAATGCTGCCGATCCAATGGGCTTTGGCGGCTTCGTCCAATCGCTGTCTTCGGGTCGCCAGGTCAATTATTTTGATAATCCGCAAGCAGCTTTCGACCCCATGGGCATTGCCAACGGCAAGAATGTTCTCGATCAGCTCTTCGGGTCGAAAGACCTGTCGCGAGCCGTTGCCGATCATGCTTCGGCAGTCTCCGGGGTTGGCGCGGATACACTAAAACAGATGCTGCCGGTGGTCGCCTCCATGATGATGGGTGGTCTGTACAAGAAATCGACCGGCCAGTTTGCTGCGGCCGGGCTTGGCGGTGGCAATGTTATCGGCGACCTCATCGAGCAGATGATGCGCCAGAGCGGCGGTCAACCGTCCGCCCCTCAGCAGAGTGCACCTGGCGCAGGCGGCAACCCATGGGGACAGATATTGGAAAGCATGCTCGGCGGAGGTGCTGGAGGACAGGCGCAGCCGCAAGGCCAGGGCAATCCAATGGGAAACAATCCGCTCGGCAAAATATTCGAAGAGATGATGAAGGGTGCTGGCGGCGCGGCGCAGCAAGCTCCGGCACCGCGTGGCAGAGTTCCCCAAGACGCAGCACCTCAGGATACGGCCCAGGGACAAAACCCGTTCGGTGATAATCCGCTGGGGAAAATATTCGAGGAAATGATGAAAGGCGCTGGTGGGTCCGCAGCGCCGCAAACACCCACGCCGCGTGGCATGCCCCAGGGCAATGCACCTCAAGAGACAGCGCAAGGGCAAAATCCGTTTGGCGACAACCCCTTGGGCCAGATTTTCGGAGAGATATTCGGTGGCGGTGCGCAGCAGCGTCCAGCACCTCAATCACCTCAGCCACAGCCGCAGGCGCAGCAAAGAACGGCGCCCTCAACCCCGTCGGACAATCCTCTGAAAGACATCCTCGGCCAGATGTTCGATACGGGCAAACAGACGAACGATCAGTATCAGAAAGGTCTGGAATCCATCTTCGACCAATATAAACGCGGTATGGATCGCTACCGCTGAAGAACCGGCAAGAAAAAGCCCGGCCACTTGCATATGCAATGTGGGCCGGGCAGGAGGCAGGCGAGACGCCGGGAGGGGATTCCGGCGTGAATGGGCGCCTGCTAAACAGTCAAATCGTCAGCCTTAGATGATCGAGCGGGCAGCGCGAACACGCGACCTTACATCGGCCAAGGCGCCCAATCGTTCACTCGGATCGTCAAGAAGCGAGGTGCCAATAGCAGAATGAAGATCGGCACGGGTAACGCCGATATCATGCAGCATTTCGTCATTCCACTCGCCGAGGCTCATAATCGTTTTGCGATTACGACGTGCGACGATTACTTGCCTGACAAAGTTGGCAGCCTGCGACGCAAAGGTTGCGATCGTGCGGGTGAAACCGTTTACTTCAGTCATTCTCGTTGTCGTCGTCATCGCCGTTACTCCTTTTGAAGGGCGATCAAGAAAGTTAAACCGCGCGAAAACCATTTTCCGCGCACCACGCCGCGTTATCCCTTGAACCACTCGTAGGACACCGACGCTTCCTGAACATTTGCAGAATGATGCATAATAATTGATTATTCAAACGAATGTTTTTAATGTAAACCTTCAATAATAATGATGGATCAACCATTCCGGGAACATTGCCATGAACGCACCGCTTGATCTCGACCAGTTGCAGACATTCACGGCTATTGCCGACCTAGGTAGTTTTACGAGAGCTGCCGACAAGGTGAACAAGACCCAATCCGCCGTTTCCATGCAGATGCGCCGGCTGGAAGAGCGCGTGTCCAAATCGCTTTTCGAGCGCGATGGCCGCACCAATCGATTGACGGAAGATGGCGAGCGCCTGCTGGCCTATGCACGGCGGATGCTGCAACTCAACAACGAAACCATCGCCGCTTTTGATGATACGCAGCTGCAGGGACACATACGCATCGGCACACCAGACGATTATGCCGACCGTTTTCTGCCGGAAATCATGGCGCGATTTTCCCGTTCCAATCCCCGCGTCGAGCTATCGGTTGTCTGCGAGCCCACCGTCAATCTCGACGAGATGATCCGCAAGGGGCAACTGGATATTGCACTCGTAACCCAGTGCGACGAGCAACGGCGCTCAGAAGTTGTGCGTAGCGAACAGCTGCTTTGGGTTACCTCAGCCCACCATAATGTGCATGAAGAACAAGTACTTCCGCTGGCAGTCGGTCGCCCGACCTGTATCTGGCGCGCTGCCGCAGTGGATGTTCTGGACAGCATGCACCATGACTATCGCATTCTCTTCACAAGCTGGTCGGCTACCGTCTTGGCGGCGGCAGTGCTGGCGGGCCTTGCTGTCTCAATCCTGCCGGAGTGCGCCTTGCGTCCGGGAATGCGTGTTTTGACGGAGGCCGATGGTTTTGGCCGCTTGCCGGAATTCGGTATCGGCATCATGCGCGGTCACACCAAGCCCTCCGCGATCGTCGATGCGCTGGCACAGCACATTGTCGAAAGTCTCGACAATCTGTCGATGCCCTCTCCCGTCAGCGTGAGCCAGGCTTCGGCGCCGCTCATGGCAAATCAGCGTTTGCGCCAAGTCCGTGCAGCGGAGCTCGTTCCTGGCTGGTGATCACATTCCCCCCTGCCATGCCTTCACTGCGTCCAGGGGATAGAGCAACATGACGATGTTCAGGGTTAGGTTGTCGCGTATGACCCAGCCAGCCAGCAGCTCGAAGAAGATCGCCAGCACGATCGTCAGCCAGAGCGGGGCTCTGGCTGCGAAGAAGAAGCCTAGTACCATGAACAATATATCGCTGACGGAATTCAGAACACTATCGCCGGTATAGCCGAGCGCGATCGTGGCTTCGCGGTAACGATTGATGACCATGTCGGTGTTTTCAAAAATCTCCCATGCGGCCTCGACGACGATAGCCATCAGCAGACGCTGACCGATGGGCAATCTACGGGCGACAAGCCAGAAAATACCGTAAAACAGGAAGCCATGGATAATATGCGAGAGCGTGTACCAATCGGCGATATGCTGTGAATTATCTGATGAATTCGTCTCACCAACCCACAACTTTATTGTGCCGCAAGTACATATCGGGTTGCGGCCCATCCAGAGCAAGATCGCTGCAGCGGCAGCAATCATAAGAGCCCCTATCAGCAGATAATGACGTAATTTCAAACCTTTAGAAGTAGCGGCGACATCTGCTGGCATGTGGATTTCCCCTTTTTCCAACTCTTGCGGATAGGCGATATTCCTGAGGCTTGCAATGGTGCAATCAAGGATTGCCGAGGCTTGACCCTGACGGCAGGGGGACTAGGAATAACGCATGAGCGAAAAGCCCGAATCTGCGTCGAATGTTGCCGAATATACCGTCTCTGAAATATCCGGCGCGTTGAAGCGCACGGTCGAGGATACCTTTGGGCACGTAAGGGTCCGCGGCGAGATTTCCGGGTATCGCGGCCCGCATTCGTCTGGCCATGCCTATTTCTCGCTGAAAGACGATAAGGCACGCATCGAGGCGGTAATCTGGCGCGGTTCCATGAGCCGTTTGCGCTTCCAGCCGGAAGAGGGCATGGAAGTCATCGCCACGGGCAAATTGACGACTTATCCGGGCTCTTCCAAATACCAGATCGTCATCGAGCAGATGGAACCGGCCGGCGCCGGAGCGCTGATGGCACTGTTGGAGGAACGCAAGCGCAAGCTTGGTGGAGAGGGGTTGTTCGATCCCGCGGCCAAGCGGCGGCTGCCCTTCATGCCGCGCATTATCGGCGTTGTCACATCGCCGACCGGCGCTGTCATCCGCGACATCATCCACCGCATCACCGACCGTTTCCCGCTGCATGTTCTGGTCTGGCCGGTACGTGTACAGGGCGAGACTTGCGGCGCTGAAGTCGCCAATGCGATCAATGGTTTCAATGGGTTAGAACGAGGTGGCGTTCTTCTTCGCCCCGATGTTCTGATCGTGGCGCGTGGCGGTGGCAGCCTTGAAGACCTTTGGGGATTCAACGATGAAGCCGTCGTGCGCGCTGTCGCCGCATCGCAAATTCCCATCATTTCTGCGGTCGGTCACGAGACCGACTGGACGCTGATCGACCTTGCCGCCGACGTTCGCGCACCAACGCCAACCGGTGCTGCAGAGATGGCTGTGCCGGTCAAGGCAGACCTTAAGGCACAGATCGCGACGCTTGGCGCCCGGCTTGCCTCGGGCATGTCGCGCTATCTCGATCGCCGTCGTCAGGCGCAGCGGGCGCTTGCCCGCGCCCTGCCCTCAGCTGACCAGCTGCTTGCACTTCCGCGCCGACACTTCGACGAAACCGCAGGCCGTTTGGGCCGTGCCTTACAGGCGAATACGCAGAAGAAACGCGGCGAGTTCGACGGCTGCGCCAGGCAATTATCGCCGCGCCTTCTTGAACAGAAGATCCGCGAAAAGCGAATTGAAATCAAGCGCTTGGACAGCCAACTGCCGCGTTGTCTTGCAGCTTTTCTGCACCAGCGGCGCGCAGTTTTCGACCGGCAAGCCGCACGGCTTTCGATTGAACCTGCCGCACGGCTGGCACAGAAAGACCGCCAGGATCTGCAACAGCTGGACCGGCGTCAGGTCCAAGCCGTCAATCTGCTGATCGACGGCGCGAAACGGCGCAGTGGCGAACTCGAGCGCCTGCTCAAAACCCTGTCATATCAAGGGGTTCTGGAACGCGGCTTCGCCGTTGTCCTCGACCCCTCAGGCATGCCGATCAAGCGAGCGGGCGCTGTTACAAGCGGCGATGACCTTACTCTCAAGTTCCAGGACGGTGACGTACACGCTGTCGCAAAAGATGGCGACGAACGTCGATCGCAGCCGAAAACAGAGCGTCCCGCTCCTGCCAAAAAGCCCCCTGTTCCGGCTGGTTCGCAAGGCTCGCTCTTTTAATTGTTCGCGTCGCCACAACCATTTTTCTCGCCGGAGTTGAAAATTTCGTTCCAGATTCGATGATTCATGCGTCAGAATCGGGGCTTCTTATGTGAGAATTGAATATTCTTGCAGAGAAATTGTCCCGGTATTGCGATCCGCCGTCCAAGATCGGGTTTGCTATTCTCGCGTCCAGGCGGGACTGTTCAATTCAATCAGAGATTGCGACCAATCCTCGATGAAACGTTGGCGTTGTGCCCTGTCCTGCACCGCGAGCAGAGCCGGGCCGATGCGGATCGGCTGGGCAACTCCGGACTCTTTCAAATTTTGCGGACCGTCGACGCCGGGCGGCAGTTCACCACTTTCCGTGAAATAGAACGCATTGGTTCGCGCCACGGATTGGCCGCGCTCCGACAGGAGGTAATCGAGGAACCGTGCGCCGAGATCTGCTCGCTGTGCACCTTTCGGGATAAGCGCACCACGGCTCAAGACGAGCGTATAATCGCGCGGCACCACCACGCCCAATTCCGGATGGCGCTGCGCCGCGTCATAAGCATAGGAACCGAGCATATTGTAACCGATGTAGAGATTGCCCTTGGCGACCTCCTCGAGGATTTCGCCCGTGCAGCAACGGGCGACAGCGGAGGCGCGCGCCATGCTTTCCAGCAGGCGGCCGAAGACAGTCGTGGTTTGCCGCGCATCATTGAAGGCGAGAAGATAACCTATCCCGGACAGGCGAATATCATAGGTGCCGACACGGCCGCGATAATAGTCGAGCCGCTCACGCAAGAGGTCTGCGAGTTCGACATGGGTACGGGGGACTTCGGCGGGCGGAACCTTGCTCCTGTTATAGACGAAAACCGCCGGCTCATAGGTGAAGCCGAAGACCTCGTCGCGCCAATTGGCCCAGTCTGCAACGCGAAGGGTTTCGGGCGACGTATGCGCCGCGGCGCAGCCATCATTGGCGAGCTTGAGCAATTGGTCGACCGATGACGACAAGAGCAGATCGCCGAGCGGTTCCTGCTTGCGGCAGGCTTCGCTGGCCAGGGCATTCAGTTCGTTGGTCAGATATTCATTATAGTCGATCGACACATCCGGCGACGATTTCTGAAAATCCTCAATCAGCGGCTTTATCGCGGCCAGGTCTGTCGTCGAGTAGATCGTCAGCGTGCCTGCGTCCGGCTGGACGGCTGGAAACAGCGTTTTGTTGCTTTCAGCAGCCAACGCTTGTGCCGCGGTCAAACCAACCATCAAGAGCGCGAAACTCACCCGGATCATTTCGCCACTCCTTTGTACAGCGGCAGGGTCAGAACCACGGTAAAACCCTTTTCGTCGCGCGCGCGAAAGCTCAAGGTGCCGCCATGAGCATTTGCCACTTCCTGGGCAATGGCGAAGCCAAGACCGGAGCTGCCTTCATGCGATTTCGACGTGGCAAAGCGCTGCGTCGCCTTCTCCCAGCTTTCAGGCGGGATGCCGGGACCATCATCCTCGACCTCGACAAAGGCTTGCGTGCCGGTGGCGCGTACCCGCACCTCCAGCCGTTGATCCGTACCATGCCGCAAAGCGTTGTCGATGACGTTGACAATGGCTTCGCGCAGGCTGACTGCGTCGCCGAGAACGAAAGGCCGGTCATCCGGCGCTTCGAAAGAAATGACGATATCCGGATCGACCGTGACCGGAATAGCGACCCGATAGGCGCGCCTCGCCACATCGACAAGGCTGATCGGCTCCTGCTGAACGGAATCGGCGCGATGAATCACCATCGCATGGCTGAGCAACTGGTTGGTCAGCCGGGAGAGTTCGCTTGTCCTTTCCTTGACCCGATTAAAATGCTGGCGGCCCGCCTTGTCGAGTTTGCCGGTCCCCAGAAGATCGATCTGCGCCGTCAGCGCAGTCAATGGCGTGCGTATCTGATGTGCGGCATCGGCAATGAAACGCTGCAACAGATCGACGCGTTCATTAAGCCTTCCCATGAAATGGTTGATCGAGCTGACAAAGGGATCAAGCTCACGCGGCACGTCGACTGTAACCGGCGTCAGATCATGCGGATCACGGCCACGGACTTCCGTCCCCAACTGTTCCACCGGCTGCAGCGCATAGCGGATCGCCAGCATGGCACCAGCGAAAGCCAACAGACTCATGATGAAGACGAGGATCGTCGCGCGCAGCGTGAGCTCGCGGGTCAAAGCCAACCGCGCCTCATTCGTCTGGGCTACGATGACATAGGCACGACCAGAGACTGCAGGATCGGCGAGGATCCGGGTCGCATGGGCGATGCGCACAGGCTCATCCTTGTAGACGCCCTCTTCCACGCTCAGAGGATCTTGCGCACGCTCCAGTGGCGTCGGTGTCTTGAGATCGTCATACCCGGTCAAGGTCTGGCCATGCGTATCGATGACGCGGTAGAAAATCCGGTCGCGATCCGCCAGGCCGAGCAGTTCGAACGCAGAGGTCGGCAGACGCGCAGTCAATATTCCATCCTCGACCGAAAGACTTTCCGCCATCTGCAACGCCGCGCCAACGAGCAGGCGATCATAGGCCTTGTTCGCCGCAGTTTCGGCATAGTACCAGGCGGCGGTGACGAGCAGCGCAGCTCCAATGAAAAGGACAAACGAAATGCGCCGGGCAAGACGCCCGAACAAAGACGGGCCGTGTTGGAGCGGTTCAGGGCGCATCGCCAGGTACCAGCTGATAACCGAGCCCGCGCACGGTGACGATGTGCGCTTTGGCACCCTCCAGCTTCTTGCGCAAACGGCCTATATAAAGTTCGATCGCATTGGCGTTCGCCGCTTCGTCGAAACCGAAAATCTGATCGAGCAGTTCATCCTTGCTGAAGACGCGACCCGGCCGTGCAACGAGAACTTCGAGCAGGGTCAGTTCACGCCGCTTGAGCTGTACTTCGCGCTTGCCGATGTGCACGGATCGCGTTCCGCGATCGACGGCGATATCACCGCATTTGATCAGATTGGTGGCCTCGCCTCCGGTGTGGCGGCGCATCAGAACGCGCGCCCTCGCCTCCAATTCACGGAAGTCAAACGGCTTTACCAGATAGTCGTCTGCTCCAAGATCAAGCGCTCCAACCCGGTCGTCAATCTCAGAACGCGCGGTCAGGATAAGGACGGGAACCGCATTGCCCGATTTGCGGATGCGTTTGAGGATTTCAAAGCCATCCATGCCTGGCAACATGACATCGAGAATGATCAGTGCATATTCGGTGAAATCGATGATTTCGGCTGCAGCCCGCCCATTGGTTTCCCAGTCCACGGCATGCCCTGTCGCCTCGAAACGCCTGGCGATTGCCTCCCCCACATCATGCGTGTCTTCTACGAGCAATATGCGCATGGCGTTTCATTCGCATGAAACATCAAGGGCCGCAAACAGTAAAAGCGGAACATCGCCAGCCGCTGTGCAACCGCGCAACCGATTGTTTGCGAAACGTTTCAACCGGACGTTCGTGGCGCCGATGCCTCAACCAAGCGATGAAGTGAGAGCATTTCAGTTTGGAGGCAGAAGCAGTCTGCACCGAGCCAGCCGGTGCATCGAAGGCGATTGGCCACTTCGACCGCGGCAACGGCCTTGCTTCCAACTTGGAGGTAAAGCGATGTGGTTCACACCATGTAGCGTTACCCTCATCATAAAAAGAACCCGGACAGGCTGGTCAATGTCTTTCCGGGTTCACTTTATGAAATGAGGAATGGGGGCGAACGAAAGTTCGTCCCCGCTCCAAGCTCGAACATAGCAGTTCTGCGGATTTTTCCAAGTTTCAAATGCCCTGTGTTTCTGGCTCTTTCGTTGAACGCAGAAGGACAACCGTGCAACCGATTGTTTGCAAAGCGTTTCAACCCGGCGTTCGTTGCCTTGGCTCATGAAGCAAGCGATGAATCGACGTGAATTCAGTTTGGGAGCAGACGCAGTCTGCACCGAGCCAGCCGGTGCATCGAAGGCGATTGGCCACTTCGACCGCGGCAACGGCCTTGCTTCCAACTTGGAGGTAAAGCGATGTGGTTCACACCATGTAGCGTTACCCTCATCATAAAAAGAACCCGGACAGGCTGGCAAGTCTCGTTCCGGGTTCATTTTATGAAATGAGGAATGGGGGCGGACGAAAGTTCGTCCCCGCTCCAAGACGAACATAGCAGTTTTGCGGATTTTTCCAAGGATCAAATACGCTAAACAGGGGTGGACGGCGCGCAACAGAAGATTATCCTGCGGCCAACTTTGTTGAGGCTGGCGGGACATTGGGGCGATGATAGTTAGTGATGCTTTTCCAAATGGCTTCCACAAAGGCGAAAAGCTCCGCTCATGTATGCCGCTTCGGCAACGTCGTCTCAATACGCAGCGCCTCTCCCGGCTCTCCAACGGTTCCCAATGAATGTTCCTGAATGGATCGGCCGCATCCTTGGCGGCGGATTGAGCAGTCGCGGCATTGGGTTGCAGTGGGCGATTTTGCTCGGATTGTCGATCCTGTTCTTCTTGCTTCTCCACGCGACTCATCTGCCGGCGGCGCTGCTGCTTGGGCCGATGGCTGCAGCCATTGCCGTGGCTGCAGCGGGCGGTTCGATCCGACTGCCGATGCGTCCTTTCATTGTCGCTCAAGGCGTGATCGGCTGCCTGATCGCGCTCAGTATTCGGCCCGCAGCGCTTGCCGAGATGCTGCACGACTGGCCCCTCTTCCTGGTGGTCATCGGGTCGGTTCTTATGGCAAGCAACGCGCTCGGCTGGTTGCTGACACGCTGGCAGGTCTTGCCCGGTACGACCGCCATCTGGGGCTCATCTCCCGGCGCAGCTTCGGCGATGACGCTGATGGCCGAGGCTTTTGGTGCAGACATCCGCCTGGTAGCATTCATGCAATATCTACGCGTGGTCTTTGTGGCAATCGTCGCCTCGGCCGTGTCGAGTATATGGGTCACAGCTCCAGCGGCTCGGGTGCCGGAAATCGTCTGGTTCCCGTCCGTTCCCTGGCTTGGTCTTGCACAAACCTTGATACTCATAGTGCTTGGAAGTTTACTTGCCGTGCGACTGCGCATCCCTGCTGGGCCGCTTCTGGTGCCGCTTGTCGTGGGTGTGGTTCTGCAAAACACAGGTATGATGGAGATCGTATTGCCGCCCTGGCTGCTTGCTGCGAGCTACGCGCTCGTCGGCTGGAATATTGGCTCGCGCTTCACACGACCCATTCTTGTTCATGCAGCGCGTGCCCTGCCACGCGTCGTCGCCTCTATCCTGACCTTGATTGCGATTTGCGGAGGAATTGCCGCCATTCTCGTATGGGTGGCCGACGTGGACCCGCTGACGGCTTATCTGGCGACCAGTCCCGGCGGTGCTGATTCCGTTGCGATCATTGCGGCGTCCAGCGATGTCGACGTGGCATTCGTCATGGCGATGCAAACATCGCGTTTCATCGTCGTACTTTTGACAGGCCCTGCGATTGCGCGTTTCATCGCGAAACGAACAGGCCATGGAAGCTAGAGCAAATTGGACGGGAATTACTACTGAAAAATGGTACGGACGGGTGGGCTCGAACCACCGACCTCAGGAGCCACAATCCTGCGCTCTAACCAACTGAGCTACGACCGCATACCGTCATATTTTTGACAGGCGTCACATACGAAGGATTGACGCTTTTTGCAAGTGTTCGATGCAACAAAGACAGGAACAAACCAAAAAAAGAAAAAGGCCGGGGGAGGATCCGGCCTTTTTCCATCAGTGCAAGACCAGGCGGGAGGAGCCATGAAGTCTTGCTTCCCCTACGGCCGGGAGGAGGAGTGCCGTCGGGGTATTTCTTGCGTCAAGTCGCTGACTAAGCGACCTTGACGTCCTTGATTGCCTTCTCGACAGCCGACTTGACCGGTGCGGAGATTTCTTCAACGGCCTTCGAAGCAACAGCCTGGAATTCCTTGGCCTGACCGGAGATGGCTTCAGCCTGCTTGCGAACGAATGCGCTCTGCAGTTCGATCACTTCGCCAAAGGACTTCACGCCGATCAGCGCTTCGATGTGAGCGAAGCCGGCTTCGGTGTTGGCGCGGAATGCAGCCAATGCCTTGAGCGAAAGAGCGGCACCATTCGACTGGGCAGTTTCAAAAGTGGTTTCAAGCGTCTTCTGAGCAGCTTCGGCCTGATCCTTGATCTTGGCATAAGCTTCCTTGGACTGAGCAACGCCCTTTTCGGTGAATTCGCGAACCTGGTCGGTTACAGCGGTTGCATCGAAAGTAGGGATCGAGAACGCATCGGCAGTCTGTTTGGTGGTCTTGCTCATAACAGGTTCCTTCCTTGGTGCAGATGGTCATTCGTCTCTGCAGCTGATTTCATGACCCCTATATAATTCAAAATATGGTGCGTTGCAACATTTATTTTGCAGTGCACAATCGAGCGCCTGTTTCTAAATCGAAATTATTATGTGGACGGTTGTATTGGCGTGACGGAAGTTAACTAAACCAAGAGAAAGACATGTAAGATAGAGGGCTGCGAGTGGACGAGTGACGGCTGGATCATTATTAACAAAGTCTTAAGAACATCGCGAGGATGCGACTGTTCGATCGGAGCATGCTGGTCAACATATGGCGTCTGGAACTTATCCATTCATCGACATCGCCGTCCTCGACGAGATCCGCGAGCATTTTGCCAATGGCGATGCGCTCGTCGTGATATCGCAGGATCTGCAGAACGTCATCTGGGCCAATGGCCAAGGTGCGTCGATGCTTGGCTATGCGTCGATCGACGAGATACTGGGTGGCGGAGCAGTGCTCGGCATACAGGCACGGCGACAACTCATGGCGCTGGATGGTTTTCCGGCCATCGGTCATGGACGCACGGTTTCGTTGCGCGTTGCCTTTGGGCTTTCCAGCAGCATCCTGACATTCCAGGCGAGCGATCTGAAACTGCCGCGCGGCGAACAGGCCATCCTTCTCTCCATCGCCAATGCTGATCGGGCAAGCTCCGGAAAGCAGATCGCAGCATTGGCAATCAAGGGCTTTGGCGACCGGACAACGCATGCGGCGATGATCGACGCCAATGGCGGCGTGATCGCCGCATCGCAGCAGTTTGCCAGGCTCGGATTCAATGACAAGATCCTCGGCGATCTCGTACGGGAGGTGCGGCTCGAGCGCGACCGCCTGGTCAAGCGCCCGGTACAAACAGTGAGCGGCGCTGTACCCACCGGGATTGCGAGACTGACGGACAGTCCCGCAATGCATCTGCTGTTTGCGATCGAGCCGGAGATTGTGGACGTGCAGACAAGCGAGATTGACCACCCGCAGCCTGAACTTGACGTTGTGCCCGAGGCGCCCATTGCCGATGCGCAGATAGATCATGCAGCGGCAGAGCCTCAGACCTCCCTTGCACTCGAGCCATCATTTAATGACACGGCAACACCCTCGGGCGTATTCCAGTACGCACCATCCGAGGCGCCTGTACGCTTTGTCTGGAAGGTCGACGCGCAGGCGAATTTCAGCGAGATATCACCAGAATTCTCGGCCGCTGTCGGACCGCAATCGGCGTCGATCATCGGCAGATCTTTCCGGGCGGTGGCGGCGAGCCATGGGTTCGACGACAACGAGGAAATCGCCGCGCTTCTTGAGCGTCGCGACACTTGGTCGGGACGGACGGTGCTATGGCCTATCCAAGGCACCGACCTGCGCGTGCCGATCGAGCTTGCTGCGCTGCCGATCTATTCGCGTGAGCGGGCGTTCCTGGGTTTCCGGGGGTTTGGCGTGGCCCGCATGGGCGATGTCACAGCCGATCCGAAAGCAGCAGGCAAGATATTGAACGACGTACAGTCCGCCGTAGATGTGTTCAACGGGGAAAAACCCGCGCTGGAAATCACACCGGATGCGACAGGCAACATCATTCCGCTCAAGACGCAACGGCCCTCACGCGACGACGGACGGCTGAACGATGCCGAACGCAATGCATTTCGCGAAATTGCCGAAAGGCTGCGCCGCGAAGTGCTTGGCGACGGCCCGAAGAGCAGTAGCGACGCAGAACCCGGGCCTGCTGCAACGCCGGCTTCAACGATGAAGCCCAAGGTTCCGGATGCGGAAGTGGTCGGTCCGGGCTATGCCGTTGCGGAAAGCGATAGCAAGAACGAACTCGCCCGGCCCGAGGATTTTGCGGTCAACATTCGCGAACAGGCGCGGCAGGGTGTCGACACGTCCATTCTCGCCGCCCTGCCCTTGCCGGTCCTGATCCACCGCCAGGGCCAGATACTTTATGCAAATCCCGCGCTGCTGGAGAGCATATTGTATGCGTCTGCCGAAGCGATCAACGATGCGGGCGGCTTGAGCATCCTCTTCGCCGATGAAACTGGCGATAGCGGCGATGACGACGAAGCTGGCATGAACCTTCGCCGCAGCGATGGCTCGGTGACGCGGGTTCAGGCGCATCTGCAGGCGGTCCGCTGGGACGAAGCAACCGAGAATGGCGAGCGCGCGCTACTGCTCGCATTGTCGCCGCAAGCCCCGACTGCCGATCATTTCGAGATGAGCGAACGCCAGCTTCTGCAGACGCGCATCGATGAGCTCAGCGCCATTCTCGATACGGCGACCGACGGCGTGATCCTGCTCGATTCAGCCGGTTCGATCCGCTCCGTCAACCATTCCGCCGCTGCGCTCTTCGGCTACGAGCCGGAGGAGTTGACCGGTAAAGCCTTCTCCATGCTCTTCGCCATCGAAAGCCAGCGCGCGGCGATGGATTATCTGAACAGTCTTTCGGAAAATGGCGTCGCCAGTCTGCTCAATGACGGGCGCGAGGTGATCGGCCGTGAAGCCCAAGGCCGCTTCATCCCGCTGTTCATGACGATCGGCAAACTGGACGCCTCCAAGGGATACTGTGTTGTCCTGCGTGACATCACCCATTGGAAGCGCGCCGAGGAAGAGCTGGTCAGCGCCCGACGCGAGGCCGAACGCACGTCTGCCCAGAAAAGCGAGTTTCTGGCACGCATCAGCCATGAAATCCGCACACCGCTCAATGCCATAATCGGCTTTTCCGAATTGATGGCGGACGAGAAGTTCGGCCCTATCGGCAGCGAACGCTACCGCGATTATCTGAACGATATCAGCCGCTCCGGCAATCATGTCCTGTCGCTGGTCAACGATCTTCTCGATATTTCAAAGATCGAGGCAGGAGCCGTCGAGATGGATTTCGAGGCGGTTTCGCTCAACGAAGCGCTGACGGAAGCCGTCGCGATCATGCAGCCACAGGCGAACCGCGAGCGTGTCATCATCCGCTCCAGCCTGACATCGCGGCTGCCCGACATTGTCGCAGACCATCGTTCGATCACCCAGATCGCCTTGAACCTATTGTCCAATGCCATCCGGTTCACCGGGCCCGGCGGCCAGGTCATTGTCTCCACAAGCTATGAGGCGAGCGGCGATGTGCTTTTGCGCGTGCGGGACACGGGCATCGGCATGACGCGGCAAGAGGTCGAGCAAGCTCTGCGACCCTACAAGCAGATCACCACGCCGAAGCATTCTCGCAGCGATGGTACCGGCCTTGGCCTGCCGTTGACCAAGGCGATGGCCGAAGCCAACCGCGCCAATTTCACGATCGACTCCAATCCCGGTCGCGGGACAATGGTCGAGATAACATTTCCGTCCACGCGTGTTCTTGCAGAATAGACGGCCAATTCACAAACGGGTCATTTCCAACAAATCGATCGTAAAAGGTCTATACCGGCTTGAATTGCCCTGCATGATCGCTAAACCGTGGAAGGCAATGCAAAAATCCTTACAGCACGCAGCTGAAGGGACTGAAATCGGAAACGCTCATGTCCTGGTACAGGCCAAGGAACCTTCTCGCCACGGTCTTGATGTTGGCTCTCGTTGCCGTGGGAGTTCTGGCGGCCCTGCCCTACCTTGTCAGCACGGATCTGATCCGGGCGAGGCTCATTCAGGAAATCAGCAACTGGACCGGCTATAGCGTCGAGTCGCGGCAGTCGCCGCAGATATCGTTTTTTCCCATATTCGCCGCCTCACTGGCTGACGTGACCATCCGCAATCCGTGGCAGAGTGAAGGCGCACCATTCATGCAGGCGGAGCGCATCGAAGTCGACCTGTCGTTACTTTCCGCGCTGATGGGCAATATCGAATTCACCGAAACCAAAATCGTGCGGCCAAAATTCGTCATCGACGAACCGATCAAAAGCCTGTCGGAGATCGGCGAAGCCCTTGCCAAGAGTGATGGCCGGATCGGCGATGTCGTCCGGGAAGCGCGTGTTGCTGTTGAAGCCAATCCCGCCAAGCCGGATATGAGCACGGTATCGTCGCAACCGTTCGGGCGTGTGCGGCTCGAAGACGCGACGGTCACCTTCAAGCGGCCAATCAACGGCGCCGAAGAACAGATTTCGAGCATCAGCGGCGTTTTCGACTGGCCGCAGACTTCGGGTGTTGCCAGTTTCCAGGGCAAGGCCATCTGGCACGGCGAAGAAACGGAAATCGACAGTTCTGCGACGCGGGCGTTGTTGCTTCTGGCTGGCGGCACCAGTCCTCTACAGGTCAATCTCAGCTCGACACCCTTGACGCTATCATTCAACGGATCGGCCAATGTCTCCAAGGGCCAGTTTTACGAAGGCACGCTTTCACTGACCTCGCCATCTCTAAGACGCACGCTTGAATGGTCGAGAATGGCGACAATTCCTGGCGCCCCCATCGGCAGCTTCGCACTGGATGCATCCGTCTCCGGATCCGCTACGCGCATGAAACTGGACGGGCTGACCGCAACACTGAACGACAATCCCGCGAAGGGCGTGATCGAGGTCGTGCTCAATCAGGGAACACCCAGCGTTACCGGTACGCTTGCCTTCGAAACGCTCGACATTCATTCGGTGTTCTCAGGTTTCATGCCCTTGCCGGATGGTACCACGAACGCTGACGCGGTTATCGACAGTGGTTTCCTGAAGCTGCTCAATCTCGATCTGCGCGTCTCCACACAGAAAGCGACCATCGGGACGATCGATCTCTCGAAGGTCGCGGCAACGGCACAAATCCGCAATGGGCGCGCCATGTTCGATATCGGCGAGGCCTCGGCGTTCGGTGGTTCGGTTGCCGCCAGTTTCCAGCTTGCGGATGAGGGGGATGGCGCAACGACCGGTGAATTGCGCCTCAACGGCACGGATGTGAACAGTGCTTCGATCGCCTCCCTGCTTGGATTTGGTGATCGCTTTCAATTAGGCAAAGGGACGATGTCCCTTGTCTTGAAGGGTCCGATATCACGTTGGTCAACAGCGCTCGGCAACGCCAAGGGAACACTGTCCATGCGCTTCGGCAGTGGGCAAATCCGCAGCCTGGATTTCAACGGCCTCCTGAGCAAAGCCAAGACGGACCGTTTCTTCAGCCTCAACGAAAAGACGGATGCCTGGCTGGCCTTCGACAAATTCGAGGCCAAGGCGAACATCATGGATGGGGTGGCGGCACTGGAGACGGCGCAAATCCAGACCAAGTCCGGCACGCTGAGTTTTGCCGGCATCGTGACGTTGATCGGTAAAAGCCTGGCGCTCACAGGTGACTTCGCGGCCCCGGTTCCCGCTGCGGCCCCGGCAGCAGGCGCTGCACCGGACGCACCCAAGCCGGAACCGACGGTCAATCACACACGCTTTTTCATAGGCGGTTCCTGGGACAATCCGTTTATCTCGCCAATCATTGCGCAGTAGACGAAAGTCGGCAGCGACCGCTCTTGGAAACCCGCGAGAAGATGCTATAGTCTTGGAGCAGAGGATGAGCTTTCGCTCACCCTCCGTTCCTTATCTAAAGACATGAACCCGGACGGTCACTGACCAGGTCGTCCGGGTTTTCTTGACGATAAGGGTTAGACTAAACGGTAGATACCGCATAGTTTCACCTCCAAGTTTGAGGCAAGGCTGTTGCCGCAGTCGGGGGAGCCTATCTTCCTCGATACACCGCTGGTCCGGTGCTGTTGCTTCGCCATCAAACCGTTAGCGCGTTAGCGCCATTTCTCATCTATTGCTTGGTTTGATGTGGGCAACAACGAACGTAGAGTTGCATTCGACCTGTTATCTCAGGCTCTGAAGTTGTCTTGAGTTGTCAGTTCCGTGCAGCGGCCTGTTCGTCGCGAGCCTTCTGAACCTCGCGGCGCTTGTTGGCGATCGACGCAATGATCACTCCGACTGCTACGATGGCAATCAGGATGGTACAAGCGGCGTTGATTTCCGGCGTCACGCCAAGCCGTACCTGCGAGTAAATGCGCATGGGCAGCGTGGTCGCGCCCGGCCCCGAGGTGAAGCTGGAAATGACCAGATCGTCCAGCGAAAGCGTGAAGGCAAGCATCCAGCCAGAGACCACTGCCGGCAGGATCACCGGCAGTGTTACCCTGAAGAACGTCGTGACCGGCGTTGCTCCAAGGTCCATTGCCGCTTCTTCCAGCGAGCGGTCGAATGTCACCAGTCGCGACTGAACGACAACGGCGACAAAGCACATGGAGAAGGTGATGTGTGCGAGGATCATGGTCCACAGTCCGCGGTCGAACCCGATGGCAACAAACAGCAGCAGCATCGACAATCCTGTGATGACTTCCGGCATGACCAACGGCGCGTAGATCATTGCCGAAAACAACAAGCGCCCGCGAAAGCGCGTATAGCGGGTCATAGCCAAGGCACCGAGTGTTCCAAGAATTGTCGCGACAGTCGCCGACACGAGACCGACGCGGATGGTTACCCAAGCCGCATCGATAAAGCTCTGGTTGCGGAAGAGAGAGACGTACCATTTTGTCGAAAACCCGGCCCACACGGTAACGAGCCGGGATTCGTTGAACGAAAAGACGACCAGAAGGACGATCGGCAGATAAAGGAAGGCGAAACCGAAAACCAGGGAGGCAATGTTGAAGCGGGACCAGGTGGTGTTCATCTTATTTCTCGCTTTCCTGCGCCCGCGCTTCCGCACGCTGGAACAGCACGATCGGCACGACCAGCAACAGCAGAAGGATAACAGCGACGGCGGAGGAAACCGGCCAATCGCGGTTGGAGAAGAACTCGTTCCACAGCGTTTTGCCAATCATCAGGGTCTGCGATCCGCCGAGGAGGTCAGGAATGACGAATTCACCAACCGCAGGAATGAAAACCAGGAAACACCCGGCTATGACGCCCGGCATTGACAGGCGAAAGGTGATTTTCCAGAAGGCGAGTATGGGCGGACAGCCAAGATCCTCAGCTGCTTCGACCAGCGAGTAGTCCATCTTTTCCAGCGCCGAATAAATCGGCAGAACCAGAAATGGCAAGTAGGAATAGACGATACCTATAAAGACGGCTGTATTGGTATTGAGGATGTTGAGCGGTGTGTCGATCACATGCGCCCACATCAGGAACTGGTTGAGCAGACCTTCAGGCTTCAGAATACCTATCCACGCATAGACGCGGATCAGGAAGCTGGTCCAGAACGGCAGGATCACCAGCATCAGCAGCGTCGGCCGCACCGTCGCGGGCGCGCGCGCCATGCCATAGGCGATCGGGTAGCCGACGATCAGTGTCAGTATTGTCGAGACCCCAGCGATGATCACGCTGGAGATGTAGGCTTTGTAATAAAGCGGGTCCTCCAACAGCCAGATATAGTTGTCCCACGAGAGTTGGGAGAAATTATCGGCAAACGCTTGCCAGCCAGCCGACAGGTTGAACGCAGGCGTATAGGGCGGGATTGCCATCGCGACTTCAGACAGCGAAATCTTGAATACGATGACGAAGGGGATGAGAAAGAAGATCAGTAGCCACAGATAAGGAACGGCTATGACCAGCCGGCCTGCAACGGACGATATCAATTTCTGCATGACATCATCCCCCTCACGCGGTCAGCACGATACCGGCGTCGGTATCGAAGTTGACCCAGACCGTATCGTCATAGCCGAGCGGATCTTCGACCGTGCGCACCGCGTTGAGGCTCGCAGCCTTGATGATCCGGCCGCTTTCAAGCTTCACATGGAAGACCGTCATGTCACCGAAGTAGGCGATGTCATAAAGCTCCCCATGTGCGGAGTTGATTGACGGGTCGGCGGGCTGCTTGCGGCTGACGCGAATTTTCTCTGGCCTGATGGCAAACCCAACCGGCTGGCCGACAGTGCAGCTTCTCGAAGCGGCATCGGTGCGGATCGTCAGGTTTTCAGGTGCGACGGCAATGTCGATCTTGCCATTGGCGACTGCGGCAGCGGTACCTTCGAACATGTTCACATTGCCGATGAAATCGGCGACGAACTTCGAGTTTGGGGCTTCATAGACTTCCGCCGGCGTTGCCACCTGCATGACTTTGCCCTTGTCCATGACAGCGATACGGTCGGCCATGGTCATCGCCTCTTCCTGGTCGTGGGTGACCACCACGAAAGTCAGGCCGAGCTTCATCTGGAGGTCCATGAGTTCAAACTGGGTTTCCTCGCGCAGTTTCTTGTCGAGCGCCCCAAGCGGCTCGTCGAGCAGCAAAACCTTCGGACGCTTTGCAACGCAACGCGCAAGCGCCACGCGCTGGCGTTGACCGCCGGAGAGCTGGTGTGGCTTGCGCTTGGCGAACTGCTCGAGCTTCACCAGCTTGAGCATTTCGGCGACGCGCGCCTCGATATCGCCCTTGGCCATGCCCTCCTGCTTCAGGCCAAAAGCGATGTTACCTTCCACCGTCATGTGCGGAAAAAGGGCATAGGACTGGAACATCATGTTGACCGGGCGCTTATAGGGCGGAATGCCGCGCATATCCTGACCATCGATGAGAATGCGCCCGGCGGTCGGCTCTTCGAAGCCGGCAAGCATGCGCAGGAGAGTCGACTTGCCGCAGCCCGAAGCACCCAGCAGCGCAAAGAATTCGCGATTGTAGATGTTGAGGGACAAATCATTGACGGCCGCGAAATCACCGAACTTCTTGGTGACGTTTTCGATGGCGATAAAGGGCTTCGCTGCAGGATCGTTCCAAGGTGCGAATGTGCGGCGAAAACTTCCCAATGATTTCATGATTTGCCCCGGTCTTTTCTGTTCTTGATTTCAAAAGACCCCGGCATTGGCTGCCGGGGTCTCTTTAATTTATTGGCCTGTGACCACTTTCGTCCACAAGCGCGTGACGACGCGCTGGGTTTTTGTGTCATAGGGCGTGACCGTAAACAGCTTTGCCAGCACCTCCGGCGTTGGATAGACTGCGGGATTATCAAGAACCGACTTGTCAATCATAGCCTGAGAAGCCTTGTTGCCATTGGCATAGGACACGAAATCCGTTGCTTTGGCGGCAACTTCCGGCTTCAGCATGTAGTTGATGAACTCATGGGCTTCTGCGACGTGCGGCGCATCGGCCGGAATCGCCATGACGTCGAACCACATTTGTGCACCTTGCGCAGGGATGGCGTAGTCAAGTTTTACCCCGGCCTTTGCCTCTTCGGCACGGGTTTTGGCCTGCAAAATATCGCCAGAATAGCCAAGCGCCAGACAGATATCGCCATTGGCCAACGCGTTGATGTATTCGGACGAGTGGAACTTGCGGACATAAGGGCGTATCGATTCGAGTAGCGCTCCGGCCTTGGCCAGTTCATCCGGATCCTTGCTATCGGGATGGAGACCCAGATAGGCGAGCGCGGAGGGCATGACGTCGGACGCGGAATCGAGGATATGGATGCCGCAATCCTTGAACTTTGCCGCCATTTCCGGCTTGAACAGCACATCCCAACTCGGCTTTTCATCAGAGCCGGTGATTGCCTTCATCTTGTCGACATTATAACCGAGGCCAGTTGTTCCCCACATGTAGTCGACGGAATACTCGTTGCCCGGATCGTATGTGGCGATGCGCTCGTTGATCACGTCCCATGTATTGGAAAGGTTCGGAAGCTTGGATTTGTCGAGCTTCTGGAACACGCCCGCTGCAATCTGGCGCTGCAGGAAGGAGGCGGTCGGCACCACAACATCGTAGCCTGTACCGCCGGCGAGAAGCTTGGTTTCAAGAATCTCATTGGAGTCGAAGGTATCGTAGACGACCTTGATGCCGGTCTCCTTGGTGAATTCTTCAAGGATAGTCGGATCGATATAATCCGACCAGTTGTAGATATTGACGACGCGGTCCGCCGCCCAAGCGGAACTGGAAATTCCGAGCGCGAGAGTGGCCGTCAACAGAGCAGCTTTTATTCCCATTTATATCTCCATGATGCTGGCACTAATACTTTGATTGTGCCGGGGTTCCCGTGGTTAGCCCTACCTTTTTAGATTGCGAAGGGTTCGTCAACTGGCTTCAGGCAACACTTTCATTGAAAATTGCGCAAGTGCGAAATTTTCAATGATGCAGCGCAGTTGTTGTGCGGAAAATTGCGACTAGCGGACGACCGCCGCCACGCGCTTTTGACGCCTATATTCCCAGCCGAGATGCATGAGCAGTGCGCACAGGATGACGGCGCCGCCGATGATCGTGCGCAGAGCCGGGACCTCGTTGTGCAGGAGCCAGACCCAGACCGGGCCGAGCACTGGTTCGAGCGTGCTGATCAGCGCGGCCAGCGCCGAGGGAATGAGCCGGGCCCCGCTGACGAAGAACGCGAGGCCGAGACCGAGATTAACCGCGCCAAGTGCAAAGAGCAGGCCAAAATCCCGCACGCTCGTGCTGAACTGGCCGGCCATCGTCGAGGCCACGCAGGCGGCAATGACCACGCCGAGAAAAACCGCTGGCGTCATGCGCAGATGCGCCTTGCGGCGGGTGATGACGGTGGCGATGGCGAACGAGATGGCGATCAACAGCGCCAGCATATCGCCGACGGGCGAAACCTCCCCATCAAGCGAATCCGACACCATAATGGCGACGCCGGCAATGACCACGGCAATGGCGATCCATGTGGCAGAACTGATGCGCTCGCGGAACAATATCCACGAGATCAATGCCGCAAAGAGCGGCACGCCCGCCTGTAGCAGGAGCACATTGGCGACCGTCGTATAGGACAACGCGATAATGAAGCAGGATGAGGCGATGGCGAAGCAAATGGCGACGCCGAGGCCCGCCAGCCCCATATGCTGAAACAGCCGCCATGTGCCGCGCGGCCCATCGCGCACCAGCATGAAGCACAGGAGAAACAGCGCAGCGAAGACCGAGCGCCAGAAGACGATCGTCCAGTTGTCATTGGCTTCGACGAAGCGCGTGAGAGCGCCGCCGGTGCTCCACGCGATCGCGGCGCCAGCCACCAGCAAACAGCCGATCGCAGCCTCCGAAGAGGTCTTGGCAGGATCGGGCCCGGCGACGGGCGGCAGGGGCACGGCGGAGATACTCATGCACGCGACAATGCCAAGCTTGTGGCAAAGGTTAAGTCTGGAAAACGACTGTTGATTGTCGGTTTAACGGCACCGGCACAGGTGTTCAGCTCTAATAGTGCCTTTTCAGCGTCGGCTTTTTCATAGCGGGGAATTCCAGGTAGTTGTTCATAGTCGATCGACGCGATGTACGAGACTTGGCCATCAACTGCTGCGATGTTAGGGTGGCCGCGAATGTGTCGACTGGTTGGGGCAACAAATGATCAATGGAAAAGTTACGCGCCGGGGGCTGATGCTTGGCGGTCTGGCAATGATGACCTCTGGATGCGGTTCCGGCGTGCGCCAAGCGATGGCGCCGATTTCATCGGCCTTTGCCGTGCCACGCGGTATGGATCCCCGTTTGCGGCGGCAAGAGGTGGCGTATCAAGGGAGCGAGGCGCCCGGGACGCTCGTCATCAACACCTATGAACGTTTCCTCTATGCGGTCCAAGGGGACGGGTCGGCCACGCGCTATGGTATCGCCGTCGGCGAGGAGGGACTGACGCTCAAGGGCAGAGCGACGATCGAACGCAAAGAGGAATGGCCATCGTGGATGCCCACTGCAAGCATGATCAAGCGCAAGCCGCGACTTGCCCAATACGCAGGCGGGGTTCCCGGCGGGCCAAACAACCCGCTTGGTGCGCGTGCGCTCTACCTCTACCGCGGCGGACGTGACACCTATTTTCGTGTGCACGGTACAAATGAACCTTGGTTGATCGGACAAGCTGTGTCGAACGGGTGCATTCGCCTGACGAATGAGGACATCCTTTATCTCTACGACAACACGCCTCTGGGAACGCCGGTGTTGATCGTCTGAATATCCCGGCTGGACCGCCCTGTTGCAAACTAGACACACTTGTTGTGTGTTTACCATTCCAAGCTCTAGTCATCACTACCATTTGTGCTACTCTACCATTGGTAGTACTCTACCGTCGGTCACCTACTCGCCTTTGAGGGAAAGGAAATCTGATGAGCAGGATTCTATTCGCTGTAGTTTGCACTTTAACCGTAGCCAGCCTAAGCGCGTGTGGGACGATAGGTAAGGGGAAAGCTCCGCCGCCAGTCGCTGAAGAGCCCGCAGCAGCACCAGTTTATAAATAAGAAGTTTCGTCAAAAAAATGGAAGGGTCGCCCGACCCTTCCAGCATCATGTGATTCGCAAAATGCCGGCTTAACAGGCGGCTGTGCGGCCCCCCGGTGATTTTATAGCGGGTATGGCCGGGCTTGTGGATTGCGTTTTGATGAATTCTGGGATGGGATGACGCTCATGAGTGTTCGTCTGTTATCTGTGATCGCGCTTGGGCTCGCAGTGGCGGGATGCCAAACGAGCGATGGGAGCAATTCGGGTTATGTAGCCGGTGCCAGCGATAACGCTGCGGCCGTTCAAGTGACCTCTGCGACAGCAGCCCAGCCCGCGCAAAAAAACGGACGCTATTATATCGAGTTTCGCTCGCGCTATGCCCTTACCTACGGCCATACCTTTGTGATGTTCGGGCGTCTGGACAAGGCGGGCAATATAGTTGATCGCGAAGTTGCCGGCCTCCACCCGGCTACGAACAGCGTGGTTCCATACATTCTTGGCCATTACATACCCGTTCCAGCCGAGACCGGTGAGAGCGACGGTGATACGGACGACAAATACAGGTCGGCAACCTGGCGCGTCACCTTGAATGAAGCCGAGTACAATAAAGTCGTTGCCTATATACGCAAACTGCAAGCCAGATCGCGCTTCTGGCAAGCAACGACGTTCAACTGCAATGCCTTCGTGGGCGAGATCGCGCGGTCCATGGGATATAAAGCACCCGGCCACTTGCTGCGACCGCAACAATACATCGTCAAGCTTCGAGAGATGAACGGCGGGCCCAATGCCGTCGGGTATACCGGCCCTCCAGGCTAGGGTGTCTTGATATTCGCGCCATGACGGCCTGCAAATGGCACTTTTCTGCGCTCCGGTGCTCATGAACGAGAATGTTCACTGCGCTCCGTTGCTCGATAAGCGCCATTTTCGGCGCATCCTGACCCGAATCTCAAAACACCCTGGAGCGAATTTTGCTTCTTCAGAGCCGGCTTTGTTTCCGGATGGCGAAACTCGCCCTACTGAAAGTCGAACGCGCTAAGCCCCGTCACCATCTCGTCCAGTCCCACTGGCCGCGTCACGGGTGGTTCGGCTCGGGAGAGGCAGGCGGCGCGTTCGCACAGACGGCAGGCCGGGCCGACGGGCGTTGAGCCAACGAATTTTCCAAGTGGCGGGGCGCTGATGCTGTGGTTGCCGATGGCGCTGCCATAGACGATCTGGTCAGCAAATTCGATGTCGCAGCCAAGCAGGATGGCAGTTCGGCGCGGGCGTTCGTTGAAGGCGCCTTGCGGCCCTTCCAGCGTGCGCGCGATCGTCATGAACTCGGCGCCATCCGGCATTTCAACGGCCTCGACGAGGATCTGGCCGGGCTGGGCAAAAGCGGCATAGACAGGCAGCTTCGGGCACTCGCCGCCGAAACGGGACTGTGGAAACCCTTGCGCCCCCGCCCGGCGGAAACGGTTGCCGGCGTGGTCGACCTCCAGCATGAAGAACGGAATGTCCTGTCTGCCGGCGAGGGTCGCAAGGCGGTTGGCTGCCTGTTCAAACGAGACATGGAAGCGCGAACGAAGGACATCAATATCGTAGCGAGCGCGAACAGCGGCACTCTGGAAAGCCTGATGGGGCATCATGAGCGCATGCGCCGCGTAGCGGCCGAACTCGAAACGGGCAATGCGCCGCGCCTCGTCCGAGGAGAGTTTCAGATCCTGGATTTCGGCGGCAATGACCACCTGCATGCGCATGAGAGCAGCCTCCATCGCCACCTCGCGCAACTGGTCGAAGGGTGACAGCCGCTCGGAGATGAACAGCCGCTGCGAATGGCGGTCATAACGGCGGCGCCAGTTCGGCATCGTTGCAACGGGCAAGATGCGTACCGTCATGCCGTGTTCTGCCTTAAGCCAGGCCTTCAGGGCACCAAGCAGATCATCGCCGGGCTTGAGCAGACCGGTAAAGCTGTCGACCTCCCCCTCAATGCGGGGAAAATGATTGGCGCGGCGCTCCAGCGCTTCGCGTACCTCATTCAGCGGCATGCGTGTGGCGACAAGCGACGGCGCGCGGCCGTCCTTCGCCAGAAGTTGCGACAGATCAGAAAGGCGCTCGAGCGATTCCCTGTACGCGCGATAAAGCTTGATGACGCCGGTGGCGGCATTGGGCGCCGCATCGCTGATTTCGATCAGTTCCTGATCGCCCGGCAATTCGCCATTGAGCAGCGGATCGGAAAACACTTCCTTGAGCACGGCCATGGAGGAGCCCGTCTCCATCTGCAGCGTGTCGAGTTCGATCTTGTAGGTCGAGGAAAGCTTGAGCAGGAGCTGGACCGTGAGCGGCCGCTGGTTGCGCTCGATGAGATTGAGATAGGACGGCGAAATGCCCAGCGCCTCGGCCATGGAGGTCTGTGTCAGACCACGCTCGTTGCGAATGCGCCTGATACGCGGTCCGGCGAATATCTTGCCTTCAGCCATGGGAAAACCATTCCGCTCGGTGGGGACGGAATCCGCCCATAACCTCCCCCTCTCCGTCATCCTCGGGCTTGA
>NZ_JAIQWW010000017.1 GCF_020164455.1 Phyllobacterium chamaecytisi
CATTGAGTAATTTAAGGTTTTATGCGGACGGCGCCTGTTACAAGGCGTCGCCGCTAAACAAGGAAAAGATGAAATGAACGGTCAAAACATCCGCATTCGCCTCAAGGCGTTTGATCATCGGATCCTTGACGATTCGACGCGGGAGATCGTGTCGACTGCCAAGCGTACCGGTGCCAATGTGCGCGGACCGATCCCGCTTCCTACGCGGATCGAGAAGTTCACGGTTAACCGCTCGCCGCATATCGACAAGAAAAGCCGCGAACAGTTCGAGATGCGCACTCATAAGCGTCTTCTCGATATCGTAGACCCAACCCCGCAGACTGTTGACGCGCTGATGAAGCTCGATCTTTCCGCTGGTGTTGATGTCGAGATCAAGCTGTAAGGCTTGAGGACGGAAGGACGAACCGATGCGTTCAGGTGTAATTGCACAGAAGCTGGGCATGACTCGCGTCTACAACGACGCAGGTGAGCATGTGCCGGTGACAGTACTCCGGATGGAGAATTGTCAGGTTGTGGCTCAGCGTACAGTCGAGAAGAATGGCTACACTGCCGTTCAGCTCGGTGTAGGTCTGGCCAAGGTAAAGAATACGACAAAGAGCTTGCGCGGTCACTTCGCGACGGCTTCAGTCGAGCCAAAGGCTAAAGTCGCGGAATTCCGCGTCTCTGTCGACAATCTTCTTGATGTCGGCGTTGAGATCACAGCCGAACATTACGTTGCCGGCCAGAAGGTCGATGTGACTGGTACTTCTATCGGTAAGGGTTTTGCCGGTTCCATGAAGCGCCATAACTTCGGCGGTCACCGCGCGACGCACGGTAACTCGGTCACCCACCGCGCTCACGGTTCTACCGGTCAGCGTCAGGATCCGGGCAAGGTGTTCAAGGGCAAGAAGATGGCCGGTCATATGGGTTCGACCCGTATCACCACACAGAACATCGAAGTCGTTTCGACGGACCTCGATCGTGGCCTTATTCTGGTTCGTGGTGCTGTTCCTGGTTCGAAGGGTGCATGGATACTGGTACGCGATGCCGTCAAGGAAGCGCTGCCGGACAATGCTCCCAAGCCAGCTGGTCTCCGGGCGCTTGCAGTCGACGAGGCCGCAAACATTGAAGCAGCCGTGTCTGATGCAGAAGTCGCACAGGCAACCGAGGGAGCCGAATAATGGACCTTTCGATCACAACACTTGAAGGCAAAGAAGCCGGCAAGGTGAAACTCTCCGAGGAGATTTTCGGTCTTGAGCCGCGCGACGATATCCTTCAGCGCATGGTCCGTTACCAGCTTGCTCGCAAGCAGCAGGGCACGCACAAGGCAAAGGGCCGTTCGGAAATCGCACGGACCGGCGCCAAGATGTACAAGCAGAAGGGTACGGGCCGCGCCCGTCACCATTCGGCACGTGCTCCGCAGTTCCGCGGCGGTGGCAAGGCTCACGGTCCGGTTGTTCACAGCCACGATCATGACCTGCCGAAGAAGGTGCGCGCACTTGCACTTCGTCATGCCCTGTCCGCCAAGGTAAAGGCTTCCGACCTGATCATCATCGATGATCTTCTGTCGGCTGAAGCCAAGACCAAGGTACTTGTTTCGCAGTTCGCCAAGCTTGGCCTCGAAAATGCGCTTCTCATCGGCGGTGCCGAGATCGATGCGAATTTCCGCCGTGCCGCTTCGAACATCCCGAACATCGATGTTCTGCCAATTCAGGGCATCAATGTTTACGACATCCTGCGTCGCGGCAAGCTCGTGCTTTCCAAGGCAGCAGTTGAAGCACTCGAGGAGCGTTTCAAATGACTGATCTTCGCCACTACGACGTGATCGTCAGCCCGGTCATCACCGAGAAGTCGACCCTGGTTTCCGAACATAACCAGGTCGTCTTCAACGTAGCCAAGAAGGCAACGAAGCCGGAAATCAAGGCCGCAGTCGAAGCGCTGTTTCGCGTGAAGGTTACTGCAGTCAATACAGCTGTGCGCAAAGGCAAGGTGAAGCGGTTCCGCGGCATCGTCGGGCGCCAGAGTGATGTCAAGAAAGCAGTCGTGACGCTTGCCGAAGGGCAGTCGATCGATGTTTCGACTGGTCTCTGAGGGGCCGTGGAGTAAAGACAATGGCACTCAAACATTATAATCCAACCACACCAAGCCAGCGTCAGCTGGTCATCGTGGACCGTTCGGAGCTTTACAAGGGCAAGCCTGTCAAGGCCTTGACCGAAGGTCTGTCGTCGAAGGGTGGTCGTAACAACACCGGTCGCATTACCGTGCGTTTCCAGGGTGGCGGGCACAAGCGCACATACCGCTTCGTTGATTTCAAGCGCCGCAAGCATGACGTGGCTGCCAAGGTCGAGCGGCTTGAATACGATCCGAACCGGACCGCATTCATCGCGCTTATCCGCTACGAAGACGGTGAGTTGAGCTACATCCTGGCGCCGCAGCGTCTGGCAGTTGGCGACAGCGTTATCGCTGGCGCGCAGACCGACGTGAAGCCGGGCAATGCGATGCCTCTGCAGGCAATGCCGGTCGGCACCATCATCCACAATGTGGAGATGAAGCCGGGCAAGGGCGGTCAGATCGCTCGCTCCGCCGGTACCTATGCGCAGCTCGTCGGCCGCGACCAGGGCATGGCAATCCTTCGCCTGAACTCAGGTGAACAGCGCCTCGTCCACGGTTCGTGCTTTGCCACGGTCGGTGCAGTTTCGAACCCTGACCATGGCAACATCAACCTTGGTAAGGCAGGTCGCAGCCGTTGGCTTGGCCGGATGCCGCACAATCGTGGTGTTACCATGAACCCGGTCGATCACCCCCACGGTGGTGGTGAAGGCCGTACGTCAGGCGGACGTCATCCGGTTACTCCGTGGGGCAAACCCACGAAGGGCAAGAAGACGCGCTCCAATAAGTCGACGGACAAGTTCATCGCTCGTTCGCGTCATCAGCGCAAGAAGTAAGAGAGGTAGTCTGAAATGGCTCGTTCAGTTTGGAAAGGCCCGTTCATCGATGGCTATCTTCTCAAGAAGGCTGAGAAGGTACGTGAGGGCGGTCGCAGTGAAGTTATCAAGATCTGGAGCCGTCGCTCCACGATCCTGCCGCAGTTCGTCGGTCTGACCTTCGGCGTGTACAACGGTAACAAGCATGTTCCGGTTTCGGTCAACGAAGAGATGATCGGACACAAGTTTGGTGAATTCGCTCCGACGCGTACCTATTACGGGCACGGCGCGGACAAGAAAGCGAAGAGGAAATAACGATGGGCAAGGCTAAGGCTCCGCGCCAGCTTAAGGACAACGAGGCGAAAGCCGTTGCCCGCACGCTCCGCATCAGCCCTCAGAAGCTTAATCTGGTGGCTGCTCTTATTCGTGGCAAGAAGGTAAACGCCGCTCTTGCCGACCTGGAATTTTCGCGCAAGCGCATTGCAGGCACGGTGAAAAAGACTCTCGAATCGGCTATCGCCAACGCAGAAAACAACCACGACCTGGATGTTGATACGCTGGTTGTTGCTGAAGCCTATGTAGGCAAGTCAGTCGTGATGAAGCGCTTCCATGTTCGTGGTCGCGGTCGTGCAAGCCGGATCGAGAAGCCATTCTCGCATCTGACGATCGTCGTTCGCGAAGCTGAGGAAAAAGGGGAGGCCGCATAATGGGCCAGAAGATTAATCCGATTGGCTTCCGCCTCGGCATCAACCGCACCTGGGACTCGCGTTGGTACGCGAATACCGGTGAATACGGCAAGCTGCTGCATGAAGACCTGAAGATCCGCAAGTATCTGATGGACGAACTGAAGCAGGCAGCCATCTCCAAGGTGGTGATCGAGCGTCCGCACAAGAAGTGCCGCGTCACGATCCATGCTGCACGTCCGGGTCTGATCATCGGCAAGAAGGGCGCCGATATCGAGAAGTTGCGCCGCAAGCTGTCAGAAATGACAAATGGCGACACAACGCTCAATATCGTTGAAGTCCGCAAGCCGGAAACAGACGCAGTTCTCGTTGCGCAGTCGATCGCGCAGCAGCTGGAACGTCGTGTTGCTTTCCGCCGTGCCATGAAGCGTGCCGTTCAGTCGGCAATGCGTCTTGGTGCAGAAGGCATTCGTATCAATTGCTCGGGCCGTCTCGGCGGCGCGGAAATTGCGCGTATGGAATGGTACCGTGAAGGCCGCGTGCCTTTGCATACCCTTCGTGCCGATATCGATTACGGAACTGCTGAAGCACACACTGCCTACGGCATTTGCGGCGTCAAGGTCTGGGTCTTCAAGGGCGAAATCCTTGAGCATGATCCAATGGCTTCCGAACGCCGCGCTGTTGAAGGTGATGCCAGCCATCAGGGTTCGGGCCGTCGCCGCGAAAACGCTTAAATAGCGTCTTTCGGAAACGAGAATTTTGGAGTAGAGAACAATGCTGCAGCCTAAGCGCACAAAGTTCCGCAAGCAGTTCAAAGGCCGTATCCACGGCGTATCGAAAGGCGGCACGGACCTTAATTTTGGTGCTTTCGGCCTGAAGGCCCTCGAGCCGAACCGCGTAACCGCGCGTGAGATCGAAGCCGCTCGCCGTGCAATTACCCGTCACATGAAACGTGCCGGTCGTGTGTGGATCCGGATTTTCCCGGATGTGCCGGTCACCTCGAAGCCTACTGAAGTCCGCATGGGTAAAGGTAAGGGTTCGGTTGACTATTGGGCATCCCGTGTCGCACCAGGCCGTGTCATGTTCGAGCTCGACGGCGTTTCGGAAGAAACTGCTCGTGAAGCCCTCCGTCTCGGAGCGGCCAAGCTTTCGGTCAAGACGCGCTTTATTCAGCGCATCGCAGAATAAGGGGTGGATGTCATGAAATCCGCAGAAGTTCGGGCCTTGAGCCTCGATCAGTTGAATGAAGAGTTGGGTTCCCTGAAGAAAGAGCAGTTCAACCTGCGCTTCCAGAAGGCAACCGGCCAGTTGGAAAAAACCGCTCGCGTCCGGCAGATCCGCCGTGATATTGCGCGCATCAAGACTGTCGCCCGCCAAAAAGCGGTCGAGAGCAAGGCTTAAGGAAGAAAACCATGCCTAAACGCATTCTGCAGGGCGTTGTCGTGAGCGACAAAAACGACAAGACCGTTGTGGTCAAGGTCGAGCGGCGCTATTCGCACCCGCTCCTCCAGAAGACTGTGCGCCAGTCCAAGAAGTACAAGGCGCACGATGAGAGCAACCAGTTCAAGGTTGGCGACGCGGTTTCCATCGAGGAATCCAAGCCAATTTCGAAAGACAAGCGTTGGGTTGTCGTAACAGACGCCCCGGCGAGTTAAATAACTATCTGTATGTAAGACGCAGCAATCGCGAGGGGCAAGGAAAGCCCAGTCCGGTTGAACAAGAAGAAGGCGGCTAGTCATGATTCAGATGCAAACAAACCTCGACGTCGCGGATAATTCCGGCGCACGTCGTGTCATGTGCATCAAGGTGCTGGGCGGTTCGAAGCGGAAATATGCTTCGGTCGGCGACATTATTGTCGTTTCGATCAAGGAAGCAATTCCGCGCGGCCGCGTGAAAAAGGGTGACGTGATGAAGGCGGTGGTTGTTCGTACCGCCAAGGACATCCGTCGCGCAGATGGTAGCGTTATTCGTTTCGACAAGAACGCTGCTGTCCTGATCGACAACAAGAAAGAGCCTATCGGCACCCGTATCTTCGGACCGGTTCCGCGCGAACTTCGCGCAAAGAGCCACATGAAGATCATCTCGCTGGCTCCAGAAGTATTGTAAGGAGCAGACGATGCAGAAGATCCGTAAAGGCGACCGCGTTGTCGTTCTAGCTGGTAAGGACAAGGGCCGTACCGGCGAAGTAATCAAAGTTTTGCCGAAGGACGAGCAGGCGCTCGTTCGCGGCGTTAATCTTGTAAAGCGTCACCAGAAGCAGACACAGACCCAGGAAGCCGGCATCATTTCGAAAGAAGCGCCGCTCCATCTGTCGAACATTGCTATCGCCGACAAGGATGGAAAGCCGACCCGCGTTGGCTTCAAGATCCTCGAGGACGGCAAGAAGGTACGTGTAGCAAAGCGTTCAGGAGATCTGATCGATGGCTGATGCAAAGATCGAACCCCGTCTGAAGAAGCAGTACCTGGAAGTGGTACGTAAGGCGCTTCTCGAGGAGTTCAAATACGACAACGAGATGCAGATCCCGCGCATCACCAAAGTTGTTCTCAACATGGGTGTGGGCGAGGCAACTGCCGACTCCAAGAAGCCAACTGTCGCAGCTGAAGATCTGGCATTGATTGCCGGCCAGAAGGCGGTTATTACCCGTGCGCGCAATTCGATCGCAACCTTCAAGGTTCGTGAGAATATGCCGATCGGAACGAAGGTCACTCTTCGCAAAGAGCGCATGTATGAATTCATTGATCGCCTGATCAACATCGCGCTTCCGCGCGTTCGAGATTTCCGCGGTCTGAACCCGAAGAGCTTTGACGGTCGTGGCAACTTTGCCATGGGCATCAAGGAGCACATTGTGTTCCCGGAAATCAACTACGACAAGGTTGATCAGATCTGGGGCATGGACATCATCGTTTGTACGACTGCAAAAACGGATGATGAAGCACGCGCTCTCCTGCGCGCCTTCAACTTCCCTTTCCGCCAGTAACGGCAAGCGTAGCGAGGTATTTGAAATGGCAAAGACGAGCGCAGTCGAAAAGAACAAGCGCCGCGGTCTTCTGGTAAAGCGTTTCGCTGCAAAGCGTTCGCGCCTGAAGGCTGTCGTGATGAATCAGTCGCTTCCTCTGGATGAGCGCTTCCGCGCCACCATCCAGCTGGCAGAGCTGCCACGCAATTCCGCCAAGGTTCGTATTCGCAATCGTTGCGAAGTTTCGGGCCGTCCGCGCGGTTATTACCGCAAGATCAAAATGTCGCGTATCGCATTGCGCCAGCTGGGTTCGCTCGGCCAGGTGCCTGGCATCGTGAAGTCGAGCTGGTAAGGGAGAAACAGATGTCTATGACAGATCCTCTCGGCGATATGCTGACCCGTATCCGTAACGCAACCATGCGCAAGAAGGGCAAGGTTTCGACCCCAGCCTCCAAGCTGCGCGCCCGCGTTCTGGATGTTCTTCAGGCTGAAGGTTATATCCGCGGATACAGCCAGGTTGATTTCGACAACGGCAAGTCCGAGATCGAAATCGAACTGAAGTATTTTGAGAACGTGCCGGTGATCCGCGAGATCACCCGTATTTCGAAGCCTGGCCGTCGCGTTTACGTTTCGGTCAAGTCGATCCCGCAGGTTGCGAACGGACTTGGTATTTCGATCCTGTCGACGCCGAAGGGCGTCATGGCAGACCACGAGGCACGTGAACAGAATGTCGGCGGCGAACTGCTCTGCCGTATATTCTAAGCACCGGCTTGAAAAGGTTTGAAAAATGTCTCGTATCGGTAAAAAACCAGTGGCAGTCCCGCAAGGCGTAACAGCCAGCGTAGACGGCCAGACCATCAAGGCCAAAGGCCCGAAGGGTGAACTCAGCTTCGTCGCCAATGACGATGTTGTAGTCAAGTTCGAAGACGGTGCTGTCAGCGTTAATCCGCGTGACAACACCAAGGTTGCTCGTTCGAAGTGGGGCATGAGCCGCACCATGGTCGTCAACATCTTCACAGGTGTTAAGGACGGCTTCGAAAAGCGTCTTGAAATCAGCGGCGTCGGCTATCGTGCGGCAATGCAGGGCAAGAACCTGCAGCTGTCGCTCGGCTTCAGCCATGAAGTTGTCTACAAGGTGCCGGAAGGCATCACTGTTGCCGTACCGAAGCCGACGGAAATCGTCGTGACCGGTATCGACAAGCAGCAGGTTGGCCAGGTCGCAGCCGAGATTCGCGAATATCGGAGCCCGGAGCCTTACAAGGGCAAGGGCGTGAAATATGCGGGCGAGAAGATCGTTCGTAAAGAAGGTAAGAAGAAGTAAGGAATTCGTGTCATGGCATCGCCGAAAGAAATCATTCAGCGTCGCGCTTCGCGTGTTCGCCGCCAGCTCAAGGCGGTTGCCGGTGACCGTCCGCGGCTCAGCGTCCACCGTTCTTCGAAGAATATCTATGCGCAGGTCATCGACGATGCGCGTGGTCATACAATTGCATCCGCATCCACTCTCGAAGCTGACCTCAAGGGCCAGCTGAAGACCGGTGCAGATTCGGACGCAGCGGCATTGATCGGCAAGCTCGTTGCAGAGCGCGCTGTTAAAGCCGGCATCAAGGAAGTTGTCTTCGATCGTGGCGCCTACATTTACCACGGCCGTGTCAAGGCACTTGCTGAAGCTGCCCGTGAAGCAGGTCTTAGCTTCTAAGACGAGCTTTTAAGGCAAAAGTTTCGAAGTCCGGAACTGCAGGGGCTCGCCTCTTGCAAGCCGGACTTCGATAGCGCATAAGCCCCCTGAACCGGACGGTTTGCGGGAATTCTGCGCAACAAGGACCGTTACTGCGGCCTATGTGGATCCAAGTGGGTGCACGGCACGGTAAAATCATTCGTGCTACCGGAAAAGAAAAAGGAATTAGGAGCATGGCACAGGAAAAGAGAAGCCGCGAAGATCGCGGCCGCAACGAAGAGCGCGATAGCGAATTCGTTGACAAGCTCGTACACATCAACCGCGTCGCCAAGGTCGTCAAGGGCGGCCGGCGTTTTGGCTTTGCTGCTCTCGTCGTTGTCGGCGATCAGAAGGGCCGCGTTGGTTTTGGACATGGCAAGGCACGTGAAGTGCCGGAAGCTATCCGTAAGGCAACTGAGTCCGCCAAGCGCGAAATGATTTTCGTGCCGCTGCGTTCGGGCCGTACCCTTCATCACGATGTTGAAGGCCGTCATGGCGCCGGCAAGGTTCTGCTTCGTGCAGCCACAGCTGGTACAGGTATCATCGCCGGTGGTCCAATGCGCGCCGTCTTCGAGACGCTCGGCGTACAGGACGTTGTTGCCAAGTCGCTCGGTTCGTCGAACCCATACAACATGGTTCGCGCGACATTCGATGCCTTGAAGCACCAGATGCACCCGAAGGACATCGCTGCCCAGCGCGGTATCAAGTATTCGACACTGCAGGCTCGCCGCCGCGATGTGGTCGGTTCGGAAGAATAGGCCATAATTGGCGCAGCAGGGCAGGGCCACTGGCTCCTGCTCACTGTAGAGACTAAAGGACAAAGTCATGGTTGAGAAGAAGAAGGGTAAGACGGTTACGGTCGAACAGATCGGCAGCCCTATCCGCCGTCCGGCAGAGCAGCGCGCAACGCTGATCGGCCTGGGCCTCAATAAGATGCATCGCCGCCGTACGCTTGAAGATACGCCTTCAATTCGCGGCATGATTGCAAAGGTTCAACATCTCGTCCGCGTTGTGGACGAGGCTTGATACCGGAGATTAGACAAATGAAACTCAATGATCTGAGTGAAAATCCAGGCGCCACCAAGGCACGCAAGCGTGTTGGTCGTGGTATCGGTTCCGGTTCCGGCAAGACTGCCGGCCGCGGTGTGAAGGGACAGAAGTCGCGTTCGGGCGTTGCCATCAACGGTTTCGAAGGCGGACAGATGCCACTCTACCGCCGCTTGCCGAAGCGCGGTTTCACGAACATCTTCTCGAAGAACTTCAACGTTGTGTCGGTCGGCCGTATCCAGGCTGCTATCGATGCCAAGAAGCTCGATGCGAAGGCAACGGTTACGCTCGATACCCTCAAGGCTGCCGGCATCATCCGCCGCGCCAAGGATGGCGTGCGTCTCTTGTCCGACGGCGAGATCAAGACTGCTGTGACCTTCGAGGTTGCCGGTGCATCGAAGGCTGCGATCGAAAAGATCGAAAAGGCCGGCGGTACCGTCAAGCTTCCAGCTGCTCCTGCAGCTGCCGAGTAAAAAATGACTATACAAGCGGCGTTCTTCGTGATCGCCGCTTGTACCTTTTCTTAAGGGCACATATCTGGGTAGGACCGTTGATTCCCGATATCGGGGCCAGGACGGCGCCCTAACGGGCACAGACCGGAGACTATAATGGCTTCAGCCGCTGAACAGCTCGCGTCAAATCTCAATTTCTCTGCTTTCTCGAAGGCCGATGAGCTCAAGAAGCGCATCTGGTTTACGCTTGGCGCATTGCTGGTCTACCGGCTCGGAACCTATATCCCGCTACCGGGTATCAACCTTGCCGCCTACGCCCAGGCCTTCAACCATCAGTCGCAGGGCATTCTCGGCATGTTCAACATGTTCGCCGGCGGCGCTGTTGCGCGCATGGCGATCTTTGCACTCGGCATCATGCCCTACATTTCGGCTTCGATCATTGTCCAGCTGATGACGTCGGTCGTTCCGGCGCTTGAACAGCTGAAGAAGGATGGCGAGCAGGGCCGCAAGGTCATCAATCAGTATACGCGCTATGGCACCGTGCTTCTGGCAACGGTTCAGGCTTACGCGATTGCCGCGGGCCTGCAGGGCAGTCAGGGTATCGTTACCAATCCCGGACCGTTCTTTATGTTCTCGACGGTGATCACGCTTGTCGGCGGCACCATGTTCCTGATGTGGCTGGGCGAGCAGATTACCGCACGCGGCATTGGTAACGGTATCTCGCTGATCATCTTCTCCGGCATCGTCGCCAACCTGCCGCAAGCCATTTCCGGTACTCTGGAACTCGGACGGACAGGTGCGCTCTCCACCGGCATCATCCTGGCGATCATCGTTCTGACGGTCGCCGTCATCGGCATCATCGTCTTTGTCGAGCGTGCGCAGCGACGCCTGCTGATCCAGTATCCGAAGCGTCAGGTCGGCAATCGCATGTTCCAGGGCGATACCTCGCATCTGCCGCTGAAGCTGAACACGGCCGGCGTTATTCCGCCGATCTTCGCCTCCTCGCTGTTGCTGTTGCCAGCTACCATTGCCGGCTTCGCGCAGAGCCATCAGATGCCAGCTTGGGCAACGACCATCCTGTCGTCGCTCGGCCATGGCCAGCCTGCCTATATGGCGCTCTATGCAGCGATGATCGTTTTCTTCGCCTTCTTCTATACGGCGCTTGTCTTCAATCCGAAGGACACGGCCGACCAGTTGAAGAAGCATTCGGGTTTCATCCCCGGCATTCGCCCTGGCGAACGGACGGCTGAGTATATCGACTACGTTCTAACGCGTGTCACAGTTCTCGGTGCAATCTACCTCGTCGTCATCTGCATGCTGCCTGAGTTCCTGATCTCGTGGGCCGGTGTTCCTTTCTATCTCGGCGGTACATCGCTGTTGATTGTCGTGAGCGTCACGCTCGATACGGTTGCACAGATCCAGGGCCATCTGATTGCGCACCAGTATGAAGGGCTGATCAAGAAGTCGAAGCTCCGGGGAGGGAAACGCAACAGATGAGATTAATACTTCTCGGACCACCGGGGGCAGGTAAGGGAACTCAGTCTCAGCGCTTGGTAGAAAAATTTGGTGTACCGCAGCTCTCCACGGGGGACATGCTGCGTGACGCAGTGAAGGCCGGAACCGACGTCGGTTTGCGTGCCAAGGCTGTCATGGATGCCGGCAAGCTGGTCTCCGACGAGATCGTCAATGCAATCGTTTCAGAACGCATCGATCAGCCGGATGCGATCAACGGGTTTATCCTCGACGGTTATCCGAGAACGTTGATCCAGGCAGACGCCGTCGAGCAAATGCTTGCCGACAAGGGTCTCGAACTCGATTGCGTCATCGAGCTCGAAGTCGATGACAACGTCCTCGTCGAGCGTATATCCGGCCGCTATTCCTGCGCGAAGTGCGGCACCGGATATCATGACACCAACAAGAAGCCGCATGTGGCAGGTGTTTGCGACAAATGCGGTTCGACGGAATTCAAGCGCCGTCCGGACGACAATGCCGAAACGGTGCGCACGCGCCTCGAGGCGTACTACAAGCAGACCTCTCCGCTGATTGGCTACTACTATGCCAAGGGCAAGCTGAGGAAGGTCGATGGCATGGCTGACATGGACGATGTCACGGCATCGATCGAAAAAATTCTGTCGGATTTATAAGTCTGACATAATTTCATCGAAGGAGTTGACTTTTCACAGCGATTCCTTCAAGTACGGCGCAAATTCGCTTGGGAATATAAAGCGGTCGGCGCCGATCCGGTAAAAGAGGTTCGGGGCTGATCGTTTGTGTTTGTCCCCGAATATAATTTTCATCCCGTCATCTGGCTGCCGCATTGGCCATCCAGCTCTGCCGGTTAACAAGGAGAACAGGCGTGGCTCGTATTGCTGGCGTCAACATCCCGACGAACAAGCGCGTGGTTATCGCGCTTCAGTACATTCACGGGATTGGTCAAAAGTTTGCGCAGGAAATCGTCGAGAAAGTCGGCATTCCTGCAGAGCGTCGCGTCAATCAGTTGACCGATGCGGAAGTCTTGCAGATTCGTGAAACAATCGATCGCGATTACCATGTTGAAGGTGATTTGCGCCGCGAAGTTTCGATGAACATCAAGCGTCTGATGGATCTGGGCTGCTATCGCGGTCTGCGTCATCGCCGCTCGCTGCCAGTTCGCGGTCAGCGTACGCATACCAATGCGCGTACCCGTAAGGGTCCTGCCAAGGCAATTGCCGGCAAGAAGAAGTAAGATTTTCCGGCGCGGTTCGCTGCGCCGGTTTCGCCTTTTCGGGCGAACAAGTGCTGGTTTCGCACTTTAACTGAAACCACGGTGTAGCCTCTGGAAATACGGAGGCGTCGAGATCAACTGAAAGGACTACCATGGCCAAAGAAGCCACGCGCGTTCGCCGTCGCGAGCGCAAGAATATTTCGTCGGGCGTTGCCCACGTCAATTCGACATTCAACAATACGATGATCACCATCACGGATGCACAGGGCAATGCGATTGCCTGGTCTTCCGCCGGTGCACAGGGCTTCAAGGGCTCACGCAAGTCCACGCCTTTCGCTGCCCAGATGGCTGCTGAAGATTGCGCCAAGAAGGCGCAGGAACATGGCATGCGCTCGCTCGAAGTCGAGGTTTGCGGACCGGGCTCCGGCCGTGAATCGGCTCTGCGCGCACTGCAGGCTGCCGGTTTCACGATTACATCGATCCGCGATGTGACGCCGATCCCGCACAATGGCTGCCGCCCGCGCAAGCGTCGCCGCGTATAATTTTATTGCGACAAGCATAGGCCGCAAGAGCTGGCTTTCAGCTCCTCTGCGGTTTCCACGCCTCAATGCCACGATTGGATGGTGGTAAAGGCAAGGATGAAGGAAAAATAGATGATCCAGAAGAACTGGCAAGAATTGATCAAGCCGAACAAGGTCGAGTTCCAGACCTCCGGCTCGAAGACCAAGGCAACGGTCGTCGCTGAGCCGCTGGAACGCGGCTATGGCTTGACGCTCGGCAATGCCTTGCGCCGTGTGCTCCTGTCCTCGCTGCGCGGCGCTGCCGTGACAGCGGTACAGATCGACGGCGTTCTGCATGAATTCTCGTCGATCCCCGGCGTGCGTGAAGATGTGACGGACATCGTCCTCAACATCAAGGAAATCGCTATCCACATGGAAAGCGATGGGCCCAAGCGCATGGTCGTCCGCAAGGAAGGCCCGGGCGTCGTTACGGCCGGCGATATCCAGACTGTTGGCGATATCGAGATCCTCAATCCGGATCACGTTATCTGCACGCTCGATGAAGGCGCTGAAATCCGCATGGAATTCACCGTCAACACCGGCAAGGGCTACGTTCCGGCTGACCGCAACCGCGCAGAAGACGCTCCGATCGGCTTGATCCCGGTTGATAGCCTTTATTCGCCGGTCCGCAAGGTATCCTACAAGATCGAGAACACCCGCGAGGGCCAGGTTCTCGATTATGACAAGCTGATCCTCTCGATCGAGACCGATGGTTCGATCTCCGGTGAAGATGCCGTTGCCTATGCAGCGCGTATCCTCCAGGACCAGCTGGCGATCTTCGTCAACTTCGACGAGCCGCAGAAGGAAGTTCAGCAGGAACAGGTTACCGAACTCGCGTTCAATCCTGCACTGCTCAAGAAGGTCGATGAACTCGAACTTTCGGTTCGCTCGGCAAACTGCCTGAAGAATGATAACATCGTCTACATTGGCGATCTCATTCAGAAGACAGAAGCAGAAATGCTGCGCACACCGAACTTCGGCCGCAAGTCGCTGAACGAAATCAAGGAAGTTCTCGCTTCCATGGGTCTCCATCTCGGTATGGAAGTTCCTTCATGGCCGCCAGAGAACATCGAAGATCTCGCGAAGCGTTACGAAGACCAATACTAGAACCCGGGCTCTGCCCGAATTTAAAGCCCGGGCCATGAGCCCGAAAAAGAGAAACTAAGGAGAAGGCTCATGCGCCACGGTAATTCAGGCCGCAAGCTTAACCGGACTGCCAGCCATCGCAAGGCGATGTTTGCCAATATGGCTGCATCACTGATCGAGCATGAGCAGATCGTGACAACGCTGCCCAAGGCCAAGGAAATTCGTCCCATCGTTGAAAAGCTTGTCACACTCGGCAAGCGCGGTGATCTGCACGCTCGTCGTCAGGCCATTTCGGCCATCCGCGATGCCAAGCTCGTAGCCAAGCTGTTCGATACGCTTGCTCCGCGCTATGGCCAGCGCAATGGCGGCTACATCCGCATCATGAAGGCAGGCTTCCGCGCCGGTGACAATGCACCGCTCGCAGTTGTCGAATTCGTTGATCGCGATGTCAACGCCAAGGGTTCCAAGGATTTGGCCCGCGTTGAAGCCGAGCGCGAAAACGAAGCCGAAGCAGCGTAAGCAACGCTTCGGTTTAGAATTGAGAATTGAGAAGGGGGCTCACGCTCCCTTTTTCTGTTTGTCTTGGTGTGTCGCAAGCGGCGCTAGTCGGACGTTGCTTTTCGGCCGAGCCCTTCGGCGAGCAGTGCCGTCGCCAGCATATTGAGTGAAACGCCTTCGCGGTCAGCGCGGCGAGCGAGGGCCGCGTGCAGCGATTTCGGTACGCGCTGCCGCCACTGGCCGCCGTACACTTCGCCGACCTCGGGCACTGCTCGGCCCAGTTCTTTCAATGTCTCAACATAAGATTTGAGAGCATCCCGACCTTCTTTGAGAGCCGCTTCTGGCGTTTCGCCGTCGGCAATGCATCCGGGGTAGTCGGGAAATTCTACAAGATAACCACTACCTTCCTCTTCAGTCAGGGGCCTTATTTCAAAACGCGGTAATGTTTCGTGCTTAGTTGCCATTTTCTTCCTCAACACGATCCAGCAAATCCAAGAAGCGCAAAACGTAGATTGATTTGACCGGTTTATGTGAGGGCAATGTCAACGGCATCAGACCAGGATAGCTGAACGTCACGTGGCTGGTTCCGGGCTGCCGCCAATCGATGCCTCTGCTTTTGGCCAACGTCTTAAGATCATTGATAGACCAATCTCGTGGATTATTGCGCATCCGTTCAAGGGTTTTACTGACCTTGATCATCCCATATATGGTATCATATATGGAACCAAGGTCAATATTGCCATGCCTGAACCCCGCTGCGGTTTGCTTAAGGTAGTCCAGAACTCGAGATGGAAATATTGGTCCTTAGACTAATAGCCTGTTCAGGATTTACGAACTGGCCATTACCGATCCGCTAGTGCCAGTTTTACACCCAGCGCAACAAACGCTCCGGCGAAACTGCGGCGCATCCATGTCAGGATGCGTGGGCGCGAGATGACCTGATCGCGGACCGAGGCGGCGAAAAGGCCATATCCGACGAACACGACGAAGGTCATCAGCATGAATGCGGCGCTTAAGACAAGCATGCGCCGGAGCGGATGCGGCTCCGTGGCGCTGACGAATTGCGGCAGGAATGCCAGGAAGAAAATCGACAGTTTCGGGTTGAGGATATTGATCAGGATCGCGGTGATCGTCACCTGCATCAGCGACTTTTCTCCAGCTTCGCTGTCGACATTCAGTGAGCCCTTTTCGCGCAAAGCGTTCCAGGCCATATAGAGCAGATAGACAACCCCGGCATATTTGAAAGTGTGGAAGGCGAGGGCACTGGTGTGGAGGATCGCAGCCAGCCCTCCGATAGCTGCCGCCATGTGCGGAATGATGCCGATGGTACAGCCAAAAGCCGCCGCTACACTGGCCCGGGCACCGCGCGAAAGGCCTGTCGCCAGGGTGTAGACGACACCCGTACCGGGCGAGATGACGATGATCAACGAAGTGATGAGGAATTCGAAGCCCACAACTATTCTCCTTCTGCATGCTCAGAGAATGAACTGAAGCCGATCGGGAGGTGCTCGTCTTGAACAGGATTGCAGCTGAAGCGGAAAATCAGGCAAAAGCGGCAGCGTAGGCGCCGGGAGAGAGTCCATATTTGCGCACGAACAAGCGGGTCATGTGGCTCTGATCAGCGAAACCGCTCGTGGCAGCTGCATCGGCCAAAGGCGATCCATTCGCAATGAGACGGCGGGCTAAGTCGATCCGGCGTTGCATGAGATAGGCATGCGGTGTGAAGCCAGTTGCGTTGACAAAACCGCGCAGAACCTGAAACCGGCTCAATCCGCTTGTTCGCGCAAGATCGGCAAGCGTTACAGGAATAGTCGGCTCGTCATCGATGAGATTCCTTGCGCGGTGAATGGCTGCAAATGCCCGGATTGAACCGTCTTGTTCATTGCGTTCGCGGATAATCGTGGGGAGCAGTTGCAGCAAGAGCTCTTCGCGCTGGAGTTCAGGCGAATTGGCGGTTGTCATGATTGAGAAGAGGCGCTGGAAAACATTCGCGACATTTGCGTCGCTCATCACGGGCCGGATGAACTCGCGGGTCTTGATGGCGCCTTCATTCATGTCGTCAATGGCTTCGCTGATGACCGCCGGATCGAAATAGAGCATGCGCCATGAACGTCCGGCATCGCCGATCGGCATGCCGTCATGCACCTCGCCTGGGTTGACGGTGATGATGTCGCCGGGACCTGCCTCCACTTGGCCACGGCCGCTATAGGATTTCTGCGCGCCTTGATGAATAACGCCGATTCCATATTGCTCATGCGAATGGCGTGGAAAGGCATGGTTCGTGGCAGCTTCGACCACCTCGATACCGGCAACTTCGCATGGAAATATCCTGAACTGGCCTTTTTGCATGTCCTCATTGTCTCGAGATACCGTCGTTTTATTCTTATCCCAAATATGGCGATGCATGAAGACGGTGTCGTGTACATCCCAACTGGTACCTTATGTCTCAAATTTGCTTTGTTTCTTCGCTGGTATCTCGCTTCGAAATCACCACATTGGTCGAGATAGTTTTGAGTTGATTCATCATGTACCGGGAGATTGATATGAGTTCCAAAGCCGCTGCATCAGCGCGGGCACTTTTCCTTTGTACCGCCATGTTCTCCGGAATGGTGATGCCGCTCCATGCGCAAACAGCAACGGATACGACCAAGCAGTTGCCCACGACACGCAACGAGCTGCAGCTCTCCTTTGCGCCGCTGGTGAAGCAGACGGCTGGTGCGGTGGTGAATGTCTATGCAGCACACGAGGTACAGACACGTTCGCCCTTTGCCGGTGATCCCTTCTTCGAGCAATTCTTCGGTGGCGGACAATTCAACGCACCGCCGCGCGTGCAATCGTCGCTTGGTTCAGGCGTGATTACCGATCCTTCCGGGATTATCGTCACCAACAACCACGTGATCCGCGATGCCGACACGGTGAAGGTGGCACTATCCGATGGGCGTGAGTTCGACTCGAAGGTTCTGCTCAAGGATGAATCGACCGATCTTGCAATTTTGAAGATCGACGCGGGCGAGCCATTGCCGTCTTTAGGATTGGGGGATTCTGACAAGGTCGAAGTCGGTGATCTGGTGCTCGCCATCGGCAATCCCTTCGGTGTCGGCCAGACAGTGACGAGCGGCATCGTTTCGGCGCAGGCGCGCACGCGGGTGGGCATTTCAGATTTCGACTTCTTTATCCAGACCGATGCGGCGATCAATCCCGGCAATTCGGGCGGCGCGCTGATTGGCATGGATGGCAAGCTTATCGGTATCAACACGGCGATATTCTCGCGCTCCGGCGGATCGGTCGGCATCGGTTTTGCTATTCCGGCCAATATGGTACGCGCCGTTGTTGAGACGGCGAAGGGAGGCGCGGATACGTTCGAGCGGCCCTATATTGGCGCTACTTTCCAGAATGTAACACCGGATGTGGCTGAAGGTCTGGGCATGAAGCAACCCTATGGTGCATTGGTGACCAATATCACAAAGGGCAGCCCCGCGGAAAAGAGCGGGCTTCTTGTCGGCGATGTGGTTCTGACTGTCGATGATGTACGGATCGAGAATCCCGATGGGCTTGGCTACCGCCTGACGACAGCCGGAATTGGCAAAGCCGTGAAGCTCGGTGTGCTCAGCCGAGCAGCGGAAAAGACCGTGACGGTTTCGCTCGAAAAGCCCCGCGCGGACTCTCCGGACAATCAGTTGATGATCGGGGGCAAGAACCCGCTGTCGGGCGCGCTCGTCCTCAAGCTGACGCCAAGCAGCGCCGCCCGCCTGCAATTGCCAGCGGATACGGACGGTGTGGCAGTGGACAAGGTGACCCGCAATTCGCCGGCCGCGCGCATAGGTTTGCGTCCGGGAGATATCATTCGCGGTGTGAATGGAGTTGAGATCCAGACAATCGCCGAATTGAGCAAGGCGATGTCCAGCGATCCTTCGCTTTGGCGCTTCGAATTCGAGCGCGGCGGTGCCATAATCCGGCAAATCATTCGCTGAGCGAGGCAAATAGAGAATATGGCGGACCTGTTTTCGGTCAATGACGATCCGGCATCGGACAGGAGCCGGCCGCTTGCGGACCGATTGCGGCCAAAAACGCTGGGTGAGGTCACCGGGCAAGAACACCTGACCGGACCGGAAGGCGCATTGACGCGGATGATCGCGTCCGGCTCGCTTGGCTCGATGATCTTCTGGGGGCCACCCGGAACAGGTAAGACGACCGTGGCGCGGCTACTCGCCAACGAGACCAACCTCGCATTCGAACAGATATCCGCGATCTTCTCCGGTGTGGCAGACCTGAAGAAGGTCTTCGACATGGCGCGTTCGCGAAAAATGTCCGGCCGCCAGACATTGCTGTTCGTCGACGAAATACATCGCTTTAACCGGGCGCAGCAGGATTCGTTCTTGCCGGTGATGGAGGATGGCACAATCGTCCTTGTCGGTGCGACGACGGAGAACCCATCCTTTGAATTGAATGCGGCCTTGTTGTCGCGTGCACGCGTGCTGGTGTTTCATCCGCATGACGAGGCCAGCCTGACCGCCCTGCTCGAACGCGCGGAGAGCCATGAAGGCAAAGCCCTGCCGCTGAATGATGAGGCGCGCGCAAGCCTCGTGCGGATGGCCGACGGTGACGGGCGGGCAATCCTGACGCTGGCCGAGGAAGTCTGGCGTGCGGCGCGTGATGGCGAGGTTTTCGACGCGGAACGGGTACAGCAGATCGTACAGCGACGTGCTCCGGTCTACGACAAGAGCCAGGACGGTCATTATAATCTGATCTCGGCGCTGCATAAATCCGTGCGTGGCTCGGACCCTGATGCAGCGCTCTATTACCTTTGCCGGATGTTCGATGCGGGTGAAGACCCGCTCTACCTCGGGCGGCGGCTCGTTCGCATGGCAAGCGAGGATATCGGCATGGCCGATCCGCAGGCACTTGTGATCTGCAATGCCGCCAAGGACGCCTATGATTATCTGGGCTCGCCGGAGGGTGAATTGGCGCTGGCGCAGGCTTGCGTCTATCTAGCTACCGCGCCGAAATCCAACGCGGTCTATCTGGCTTACAAGGCCGCAACGCGTGCGGCCAAGGAAAACGGCTCGCTCGTGCCGCCGAAGCACATCCTCAATGCGCCGACGAAGCTGATGAAGGGCGAGGGCTATGGCAAAGGCTACGCCTATGACCACGACGAGCCCGAGGCGTTTTCAGGTCAGAATTATTTTCCGGAAGCGCTTGGCCGGCAGACGTTCTACGATCCGCCGGAGCGCGGCTTTGAGCGCGAGATCCGCAAGCGCATCGACTACTGGAACAAGCTGCGGCGGGAACGCGGCGAGGAATAAAGAAAGGCCGCTGAAAAGCGGCCTTTCTTTTTGTGTGATGTTTGTCCGTTAGGCGGCTTCCGGCTTGCGCGGGAAGGGCGTTACATTGGCCGTATCGTCATCGAGCTTCAGGCCACCCGCCTTGAGCAGCGAACTGAAGCGGCCGTTCTGGCGCGCCAGTGCATCGAAGCTGCCGGACTCGACGATTTCACCCTGATCCATGAAGAGCACGATGTCGGCATCGCGAACAGTCGAGAGACGGTGAGCGATGATGAAGGTCGTGCGGTTCTGGCACAGTTTGTCCACCGCAACCTTGACGCGCGCTTCGGTTTCAACGTCGAGCGCGCTGGTCGCCTCGTCGAGCACGAGGATCGGCGCATCCTTGAGGATGGCGCGGGCGATAGCGACGCGCTGACGTTCACCGCCGGAGAGCTGCGAACCGCGCTCGCCGACAACGGTGCCATAGCCGGCAGACTTGGCGAGAATGAAGTCGCTGGCATCGGCGGCTTCGGCCGCAGCAAGCACATCCTCGTCGCTGGCCTTCGGGCGACCGACGCGGATATTGTCTTCGATCGAGCGGTTGAACATGCCCGCATCCTGGAACACAGTCGCAATAGCGTTGCGCAGCGACCGGCGGCTAACCGTACGCGTATCGATATCATCGACCAGAATACGGCCTTCCTTCGGATCGTACACGCGCTGCAAGAGATTGATCAGCGTCGTCTTGCCTGCACCTGTCGGGCCGACAATGGCGACGGTCTGCCCAGCCTTGGCCTTGAACGAAACGTTCTTCAGACCCTGTGTCGAATTGGCAAACTCGAAGGAAACATTCTCGAACTCGACATTGCCGCTGACATTATCGATGTCGTGCGCCGTCTTCGGCTCGACGGCATAGGCAGCCGATGCTTCCATTTCGAAGAAGTCTTCCAGCTTGGCGCGGGCCGCGAAAATCTGGTTGACGAACGCACTGAGCTGGTCGAGACGACCGATCAGCAGTGTGGCGAAGCCGATGAACGACACGACCTGACCGACCAGCATTTCACCTTGAATGACGAAATGGGCGCCGAGGGCCAGAACCACGAGGATGGATATTGTAGATGCCATGCGATTGATACCGGCGGCCAAGGCCCACCAGTTCAACACAGGGTATTGCGCCGCAAGCAGCTGCTTCGCGTAGGACTGCAGGGCGCGCGTTTCTTCGTCGATACGATTGTAGCTCTGCAATACAGAGATATTGCCCATCGAGTCTGTAACGTGGCTGAAGGCCGTAATGTGATGGCGCTCGACCTGCGCCTGACCGTCCTTGGTCTTGGCTGTAACAAAGCGGCTCACGAGGACGTAAACGGCACCCAGAACCGCCAATACCGAAGCCAGACGCCAGTCTTGCGCCAAAGCCAAAGGAATGAGCCCCATCAGAGCCACCGCGGTTGCAAGATGCGTGCGCATAAATTCGAGCCACAGGCCAAACAAAGTCTCAATTGCGCGCAAAAGCGTATGCATCGCATTGGACGTGCCACGCTGGTGGTGCCACGAAAGCGGCATGCTGATCACGCGATTGTAAGACTCAGTGAGTACGGCAAGTTTGCGCCGGTGCGCAAGGCGGTCGGCCTCGCGCGCAACCAGGACATTCGCGCCGATATGGAACAATCCAACTGCGGCCAATTGAGTAAGGGGGAGCCATACGTCCGCCTTGTCGGCAATTGCCTGGATGACGAGGCCCATAAGCAACGGCTCAAACAGCATCGTCAATGCCAAGGCGACGTTTACGGCGCAGATAAACACAGTCGCGCGCTTCTCAGCGCCGAGATATTGGAGCGATTTCCAATAGATGTTTAACAATGACACTTTGCCACTCCGCTACTGGGGCCGCTACTCACGCTGTAGAAATGACACTGCATCAGACTCTTGTGCACCGCAATATTCAATGCTCTAAAGTTATGCCAGTTCCTCGTTCCTGTGTGGAACATTTTTCTACGTCGCGTAACGTCCCGTGATGATTCAACCAATTGAGTTCGCAACATAAACTGTCCAGGCTGAATGCAAAATGAACGCAATATTACTTGTGGCTTCAGGTGGAGCGATCGGATCTGTCGCGCGATATCTTGTCGGGGTCGGGATGGCGCGAGCCTTCGGCGTGGCTTTTCCATACGGAACACTGGCGGTGAATGTCATCGGCGGCTTTCTCATGGGGCTTTTTATCGAGCTTCTCGCGCGCCGCTTCGAAGGCTCGCCTGAACTGCGGCTCTTCATAGCCATCGGGATTCTAGGCGGCTTCACGACATTTTCGTCATTTTCGCTGGATGTCGCGGTGCTTTGGGAGCGCGGTGAACTCGCAATCGCTCTTTTTTATATGCTCGCGAATGTGATCTTAAGCATTGGCGCGCTGTTTTTTGGATTATGGCTCGCAAGAATGAGCACTTAGTGCTATTCGCACCTCTGATCTAAGAAGGCAGAGTTGATGGCAGCGGTAGAACAGAAGACAGTCGATACGGGTGAGGCGGAAATGCGCCTCGACCGTTGGTTCAAGGTACATTTTCCTGGTTTGGGCTTCGGGCATCTGCAGAAATTGCTGCGGTCCGGCCAGATAAGGATCGATGGATCTCGCGCCAAATCCGACACAAGGCTGCAGGCCGGGCAGACAGTCCGCATCCCTCCGCTGCCGGTAGATTCCAAGGCCGAAGGCCATCTGACTGGCAAGAGCATCCGCGGCCGGGATGATGGCGATGTCCTGAAGCAGATGCTGCTCTATGAAGATCCGAAGGTTTTCGTTTTCAACAAGCCGGCGGGTCTGGCGGTGCAGGGTGGTTCCGGCGTCAACCGCCATGTCGACGACATGCTGGAAGCCTGGCGCAACAAGAAGGGCGAAAAGCCCCGGCTTGTTCACCGGCTCGACCGCGACACGTCGGGCGTTCTCGTCGTTGCCCGCACACGCGGCGCAGCGCAGGCGCTGACCGCAGCTTTCCGCGAGCGTGAGACGAAGAAAACCTATTGGGCCCTGGTGAAAGGCATACCGCGCAAGCGCGAGGACAAGATCACCACCTGGCTGGTCAAGGAAACGACGCCCGATGGCGATCGAATGCGCGTTGCCCAGCACGGCGAACCAGATTCGGATCACGCCGTCTCCTATTATCGTGTGATCGAGTCCGCCGGACAGGTTCTGACATGGCTGGAGATGGAACCCTATACGGGCCGCACGCACCAATTGCGCGTGCACGCTGCCCACATCGGCTGCCCGATCATCGGGGATCCGAAATATTTCGAAGCGGATACGAACTGGTCTTTCCCGGGCGGTATCCAGAACCGCTTGCATCTGCACGCGCGCCGGATCCGTGTTCCCAACCCGTCGGGCGGCATCATCGATGTAACCGCGCCATTGCCACCCCATATGGTACAGACCTGGAACCTGCTGGGACTCGATGAGAGCGACGGCGACGAAGACAATTAATTAGCGGACTGTCACGATGCGTAACGACCTTTTCAACATGGACAAGAAACAGGACCTTTCCGATCCGGATCCTGTTCGCCGCGCGCAGATCCAGTCGAAAATGCCTTTGCCAAAGCGCTTTTACAAAGAAGCCGCCGTTGCCGAGCATGAGGGCATGTTTGCTGTCAAGCTGGATGGCCGCGCGGTCAAAACACCGGCCCGGCAGACCCTTGCACTGCCGACGCGTGCGGCGGCGCAGTTGATTGCCGACGAATTTTCCGTGCAGGAAAAGGAAATCGATCCGGCGCGGATGCCAGCGACACGGCTTGCCAACACGGCGATCGACGGCATTGTCAATGACCCGCAGGCAGTGCTGGAAGATGTGCTGCGCTTCGCGTCATCGGACATGTTGTGCTATCGTGCCGGCTCGCCCGAACGGCTGGTCAATCGCCAGACCGAACTTTGGGATCCGCTCATCGATTGGGCGGCATCGGACCTCGGTGCGCGCTTCGCATTGGCGGAAGGCGTGATGCATGTCGAGCAGCCGCGTGAGGCGCTCGGCGCTTTCAGTGTCCATCTCGGCCAGTTCAACGACCCGTTCGCCATTGCCGCGCTGCATACGATCACGACATTGACCGGCTCGGCAATCATGGCGCTCGCCGTCGCCAAAGGCGAGATTTCCGGCGCTGAAGCATGGAGGCTGGCGCACGTTGATGAAGACTGGACGATAGAGCATTGGGGCGAAGACGCCGAAGCCGCTGCCCGCCGCGCGATCCGCGAGCGCGAGATGACCGCAGCGGTGAAGATGTTGGATGCGGTGAGGTCGGCTTAGACCACATTACCAGCGTCTTTCGACCTTCTGGCGAGAATCAAAAACCCCGGCTTGCACCGGGGTTCTTTTTTGAAATCTCGGCCAGATCACACCGAATAGTACATGTCGTATTCGACTGGATGCGGTGTCATTTCGAAACGCATCACTTCGGCCATCTTCAGTTCGATGAACGAGTCAATCTGGTCGTCATCGAATACGCCGCCGGCCTTCAGGAAGCCGCGATCCTTGTCGAGGCTCTGGAGTGCTTCACGTAGCGAGCCGCATACGGTCGGGATCTTCTTCAGTTCCTTGGCAGGAAGATCGTAAAGGTCCTTGTCCATAGGCTGGCCGGGATGGATCTTGTTCTTGATGCCGTCGAGACCGGCCATCAGCATCGCGGCAAAGCCGAGATAAGGATTGGCTGTCGGATCCGGGAAGCGAATTTCAACACGCTTGGACTTCGGCGAGGAGCCGAACGGAATACGGCAGGAGGCCGAACGGTTGCGTGCGGAGTAGGCTAGCAGAACCGGAGCTTCATAGCCTGGAACCAGGCGCTTGTAGGAGTTGGTCGAGGGGTTGGTGAAAGCGTTGATGGCCTTGGCATGCTTGATAATGCCGCCAATGAAGAAGAGGCAGCTTTCCGACAGACCAGCATATTCGTTACCGGCGAAAGTCGGCTTGCCGTCTTTCCAGATCGACATGTGCACGTGCATGCCCGAACCGTTGTCGCCAAAGACAGGCTTCGGCATGAAGGTTGCGGTCTTGCCATAGGCATTGGCGACCTGATGCACGACATACTTGTAAATCAGCATCTTGTCGGCGTTGCGGGTGAGGGCGTCGAACTTGATGCCAAGCTCGTGCTGTGCTGCAGCCACTTCGTGGTGGTGCTTTTCAACGCGCACGCCCATTTCCGTGAGGACAGTGAGCATTTCCGAACGCATATCCTGCGCGCTATCGATTGGCGGCACTGGAAAGTAACCACCCTTGATGCGCGGACGATGGCCAAGGTTGCCGGTTTCGTAGTCGGTATCGTCGTTCGACGGCAGTTCGGTAGAGTCGACCTTGAAGCCGGTGTTGTAGGGATCTGCCTTGTACTTGACGTCGTCGAAGACGAAGAACTCAGCTTCCGGGCCAACGAAGATGGTGTCGCCGATACCTTCTGCCTTCATGTAGGCTTCGGCTTTCTTGGCCGTGCCGCGCGGATCGCGATTATAGGATTCGCCGGAGATCGGATCGAGAATGTCGCAAAGGATAACCATGGTCGACTGCGCGAAAAACGGATCCATGTGAACCGTATCGGTGTCTGGCATGAGAACCATGTCGGACTCGTTGATGGCCTTCCAGCCGGCAATGGAAGAGCCGTCGAACATAACGCCATCGGCGAACATGTCTTCGTCAACTTCAGCAATGTCCATCGTCACGTGCTGCAGCTTCCCCTTTGGATCAGTGAAGCGGAGATCAAGGAATTTTACGTCGTTGTCCTTGATCTGTTTCAGAATATCTTTAGCGGTCGTCATATCAGTTTTCCTTATTCAGCGACGATGATACTGGTTGCCGGCCCGAACGTGCCAGCGGAGGGTGTTTGGATCAGATGGCGTCGATGCCGGACTCTCCGGTCCGGATGCGCACAACTTCTTCAATGTTGGATACAAAGATTTTTCCGTCGCCGATACGGCCGGTCTGTGCAGCTCTGCGGATCGCCTCGATGGCGGCCTCGACGGATTCGTCGCCCAGAACGATCTCGACTTTCACCTTCGGCAGAAAGTCGACGACATATTCAGCGCCGCGATACAATTCTGTATGACCCTTTTGACGGCCAAAGCCCTTCGCTTCGGTCACTGTGATGCCCTGAAGCCCCACTTCCTGCAGTGCCTCTTTCACCTCATCCAGTTTGAATGGTTTGATGATGGCTTCGATTTTCTTCATCAGAGAACAATCTCCCTATGCATAGAAACGGACCTCTTGCCCGCTTTCACTTCGAAAAGCAGGAAGCATGCCAACTCGGTTGAATAGTTTAAATATTTCCACGAACCTGAGTTTATCGAGTGAAGGCGGCGGAAGTTTTGCCCCTCTGCCTAACTCGTCACCGTAAAGCACAAGCGGGAATGCAGCAAGGTGATGAAAAAATGTGCAGATTGCATACTTTATAGACAGGGACCGTGCGTCAGCGGCTTGAGTTATGCGTTCAAACGCTGGGTTAGCGCCTGTGCTGCCTGCGGGGCGTGCACTTTGCCTTCGTGGATGAAGTAGACAAAAACATCGCGAGGCTGCTTTCCCGGGTGCTGTTTGGGAGAGGCCAGTGGCAGGTCATCCGGTACATCGCCCTTTGCCCAATGTTTGACGCGGTCTGCCCATTTGTCGAGCGCCTTGGCAGGGTAGGCGGTTTCGATGGCATCATCACCCTTCTGCAGGCGGGCATAGACGAAATCAGCGGTCACATCGGCAATTTCCGGATATTCGAAATGTTCCGCATAAACCACTGCCACACCCTTCTGGCGAGCAAGAGCAATGAAGTCGGGATCGATGAAGGAAGGATTGCGGACCTCAACCGCGTGGCGCAGGGGGAGGCCGGATTCGTTTTTTGGCAAGAGATCGAGAAAGGCGCCAAAATCATCCGCATCGAACTTCTTTGTTGGCGCAAATTGCCAGATCAGCGGCCCCAGCCGGTCGCCAAGCTCGGCTATACCGGATCTGATGAAGCGCTGCATCGACTCGCCGGCTTCGGCAAGAACACGGCGGTTGGTGACAAAGCGATTGCCCTTCACCGAGAAGACGAAACCATTCGGCACCTGGCTCGCCCATTTGGCGAAAGTCTCAGGCTTCTGCGTACCGTAATAGGTGCTGTTGATCTCGATGGTCTGCAGATGCCGGCCTGCATATTCGAGTTCCTTGGTCTTGGAGAGACCTTTTGGATAAAAGGTGCCGCGCCAAGGCTCGAAAATCCAGCCACCGATGCCCGCCCTTATGGTTCCGCTGGTCATCTCCGTCTCCTCCCTTGAAGATAGATTGATTATTCTGCCGCGGCTTGCGCCTTGTGCCCCGGGCGGCGGCGCAAAAGCTCCCTGAGGAACTGGCCGGTATAGGAGCGTTCGGCCTCGACGATATCCTCCGGCCGCCCGACGGCCACGATCTCACCGCCGCCGTCGCCGCCGTGTGGTCCAAGGTCGATGACCCAGTCCGCTGTCTTGATGACTTCGAGATTGTGCTCGATCACGACGACTGTGTTGCCTTGGTCGACAAGTTCATGCAGCACTTCGAGCAGCTTCGCCACGTCATGGAAATGCAAGCCGGTGGTGGGTTCATCGAGAATATAGAGCGTACGGCCGGTCGCCTTGCGTGACAGTTCCTTCGCGAGCTTGATGCGCTGCGCTTCGCCGCCCGACAATGTGTTTGCTTGCTGGCCGACGTGGATATAGCCGAGGCCGACCTTGGCCAGCGTCTGCAGCTTGTCGCGCACCGCAGGGACGGCGGCGAAGAACTCCGCACCTTCCTCGACGGTCATGTCGAGGACGTCGGCGATCGACTTGCCCTTGAACAGGACCTCCAGCGTCTCGCGATTGTAGCGCTTGCCGTGACACACATCGCAGGTGACATAGACATCCGGCAGGAAGTGCATCTCGATCTTGATCACGCCGTCGCCCTGGCACGCCTCGCAGCGTCCGCCCTTGACGTTGAACGAGAACCGGCCCGGCTGGTAGCCACGCGCTTTTGCTTCCGGAAGCCCCGCAAACCAGTCGCGGATCGGCGTAAACGCACCCGTATAAGTTGCGGGATTGGAGCGCGGCGTGCGGCCGATCGGCGACTGATCGATATCGATGACCTTGTCGAGAAATTCCAGCCCGTCGATGCGGTCATGGTCGGCCGGATGCTCGCGCGAACCCATGATGCGGCGCGAGGCGGCCTTGAACAGCGTCTCGATCAGAAACGTCGATTTGCCCCCGCCGGACACGCCGGTAACGGCCGTGAATGTGCCGAGCGGAATTTCCGCCGAGACGTTCTTCAGGTTGTTGCCGCGCGCTCCGACGATCTTGATGCGCTTCTTGTTGATCTTGCGCCGCTCGGAAGGCACCGCCACTTCGATCTCGCCGGACAGATACTTGCCGGTCAGGGATTTCGGGCTGGCCATGATATCGGCAGGCGAGCCTTGCGCAATGATCTCGCCGCCATGAATGCCGGCAGCCGGGCCGATATCGACGACATAATCGGCGGTGAGGATTGCATCCTCGTCATGCTCGACGACGATGACGGTGTTGCCGAGATCGCGCAGGTGGCGCAGGGTCTTCAACAACTGCTCGTTGTCTCGCTGATGCAGGCCGATGGATGGCTCGTCGAGCACATAGAGCACGCCGGTCAGGCCCGACCCAATCTGCGAGGCGAGGCGGATACGCTGGCTTTCACCACCGGACAGCGTGCCGGAATTGCGCGACAATGCCAGATAGTCGAGCCCGACATCATTAAGGAAGCGCAGGCGCTCGCGGATCTCCTTGAGAATGCGCGCGGCGATCTCCGTCTGCTTTTCATTGAATGTCTTGTCGATGTCACTGAACCACGCATCCGCATGGCGAATGGATTTCTCGGTGACCTGACCGATATGCAAGCCGCCGATCTTGACCGCAAGAGCCTCGGGCTTGAGCCGATAGCCTTTGCAAGCCGGGCAGGGTGTACCCGACATGAAACGCTCTATCTCCTCGCGCGACCAGGCGGAGTCCGTCTCCTTCCAGCGGCGCTCCAGATTGGGAATGACGCCTTCGAAGGGTTTGGTGGTGCGGTAGGAACGCAGGCCGTCATCATAGGCGAATTGAACCTCGCGGCTCCCCGTACCGTAAAGAATGGCTTTTTGGGCTTCCTCGCTCAGGTCGCGCCAACGATCAGCAAGCTTGAAGCCATAGGCGGTACCGAGCGCATCCAGCGTCTGGTTGTAGTAAGGCGAGCTCGACTTCGACCACGGAGCGATGGCGCCGTTCTTCAATGTCAGGCTTTCGTCCGGTACGATCATCGTGGGATCGATGGCCTTTTGTGTCCCCAGACCATCGCAGGTCGGGCATGCGCCGAAAGGATTGTTGAACGAAAACAGCCGCGGCTCGATCTCCGAAATGGTGAAACCCGAAACCGGACAAGCAAACTTTTCCGAGAACATCAGCCGCTCATGCGTGTCGTTCTTGGATTTGTTAGCGGATTCGCTGGCCGTTTCGTCGGCCGGAAGCGGCTTGTCGGCAAATTCCGCAACGGCGATGCCGTCGGCGAGCTTCAGACTGGTCTCGAGACTGTCGGCAAGACGAGCCGACATATCGGGCCGCACGACGATACGGTCCACCACGACATCGATATCGTGCTTGTATTTCTTGTCCAGCGCCGGGACATCGGCGATCTCGTAAAAGATGCCGTCAACCTTGACGCGCTGGAAACCACGCTTCTGCAGGTCGGCGAGTTCCTTGCGGTATTCGCCCTTCCGGCCACGGACAATCGGCGCGAGAATGAAAAGACGCGTGCCTTCTTCGAGTGCCAGCACACGATCGACCATCTGGCTGACCGTCTGGCTTTCGATCGGCAGACCGGTGGCGGGAGAATAAGGAATGCCAACACGCGCATAGAGCAGGCGCAGGTAGTCATAAATCTCTGTGACAGTGCCTACCGTCGATCGTGGGTTGCGGCTGGTTGTCTTCTGCTCGATGGAAATCGCCGGCGACAGGCCGTCGATCTGGTCGACGTCAGGCTTCTGCATCATCTCGAGAAATTGCCGCGCATAGGCGGACAGGCTCTCGACATAACGCCGCTGCCCTTCGGCATAGATCGTATCGAACGCGAGCGACGACTTGCCCGACCCTGAAAGGCCGGTCATGACAATCAGCTTGTCGCGCGGCAGATCAAGATCGATGTTCTTCAAATTATGTTCGCGGGCACCGCGAATGGAAATGTACTTCTGATCGCTCATATGTGTTTGCCTTTGAGAGGGCGCGCTATTTGGAAGGAGTTATGGCCCTCAGCGAGCGGCTTTCCTATATTTAGAAAGTCTTCTCCGCTTTACGAGGTCCTGACCCTATTGGAATCACCATAGCCATGTTGACATTGTTAGAGCAAGTGATAGAACAAAAAAAGAACAAACTGTGGATGCTCTCCTGACATAGTGCTGACAGGGTGTGAAAGCAGTCTTGTTCGAGCGTTGGCTGTAAAAAACCAGGTGCGTTGCGGTTCGTGGCTGCATTGGAAGCGTGACAAGTCTCCTGACAAATCTGGCAGGAGGGTTTTGGTGGCTGTCGATGCGGACGTGACCGGGGACTGTATATTGTGGATAGCGGTAATCAGTTGCCCCGTCTTGAAGGCGGCTTCTGTATGATGGCGCAAATTTTAAAAGCGGAATTTATGGAGTTCAGATCATGGCAGGCAGTGTCAACAAGGTCATTTTGGTAGGAAATCTTGGCGCTGACCCGGAAATCCGGCGGCTCGGTTCTGGCGATCCGGTCGTCAATCTTCGTATTGCGACGTCGGAAAGCTGGCGCGACAAGAACAGCGGCGAGCGCAAGGAAAAGACCGAATGGCACAGCGTGGTTATCTTCAATGACAATCTTGCCAAGGTTGCCGAGCAGTACCTGAAAAAGGGCATGAAGGTTTATCTTGAGGGTGCTCTGCAGACTCGCAAGTGGCAAGACCAGACCGGTAACGACCGCTATTCGACAGAAGTCGTGCTGCAGAAGTTCCGCGGTGAATTGCAGATGCTCGATTCACGCGGTGAAAATGCCGGCGGTGGACGTTCATTCGATAACAATTCGGGACGCGGCCAGGTTTCGGACAATGAGGGTTCGGATTTCGGCCGTTCCAGTGCATCGTCGAGCAGTTCGTCGAGTGCAGGCGGCAATTTCTCTCGCGATCTCGACGACGAAATCCCGTTCTGAGATCAAGATCCAATAAGACCCAAATGAACGATACAGCGCCCAGTCATGATCAGTGATCTGGGCGTTTATGCTGGGCTATTCGCAATAGCCTTCGTTGCGGCGACCGTCCTTCCGATGCAGTCGGAGGCGGCGCTTGCCGGACTTCTCCTCAGCAATTCATATTCGCCGGCAGCGCTAATCGCGGTGGCCAGTATCGGGAACGTCCTTGGTTCGGTGGTCAATTGGCTGCTTGGCCGCGGCATAGACAGGTTTCGCGACCGGAAATGGTTTCCCGCCAGCCGCGCGCAACTCGATCGCGCCGCCTCCTGGTATCATCGCTATGGCAGGTGGACGCTGCTCTTGAGCTGGGCCCCGATCATTGGCGATCCGCTGACAGTGGTTGCGGGCGCTCTGCGGGAACCCTTGCTCAGTTTCGTGGTACTCGTGGCGATTGCCAAGATTACCCGCTACCTCGCGGTTTTTGCAGTCATAACGGGCTTTTGAACTGCTTTCATGGATGCATCCTGGCGCCTTTGGTAATCTTGTCGACCAGTTTCTTGTCGGCTCGCATGGCGATGCCGACGACTTTCGCATCGTCCGGCGCGAATTGTGCAAAGACAGCACGGTTGGCCGCGTCGTGGCCAGTCGCAAACATCTCTTCGATATAAAGACACGTTTTGATGTCGCGTTCGAGCGAACGGCGGTGAATATTTGAAATCGTTGCCTGATCCGCAGCCAGCACAATCACAGGCTGGATGGAAAGCGGGTTGTAAGTGTTTCCGACCCTGTCACGATAGGGCTCGCCGATCACGTCGGGCGATTGCGCAACAATGCCGCTTGTCAGAAACGCCGTCACATTCAATGCCTGCCATGGGGCCATGTCGTTTCGCAATACGATTGCAATTTTGGTATCGAACATCGATATAATTCTCCGTCAGTCATGGAAGAGTTGAACTTATGCAAGACGTTTTAGGCGAAGAGGCCGCGCGTGGTCTTGGACGTTTGTGCAAACTTCCCGTGCAGGACGCTATTACATCTGCGCCGTCCAATCCGGGCCTTGAACGCATCGAAGCGCGGTTTGCCGGGGATGCCTATGATTTGCACCGGCACGACACCTACGCGATCGGCGTGACGCTGCACGGCGTGCAGACGTTCTGGTATCGCGGGGAGCGGCGCCACAGCATGCCTGGCAATATCATCGTGATCCATCCCGACGAGATGCATGATGGCGCGGCCGGCACTGATGACGGCCTGCGCTATCGCATGCTCTATCTGGAACCGGCGCTGGCACTGCAATCGCTGGGCGACCGCCAAGGTGCGCTGCCATTCGTCAACGATCCTGTCATTGCTGACCCGGCGCTACAGGGTGCCTTGGCGGCAGCTCTCGGCAATCTCGATGAGGAACTGGATGAACTACTGGTCGACGATGTCGTTTCACAGCTGACCCTCGGCTTGGCGCGGCATGCAAGACAGCATGGAAGACCGCTGAGCGCGCCAGCGATCCGGCAAACAGAATTGGCACGCGATTATCTCGAAGAGCACGCCTTGCGTCTTGTACGATCGGGCGAGCTTGAAGCGGTAAGCGGCCTTGATCGCTACGCTTTATCCCGGCACTTCCGTACGCTATACGCCACGAGCCCCCATCGCTTTTTGTTGATGCGGCGCCTGCAACGGGCCCGAGAGATGATCAAGACAGGTGAACCGCTTGCCGGGATTGCGGTGGAAACGGGATTCAACGACCAAAGCCATCTCAACCGGCAATTCAAGAAAGCCTTCGGCATGACACCCGGACGTTGGGCCGCACTGATTGGCGTCGAACCTCCAAGAGACCTCTCGATAACTCATCCCTGATCGGTATTTCATGCAATTGTCGCATGGCAATCGGTCTGTTAGACAGGTCTCGGTCTGCGCATCGGAGCCTCATCATGACTGAAATCCAGACGCCACCCCACACCAAACACCGCCTTGTCGTCGTCGGCGGAGGTTTCGGCGGCCTGGAGGCTGTCTATAATCTCCGGAATGTCGATATCGACATCACAATCATCGATCAGCGTAACCACCATCTGTTCCAGCCGCTGCTGTATCAGGTCGCAACATCGACATTGGCCACCTCCGAAATTGCCTGGCCGATCAGGCATCTTGTGCGGAAGTACAAGAACGTCAAGACCTTGCTCGGCACTGTTGAAAGTGTCGATATAGCTGCCCGGACTGTTTCCACCGCGGACGGCGAGACAATTCCCTATGACACGCTCGTGCTGGCGACCGGCGCGCGCCACGCCTATTTCGGTCATGATGATTGGGAGCCGTATGCACCCGGTCTGAAGACACTCGAAGACGCCACGATGATCCGCCGGCGCATTCTTACAGCGTTTGAAAAGGCCGAGCGCGAACCGGATCCTGCCAAGCGCATGGAATATCTGACCCTGGTGATCATTGGCGGTGGGCCCACAGGGGTCGAGATCGCCGGAACAATAGCCGATCTCGCGCGTGATACGTTGAAGGGTGATTTCAGAGTGATAGATCCTGCAGAGGCGCAAGTGGTGCTGATCGAGGGTGGCCCCCGCGTGCTGCCTGCGTTCAGCGAAGATATGTCGGCTTATGCGAGGCGAGCACTAGAGAAGCTGGGCGTGACTGTTCATCTCGGCCATCCGGTCACAGAATGTCATGCTGACGGCGTTGAATTCGGCGGCCAGTCGCTGCGCGCCAGGACCATTATCTGGGCGGCCGGCGTGCAGGCTTCTCCTGCGGCCAAATGGTTGAACGCGCCTTCCGATCGAGCAGGGCGCGTTGTCGTCAATGCCGACTTGACCGCGCCGGACCATCCGGAAATATTTGTGATCGGCGATACTGCAACGGTTCCGAACGGCGGTAAGGGCACCGTGCCGGGGATTGCGCCCGCGGCGAAACAGCAGGGTAAGCACATCGCTGAAACCATCAAGGCAAGGCTAGCCGGCGATCAGACGTCGCGGCCGTTTGTTTATCGCCATGCGGGCGATCTTGCGACGATCGGCAAGCGTGCGGCGGTTACCGATTTCGGCTGGATCAAACTGAAGGGCTATCTGGCCTGGTGGCTCTGGGGTCTGGCACATATCTATTTTCTCATCGGCGTGCGAAATCGATTGGCCGTGGCCTTGAGCTGGCTGTGGATTTCCGTCAGCGGTGTTCGCAGCGCACGATTGATCACGCAAAGGGATGCCGCGGATGGAACCGAAGCAGAGGCGCGCTGAATTGGTTGTCGTGCGGTCCCTGCGGTGGTTCCTTTCGGCGGCAATGGCTCTCGCATTGCCCGGTCTGACGCCGGCATTGGCATCCGAACAAACTTGCGGCAAAAGCGAACCGATATATTCCACGAGAGAAATCGGTTCGGCGCTTCTTGCCTGCTGGGTCCGGCCAACTGGCTCCGAAGATATGGGCGTGACATTGCGCTTTGCATTGCGGCGGGATGGTACGGTCATCGCAATGCCGCGCGTCACTTTCAGAACGCCAGGCGGCGACCGCGTCATCCAGGAGGCGTTCGTCTCTTCGGCGCTGGAAACCGTCAACAAAGCCGTCCCTTTGGCGATTGCACCCGAACTGGGGGACGTCATCGCAGGCACGCCCTTGACGGTCGTGTTTAGCGACGGCGTCGATGTCCGCATAAGCCCTGGTTATTGACTGTCAGCTGTTGACGAGGGTCCGGATGCCGTCGGCCACGAATTGGACGGCGAGGGCGGCGAGAATTACGCCGAGCAGTCTGGTCAATATCGAACGGCCCGTTTCGCCAAGAAAACGGTCGATACGCTCGGCAAGAAAAAACACAATGTAGCACGAGGCTATGCAGATCAGGATGATGCCGATCAACGCCAGTCGCGATGTAGCACTCGAAAGCGTTCCGGCAAGAAGAATGGTTGCAGAAATCGCGCCTGGACCGGCAATCAACGGTATCGCCAAAGGAAAGGCGGCGATGTTACGGATGTGATCTTTTGTAATCGCAACCTCCGCACTTCTCTCCTTGCGCTCGTTACGCCGCTCAAAGATCATCTCGAAGGCTATCCAGAAGAGAAGCAGACCACCCGCAATGCGGAAAGCGCCGAGCGTAATGCCGAAGAGGGCAAGTATCTGTGCACCGGCAATTGCAAAAACGGTGAGAACGATAAATGCCGTGAGGCTGGACCGGAGGGCAACCTGACTGCGCTCTGCCCGGTTCATGCCCGTCGTCAGGGCCAGAAACAATGGTGCGAGACCGGGCGGATCGATCGTTACCATGAGCGTCACAAAGGCATTGAGGATGGTGTCTGAGTACGCCACGATTTTGCTTTTCTTTTCTGGTTAAAGCTGCACCAACCCAACTGTTATCCCGGATTCAACCTACCGGATTCGCTATCCAACGTCGAGAAACATGCGATTCAGACCAGAAGTTTTTCACCGCATGAGAAATGCCATTTTATCCCATTGATTTCAAAGGGTTTTCAGCTGTGTATTAACGTGCCGTTTATTGGCTTTTGGCTTGAAAAGCCTCTATAAGATCAAAGATTGATTCTATCCGAAAGATGAGTGCCTCGTGTCTGATTTAACTCCACCTCCTGGCTCCGAAGACGATAAATCCGGACCGTCCTTCGGGATCGAGCCGATTTCCATAATCGAGGAAATGCAGCGCTCCTATCTCGACTACGCGATGAGCGTGATCGTTAGCCGTGCGCTGCCTGACGTGCGCGACGGCCTGAAGCCCGTGCATCGACGCATACTGCATGCGATGAACGAGATGGGTCTGTCGTGGAACCGGTCCTATCGCAAGTCGGCCGGTGTCGTCGGTGAAGTGATGGGTAAATACCATCCGCATGGTGACGCCTCTATCTACGATGCGCTCGTCCGTATGGCGCAGGACTGGTCATTGCGTGACCCATTGGTTGATGGGCAGGGCAATTTCGGCTCGATCGATGGCGATTCCCCCGCAGCGATGCGGTACACGGAGTGCCGCCTGGAAAAGGTGACGGAATCGCTCCTCTCCGATATCGACAAGGAAACGGTCGACTTTCAGGACAATTATGACGGCCGCGAGCAAGAGCCGACTGTTCTACCGGCGCGCTTCCCCAATCTTCTCGTCAATGGTTCTGGTGGCATTGCCGTCGGCATGGCGACGAACGTACCTCCGCACAATCTGGCGGAGGTCATCAATGGTTGTATAGCGCTGATCGACAATCCGGCGATCGAACTGCCGGAAATGATGGAACACATTCCAGGTCCGGATTTTCCGACCGGGGGTCTGATCCTTGGCCGTTCCGGTATTTATTCGGCTTATAGTACGGGTCGCGGCTCGATCCTGATGCGCGGCAAGGTTGCTGTCGAAAGCATGCGCGGTGACCGTGAGGCCATCATCATCACCGAGGTGCCTTATCAGGTAAACAAGGCGACGATGATCGAGAAGATGGCCGATCTGGTGCGCGAAAAGCGCATTGAAGGCATTTCTGACATTCGCGATGAATCCGATCGTGACGGCTATCGCGTTGTGGTCGAACTGAAGCGCGATGCCGTCACTGACGTGATTATCAACCAGCTTTATCGTTTCACGCCACTGCAGTCGTCTTTTGGCGCGAACATGGTGGCGCTCAACGGCGGCAAGCCGGGACTTCTCAACCTTCTCGACATTCTGCGGGCTTTCGTCAGCTTCCGCGAGGAAGTTGTCAGCCGCCGCACCAAATTCCTGCTGCGCAAGGCGCGGGACCGGGCGCATGTATTGGTTGGTCTTGCGATTGCCGTCGCCAATATCGATGAGATCATCGCGCTGATACGCCGGGCGCCGGATCCGCAGACGGCGCGTGACCAGTTGATGGAACGCCGGTGGCCTGCGAGTGACGTCGCGCCGTTGATCCAGTTGATCGCCGATCCGCGCCACAAGCTCAACGACGACAACACCTACAATTTGTCGGAAGAGCAGGCGCGCGCCATTCTCGATCTGCGCCTGCAGCGCCTTACAGCACTCGGACGCGATGAAATCGCCGATGAGCTCAATAAGATCGGTGTCGAAATTGCCGACTACCTTGAGATCCTGGCATCGCGTCTGCGGATCATGGGCATCGTCAAGGACGAACTCATTGCCATTCGCGATGAATTCGGCACACCGCGCCGCTCGGTGTTGACCGATGGCGGCGCCGACATGGACGATGAAGACCTCATCGCCCGCGAAGACATGGTCGTGACCGTCAGCCACGCCGGTTATATCAAGCGTGTTCCGCTGGCGACCTATCGCGCACAGCGCCGCGGCGGCAAGGGCCGCTCGGGCGTTTCGATGAAGGACGAGGATTTCGTCACACGGCTCTTCGTCGCCAATACGCATACGCCGATGCTGTTCTTCTCTTCGCGCGGTATCGTCTACAAGGAAAAGGTCTGGCGCCTGCCGATTGGCACGCCGCAATCGCGCGGCAAGGCCTTGATCAACATGCTGCCGCTCGAACAGGGTGAACGCATTACAACGATCATGCCGCTGCCGGAGGACGAGGCAAGCTGGGCAAATCTCGACGTGATGTTTGCCACGACACGCGGAACGGTGCGCCGCAACAAGCTGTCCGATTTCGTTCAGGTCAATCGCAATGGCAAGATCGCGATGAAGCTGGAGGACGAGGGCGACGAAATCCTCAGCGTCGATACATGTGATGAATTCGATGATGTGTTGCTGACTGCCGCCGGGGGCCAGTGCATCCGCTTCCCGGTAACCGATGTGCGTGTCTTCGTCGGTCGCAACTCAATCGGCGTTCGCGGTATTTCGCTGGCTCCAGGCGATAAAATCATTTCGATGGCCATACTGGGGCACGTCGAGGCAAGTCCTGCCGAACGCTCGGCCTATCTGAAGCAGGCTGCCGCCGATCGACGCGCACAGGGTGCGGACGACGCGGAAGAGGTGGCACTCGTTGGTGAGGAAGCAACGGACGTAGCGGACCTGTCGCCGGAACGCTATTCCGAACTGCGTGATCGCGAGCAGACTGTGCTTACCGTCAGCGAATACGGATATGGCAAACGCTCATCGTCCTATGAGTTCCGCGTTTCTGGACGGGGTGGCAAGGGTATTCGCGCGACCGATACTTCGAAGACCGATGAGATTGGCAAGCTCGTATCCTTGTTCCCGGTAGAGGCTTCGGACCAGATCCTGCTTGTCTCCGATGGAGGGCAGCTGATCCGCGTACCGGTCAACGGCATCCGTATTGCCGGGCGCTCCACGAAGGGCGTCACGATATTCAATACAGCCGATGGCGAGAAGGTTGTTTCGGTAGAGCGGATTTCAGAAACCGAAACCGATGAAATCGAGGCTGAAACCGTACTTGAAGGTGAAGTCGTATCACCGGACACAACAGACGGCTCTGAAGAAATCTAGAGCCGTTTTAGTTTGCGATCAGTGATCGCGACGGGGATGATAGACACCAAAACGGGAAGTCTTAATCGGGGCTTCCCGTTTTTTGTTCTCTTCGATAATCATGATCAATGCTGAAACCATCATGGCAACCATCATAGCAATGCTTAGAAGAATAAACATGAATTTGTCCCTTCGATCTTGCTGTCTTTCATGGTTAGCAACGTGCTAACTTCGAAATGGTTTCATCGATTGTCTCACACATAGTTGAGGCTGTCTGAATGCTTGCTGATGAGTGCGTTCATCTCCCGTTCATCTGATCGATTGCCGACCATTGAAAGCGCCAGACAAAAAGGCTAGGAAGCGGCATGACAATCGCGATCTATGCGGGATCATTCGATCCCATTACCAACGGCCATATGGATGTCCTGCAGGGCTCGCTCCGGCTTGCGGACAAGGTTTTCGTGGCGATCGGTGTTCACCCGGGCAAAGCGCCGCTGTTTTCGTTCGAAGAACGCGTCGTTCTGATCAAGCGTGTTGCAATCGATGTTTTCGGCAAGGATGGCGAGCGGATCGACGTTATCGCATTCGATGGTTTGCTGATCGACGCTGCGCGCAAATATGGTGCGTCCCTGATGGTTCGCGGTTTGCGTGATGGTACCGATCTCGACTATGAGATGCAGATGGCCGGAATGAATGGCAAGATGGCGCCCGAGCTACAAACGGTGTTCCTGCCGGCCGATCCGGCGGTTCGCACCATTACTGCCACATTGGTTCGCCAGATTGCAGCCATGGGCGGCGACGTTCGGCATTTTGTTCCCGCTCTTGTAGCCGACGCACTCAAGACAAAATTCAAATCCTGACCCCGGAGTTTTCCATGTCCGTATTTCGCACAGCATTGCTCGTTGCTGCCGTCTCGTCCCTGTCATTTGCAACGCTAAACCCGGCGCTTGCCGATGATGCGAACACGATGACGATCAAGCTCAAGGACGGCGACGTCAAGGTAGAGTTGCTCCCCGATCTGGCGCCGAAACATGTCGAGCAGATCAAGGCGCTCGCCAAGGAAGGCGCCTATAATAATGTCGTGTTCCACCGCGTCATTCCAGGCTTCATGGCACAGACAGGCGACGTCCAGTACGGCAATACGGAAAAAGGCTTCAATCCGCAGGCTGCAGGCACCGGCGGTTCGACGCGGCCCGATCTGCCCGCTGAGTTCTCGAAGGAACCTTTCGTGCGCGGAACAGTTGGTATGGCCCGTGCCCAAAGTCCAAATTCTGCAAATTCGCAATTTTTCATCATGTTCAAAGAGTACCCCTCGCTGGATGGCCAATACACAGTCGTTGGCAAGGTCACGAGCGGCATGGATATCGTCGACAAGATCAAGAAGGGCTCGGAGGCAGACAATGGCGCCGTCGACAACCCGGACAAGATGCTCAAGGTCACCGTTGGTGCGGGCAAGTAATCACGCAATTCAATAAAATCAGGAGATTGCCGGATATGGCTTACAAAGATCCAGAAAACACGATCCTTCTCGAAACCACGAAGGGCGATGTCGTTATCGAACTTTATCCGGACCTCGCGCCCGGACATGTCGAGCGTATCAAGGAACTTGCGCGGGAAGGCGCCTATGATGGCGTCGTCTTTCATCGCGTAATCGATGGCTTTATGGCGCAAACTGGCGATGTCAAATTCGGCAAGCAGGGCGGAAGTTCCTTCAACCCGGGCCGTGCCGGCATGGGTGGCTCGGACAAGCCGGACCTCAAAGCTGAATTCTCCAATGCCAACCATGGCCGCGGCGCTTGCTCGATGGCTCGCTCGCAGAGCCCGAATTCTGCCAATTCGCAGTTCTTCATCTGCTTTGACGATGCAGCATTCCTCAACCGTCAGTACACGGTGTGGGGCCAGGTCATCGAAGGTATGGACAATGTCGACAAGATCAAGCGCGGCGAGCCTGTGCAGGATCCGGACTCCATCGTTTCCATGCGCGTTGCCGCAGACGCCGAATAATATTGATGCATTATGCGCGTTGATCTTTTCGATTTCGATCTGCCCGAGGAGAGCATCGCATTGAGACCTGCAGAGCCGCGCGATTCAGCGCGGCTTTTGCTTGTGCGGGCAGACGGTTCCGAGTTCGAGAACAGTAGTGTTCGCAATCTCGGTGATTTTCTTAAGCGCGGCGACGCGCTGGTATTCAATGATACCAAAGTGATACCGGCACAGCTTGAAGGTTTTCGTGAGCGCGAGGGTGTGAAAGCGCAAATCGGTGCGACGTTGCACATGCGGACCGGACCTGACCGCTGGAAGGCCTTCCTGCGCCCGGCAAAACGCATCAAGGAGGGGGAGCGGATCGACTTCGGCCATGGTAACAATGCCTGCCTGCTTGGATCGTTGCAGGCAACTGTCACTGAGAAAGGCGATGCCGGCGAAGCGCTGCTGGTTTTCGATTTCAGCGGTGCCGATCTCGATCAGGCAATTGCCGCCGTTGGGCATATTCCGCTGCCGCCTTACATTGCTTCGAAACGTGCAGATGATATTCGTGACCGCGAGGATTATCAGACCGTTTACGCCCGGGAAGAGGGTGCCGTTGCCGCGCCGACTGCTGGGCTGCATTTCACACCTGAACTGCTGGACGATCTGAAGAAACGCGGGATCGAAGAACATTTCGTTACGCTGCATGTGGGGGCGGGCACCTTTCTCCCCGTCAAGGCCGACGATACCGCCGATCACAAGATGCATGCAGAAATCGGCACCGTCGATCAACGCACGGCGGATGCGCTTAACGCCGTCAAGGCACGAGGCGGAAGAATCGTTTCAGTCGGAACGACATCGCTGCGTCTGCTTGAAAGTGCAACGAGCGAAGACGGCGTTATCAAGCCATGGTCGGGCCCGACGGATATTTTCATTACCCCAGGTTATAAGTTTCGTGCAGTCGACATGCTGATGACGAATTTTCATCTCCCGCGCTCGACACTGTTCATGCTGGTTTCGGCCTTCAGCGGTTTCGAACGGATGCATGCGGCCTATGAACATGCCATCAAGAATAACTACCGCTTCTATTCCTATGGCGATGCAAGCCTGTTATGGCGATCCGCATCATGAACGAAAATTTCGAATTCAAACTGATTGCCACGGATGGCCAGGCGCGCCGCGGCGAAATTACAATGCCGCGCGGGACTGTGCGCACTCCGGCTTTCATGCCGGTTGGCACCGGTGGAACAGTCAAGGCCATGTATATGGACCAGGTGCGTGATCTTGGCGCCGATATCATCCTTGGTAATACCTACCATCTGATGTTGAGACCGGGCGCCGAGCGCGTGGCGAAACTTGGCGGATTGCATGAGTTTGCGCGCTGGCAGCCGCCAATCCTGACGGATTCTGGCGGGTTTCAGGTCATGTCGCTGGCACAATTGCGCAAGCTGACTGAAAGCGGCGTGACGTTTCGCTCGCATATCGACGGCCGCGCGTATGAGATGACGCCAGAGCGCTCGATCGAGATCCAAGGGTTGCTGGATTCGGATATCCAGATGCAGCTCGACGAATGCGTGGCCTTGCCATCGACACCGAAAGACATCCAGCGGGCTATGGAATTATCGCTGCGCTGGGCAGAACGCTGCAAGACTGCCTTTGGCAACCAGCCCGGCAAAGCCATGTTCGGCATCGTTCAGGGCGGTGATGTCGCCGATCTGCGTATTCGCTCTGCGCAGGCGCTGAAGAGCATGGATCTGAAAGGCTATGCCGTGGGCGGATTGGCGGTTGGCGAGCCGCAAGACGTTATGCTGGAAATGCTCGACATTACGTGTCCAGAACTTCCGGATGACAAGCCGCGCTATCTCATGGGCGTGGGCACGCCCGACGATATCCTGAAATCGGTGGCACGCGGCATCGATATGTTCGATTGTGTGATGCCGACGCGGGCAGGGCGCCACGGCCTCGCCTTTACCCGGCGCGGCAAGGTCAACCTGCGCAATGCGCGACATGCGGATGATCCGCGTCCTTTGGATGAGGAATCGCCCTGTCCGGCGGCGCGGGACTACAGCCGCGCCTATTTGCATCATCTGGTCAAGTCAGGGGAAGCCCTTGGCGCCATGCTGCTGACATGGAACAATCTTTACTATTACCAGCAACTGATGCAGGGTATTCGCGACGCTATAGAATCGAGCAATTTCAATCGCTTCACGGAAGAAACTCAAGTCGCGTGGGCGCGGGGCGATATACCCCTATTTGCGTGATCAGGCGGTAACGGGCACGTCTGCCGTTTGAGCATCGGCCGGTTCGAACAGGTTCTTCAACCGGTCGATTGCGGCGATCTGTTCGTCTTTACTGAGCAGACCCATCTCGAACAATTTTAGGCTGCGTAGCCCCTCGATCGTCAAAAACACCATCATTGCTAGCGTAGGATCTTCTGCGTTCTCGCGCATACGCTGCAGAAGCTGTTTGTTGTACCGCCGGATTGGCTCAAGAAATCCCGGATCATTGGCGATGGCGGCAAGAATCCCGGAAGGCTCGGGTTCGTTGCAAAGAAACTCTGCCCGATAGACGGCGATGCACGCTAGAACGACGCTGTTAGGACCGTGATTTCGGGCCGCCTCTTCCTTGCGCAGTGATTCGTCAAACTCTGAAACGTGCTGTTCAACGAGTGCTTCGAGCAATTTGGCCTTGGTCGGAAACGTATAGAGCAATCCTCCCTTTGAAAGACCTGCCCGCCGGGCCACGGCATCGAGTGAAAGGTGCACAGGCCCGACTTCCTTGGCGATTTCCGCTGCTGCTTGCAGGATCTTGTCTTTTGTAGAGAGGGTATCACTCGCCATTCCAACGCTTTCGATGTAGGGCATTTATCGCCCGTATTGACATTACCGTCCGGACGGTACAGTACATTGCGCGTGGTCATCAAGTCCACACGATTCACATTCATATGACAGGCTGGCAGACTTTTTGCTGGCCATTGTTTTGTTGGAGCCGCCTTTCCATGATTAAGCGCTACATTGCACCCCTAATCGTTCTAATCCTGGTCGCGGTGATCAGTGGATTGGTGTGGACAAAGGCTCCGGAGTTCAAGGGTTACATACTACCCACGGCAGTCGGAATCCTAGTCTTCGTTGGATTGATCTGGGCGTTGTTCCCCAAGATCAAGCGCTACATGATGCCTGCGATCATTCTAATTCTTGTCGTAGCAGTCGCTGGTGGCCTGGTCTGGTTCAATTTCTTCAGGGACTCGATGATCAAGCAGTTCTTCGCGACCATGCAGCAGCCAGCTGCGCCGGTCTCGACCTATACGGTCAAGCCGGGTGAATGGATGCCTGAGATCGAAGCGATCGGTACGGTAAGCGCGATCCAGGGTGTCGAGCTCTCCGTCGAAGTTGCCGGTATCGTCAAGGATATCCCGTTCAAAGCCAACCAGACGGTCGAGAAGGACGCGCCGCTCCTGCAGCTTGACGACGCGATCGAGAAAGCCGACATTGTTGCCGCTCGGGCGCAAGATGTCCTGATGGATCAGACTCTGGCGCGTGCCCGCACGCTCAATACCCGAGGTGTTGGTGCCGTTTCTGCCGTCGACGAGGCGCAATCTGCATCGCTGGCCAAGAAGGCCGAGATTGCCAAATTGCAGGCCGTTATGGATCAGAAGCTGTTGAAGGCGCCTTTCAAGGGCACGGTCGGCATTCCGCGCATTGAGCTCGGGCAATATCTGCCAATAGGCACGGTGGTCGTTTCCTTGCAGGATCTCACGACGATGCGCGTCGACTTTACAGTCAATGAGCAGGTCCTGAACCAGATCAAGATCGGCCAGCCGATCAAACTTGGCCTGACGGATAATGACATCAACTACGACGGCAAGATCACGGCCATCGAACCCAGAATCGATCCGGCTACAAGACTCGTTTCGGTTCGCGCGCAGGTCGACAATTCCGAGGGAGAATTGCGCCCCGGTCAGTTTTCCCAGGTCCGGGTGACACTGCCGAAGGAAGAAAATGTCTTCACGCTGCCGCAGACGGCGCTCGTTTCGAGCCTCTATGGCGACTATGTCTTCGTTGTTCGTCCTGCTCCGGACGAAAACAAGCCAACGGATCCAGCCAAACCTGCGGATCCGGCAAAGCCAGCTGACGTGACCGCGTCAACACAGCCAGCTGCAGCTGAAAAGAAAGATGAGAAGCTCATCGTCACGCAGGTTTTCGTCAGGCCGGGGCGCCGGTCCGGTCTTGTTGTCGAAATAACCAAAGGTCTCAAAGAGGGCGACGTTATCGTAACGGCGGGCCAAAATCGCTTGAGCCCCGGTGCAGTGGTCAAGATCGCTAATGATGTGAACCCCGCCAGCAAAACAGAGTCAGGACTGCCAACAAAATGAATTTCTCGGAAATATTCATTCGCCGTCCTGTCCTGTCGACGGTTGTCGCTCTGATGATCATCCTGCTCGGCGCGCAGGGACTGGTGAACCTTTCGGTCCGCCAGTACCCTAAGGTCGAGGAGACGGTTATCACCATCAAAACCGCCTATGCCGGCGCCAGTGCCGACCTGATGCAGGGATTCATTTCTGCTCCGATCGCTAAGGCTGTGACCACCACGGAAAACATCGACTATGTGACGTCGTCATCCGCTCCGTCATCGAGCACGGTGACGGTCCAGATGAAGCTTGGCGCAAACCCTGATGCGGCGTTGACCGAGGTCATCTCCAAGGTCAACCAAGTGCGCGGGGATCTGCCGGAAGAAGCCGACGATCCTGTCATCACCAAGGGTACCGGTCAGGACTTCGCTACGATGTATCTGGCCGTGCAAAACCCGAATATGACGAGTGAGCAGATCACCGAATATCTGGAACGCGTTATCCAGCCGCGCATGTCGACCATTCAAGGTGTCGCCGACGCTCAGATCCTGGGTGGTCAGGTGTTCTCGATGCGCGTGTGGATCGATCCGATCAAGCTGGCTGCCCGCAAGACGACTGCATCGGAAGTATTGACGGCGATCAACCAGTCGAATTTCCTGTCTGCGCCGGGCAAGATTGAAAATCTCTATACGGCTTCTCCTATCACGTTGAAGACGACGTTGCAGACGCCTGAGGCTTTTGGCGCGATGCCGATCAAATCTGACGGCGACAACATCATCCGTCTGCGTGATGTGGCACGGGTCGAGCTCGGCGCCGTCAATAAGGACACGATCGTTAGCTTCAATGGAGCCAGTGGTACGTTCCTTGGGATATTCCCGACACCTGCCGCCAACCCCATCGATATGACAGCTGCTGTTCGCAAGGAATTACCATCGATTCAAGCGACCCTGCCCGAAGGCATGCAGCTTTACATGGTTTATGACTCGACGGAGCAGATCAGCTCATCGATCGAAGAAGTGTTCAAGACCATCGGCGAGGCAGTGTTGATCGTTGTTGCCGTGATTCTGCTCTTCCTTGGATCTTTCCGTTCGGTCATCATTCCGGTCGTAACCATCCCTATATCGCTGATTGGCGTGTGCTTCTTCCTGTTTATGCTCGGTTATTCGATCAACCTGCTCTCGCTTCTGGCGATGGTTCTGGCTATCGGTCTCGTCGTCGACGACGCGATTGTGGTCCTGGAGAATATCCACCGGCATATCGAGGAGGGGCTGAGACCGCTTGATGCCGCATTGAAAGGCATGAAGGAAATCACGGGACCCATCGTGGCGATGACTATCACGCTTGCTGCTGTGTTCGCGCCGCTCGGATTTACCGGCGGGCTCACTGGCTCGTTGTTTCGTGAATTCGCGTTCACGCTTGCCGGAGCCGTGATCATCTCCGGTGTAGCCGCCTTGACCGTATCACCGATGATGTGCGCGCTCTTGCTACGGGCAGGCGGACACAGCCGGTTCCAGCGGATTGTTGACCGGAGTTTTGGCTGGCTTGAAGGCGCTTATGAACGGCGCGTTGCGGGCTCGCTCAACTTTCGGTTCGTCACCTTGTTCATTGTTGTCGCACTTGTTGCGTTGACCGGCTTCCTTCTTACCAAGACCAATTCCGAACTTGCTCCTGAAGAGGATTCGGGCGCGCTGTTCGCCATCGTCAACGGTCCGCAATATGCGACATCGCAATACACCAAGCTCTACGCGGATCAGATCGATGCCTTGACCAAGGATTTGCCGGAGTTGAAAACGCGCTTCAATATCCTGGGCTTCGGCACGACGAATTCCGCCTTCGCCATCTGGGTGTTCAAGGATTGGTCCGAGCGCACCAAGTCGCAAGCACAGCTCAAGGCAGAATTGCAGGGCATGATCAGTCCGCTTGCCGGCGTGGAAGCCTTTATCTTTGCGCCGCCGGACTTGCCGGGTACCGGTGGCGGGTTGCCGATTTCCATCATTATCCAGTCGACCGGCCCGGCCGACAAGGTGTTTGAAGTTGCCGAAGAGATCAAGAACAAGGCTCAAGCCTCGGGGCAGTTCATCATCGTGCAAAACTCGCTTTCGTTCAACGCGCCGCAAGTCACGGTCACGATCGATCGCGATCGGGCCTCGGCGTTGGGCGTGCCCGTAAGCGATATTGGCCAGACACTTGGGTTGTTGGTCGGTGGCGGCAAGATCTCGAAATTCGATCGGGATTCCAACAGCTACGACATCATTCCTCAGGTGCCGCAGGACTACAGGTCCAATCTAGAAAATCTGGGCCAGTATTTCGTCAAGAGTGCATCTGGCGAGATGGTGCCGTTGTCGGCGGTCATCAAGGTCACCGAGAACGCTTCGCCAGCCGCCATCGAGCAGTTCAACCAGCTAAACTCGGCGACGATTTCAGCTCTGCCGCTGCCGGGTGTTACGACCGGTCAGGGATTGCAGACGGTTATCAATACGGCCAAACCTTTGATGCCGGATGGGTTCTTCATGGATTATTCGGGGCAATCGCGCCTGGAAATCGAGCAGGGAAGCACGATCCTTATTGCCTTCCTGCTGGCCGTGGTCGTGATCTATCTGGTGCTGGCGGCGCAGTTCGAAAGCTTCCGCGATCCGTTTATCATCATGATGTCGGTCCCGCTTTCGATCTTCGGTGCGATCGTACCGCTCAACCTGGGGCTGGGTACACTCAACATCTACACGCAGGTTGGTCTGATCACACTCGTGGGGCTGATTACCAAACACGGTATTCTGATGGTGGAATTTGCCAATCAGCAGCGTGAACTGCACGGTATATCGCGGCATGACGCGATCATCCTTGCGGCAAAGACCCGGCTTCGTCCGATTCTGATGACGACTGCGGCCATGGCTCTCGGTGTTATACCGCTCATCACAGCCACTGGTGCGGGTGCCGCAGCGCGCTATTCGATCGGTCTGGTGATTTTCTCCGGCATTCTTGTCGGGACAGTCTTCACCCTCTTCGTGGTACCGATGTTCTACACCTTCATTTCCAAGAAGGATGTAAAAGCTGAAGCAACGGCGATTCCCGTTGGGAGAGGTGCTGCTCCGCAGGTTAGCCATACCTAGCGAAGGGGATCTTTAAGCCAAACAAAAAGCCTCCGAACTGTCAGTTCGGAGGCTTTTTTGTATCGACTGAAATCAGGCCCGTTTAACGGCGCGAAGGATAAAGAGAAGAATGACCGCTCCGATCGTTGCGGCGATAATTGCGCCTATGATGCCGCTGCCGAGCGAGATGCCGAGCCTCGGAAAAAGATATCCTGCGATAAAAGCACCGACAACGCCGACCAACAGGTCACCCACGAGGCCAAAACCACCACCGCGCACGAGCTGGCTGGCGAGCCATCCCGCTATCAACCCCACCAAAAGAAAAATAAGAAGACTTTCTCCGCCCATAGCCAATTCTCCATAAACCGGTTTGCCGGAGTACAATCCCGAGAGGACTGTGCTCCATTCAACTTTAGTGCGTCCGATTTGAACGCACGGCACAGTAAGATGGTCCACCGGCCCCGGATTCTTGATCCATGCATGGCCAAGAGAATCACCAGGTTGATTTTACGATGGGATGCGGGATTTGAATAACGAAAGTTTACAAACGAAATTTAGACTTTGGCATTACCAAAGAACTATGCCGGCTATGGCTTCCCACGAACCGGCACAGTGTCTGCTTCAATCTGATCTCTTGCTTGCAGAAATTATTGTGCAGGAGCAGGAGCAGTTGACTCAGCAGGCTTTACGGCCTTCTTCTTGGCGGACATCTTGTGCACCTTCTTAACAGGCTTGTGAGCCTTTTTCACGGTTGTCGTCGTATCCGGGGTAGTTGCCGTTGTTGCAGCAGGGGCGGCGTTGGCACTGGAAGCGATAACCGGAGCCGAAACAGCGAGGGCAACGGCGAGACCGAGAGCTGTATAGAGGGACTTTTTCATTGGTCAGTTTCCTTTCGATGCGGGCCTGTGTGATACAGTCGGTCAGTCGTCAACCGGCTGCACACCAAGCAGCTTCAAAGCCTGGGCATACGATCTGATCCCCTGCGCCTGCTTGTTGCTTGCGCAGAACCTCGTTCCCGTTTTCTGAAGTGCTTTCGCCTTGGCTGCCCGTTTTGCCTCGGCGTGTTCCGTAATTGCGTGTTGAACTTGTTGCTGGAGTTTGCCGCACAACTCTGTGCGGGTGAGTGTCTCTGCTGCCATTGACTGCTCGATTGGTGCGATGGATACGATCGCACCGGTCAGGACGATTGTCGAAATGGTCAATATGTTCCGCATAAGAGCCATTTGAGTTACGAAGAAATCCTGTTTCGACCAGTCAACCACGAGTTGACGGGCTTTTATCGGACTTGAGTGTTGCCTGAGTTTTTCTGATTTGTGGTGTTTTGTTTCTGGATTGTAACAAGACGCGAAACGACAGAATTTTGCCCGGTTCGCCAGTCATTTCATGTTGCAGGTTTGCTCTCCGGTCCAAAGAATTACATGGCTTCCACAATGGATCGTGCGTAAAAACAACGGGTTGAACCGCGCCTCATGGCTGGGCGCAAAACGATCGCCATCAGGAATTAAGCATGAAATCTGAAGCGCATATTCTGATTGTCGATGACGACGAAGCCATTCGCGATCTCCTGCATGAATTTTTGAAGAAGCGGGGAATGCATGTTTCGGTTGCACGGGACAGCGAGGAAATGCAGGAAGTGCTTTCCCGCACACCTATAGATCTTCTCATTCTGGATGTGATGCTGCCTGGCAAAAGCGGTATGGAAATTTGCAGGGATATCCGGATGCACTCCCGTATCCCGATCATCATGCTGACTGCTGTCACAGAAACCACTGACCGGGTGGTCGGGCTTGAAATGGGCGCGGACGATTACGTCTCCAAGCCGTTCGATCCGAGGGAATTACTGGCGCGGGTCAGGGCAGTGCTGCGCCGTCTCGATACGTCCGGTCCTGACCGGCGCCTCGAACCTACGGTCTACAAATTCGCCGGCTGGACTATGGACTGCTCGCGGCGGCGGCTTGTGTCTCCAGATGCAGTGCGCGTGGAACTGACGACGGCAGAATTCAATCTTCTGGAAACATTGGTCAAAAGCGCCCAGCGCATGTTGAGCCGCGACCAGCTGCTGGAATTGGTCGGCAACAACGCAGCCTATGGTTATGACCGAAGCATCGATATTTTGATCAGCCGTCTGCGCCGCAAGATGGAAGATGATTCCCGTTCGCCGAAATTGATCCTGACGATCCGCGGCGGTGGCTATCAATTCGTTCCCGAAGTCAGCGCGGAATGAAACGGTTTCTGCCCCAGTCGCTGCCAAGCTGGATCCTGCTCATCCTGATTGCCAGCCTGCTCACGACACAGGTTGCAACATTATCGATCGTCTCTCGTGATCGTGCCGAAAACAACAATGTGCTCGAACTGTTTCGCTTGAGCGAACGCGCTTATACGCTCGTCAAGGTGCTCTATTCCGCACAGCCATCCGAGCGATCAATTCTCGCGAGCGCTTTGTCGAACACTGCCAACCCTCTCTCCATGTCCGACGAGCCGGCTGTGACATCGGCCATTGCTTCGGACGATAGTCTTGCTGAGCTCGAAGATGTGCTGGTTGCACGATTGTCCGCATTCGGAGTGACCGACGCCCGGATTCGCCGCGTGTCGAACCGGCCACCTAGCAGTCCTGCGACAAGCCCCAGTGCACCTGATCCCGATGTCGGCATTGTAGAGCGCCAGCTTTCTGACATTGCAGAGGATTTCAGCCAGAGTGACGGGCTCGCGGCCTCGATCAAGTTCAAGGATGGCCAATGGCTGAACTTCGTCACGCCGATTGCGCCGGAGCCTCCGATCTTTACTGCGCAGACGCTGCCTCTGTTTGGCTCTGTTGCCGCGGTGGTCATTGCAATGTCGATCTGGGCGATGCGCCGGTTGACGGCGCCATATCGAGCACTTGAGAGAGCGGTCAAACGCATCGGCGACGATGTAAAATCGCCGCCACTCCCCGAATTTGGCAGCAGCGAGTATAAATCGGCAGCGCGAGCGGTAAACACCATGCAGGCGCAATTGAGGGAATATGTGGCCGACCGTGAGCAGCTTGCTGCCGCACTGGCGCACGATCTGCGCACGCCGTTGACCCGCATTCGCCTGCGCCTCGAACTGTTGCGGAAATCGCCGTTGCGCCAATCTCTCACACACGATCTGAACGATATCGAAGCCATATCCCGATCCGTTATCGATTTTGCTACCTATGAAATCGTCGATGAAGAACAGGAGAAGATCGACTTCTGGTCGTTGGTTGACTCGGTTGCCGATGGTTTTCAGCAGGCCTCATTCGACAAAACCAGCCATGCGTCGCGCGGGCTGATCTGCATGGGCCGTCCGATCGCGCTGCGGCGCTGTGTAACAAACCTCGTTAACAACGCGGTGACCTACGGCGAAAAGGCCCATATCAGCCTCACGCAGAGTGGGGCCGACATTTTGCTTACGATCCGAGACGAAGGGCCAGGCATCCCACAGGCCAAGCTCGACGAGGTGTTCCAGCCGTTCCGGCGGGTCGAAGGCTCCCGTAACCGGGAGACTGGTGGATTTGGTCTGGGCCTGACCATCGCGCGCAATATCGCGCGACGCAGCGGCGGTGATATCACGCTCGCAAATGACGCAGACGGCGGCCTAAGAGCCGAATTGCGGATTCCGCGCGCGGTTTGATGCAGTGCGCCGAAACGCGGTTGGAAATTCAGTCGACAGTGCCTACAACTGCCACACAGTCACCCGGTTTGACCAAGCCCGGAAAATGCCGTGCGGCAAGGAGCCCGGTGAGCTTCGTCCGGATTTCGGTTGGAGCCGCGCCGGTGCGGCCAATTGGATGGATGCGAGCGATCACTTGCCCTTCCTTAACAAAGTCGCCGAGATCGACCATCGTTTCGATCAGCCCTTGATCCTCCGCAAAGGAGAAGCAGTCGCCTGATGGCATATCGAGCCAGAGCGTGTCGCGGTGGTCAATATTACCGCTGACGATGCCCGCATGGCGCAAGACATTCATCGCCCCCCGTTTGGCGATGGCAACTGTTTCGGCGCGGGCCGTACCGCCGCCGCCAAGTTCGGTGGTGACGAAGACCTTGCCCATTTCCTCCACCGTCGTGTCATACATGCCGACCGCGTCGATTTCGAGCATGCGCATCGACCATGGTGCCGAGAATGCCTTGACGGCATCGAAGCCTTTGGCCTCCTGCACTTTGTCAGGCAGGATATGGGCGGCCGCGAAGGGTACGAAATCGAGTGTCCTGCCACCGGAATGGAAATCGAGCACGACATCAGCACGTGGCAACAATTCGCGGGTGAAATAATCGGCGATCTTCTGGGTTACCGTGCCATCCGGTTTTCCCGGGTAGCTGCGATTCATGTTGCCCTTGTCGATCGGCGACGTGCGCGTGCCGGCGCGAAACGCCGGATAATTCATCGCCGGAACGATGATGACCGTACCGCTGACCTTGCCGACGTCGAGCGTGCGGGCAAGGTCAAAGAGAGCGATCGGTCCTTCATATTCATCGCCGTGATTACCGCCAGTCAGTAGCGCCGTCGGCCCGTTGCCATTACGGATGACTGCGATGGGTATCATGACAGACCCCCAGGCGGAATCATCGCGGCTATAAGGCAGGCGCAGAAAGCCGTGCTGCACGCCTTGCTTGTCCAGATCGACGGTAGGTGTGATGGGCGACGGCCGCTGGGTTTTTGACTGCATGACGGGCCTCAGTTCTTGACGAAAAGCTTGCGCGGCACATTGGCAAGGCATTCGACACCGGTGTCGGTGATCAGGATGCTTTCGGTGATCTCAAGTCCCATCGTTTCGAGCCACAGCCCGGTCATGAAATGGAACGTCATGCCTGGCTTGAGTTCGGTCCTGTCGCCCGGACGCAGGCTCATTGTGCGCTCGCCCCAATCCGGCGGATAGGAAATGCCGATCGGATAGCCGGTGCGATTGTCCTTGACGATGCCGTATTTCTTCAAGACGCCAAAGAACGCATTGGCGATATCCTCGCAGGCATTGCCGGGCTTTGCCGCAGCGAGACCGGCTTCCATGCCTTCGAGCGTGGCTTTCTCAGCGTCAAGAAATTCCTGCGTGGGTTTGCCCAGAAATACGGTGCGCGACAGGGGAACGTGGTAGCGGTTGTAGCACCCGGCGATCTCGAAAAACGTACCTTCGCCAACTCTCATCGGCTTGTCGTCCCATGTAAGGTGGGGCGCCGAGGCGTCTGCGCCCGAAGGAAGCAGCGGCACGATAGCGGGATAATCACCGCCGAAATCATCGGTTCCGCGAATTCCTGCGTCATAGATCTCCGCAACCAGATCGCATTTGCGCATGTCCGGCTCGATTTTGTCGACGATGCGCTGATGCATAAGCTCAACGATGCGCGCTGCCTTGCGCATATATTCAATCTCAGTCGGGCTTTTCACGGCGCGCTGCCAGTTGACGAGCGCAGTGCCATCAACGAAGCGGGCATTCGGCAGATGTTTCTGCAAGGATGCGAATGCAGCGGCGGAAAACCAGTAGTTGTCCATCTCGACCGCGATGGTCAGCTTGTCCCAACCACGCTCGGTAATGATTTTGGACAGATAATCCATAGGATGGCGTTCGGTGGACTGGACATAGTTATCCGGATAACCAACGATGTTGTCGTTGGAGAGATAAGCCGTGCGCTTCGCGCCGTTGGCATCCTGGCCGCGGCCATACCAGATCGGTTCGCCTTCCGGCGGTACCAACACGGCCTGGTGCACATAGAAAGACCAGCCATCATATCCCGTCAGCCACGCCATATTGGAGGGATCGCTGCAGATCAGAAGATCAATGCCGCGCTTTTGCATTGCCGCGCGGGTCTTCTGCAATCTTTCGGCGAATTCCTGCCGCGTGAATTTGAGATTTGGCTCTGTCATATCCGTTTCCTCATGCTTGGACCGAAGCCCATATCAACTTTCGAAATTGGTTCCCGCGCTCGACTGTCTGGCGCGATCACGGGCAAGTGTTGCGATGGCGGTATCCTGCACGCCGGTGCCGGTCAGATCGGCGATAGTGATTGCTGCCGGTGACGGCCTGCCTTTTGCCGAACCGGCGATGATGGAACCGAGCTCGGAGAAGATCTCGCCGGCCTCCACCAGTCCGGATTCGATGGCGTGATGAAGTTCACCGAGGCGGCGTGTCTGTTTGAGGCTATCGGCAACGTAGAGATCGGCTTTGGCTATGATGGCTGGATCGAGCTCGTTCTTGTGCTCGGCGTCGGAACCCATGGCGGTGATGTGCTGGCCTGGCTGCAGCCAGGTCGATTGCAGGATTGGCTGGGAGGAGGGTGTTGTCGTCACAACGATATCCGCGTCGCGAACAGCCTTTTCCGGATCATGTACAGCGCTGACGGGGATACCAAGCTTTTCAGTGAGCTCGTTTGCAGCCAATCGGGCTTTATCGATGTCGCGGGCCCAGATCATCGCCTGCTTGATTGGACGAACCAAGGTCAAGGCCTCGAGTTGCAGGCGCGCCTGAACACCGGCTCCGAATATAGCGGCGACACTGGATTCGGGCCGCGACAGATGCTTTGCCGCAACTGCGCCCGCAGCTGCCGTGCGTATATCGGTGAGATAGCCATTGTCGAGCAACAGGGCTTCGACCAGACCGGTGCGGCTGCTGAGCAGAACCATCATGCCGTTGACGCTGGGCAGGCCAAGTTTGGGATTATCAAAGAAACCGGGGCTGATCTTGATGGCAAAACCATCGATACCCGGAACATACGCGGTCTTCACATCGACTTCACCGCGATGTTCGGGAATGTCGAGCCGCAGGATAGGCGGCATGGCGACAGCCTTGGTCGCCAAGGCTTCGAATGCAGATTCCACGCAGGCAATCGCGTCGAGATCAAGGGACACGATCTTGCGCAAATCCGCTTCGGTGAGAATCGTCATGAGGGGCATGGTTCGGCCCTTTCCTTGATGTCCGCACAGACGATGCGCCGATGCTGTTCCATGTCGACATTGCGGCCGGAAAGAATGGCGACTATGGGCCCCTTTGCCTTGATTTTCCCTGCGAGCAGCGCACCTATGCCGACTGCCGCCGCACCTTCGATGATTTCGCGCTCCTGCATATAGGCGTGAGCCATGCCGGCCGCGATTTCATCTTCAGAGAGCAGGATCAAATCATCGAGCAGGTTGCGCACCATCGCGAAAGTGAACCGGTTATCAATACCGATCCCGCCGCCAAGCGAATCCGCCAGACTTTCGCTCTCTTCGACAAGGACAGGCTTGCCAGCATCAAGGCTGGCGCGCATAGCGGCGCCGCGGTCCATCGAAATACCGACGATCTTCGCGGCAGAACGTTTGGCCTTGACCGCCGCCGCAACACCTGAGGCCAGACCGCCGCCTGATACCGGAACGAGTACGGTATCGACGTCCGGAACCGCGTCGATGATCTCGAGGCCGAGTGTGCCTTGCCCGGCAATGATCGAGGCATTGTCAAAGGGCGGCACCATGGTGAGGCCGCTCTCCCGTACAAGCCGGTCTACTTCTTCCTGCGCATCATCCTGCGATTTGCCGATGATGCGGATCTCGGCGCCAAGACGGCGGATTTCATCCACCTTGTTCTGCGGGACAAGCCGGGACATGCAGATGATGGCGCGTATACCTTCCAGATGTGCGGCATAGGCGAGGGCGCGGCCATGGTTTCCCGTGGATGCTGCGACCACGCCGCGTTGCTTTTCGCTTGTTGAAAGCTGGCTCAAGGCATTGGTAGCACCACGCAGTTTGAAACTGCCGGTAGTTTGGCGGTGTTCGAGCTTGAGAAAGACCGGCAGGCCTGTCATTTCCGATAAGGATACCGAGTTGACGGTAGGGGTGCGCACCACCTTGCCCGCAAGCGCGTCGCGTGCCTTCTCAATCTCAGCGATGGTCACCAATTTGTTGGTCATGGCTCACCAACCGGCCATGGATTGAGTCATCAGGCTGCCCCATTCCGGACGAGGCGTAAGATCGTCACATATGCGCAGTGTCGCCCAGGCAGTTGCTAGATTGCTGCTGACAACGGGCTTTCCGATTGCCTGTTCGATTGCGAGCGCAACGCCCGCCGCCCGCACTGCCGTACACGAAATGAACAGCGCGTCAGCGTCGCTCGCCATCGCTTCCTGAGCAGCGGAAATCAGCGATCGCGGACTGATCCGCGCCATCTCGCGATCATCGTCGAGGCCAAAACAGGTGAAACTCGCAATGTCGAAACCCTTCGCCGCGAAGTAGCGCGCCATGGGCGTGCTGGTTTCGATCGTATAGGGCGTGAGAATGCTGATGCGTTTTGCACCGAGCGCCTGCAATCCACGCACGGCTGCAAGCGGCGGCGTCACAACCGGCACGGCAGGCTTGGCAAGGTTGATTCCAGCTTCGATCTCGTCGTCGCCGATCACCACAGAAGCCGCGGTACAGGAATAGCAAATCACATCGAGATCTTCATCCGGCAGGATGAGGCTTGTGCCTTCGGTAAGGGAAGGCTGCATGCGCCGCAGATTGTCTGGCGTGGTCGGGTTCGCATAGGGAATGCGCGCTGTGTAAAGACCGATGCGATCACTCGCCACCATGCGCTGAAAATCCGGCTCGGTCGTGTGATCCGTAGCGAGGATGACAAGCCCGACGCGTTTGCTGAGCGGGCGGTCATCAAAATCCAGTGCCATGGCGGTTTGGTGGATCGTAGGGAAGGCGTCCATGATCATACTCCTCAGTCGATCCTGCCGTAGCGGCGTTCCAGCCAACGCAGCCCGACGACGGAAATCAGGCTAATGATGAGGAAGAACGCTCCGACGAGCGTGATTGGCTCTATATAGCGGTAGTTATAGTTGGCGATGCTGCGCGCCTGGTTCATCAGTTCAAGTACCGTAATTGCAGACAGAAGCGGCGTTTCCTTGAACATGGCAATGAAGTAGTTGGCGAGGGCAGGGATCATGGGCGGCAGCGCTTGGGGCAGGACGACCTGCGTCCAGGTCTGCCAGGCGTTGAGATTACATGCCTTGGCTGCCTCCCATTGTCCGCGTGCAACATTATCGATTCCGGCGCGATAGACTTCCGCGGTATAGGTTCCGTAGTGCAGACCGAGACCGATTACGCCGGCCACCAGCGGCGAGAGTGTCAGTCCAAGATCCGGCAGCACGTAAAAGATGAAATAAAGCTGTACCAGCAGAGGTGTTCCGCGAATGAACTCCGCAACGAAGCCCATCGGCCTCGAAACCAGTTTGTTCTTTGATCGGCGAACGATAGCGATGGCAAGCCCAACGACTGCAGCCAATATGTATCCCAGTACCGTCGCGAGGATTGTGATCTTCGCGCCCTCGATAAGGGTCGGAAGAATTTGAATGACAAAAGCCCAATCCCATTCCATAGCTGCCTCCTACGACCTGATGCCGTCAAGGCCGCGCGTCAGATGACGCTCAAGGCCGCGAATGGCGAAGGAGATGACGCAGGCAATGGCAAAATAGAGAATGAGAATTGTCAGGAACGGAAACAGCGTGCTGCCAGTCTGTGCCCGTACCACTTGCGCCTGAAATGTCATGTCTGACAGCGAGATGAGCGAGACCACGGCCGATGCTTTCAAGAGTTCGATGGCATTGTTGCCGAAGGTGGGCAGCATCAACACGAAGGCCTGCGGCAAGATTACGTGGCGAAGGCCTTGCCAACGATTGAAATTGAGCGCCGTGCAGGCCTCATATTGTTCTTTGCCAATGGATTTGATAGCGCCGCGCACCACCTCGGCAGCGTAGGCCCCTACATTAAGGCCAAGTGCCAGGACACCCGCTTGCAAGGGCGTCAGTGTGAAACCGAAGAGCGGGAGTACGAAATAAGCCCAGAACAGCTGAACGAAGATCGACGTGCCCCGAAAAAATTCAATATAGGCGGTCGCTAGCCAGCGCACCGGCGCAAAGCGCGACAAACGCCCGAGACCCGCCAAGAATGCCATCACGAGCGCCAGCGCCGAGCCCATCAGCGTCAGCTTGATGGTCACGACAGCACCGTCGAGAATGAGTTGCAGATAGCCGGCCCATTGGCCCATCGCTACGCCACCTTTGCTGGAATTGCAGAACATGGGACCGCTTCGCTGTTACACGAAGCGGTCGAAGCCTCGCGCGGAACTACTTGGCCGCGCAGAGCTTTTCGCGGGTGGTGGACATCGCCGCCTTTGCCGAGAAACCATAGGGCTCGATGATCTTGGCGAACTCGCCCGACGTCTTCATCTCAGCGAGAACCTTGTCGAATTCATCGCGAAGAGCTGTGTCGCCTTTGCGGAATGCCGCGCCATCGCAATAAACCGGGGCGCCCTGTACAGGAGCAATGACTTCGATATTCGGGTCATTGGCTTTCTTGACCAGATCATTGATCGACAGGACCGGCAGCGAATAGGTGTCGATACGGCCGTCCTGCAGCATTTTCAGGCCGCTCTGGCCATCCGGAACGACGATGACGCGCTCACGTGGCACACCGGCCTCGAGGGCAAGACGTTCTTCGGTGCCGCCGCCAGGTGCGCCGATGGTCGCCTTTTCATCCTTGGCGATATCGGCATAGCTCTTGAAGCCTTTTGGATTGCCCTTCTTGACCAGGAATGCTTCCGCATCACAAAGGATCGGCTCGGAATAGGCCACGGCATTGCAGCGCTCCGGCTTCATGAAAAGACCGGCAGTGACGACATCATGACGTCCAGCCTGTAGGCCGGGGATCATTGCGCCATATTCAGAGATAGACGCCACGACGTCGTTGACGCCGAGCTTCTTGAACACTGCGCGTGCAACATCCGGGGCGGCGCCAGACACGGTGCCGTCAGCCTTGACGGCCGTGAATGGTGGTTCATTGGCAATGGCGATGCGGGCAAAACCCTGCGCCTTCAACTTGTCGAGTGCTTCGTCCGCCTTGGCAGGCAAGGACGAGACGAGGGCCGAAAGTGCCACCGCTCCAAGCAAGGCGTTGATAGTTAGTAGTTTGGTCATGTTCCCAGCTCCTTTGGTTTTTCTTGTGTTGCTAATCGTCGGGGGTTCCCGTCTTCAGACGCGGTGACCGGCGGCGATGATCTTCTTCAGGAAGGCCTGCGTCCTTTCCTGTTTGGGATGGCGGAAGATTTCGTCGGGTTTGCCATCCTCGACAATTCGCCCGCGATCAAAGAACAGAACGCGATCGGCAAAGTCGTGGGCAAAGCCCATTTCATGGGTCACCAGAAGCATCGTCATGTCGGTTTCCCGGCAAAGCTTCCAGAGAACATTCAGCACCTCCTCGACCAATTCAGGATCGAGTGCGGAGGTGACCTCGTCGAAGAGCATAATTTTTGGCTTGAGCGCGAGCGCGCGCGCAATGGCGACACGCTGCTTCTGGCCGCCGGACAATTGCGACGGCATGGACTTCGCCTTGTCGGCGAGCCCGACCATATCGAGCAATTCCATGGCGTGGTGCTCGGCATCCTTGCGCGACACACCTTTCGTCAACATCGGCGCGAGCGTGACGTTGTCGAGAACGCATTTGTGCGGGAAGAGATTGAACAACTGAAAGACCATGCCAATCTTTTCGCGCATTTTATGCAGATGAGCATCGTCGGCTGGCTGCAACTTGCCGTTGCGTTGCATCTGATAGAGGCTATCTCCATCGACAAGGATCTCACCGCTGTCGATGCCTTCCAGCGTCATCAGAATCCGCAGGATAGTCGTCTTGCCAGACCCGGATGGGCCGATCAAAGCAAGCTTTTCGCGCGGCGCAACGCTAAACGACAGGTCGTTCAGGACTTTGAACGCGCCGAAGCTCTTGTTAATGCCGTTGATCTCGATGATCGGCGCGGTATTCGTTGGGGGCATGCATGTCTCCTTCTGGTTGAGACAGCCTCATGCCCTAACGATGGGAGACTTATGAAATCATGTCAATTATAAAAATTAAATCATGACAATATAGACGATCGTGCTGAATTTTGAGGCGAGGCGATTAAATCGCGAGCAACAGATGTTCGAGATCACCACGCAGCAAATTGGCCACGACCCCGAGGCCGGAACGCAATTCCGCTTCTGTTGTCGAGCCGAGCGAAATGCGCACCGCGGGATGCCATGGATGGTTTGATATGCGAAACGAAGCGCCTGGCGCGATCGCCACACCTTGTAGTCTTGCATGGGCGACGAAGGCCTCCTCGGTTCGTTCCCCAGTCAGCGGCAACCAGATGTGAAGGCTTTGCGGATGCGACAGAAACGGAATGCCGGACAGGACTTCCGATGCTGTGGCGTGCCTTGTGCGAAGCGCTTCGCGTTGCCAATTCACCAGTTCAAGCGCTGTACCGTCCGAAACCCAGCGCGTTGCGATCTCGGCAACGATCGGCGTTGCCATCCAGTTCGATACAAGATGACGATTGGCGACGGCAGCTACGTAACGGTCCGGCGCGACCAGATAGCCGATGCGTAGTCCCGGCACGACAATCTTTGTGAAGCTGGTGAAATAAAGCGTCCGCTCCGGCGCCAGCGTTGCGATCGGCGGCGGGCGATTCTCGACAAGTGGACCGAGGATATCGCTTTCGATGATCGCAATGTCATGTCGGCGTGCAACCTCGACAATGGCGGCGCGCCGCTCGATGCCCATCAGTGTTGCAGTTGGATTGATCACGGATGGTTGCACGAAAACCGCGCGAATACCGCTCTCACGGCAGCAAGCGTCCAGTGCCTCCGGAATAATCCCTTGGTCGTCGATTGCCAGACCCTCGAGCGTTAGACCAAGATAGGAAGCGAGAGGCGTCAGTGTGTGATGGCCAATGCCTTCGGTCGCGACCTTCGAGCCAGGCGGTGCAGCGCTCATGAGCGCCACGCTCATGGCGGCAGTCGCGCCGTTGGTCAGGCTGATATTCGAAGCCGGAACATCAAGTCCGCAGGTTCGCAGCCATTCCACCGCAACAGCGCGATGGCGTGGAAACACCACATTGGGGCGGAAGGACAGTGCCGAGCTCGCTGGCAGGTTCTCGGCAAGCCAGCCAAGCGCCTTTTTCATGCGATCCAGGTGCATGGGCTCGCAGATCGGTTTTAGAATCGAGAGATCAATGACCTCGCCAAGCCGTTCCGGCAGATAGGGCGGATCCGGCTCGCGGCGCAGCGAGCGCACGAACGTACCGCGTCCGGTTTCACCGGAAACAAGATTGCGCCGGATCAATTCTTCATAAGCGCGGCTCACGGTTTGCACCGAGAGATGCAGATCGTCAGCCATTTGCCGGTGGGTCTGCAGGCGTGCGCCGCTCTCGAGTTTGCCATCGGCGATTGCACGTGCAATCTGTTCGGCCAGCGAGAGGTAGGCCGGACGGCGGAGGGTTGTCGGATCGGGGCGCCAAAATGTCATGATTTATAAGTGATCCAAGTCAGTGCAATTGACAATCGAAAAATCACAACGTCATGGTTATTGGATTAATTTTAAACAGGCGGGACATGACACCACTCAAGCTCGATCCGATCGATATTCGCATCCTTGACGAGATTCAGCGCGAGGGCCGGATCACCAAACTTGCCCTGGCCGAACGCGTCGGCATCTCGCCGACGCCATGCTGGACGCGCCTGCGCCGGCTGGAGAAAGCCGGAATTATCACCGGTTATCATGCTCGTATTGCTCTGCGGCTGGTGACGCCGGTAACAACTGTACTGATGGAAGTGACCCTTGGAGCGCATCGTCAGGCGGATTTCGACCGGTTCGAGCGGGCCATCAAGACCATACCGGAGGTTGTCGCGTGCTGGTCAGTCGGCGGCGGCGTGGACTATGTGTTGAAGGTCATGGCGCGGGATATCGATGCCTATCAGCGTCTGGTGGACGGGCTCTTGCAGCGCGAAATCGGAATAGACCGGTATTTCACCTATATCGTCACCAAGACGGTTAAAGATGATGCCATTCTGCCGGTCGCCGAGCTCGTGACGGCAACTGACCCCTAGGTCCTGACCCTAGCTAGTCAATCTCTCTTCATTTCTGTCCTGATGCAGAGAATCTCTCCTGGATAGCAACGGGAAACAGCCTCTCTCTCTTCATCTTCATGCGAGTCTTGTACCGAACATTTCGGGAGAACTGCATGTCCGCCCATTTCGCACGACCAGACCGCCATCCGGCCCTCGATGGCCTGCGCGACCGCCGCATGTTGCGCGAATTGGCTTATGTCGACGGCCATTGGACGGCCGGCGACGCAGGTCAGACGTTCGAGGTCAGCGATCCGGCGTCCGGCGCCAACATCGGTTGGGTTTCGAAACTCAATGCCGATCAGACGACAATTGCAATCGATGCTGCCGCGAAGGCATTTCCACTGTGGCGGGATCTCCTGCCGCAAGAGCGCACAGCCAAGCTGCGTCGCTGGTATGAACTCATTCTCGAAGCCAAGGATGATCTGGCTTTGATCATGACCCTGGAGCAAGGCAAGCCGCTGGCCGAATCTCGCGGCGAAATCGACTATGCTGCATCTTTCATCGAATGGTATGCGGAAGAAGCCAAACGGCTCAACGCCGAGGGCGTTACCAGTCATCTGCCGCATGCCGAAATGATTGTTCGGCGCGAGGCCTTGGGCGTTGTCGGTGTAGTAACACCGTGGAACTTTCCATCGGCGATGCTGACGAGAAAAGCTGCAGCGGCGCTGGCGGCCGGGTGCACGATCGTTGCGCATCCATCGTCCGAAACGCCATTGTCGGCACTGGCATTGGCCGAACTTGCCGACCGCGCAGGTATTCCGGGTGGCGTTTTCAACATCGTCACAGGCGACGCAGCTACCATTGTCGGCCGTCTCTGTGAAGATTCGCGCGTTCGAGCTTTGAGTTTCACCGGTTCGACGGAAATTGGACGTTTGATCGCCGCCCAATGCGCTCCGACAATGAAAAACCTGATCATGGAGCTCGGCGGCCATGCGCCGTTGATCATTTTCGCCGACGCCGATATCGATCGTGCGGTGGATATCGCCATCGATGCAAAATTCGCAACGTCCGGTCAGGATTGCCTCGCGGCCAATCGCATATATGTCGAGCGCTCAATTCAAGACCCTTTTGCCGCTGCACTTACCAAGCGAATTGTGGAGCTCAGGGTCGCATCGGGACTAACCGAAGGTACCGATATCGGGCCGTTGATGCACGAACGAGCGGTGCAGAAGGTTGAAGAACAAGTCGCAGATGCCTTGGCGCGCGGGGCGAATTGCGTCGCCGGTGGTAAACGCCATCAGGCCGGATCGCTCTTCTACGAGCCGACGCTTCTGACCAATGTCTCCGACAATGCGCTGATCATGCACGAGGAAACGTTTGGTCCTGTCGCGGCGATCACCTCGTTCGATACCGAAGACGAAGTCATCGCACGGGCCAACGCCACGCAATACGGTCTTGTCGCCTATGCCGTCACGAAGGATGGAGCGCGCATGCTGCGTCTTGGACGCAAACTCGAATACGGCATGGTCGCGATCAATCGTGTGAAAATCACCGGCGCGCCGATTCCATTCGGTGGCGTCAAACAGTCAGGTCTTGGCCGCGAGGGCTCGCGTCATGGAATCGAGACTTTCACCGAACTCAAATATCTCTGCATCGATACGCACTGAATTTTAAAGGAAATCATCATGCTTGACCGCTCTAACGAACTGAACGCCTGGGACCGGGATCATTTCTTTCACCCCTCGACGCATATGGGTACCCATGCGCGCGGCGAAACGCCGACCCGGGTGATCAGCGGCGGCGAGGGCGTTCACATCACTGACAGCGCAGGTCGGACGAGCATCGATGCGTTTGCCGGGCTTTATTGCGTCAATGTGGGCTATGGGCGGACGGAAATCGCCGACGCGATTGCCAAGCAGGCCAAGGAGCTCGCTTATTACCACGCCTATGTCGGGCATGGCACGGATGCGTCGATCACATTGGCCAAGATGATTATCGACCGCGCGCCGGAAGGCATGAGCCGCGTCTATTTCGGTCTGTCCGGTTCGGACGCGAACGAGACCAACATCAAATTGGTCTGGTACTACAACAATGTGCTCGGACGTCCGGAGAAGAAGAAGATCATCTCGCGCTGGCGCGGCTATCATGGCTCTGGAGTCATGACTGGCAGTCTGACCGGCCTTGAGCTATTCCACAATGCTTTCGATCTGCCCCGTGCGCCGATCTTGCACACCGAAGCGCCTTACTATTTCCGCCGCGAAGACCGCTCGATGAGCGAGGAGCAGTTCTCCCGGCATTGCGCCGACAAGCTTGAGGAGATGATCCTCGCCCAAGGTCCGGAAACGGTGGCCGCGTTCATTGGCGAACCGATCCTCGGCACAGGCGGTATTGTGCCGCCGCCGGCCCATTATTGGCAAAAAATCCAGGCTGTTCTGAATAAATACGACATCTTGTTGATTGCCGATGAGGTCGTGACCGGCTTTGGCCGTCTGGGCACCATGTTCGGTTCCGATCACTACGGTATCAAGCCGGACCTGATCACTATCGCCAAGGGTTTGACCTCCGCCTATGCGCCGCTGTCGGGCGTCATCGTTTCCGACAAGGTCTGGCAAGTGCTGGTGCAAGGCTCGGATATGCTGGGTGCGCTCGGTCACGGCTGGACCTATTCGGCACACCCGATTTGCACGGCCGCCGGGGTTGCCAACCTCGAATTGATCGACAAGCTCGATCTCGTGACCAATGCAGGTGAGACAGGTGCTTATTTCTGGAGCCAATTGACGCAAGCGCTGGCTGATCATCCGATCGTCGGCGAGGTTCGTGGCGACGGTATGCTGGCGGCTGTCGAGTTTGTCGCGGACAAGGACGACCGCAAGTTCTTCGATCCAGCATTGAAAGTCGGACCGCGTATTGCAACGGCACTGGCAGAACGGGGCGTCATTGGCCGCGCCATGCCGCAAGGCGATATTCTCGGCTTCGCGCCACCCCTGTGTCTGACACGGGACGAAGCGGATATCGTGGTCAAAGCCGCAGCCGACGCTGTCAAATCGGTAGCCAAGACACTCTGAGGTAGCGAAGATGAAGCACGAGAAGTTTCCGAAAACCATGGCCGCGGTTCAACTCATCGGTCATGGCGGTCTCGACAAGCTGATCTACAACACCCAGGTACCGGTTCCAGCGCCAGCTGCAGGCGAAGTGCTGATTTCGGTCACGGCATGCGGCATGAACAATACGGATGTTTGGGTGCGCGAAGGCGCCTATGGCACCGAGGAAGATGCCGGCGCCGTTTCCACATGGCGCAGGCAAGAGCCGACGCTGACCTTTCCGCGTATTCAGGGAACTGACATTGTCGGAAATATAGCGGCTGTCGGCGAGGGCGTCCCGCAGGACCGCGTTGGTCAGCGTGTGATGGTGGACTTCTCCATCTATAATCGCGACGACGATAGCCTTGCAGATATCGATTATATTGGCCACGGCCGCGATGGCGGCTATGCGGAATACGTCACGGTGCCCGCCGAGAACGCTCATGTCGTAAATACGGACATGAGCGATATCGAACTGGCGACGTTCTGCTGTGCTTACCTGACCGGCGAACAGATGCTGGAACGGGCAGGGCTGAAACATGGCGAACGCATACTTGTCACTGGCGCGTCCGGCGGTGTCGGTTCGGGCATTGTCCAGCTTGCCCGGGCGCGCGGCGCAATTCCCTATGCACTCGTTGGACCTGGCAAGGAACAGGCACTGCTCGATCTCGGCGCCGAAGCAGTCATCACGCGCGGTACGCAAGATCTCGTTGCTGCCGTCAATGATGCAACGGGCGGGAAGCCAATCGATGTCGTTGCCGATCTCGTCGGTGGTGCGATGTTCAACGATCTGCTGCGCATACTGCGCGCCGAGGGCCGCTATACCACAGCGGGAGCGATCGGTGGACCGGTCGTGCAGCTGGACCTGCGTACCATGTACCTCAAGCAGCTCGCTCTGCATGGATCATCGCAGGGTACGCGCGGCGATTTCCGTCGTATCTTGCGCTACATAAAGGAAGGCAAGATCAAGCCGCTCGTTGGTGGTGTCTATCGCTTGTCCGAGTTTCACAAAGCGCAGACCGATTTCATGGCAAAGGGATTTGTCGGGAAACTGGTTGTGGTGCCGGATTCGAAATTTCCGCAAGCGTAGGAGCGGTCTGGCTTACAGGCTGCTTTGGTTCGATTCGGCGACGGCGCCATAATTCTCGCTGGCGGCGTGCCATCGGTCCGCTGCAAGCTCGATGAAAGCCTTGACCAAGGGCGAAAGGTGTCGGCTGCTCGGGTATACGACATGGAGGCCGCCGACCGATGTCGTGTAATCGTCGAGAACGCGGCGCAACCGCCCGTCCTTGATAGGAGTCGCAGCCGCCTGGTAGGGTATTTGGGCGATGCCGTAGCCAGCAATTGCAGCAGCAGTTACCGCCTGCATTTCGTTGGCGGCGAAGCGCCCAGACACTGCAACCGTTTCCGGGCCATGCAAGCCTTCCAACACCCAGTGCAGATTCGCTATCGACGGGCCAGCGATGACGCAGTGGTGGCGCGCGAGGTCCGCCGGCACTAATGGCACGCCATGACGGGTGAGATAGTCTGGACTGGCGCATAGAATTCTATGCGTAGAGCCGAGTTTGCGGGCGATCAGTGTGGAGTCTGGAAGGACCCCGGTGCGAAATGCGAGGTCTATACCATTCTCGACCAGATTGAGCGTGTCGTCGGTCAGGCACAACTCGACTTTGGTTTTCGGATACGTCGCCAGAAAATCGAAAATCGCGCTGGACAGAAAGTGACCACCAAAGCCGACCGGAGCCGATATCCGGATTATGCCCGACGGCTCTGCCCTCGCTTCGGCGAGCAGTAGATTAGCATCTTCAATTGTCCGCAGCGCTTGGCTGCTCTGTTCGTAGTAGAGACGTCCTGCATCCGTCACATTGAGGCTGCGTGTTGTGCGCTGAAGCAGGCGGACGCCGACCTCGCGCTCAAGCGCTGCAACGCGGCGGCTGACCGTCGTCTTGGGCATGCCCAGCAGCCGCGCGGCGGCCGTGAAGCTACCGGCCTCGATGACGCGAGCGAACACTACAATATCGTTGAGATCCAGCATTGTATCCAAATTCGGGACGATGTTTTCCAATTATAGACTATTATGGTTTAATGTGACAGGCCTTAACTTTGCTTCATTGGAAACAAAAGGAGCAGAGATATGACCACCAAACGAAACGTTCTGGTTACCGGCGCTACGGGTCAGCAAGGCGGCGCGGTTGCGCACGCACTGCTATCGAGAGGACATCGCGTCAAAGCACTTACGCGTAAGCCGGACAGCGATACCGCGCGGCGACTGGCGTCGGCAGGCGCCGAGATCGTGGCCGGCGATCTCGGTGACGCGACATCCGTTTTGAAGGCTGCAAATGACGTCGATACGATGTTTTTGATGGGCAACAGCTACGAGGCCGGGGTGGAGGCGGAAACCCGCCAGGGGATCCTTGCCGCCGACGCTGCGAAGGCTGCCGGCGTCGGGCATTTGATCTATTCGTCCGTCGCCGATGCCGACAAGAAGACCGGTATCCCGCATTTCGACAGCAAATACCTTGTCGAGAAACATGTCGCCGGCCTTGGCATTCCCTACACAATCAGCGCGCCGGTCGCCTTCATGGAGAACATCGTCGCGCCGTGGTCGATTGGCGCGCTGCGCCAAGGCACGCATGCTTTCGCGATGCCTCCCAAACGCATCCTTCAACTGGTGGCCTTGGCGGACATCGGAGCTTTCGTTGCCGCCCTGGTTGAGCGGCGCGAGCAGGTGTTCGGCAAGCGTTTCGACTTCGCCGGGGATGAGTTATCCGGCGAGGAGCAGGTGAAAATCCTCTCGCAAGCCATCGGCCGCCCGATCAACTATCAGGAAATCCCGATCGCCGCAGCCCGCCAGCAAAGCGAGGATGTGGCACTCATGTTCGAATGGTTCGACCGCGTCGGCTATGACGTCGATATCACCGCCTTGCAGCGGGATTTCCCGGAAGTCAGCTGGCACAGTTTCGCCGACTGGGCGCGCAAGTTTGACTGGAGTTTTCTTGAACAGTCGTCTTCTAGCTGAGCTCTTATAGACATCCCCGGGCGATGAAACCCGGGCGGAAGCGGATCAGCAATCGCAAAAATTGGTGGTCCGCTTCCCATTTCACTTCTTTGCTTGTGAAGTGGAGCGTCTGTTACGCGTCGTCTGTGGTGTATCCCTGTCAGATACTTCATTTTCCACAGACGCACTCAATCTTTGATAAATGCCCAATCCGACGACCAACAACACGCCGGTGAGCAGCAGGAGGGTGGGGTAAATCATCATGGGGACGTCTTTTTTCCCAGCCTCGAATACCGCGACCAATCCTTCGAGAAACACTGCGATGGCGATCGTCGAGATGAATTTTGTCAAACTCCTGCGTGCCTCGTCGGCTCGACGCATCTCACGGGCGCGAATTGCCTCTTCTTCCAACAGGTATTTGCCGACATCGAACACCGCGATGGCAATGACGGTGTATCCCACTGCTTCAAGCAGGGTCGTGCCGATGTCGGCACTATATGTCAGCAAATCGCTCGCAACTTCATAGGCTGCGTAAGCGATCAAACCGAAAGCCAGCAACATGAGAAACGTGCTGGCGACTGCGAATGCAATGCGGGTAACTCTGTCGAAAATCATTCCTTAAGTTCCCCCTGAAAATTTCCTCTGAGATATCTCTCGTCTTTTGGGATCGCTTCAACACGGCAGCACATTTAGATGAATCGCAAACGTTGTATTCTCGGCAACCTCGATCATTGCACTATATAAGTTGCATATCAGCTAATCTCTCAGCTTGTTACCGACCAGTTTGCGCAGGAATCGGGTGGCACACCGTTTCGGTGAGTGAAACAGTGGGCTTATGCTCGCTGGAGTTGAACCTATGGAACATCTGTTGACTGGTATGCACGCAATTGCTGCATCGCGCGGCGATGGTCTGCTCCCCGAACTGGCAAGGGCCTTGAGCAAACACGGCTCCCAAAACGACGGCAACGCTTGCCCGCCGCCCTACGAGGCGGCAATCATCAGACCGCCCAATTGGGAGAGGAAAGAGGCCGGAGTGCGAAATGCTGTCTAATGGCATTGGGCTGGATGTGAACGCGTCGCCGTCTCCTGCATTTTTACATATCGGTAAAATGCTTGGCATTTTCGCAACGCCTTTTGGAATCAAACCGCTTTAAGCTGGCTACGCCCAACGGAGTTTGAAGAATGGTTCGCTATCTATTGATGTCTTTCACATACATCACTTTGCAAATAAGCGCCGCCCACGCCGACGACACATCATTCGAAGGTAAGTGGCAGCAGATTGCTTCTACCGCTGGCGAATGCCGAACATGCGCAGTTGAATTCAAATTCGCGGGCGCATTGCTCAGTGTTAATGCGAACAATGGATGGAACGCCACTGTCCAAAATGTTTCGGACTCATCCAGGTCGGCATCTGCGAACGGCCATTGGAGCAGGGACGCTGGCTATCTGGCGGGTTCACCGTTCAGGGCATTCTTCGAGATAGTGGATTCACGCTTGTTTATGAAAATGCTCGTTCGAAAGAAGGACGGATCGATGATGGCTATCAAAGCCATCTTTGAGCGATCGTCTCAACCAACCGCATAAGCCGATGGATGGTATCATTCACTTCGATCCGCGACGGCCTGCGCAAGGCGCTCGACGAGATCGAGCCGGGCCACGCACTAGCAGGGGATGACGAAGTTGGGAGCATTGCGCTCGTGGAGGCATTCCCCCCATTTTCCAAGCACTTGAAAGCATTGGGTTTTTCGGCGAGCAACACAAAAAACGCTCCATCGACCTCTACGAGGAAATCGCGGCGCTCAAAAGCGAGCTGTCCGACATCGCCAGCGACCGGCCCTCCGCCACGCGAGAGGTGGTGATCCTGTGCCGCGAAGTTCAAAGTTTGCGCGCGGAAATCGACGCTCTGAGAAAGCGGCCATGAACTGAAGCGGACGCCCGGTTGGACGTCCGCTGTTAAGGCCCGTTATTCGCCGGCTCGTCGCTCCGAACTCATTTGCTTAACCTGTTGAACGACCTGTTCAAGATTGTAACTAGCAGGGTCTTGCATGGGCGGGTAATCGACATAGCTCTGGAGTTCCTTCAGCCATAGCACTTGCCCGATCGGCAGGAGGTTCCAGTCGTAGATGTAGGCGGTGACAGGCCCTGCAAGCGTTCCGCCTTGGCCCATGAGGGTCTTTATCTGCTGTCCGACCGAGGTTTCGAACGGATCGCGCTTGATATTGACAACCTGGGTCCAGTGGTAGGGAACCACACCGTTGAGGAAGCCTTCCGGTGAATCGGACACCATCGCGAAATACATCTTCCAGTTCTTGTAGCGGACGGCAGACGGGTCCTTGCCCGAATAATAGAAGAACGTATCGCGGGCGGATTTATCCGATTTACCTTCAAGATATTCGCGTTGATTGACGCCATCGAGCGTGGTTTTGACAATACCGGGATATGTTCCTTTTTCGACCTGTGCCTTCAGCTCGTTGGCCTTTGGACCACCGGCGATGTCGACCAGGGTAGGCAGCCAGTCAAGCGAAGCAAAGATGTCATTCTTCACGGTTCCGGGTTCAATGTGGCCAGGCCAGCGCACGACCAGAGGCGCGCGCATACCACCTTCCCAAGTGGTCAGCTTGCCGCCCTTGAATGGCGTGGTACCGCCGTCGGGGAAAGTGATGGTTTCAGCGCCGTTATCAGTCGTGAACGCGATGATGGTATTGTCGAGCTGCCCCATCTCATCGAGTTTTTTCAGCACGTAGCCAATATTATCGTCCATCTGCTTCATGCCGGCTTCATTGACGCCCCAGTCCTTGCCGCCGGGCTCGCCCACCATGCCCATGTATTTGTCGTTCAGGACGGTGGTCACATGCATGCGCGCAGGATTGTACCAGACGAAGAACGGCTTGTTGGTCTTCTTCGGATCATTGCGGTCAAGAAAATCGATGACGTGGCTCGAGATTTCCTCGTCCACCGTCTTCGAGCGTTCCAAGGTCAGCGGGCCTTCGTCCTTGCAGGTTTGGTTGGCAGCAGTCCCGTCGGAGGACTTGCAGGCCAGCATCGGACGCGGCGGCGTCAGGCAAATCGTTGTCTTGGGATCAACCGCCGCTGGATCTTCTTGAAGCCCGGGGATCGGCGTGTTCTTGCAGGGCGGTGCGACCGTCTGCTCCGTCGGCGTCTTGTTGATGTCGGGGAAACTTACGCCCTGCATGGCATCAAGATGATAAAGATATCCCCAGAACTCGTGAAAACCGTGAGCGGTCGGTAGTGCATCCGTGTGATCGCCAAGGTGGTTCTTGCCGAACTCGCCGGTGTTATAGCCGAGGTCGCGCAGGAACCATGCAAGCGACGGAGTGCCCGGCTTCAGATACGAGGGGCTACCCGGCAGTTGTGGCGGTATCATGCCGGTCCGCAGCGGATGCATCCCGGTAAAGAATGCGTTCCGCCCTGCCGTGCAGCTTTGCTCGGCATAGTAGGTTGTAAACATCGCACCTTCCGCGCCGATGCGATCAATGTTGGGCGTCTCCCCGACCATCAAGCCGCGGTGATAGATACCGGGCTGCATCCAGCCGATATCATCGCCCATGATGAAAAGGATATTGGGTTTGGTTTGTGCGTCCTGCGCTTCGGCAGGTGCGAACGCTCCGCAGCACACCGCCCCGGCTATTAGCGCGCCAAAGCTGTACTTCAGGATTCTACCAGTCATTTTCAGCTTCTCCGTTGACATTACATGCTTGCTTTTACGAGATGACGGGCCGCATTCGGCGGCCTGAAACGTCCTACCCAGCTGTACGAAACATCGATGTGAGCAATTGCTGATTGAGTATTCGATTAGTACGCTGTACGCAAATTCGCAGCCGTGAGGTGTCGCCCCGTTTAAATGCCGTCTAAAAGTAATTTTTCGAGTATGCCTGCTATTTCAAACTATTCTTAGATCGACTGACAGAACAGTACGTAACAGTTACAAACACGGATATCGTCGGCAAACCCTTGGATTTTTAAGTATTTGACGTCGGTAAGTTAATTCCATGAGTTATAATTGTCTTTTCAGCGCGGCTATCAGACCTTGCGCTGGATGCGGTCGAGCCTGTTATGGCGCGACCATCTCGGCATAGGCTCTCGGATCGCTTTCTTGAGATATCGCAATTCCAGTGACCGCTCATCCGGTGCCACTCCTGCAGATCGGCGAAGGGTTGAGAAGGCGTTAGTGGTTCTGCACTCAAATTTGCACTCAAATCCGGAAATTACGCTGCAAAAAACGCCCCATTTTGCGGGGTTTTGGTGGTATCTAAGAAAATACTTGGTTTTTGGTCTTTGGTGAGCGCGCGGGGGTTCGAACCCCGGACCTACTGATTAAAAGTCAGTTGCTCTACCGGCTGAGCTACGCGCTCCCAAACGAAGCCAGCTCGGTGGCCTCGGGAAGTGCGGCGGAACATAGGTGCGACTTGCCAATCGGTCAACAACTAATGTGCAGGGTTTTCGCAACAAAAAGCCTTGTTTTCGGCCGTTCTTGTAATTTTCGGACGAAAGCAGCCTCGGCCAGGCAGAAAAGAATATAAACAGGACAGGCTTTGCTGCCAAACTGGCGAAAAGGTGATTGGAATTTCAAGGAGATTCGGCTTAATCCACCGCCACAAGTAACAATGCCAGTGAAGGAGCGCGGATGGCGCTTGATGTTTCATACCTGACTGCTGCCGGCGCCGGCGCTCTGTCGTTCCTTTCTCCCTGCGTCCTGCCGCTCGTCCCGCCCTATCTCTGTTATATGGCCGGTGTGACGGTTGAGGATTTCCGTTCGGATAACGCCGCAGCCCGAATCTCGCCGGTGCGGCAGGCGCTACTTCTGTCATCCTTCTGTTTTGTTCTCGGCTTTTCGACCGTTTTCGTGCTGCTCGGTGCCGGCGCATCGACCATCGGCGGCTTCCTGCGCATGTGGCAACAGGAAATCGCCATCGCCGCAGGCATCGTCATTATTCTCATGGGGCTGAACTTTCTCGGCGTATTCCGCCTTGCATTCCTCTCGCGGGAAGCCAGATTCCAGACGCAAGGCGCGCCTGCCAATCCGTTCGCGGCTTATGTCATGGGGCTGGCCTTTGCATTCGGTTGGACGCCGTGCATCGGACCGGTGCTCGGACCGATACTGGCGCTGGCCGGGGCTCGCGACACCGTTGCCGATGGTGCACTGCTCCTCGCCGTCTATTCGCTCGGCCTCGGGATTCCCTTCATCATCGCCGCGTTGTTTTCCGGGATGTTCATGCGGTTTCTAGCGCGATTCCGCATGCACCTGGGAAAGGTCGAAAAGCTGATGGGCGGCCTGCTGGTGCTGACCGGCATCCTGTTTCTCACAGGCGGCTTGCAGACATTCTCGTTCTGGCTTCTCGAAACATTTCCCATCCTCGGTCAACTCGGCTAAACAGACGGAAGTTTCCATGTTGGAAACCAATAGCGTGTCATGATTAGCCACGATATTGCCTTTAGCCCAACTGACCTGGAAGTCCGACATGACACCACGTTCCTGCCTCACGGTTATTCTCGCTGCCGGTGAGGGCACGCGCATGAAATCCTCGTTGCCGAAAGTACTCCACAACATTGCGGGTCTCCCGATCGTCGCCCACGTCGCCAAGGCCGTGCATGGCGCGGGTGTCCGCGATATCGCGCTTGTTGTGGGCAAGGGTGGCAACCAGGTCGAGGCAGCAGTCCGATCGGTCGTTTCCAGCGTGACCGTGCATGAACAGACGGAACGGCTTGGAACCGCCCACGCCGTGCTTGCAGCGCGCGAGAGCATTGCACGCGAGTATGACGATATTCTCGTTGTGTTTGGTGATACGCCACTGATCGAAACCGCGGCTCTCGACCAGGCCCGCTCCAAGCTCGCCGACGGTGTGGATGTCGTGGTCATGGGGTTCCGGCCAGCGGTGCCGAATGGTTACGGCCGCTTGATCGAGCAAGACGGCCGTTTGATCGCGATCCGCGAGGAGAAGGACGCCAGCGAAGCCGAGAAGAAAATCGGCTTCTGCAATGGCGGGCTGATGGCGCTGCGCGGACAGACTGCGCTTGCACTGCTGGACAAGATCACCAACGACAATGCCAACAATGAATTCTATCTCACCGATGTCGTGGAGATAGCCAATGCGGACGGAAAATCCGTCGTTGCCATCGAGATTTCGCCCGACAATGTGATCGGCATCAATACGCGCGTTGAACTCGCGGAGGCCGAGGCGATCTGGCAGACGCGCAAGCGCCGCGACATGATGCTGGCGGGCGTCACCATGCAGGCGCCGGAAACTGTTTTCTTCGCGCATGATACATTGGTGGAAGCAGATGCGATCCTCGAACCGAATATCATTTTCGGTCCCGGCGTCTCGATCGCGAGCGGAGCCGTCATTCATGCTTTCTCCTACTTTGAAGGCGCAAAGATTGGCGCAAACGCCAATGTCGGACCCTTTGCCCGGCTTCGTCCCGGTGCGGATCTGGCAGCAAAATCCAAGGTCGGAAACTTCGTCGAGGTGAAAAACGCGAAGGTCGGGGTCGGCGCGAAGGTGAACCACCTGACCTATATCGGTGATGCGATCGTGGGTCCGGCGGCAAATATCGGCGCCGGTGCCATCACCTGCAACTATGACGGCTACAACAAGCATTTGACCGAGATCGGTGCCAACGTATTCATCGGCTCGAATAGTTCGCTGGTGGCGCCGGTTTCCATTGGTGACAATGCTTATGTCGCCTCTGGTAGCGTGATCACAGCCAATGTGCCGGCGGACGCGCTTGCATTTGGCAGGGCGCGACAGGAGGTAAAAGAAGGGCGAGCGGTGCAATTGCGGGCACGCTATGCGGCGCAGAAATTAGCCAAGAAGGCTGACTAGGCACGCCTTTTGTTCGTGTGGGATTCTGACACAGAAAGTGTTTTTCTGTAGCGATGAATCTGAGCTAGCCAAGAGCTGGAAACTATTCGGGGTATTGGAGTCGTTTATGTGCGGGATCGTTGGAATTATCGGGCGTGAGCAGGTAGCGCCGCTGCTTGTCGATGCACTGAAGCGGCTGGAATACCGCGGCTATGACTCGGCCGGCGTTGCGACCCTCGATTTTGGCGTGCTCGATCGCCGCCGGGCCGAAGGCAAGCTTGGCAATCTCGACAAACTCCTGAAGGAAAATCCACTCGGCGGCACCATCGGTCTCGGCCACACACGTTGGGCGACGCACGGTGCGCCGACGGTCCGCAATGCACACCCGCATACGACGCCTCGGCTTGCGGTGATCCACAATGGCATCATCGAGAATTTTGCCGAACTGCGCGCAATGCTCGAAAAGGATGGATATGTCTTCGAGACGGAGACCGATACGGAGACGGTCGCGCATCTGGTAACGCGCGCGCTCGATCGTGGCCTTGCGCCGGTCGAGGCAGTTCGCCAGACGTTGCCGCAATTGCGTGGCGCTTTTGCCATCGCGATTATGTTCAAGGGCGAAGACAATCTGCTGATCGCCGCCCGCAATGGTCCGCCTCTCGCAGTTGGCTATGGCGAAGGAGAGATGTATCTGGGCTCCGATGCGATCGCTCTCGCTCCGTTCACCGATAATTTGTCCTATCTCGAAGATGGCGATTGGGCGGTGCTCACCCGTAGTGGCGTCGTCATCTATGACGAAAGCGGCGAAGTTGTAGACCGCCCCGTGCAGAAATCGGCGGGCACCGCGTTTCTGGTGAGCAAGGGCAACCACCGGCATTTCATGGAGAAGGAAATCCATGAACAGCCGGAAGTCATCTCGCACACGCTGGCAAACTACCTCGATTTCTCGAAGGGTACGATACGGCCTGGTGCAGCGCCGGTCGATTTCGCCAAGGTAGACCGCATCGCAGCTTCCGCCTGCGGCACAGCCTATTATGCCGGGCTGGTTGGAAAGTACTGGTTCGAACACATTGCCCGGCTTCCGGTCGATATCGATGTGGCGTCCGAATTTCGCTATCGGGAAATGCCGCTTTCCAAAAATAGCCTCGCGCTCTTTGTCTCGCAGTCAGGTGAGACCGCGGATACGCTGGCTTCGTTGCGCTATTGCAAGCAGCAGGGCCTAAGCATCGGAACTATCGTCAACGTCAAGGAATCGACGATGGCGCGCGAATCCAACACCGTATTTCCAACCCTCGCAGGTCCAGAAGTTGGCGTTGCCTCGACCAAGGCTTTCACCTGCCAATTGTCTGTTCTGGCATCGCTGGCTGTAGCGGCCGGCAAAATGCGCGGTACGATCAGCGACGAAGAAGAGCGCCAGCTTGTGCGCGAACTATCCGAAATTCCGCGCTATGCAACGCAAGCGCTGAAGCTCGAAGGTCAGATCGAAGCTATCAGCCGCGAACTCAGCCAGGTCAAGCACGCACTCTACCTGGGGCGTGGCACGAGTTATCCGCTGGCGCTCGAGGGCGCGCTGAAACTCAAGGAAATTTCCTATATCCATGCAGAGGGTTATGCAGCCGGCGAGTTGAAGCACGGACCAATTGCATTGATCGACGAATCCATGCCGGTCATCGTCATTGCTCCGCATGACCGCTGGTTCGAAAAAACCATATCGAATATGCAGGAAGCGGCGGCGCGTGGTGGCAAGATCATCCTCATCACCGATGAGAAAGGCGCAGCAGCCAGCACGTTGAAAACGTGGCATACGATTCTTCTGCCGGAGATGCCGGAGGTTATTACACCGATCGTCTACACGCTGCCGATTCAGATGCTGGCCTATCACACAGCAGTTTTCATGGGCACGGACGTCGATCAGCCTCGCAATCTGGCAAAGTCTGTGACTGTGGAATAACTGGCCTCGTCGGGTTATAAGGGCAGCGACAACAGTCACCTCGAGAATTGCCATGCCCAAGATTGACACTGCCGCTGTATCGAAACACAGAGGTTCGGGCTATCCGCCACCATTTGACGTACCATGCGCCGATCGCGTTCGGCAGCGCCTCGGTAATTTCGGTGGGCTAACCGATTTTGGTGTCAATCTTATGCATTTGCCTCCGGGCGATTGGTCGAGCCAGCGCCACTGGCATTCGGCCGAAGATGAATTCGTCTACGTGCTCGAAGGTGAGTTAGTGCTGGTCGAAGATGACGGCGAGACATTGCTTCGAGCCGGCGATTGTGCGGCCTTCCCAAAGAATTCGGGCAATGGCCACCATATGATCAACAAGTCGGGTGCGATGGCGGTTTATCTCGAGGTAGGGACGCGCTCACCCTCTGACATTACCATTTGCTCCGACATCGACATGATGAGTTCCAATGCCGACGGGCGGTTCGTGCACAAGGATGGCAGGCCCTATCCCGGTACCTAGCCGGCACGGAGCAGCCGCACCGCTTCGTCACGTTCGAACAGATAAAGCAGGATGCGCAACGCTTCGCCGCGCGTGCTCTGCAATTCGGGATCCCGCGTCAGAATATACCGGGCATCCTTGCGGGCGATCTCCAGAAACTCTTGATGCGCTTCGATGCTGGCGAGCCGGAAACCAGGCGTTCCGGATTGCCGGGTGCCAAGCAACTCGCCTTCTCCCCGCAACTTCAGGTCCTCTTCGGCGATCCTGAAACCATCCTCGGTTTCTCGCATGATCTTGAGCCGCGCCTGCGCGACTTCGCCAAGTGGCCCCTTGTAGATGAGGAGGCAGGTCGAGGGTTTGTCCCCGCGCCCGACGCGCCCGCGCAACTGGTGCAATTGCGCAAGACCAAAGCGTTCGGCATGTTCGATGACAATGATCGTCGCATCCGGAACGTCGACACCAACTTCAATCACTGTGGTTGCCACCAGCAAGCGTGTCTCGCCGTTCTTGAATGCCAGCATGGCGGCATCTTTCTCCGGGCCATTCATACGGCCATGAACCAGCCCGATCCTGTCGCCGAGCAGAGGTTTCAGCGATTCGAAGCGTTCTTCGGCCGAAACGAGGTCGACCAGTTCGGATTCCTCGACCAGCGGGCAAATCCAATAGATTTTCTGCCCATCGGCTATTGCGGTCCGCATGCGATCAACGAGCTCGCTCAACCGCTCCATTGGCAGGATCGCAGTGGTGATCGGGCGTCGGCCAGCAGGTTTTTCCGTCAGTTTCGAAACGTCCATATCACCGAACGCGGTTAATACCAGCGTGCGCGGGATGGGTGTGGCGGTCATGACCAGCATGTCGGGCGCCGTGCCTTTAGAGGTCAGCAGCAGGCGTTGATGTACGCCGAAACGGTGTTGCTCATCGACAATAACCAGCACCAGATCGTGATAGCTGACCTTTTCCTGAAAGAGTGCGTGTGTGCCGACAATGATGTGGATGGCGCCCGTCCGCAGACCCTCCAGGATATCTTCACGCTCGCGGCCTTTTTCGCGTCCAGTGAGCAGTGCTGTACGCAACCCTGCCTTCTCGGCCAGAGGCGCGATTGTGGCGAAGTGCTGGCGCGACAGCACTTCTGTCGGAACCATCAGCGCCGATTGACCGCCAGCCTCGGCGGCATGCGCCATAGCGAGGAGACCGACGACGGTCTTGCCTGAGCCGACATCGCCTTGCAGCAGGCGCAACATTCGATCTGGTTCTCGCAAATCGGCGATGATTTCCTTGATCGCCTGGCTCTGACTATTCGTCAGCGAATAGGGTAGGGCCGCGATGATTTTCGCCATGAGATGGCCGTCACCCTCCAGCTTGCGGCCGGAGAGGCGACGTGTTTTCAAGCGCACCAGCGCCAACGCCAGTTGACCGGCGAGAAATTCATCATAGGCAAGCCGCTGTCTGGCAGGATGATCAAGTGCAATGTCGCTCGGATCTTGAGGATTGTGCAGAATCTGAAGTGCCCGCCGATGCGATGGCAGGTCATACTTCTCGAGTACTGGCGGATCGATCCATTCCGGCATATCCGGTGCTCTGGCCAGCGCTTCCTGAATACCGCGTGCCAGTACTTTCGGAGACAGGCCTGCTGTCAGCGGATAAACAGGTTCGACCAGTGGCAGGGACGAAGCATCTTCGGTACTGGCAATATGATCTGGATGAACCATCGTCGGACGCCCATTGAACCACTCCATGGTGCCGGACACGATAACCGTTTCGCCAACCGGCATGACTTTTTCAAGCCAGGCCTGTTTTGCGTGAAAAAAAGTGAGACCGATTTCCCCGGTATCGTCATGCGCGAAGACGCGATATGGGACATTGCTTCGTCCACTGGGCGATGGCTGATGGCGGTCGATGCGCACTTCCAGCGTGACGATCGCGCCTTCCGGGGCGTAGGCGATACCCGGCCGATTGCGCCGGTCGATCACACTGTGCGGAGGCAAGTAGACCAGATTGCCGACGCGTGGGTCAGCGCCGGGCGGTTGAGTGCCGAGCAACGTACCGAGCAGGCCAGACACTTTCGGACCTATGCCGGAAAGCGAACGAACGGAGGCGAAGAGGGGATCAAGCAATGACGGACGCATGCATAAGGTTTAACGCGTTCGATGTGCGTTGCAAGGCTGACAGATGCAACAAGGCACGCTATACCCAGCCGCACCAATCACGCCCAATACTTTTCATTGCCATAAACGGAGCTAGTTCATGACTGGAAGCAGTCGCACCACTGCCGATCTGCAGCCGAGACAGCGAAAAATCCTGTTTCGCTCCTGGCATCGCGGTATGCGTGAAATGGATCTGATCCTCGGACAGTTTGCCGACGCCCATATCGACACCTTGTCTGATGATGAACTTGACCAATATGAAGCACTGATGGAAGCCCTCGACCGGGACCTGTTGAAATGGGTCACCGGAGAGGCTGCCGTTCCCGCCGAATTCGATACGCCGATCTTCCACAAGGTCGTCGCATCCCGCCAGCAAATGAAATTCTGAAATCGAAATGACTGCCTTTACCAAACTCGGACTGAAATCTGACGTCAATGGACATGTGGTCATCGACGGTGTTGTCGATGGCTACGAAGCTTTTGCTTTGGCGAAAGTGGTAGCTGAAGCCGGGGCAGGTGGTCCCGTGCTGTTCATCGCGCGTGATGGTAATCGCGTTGCCGACATCGAACAGGTGCTGAATTTTGTCCAGCCGGATTTGCCGGTGCTGCAATTGCCGGCTTGGGACTGTCTTCCTTATGATCGCGTGTCGCCAGGAGCGGATACTTCCGCGCGCCGCCTGGCGGCGCTCGCCGGTCTTGCAGCCTTGCGCGAACACAAGCATCCGGGCGTCATTTTGGCGACGGCCAATGCCGTTCTGCAAAAACTGCCACCGCGCAAAGTCCTTGCAGAGCAGCTTTTCATGGCGAAGCCCGGCAATAGAATTGACATGAATGCACTGGTGCAACGCCTTGAAAGTAATGGATTTGAGCGTGTTCCAACTGTGCGTGATGTCGGCGAATATGCCGTACGTGGCGGTATTCTCGATCTTTTCGCTCCGGGTGCCGAGGAGCCGCTGCGTCTGGATTTCTTCGGAGATACTCTGGAAACGATCCGGACCTTCGATCCAGCGTCGCAGCGAACGTCGAGCCAAAAGAAAGAATTCTCGATGCAGCCGATGAGCGAAATCACGTTATCGCCCGAGCTCATCAGCCATTTCCGCTCGCAATATGTGCAGAAGTTCGGGGCGCCATCGCGCGATGACGCGCTTTATCAATCCATCTCGGAGGGGCGCCGCTTTGCCGGCATGGAACATTGGTTGCCACTGTTCTATGACAAACTCGAGACCGTTTTCGACCATGCGGGGCAAATGCCGGTGGTCTTCGATCACCTCGCGCACGAATCCATGGCTGAACGCCACAAGATGGTGCTGGACCACTACGAGGCGCGCAGGAGGCAATCCGATGGCAAAGAGCCGGGCGATACTATCCCTTACAAGCCGGTCGAGCCGGGTTCACTGTATCTGACACCTGAACAGGTCGAGGCGTCGGCAATCAACTCAGGCATGCGCATCGATTTCACGCCTTTCGATGCGCCGTTCGTCACAGGGCGAGCGGTTATCCATGCCGGTGCACATCGGGGGCGCACATTCGTTGAAGAGAGGACCGCCAAGGACACCAATGTCTTCGACAGTGTTGTAAAACACATTGCCGATGAGCGCGCTGCAGGCAAGAAGGTGCTGCTTGCTGCATGGAGCGAAGGCACACGCGACCGGCTGGTGCAGGTTCTGAATGAACATGGTCTCGAAAAGATCGAGTTTGTCGATGATCTGAGAACGGTCAAGGCGCTTGCTCGCGACAAAATTACTGCGGGCATCCTTTCACTGGAAACAGGCTTCGATGCTGGCGAACTCGTCGTTGTTGCAGAGCAGGACATCCTTGGCGACCGGCTGATCCGCCATTCCAAGCGCCGCAAGCGCGACCGGGACTTCATCAGCGAGGTTGCAGCGCTTAATGCCGGCGACATCGTCGTGCATGTGGATCATGGTATTGGCCGCTTTATTGGCCTGAGGACGATCACTGCCGCCGGCGCACCACATGACTGTCTGGAACTGCACTATGCCGGCGATGACCGGCTGTTCCTCCCGGTAGAAAATATCGAGCTTTTGTCGAGATTTGGCTCGGAAACTTCGACTGCCGTGTTGGACAAGCTCGGTGGCGGGGCCTGGCAAGCCCGCAAGGCAAAGCTGAAGAAACGCCTGCTCGACATTGCCGGCCATCTCATTCGCATTGCAGCCGAGCGGCAGATGCGCGGCGCGCCGATCCTGTTGCCGCCAGACGGCCTCTATGGCGAGTTCGCAGCGCGATTCCCCTATGACGAGACGGAAGATCAGGATCGTGCCATTGACGCGGTTATTGACGACCTATCGCTCGGCAAGCCGATGGACCGCCTGATTTGCGGCGATGTCGGCTTCGGCAAGACTGAAGTAGCGCTGCGCGCCGCATTCGTTGCGGCGCTGAATGGCGTTCAGGTTGCCGTTGTGGTGCCGACGACGCTGTTGTCGCGCCAGCACTTCAAGACCTTCACCCAGCGTTTTCAGGGCCTGCCTGTCAATGTGGCGCAAGCATCGCGGCTCGTGGGCTCAAAGGAGCTGGCTGAAAACAAGAAGGGCATTGCCGAGGGACAGGTGGATATCGCCGTCGGCACGCATGCGCTGCTCGGAAACGGCATCAAGTTCAAGAATCTGGGTCTTCTGATCATCGACGAAGAGCAGCATTTCGGCGTCAAACACAAGGAACGGCTGAAAGAACTGAAATCGGATGTGCATGTGCTGACCCTGTCCGCAACACCGATACCGCGCACGCTGCAACTTGCCTTGACGGGTGTTCGCGAGCTTTCCTTGATTACCACACCACCTGTGGATCGTATGGCTGTGCGAACCTTCGTCTCGCCGTTTGATGCACTTGTCATCCGCGAAACGCTGTTGCGCGAGCGCTATCGCGGCGGGCAGAGTTTCTATGTTTGCCCGCGCATTTCCGATTTGAGCGACATCAAGGAGTTCCTTGATGCTCAGGTGCCGGAACTGAAAGTTGCGACTGCCCATGGCCAGATGGCGCCTGGTGAGCTCGACGACATCATGAATGCTTTCTATGACGGGCAGTACGACGTGCTGCTGTCGACGACAATCGTTGAATCCGGGCTCGATATCCCGACCGCCAACACGCTGATCATCCATCGCGCTGATATGTTTGGCCTGTCGCAATTGTATCAATTGCGCGGACGCGTGGGGCGATCGAAGCAGCGTGCCTATGCGCTATTCACGCTGCCAGCCAACAAACTGCTGACGCAGACCGCAGAACGCAGGCTCAAGGTCTTGCAATCGCTCGACACGCTTGGTGCCGGTTTCCAGCTGGCAAGCCATGACATGGATATCCGCGGTGCAGGCAATCTGCTCGGGGAGGAACAGTCAGGGCATATTCGCGAGGTCGGTTTCGAACTTTATCAACAGATGCTGGAAGAAGCGGTTGCGGAGATCAAGGGTACCGGCGAAGTCGAGGACGGCCATTGGTCGCCGCAGATTGCGATCGGCACCGCAGTGATGATCCCCGAAACCTATGTTCCGGATCTGCAATTGCGTCTCGGCCTCTATCGCCGTCTGGCCGATCTGGAGGAGCTGCAGGACATCGACGGCTTTGGCGCCGAAATGATCGATCGCTTTGGACCGCTGCCGGAAGAAGTTCAGCACCTGTTGAAGATCGTCTACATCAAGGCGTTGTGCCGCCGTGCCAATGTGGACAAGCTCGACGCAGGTCCAAAGGGCATTGTCATCCAGTTCCGCAACAAGACGTTCAATAATCCCGCTGCACTGGTCCAGATGATCGGCGAGCAGGGTTCGATGGCGAAGATCAGGCCCGATCAGAGTATTGTCTTTGTGCGCGATTGGCCGACAGCCGAGAAACGGTTGAACGGTGCAGCGGTCGTCATGACGCAGCTGGCGAAACTCGCCGAGGCCGCATAGTCAGACCGGACGCGGCTCAAAGCCATCCGCGGCCTGGCGGATGGCATCTGCCAAGGCCTCTGCAGATTGCGCACCCATGACGGCATATTTCTGGTCGAGGATGAAGCAGGGAACGCCGCCCACGCCGATCTGATTGGCGGTGTCAATTTCCTGCCGCACACCGAGAGTATCTGCGTCGGTTGGCAACAGGCTGGCAACGATGGCAACGTCCATGCCTGCCTCTTGCGCGGCCTCCAGCAATATCTGGTGATCGCCGATGTTCTTTCCCTGCTCGAAATAGTAGGAGAAGAGAATGCCGACCATCTTGTCCTGAACGTTGGGCGTAGCCTGCGATGCCCAGCGGATAAGGCGATGTGCGTCCAGCGTATTAGGGCTTACTTCGATGGCCTCGAAGTCAAACTCGATGCCAGCTTCCTTGCCAAGCTCGGTCAATTGCTGATGAATTTCAAAGATCTTGTCGGAACTGCCGAGCTTTTCCTGCATGTATCGATTGCGATCTTTTCCCTGCGGTGGAATCGTCGGATCGAGTTGAAATGGTCGCCAATTTACAATTACGTCGAGGTCAGGATTGAGCGCGAGCGCGCTTTCCAAACGCTTCCGTCCGAGAAAACACCAGGGGCAAACGACATCCGACACCACGTCGATCGTGAACTTTTTATCGGTCATGGCTATTCCTATCGTTTATCGGACCACCACGTGGACAGTTGGTTGCCGACCATGGACGTCTTGTCCGGATGTTGCAGATGTGCCCAACGGGCAACCCATTGTTCGGGCTGGTAATAGATCGGAACCATATAATGGCCGGAGATCAGGACTCTGTCGAGGGCACGCACAATGCTGGTAAACTCCTCGTCGCCGCGGGCAGCCAGCATCTTGTCCAGTAATGCGTCGATGACGGGATCGGCTACCCCCGCATAATTGAAGCTGCCTTCAACTTCCTTCGACTGGCTCCCCCAGCGGCTGAATTGCTCATATCCTGGCGAGAGCGAGCTTGAGTAGGCGCCCAGGATAACGTCGTAATCGAACGTCTGCAGGCGCTTTTGATACTGTGCATCGTCGACTGTACGGATGGTAGCCCCGATGCCAAGACGCTCAAGCGTGCGTTTGTAGGCAAGGCCGAGACGCTCTTCGCCAACGGAGCGCGTCAAAATTTCGAAGACGAGAGGTGTTCCATGCGGGTCGAGCAACTGCTCGTTCTCGATCTTGTAGCCCCGGCTGACCAGAATGTCATAAGCGCGCTTCATTTCCTTGCGATCGCGCCCTGTTCCATCCGTTTTGGCAGGCTCATAGGTGCCGTCCATCACTTCCGGCAGCACCGCATCCGGATATGGCGCCAGCAGCGCGCGTTCCGTTGCGTCTGCAGGTTTGCCGAATGCAGACAACTCCGAGCCTTGCCAGTAGCTGCCCAGTCTCTGATAGCGGCCAGCGTAAAGGTTGCGGTTTGTCCACTCAAAATCGAACATGAGCGCGAGCGCTTCCCGCACTGCCTTGTCCTGAAACAACGGGCGCCGCGTATTGAAGACAAAGCCGAACATGTTGGCAGGCGATCTTGAACGGAACGTCTCCCTGATGACCCGGCCATCCTTGACTGCAGGAAAATCATAGGACGTCGCCCATTTGTTGGGATCGCCTTCCATGAAGACGTCGAATACACCTTTCTTGAAGGCTTCGAACTGCGCCTGATCGTTACGGAAATACTCGACCGTCACGGTTTCAAAATTGTTGAACCCGACCCTGCTCGGCAGGTCAGCGCCCCAGTAGTCGGGGTTTCGCTTGAAAACGATACGCTGGCCCGGTTGGACCTTCGAAACGATGTAGGGCCCACTGCCGACCGGGATGGCCAAGGGCGAGGCATCGAATTTGTCGATGTCGATCGCATGTTTCGGAAGAACCGGCATGAGCGCCAAGACGAGCGGAAACTCCCTGTTCGCCTGCTCGTTGAACGTGAACCTTACGCCGTATTCGCCAACCTTTTCGATTTTTGAGATCAGTTTCATGCGGCTGCTAAAAGGCGGTCGTCCCTTTTTGGTCAGAACATCGAACGTGAAGATCACATCATCGGGCGTTACCGGCTGCCCGTCGGACCATTTCGCCTTCGGATTGAGCGTGAATTCGACCCAGGTTCGCTCGTCATTGGTTTCAACCTTTTCGGCGAGCAAACCATACATGGTGAATGGCTCGTCCGCGCTTCGCTGCATCAGTGATTCGTAAACCAGATTGCCAAATTCGGAATCGCCGAACATGCCGCGCGCGGTCGTCCGCATGCTCTTGATCAGGAAGGGATTGAGGCTGTCGAATGTGCCGACCACACCATAGGTAATGGAACCTTCCTTTGGCGCGGCCGGATTGACATAGGGAAAAGTCTTGTAGTCCGCGGGCAGGGCAGGCTCGCCGTGCATGGCGATTCCATAGGTTGGTTCGGCAAAAGAAGCGTCCGTTGCCGAACATGCCGCGATCAAAAGCGCCAGAATCTGCAAACTTCTCTTCAACATCGTCTCAACCTTGCGCATTTAAAGGCGCGATTTACCCTGATTCGTGTCAAAGACTATCATTTGAAGACGATTCTGCGGCGGAAGACGTGTTATGTGCCATCTGAATTCATAGACCAGCCAAAAGTAGTCTGGATTTGCATCGGCATGCAGTGTAACACGGCGTTCGATAATTGCATCTCGCTCTAGGGTCACTCTGTTGCCGCATTTAGTGACCAAAGCCAGACAAGCAAATACAAGTGATCAAGCCACACTTCGGATAAGTGCGCTGAAAGGAACCAGTTGACCATGTCCACCCGAAAGACTTTCGCTGCAACCGCATCCTTCGCCGGTGCCGTTGCATTACTTGCCGCCGCGGCAGTACCAGCCTCAGCCCAGCAGCAGCAAAGAGCGCCTCAGGGTTGGTTCAAGGTTTGCTCGAAACAGGAAGACAACGACATCTGCAATACGCAGAATATCGTGACGGCCGATAGCGGCCAGCTCCTGACTGCCGTCAATCTCATCGAGATCAAGGGTAAGATCAATCGCAAGATCTTCCAGGTTTCCGTCCCGACCGGCCGTCTGATCGCGCCGGGTGTTGGCCTCCAGGTCAACGGCGGCAAGACTCAGAAGGTTGATTACGCCATTTGTTTCCCGGATCGTTGCATTTCCGAAGTTGCCTTGTCCGATGATCTGCTTGCCGCCTTCAAGAAAGGCAATCAGCTGACGATGACTTCGGTCAACTTCCAGAACAAGCCCAATCCGATCAACGTTGCGCTCACCGGTTTCACCCAGGCTTATGAGGGTCCCGGCCTGCAGCAGAACGAGCTCGAACAGCGCCAGAAGACACTTCAGGACGAAGTCCAGAAGCGTCAGAAGGAGTTCGAGGAGAAGATGAAGGCCGAGCAGGAAAAAGCCAAAACCGGCAATTAATCAACCGGCACTGAGAGCTAAAAAAGGACGCTTCGAGCGTCCTTTTTATTGCGCATGAGTCGGTGCGCTAATTCATATGCGGTTTTTTCACGCGATAGACGCCGTTTTCCGGCGTTTCAAACATGTTCTTGATCTGCGGATGCCTCAAGGGCACACCGGTCGTATCGGGAACCAGATTCTGTTCCGAAACATAGGCGACATATTCGCTCTCGGAGTTTTCTGCAAAAAGGTGGTAGAAGGGCTGGTCGCGCCGCGGTCTTATATCCTCGGGAATGGATCGATACCATTCTTCCGTATTGTTGAATTCTGGATCCACATCGAAGATCACACCCCGGAACGCGAAGATCCTGTGGCTCACCACCTGGCCGATCTGAAATTTTGCATGGCGTATCTGTGTCATCATCGTCATTCGTAGTAGGTATCTGTTTCTATCAAAGCTCGCGAGCCTAAATGGTTCCTGCGAACACTCTATCCCGCCATAAATTCAAAAAGTCCGTCATGCTCAGTGTCTTCAATCTGGTACTTCCATTCTTTGGACTGATTTTCCTTGGCTTTTTCGTGGCGCGTATCAATCACCAGCCGTTGGAAGCGCTGGGATGGATGAATACGTTCATCATCTATGTGGCGTTGCCGGCTCTATTTTTCCAGATACTTTCGAAAACGCCCGTGGCGGAATTGACCCAGTGGACCTTCATTGTCGGATGCACTTTGTCAACATTTGCCATTTTCCTGACGATGTTTCTGATCGCGTTCGCACGGACGCGGAAGATCGATGAAAGCACGATTCAAGGGCTTGCTGCAGCCTACGGCAATATTGGTTACATGGGGCCGGCCCTGGCAATTCTTGCCTTCGGTGCGTCGGCGGCTGTGCCCGTCGCGCTGATATTTTGCTTCGACAACACGCTGCACTTCGTCATGGCACCGTTGTTGATGGCGCTTTCGGGTAATGACAAGCGCTCTCCGCGCGACGTGACTATCGGTGTCCTTCGCAAGATATTCGGCCATCCTTTCATTATCGCAACGATCATGGGTGTTGGTGCGGCGATACTCGGTATAGAGCCGCCTGTCGCAATCGACCGCATGATCGATCTCCTTGCCAGGGCGGCAGCGCCTTGCGCGCTCTTCGCCATGGGAGCAACGCTTGCTTTACGTCCACTGCGGCGCGTACCGAAGGAGCTTTATCTCATCGTCCCTATCAAGCTACTGGTTCAGCCGTTACTGATTTATGGGGTGCTGAATCTTGTCGGGAATTTTCCGCCGGTGTGGATTTACACGGCCATGCTCATGGCGGCATTGCCTACCGCAACCAATGTCTTTGTCATCGCCCAACAGTATGGCGTGTGGGTCGAGCGGGCATCCAGCAGCATTCTGGCGACCACCTTGTTTTCAATCGCCACCCTGACCTTGTGGCTTTATTTCATGACGCATGGTCTCATTCCCTGACATCAAATGACGCCGTCAACGTTTTTGTTATCGAGATAATCGCTCCACATGGCTCTTTCGACGCAGCTGGGCCCTTGCGGCTGTCGATTTTGTGTATATATAGTTGCGAATGATTTGCAATTGCGATTAGGGGTATTCCATGGATCAACTAGGGCAGGCGGTCGACACGCCTAAGGGCTGGCGACACGCAAGGGGCGAGGCGTCACTGTCGGATGTGCATCGCTCGATCGCCGTGCGGACGAGCGGGCCGGGTTGGCGCCGTGCAGCGGCCTTCGTCGGTCCGGGTTATCTCGTCGCCGTGGGCTACATGGACCCTGGCAATTGGGCGACATCGCTCGCCGGTGGTTCGAAATTCGGTTACACGCTTCTCGTTGTTGCGCTCGTTTCCAATATCATGGCGATTGTCCTGCAGGCCCTTTGCGCGCGGCTCGCCATAGGTTCGGGCAGGGATCTGGCGCAGGCATGCCGCGATGCCTTTCCAAAGCCAGTTGCCTATACGCTATGGTTCCTGGCGGAGATTGCCATCATCGCTACCGATATTGCCGAGGTTATCGGCACGGCCATCGGTCTCAATCTGATTTTCGGTATTCCGCTTGAAATTGGCGTACTCATCACAGCGCTCGATGTATTTCTTATCCTTTATCTGCAGAAGCTTGGCTTCCGCTGGGTCGAGGCGCTCATTATTACGCTACTCGGTGTCATAGCCGTTTGTTTCGCGATCCAGATTTTCATGGCGGATCCGGAATGGGGCGCCGTCATCAAGGGTTTTGCACCAACCACAGAAATCGTGACCAATCCGGAGATGCTGTATCTTGCGCTGGGTATTCTCGGCGCCACGGTGATGCCGCATAATCTGTATCTGCATTCCGGTATTGTGCAGACCCGCGATTACGGAAGTACGCTGCCGGAAAAACGTTCTGCACTGAAATACGCAACGATCGATTCCACTTTGGCCCTGATGTTCGCGCTCCTGATCAACGCGTCGATCCTCATTCTTGCTGCTGCAACATTCCACAAGACGGGTCAGACGGACGTCGCAGAACTCGGCGAGGCGCATTCGCTGCTCGCGCCACTCCTGGGCTTGGCGATAGCACCGACGCTGTTCGGCATTGCTTTGCTCTGCTGCGGTATAAATTCGACCGTAACGGCAACGCTGGCAGGGCAAATCGTCATGGAGGGGTTCCTCCATATCAAGCTCGCGCCGTGGCTGCGACGGCTGATCACACGCGGCATCGCCATCATTCCGGCATCGATCGTTACGGTCTGGTATGGCGAAAGCGGCACGGCCAAGCTGCTGGTCCTGACGCAGGTGGTCTTGAGCCTTCAGCTATCGTTCGCCGTATTCCCGCTGGTCATGTTCACGGCAAGCAAGGCAAAGATGGGCGCCCTCGTTTCACCGCGCTGGCTCTCGGCATTCGCGATGTTTATCGCCGTGGTCATCGCGCTGCTGAACGTGAAATTACTGAGCGACTTCGTGCTGGCATGAATTAGAGCCTTGGGCTCTAGCGCCTGCCAGCCTCCTTGTGCGAAAAGCGCCAACCGCTACCCGGCCGCAGGCCTTCGCGCATGACAAAGCCACGCAGCGGTGAAAAGGCTCGCAAGAGCTCAAGGCCGCCGCTGCGAACCATCTGAACCGGCAGGAAATCCGAGAGAAGCGAACGGTTCAGCGCGTCCACAGCACCCGTCCGGGCAAGAATGTCCGGGCTTCGCTTGCGATTATAGGCAGCTACAACGCTGGCTGCACCGAGGTCCATACCATCGAGCGGCAGAGTTTCCAGCAAGGTCTCGACATCACGAACACCGAGATTAAGGCCCTGTGCGCCGATCGGCGGGAAGACATGGGCCGACTCGCCAGCCAGGAACACGCGGTTGCGGGCGAATGAACTAGGTACAAGACCGGACAGTGGCCAGCTCTGAGGATCGACATCGATGGTTATGGCACCGAGCATGGATTGCATGCGCTCTTCAACCCGCGTTGCCAGTTGGTCACGCGAAAGTTCGAGCAGTTCCGCTGCATGGGCCGGGGTCGTCACCCAGACAAGGCTTGAACGATTACCCGGTAAGGGCACCTGGGTGAATGGACCATGTTCTGTATGAAATTCCGTTGAAATATCATGGTGATCGCGCGTATGGCTAAAGCTCAGGACGATGGCGGTCTGATTGTAGCTCCAGGTTCGCGCGGATATGCCGGCGGCTTCGCGCGCCAGCGAGGAACGGCCATCGGCAGCGACGACGATATTGGCGGCGTACACGGAACCGTCGCTGCCTTCGACCGCAATCGCATTCTCGGTCGGGTGATAGTGAGTGGCCGAGGCAGCAACGTGCTTCACTTTCGAATTTTTCAGCGCATCGCTCAGGACTGATGTCAAAGTGATATTGGGAATATTGTAGCCGAAGGCCAGCTCGTCGATTTCGCTCGCCTCGAAGGTTACGGCCGGGCTCCTGATGAGCCGGTTTGTGCCATCGAGGATGCGCATTGTGGCAATGGGCGCGGCGTGTGGCTCGATGCTATCCCACAGGCCAATCTTCTCGAGAAACTTGATCGCAGGCACCATCAGCGCGGTTGTGCGTTTGTCGGAACCCTCCGGTAGAACGCCAAGACTGGTGACATTGTCGAAACTTTGCGCAAGTGCAATAGCCGCGATCAGCCCCACATGACCTGCGCCCGCAACAATAATCGGATCGGTTTTGGTAGAGGTCATTGTTTGTCTCCGCTTCACGCTTTCAACAGTTTATATTACCCTAATTGCTTGCACTTTGGGCATTTTTCAAGAAAAGCTGCTCACAAATCGTTCGCTATCGATAAGATACAACAGCGCGCGCACTATTATCATGCAGCAGATTGGCACGGACCGTGAAAAAACCGATATTGCCCAAGGCCATAACACCCAAAAAGGTAACGGCACCGCAAGCGAAAGCATTTTCCGTCCATCTTCTCACGGCATCCGGCTCCTTTCTGGCGTTTCTTTCTGTAGTTGCTGCCAGTGAGGAAAGCTGGACTGCGATGTTCTGGTGGCTTGGACTGGCGCTTTTTGTCGACGGTATCGACGGGCCGATTGCACGTAAGCTGGACGTCAAATATGTCCTGCCGAACTGGTCCGGCGAACTTCTGGACAACATCATCGACTATATGACCTACGTGCTCATTCCGGCCTTTGCGCTGTATCAGCGCGGCTTCATGGGCGAGGGGCTGTCCTTCCTAGCAGCGGCAATCATCGTGGTTTCCAGTGCCATCTATTATGCGGACACTGGCATGAAGACCAAGGAAAACTTCTTCAAGGGTTTCCCGGTCGTCTGGAACATGATTGTCTTCACTTTGTTCATCGTGCGCCCCGGAGAATGGGTGGCCTTCGCCATCGTTCTCGTGGCGGCGATCGTCTCCTTCCTGCCGATCTATTTCCTCCATCCTGTGCGGGTGCAGCGCTTGCGGCCGCTCAATCTCGCAATATTCTTCCTGTGGTGCGCCTTTGGCGCGTATTCATTGTTTCAGGAACTGGATTCGCCGCTCTGGGTGCGGATCGGCATTTCGGTGACCGGCATTTATCTTTTTTTCATTGGAGCCGTGATGCAGGCGTTCCCCAATCTCGGACGTACGGAGAAAATATGATGGTCAAAGCTGTTCGCATTCATCGGGTTGGCGGGCCTGAAGTGTTGACCTATGAAGACATCTCCCTTGGCTCTCCCGGACCCGGGGAAGTGCGCATCCGCAATGAAGCCATCGGGCTCAATTTCCTCGACGTCTATTACCGGACTGGCCTCTATCCATCGCCAACTGGACTGCCGCTGATCCCGGGCCATGAAGGTGCTGGCGTGGTGCTGGCGGTAGGATCGGAGGTCGAGGATTTCAAGGTTGGCGACCGCGTCGCCTATACCACTTCCATCGGCGCCTATGCCGAAGAGCGGCTGATCGCGACCAAATTCCTGGTCAAGGTGCCGGAGCCGATATCGCTGGAACAGGCCGCTTCGATGATGCTGAAGGGGCTCACTGCGCAATATCTGCTGCGCCAGACCTTCCCGGTCAAAAAGGGAGATACGATTCTCTTCCATGCGGCCGCTGGCGGCGTTGGCCAGATCGCCGGGCAATGGGCCAAATATCTCGGCGCGACAGTCATCGGCACGGCCGGGTCGGACGAAAAGGTCAAGTTGGCGCTGGACAATGGCTACGATCACGTCATCAACTACAAGACCGAGAATTTTGTCGAACGGGTAAAAGAACTTACCGGCGGCAAAGGCGTCGATGTCGTCTACGATTCGGTCGGCAAAGATACGTTTGACGGTTCCCTGGATTGTCTGCGCCCGCGCGGGATGCTGGTATGTTTCGGTCAGTCGTCCGGGCCGGTTCCGCCTTTCGATCTCGGTATCCTGTCGCGGAAGGGATCACTCTATCTGACGCGCCCAACGCTGTTTGTCTACGCGGCAACGCGCGACGCGCTTGTTGCTGGCGCCGAAGAGCTTTTCGACCTCGTGGCGAAGGGCATTATCCGCATTGAAATCGGGCAAACCTATGCGCTGAAGGACGTTGCGTCAGCTCATCGAGACCTTGAAGGACGGAGAACCACCGGTACGACAGTGCTCATTCCTTAAGCCACTGTTACTAATGCCCGAATATTGTGCGCAAATGGCCGCAACCGTACGTTTTGTACTTTCCAAATTTGGTGGGCCTGACATAGGATCGAAAAACGGTCTTGGCCGCGGGGAATTATGACAGGCACAATAACAAAAGACGGCTCTGAAATACCGCTACTGGAAGCCGAAAAGCTCACCAAAATTTTCGGGACACTCAAGGCTTGTGACGGGATTGATCTGAAGATCGGAACCGGCGAGATTCATGCGCTCCTGGGCGAGAATGGCGCGGGCAAATCCACCCTCGTCAAAATGTTGTTCGGTGCATTGCAGCCAACTTCCGGAGACATCGCATGGAAGGGTGAGCGTTTTACAGTTACCAGTCCTGCCATGGGAAGATCGCTGGGTATCGGTATGGTTTTCCAGCATTTTTCTTTGTTCGATGCGCTGACCGCTGCCGAGAATATCGCCCTGTCGCTGGACGAGAAGTCGCCACTCGACACGATCGCCACACGGGCCCGCGAGATCGGCCAGACCTATGGCTTGCCGGTAGATCCTGACGCGCTTGTCGGTGATCTTTCGGTTGGCGAACGGCAACGCATCGAGATCATTCGCTGCCTGTTGCAAAATCCTGATCTGATCATCCTGGACGAGCCGACATCAGTGCTCACTCCGCAGGAAGCCGATCTTCTGTTTGTGACACTGGAGCGTTTGCGCTCGGAAGGAAAATCCATCCTTTACATCAGTCACCGGCTCGAGGAGGTGCGTAGGCTTTGCGACCGCGCAACGGTACTCAGGCACGGTAAGGTTGTCGGCCAATGTGATCCACGCACGCAGACTGCAGCTTCATTGGCGCGGATGATGGTCGGCAATGACATCCATGTAATTGAAAGGCTTCCGGCAGAATGGACGGACCGGATACCGCTTATTGAGGTGAACGGCCTGTCGCAGAGGCCGCGGGGGCCGTTTTCGGTGGCGCTCCATGATATCTATCTGTCGATCACTGGCGGAGAAATTCTCGGTATTGCCGGGGTTGCCGGCAATGGCCAAGGTGAACTCTTTGAGGCGATTTCCGGCGAAGTACTGCAGGAACGTCCTCAAGTCGTGCGCATCCGCGGCACAGATGCCGGCAGAATCGGCATATCGGCCCGGCGCAAGCTCGGCGCAGCTTTTGTGCCCGAGGAGCGGCTTGGGCACGGCGCGGTGCCGGATATGTCTCTAACCAACAATTTGCTCCTGTCGCGCCATTCTACGGATCGTAAAATGTTCCTGACTGGCGGTGTGCTGAAACTTGTATCGGAATCCAGCCTTGCATCTGCGGCGAAGCGCATCGTCGTGCAAATGGATGTGCGCAAAAGCGCCGAAAATCCCGATGCATCAGCCCTTTCGGGCGGCAACCTGCAGAAGTTTCTCATCGGGCGGGAACTTGATCGCAACCCATCCGTGATCGTCGTCAACCAGCCGACATGGGGCGTCGACGCTGGCGCGGCTGCGCTTATTCGTCAGGCATTGGTCGACCTTGCCCGCAGCGGTTCCGCTGTGATCGTGATCAGCCAGGACCTTGATGAACTCTTCGAAATCTCCGACCGCATCGCGGCGATGGTGCATGGCCGTCTTTCCGAATCTGTGCCAATCGAGGCAATGACGATGGAACGCGTCGGTTTGATGATGGGCGGCGCCGACGCTACGGCGGGGGCCGCATGATGCGGATCGAAATCGTCAAACGTCCGCAGCACTCAGCTTTGTTTAGCGCCTTGTCGCCATTCATAGCGCTGTTCCTGACTTTGATTGCAGGCGCGATCCTGTTTTCCATACTCGGCAAGAACCCGATTTCAGCGCTCTATTCCTATTTCGTTGAGCCTCTGACCGAGGTCTGGTCGATCCACGAATTGCTGGTCAAAGCGGCACCGCTGATCCTCATTGCGGTAGGGCTTTCCGTTTGTTTTCTTTCGAATAACTGGAATATCGGCGCTGAGGGCCAGTTCATCGCAGGCGGTATCGCTGGATCAATCCTGCCGGTCGTTTTCCCGGATTTTCAGGGCTGGTACGTGTTGCCGATTATGCTCCTGCTCGGAATGGCGGGGGGCATGGCCTACGCGACGATTCCGGCATTTCTGAAAGTCCGGTTCAATACGAACGAGATTCTCACCAGCCTGATGCTGGTTTACGTCGCACAGCTTTTTCTCGACTGGCTGGTGCGCGGTCCGTGGCGTAATCCTCAAGGCTACAATTTCCCCGAGACCGTGCAGTTCAGCGATAGCGCCATCCTGCCCGCGATATGGCCAGATTCGGGCCGGGCGCACTGGGGTTTTGCCCTCGCCATAATCGCTGCGGTGGTTGTGTGGTTCATGCTGTCACGCACGTTGAATGGCTTCGAGATCAAGGTGCTTGGCCGTAGTTCCAGGGCAGGGCGGTTTGCCGGTTTCAGCGCCGGCCGGCTGACTTTCTTTGCTTTTCTCGTATCGGGAGCGTTAGCCGGACTGGCGGGTATCGCCGAGGTCTCGGGCGCCGTGGGTCAGCTGCGGACGAGCATTTCACCGGGCTATGGATTCACTGCAATTATCGTCGCGTTCCTCGGAAGGCTCAATCCGTTGGGGATAATTGCCGCGGGATTGGTGCTCGCTCTATCTTATTTGGGGGGCGAGGCGGCACAGATTTCATTGGGTATTTCGGAAAAATCGGCGCGTATCTTTCAGGGCATCATCCTGTTTTTTGTCCTCGCCAGTGACAGTCTGATTTATTATCGCATCCGGATTGTGTCGCGCTTGAGCGATACAGCGTTGAAGGGCGCGTGAAATGACGATGTTCGAGGCCATACTTCTGACAGTGGCAACGGCGGCGACGCCGCTGCTCATTGCCGCGTTGGGCGAACTCGTCGTCGAGCGCTCAGGTGTGCTCAATCTCGGTGTAGAAGGCATGATGGTCATGGGTGCCGTGACCGGATTTGCGGTCGCGCAATATACCGGTTCGGCCTGGCTGGGCATGTTCGCGGCGATCCTCGCCGGAGCTGCGTTTTCATTGCTGTTTGGTTTCCTGACCCTGACGCTGATCACCAACCAGGTGGCGACAGGCCTCGCACTCACGCTGCTTGGCCTTGGCGCTTCGGCAATGATTGGCGAAAGCTTTGTCGGCCTTCCGGGTGTGAGGATGGATTCGCTTTATATACGAGGGCTTACGGATATCCCTTATGTCGGCAGGGTCCTGTTTGGACAGGACCCCATTTTTTACATTTCCATCCTGCTGACGATTGGCGTGGCATGGTTTCTGTTCAGGACGCGCGCAGGTTTGACGTTGCGCGCGGTCGGCGACAATCACACATCGGCGCACGCTCTCGGTGTACCTGTCGTTCGCATTCGCTACCTTGCCGTGATTTTCGGTGGTGCCTGTGCAGGCTTGGCCGGCGCACAGCTCTCACTCGTCTACGTGCCGCAATGGGTGGAAAATATGACTTCGGGCAGGGGCTGGATTGCGCTGGCGCTGGTGGTTTTCGCGTCCTGGCGACCGTGGCGGATCCTTGCCGGGGCCTATCTTTTTGGTGCTGTAACCATCGGCCAGCTGCACGCTCAGGCGCTCGGCATTGGCGTTCCTTCGCAACTCATGTCGTCGCTTCCCTATCTTGCAACGATCATCGTGCTTGTGCTGATTTCGCGCAACAAACGCCTGACATTGATGAACACGCCGACATCGCTCGGCAAACCCTTCGTGCCTGATCGCTAGAATACGAAACAAAGATAGTTTGAACGCTTTAACAGAAGAGGTGAACCTGATGAAAAAACTGATAATGGCGCTGACGGTGGCCGCCAGCTTTGCCGTGGCAGGCCCGGCCTTGGCCGCCGACAAATTGAAGATTGGCTTCATCTATATCGGACCGCCTGGCGATTTCGGCTGGACGTACCAGCATGATCAAGGTCGTAAGCAGCTTGAGAAAGAGCTGGGCGACAAGGTTGAAACAACCTTCCTTGAAAACGTGCCTGAAGGCGCCGATGCAGAGCGCTCCATCGAGCGGCTTGCTCGTGCTGGCAACAAGCTGATCTTCACCACATCGTTCGGCTATATGGATGCGACGGTCAAGGTCGCGCAGAAGTTTCCGGACGTCAAATTCGAACACGCGACGGGCTACAAAACCGCTGAAAACGTCTCGGTCTATAATTCGCGCTTCTACGAAGGCCGCTATGTGCAGGGTGTGATTGCGGCAAAAATGTCCAAGACCGGCGTCGCTGGTTACATCGGTTCGTTTCCCATACCCGAGGTTGTCCAGGGTATTAATTCGTTCATCCTGGGTGCTCAAACCGTCAATCCGAACTTCAAGATCAAGGTGATCTGGGCGAACTCATGGTTTGACCCGGCCAAGGAAGCTGATGCCGCCAAGGCGCTGATCGATCAGGGCGTTGATATCATCACCCAGCACACGGATTCGACCGCTGCGATGCAGGTTGCGGCGGAACGCAAGATCAAGGCTTTCGGCCAGGCTTCGGACATGATCAAGTTTGGCCCGGAAACCCAGATGACGTCGATCGTCGACAACTGGGGACCGTACTATATCGAACGCGCCAAGGCGGTGCTGGATGGAACCTGGAAATCGCACAATGTGTTCGAAGGCATGAAGGAAGGGCTCGTCGTGATGGCGCCCTACACGAACATGCCGGATGATGTGAAGAAGCTGGCCGAAGAAACGCAGGCCAAGATCACTTCAGGCGAACTCAAGCCTTTCACTGGCCCGATCAAGAAGCAGGATGGTTCTGAATGGCTGAAAGCTGGCGAGACAGCTGACGACAAGACCATTCTGAGCATGAACTTCTACGTCGCCGGTGTGGACGACAAGCTGCCGAAATGACAACAACAAGCAACCCATGTTGAAAAGGAAAGGGCGCCACTGGCGCCCTTTTTTTGTCACGATTGAATGGATCACTCCGCTTCGTCGGCAGATCCTGCATTCAACAAGCCATAGCGCTCTGCACCGATGGAATTGAGCAGATCTATCTGGGTCTCGAGGAAGTCGACATGACCTTCCTCGTCCTTGAGCAGTTCGTCGAACAATTCCTTGGAGACATAATCACCAAGCTGATCGCAAATCTCGCGGGAAAGCTTGTAGGATTTCACAGCGTCATACTCGCCGGCAAGATCCGCCTCGAGCACTTCCTTGACGTTCTGGCCAATGCGCAGCGCGCCGACAGACTGCAGATTTGGATGACCTTCGAGGAAGATGATGCGCTGGATGATCTTGTCGGCGTGATGCATCTCTTCGATGGATTCCGCGCGTTCCTTCTTGGCCAGCTTCGTGAAGCCCCAATCATCCAGAAGGCGATAATGCAGCCAATATTGATTGACGGCGCCTAATTCGAGAAACAATGCCTCGTTAAGCCGCTCGATGACCCTTGGTTCGCCCTTCATGTCGTGAACTCCCGTATTCGTGACGCAGTGACCGGACACGGTCGATGAACGAAACTGCATCAGAATCGTCTGAACCATGCCGGAGATGATATTCTTCCGTCACCTTTATGATGGTTTCAACGACATTTGGGAAGCAACCGCAGCAGCGGCCGCGTTTCTTCATGGCATGGTAAACCTTGGCGGGAACAACGAGCTGCCACGGGTCAGCATCGAGAAGTTCAATAATGGAATTCTCGATCTCTTTTTGAGTAATTATGTTGCAATGACAAACTAGCATTTTGTGTGGACGCCATACTCACAAGAATACATATCCACGACATCTAATGCCGGGGAGGCGCCTAAGCTTGAATCAATTGCTGATTCGACCGCGTTTTGTACGCTAAACTCACAAAATACTAACCCGAAAACGGGTGATACTTTCGAACCAGACAATGGTTCCTCCAATCGCAAGGGTTCAAGGCCCAAACATTAAAGGTCATGCGTTCATCCAACGCTCCGGCTATAAAGCCGTTTTGTTGAGAACCTGTCAAATGCATATGGTGATATTATGTCATGATTTCAATAAGTTAGAATAATTCTAAACTAGGCAAATAACATAACCATTTCAATCATGTTTGGCTTTACGGGCAGATTGAAAGCAAAAAAATATTGCCGGCTCAACATGTGTCAAAACGTCTCACAAGCTTGGGATGGCTATGGGTGAGGCGGCACGTTCGCTGTTTTTCGCAACTGAGTACAACCAATTTGCAACGCAGGGTGCAGAAAAGCATGCCGGAATCGACACTTCTTGCATCAGAATCGATGGTTCTTGTGCAAGATTCGCGTATTTTCGTAGAGAACGTCGCCGGAAAAGACGGCTCGTTTCAAGGAACTGTTCCGGTTTCGCACCGGGCCAGAAGCAAGTGCAATTGCCGTACTGTGCAGTACGGCAAATCTGCGTCAGCTGGCCGTCGCGAGGCGAGGGGTGAGTATGTCGATCCCGAGCAGAGCACGCACATCGCGCTTGTCGACAATATCCTCGATCGTGAACTGAGCGAGCACTTCGAAGAATGCATTGAGCGCTTTGCGCAACGCCGCATTCAATCCGCAGCTGTCGATCAGCGGGCAGTCGGCAGCATCGTTTTCGAAGCACTCCGCCATGGCGAAGTTTTCCTCGGTCACGCGCACCACGTCGAAGAGGGTAATGTCCTTGGCTGGTTTGCCGAGCTTCACGCCACCATTGCGGCCGCGCACTGTTTCGATGAAACCGTTCTCGACCAATGGTTGGAGAATCTTGAACAGGAAAAGTTCCGAAACCGTATAGGCTTGGGCGATTTCACCGATTCTGCTGAGATTGCCTTCATTGGCGGCACAGTACATAAGAATTCGGATGGCGTAGTTCGTCTGTCTGGTCAGTCGCATGGGATATCTCTTTCAACCTGAAATCCAGGTCTGCACATTCAATCTGGCCGCAGTTTAGAATTATTCTTGATAAAGTAAACGATAATATGAAAGCCAGTTTCATATTATCCAGATCTCACGCTTAAATTTCGATCCGATTTTATCGAACGATAACAACGATAGAGGCCGTAATGAGAGCAATCGCGCACAGCAACAGGAGACCGTAGACCCGCGGCTTGTCAAAAAGGACCGCGAAACCGGCAGACCAAACCACCACTGCCGCGCCGAGAGCATAGAGAAAGCCTGCCTTGTGGGCCCACGCAATGTTGACGGCCATGAGACCGCCGATGATCAGGGCGCCGAATACGACCATTAGAGCCAGGGCGTATTTCTCAAAATTGTCCATTCGGGCAGCTCACTCTCAGAACGTATAACGGAATGTCCTTAACCTGATGAATGATCAGGCAGATAGTGAGCCCTACATAGACTGTTCGCGCCCCGGAAAGCAACCTGAGACACTGCCGCACCGCACTCGGATAGGGTCATGTGTGCTATAGGCAACAAAAAAGGCCGGGAATTCCCGACCTTCCGAATTCGCCTCAACGCCAGTGCCAGTACATCCGTGGTCAAAAGCGGAGACGAATTTCTAAGCCCTACATATGAAGCGTGCCCCTGAATTTCAAGGCTTGGTCTTTAACGCCGATAAGCGCTTAGACCTGCCAGGAGACCTAAGCCGGCGACGGCAGACACGATGGCGACCGCGGTCATCGGGTTCTCCCTGGCTTTTTCACTGACCATGTGCGCTTCCTCACCAACGAAGCGTGCTGCTTTTCGGCTGTTCTTCTTTACCGCCTCGTAGGCAGAGCTGCCGCCATTTTCATAAAGTTCATAGCCGTGCTCGGAAAGCGATTTGCTGATTGATGCCAGCTGCTTGCGCAACGCCGCAACCTGGTTTTCCAGATCCTTTTCAGCCATAGCCTGAACTTTGGTTGTATTCGTTGCCATTTCAGTAATCCTTTCCATGAGTGGAGAAAGGAGGAACGTGGTTTACGGCGTTTGGTTCCGATTTGCGAGATTCAAGGCTACTTCCAACAACCGTTTCTCTGACCGTTGAGATTGTGCGAATCGATATCTATGCTGGCGGAAAAATCGTTCTTCACAAGATAGACTGCCGTTTCCGGCTTGATCCTGATCTTGTTCCAGCCGGCACAGCTGGACGCGTTTTGCGGCGCTTCGCTCATCCAGCGCATTGCGCCACAACCAGACATCGCAAGGGTGCAAGGCAGCAGGAAAGCCAGAGCCAATCTCTTCATCGTTTTAGTCTTCCGGTACGGCTTGATCAGGTTGCTGTTGAATGGCGGAACACAGTCATCGCACATTTTTTATGATCATGTCATTGAACTTTCGTTCAAATTTATCCGGCTCTAGTCGTCATTGCTGGCGTTCAGCTGCTGCGGCGTCAAACCTTCCTCGGGTGCCTTGCCGGTCAATGATTGTGCCAGGATCAACCTGCTGGACTTGAGCAAGGGCGCATTAGCCGCCCGCACCCTGGGGAGGCGCGGATTATTCTCATGGGCCGTCACCGCCGCTTCATTCGCGTAGAGTTCGTTGACCATGACCTTGTTAGCGATGGGTGTTCCATTGCGCTCGATGGGTTTGATGACCTCGAAACGCAGACAACCGGGTTCTTCTTCGAGCGTCTTGCGGGCATGCTCGCGGATGAGCGCAGTGAATTCCTCTTCGCGGCCTTCGTGCGTTTCGAATTCAACGATAATCGTTAATGCAGTCATAGAATTTCAGCCTCCCTGCTTTGCAATGAGGTCTATCAGCCGCCAATCGACAAATCCAGACAGACGTTAGGTCGTGACCTCATAAATCTAATGGAAATAGCGCGTGTTTCATAAAATGTTTTCATCCCGCCTTGATGGTGCGAGAATGAAAACGCAACCTGAAAAGAGGCGGACCAAATGAGAACCATCCTGTCGATCGTTGCCGTGCTTCTTATCATCATGGGAGCAATCTGGGCGCTTCAGGGCCTCAGTGTTCTCGGCGGTAGCTTCATGGTGGGTCAAACTCGATGGATCACCATAGGGCTGCTGACTATCGCGATTGGCGCGGGGCTTCTTTATTATGCGAGGAGGCAACGATCCCTATGAAGTCGGAACCTCTCTTACTCGCCAGCGTTGTTTTTTTATCGTGGCCGCAGCAATTGCGGACTCATTGTCGCTGAACGACAAACTGAAAGGAAGCTCCCCATGAAGAAAGCCTTTGATAAACGTATGGCGAAGGGAGCTTGAGATGGCCAACATCGTTTTAAACAAAAAGACCTGGATCGTCGTCGCCGATGGGGAGAAGGCACTGTTTCTCCGCAATGAAAACGATATGAAGCATGTCCAACTCACCACCATCCATGAAATGCATCACTCGAACCCCGCAACGCGGCAACAGGGAAGCGACAGGCCAGGGCGTTTCAATGACGGACCAAGCCCGCACCGCAGTGCTGTCGAGGACACGGACTGGCATGAGATTTCCAAGAAACGATTTGCCAAGGAAGTGGCCGACGCACTCTATAGCTACGCCCACAAGGGAGGTTTCGAACGACTGGTTGTGATTGCTCCACCGCTGGTGCTCGGCGAAATGCGCCAGGAGTTTCACAAGGAAGTCTCCGACAGGATCGTCAGTGAAATTCCGAAAACCCTGACCAATCACCCGCTCACCGATATCCAGTCAATCCTGACAGAGAGCTAGAGCCTCGGGCGACAATATTGACGCGTTCTGCCGGAAGGAATTTATGGACAAGGTCAAGGGGTTTGGCGAGGCGGATGTTTATCCATCGGACGAAGCTGAAGCCTGGATTGTCTCGCCATCCGGGAAACAGAACTGCGCCAATATCATCGTCCGAGGCTTTAGCAAAGTGAAACGTGGCCGATTAGTCGGCTAAGCTGGTGTTATGGGCACTTCAGAGTACACAAGCAAAACCCCTGCCGGGACCGGTAGGGGTTTCGCAAGTTGAGGCTTGATTTGGCTCTAACAAACTGGACTCTGGATAATAATATCGCGCATCGTTTCAGTGCGGCGCAGGCTCAAGGTACCGCTACACTCAACCTACAAAAATGCTAGCACATATCGCGAATATTTCAAGGTTCAGATGGCAAAACTCTATCTTAAATTTGCCTTGCTACGTTCGTTGTCTTCTTCAAGCCGTTTGATTCTTTGCTCCAAGGCATTGATTGCCTTGAAGACAGCCACGCCCATACTTTTGAAATCACCGCTATGAATGGCTGCTTCGATCGCATGTTTGGCATCTTCAATCGACATTGTTTTCTCCACTCACGATTGCTGTTCAGCTCATGCAGAAAACCCAATCCTCAAGGGGCATGAGGATTGGGTCATGTTGGCTTTGTGGGGTTAAGCCAAGACTGGTTTGGGACCAGTCATACAGAAATGTTTCAAGTGTACGTTGGTTCCGGTTGCCAGCAAAATTATTCGGACAAAATTATCGGAAGTCCAGGCCAGGAACTATGACGGCAGCAGGTTGAAAAGGACCGCCACATGAAACGCAAAGGCGGTCACAAACAGTACCACACCAAGGGCGCGACCCCTAATGGAACGGCGAATACCCTCGGGCGAATTGCGCGTGCTGGTGTAATCTGTTGAAGCCATCAGGACTATCCTCGTTGCCGAGCGACCATCTTCCGATATTCCATACACGATTAAAACTATAGAGATTATAATTCTCGGCGCCTAGCAGGTAGAGTTTTGCTCTCACACCGGAATTCGTGGAACTATTTTCCACAAGCTGTGCGATTACGAAACGGGATGGCTCTGTCGTTAGTTGCGGATGAAATCCGGCACTCGCATCCGTTGAAATCGATTTCTGGAAATCTGCGAAAATCGCAAAACAAAATCGCCAAATGCGGCCAACCGGAGCAAAGAGCGGTCTGGTTCGAGGCACGCCTGATGTGTTGCAATGCAGGATGAGAGTCTTCCTTCGCATCCCGGCGGTTCGCGACAATCCAATGAACGAGGAAATGAATGTCCATTTTTCCAAGCGTGGCGCGTTTGGCCCACCACGAGCTAACCGTAGACGCCGACCTGTTCAAGGATTCGATGCGGCACCTAGCGGCGGCTGTGAGCGTCATTACAGTTGGACGTGGCGCCGACCGCACGGGGTTCACTGCGACGTCGGTCTCGTCATTGGCTATAGATCCGCCCTCGGTGATCGTCAGCATCAATCGCGCGTCTTCATCCTGGCCGGTCCTGCAGCGGCATGGCAGCTTCTGCGTCAATATGCTGGCACACGATCAGCGTCATGTGGCCGACAGTTTTTCCGGGAGGAACGGTCAGAAGGGGGCGGAACGCTATCAAGGTGCAGATTGGCGGGAGCTCAGCACAGGGACGATGGCGCTGGTCAATGCGCTAGCGGTGCTCGATTGCGAACTCGACGATGCTATCGAGCGGCATTCGCATGGAATCCTGATAGGCAGGGTCAGGGCAGTGACGTTACGCCACAATGCCGAACCGTTGATCTATTGGCATGGCGCCTATCGCCAGATCAGCACGCTGGGGTAAAATCAGGTCACGATGGCAGTGATTGAGGCCGCGATCAGCGCTACCGACACAAACAAAATCAATCCGTAAAGCCGGGGCTGATCGAAAATCACGGCGAAGCCAAGAAAAAATGCAGCGCATGCGGAAGCCAGCGCGAAAAGAAAAGCAGGTTTGTCAGCGGTAGTAATCGCGAAGGCCATCAGCCCGGCAATGATGAGTGCACCGAAGACGATGAAGATCCAAGTCGCGAAGGTTTCGTAGCGGTCCATCGTGTGCTCTCCGGTCAGTCCATGCGCTTCTATTTCGATTACAACGGAATATCAACAGGCAGTCAAATCCGGAAATAAGAGCGCCCACTTTGGACTCGAGCTGATCTGATCGGAGCGAAAATTCGTAATACAAAAGAATATTTTGTTAACGAACGCCAAGTTTAAAGTCTTCCGGCGTACAAAAGTGAGACCAATTTACCACACTGGTAAAGTTCAGTGTGCTTACATTAAACCATGGGTTGCACACCCTTCGATGTGAAACTAGCCTGCACTTGCCGATATCGTTGTTTGGTCGCGGGGACTGCTTTGGGTAGTTGGCAATCCCTTATCATATGATCGCTATAGGGGGAATTACATGAAGTCGTCTAAGCTTTTTACACGAATCTTCTGGCTTTCTTCTGTTTCCCTCATAACACTCTCCATATCCAATCAAACTGCATCTGCAGCTTGTAACCTCGTCCCCACAGCAGGAAACGACGTTTATATTTGCGACAGCGGGACCGGCGGACCCCTGACGGATACGGGCGGGAACAACTCGCTCACACTTCCTACGGGAGGCACGGGCTCGATTACGGGACCAGTCACATTCGGTACCGGGGTCGATACCGTCGTAATCAATTCCGGCACGATCAACGGCGATCTCAGTGAGGGCGGCGGCAACGATAGTCTTCAGCTGAATGGCGGTACGGTCAACGGCACAATTTTCCAGAATGGCGGTGTCGATAATTTCGTCATGACCGGCGGTGTGGTTCAAAGAGTGGAGCAGGGCAGCGAACTCGACACGGCGACCGTCAGCGGCGGCCGGATTATCGGTCAGTTCTTTGCCGGTGATTTCTTCACGATGACGGGCGGGCAGATCGGCGAAGTCAATCTCGAGCAGGCCAACAATGAAATGCGCATGTCGGGCGGTGTCATCGACCGCTTTGTGATTGCAACCCAGGGCCGCGACTTGCTGATACTTTCGGGTGGTTCAATCGGCACATTCGTTGATCTCGGCAGCGGGGACAATCGCATCTTCATCTCCGGCGGCTCCATCGGCAGCACGGTCACTACGGCTGGCGGCAATGATCAGTTTACGTGGGATACGGCAGGTACGATCGGCGGGGCGATCAATCTCGGCGCGGGCAATGACACCGGAACACTGCAGAATCTCACCGATGCAACCATCGCGTCGACACCATCGATCAATGGTGGGGCAGGTACGGATACGCTGACCTTTTCCAACACGACGGCGACGACGTCCGGCCGTTATGTGAATTGGGAAAACGTCGCGCTCACGAACAGTTCCGCCTTCACGCTCGACAGCAATTTCGTGGTTGGTGATAGCGGAACGGCAACCGGCAGCTTTTCGATCGATGGTACAAGCACGCTGCTCGCGGGCAACGGGGTCAATGCTGCAATCGCGCCTTTTGCGGCGGGGCAACTCGCCAACGTGACCAATGCAGGGACTATTGATCTCACCAATGGTTCGAGTGGCGCAACCGATACGTTCACCGTCCTTGGCAATTATACGGGCAGCGGCGGCGCGATTCGCTTGCAGACGGTGCTCGGCGATGATTCGTCGGCTTCCGACAAATTTGTGATTTCCGGCGGCACGGCCGCTGGAACGACCGGGCTTGCGGTGACCAATCTAGACGGCGCCGGCGCCAGCACTGCACAAGATGGCATTCTTGTTGTTCAGGCTGTCAACGGTGCAACCACCAGTGCATCCGCGTTCAGCCTGAGCAATTCCGTTGCGGCAGGCGCCTTCGAATACGCGCTCTTCAAGGGTGGTGTGTCTGCGGGATCGGCGGAGAACTGGTATCTTCGGTCATCGCTGTTGCCAGGCAGCATTGCTGCTGCAATAACCGACCCAGAACCTGGCGAGATCGCACCGCCCGGACCGGGTGTGGAACCACCCAATGCTGGCGCAACACCTGTGCATGCGGATCCGGGTGAATCAATTCCGCTATATCGTGAAGAGGTTCCTCTCTATTCCGCTTTGCCGCCGGCTGCGCGCCAAACCGCACTGGCAACACTCGGGACATTCCACGAGAGACGGGGCGAACAGGGTGTTGTCAACTCGCGCGAGAACTTCTCCGCGGCCTGGGGCCGCGCCTTCGGGCAATCGACCGAGCAGAGCTGGGATGGAACCGTTGATCCATCCATTGACGGGAACCTCTACGGCATACAAGCAGGTCTCGATATTCTCGGCTGGCAGCACGACAACGGACATCGCGATATAGCCGGTCTGTTCTTCGGCTATTCGAATCTCGACGCGGATGTCAAAGGCCAGGCGGTCGGGTGGAATGGTGTGAATGTCGGCAGCCTCAATCTTGATACGACGAGCTTCGGCGGCTACTGGACGCATATCGGCCCTGGCGGGTGGTACCTGGATGCCGTTTTGATGGGATCGTGGTTCGGCGGGGATGCGACCTCCGAACGGGGTGTCGGCATCGATATCGACGGCACCGGCTTTACCGCATCGCTGGAAGGCGGTTACCCGATCCCGCTGTCGGAAAGCTGGACCATCGAGCCGCAGGCACAGATCATATGGCAGAACATCTCGCTTGACGATCAATCCGATGCCTTTTCCGATGTCGGATTCGATAGCGATGACGGCTTCACAGGCCGGCTCGGTTTCCGGATGCAGGGAAAATATCAAACTTCGGCCGGGCTGTTCCAGCCCTACGTCAAGGCCAATTTGTGGCACGGTTTCAGCACCACGGACTCAGTGCTCTTCGGCCCGGATGCAATTACCACCGAAGGCGAGTCGACTTCGCTGGAACTCGGCGCGGGTATCGTGCACGACTTTACCGAGAAGGTCAGCGCATTTGCCGTGGCGGATTATACGTTCGATGTCGAGGGCGCCGAACAGAAGATATTCGAGGGCAATATCGGCCTGACGGTAAAGTGGTAGTTAGTCAGCTCTGATAAATCGAAGGAAGCCAACAGGACCAGTCTTGTTGGCTTTCTTGCCGTCCGATGGATGGTGAATCCCATCACTCACTGGCACTTCGTCAAAATCGAAAGGGCTGATCCCCTCGAGACAAGCAACATTCACGCCGTACTCACTCGGATTGGACCGGCGCTGATGATGCGTGTAGATACCGCATCCGGAACAGAAATAGTGTTTGGCCGTCATCGTGTTGAATTGATAGACGCTGAGCTTGTCTTCACCCGCCATTATATCGAGATCACCGACTTTCGCCGAGACGGCGACAGCACCACGCATCCGGCAAATGCTGCAGGTGCAACGGCGTGCCGTGTGCAGACCATTTGATAGTCTGACATGGAAGCGCACTGATCCACAGTGGCAGGCGCCGTCAATTTCGCTGATGTCGAGGTCCATTATCCGCTCCTGAACGTGGGTTATCGAATTTCTAGCAATCAAGACCAAATGTATCAAATCAAAGCGTTAAATCCGCATGCAGCGCCTCAATTCGGAACGAAATGTGGTAGAGTATTCTTCGATGCGGACGGCTTGGTTCGCTTAAGAACGGGCACTGTCAGCGCCCCCGCTGGCAATCCCAAAGAGGGAGTGAAAACAATGAAGACAATTTTGATCGCAGTGGGCTTTCTCGCCGCCACCAGCCTGTCTGCTTTCGCGGCAGAACCTGCGAAAAAGATGGGCGACATGTGGACCACCGAGAAGGGCATGACGCTCTATACGTTCGACAAGGACAAGGACGGCAAATCGAACTGCGATGAGAAATGCCTGAAAAACTGGCCGGCATTCCATGCCGCCAAAGGGGCCAAGGCTGAAGGCGAATGGACGCTGGTCAAGGATACGGCGGGCAAGGAAATGTGGGCCTATGAAGGCAAACCACTTTATACGTTCGCCAAGGACAAGAAAGCCGGCGATATGACTGGCGATGGCGTCGGTGGTGTCTGGCACGTTGCCAAGTAGGACACCTCCTGCATATTTCGAAGGCGGCTCGCGGGCCGCCTTTTTTGTTACGTCTGCTGCTCCTAGAAATTCGGTGCGGCATTCGCCAAACTTGACTATCTTCGCTAGCATGGAAACATCGCATTTCATGTTCGTTGGAGGGAAGACGATGTTTCTAAAATCCTTAGCCTATTCGCTCGTCCTCATGTTCGCCCTGGTTTCAGGTGGCGTTCATGCCGCCGAACGCTGGGAAAAGCTTCCCCCGCCAGCAGCAATGCCCGCGGCTGAGAAAAGCGGTATGGCTCCAGTCAACGGCATCGAAATGTACTACGCCGTCTATGGCAAGGGACCGCCCGTGCTCCTTATCCATGGCGGTCTCGGCTATGCCGATATCTGGGGTGCGCAGGTGGCCGACCTTGCGAAAGACCATATGGTCATTGTTGCTGACAGCCGTGGTCATGGGCGTTCGACGCGCAATGCTGATCCTTACAGCTATGATTTGATGTCGTCGGATTACCTCGCGCTTCTCGATTTCCTGAAGGTCGACAAGACTGCACTGGTTGGATGGAGTGACGGCGGGATAATTGGTCTCGACATAGCCATGAACCACCCCGAGAGACTGACGAAGCTATTCGCGCAAGCGGCCAACTCCAAGGTCGATGGCCTCAATCCGGATGTCATGAAAAACAAGACGTTCGCGGCTTATATAGATAAGTCAGGCGAAATCTACAAGAAGATTTCGCCTACGCCGGACCAGTATGATGCTTTTGTCGAACAGATCAGTGGCATGTGGGCGAGCCAGCCGAACTGGAGCGATGACGATCTGAAGAAGATCAAGACGCCAGTGGCAATCGTTCTTGGCGATCACGACGAAGCCATCACCCGCGAGCATACGGAATACATGGCAAAGACGATCCCGGGGGCCAAGTTGGTCATCCTCGACAACGCCAGCCATTTCGCCATGCTGCAGGACCCGGAAGGTTACAACAAAGCCGTGCGTGACTTCATCGATAACTGATCCCGCAGGTCGCGGCCTGTTATGGCGTGGTTAAGTAGTAGGGGTTTGCAATCCGAAGAGCGCGACAGCTATGAGTGTGACGAAAACGGCCGCTCGACCGGCGGCATCACTTTGTGCAACTTTTGTCGGGAGATCATATATAAGGCCCATTTGCAAGAGAGGGCGAAATGACCACCTCAGTTAAATCGGGACAGCAAACCGCATCTTCTCGGCGTTATTTCAACTGAAATGAGTCGGTACTGCACAAGCCGGTGGAGTTCTCTGTATATTTGTGCCAGTCCTGAATGTTGAACATCGCGACAAGAATTGTTCCTTCAAGGAGTTGCTTGCTTTTATCAAGTACCGTTAGCCACCGGACGGGTTCATCACAGAATCCATTTTTACCTTTGTTCTTTGAAAAGAATTCGTCGGCATTGAGAACCTGGTACACTTGGCCGCCATATTGCGTGTTTTCTCCGACATTCCACACTCCGGAATATCGCAATTTCATTTCGCCTTTGAGTTTGGTGAAGCGGGCAGTTGTCCGACTGAGGTTCATTGTTTCGCCCAAGGTCGCCGGCGTGCCGTTCGACACCGCAAGATACGCACGAGGTGTGTCGGTCGGCATCGGTGTGCCTTTCGATTTGGCATCGGCACCGAACGCCAATAAAACGCTTATTGGAATTGCAAGGAATAAGCCAGACAAGTTGCCGCGTTTGGATTTGATCATAGCGTGCTCCATTCTTGAGTTGCGAAGGAGCACAGTTTCGCGCCCTCCCGCAATGACCCCATATAGCCGTCTTGAAATTTTGAGCCAAGCAGTACCACCCGGATTAGGTTAACCGGGTTCACAGTGTCAATTAGCCATTAGCAGAATGCAGCGGACTGGTTTCAGGCCGTTTTCTGTTCCTGTATTCCAAGCTCCTCCGCCATCTGTTTGCGGATAAGATATTTCTGGATCTTGCCTGTTACGGTCAGAGGAAATGCTTCGACGAAACGGACGTATCTCGGCACCTTGTAATGGGCGATTTGTCCATGGCAAAACGCCTTGATCTCTTCTTCGTCGGCATCTTCACCGGTCTTCAAAATGATCCAGGCACAGAGTTCTTCGCCGAACTTCGGATCAGGAACGCCGACGATGGCAACGTCCTTGATCTTGGAGTGGCGAAACAGATACTCCTCTACTTCGCGCGGATAGATGTTTTCGCCGCCGCGAACCACCATGTCCTTTTGGCGTCCGACAATATTGCCATAGCCCTCGTCATCGATGGTCGCGAGGTCACCGGTGTGCATCCAGCCATCTTCGTCGATTGCTTCAGCTGTCTTTTCCGGATCATCCCAGTAGCCGATCATGACGGAATAACCCCTGGTGCAGAGCTCGCCAGGCGTGCCGCGAGGAACGGTATTACCATTGACATCGATGACCTTGCATTCGAGATGCGGTTGAACCCGCCCGATCGTCGAGACCCGCCGGGAAACCGGATCTTCGCCCGAACTTTGGAAACTGACGGGACTGGTCTCGGTCATCCCGTAAGCGATGGTGACATCCCGCATGTGCATGCGTTCGATGACCTGCTTCATGATCTCGACGGGGCAGGGCGAGCCTGCCATACATCCTGTCCGCAAGGATGACAGGTCGAAGCGCTCGAACTCAGCATGTCCGAGCTCGGCAATGAACATTGTCGGCACACCATAAAGAGCCGTGCACCGCTCGGCTTCAATGGTGCTCAAAACCGCCAACGGGTCGAAGGCTTCGGACGGATAGACCATGGTTGCGCCGTGCACGACGCAGCCAAGATTTGCCATGACCATGCCGAAACAATGATAAAGCGGGACGGGGATGCAGAGCCGGTCTCCGGGATTCAGGCCAACGCTTCGGCCTACGAAAAAACCGTTATTGAGTATGTTACGATGGGAAAGCGTAGCGCCCTTGGGCAAACCTGTCGTTCCACTGGTGAATTGTATGTTGACCGGATCCGCGCAACCCGTTGTTGCGTCACGGTCTGACAGTTGGGCACGGTGAATTTCTGTTGCGAGCTTGGGTACATCTTCGAACGCGATCCATCCGGGGCGAACGTGTGTTCCAATCAAGATGGCATGCTTCAGACAGGGTAGTCTTGAAGAGTTGATCTCCCCTTCACCCGAGGAAATTTCCGGGGCGAGGGCTTCGATCATTTCGGCATATTCGCTCGTCTTGAACCGCTCGAGCGCAACCAACGCTTTTACACCTACCTTGTTCAGCGTGTATTCGACCTCGGAGAGGCGATAGGCGGGATTGATATTAACGAGAACAAGCCCAGCTTTTGCCGCAGCGAATTGGGTCAATGCCCATTGCGCATTATTGGGCGACCATATGCCAATGCGGTCGCCGCGCTGCAGCCCCAACGCGATCAGGCCCGCGGCGAAAGCATCGGTTCTTGCTTTCAGCTCGCCATAAGTCCACCGAATATCTTGATGGACCGAGACAACGGCTTCGGTTTCGCGCCATCGCAAGGCCGCCCTATCGAGCGTTTGTGAGATGGTGGTTTCCAGCAATGGCGGCTCATCGGCGCCGCGCACGTGACTTAGTCTGGCAACATCGCTTTCTGTCGGTTCGGTGACTGGGCGCATGACATTCCTCCGAGGTCAAATGCACAGAATGCCTACCGTAGTCCAATCAGCATGGAATACCCACCGGCTTTTATAGAAGCTTATACGGCGAGCGCTGTTCGCACCCCTTCCGCCAAATCGTTCAATTTATCCGCTGTGTTACGACCGATCAGCATGTAACCATGGGCCTGATCCGACCAATAGACGACATTCATGCCGTGCCGCCGCTCGGTTTGCGGTGAACGCGGTCCACTCGACGATTGGACGATGCACAGAGCCATTGGTCCGTGCTCGGGATCGAGATAGGCGATCTGCCCAAGCGGCTTGCCATCATACTGCAGAACCTGCGCGCGTTTGAGCGGGATGCCCGGCAGCGACACTGCCTGCAGAGGAAGCGAGAGGCCGAGCGCGTCACCTACGTTCTGCAGTTGCGCGCTTTGCGATTGCTCGTCGCTATCGAGATTGGCGAGTGTATCGGGCGTGTAAAGCGACAGGTATTCGGCAACAACTGCCCGCCAGTCGTCATTATGATCGCTGGAAGATTGCTTGAACGCCATGAAGCCTCGATCGGCACCGACGCCGACAAAGACCAACCCGATGGCTGCGGCCATAAAACCGCGGCGGCTCAAGCCCCTTGAAGCGGGTTCGTCGGTGATCGAAGCAGGAAGTCCGCCCAGGATAGCTTCCAGCTTTGCCGTCGGGGCGTTTTCGAGCAGCGGTTGGAACGCATCGTAAAAGGCCATTTCACTGCGCGAGAGAAATTCATATCGCGCGGCGACGGCCTCATCGATCTTGATCAGCCTATCAATCCGCGCGCGCTCCTCGCCATCAAGTTCGCCGTCGAGAAACGCGACCAACATTTCGTCGGAGGGCATTTCGGCGTGCTTCAGATCAACCATCATTTCCCTCCTTTCATTTGCTTGGCGATCACATCCGGATCGGCGTTCTCAGCTAGTTTGGCACGGGCCGTTGCCAGGCGGCTCATGACCGTGCCGATTGGTACGTCCAGGACCTCCGCGACCTCGCGATAGGACAGACCCTCCACATAGGCAAGAAACACGGCGGTCCTCTGCGCCTCCGGCAATTCATTGACCTGACGCAAGACCTGATTGGCCATGACATGCGTTTCGGTTTCATGTTCGCCGTCGAAGGAAAGTGTTACGTCGGCATCGACGAAACCGTTACCCATGCGGATGCGGCGCGAGCGGACCTCATTGAGCCAGATCGAATGCATGATCGAGAATAGCCATCGATCAAGCCTTGTCCCGCTCGTGAACTGGCTGGCGCGCTCCAGCGCGCGAACACAGGTCGCCTGCACGAGATCGTCGGCAACGTCGCGCTGGCGGGACAGTACAATACCGTACCGCCAGAGCCGGCCGAGATACTGGGCAAGGCTCGCCCGGATTTCATGTTCGCTCGCGATGATTGCCTCCGTCCAGACAAGTCCACTGCGGACGTCCGCCGCTAACGACGTGTCTGGTGTCACCCGACTATAAGCAGAAAGTTGGCGATGAGCGATGGTCACCTTGATCCCTTCTTTGTGAACAAATCACAACCGCCTTCAGCCGGGCGACAGCCGGGTCAGATCTTCGAGGGCTTTTCAATCGCCTCATGGAGATCGCGATATTCCTCGCACGTGGTTCCGCAGATCGACTTGATCGTCATCAACTGGTCCTTGGCGAGATCGAGCTGGCCCTTGATGACATAGGCTTCACCAAGATATTCGCGAACCTTTGCGTATTTCGGATCGAGCGCGACGGACTTCTTGTACCAGGAGATGCCTTCATCGGTGCGGCCGAGCTTGCGCGTGGCATAGCCGCGATAGTTGAGTGCTTCCTTGGTGTTCTGATCCTTCAATGTATCGAGCATTTCCAGTGCTTCCTGGTAGCGTCCGGCCTTGGCCAACGTGTAGGCGTACTCGGTGCGGTCCTTGTCCGGAACGGCGCTGCTGGTCTTCTTGACGCATTTCTTGGCCTTGGAACTCCAGACCTGGCCCTTGGGACAGGTGGGCGTCGTGGCGGAATCGTCGGTACCGCCGCCGCCGGCAGCAAAGGCCGGCATGGAAAAAGCAGCAAGGGCGAGGCTGGCGCCGAGCAGGGTGGATGTGATCGAGTGTTTCATGAGTTCTATCTCCGAATGACAATCTGACATGTGGAGAACACGCCGCGCCGCGATTTATTCGAAGATCGGGCCAAATATTTCGAGACGGACTATCGGCAAACGAATCGGCCTGCAGCAGGCCGTAAACAATATTGCCGCAATTGATTTTCCAGAAGCGGCCGGAAACTGGAATTGTTTACTCATATCGGCAAGAATTTTGAGTCCCGGTGCGTTCTGCCCGGAGGAACAAGGATTTATGCTTCGGTGAAGTGAATTAGCGAACGAAAAGCGTATGGCATGAACGGTAGACCAGTCGAGCGCGTGGATGAGACCAGCGGACAGTTTTTGCAATCATTGATTGCAGGAACCGAAGCGGGATCAACCATGTCGACAGGTGGCAAGCGCCAGGCTCTCTCTGTAATCGACGCAGCAAAGCAGCGCGTCGACACCGCGAGGCGGGCTGCAGACAACAGTCTTGATCGCGCCAAGGCTGCACCGAAACCGCACGAGATCAGCAACCCCGCCTTCGTCGCACTGTTTGAGGCGCATCAACGGGACAGGGAAATGCTGTTCGAAGCGATGAGAGCGCTCGAGAGGGTACAAAGCGGTAGCGTTTCGCACGCGCGCTGAGTAGTGTCAGGGCACATATTGTCGGGAAATCATCCAATGTCGGAACTCAAGATCAGGACTCGCCCCGTGGGCGCAACGTCCGTACTCCAGCCCAAGGAACTGCCGCTCGTCACATCCGAGACGGGAGGCAAGATCGGCGTTGTTACCTCGGTTTCCGAACCGGGCTTCAGCCCGATCGATTTGCTGTATAGTTCACTGTCGGCGTGTATTGCATTGAGCGCGCGCATTGCTGCCAGCCGCCTTGGCGTTACCGACAGGCTCGGCGAAGTCCGGGTGCATGTGACTGGCGAAAAGGCGCATGACGGACCGTCGCGCGTCGCCCGCTTCGATATTTCCATTGAGATCGATGGCGAACTCGACAGCGCAACGAAGCACAAGATCGTCGAGGCTGCCGAAGAAATCTGTACCGTCAGCAATACGTTGCGCGGCAATGCTGATTTCGTCACCAAGCTAGCGGACTGAAGCAGCGTCAGGTCTTCCTAGCGTGACCGGAGACTTCGGCTCCGGCGTTCCATGGCAATTCCAGAAAACGAAGTGCAGACACGACGCCGATAAGGCCGACGACGAAGAATGCCACGCGAAAATCCGTCAGCGAGGTGGTGGCAGTGCCGTGAGCCATTTGCGACACGTTGAGGACCATGGCGGCGATAGCAACGCCAAGCAGCATCGACATCTGCTGAAGCATGCTGGAAAGCGTCGAGGCAGAACTGCGCTGTGAAGCGTTGATGTCTGCGAAGGTCAATGTGTTGAGCGCCGTGAACTGCATCGAACGCGAGAGGCCCGCGACGAGCAGAAGCGCAAAGGAGATGATCTCTGGCGTTTCGGCGGATAGAAGCGAGCAGGCGGCGAGGGAGAGCGCTGCGATCAGACCGTTGAAGCAAAGGATCGAGCGAAAGCCAAACCGCCTGAGTAGCGGCGTGGTGACGACCTTCATACCGAGATTGCCGATGAAATAGACCAGGATGAAAGTGCCCGTCCTGATGGCACTGAAGCCGAAGCCGACCTGAAACAGCAGCGGCAACAGGAATGGTGCCGAGTTTATCGAGACGCGTCCTGCCGTTCCGGATGCTGCGGTGGCGATGGCAAAGGTGTGGATCTTGAAGACGGACAGATCCAGCAGCGGATTTTTGACCTGCAGAAAATGTCTAGCAGCCACGACCGACAACAGCGAACCGCCGACAAGCATCGCGACGGCAATGTAGAACTCGTGGATGCCATGCGTGAAGGATTCGAGGCTGGAGAGGACAAGCGCCAAACCGGCGGCAGAGAGCGCGAAACCCTTCATGTCGAACTTCGGAACCGATGTTTCGCGTTGATCCGGAACGAATTTGAGCACCAGCAGAATACCAAGGACGCCGAGCGGTATATTGATGAGAAAGTTCCAGTGCCAGCTCAGATAGGTGGTGATGAAGCTGCCAAGGACAGGGCCGATGACCGGTGCGAACAGCGCAGGCCACGTAATGAGCGCGATAGCGGAGACAAGCTCGGACTTCTCCGCATTGCGTAGCACGATCATGCGCCCGACCGGCGTCATCAGGGCGCTGCCCACGCCCTGAACGGCACGCGCGCCGACGAATTGCCAAAGCGTTTCCGACAGACCGCAGACAAGCGAGGCGATCGTGAAAATGGCGATGGCGGCAATGAAGACATTGCGAGCGCCGAAGCGATCACCCATCCAGCCCGAAATCGGGATGAAAACGGCCATGGACAGCATGTAGACCGTAATGCCGATGCTCATCGCCACGGGCTCGATGCCGAATGAATGTGCCATCTGGGGCAGGGAGGTCGTGATTATCGTCCCGTCAAGCATCTGCATGAAGAAGGCGACTGCAACAACGAGAGCGACAAGACGCGGTTGCCGCGCTGTGACGGCTGTTTCCTCGCCGTCCGATAGTGCAGTCGTCATTTCATAACCTCAGTGCATTTCATGCGGGATGGCCACGACACAGCGCGGCCAGATATCAAAGTGCCGGGCCCGCAATTCAGGCCCGGCAACCGGATTTGTCAACGTCGCTCGCGGATTATTGATTGGCGTCGAGTTCCTTGTAGGCAGCGTCGAGATAGCTGGTGTCGACCCATTTGCTGTAATCGATCGTTCCTTTCAGAAGCTTTGCCTCTGCCATGAACTTCTCTTCTTCCTTGAGCGAATTGAGCGCTTCGTCGGTGATCTTAGGGTCCTGAAAGAACACACCATCCTTGTAGGTCTTGCGAACGGATTTTTCCGAGGACTTTGTTTCGTCGACAAAAATCTTGATCGTGTCTTCCGGGTGTGCGTCGGCCCAGCGCGAAATCTGGATATCGACCTTCAGCAGGCGTTTGACCAGATCTGGATATTTCTCCGCGAAGGCGCCATTGACTGAAATGACGTTCGGCACGGCCCATTCGGGGTGCTCCGATCCATCGAGAAGGATGCGAGCCTGGCCGGTGTCGACGAGTTTTGCCGCCGTGCTGTCCGTTTCCACGATTGCGTCGATATCACCGCGCAGCAGTGCAGGGCCTGACGCCTCGAATGGCAGATTGAGCGATTCCACGTCGTCGGTTTTCAAGCCGGCGCCTTTCAGCGCCTTGCTGAAATTCGAGTGACGCACTGTGCCGGCGAGATACGCAACCTTCTTGCCCTTCAAGTCGGCGACGGTTTTAAGCGGCGAGTTCGTCGGAACGATGATGGCCGAGCCGCCCGTTTTGACGAAACTGGAGATGCCGATCAGCTTGACATCTGCGCCCGATGCAGCGACGCGCAGGGCGGGGTTGTTGCCGGTATAGGTGACTTCGATAGCGCCAGTGGCAAGCGCGGTGGTTGCCTCAGAACCACCGCCGGTGAAGGTCACAAGTTCAACCTTGATACCATCCTTGGCAAATTCCTTTTCCAGCCAGCCATCATGCTGGGCCAGAATGAATTTCAGATGGCCAGGTGCGGTACTCCCGATGCGAATGACATCCGGCTTTTCCTGCGCGATGGCGGGCAGGGCGAAGCTTGTCAAACCAAGCAGCGAGGCGGCGATGGTTTTTATCAGGGTCCGGCGCAAAACGCCGTTGTTTGAAATCGTCATAATATGGTTCCTTCGTTGGCGTTTTGCAGAAAGTGAAAATTCTTAGTGAGGTGAGGTGTCGGATTGGCCCTTCCATGAGGTTGCCCAACGTTCGAACCAGACCAGCAGGTAATTCACGATAAGGCCGATGAGTGTCATGGTCAGAATGCCGGCATACATATCGCCAGTTTCCATCATCAGCTGCGATTGCTGGATCAGGTAGCCGAGGCCAGATTTGGCAGCGAGCATCTCGGCGCCGATAACCGCGAAAATGGAGGATTTCACCGCGAGACGCGCACCCGCGACGATGGATGGAATGCTCGCCGGAAGGATGACTTTGCGGAACAGATCGACATCCGATGTTCCCATCGAGCGGGCCGCTTTCAACAGGAGCGGATCGACTGCCTTGACGCCGCTGATCGTGTTCACCAGCAGGAAGAACACCGACGAATAGAAGGTGATCGCAATCTTGGACGCTTCGCCTATGCCAAGGAGCAGAATGAAGACCGGCAACAGAGCGAACTGCGATGTGTTGCGGAGGGTTTGCACCAGCAGATCTGAAATCTTTTCGAAAAGCGAGTAACGCCCCATCAGGAACCCGAGCGGAACGGCAACAATTGTCGCCAATCCAAAGCCGATCGCTGCCCGCTGCAGGCTGATGCCGATATGCTTGGCGAGGACGCCGCTTTCTGCCAAGCCGATCCATGACCGGCAGACATCGCTGAGCGGGGGGAAGAAGATCGGATTAAGCCAGCCGAGGCGCGGCGCGATTTCCCACAGCAGGAAAAACAGGATTAGCAAGGGCAGGCCATAGCTGAAGGTACCGTCCCCGCGTACCGTCTTGTGCTTGCGCGTAGGCCGGGCAGCACTGCGCGCTGCAATTGATGGCAACCTGATGCCGATGCCGGGTTTTTCGCTGATATAGGCCATGTTTCCGTTCCCTGGATTTTTAGTTGGCGTAGGCAGGCGACAACGCCCAATCCTTTTGCGCCTTGTTGACTTCATCACGCAGTGCTTCCCAAACGCGGGCGCGATATGCGTTGAATTCCGTGCTGGATCGAATGTCGCCATCGCGCGGGCGCTGCAGATCGATGTCGATGATCTCCTTCACCGTGCCGGGACGGGCAGTCATCACAACGATGCGGTCGGCGAGATAAATCGCCTCATCGATGGAGTGCGTGACAAAGATGACGGTCGTATTGATCTTCTCCCAGATCTTCAGGAGTTCGCTCTGCAGGATTTCGCGTGTCTGCGCATCGAGCGCGGCGAATGGTTCATCCATCAACAGCACTTCGGGGTTGCTCGCCAACGCTCGGGCAATGGCCACACGCTGCTGCATTCCACCGGAAAGCTGATTGGGATAGCGATCCTCGAAACCGGACAGTCCGAACAGAGCAAGGAAATATCGCGCGCGGTCGCTGCGTTCGCGCTTTGGTACGCCGCGCACCTCCAGGGCATATTCGATGTTCGACAGGGCTGTGCGCCAAGGGAAGAGCGCATATTGCTGGAACACATAACCGGTCTTGGGATCGGGCCTGGTGATGGTGGTGCCGTCCAGTTGCACGATGCCCTTGCTCGCCTGGGTCAACCCGCCGATGATATCGAGCAGGACAGATTTGCCGCTGCCGCTCGGACCAACAAGCGTGATGAACTCGCCCTTGCGGATGTTCAGATCGACGCCATCGAGGACGGTAACACGATCGGTCTCCTCGCCGTCGACAGTCACATATTGACCCGGCTTGAGCTGGAAGGTTTTTCTAATACCGGAGACGACAATTCGGTCCATCTGCATTCTCCTTCAAACTGCCGCGACGCGAATGCGATGCGTCGGGTCATGTTCGGTTCCGCCAGCCTTGCCGCGTTTCCAGCCGAGCGCGCGCGCATAGCTGCCAAACAGATTGCGTTCCTCGACCTCGGCTTCTGTGATCGGAAAGTGGCCTTCCGCGCGATGCGCGACATAGAGTGCATCGACGGGACAATAGATTTCGCAGAGGTAGCAGGTCTGGCAATCGTCTTGGCGCGCTATAACGGGTGCTGAATCCGGCACGGCGTCGAACACATTCGCGGGGCACACCTTCACGCAGATATCGCATTCAATACAACGGCTTGCGGAGACAATCTCAATCATGACGCGATGCCCTCGCGACTGATTTGCGCTTCGCCAATGCTGATTGCATCGACCCCGCTGACGAGGATGCGTCGGGCGAATGCGGGATCATTCCCGGGACGGTCTGCCCGCCGGTGCATGCCGCGGCTTTCATTGCGGGCGAGCGCAGAAGCAAGCGACCAGCGCGCCGAAGCCGTGATCGACGCGGTCTCGCGACTGCGCACGCGGTCCACACCCTCGGCGTGGAGGTGTTGACGCACATCATTCCACAGGCGCTCCAGCCGCTCGCTGCTGGTGTGCAAGGTTGTACCGTCGCGAAAATAATTCTTTTCCAGCGGAATGACTTCGGCGCGAACAGCTTCGATGATTTCGGCGGTGCGCAGGTCTGCTCGAGCGTTTCCGGCCGGTCGTAGCCCCGCTTCGCCAAGGGGTTTCGACATGGAACGGAAGGCTTTCCGTGCCGATTTACGCGCGTGGGTCGAAGCGCCTTTGCCCGACCACCAACCGCTGGCGATAGCCCAGGACGAATTGACCGCGCCGCCGCCTGACACCGCACCTGTCATGTTTTCACGGCTGGCTGCGTCGCCGGCGACGTAGAGCCCGGGAACGCCCGTGCCGCAATCGGCGGTCGCGAGCATGATGCCGCCCGTGCCACGCACCGTGCCTTCGGCCCGCAATGTGATGCGAAACAAATCCTTGAATGGGTCTATGCCGGCGCGATCATGCGGCACGAAGCAATTGGGCTGGCCGCGGCGCAGCCAATCCTGCAAGGCGGGCTCGGCATGGTCGAGGCGGGCAAAAACCGGACCGTCTATCAGCGCCTTCGCTATGTCCTTTTCGCGTTCACCAATGCCGTTGGATATCTGTTCGCCATTTGCGTCGACGAGAGGTGAGCCATCCTCGCGGTAGAACGTGGCCCATCTGTAGGGCAGACCTTTGTTGAGCGACGTTTCATAGGGGGCAAGCGTGTACTTCCCGGTGAACTCCATGCCAGAAAGATGCGCGCCGGCTTCCGCAGCCATCAGGTAACCATCGCCAGTGAGGCCTGTTGCGCCGAGGATACGCTCGTGGAAGGCACATCCGCCCGTCGCGAGCACAACGGCTTTTGCCTCGACGCTCCAGTCGCGGTTGCGCTGCCGGTCTACGCCGGAAGCGCCTGTGATCGCATCGCCATTCGACAGAAGTTCAAGGGCAGGGTGGTGGTCAAGCACAGTGACACCGGCCTTCAGCACCCGCCGTCGCATGAAGCGCATGTAATCGGGACCGCGAAGGTTGGCGATATAGAGCCGGCCGTCATCTTCGTGCGGGAACAGGTAGCCCCACTCGGAAAGCTTAACCAGATTTTCGTAAGCCTGATCGACGCAGCGCAGCATCCAGCGCTGATCGGCGAGCCCGCCGGTACGCTGCCAGCGCCGCTCGACAGCCTGACCACGATTTTCACCCGGCGGAACGCACCAGGTTCCGGTGTTGGATGGGGCTGTGGCGCCGCTCGTGCCAAGATAGCCCTTGTCAGCGAGGACAACACGAGCTCCATCTTCGGCAGCTGCCAGCGCTGCCCATGCGCCGGAAGGACCGCCGCCAAGCACCAGCACATCCGCTTGCAAATGCAGCGGATCATTGCTGGTGGATTTTACCCGATCAGATGACATGCGTTCGGAATTCTCAGGCAGCGTGCGAGAGGGAGGACGGCTCATTGCCTTCCAGCCATTTGATGTTGCAGCCGATGGATGCGACCTGCTTGTCAGACGGCTTCTGGCCGAGAAGCACTGCATCAACTGCGGCTTTGATGTCCGCGCCGGTTACTGGCTTGCCATTGCCGGGACGCGCATCGTCGAACTGGCCGTGATAGGCGAGGTGGCGCTCCGCATCGAAGAGAAACAGATCGGGCGTACAGGCGGCGCGATAGGCCTTGGCAACGGTCTGTGACTCGTCCTTCAGATACGGGAACGAATAGCCGAAGTTGGCGACTTCCTCACCGATGCGTGCCAGCGTTTCTTCCGGATGTGCCTTCGCGTCATTGCTGTTGATGGCGACGATCTGCAATCCCTTCGGCGCATATTCGAGCGCAAACTGTGCCAGCGCTTCACGCAGCAACACAACGAACGGACAACGGTTGGAGATGAAAGCGACGAGCAAGGCGGGTTTTTCGGAGAAGCTAGAAAGCTCGTAGAGCTTTCCTTCCGCATCCGGCAAAATGAAGTCAGCGGCTTTTGTGCCGAGCGTAATCGCGTTTGATTCTGTCTTAGGCATTGTGCGCTCCCATTGATCTAAACGTGTCGGCAGAGCTCATATGGCTGCCTGACTCCAATACTCTACTGAATTGGTAGTGTATGAAGAGGCATATTATTTTGGAGATGGCAGATTTTTGAAAATTATCGTCCTGCCGGCACCGGGCCCGATTAAAATGAGAGACCAGAAAAGATCCGTACGCGAAATTTCCCGTGAATTGGAGGACTCCGGGGTTGTGGCGACGAGCTTGGTTCAACCTGAGGCTTTTTTGTCGCGCCATGCAGAAAAGCGAAAAGACATATGGCCATAGCCAGCGTCGAGGATTATATCCCGCTCATCCAAGCCACTAAGTGCTTACTATCTGCGGTTGCCTTCATCTCAAGCCGACCGTGCCATCGAGAGCTATTCCAGCGATGTCAGACCAGACTTGTCAGGTCGCTACCGGCCAGCCGAGCGCTCCCATTGGGGCGACTCAAAAACCGGCTCCAAATTTTCGCCTAATCGCCCTGATCATCGCCAGCGCCATGTTCATGGAGCAACTCGACGCAACAGTCCTTGCGACCGCGCTGCCGACAATGGCGCGCGATTTCGGTGTCAGCCCGCCATCGATGAGTATCGCGCTGACATCGTATCTCCTGAGCTTGGCGATCTTTATTCCTGCCAGCGGCCGGGTGGCAGACCGGTTTGGATCCCGCACGGTTTTTCGCACCGCGATTGCAGTATTCACGCTCGGGTCGATACTCTGTGCGCAAGCGCCGAACCTGACTTTTCTGGTATTTGCCCGGCTCATCCAGGGGCTTGGCGGCGCGATGATGATGCCGGTCGGGCGTCTCGTCCTCATGCGCAGCGTCCAGCGCAAGGACTTCGTTGCGGCCATGTCATGGCTGCTTGTGCCCGCGCTTATAGGCCCGATACTCGGACCGCCAGTTGGCGGCTTGATCGTCACCTATCTCGATTGGCGCTGGATATTCTATATCAACGTTCCGATCGGCGTTCTCGGGTTCATCCTGGTTTCGATATACATCGAGGAATTCAAGGGTGAATCGAAGGGCAAGTTCGACACCTTTGGACTGTTTCTTTCCGGCGTGTCGCTGGGTTCGCTGCTGTTCGGATTTGAAATGTCCAGTCGAAGCGGCGAGGCGGTGACGTCCATTCTTCTCATTGCCATCGGACTTGTGTTCGGTGCCGCCTACCTGCGCCATGCGCGCAGTCATCCATCGCCGATCCTCGATTTTTCCCTGATGCGGGTTCCGAGTTTCAAGGAGTCGGTCATGGCGGGTTCGCTGACCCGCATTACGCAAGGTGCACAGCCATTCCTGTTGCCCCTCATGTTGCAACTGCAGTTCGGCCTGTCAGCGGCGTCCGCTGGTGGCATCGTGATTGCAACGGCGCTGGGATCGATGCTGATGAAGGCGACTGCCGGCAAAATCCTGAGACGATATGGATTCCGCAACAGCCTGACAGTCATCGGCTGGATTTCAACGCTTGGCTACGCGCTCTGCGCCTTCTTCCGTCCGGATTGGCCAATCTGGCTTATCTTCACGATCCTGTTCTTTTGCGGGTTCTTCATGTCGTTCCAGTTCACCGCCTACAATATTGTTGCCTATGACCAGATCGATCGGGAGCGGATGAGTTCGGCAACGAGCTTCTATACGACCTTCCAGCAATTGATGCTTTCGCTCGGCATCTGCGTCGGCGCATTGGCCCTGAACACATCAATGCTTGTGCAAGATCACACCGACCCCAAGCTTGGCGACTTTTCGGTGGCGTTTCTCGTCGTTACGGCAATCTCGCTCACCGCGACGATCTGGAACAGGCGCTTCTCGCCGACGGCGGGCTCTGACATCAGCGGGCATCAGGCGTAGGCGCGGGCCGATTCAGAGTACCTTGCCCGGATTCATGATTCCGTTTGGATCGAGCACGGCCTTGATCGAGTGCATGAGGGCGAGCTTCACCGGATCGACAAATGCATGTAGATCCGCCCGTTTGTCCAGGCCGATGCCGTGCTCGGCCGAGAACGATCCGCCTAACTCGCGTAGATTGGCGTAGACGATTGCCTTGGCGGCATCCTTGTCCGGCGCTCCCGCAACGCCGACATGCAAATTGCCATCGCCGAGATGCCCGAAGGCAAATCCACGAACGTCGGATCCAAGCGCGGCGATGCCTTCGTTGAACTGCGTCAGCCACGTTTCGAGTCCCTGCAATGGAACGGAAATGTCGAACCAGTAGCCGTTCGGATGAACGCGATCGACCACGCTGCTGTCCTCACGAATGTTCCAGATTTCGGTGCGCTCCTTCTCGCTTTGAGCGAGGATTGCATCGACGACAAGCCCTTCTTCGATCGCCTCGGCGAGTGCTTCTTCAAGGTCTGATTGCGCCGTCGGTTGATCCGCAGCGTCAATTTCCAGGATGAGATATGCTGGCGCTTCGGTAAAGGCAGCGAGGGAAGCGGGGCCGAGATTTGCCGATGCCAACACAAAATAGTCCCGTACCATGAACTCCGCACGAAGGAGATCAAGACTCCGTTGGAGCTTGCGGAACAGAGTAATCGCATCGGTTGCAGAGGGGCAGGCGACGAGTGCCGTCGCTGTGAATTCGTCCGCGGGCGCTAACCTGATGACCGCCCGCGTTATGATTGCGAGCGTGCCCTCGGCTCCGATGAACAACTGCTTCAGGTCATAGCCTTCGTTGGATTTCGTCACTTGCGCCATATCGGTCATGATCCTGCCGTCGGGCAGCACCACCTCGAGGCCAAGAACACGATGACGCATGACACCGTGGCGAAAGGCCTCCATGCCACCGGCATTGGTCGAGATCATGCCGCCGATCGTGGCACTGCCGCGCGCGGCAATATCGATGCCGGTTGCGAGGTTCACCTTCTCGGCCGCTTCCTGAAGCGACTGCAATGTGACGCCGCTCCCGACAGTGGCAGTTCCGCCGTCTGCTGAAAGAGATTCGATCTTGTTAAGGGCAGCAAGGGAGAGGATGATTTCCCCGACCGCCGATACGCCGCCACCCACCAGCCCGGTGCGTCCGCCATGTGGCACGACGGCAATGCGGTGCTCGTTGCAAAGGCGGAGGACCGACGCGACTTCTCCGGTATTGCGAGGGACGACCATCACGCCGGCATCGAGATTGCGTTCATCGGAACCGGGGTGAATGAGGCTCAGTATTTCGCTGGTCTTCACGCCAGTGGCACCCACGATCAAGCGCAGTTCATCGAGAATCTTGTCTGCAATCATAGCGGATCTGTCGTCCTGCGCCGGTCGATGAAAATTCTGAAGGCGAGAATGACTGCCGTGATTACGATCAGCAAGACCGAGATCGCGGCGATGGCAGGATCGATGTTGTCGCGTAGCCCCATCCACATCAGACGCGGCAGCGTGATCGCATTAACGCTGGTGATGAACAGCGTCACGCCGATTTCCTCCCACGACAGCACGAATGACAACAGTGCTGCGGTTGCAATGCCGAACTTGATGTTAGGGATGATGATCCTGAAGGCGCGTGTTGCCAGATTGGCGCCAAGCCCCCGTGCGGCAAGGTCAATGCGACGATCGACCTGATACAGCGCGACAAGGATGAGCACCACCGCAAAGGGTGTGATCATCACCGCATGGGCTAGCGCCACGCCCAGCCACGTGTCGTAGCCGATCCAGCTGTTGAAACTCGATAGCGTTGTCATCAGGAAATACAACGTCATGGCTGAAACGACGGGTGGCACCACCAGCGGCAATAGCACGAAGCCAATCAGCAGCGCCGAGAAGCGCGGCTGGAACATCCAGATGCCGAGCCCGAACATGGTCGCCAACGCCGTGGCTATCGCGCTCGAAAGGATGCCGATGCGCAGGCTGAGCAGGATGCTCTGGCCCCAGGCAGGATTATCGATCAATGCCTGGTAGTGGCGCAGCGACAGTGTGCCGGAGGGCATGGAGAGAAAGCGCGCCGGCGTGAATGATACGGGAATGACCGCGATCAACGGCATCAGCAGGAACAGAGCTACCGCTGTTGCAACGATCAATATGACAGGACCTGGGCGAGATGAACTCATATTATCCAATCAGATGCGCAGGTTTGATGAAGCGTCGCATCAGCGCTAGAAGGGCACCAATGAACAGCACGAGGACAACGCTGATCGCCGCGCCCAGCCCCCAGTCCGGGCTCTGGAATATCCGGAGATAAACCAGTTCCGCCACCATGACGCTGCGGCCGCCACCGAGGATTGCCGGGGTGACGAAGAAGCCAAGCGCGAAGACGAATACAATCAGCCCGGCCCCGATCAACCCGCCATAGGTCAACGGCACGAAAACAGTCCAGAAAATGCGCGTTCGCGATGCACCCATGCCGCGTGCCGCAAGCAAAACGCGTTCGTCGATACTGCGCATGGCCGAAGCGATCGGAAACACCGCGAAGGGTATGAGGAAATGCGTCATGCCGATGATGACGCCAAGCTCATTCCGTGCGAGTGCCAGCGGTTCGCTGATAATGCCGGCCGATTGCAGCCATGTATTGATGAGCCCCCGATTGGACAGCATCGCCAGCCAGCCGAAGGCTCGCGTCAGCACCGATATCCAGAAGGGAACGAGGATGCAGAATTCCGCCAGCATGCGCTGAACCGAACTACCCCGAACCCACACATAGGCGATTGCATAGGCTGTGACGAGCACGGCGGCGGTCACGATGAGGCAAATCCGCAAGGTGCGAATGAAGACGGATTGGACGAGAGGATCCGTCATCAGCGCCCGATATTGGCCGAGCCCGACTTCGGGCATGGTGAAACTCCAGCGGACGACACCCAGAAATGGAACGACATAGGCAAGCCCAAGGAACAGCAACAGTGGCGCCAGCAACAGAATCTTTCTAGAGGTGATCGATTTTCCGATCATTCGCTTTCCTCGCCTTATGAATCAAAGGCTTGGCGCGAAAACTTAATTTTCGCGCCAAGAGCGATCAAGCCGAGATGACTTTCGTGTATTCGTCGAATGCCTTGCCGTAATTTTCGGCATACCACTCCATGTCTAGCGGGACCTGCTTGGACATATTGGCAGGATCCACAGGATTGATGCGCTTTTTTTCCGCCGGGATCAGCGCGTCCGTCGCAGGATTTGCCGGGCCCTGGCCGAGCATGTTGAACATCTCGAGCTGTCGTTCCGGCGTCTGCGCGCTGGCAATGAATTTCATCGCATTGTCCTTACCACCGGGATTTCCCTTCATCACGCCGAGAGCGCCGGGAGAAATCAGACCCTGGTCCCAGATGAACTTGATATTGCCGCCGGAATCCTGTTCCAGTAATGAGGCGCGCGTCGACCAGATAAGCGCCATGGAGGCTTCGCCATCCATCAAAACAGACTGGCTTTCCGCGCCGCCGCCCCAATAGGCCACGACGTTTTCCTTGAATGCGGCAATCTTGTCATGCGCACGCTTGAGGTCCAGCGGATAGAGCTTTTCCGGTGCAACGCCATCGGCGAGAAGCGCAGCTTCCCACATTGCCGAACCCCACTTGTAGAGCGATCGTTTGCCGGGAAACTTCTTCACGTCGAAGAAGTCGGCCATGCCGGTTGGTGCCTGGTCGCCGAATTTGGAAGAATCATAGGCGATGATGTACGAGAAGAAATAGGTCGAGGCCGCATGATCCCATCCAAAGCCGGGCCGCATCTTGTTCTTGTCGACGATCTTGTAATCGATCTCTTCCAGCATGCCCTGCTTGCCTAGGGAAATACCGGAGAAGGGATCGATATCCATCAAATCCCAGCTTGGTTTGCCGCTCTTGAACTGGGCAGTGATGGCCCCTTCTGTCGGACCAGAACCATCCATCTTGACCGTGACGCCGCTTTCCTTGGTGAAGGGCTGGCCGTAAGCTTTGTCATAGGCCGTCATGGCGTCGCCGCCCCAGTTGACCAGAACGAGTTCTTTAGCTTGGGCGTAGGAACCGGTTGAACGCAGGAGTGCCGGTGCGCCTGCAAGAAGCACTGCTGCCATCTGTGTGAACCGGCGCCGGCTGATTTCCCCTTTCTCGACCTTGCTGGCGAGTATTTCGAGGCAGTCCTTTTGAAATGCATTATCCATTTTGTTTCCCTCTGGATGTTATTTGGTACAGTCCGAATGCTGCCTAACCTCCATCAGGCAGTAAAAAGCCCTGGTGCACCGGCCATGAAACCCACACATCGGATTGTGGCGCTATCGGCGACGTCGATGCTGTAGGCATCGAAACCGCAAGGCTGGTTCCGCTGCGCGTCCGCAAATGGTACTTGGTCGACGCGCCGAAATAGGTGGCGCCTTCGACCCGGCAGGTGATGGCATTGCAGTCTGATGTTTGCGGCGATGCCGAGATGAACATGTGTTCAGGCCGGACAGCGGCAACGGCTTTCTTACCCGCCAGGGTAATGGACTTGTTGAGGACGATGGTCCGGTCCTCGAATTTGCCTGCGGCGGTTTCGCCATTCAATTCCACGGTGTCGAGTGGCAGAAGATTGATCTCCCCGAGGAACTCGGCGACGAAGCGATTCGACGGACGTTCATACACGTCCTGCGGCTTACCAACTTGCAAAAGCTCCCCATGATTAAAAATGGCGACCCGCGATGATAGCGCGAGCGCTTCGGACTGGTCGTGCGTGACGAAAACGAAGGTCGTGCCGGTCTCCTGGTGCAGGCGTTTGACTTCTTGCTGCATCATTTCGCGCAAGTTCTTGTCGAGAGCCGAAAAAGGCTCGTCCAGCAAGAGAACGGAGGGTTCGAACACCAGAGCGCGGGCCAGGGCCACGCGCTGTTGCTGACCACCGGAAAGCTTGGCCGGCAGCTTCTTTTCGTGGCCAGTAAGACCGACGCGCTCTACGATCTCCGCGACCTTGCGCTTGACATCAGCCGAAGAATGACCCCGCACCTTTAGCGGAAAGGCGATGTTCTGCTCGACGGTCAGATGTGGGAACAGCGCATAACCCTGAAACACCATGCCATAGGAGCGGTCTTCAGCTGGCACATCGGTGATGTCCTTGCCGTCCATCATCAAACGGCCGGTGGTGGGAGCCGTGAACCCGGCAAGGATCATGAGAAAAGTCGTTTTGCCTGAGCCAGAAGGGCCAAGAAGGGTAAGAAACTCGCCCCGACCTATGTCGAGCGAGAGATTTTTCAGCGCATGGAACGCGCCGAACGTCTTGCCAATCGATACAGCCTTGATCTCGGCGGCTTTCGCATCGCCCGGTTGCATGCTTTGAGGCATTGAGACCTCTTTCCCCTGCTTTTGTGAGAAGCCTAGGCACAATCCGCTATCTCGACAATTGAATTATATTGCCGCGATACGTGAATGAAATTCACGCCACTTCGCGAGAGCCCTCATGGCTGTGTTTCACGCGCTGCGGGTTTGCGACAAGCGTGATTTCAACCATTGCGTGAATGCAAGCTGAGCAGCATGATCAATTTTCGCATAGTCCGTGACAAGAAAATAGGACTTCGGTGATTTGATGCTGAGATCGAACGGCCGGATGAGTTGACCAGCTCTCATGGCTTTGCGGCAGGTGAGTTCGTCGCCCATCGCAATTCCTTGCGCAGTGATGGCTGCGGAGTAGACGAGGTTCATATCGGAAAACACAATTCCCCGTTCCGAATCCGGATTGTCGACGTTGGCGAGGGCGAGCCAGCGGGTCCAGTCCTCGAAATCGCCAAGGTGCAGCAACGGCGCGCGCAAGATGTCCTTCGGCTCGGCGATGCCGCCCAGATTGTTGAGAAGAACAGGGCTGCAGAGCGGCGTGAATTCCACCTCGCATAGAAGCTCGACCGATCTATTCGGCCAATTGCCATCACCGAACGCAATGAAGAGATCGACGCTGGCATCGCTGACATCATCGAGCTTGCGCGGCGTTATGATGCGCAGCGCCACATCCGGATATTTCTCCTGAAACTCGGCGATATGGGTGCATAGCCACAACGAAGCGAAGCCCGCCGTGCAGCTAATGCATAGGGAACCGCCAGTACCAGCCGGGCTTTGCCGTTCGCCTGCATCGTCGATGACGATGAGTGCCTTGCGAACATCATTGGCATATTTGCGGCCGCGAGGCGTCAGCGTGACGCCTTTTCCATCCCGCTGCAGCAACTCGAACCCGAGATCGCGTTCGAGCAGCCGCAATTGATGACTGACCGCGCTGCGGGTCAGATGCAATTCTTCCGCCGCACGCCAAACGCTCCCATGTCTTGCGAAGCTTTCCAGCGCGCGAAGTGCCTGGGTGGATGGTATCCGCATCAGACGGTCCTTGTGAGGGAGGGGTGAATAGAATTTGCACGTTTTGAAAAAACATATCACTTTTTGTCCCGCCTTCCAGATGATTATCTCCAGGCAGCGGGAGACAGAATTTGATCACGGCAGCAGCGGCATCGGCATTGAATTTCGTCGACGATCACGAGGTTGATCTGTCGTCCTGGACCCGCACGATCTTCGACTTCGGCGAAACCGCATGGCGCGAATATCAATCGGCCGATTGGTACGTGACGCGGCTGCGTGAAGAGGGTTTTGATGTCGAGGCTGGCTCCGGCGGCATGCCAACGGCATTTTGCGCCCATTGGACGAACAAGGCCGGAACAAATGGCGAGTCGCCGACGATCGGCATGTATGCAGAGTACGATGCGGTGCCTGGCAACTGCCAGGACGCGTCGACGGCGAAGCGGCCACGTTCTGGATTAAGCGAGCACGCGGGCGGCCATACGGATCCGCATTCGGGACTTGGCATATCTGGTCTGGGTGGTCTGCTGGCAACCAAGGCCGCTATGGAAAGGCATGGCATCGCCGGGACGTTGCGCTTTACAGGTGAGCCCGCCGAGAAAGTTCGCGGTTCCAAGCCGATCCACGCCGCCAAGGGCTATTATGACGGGCTGGACGGCATGATCTCGTTCCATCCGTTCTATATGCTGCCTCTGTGCAATACCGTGCGTTGGGACACGCATTGCGGCGCCGCCTATTCGATGATCTATCGCTTCGTCTGCGATCAACCGGAGCGATGGGGTTTGAGCGACGGCGCACCCATCCCGCAGTCTCATTCCGCAGTCCGGGCGCCAGGCGCCAATGACGCGCTGATGATGATGTACATGGCCTCGAAGGCGTTGCGCGATTCCATGCTGCCGCACCAAGGCGGCTGGTCGATCAGCGAAGCGATCCTGACCGCGGGGCAGGCGACGGCCGACAATCTTCCGGCGGGTCTTGCCGAGATCCAGTATATGATGCGTGTACCGACGATTGCCATGGCGGAACAGCTGACCGCAGCGCTCGACCGCAACGCCGAGCATGCTGCGGCGATGACAGGTTGCCGGGTGGAGCGGCACTGGGTTTGCAAGTCACGCCCCGGCCTCGCTAATCACGCTATGGCTGAAATCACCTGGGAAGCACTCAACATTGTCGGCGCGCCGCGCTGGGATGAGACGGCGAAGGCCATTGTCCGGGAAATCCAGATTAATGCCGGTGTCGAGGCAATGGACGAGCCATTCATCGACGAATGCACAAAGCTGATTTCACCGCGGGAGGCAGAAGCAATCCTGCGCCGTGACCTGCCGCCGTCACAGATCAACTCCACGTCAGACGACTATACCGATATGACCTGGCATGCGCCGACAGTGCGTTTCTATGTGGCGCGACCGGCGTTGAAAGCACCCAAGGGATACGCTTATCCAGGCTGGGTGATGAACGCGCTTGGCGGCATTCCGGCGACGATCGATCCGATGGTGGTCTGCGCTGCGAAGACTGTTGCGTTGACAGCCTTGCGCCTGCTTGAGGACGAAGGCGCGCGAAAACTGGCAAGGGATGAATTCATCGAACGGACAGGTGGCGGCGTTGGCGGCTCGAAGTGGATCGCGCCGCTGTGTGATTACGAACCGCCGATCCATTTCCGCTGGCCGGAATATGTAACAACTGCACGCGGGCGCGAGTGGTGGATACCCACCGGCGCACAATAGGAGACAGTCCAATGACACGTCACGCACAGGACTTTGCGGCCGATGCTTTCACACTGAAGCGGCGCAATGCCAATGGCGGCACCAAACCACTCAAAGGCTGGGGGTTTCGCAATGAAACGGATCCGCTAACTGACGTGCTGCTTGGTTCGCCGGCTTTCCTTCGGCATATGGCGACAAGTTCGCTGTCGCGCAAACATTTGCGCGAAGCGCCTTGCAATATCCAGACTGCGCAGGCCCAGCACAAGGAGCTGGTTGCAGCCTACGAACATTTTGGTGTGAAGATCCATTGGCACGAGCCGGAGCCTGAGCTGCCGATGCAGGTCTATTCACGTGATTCGAGTGTGATGACACCGTATGGTGCGATCATCACCGCCATGGCCAACTGGTGGCGTCGCGGCGAGAACTACGCGGCCATCCGCACCTATGAGCGGCTCGGCATTCCGATCTACGACATGGTCACTGCCGGCACATTCGAGGGCGGTGATTTCAACGTCATCGAGGAGGGCTGTGTGCTGATCGGTTGCGGCGGCGCACGCACGCAGGAGGAGGGCGCCCGGCAGGTAGAAGACTGGTTCCGCAAGGAGGGCTGGGAGACGCGCCTTGCGTTTATCGACGAATATTACGTCCACATCGATTTGATGGTTGTGCCGATCGCGCCGAAGCTTACTGCGGTTTGTCTTGCCTGCACCGAGCCGGCTATCGTCGACTGGCTGAGATCCAAGGGTCACGAGATCATCGATGTACCATTTCAGGATACGATGAATCTGGGCTGCAACTTCATGTCGCTCGGCAAGGACCGCGTTATCGCACCGACATCAAGCAAAACGCTGATCGAGAAACTGCGGGCAACAGGTTTCGAAGTTGCTGCGGTCGATATGAGTGAAATCTCTAAAACCGGTGGTGGTATTCACTGCATGGCACAGGCGCTTTTGCGGTCACCGGAATAGGAATCGCAGACTATTTAGATGGCGGGGCCGGGCGCGGATTGAACAATCTGGACACCGTTGATCTTGTAGGTGCCGTCTGGCTGTTTCACGAGTTGATAAATGGCAGTCCAGTCCTTGCCATCTGGCCCAGTGATCAGGACCTCCTGGATCACCTGATCGCCGGCGATCTTGTTTCGTCCGAAGGCGAAATTGCCTGGCCGATAGACAGGTTGGTAGGCTCTTTTGACCATCTCAAAAAAGAGGGATTCATTGAGGAACTTGCCCTGTATCTCTGGCGAAGCGAAAGAGAACGCGGTACTCGCATCGTTTTTGAGAAAGGCTTCTATTTGCTGTTTTATGACCGATTGAGCCGTTTCGACAGCCTCATCGGAAAAAGCAATCGCAGGCACAGCGAATAATAGCAATGCGCCGACCGCCAATCTCAAGCAAAACGCTCTACCCATATCCTTCCTTCGCGATAAGTCCTCTTCACCGGACCTCTCGTCACCAATATACGCTTTTCACGATCACCCGGAATTGAATTTCCGCCGGCAAAGCGCCATTCTGCCAACTATGAGGAGAGTCGCAGCAATGCAAATAGTAAGGTGTCTGGCTTTCGCGATGGTGTTTTCAGCGTCTGTATCTCCATTTGGATACGATCCAGCTGTAGCAGCAGATTGTGGCAGTATGGCTTCGCCAGGCCTGGACTGGAGTGAGTGCAACAAGAAAAGCATCATCATTCCGGGGAGTAATCTGGAGGGGGCCAACCTGACTGGAACCGATTTCAATGCAACGGATCTAGGCAATTCCAACTTGACGTCTGCAAATTTCGAAAAGGCCAGCTTGATGCGGGCGTCTTTGGCGGGTGCCAAAGCCGAGAATGCCAACTTCTCAAGGGTTGAAGCCTATCGATCAAGTTTCACCGGCATTTCTGCCGATGGCGCATCTTTCGCCAGCGCGGAATTTCAGCGCGCCGATTTCAGCGGAGCAAGCCTCAAGAAAGCAAACTTTGAGAAAGCGGAACTGGGGCGTGCGAATTTCCAAAAGGCTATATTGACGGACGCGCGGTTTTGGCTTGCCAACCTCTCGCGTGCCGACCTGACGGGCTCTACCATCGAGGGTAAACCGGTGTTCGAAGGGGCATTCATGTTTCGCACCAGAATAGAAGGTCTGGACCTGTCAGCTGCGCAGGGCCTGCAACAGCCACAAATCGACCTCGCGTGTGGCGATACGTCGACAAAGCTGCCGGCTGGACTGTCTACTCCCGGCAGTTGGCCATGCTCGGCTGATTGAGAAGCCACTAGAGTTGATCATTATAAGGTTCTTTTGTTTCTCCAACGAGTTTGGCCAGTTCTGAGAACGACCACGGTTTTTCTGCTCCGGTATCGTTGGCGACCTGGAGGACCCTGATAGGAAAGCAAACCGCATCGCGGTTCGACGGCGTAAGGCCGTCAGCAAAACGATTATCCCCGTGAGCTGTGGCCTCGGCTTTATGAAACGCGACGTCCAGCTCTTCTTGCGAAATAAGCCCCTTGGCCACGAGCAACCGGTTTATCGATGCAATGGCGAGACAGAGACCTTCAATTTGCAGATTGGCTGCGTTCATGGCTGGTCCTCCTGGTTGAATTCGCTCAACGTTTGGAAGCGCAATTCGATCCAATTCAAAGGAGCTAATCTCGGCGACATGGTCCGTGAGGAACAAGTGAGGCCCAGATAGCCCATTTTGGTTGGACTATACTGAGCCTCGTGTCAGGGTACTTTTTGGAACTTGTCCAATGCCACCCTGGCAGAGGTGAAACGCGCAATGAGCGCGATGGTTCCAAACTTTTTCAATGTGCTCACCATCTTGCATGGTGAACTGCAAGAAAATCCTATGCTATTCGTGGATTCACCCAATACTGACCGCCATCTCGCGTGGTCCAGCCGGTAATTTCCTGCCTGTCCTGAACATAGTGGAAAGCTGTGGGTCTCTCCCGCACGAGTTTCCATCCGTTATTGTGAAACAGTTCAAGCAGTTCGCCTTCGATCTTCCTGGAATGGGTTCCGATAAATATGCATCGGACCTGTCTATTCAGAACATCCATTGATGAGGAAAGGACAATGTGTTCCATTCCCTGAATATCGACATGGACCAAGTCCGTAACACCCTGCGGCAATAAGTCAGCGATCCGGTACCCTCTAACCTCCTCGTGATCGACTGCGCGCCCCACATAATCAACATCCACCATATGCGTTTCAGTTCGACCGCCGTTTTCTCCAGCGTTGGCAACTTTCGGAAAATAGAGCGTGCACTCTTCGGATGCGACAGCTCCATTGATCAGGTTGACGTGTATGGAATCTTTTGAAATGCCATTCTCGGCAAGATGACCATCTATGAGGCTAAACAGGTACTTGCTCGCCTCCACGGCCGTTACGGAGATGTCCTTGCGCCCGGATCTTGCTGCAATAACAGCGGAAAAACACGTCCACGGGGCGTAAGACGCACCAAATTCTGCCACGGTGAACGAGCCGGCCGGAGCTCGTTCAAGCGCATCAAGTGTCGCAAAATATTCGATAGCTTCAGCGCGGAGTTGATCGTCTGGAATTGGTGGCGAAGCATTTACTGTACCCGCCATATGGGACGCCCACGGATGAAGGTCTGCACTGGTCCGAATCCCGAAATAGTCAATAATCTTGCCTTGCTGGGGGGCAGATGGCGCGGAGTATTTGGCAAAAAGTGCAGCGTCCTGTTCTTCCCATCCTCCAAAGAAATCATCGCCGAGAGTAGCGCGAGCTTTTCTGGCTTGTTGTAAGCGGGTATCTGACGAAGCCTGAGCCTTTTTCGAGGATAATTTTAAGAAATTGAACATGTTCTCCCGCCTAACGTTAAAATTGATGGCCATGACTTTGCGTTGGCTGACATTTCTTCTCGATACCTTGCCGCAGAACAAGCCAATAGATGGCTTCAACTGCCGATGGATAGCGTCAAATGTCAATCGCCGACGGGGTTCGCGGTGCCAATGCCAAGCAATGCCTCGGCCCTACCAAACACGGTCCCCGCCGTGTTCTCCCACCTCGGGGCGTTATACTCTTTTCCGATACGCTTTTCCGCTTCCGACAATGCTTTGGGATTGTTGAAGTACCATTCAAGGCGCTCGGCCCATTTTTCAACATCCCACGGATCGAGGTACTCAACGAGATCGCCGCCAGCTTCCGGGATGGAGGCGACATTCGAAGCGAGACAGAATTTGCCTGCAGAAAGGCTTTCGGCGACGGCCAGGCCCCAACCCTCGTATAAAGATGGAAAAACTGTGAAAAGCGCGTTTTTATAAAGCCAGGTCAAATCCGCATCACTCACATTTGTAAGCATTTCAACGCGATTCTTTACACGCCCATCAAATCGCAGATCGGCCAGAAAGTCATTTACGCCCCAGCCCGGCATGCCGACGAACACCAGTTTCGGCAAGTTTTTAACGCCTTTATCGACAAGGCGCGTATATGCACGATAAAGCGTTTCGTGATTTTTCCGACGCTCGATCGTCGAAACGAAAAGGATGAAGCGATCACCGACTGCTTCCTTCGTGTGGTGGGAAACGTCAGAATCGTTCGATGCTGGAAGGTGGCTGCCAAGCTTGATAACGGTTGTCTCGGGTACAGGTGTCCCGAGTTCGTTCAACAGGGCCAGCAAGTCGCGTTTGCTGCATTCGGAAATGCTCACAAATTCGTCGGCACACCAAGCAAGATCGGCGAAATAATGCGCAAACTTTGCAGCGACATCGCCAACGCAAAGATGAGGGTATTTGACCGGGATCACATCGTAGCAACAGAATATTGCTCTAAAGCCCAAAAGTTCTTTCTGTTCAGCGATATAAACGAGGTTTTTCTGATCCCAATCCAGGCCAAGTGATATGTAGACGTCTCCCTTGGAGAATGGGGCGTTCGCCATGTCGGGTGTCAAACGTGCTAGTAGCGGAGCGGTTCGGCCCACCGGACGGCGCAGGGCACCAAAAGCTCTTCGGAACTCCCGGAGGCCGTTGATACCTGCCTCTGCAGCTTCGCGTCTGAGGGACAGGGAACGAAAGATAGATTCGCCGATGCCGCGCGGTAGCTTGCTCAAACCACGCTTAACGACTATCGCCAGTCGAATAATCAGGGGGAGAGCAGGGCGGGCGAGTGTGCCATCCATCGCCGGTGATACAACGGGAGTCTGGTGAGCGTGGCCAATCCTGTCAATTGTCTGCCTTACGTCGGAGGCTGGGACCTTTATATAACCCGCATGACGATCAAAGCGGCAGAATTCGACCCCCGACCCTAATTGGTCGAGCGCATATTTGGCACATTCCGCCTCGACCCTGATAACGCCAACAGCTGGTCGATTCCACTGAAGTATCGACGTAACATCAAACCAGATTTTACTCACTACGCACCTTTTCGCGTTTCAGTTTGTCAACCATCGCTGGCAAAGGAGCCAGACAAACGTCCCAGCGCAGGCTTTGACGAAGTTCCGATTGTTGAGAGCCAGCCTGCAATGGCACGGCTCGCGGGCGAGCAAGGACATCCTTAACCGCGCGTTGAAATTCCTTTGCATTGGCTCCCACGATCACTTCCGGGAGTTCAACAAACGATTCAAAGCCCCTGAAGGCAGATGGTGTGCCGACAACGTACGCGCCGGAGTACAGAGCTTCGGCGGTCTTGATATTCGAGCCGCCGCCGAAGGGTATTGGCAGGATAAAGCCATGCGCCAACGATTTAACCGCAGCAAGATCACGATCGGACAGTGTGAACAACAGTTGCAGTCGCGACAGATTCAAGGTCGACCATTTCGTATTGCTCATAACTTGATAAATGTGCTCGGTCACGCTGCCTGCAATGACCAGCCTGCTGGTTGGAGGAAAGCATCCAAGGGATTCTCCAAAAACTTGCGCGAAACCGGTAAAATTGGGCGGATGCGCGCTCGCCACATAGAGAAGCCAAGGGTGCTTCGGGAGCTTCTGGCGCCACTCTGCAATGGCGTCCTCGTCGGCTTGCCAGGGTTCGATGCCGTTCGGCAACAATTTGACATTCTTCACGCCCCAGCTCGTCAAGACGTCGACCTCTTCCTGCGTTACGGCAACAGTCAAGTCGGCTTCCCCTGCTGCCTTCCGCTCGAGCTGATCGACCGCCTCAATGGCATCTTCACACTCCACGATATTCCAATCATTGAAGATGCCGCGCTTCAGCGGAGCCTCAATGTTTTGCGAACCATAGACAAGGAACGATGAAGAATATTTTGGGCTTTCCCGCAGTGCCTTGGCCAGTGGCCACAGCCACGGCTGTTCAACGTGGATTACATCAATACGATCTGGAATGTTCGCGAGGATTTGCGGCAACGCGCCATCCTCACTGCTTGCAAATGCTCCAGAAGCGATATCCGTAACGAACGGAAGGTTCTGGCCATTGAACAGCCTGTAGGAGCTATCGGCGGGAAATCCGACGTCACGAGGCCCGGTATTCCATTTCGGGTAAGCCTCTTCCGGGTATACGGCGAGGGGAACAACGCTCCACCCCGCGTTCTCATAGACACGCTTGATATTCAACAGCCGCACTTCGCCACCATGTTTGGGCGCGACGAGCGGATACGTGCTGAGGATAAGAACCGTGCCTTTGGGCGAGGTAGACATTGGATTTCCCATGTTCAATATAGCTGGTTGCAGCTGAGAGACACCTTGCAACCGAATCACTGCTGCTATAGGCGAAATAATCGCATGAATCTACGATATGGATATGTCACTTTCCAAGACCAGCTCTTGTAAATAGCCTCCAGCTCATGGGCTTTTACTGACACTAGTTCTTCAAGTTCACTGTTCTTGAGTTCGCTTTTCGAAACAACATTCATCAAGTCAAATATCTCGATAACCTGTTTGTTCTGTTGCTGTTTCAGATCGGATATCTCGATGTTTTGCGTGGCAAGAAGTTTTTCTAGCTCTTCTGCGCGTTTGTTAACAACTGTGGCGACACTCGTTTGAGCTGTTCCAGAAATCGCAAAATCGTCGAAAATATTCGGCCCCACACCAAAGGCCTTCTTTAGATCGAGACGTTCTGATGAGACATAATAGCGGCTTAGCCCGTCGAAATGAGCGAACTCATAACCTATACCGAGCAGTATCGGCTCCCAACATTCATGCGAAGGTATCTGCGAATTGGGCTTGGTACTCTCCATCACTACAATCCAAGGCTTTGCGCTGGACGGCAGCCAACTTTCCAGAACGGATTGCTCCATTCCTTCCACGTCGATTTTGAGCCAATGAATTTCACGCGGGCCGACATGTTCGAACAGTTTGTTGAGCGCCATCAATGGCACCGTGGTTTCTACAATTTTGACGCCATTCGCCCTGTGCAATTCTGCTACTGCCAAATCCCCGGTACTCAATCCGGTTTCAGGAATCTCGAAAAAGGCGATTTCTCCCTCTCCATTTCCTATCGCTGATTGCACAACTTCTTCGTCAGGGCGGTTGGCGCGTAATTTCCCGGCATAGGTCGCCGTTGGCTCCACATGCAGCCCGCGCCAACCTTTCTCATAGAATCCGCGGCTGACGGAATCGATGACCGGATCCTGTGCGCCTATATCGATGTAGAAGCCGTTCTCTAAATGTTTGAGGGCACGCCAAAGGATCACATCCTCGAAATTTTGTGCGTATGAAATGAACATCAAAGCTCCGGGAACAATGAATTACGTGCCGTATTGCGACTAATTTCAGGAAATTTCAAACGAGCATCCTGTTCGAAGAAACTCGCAACGATGAGACCATCGCCGCTAAATGATTCTTGAACATCGTGCTCCACAAAAATTGTGCCGCCCAAGCGGGTCACTGCAGCCACACAATCTTTGTGAGTTGTCTTCGAACCCGAAATTGAACTGTGATGCGTTGAGACAACGAGAAAACGAACTAGATTTCTTGAAACGGCGGAGTGCATCGACTCCAGAAAGGCAAGTTCTGCACCTTGCACATCCAAGTGCAAAACTTCGATTACGTCATCATTGCAAAGCGTAACCAGGTGGTCCATATCAAAACACGGCAAGGTAACATCTTGCTTCTTGCTCTCAGCACGAAATGTAAGTTGATCAGCGTAGGTGCCACCGATCCAGGCGTTGTGAAAATCCACGCGGTTCTGCAGACTGTTTAACGACGCATTTTTCTGCCCGACCTGAAGATTAAGGGAATCGGGTTCGACGCAAATTGCCCGGGAGCCAGGAACGTCTTTCAAATACCAAAGGCTATAATAAGCCCAGAAAGCTCCAAGTTCGACGACTAATGAGTTGTGGCGCGAGAACCGCACAATGCTGTCAAAAATGAGCTCCTCTTGTGGCTCGTGATGTCCCCGTAGAGCTCGTATGACGTGTGCCATCCAATCGCCGTAATAACCGCCAGCGACGACCTTGAGACCATTGTGCATGATCTGAACCGGACCACCTGAGGTTTCAATTATCGTGCCTGCGTCAGAAACTTTGCGGATAGTTTCTGCATCGGTGCAATTGATGGTCATGAGGGTACGGCCAAGCAAATCCATCGGATCAACCTCTCACTATTTCGATCTGCGCATTAAGAGCCGATGAGCCCACAAAGATCGGCCGAGTTGTATTGACGACGTCAAAAACCACGACGTTGTCCTGCCATTCATAGTTGGCGTCGAGATGCGTGTCTGATCCCGTGACTGCCGTCGAAAAACCATAAGAGCCCGGACCAAGATCGCAGCTAAACGCAATATCAAAATGCAATTTTTGGCCAACGGCTGGTTTCTCAAGGATTTGGCGTGTATGCCAAGTGTTCGTCCCCCAAATGATATGCCCGGTACGATCTCGCAGCATCAGCCCGAGGACAAGCTTTGGCAGCTGCTCCTTCACTTCGACATCGACGCGCAGAATCAGTTTCTGACCCACGACTGCAGTGCTAACCGGCGTCAATGCCTTGGCATCCAAGAGTTGGACACTAGCGGCAAACGCCTGAAACGTACCTGAGCGTGTGTGCAGCCAACCCTTGTCATTGCGCTTTTGTTCAACGGAAAGTTTGGCGTTCTCCCGGTCGGCGATCATCGCATTGTAGAAGTCGACAACTTCATCGGGATCACCATCCTTCAGGACGGTACCTTTGTCCAAGAGGATAACTCGGTCACACAAAGCACGCACGTCGCCCAGACCGTGGGTCACGAGGAGAATAGACGAGCCCTGCGCCTTGAACTGCCGGATACGATCGAAACTTTTGTGCTGGAAGTAACTGTCGCCAACCGAAAGTACCTCATCGACGATAAGGACGTCGGGGCGCTTTGCCGTGGCAAGCGCAAATGCCAAGCGTGCCATCATTCCGCTTGAGTAGACACGAATCGGTTGATCGAAAAATTCACCGATCTCGGCAAAATCTTCAATAGCAGGCATCATTTCCGTGAGTTCCTGCTGTGAGAACCCCATAAGGCCTCCGGCCTGATAAATATTTTGTCGCCCGGTAAACTCGGCATTAAATCCGAGACCCAACTCCAGTATTGCACTGATACGTCCATTTACACTGATCGTACCTTCAGTAGGGCGCACCGTACCGGTAACCATTTTAAGTATCGTGCTTTTGCCTGCACCATTCTGGCCAATCAGCGCGACAGCTTCACCCTGCATCACCTGAAATGAAATGTTCTTGCTCGCCAGGAATTCGCTTGTGGGTGCGATAGATGCGCCGAACCAGTTTGCAAAGCGCTGGAGGTTGCTCCTGTAGGTTGCATAGCACTTGGTAACATTGGAAACGTTAAGGACAACAGACATCAAAGAGCATCCACAAGATCAGGGCTGGCACGCCGGAAAACGACGAACGATAAGGCTACGGCTATCGCGCCAAAGAAAACGGCAGGCCACAGACCTACCCATGATGGCCCTTGATTGAGAAGCAGCGCGTCCTGATAGAGACCCACCAGCGGAGTCATCGGATTGAGTTCGATAAATGGAAGGAACTTCGGGGGGATAACCGATTTCAGATAGACAATCGGCGTAAACCAGAACCACAACTGCATGAAAACACTCATGAACTGCGCGATGTCGCGCGCAAACACATTGAGAACGCCCAGGAAGACACCAATGCCGAAAGCAAGTATCGAAATAATCGCCATACCCGGGATCAGGTAAAACCAGGCGAGACCCGGAAAATGTCCAAAAAACATGAAGATGACCAGAATGGCCGCCAGCAGAAGAACGTGATTGATCAACGCGCTTCCCAAAACAATAACCGGCAGGCACAACCGGGGAAACGAGATCTTTTTCATCGCAGAACCCTGTTCGATGAAAATATTCAGACTGCGGTTCAAAATTTCGCTGAAGAGCCCCCACGCCGCCATTCCTGACAGGAGGTAAATTGGATAGGCCGCCTGGTTGTCGATATTGGGCATGCGCGCCCGCATTACTTCTGCAAGGACGATGGAAAATATGAGTGACTGCGCGAGCGGATGCAGAATGAACCAGAACGCACCCAAGCGCGATCTGGCAAAACGGCCACGAAGATCCCCACGAATTGAGGCCAGGATAAAATGGCGATAGCGCCATACGCTTTGCAGCATATCAATTGCCTCCTACGGCGCTGTAGTTGGCCGCGGCCAATTGCACGCATGCACGACGTTCATTCATTTGGTCAATCGCTTCAAATCGGCTTCGACCATTTCAACGATCATGTCTTCGAGCGATATCTTCGGTTCCCAGCCGAATTTGTCCTTGGCCTTCTTGGGATTGCCCAAAAGGACATCGACTTCCGCCGGGCGAAACAGGGCAGGGTCGATGATGAGGTGATCGTCGATGTTCAGGCCCGCATGGCTAAAGGCGATCTCGCACATGTGGCGAACAGTGGTGGTGCGGCCCGTTGCAATGACATAATCGTCGGCAACGTCTTCCTGCACCATCATCCACATGGCACGAACATAGTCCTTGGAATGACCCCAGTCCCGCTTGGCGTCGATGTTGCCAAGGCGCAGTTCCTTGGCAAGGCCAAGCTTGATGCGTGCGACGGCATCGGTGACCTTGCGCGTGACAAACTCGATGCCGCGCAGCGGCGATTCATGATTGAACAGAATACCGCTCGAGGCATGAAGCCCGAAGCTTTCCCGATAATTGACCGTCAGCCAGTGACCATAGAGCTTGGCAACCGCATAGGGCGAGCGTGGATAAAACGGCGTGGTTTCGGACTGCATCGGCTCCTGGATGAGCCCATACATCTCCGAGGAAGAAGCCTGGTAGAACCGGGCATCGGGTTTTTCCAGTCGCACGGCCTCAAGCATGTTGGTGACGCCGAGCGCCGTAACCTGACCGGTCAGGAAAGGCTGCTGCCAGGACGATTTGACGAATGATTGTGCGGCAAGATTATAGACCTCGTCGGGCTTGACCTCCTTCATCGTGCGAAGCAGCCCGGAAAGGTCGAGCAAATCGCCGTCGACGATGTGAACATCGTTCTCGATCCCCAGCCATTCGAGCCGGGTCAGGTTCACTTCCGAGGTACTGGAACGCCGTGCCAGACCATGAACCTCATAGCCCTTGTCCAACAGAAGCTGCGCAAGATATGCACCGTCTTGTCCCGTTATGCCTGTTACCAATGCTTTCTTGGCCAACTAATCTCTCCGTCGTTGCAATCACGTCAGCGAATTGTTTCGTCCGCCGCCAGTGAATCAAATATATTGTCTATTCCAGGATTATTGCCGTCCGTATACATCTTCAAACCGGATGATGTCATCCTCGCCGAGATAATCCCCGCTTTGTACCTCGATCATCACAAGACGCATGATTCCGGGATTTTCAAGGCGATGTTTATGGCCGCAAGGAATATAAGTCGATTCATTCGTGGCAAGGATCAGCTCTTGGTCGCCGTTGACGACTTTCGCTGTTCCGCTGACAACCACCCAATGCTCCGATCTGTGATGATGCATCTGAAGGCTCAGGCTAGCACCGGGTTTGACTTCAATGCGCTTGATCTTGAACCGCTGACCCTCTTCAAGGGTTGTATAGGTGCCCCACGGGCGATGAACCGTTCGATGCAGACTATGCGCCTCATGGCCGTTCGCCTTTAACTGGGCAAACAGTTGCTTCACGTTTTGTGTATGATCCTTATGTGCAACCAAAACAGCATCTGCGGAATCGACGATCACCAGATCTTGGACCCCGACGGTGCCGACTAGCCTGTCGCCGCTGCTCTGGATAAAGCAATTTTCGGTCGCAATGAGAACGGTGTCGCCATTGATCCGGTTTCCGGACTCGTCCGGCTCGATCAGTTCGGAAATTGCGTTCCAGGAACCGATGTCCGTCCAGCCGATATCGCAGCCAACCATGGCGACATTTTCGGCTTTTTCGAGAACCGCATAGTCGATGGAATTTTTGGGAACCTGCGCGAACAGATCGCGATCGAGGGCCACCTGTGTTCCACTTGCTGCGCTGGATTGGTGCGCTGCGAGCAGACTCTTGCGGCATTGATCGAGGATGTCGGGGCAATGTTGCTGCATCAATCCGATCATGGTTCCGGCTGAAAAGCAGAACATGCCTGAATTCCAGTAGAATTGTCCCGATGCGACATATTCCTTTGCCCGCGCGAGGTCGGGTTTTTCGACAAAGCGGACGACATTTTGTCCATCTGCTTCGATATAACCGTAGCCAGTCTCGGGAAACTCAGGATTGATCCCGAACGTCACAAGACGCCCACTCGATGCGAGGTCAATTGCCCTTACGGCGGCGGCACGAAAAGCGTCGAGATCTCTGATCATGTGGTCGGCGGGGAAAAGGATGATAATCGCATCGTCGCCGTAGGCCTGCTGAACATGCAGCGCGGCGATGGCGGTGGCAGCTGCGGTGTCGCGCCCCATCGGCTCGAGCAGGTAGGTGCATGCAATGTCTGAATCGTTAATTTCCCGGTACTCGTCCTCAGTCTTGAAAAAGAGTTCGCGATTCGTAATGGTGAGGATCTGCTCTACGTCCGGTAGCAAAGCCGCCCGCAGGAAGGCATGCTGAAGCAGGCTCTTGCCATCGCCTAGCTTAATGAAAGGCTTCGGATGGGCCTCGCGCGACACTGGCCACAACCGTGCCCCTGCGCCACCACTCATTATGGTTGGAATGATCTTCATGTAGTCTACTCCGGGATACTTCCGCGCGTTTCCAGTTACTCCGGCTCGGCATTGTCGGAGGCGCGCTTACAATCACAAGATGGCCGTTTGGGGTAGCAAACTAAACTGGAAAGAATTTTGGGGTCATCTTTCCGGCACCCGTCATTTGGACAATAAATTTAAGTCGGTGCTGCATGCGGGGAATCTTACTTCTGATTGGCATATAGCGAGACCTCTGATTATTAATGGTTGAAACTCCATAAGAGGTTCGCCTGTGACCACAATTTTCGATGTCGCCCGTCTATTCGTTTTGAAAGCCCTTGACAACCACTGAGACCTAAAAGCCTGGAAAAGAGCGCGCTCGCTCGTTCTTTTCTCGCGATTGCATGGCCCATTCTGCTGCCATTTCGGCGCCGGCGATCCCAAGGATTGTCCAAAAGGCGAGGAGTATCAGCCGATATGATGGGGCGGGTGATAATGGACTCGATGGTTGCGTTGTGGTCTCCTATATCGCCAATCATAGGAGTCATTTATGACAGACACGATTGAAGTTGAACCCAACCAATCCTTGAAAATCGAGCGGAAAAAAAGCTACCGCGCGGTCAGGGCGGCGAAGCGCGAAAATGTCAGCCAACCGGATCAAATCAATTATGATATGGCACCGTTGGAAGGCCCGGTTATTTATTTGAAGCATATCGTAAGCGATCGTTAATCCGGACGTTTGTACAAAGGCAACCGATGGCTTTCAAAGCTCAGCCTTCTGTGTGGTTCACTTCGGTTGCGAGTGCTCTTGCAAAGCGCCTATTTCGCATTTCATAGTTAGACGGACATCGCTCGCAATCAGTCCCATGCTTGGGGAGCCAGATCCGGTTGAAGCAGATCAGCCCTGCTACCCCTACCTCACCAGACTTGACATAGACGGTAACTCCGTTGATCACCTAACGGACGTTGCGTTTGTCGGACGCGATAGGTTTAAGGGCAGGGGGCCGGGTTCCCATATGAACGAAGGCGGCGACAGAGACAGCGTCTCGGCGGTTAGAAACTGGAGTGCCAGGATCGCCGCCTTCCCGGGTTTTCGCGATGCGGTTCGTCCCAGCTGGGATTCGACGTTCTCCCGCCTACGACCACGATTAGCCAAAATCAGACAGAAAATATTACAAGCATTCAAGAAATATGTACTTCGACCATTGAAACCCTTTCCAAAGCGAAAAGGTGTCTTGTTCATTGGATATGTGGAAGCCGGGTTAGGTCTGGCGGAATCGTTGCGTGGGTTAGTGTCAGCTGTGGCTCAACGGCGGATGGATTTTGGTATCTACCCTTATCGCGTGGGAGTCGAATCCCGCATCACTGGCGAGTTTATGCCGGAACGATACGATCGCGACCATCGCTACGACATTAGCGTGACCGAAGTCACTGTCGATCAACTGGCGACGGTATTTGCATACATAGATCCGCGGTTGACCACTGGCAGCTACCGCATATTGCGAACCTATTGGGAACTTCCGCAAGCTCCTAAAGAATGGGCGCCTCTGTTGAGCCAGATCAACGAAATGTGGGTACCCAATCAATTTGTTCACGATGCGTTCAAAGGTATTTTCTCTGGCCCAATCACCATCATTCCTCCCTGCGTCGTTGTCAAAGACGCCGATTACCCTGATCGTGAGTCATTGGGAATGGACGAGAAGCGCTTCTATTTCCTGTTTTCATTCGACTACTTTTCGTCCCCGCACCGCAAAAATCCACTGGGCGTCCTTGAAGCATTTCAAAAGGCATTTCCCGATCGGGATGACAACGTCGGATTGATAATTAAATCGACGGGCGCCGAAACGCATCACCCTGATATCAAGGAGAAAATCCGTCTTGCTGTCGAAGTCGATCCAAGGATCAGGGTGATAGACACGACGATGTCGAGACGAGAAGTGCTCGGTTTGATCCGCGCTTGTGACTGCTATGTGTCCCTCCATCGTGCCGAGGGCTTTGGGCTTGGCATGGTCGAAGCGATGACATTTGGAAACGTGGTAGTAGGCACCGACTTTTCCGGCAGCAAAGACTTCCTCTCTGAGGCAACTGGCTTTCCGATTGCCTATGACATGAGACCGGTCGAGCCTCATGAATATATATGGTCTGAAAATCAATTTTGGGCCGAGCCCCGAATGGAGTCCGCCGTTGAGGCATTCAAGCTCGTATTCGGTGATCGAGAGCTCCGTGAACGCAAGGCCGCAGCTGGGAAGATCCTGGTAGACGAAAAATACAGCAAAGTATCGGTAGGAGCGGCAGTTGAAAGCCGTATCCGCGAGATCACTCGTTCACGCCAATGAACTGAACTTCAACGAGCAGGGGAGGCTCGGATTGCGTGACGGCTCGCCGCATTCTCTTTCCAATACTCAAATACCTCGGTCAAGGTTTGTTCAAATGGGATTGTAGGTCGCCAGTTGAGTGTGTGGAGCGCTGCGGCCGCATCACCGGATGCGCTTTCAACTGCACTGGCGCGCAGTCGCTTTGGATCAAACTGGACGTCGATTTTCTGGCCGGATATATTAATCAACAGATCAAGAATGTCTTGTATTCGTCGTGTCTTCCCTGACGCAAGATTGAATACTTGTCCGTGACTGCCCGGAAAATCAAAAAGGGCTACGTCAGCATAAGCCCGAACCACATCACGCACATCTAGAAAATCTCTATACGCCGTCAGGTTGCCTACATTAATAATGGGTGACCTGAGGCCGGCAGAAATCTCCGCCAATTGCTTTGCAAATGCTGCAACAACATAAGCGTCAGTTTGGCCCGGTCCAGTGTGATTGAACGGCCGAAAACGAATGGTGTTCAGACCCTCGTGGGCAAGCTGCCCGATCAGTACATCGGCCGCTGCCTTGCTAGCCCCATATGCGTTCATGGGCTTGAGAACGGCGTTCTCGTCGATCGGCTTACCCATGGAATCGTTGAACGACTCTCCGTACGTTTCCGAGCTGCTTACAAAGATGAATCGCGCATCCGGCGCTGCCTCCATTGTTGCGTAAGCCATGTTCATGGTGCCGGTGACATTGATGTCCCAGGCTAGTCGTGGCGCTTTGTGCGCCTCGGTTGGTGCCGCTACAGCCGCTAAATGAATGATTGCGGTTGGTTGACAATCGTCGACAAGTTTGACGAGCTGATCATATTTCCGCACATCCAAAGTGGGGAGCGAGGTCGTCCCGTGGCCGAAGGGAAATATGGTAATATCCAATTCGTGCTCGCGAGACTTCAGTTCCCGCTGAAGCCAAGATCCGACGAATCCGTTGGCACCGGTTATGAGGATACGATGTTCAAAGGACGTGTCTGATTTCATTGTTCCACTCTTTTCGAGCTTGCTGCATTCATTTGGTCAATCGCTTCAAATCGGCTTCGACCATTTCAACGATCATGTCTTCGAGCGATATCTTCGGTTCCCAGCCGAATTTGTCCTTGGCCTTCTTGGGATTGCCCAAAAGGACATCGACTTCCGCCGGGCGGAACAGGGCAGGGTCGATGATGAGGTGGTCGTCGATGTTCAGACCCGCATGGCTAAAGGCGATCTCGCACATGTGGCGGACAGTGGTGGTGCGGCCCGTTGCAATGACATAATCGTCGGCAACGTCTTCCTGCACCATCATCCACATGGCACGAACATAGTCCTTGGAATGACCCCAGTCCCGCTTGGCATCGATATTGCCAAGGCGCAGTTCCTTGGCAAGGCCAAGCTTGATGCGTGCGACGGCATCGGTGACCTTGCGCGTGACGAACTCGATGCCGCGCAGCGGCGATTCATGATTGAACAGAATACCGCTCGAGGCATGAAGCCCGAAGCTTTCCCGATAATTGACCGTCAGCCAGTGACCATAGAGCTTGGCAACCGCATAGGGCGAGCGTGGATAAAACGGCGTGGTTTCGGACTGCATCGGTTCCTGAATAAGCCCGTACATCTCCGAGGAGGAAGCCTGGTAGAACCGAGCATCGGGTTTTTCAAGCCGCACCGCCTCAAGCATGTTGGTGACGCCGAGCGCCGTAACCTGACCGGTCAGGAAAGGCTGCTGCCAGGACGATTTGACGAATGATTGTGCGGCAAGATTATAGACCTCGTCGGGCTTGACCTCCTTCATCGTGCGAAGCAGCCCGGAAAGGTCGAGCAAATCGCCGTCGACGATATGGACATCGTTCTCGATCCCCAGCCATTCGAGCCGGGTCAGGTTCACTTCCGAGGTACTGGAACGCCGTGCCAGACCATGAACCTCATAGCCCTTGTCCAACAGAAGCTGCGCAAGATATGCACCGTCTTGTCCCGTTATGCCTGTTACCAATGCTTTCTTGGCCAACTAATCTCTCCGTCGATAATTTCATGTCTGCGCCCGGCCTGTCCGTGGGCTGGACCAGAGCGTTCTGTCCTGTCGCTGAAATCTATTGCCGCCCGGTATACATCCTCAAACCGGATGATGTCATCCTCGCCGAGATAATCCCCGCTTTGTACCTCGATCATCACAAGACGCATGATTCCGGGATTTTCAAGGCGATGTTTATGGCCGCAAGGAATATAAGTCGATTCATGTGTTAGCTATTAGAGTGTCGCACGCGGTCGTCAATCCCCTTTGTAGTGCCTGGTGTTGGCTACTTCGGCTCGGCATCGAAGTCAGGAGAAGTGGTCCACTTGACTATCCTCGGGAAGCCGTTAAGTCCACCAGACAACATGTCTGCGCTGGAGTTCTTGTGATCCTTAAAGTCATCAGACGAATTGCTATGATTCCGTTGCGCCGGCTTGTCCGCTTTCTATATCACGACTTAAGGGTTCTAAAAGCTTGGTCAGAGCGTCGATGCCTATCAAGACCGCCCAAGATCGATCATCACGTTGGGGCGCAAGCGGAGCAGGGGGATGTCTACGCAGTTTACTTGATATGGCAGCCGAAAGCGTTTCCCTGGTACGTTACAAACGCTTTGTCGGCCTTCAACGCCTTGGGTATTAACGTCATTGCGGTGGTCAACCATCCGTTGAACGATGAACGGTTATCTGAGCTCAAGAAGCATTGCGCACACATCCTGATCAGGAATAACAACGGTTTTGATATTGGCGGTTACCGAGACGCCACGCTCTTCATTCGGGACAGGCTAAGGCCGCGTCGCGTCTGCTATTTAAATGATAGCGTCTATTACTTTAAAGAAGGTTTGCCAGACTTATTCAACAGGCTGGCAAATTCGACAGCTGATATTGCTGCCCCGTTCGAAAATCACGAATATACGTACCACATTCAGTCTTTCTGTATCAGTGTAAATCATCGGATTTTCTTCAGTGAAGAATTTCAGAATTTCTGGCAAAACTACCTGCCGGTTAATTCCCGGCTTTGGACAATCAACAAAGGCGAAAAGGGTTTGACCGCCGCCATCGCCCCGATAGCCGAAAGCGTCGAAATATTCTATACGCCAGATCAGTTGCGGCCTCATTTGGACGCACTTTCGCGGGATCAATTGCAAAAGCTGAGCGGCTATCTTCCGCGGTTGGTGCGCGCGAAAGAGGCTGAACTGCAAAAATTGTCGAAGCCGGCGTTCGTGAAGGAAATGTGCCGGCGCATAGCGACCCGTTCTCAAATACATACGGGCGCATTTCTTTATCAACGCTTTATGGGTTGTCCTTTGATGAAGCGAGATTTGTATTACCGGCTGCAGTTCAGCCTGAATGAGATCGAAGAGCATCTCCATGAAGTCCGAACCGACGATCACTTTGAGGATATCTTGGTCGAGATGAAGCAAAAAGGTTCAGGTCGGGATTTGTCCTACTGGAATATGGTCAGATTCGCGGAAGGCCTCCTTTAGTTGCAGCGACCATTGTCGACATTGCAAAAACCGCCCGTCGTGTTCAAGCCGCGGCATAATCACAGAAGATGAAGCGCAATGATTGAACCTTGGAAAGTTATGTCGAGCCGGGTTGAACTGGAAGATCGCTGGATCAAGGTCAGATCCGATAGCTGTCGCCGCAGCGACGGAGTCGTTATCGAACCGTACTACGTGCTGGAGTACCCGGATTGGGTCTGCGTTTTACCCATCACGTCACAAGGCGATGTTGTCCTGACAAAGGAATATAGGCACGGGGCCGGTTTAGTGGTCACGGGTCTACCCAGTGGCGTTGTCGACAAAACAGATATCACACCAATGAACACGGCCAAGCGCGAGCTTTTGGAGGAAACGGGTTATGCGAGGAGCCAGCACGTTATCGCGCTCGGTTCACTCTATGCCAATTGGACCAATCAGGACAATATGATCCACTACTTCCTCGCACTTGATGCCAAACTCACCGGCCGGCCCAAGCTAGACGCCTCGGAGGAGATCGATGTCGTACTTGCTCCGTGGGATGAGGTTCGTACGACACCGTTGCTTCGCTTGAGCCACCATATGGCCTGTGTTCATCTCGCGGAAAAACATTTCTCCGTGGCTCCTCAGAGGCCGTAGTGTCGACACGTAGTGTGGTTTCTCATCTCAAGCAAAGACGGAAGGCCAAATTTCGGCCTTTTCTCTTGGAACGAGAAAAAAGTCCCAATAGGAACGATCACAGACGTACACCCACTCCTTGCGCGACTTTACAAGATTGCCGAATAAATCGGATATCCCATAACCATTCTCGTCGGCCCAATCATAGAGGCTTTCGGCAGTCAGTCCGTACAGGCTGTAGGTAGGACTGCCATACTCAACACTTATGATAGGGCGGGTGCGCGCAATAACCTCATGTCCTCCCTTCAGAGCCGAAATCTCGTGCCCTTCGGTGTCAATTTTGATGAAGTCGATCTTTGGGATACCCGTGAACTCGATATCGAGGGTGCTGATTTCAACCTTTATAACTTTTGCGCCGCGATCTTCGCTCGTCGTTCGCTCCTTAAAACCCGACTCTCCGATTGATTTCGTCATATGCAGAAATTCACCCCATCCGGGTTCAGATGACAATGCCTTTAGGCGCAGATCGATGACCTTGCCATGACGTGAGTGAACAATAGCGACAAAATCGGGGACCGGTTCAAAACCCACAACGTAACCGTTGGGACCCACGCATTCTTTCAATCTATCAAAATGCACCCCATGGTTGACGCCGATATCAATAGCGACGTCACCATCTTTCAGAAAACGGCAATAGCCATCTGCCAAAATATCCTCGTATTGTGGAATAATGCCTGATTGATGAAGTCTGAGGCATTGGTCGGCTGTTTCGGTGGCAGATTTTCCGCTTATTTTTACAGGTTGCTGACCTGAAAGCCATCGGGCTAGGTAGTTTCTTGCTTGACGTATCATTGGGTCCCCCTCCAACGAAGATAATATCCCGTTGAGGATTATATTCAACCTCCCGACTACCGTAGGTCGCAGTTGATTCATTCTTAAGTAGTTGCTGCAGCGGTGAGTAAAATGACGCTCATTCAGGAATGCCCCGTAAACCTGTTGACGCGCCTCGATTCCTCGGTTGATAACCAAATCAGACACTTGGGGGAATGAATGGATAAACTTGTGCACGCCAGAATGTTTTTGCAGCGGATCAAAAGGCGGTTGAAGCCTAGCAGACGGCCCTTGACCGGAAACATCCCAACCAGAATCAACATAGGTTGCGGCTACGATAAAAGGCCGGGATATCTGAATCTCGACAGTGATCCGGCTTGCAAACCTGATGTCCTAGTTCGGGATCATGATCTTTATTTTCTGCCGCGCGGACACTTTGATGAGGTCACAGCAAAAGACGTTTTAGAACACATCCCACACGCCTTTATGATGAATGCGCTGTTCGATTGGGCATGGCTTCTGAAGCCTGGTGGCAAGCTATTTGTTCAAACATCGTGGATATACGGCATCATCGACCTCATGCGCAAAGAAGGAACCTTCGAGTACATTCATAATTGGCGTGTTTGTCTCTTCGGCAATCAGGTCCACTCTGGAGATTTCCATCTCAACGGGTTCACCGAGGAAACGTTGCGGGTCTATCTCGCCGCCGCCGGCCTGGCACATGACGGGTTTCAATTCCAAGATGGCTGGCTAATATCGACGTGGGCGAAGAAGGTTGAGGACTGGCAGTATCTTTACGACATGCCAGACTATAGGCAATTCCTTGCTGAGGCGTACGAGCTTTTCCTTGGCAAAACTCCGGACGAAAATCTGTTCCGAATGTACCGGCGAACGCCTGCCGGATCAAAGGCGCGCTATCATCAATTACGGGCAATCGTTGGCAGTGATGAGCGGCTGTTTAAACTAGGCAATCAATTAGAAGCGGCAGGGTAGCTGCAAACACACGATTTACCGCAAATGGGCCGTGCGTCGGCTATTAGCGGCGCGAACCTGTTTTGGCTCCCTCGATAGCATCACGCGGACGTCAGCGCTGCATCATAGCTGGCCTAGCCGGCTGGACGTGTGCAGGGAGCGGTCGCGGCCGCCGCTTCTGGGAAGTAAGGAACGGTATCCTTCGTGGGTGGCAGGATGGACTGGGTATCCCTGACCTTGATCGCGGTGAAGGGCTTGTCGGCGGCGATCGACCGGAACAGTTTCTTGGCCGGTCCCTGGAGCCACTCTATCCGGCCGGGGTAGCTGGTCGAGTAGCGCCACGGCGTGATGACGAAGTGGATATTATCGGACGACAGCCTGCGGGTAATGAGTCCGAGGTCTAACATCACGCCGAGTGTGAGGGCAGGGTCGGTGGTAATGGACTTGGTAGCCGTGTTGAGGAAGCCAAGCAGCCTGACCGGGTTGATCAGAGTCCAGCTGCTCAGCGTCTTCTTCGCCATGGCGACGACGAAATCCTGCTGGCGCTGGATGCGGCCGATGTCGGACCTGTCGCCAATACTGTGACGGGTACGGACGTATCCCAGCGCCTGTTCGCCCTGCAGCGTCTGCCACCCGGCGGGCAGGTCGAGCTGTACGTAGTTGTCGCGGATCGGCTCGGGGATGCAGAGGTCCACCCCGCCAATCGCATCCACCATCCCTTTGAAGCCTGTGAAATCAACCGTGACGAAGTGGTCGATGTGGATGCCGGTGAGCGCTTCCATGGTCTTCCAGGTACAGCCGATACCGCCGAAGCTGAACGAGGAGTTTATCATGCCGAGACGGCGCTGCTGACCCGGCCGCCTTTCCCCGGAGCGGCAGGCTGGAAGCTGGACCAGCGAGTCGCGCGGGAAGCTGATCACGGCCGCCTCGCTCCGTGTGGGGGACAGGTGCACGAGCATGATGATGTCCGCACGCTCCCCTGCGTACCTGTCGTCTCGCTGGTCCGACCCGACGACGAGGATGTTCAGCGCATCGGTCGGTGCCTTTGCCGGGCGGACGTCGCCCAAATCCTCGCGGGTGACTTCGATGTGACTGATGTTGCGGGTGAGCTTCGCGTACACGGTGGCAGGCAGCAGCGCGATGAGGATGACAACAATGAGTGACCACCGCAGGCGGCGCTGGGGCTTGTCCTCGGCTGCCGGCTGCTCGTCGATCACCCCACCGCTCACGTTATTCTCCAGGAGAGGCCGGGCCAATAGCCGCACTTGGCAAGGGCTTTGACCCAGCACGTTCCCTGCCAAATAGGATTCTAGTCATACGTATTTAAAACGCAAGGGCAGGGCAGCCGTAGCGGCGGCGTCATAGGAGCTGCTTTCTCAACGCTGGACATCGTTCCCCTGCAATGTCTTCGCGGTCGCAACTAGACTGAAAAGATGATAATTGGCGAAGTCACCTGAACGATATCCATCGGGGAATGCTGAAATGAGATTAGCTTGCTACGTCTTGATTGCCACCGCTTTCGTCTTTTTATCTGCGTGTACGACTACTCCTAGTGTCGACAGCAATTTAGCGACCAGCTCCCTCAGAAACTCGGTATATGACGAGTGTGGATGGGCCCCGGACTCGTCTAGTCTCGCGAGCTTGATACCTGCCATTTCAACGGGCCGGGACGGATTTCAAAGAATTACAAAAGCAGTATGCGCTGCGGCGAAGGTTGCACCGGCTCCGATTTCCCCGGGAGATCAGATTACGATAGAGGTCGAGGGGAAATCGGTTCGCGGGAGGTTCCTTGAACCGGGAGAGAAACTCGCGCAAGATTGATAGAACAAACGCTGCACCCGGAACTACAGTTTCAAGTTGGATGACCATTGCGGCGAGCAATGAGCATGGTCGTTGGAATCAGCGCGTTGCTTCGCAGTCATTGCTGTGAATAAGTGAACGCTTGAGCCTGCGATTCCTGTTTCTATGTCTCTGGTTTCGGCGCTTGCCGAGCGCGTGAATGTGGCCGAGATATAACCTCCATTCAAGCTACGTTCGAGGCGCTTCCAAGATGGCTCTTGGCTGCGGGAGCGAAGCTAAGGCGATGCGGGGCGGTCAGTCTCGATGCGAGTCAACACGCCAAGTCCAAGTTCGTTCAGATCGTCGATCTTGACCTGGGCCGCCTTTTGATCTGACCCAATTTCGAACGTGACCGCAACGGGCATGGTCGGCATCTCCGCGGATGGCCGGTAGGTGTAGAGGTCTCGATCAAAATGGCTGAGCGGGAAAACCGCCTTGCCTTTTGGCCCAAGGCGGATTTCGAGCGTGCCATCTTTTTCGGCTACTACTGCCTTGCCAATATAAGGATTGAAGTAGGTGCCGGCATAGGCAGACAGCGGCAGCGCTGGCAGCGGGGAGGCGGGCGGTGTCCCGTAACGCTTGATCGCGGCCTCGATCGCCGGCCCAAAGAGCTGCCCGTAGATGTTGTTCCATTCGATAACCCAGTCCTGCGTCGTCTTTCCGGTCATCACGAGCTCGAAGAACGTGTCGGCAAGCCCCTCGGGAACACCCGTCGGGAAGGCGTTGCTAAGGACGACGATGCCGAGTTCCTCGGCGGGGAGCAAACTGACCAGCGTCCGTGCGCCGGTGCTGAACGCGCCGGCATGGCCCCAAACTTCGCCGTACCGGCCATACTCCACATTCCAGCCAAGTCCGTAGAACGACCATCCGCCGGTCACCGGGTTTTTGCCGCGCGCCATCAGCGGCAGATGGGTTTGGCTGATCGCTTCTGCGTCGATGAGCGGCTTGCCGTCATAATTGCCGTTGCCGAGCTCAAGCCGGAGCCATTGAGCGAGGTCCCGCGCATTGGAGCTGACGCCGCCTGCGGGTGACTGCGCGTCGGGATCGCGCTTGGCAAGCGCACTCCATTTGCCGTCGAGCTGGGCGTGGAGGGTAGCGCGGTTTGTTCGCGTCAGGAAATCGGCGTAGCGCGAGCTGGTTGATGACATTCCAAGCGGTTTGTACAGCTTCGCCTCTGCCGCATCCTCCCAGCTCATGCCTGCCGCCTTGGCCACAGCGACCGCGCCCGCGGTAAGGCCGAAATTGCTGTAGGAGTAGCCGGATCGAAAGCTGCTCTCCGGCTTGACCTGGCGGAGCCGTTGAAGAATCGCTTCGCGGTCATAGCCGATCTCTTCGAGTTCGTTTCCGGCCCCTCCGGGGAGGCCGCTGCGGTGAGAGAAGAGATCGCGCACGGTCACTTGTGTGGTCGGATAGGCGTCGTAAAGCTGGAACGATGGATCGATGTCGGCAATCCGCGAATCCCAACTCGCCACCCCTTCGCTCACAATCGCCGCCACGACAGTCGAGGCCATCGGCTTGGAGAACGAGGCAAGTTGAAACACCGTATCGGCGTCGACCAGATCACTCTTGCCTTCTTCCCTGACGCCGAAGCCTTTCAAGTAGACCACCTCATCCTGATAGACGACGGCAATAGAAATACCCGGAACCCCGCCATTGGCGATGACTTGTTGCGCCGCCTCTTCCAACTTTGGCAAAGCTGCCAAGATCTTGTCTTTTGTCGCGTGCTCGAAAGACTGGGCCTGGCTGGCAATTGGTTCAATGCCCACCAACACTACCCCAACGAGAAGTTGCAGGCACAAAACGCGGATATGCCTGGCATATCGCTTTGCAGCTTCGGTCATCTCCATTCCCCTCGCATGGTGATGGCCTAACGATACACGAACTGTGTGATGCTTGCTCGACTTTCCTTCGCGATGAACCTGGAGGTTTTACTGTTATTGAGTCGTGTCCGGAGCAAAAGTCGGGATGAGATCCGGGGAGCGAGCAAAGGTCGTTGGTAACGCGGCCAGGTTCAATGACTCCGGGCCAGAGCATGCAGGAAATGCGCCAGCGCACCATTTGTTTTTGAGACGGGCCGTCTTCTTGAGCGTATAGTATAAAGAATGTCAGGGGATTTGAATGCACATAGCTGCAATCCGAGACTTGACCGCCAAGGTAAGCGTCCTGCTGGCGTTGAGCCTCGCTTTATTGTGGGTGTCGCCTTCGCCAGCGCAGACCGCGGCAGCACCGCCCCCTCCCGCAAAGGTTGAGGAACTCATCAAGCTCCTGGATGATCCGGAAATCAAAGCGTGGATCACCACAAAAGGTGCGCCGCCGCCCGCTGCTGAGGTACCTGTTGTACCCAGAGCGAGCGACTTCATGGTCTGGTCGAGCGCCGTTCGTGCGCACTTGCGCGGCATCGTACAAGCCATTCCGGCAGCACCCGCTGAGTTTTCGGGGGCACGCTCCACGATCATGATCGAAATCAATGATCGGCGTCCGGCATCGATCCTGTTCCTCTTCGTTGCGTTTGCCGCGCTTGGCTTCGGTGCCGAATTTGTCGTCCGACGTATTTTCGTCCGCGCGGGCAGACGAATGGCTGCGCCCGCCACGATGGAGGGGGCGCCCAAACGTCACCATATGATCGGCCGCTCGATTTTCGCGGCCATCGCTCCTTTACTGGTCTTTGCTTTGGCCAGCATCGGTGCTTTCCACGCCTTCACTTGGCCGCCGCTTCTGGCCATGCTTGTCCTTCCCATGCTGGTGGCCCTTATCGCTTGGCGCGTGATCATGCAGATTACAGCCATACTGCTCGGAATAGTCCGGGGGCAAGTAAGCGGCGAGAGCCCAGTCGTGGTGCGCCTCATCCCCATGGACGATGCGGCGGCGGCGTTCTGGTATCGGCGTGTCGCCTACTTTGCGGGAATATTCTTCACAGGTTGGACCGCAGCGGCCTTAATGACGGCGCTCAATTTTACCCCCAACGTCAAGAGCCTGATCCTCTATATACTCGGCCTTGGCCTTCTGGCAGTCGCACTCGAAACCGTCTGGAACCGCCCCCAAGCGAACGTTGCCTCCCGAGCGTATCGGGTCAAGGAGTGGCTGCTCACATTCTATATGTGCCTGCTCTGGTTGTTGTGGGTCGCTGGCATGAGCCTTGCTCTGTGGGTCGGCATATACGCCCTCGTCCTCCCGCCGATATTGAGAACGACCAGTACTATCGTTAAATCGTTTTTCGGCAGCCCCGGAGATACCCTAAAGACTGGAAATCCCGTGTTTGAAGTGCTCATAGAGCGGGGCGCGCGGGTCGTCATCATCATCCTTGCAGTCGCTTGGCTCGCCGCCGTTGTTCGACTTCGGGCAATGGGTTTGATGAACGATGAGGCCGCAAGCCGTATGACCCGAGGCGTCTTGAGCGGCATTGTTATCCTTCTGGCAGCCGATCTCATCTGGCATATGGCCAAGGGCCTCATCAATCAGCGCATTGAACGCGCCCGCATCGCAGGTGGCGATGAAGCTGCGCTGGCCCGCAGCGGACGGCTGATGACGTTGCTACCGATCCTGCGCAATTTCCTCGCTGTGCTCATCGCCGTCCTCGCGGTCCTGATGGTTCTGTCCGGCCTTGGTGTGGCGATCGGCCCATTGATTGCGGGTGCGGGCATTTTCGGCGTCGCGATCGGCTTCGGCTCGCAGTCGCTGGTCAGGGACATCATCAGCGGCATCTTCTACATGACCGATGATGCATTTCGCGTCGGAGAATACATCAAGAGCGGCACCTACATGGGCACCGTTGAATCCTTCGGCATCCGCTCGGTTAAACTGCGCCACCACCGCGGTCCGATTTTCACCGTTCCGTTCGGTACGCTGGGTGCGGTGCAGAACATGAGCCGGGATTGGGTCATCGACAAGTTCCTCATCTCGGTCAACTTCGACGCCGACCTCGCCAAGGTCAAAAAATTGGTGAAGGGTGTTGGTGCGGCGCTGCTCGAGGATGAGGAACTTGGCCCGCAGATCATCGAGACAGTCAAGATGAAGGGCGTGGAGGCCTTTAGCGACTATGGCATCAACCTGAGCTTCGCCGTGATGACAAAGCCCGGCCACCAGTCTTCCGTCCGGCGTCGCGCCTACGCAATGATCCGCGAAGCCTTTGCGTTGAACGGCATCGGCTTTGCCTCACCAACGGTGCAGGTCGCAGGCGGCGAGGATCATTCGGGAAATGCCATGGCCGCCGCTTCCGGCGAAACCATTGCACGCAAGAAGGCTGCTGATGCCAAATTGAAATTGGTGGAGGGCGAAAGCTGAAGGCTATCAACAGGGATTTGGGAGGATCGAAAAATGAGCGTGTTCGTGGCCGAGATTTTGGGACGGGGAATTGTCGCCTTCGACGCGGCGAATGAAGATGATGCGAGGATGCGTCTGTCGGATGAGGCGTTACGGCGGGACCTGCATGTGTTTCAAAACCAGGGCCGTTGCCTCTGGGACGGTGTCGCGGAAATCAATTTACGTGGAGCGCTCCCGAAGGAAGCCGAAACCTGGCAAGCCAGCCGCGCGACGGGTAGCCAATTGGGCGAGGACTGGCGAATCTTCCTGCTCCCAGTTGTCGATCCGTCGAGATTCGACGATGACGACGACGATGATGACCGAGACAATGGCGATTAGACCCCAGGCGTTCCTACGCGATTGTCGGTCCTCTCTTGTTGATGGAAGTCTTCTTCATTGGTGTCCGCCATCCATGCTTGCAATAGCGTATAAGCGGTCGCCAGGGGAGTGATCGGCGGCCTGGTGGCATTCGGCATGTTGGGGATTTTTGTCGGCCCGACGCTTAATTGAAATTTGTAGTGAGACGCGCTGTAGAGCGCAGCATTTGCTTTACCTCCGAGGGAACGCACGATCCGAGGGATCTGCAATAACAACACAAGGAAGGCATACTTCTATGATCACAACCGCTCATAATTCCATGCATTTCACCGCGACCGCGCTTTCATCGGCGGTCCTGGCGCTGATCATTGCGTCCGGAACACCGACGGGCGCATCGGCAGGAGAAGCCGAAGCCAAAACTATCCTCAAGGGGATGTCCGACTATCTTGCGGCGCAAAAGGCCATCTCCTTCAAATATGACACCAATCTCGAGGTCGTCACCAAGGAGCACCAGAAACTTCTGCTGGCAAGCTCGGGCACGATGGAAGTGGGCAGGCCAGACAAGATTCGAGCAACCCGCTCCGGCGGGTTTGCCAATGTCGAGATGACATTTGACGGCAAGACCCTGACGCTGCTCGGCAAGGATGACAATCTCTATGCCCAATTCGAAGTGCCGGGGACGATCGACCATTTGATCGACGAGCTGCGGTACACTTATAATAGGCCTGTGCCAGGTGCTGATCTCCTCCTGCCGGATGTCTACGCCGAGCTGATGCAGGATGTCATCGACGTGAAGGATCTCGGAAGTGGTGTGATCGGCGGCACCGAGTGCGATCATCTGGCATTCCGGGCGAAGGATGTCGACTGGCAGATATGGGTTGCCCAAGGCGCGGAGCCCTATCCGTGCAGGTACGTCATCACCGATCCCAAGGGCGATCGGGGCCCGCAATACAGCGTTCAAATCAGTGACTGGAAGACCGGGACTGATGTCGTTGCGGACAATTTCTCTTTCAAGGCCCCGACCAATGCCAAGAAGGTCGACGATCCGAAAAAACTCGTAAACATCGATGAAATTCCGGACCATTTTGCTGTGGGAGGCACCAAATGACCCTTTCAAGGAAACTCAAGATTGCACTGCTGACAGGGATCGTCTCGTCATTCCTGCTGGAAGGGGGAACGGAACTGCCCATTCCTGGCATCAGTTTTGTCACACTAGCAGAAGCAAGGGTCGGGCGTCCGCTCACCCCCGTGAGTGTTGCTGGTGCTGCACGGCGGACTACAAGGCGCACAGTTCGGCGCTGTGTGGCCGGAGTGTATGTCTGTTAGCATATGGGGCTAAATACCGTGTAGAGACAGTACAGCAGAGCCGTCTCAGTTGCATCTCGTCGGTCCGGCACCATTGCCTTGTCGTGCGTCGGGGACGACAAGGCCCAGCCACCGTAGGTGCATAATCCATGACGGCTTTTAGATTCTAAGTACATTCGCGCCAATATTGGCGTCCAATTTGCGCTCAAGTTTTCGCGAGTGCGCGGTAATGGTGATCTCAAGTGATCCAGTTCCGACCTCTAAAGCCAGAAGATGGCCGCCAACGGACGCGAACCTATGATCGCAAGCGACCCCGTGCGCATGAACTGAAGGTTTGCCATCTTTCCAAGCCAGCGTTCCGGTAATGCTTGCCATCTCGACGTTCTCGAACGATCCTGGATCGTATTGTTTCTTGACGAAATCGAAGAAGCCAAAAGTGACAGTCTTTGCGAAACCGAAGGCCGAGAAGCTCGCCGAGGGGATCTGTTCGCTATCCATCAACGCCTCAAGTTGGACAAACATGTTGTCCCCTTGAAGCAATACCATGAGATAGCCTGTCGGAGTCTTTGTGTACCTGACCGTCCCGGTGTCGCTGGCCACGATAGCCTCCTATGCGATTGTTGGGGTAATCCCGC
>NZ_JAIQWW010000018.1 GCF_020164455.1 Phyllobacterium chamaecytisi
CCGGTGCGTGGTTCGACAAGCTCACCATGAGGGACGTTGGGGGCGGTAGGGAGCCATCACTCTACCGGGTAAGGCCCCTCGGTAAAGTTTTCTGGGTGGTAGCCCTTGGATCCGATCAAGCGGGCCAAGGGGCTGCGTGTGTCATCGCCTGCTTTCAGCCGTTCGACGAGAAACCTGAAATCATATTTCGGCTGCCAGCCGAGTTCTGTCCGCGCGCGCTCATTGACGTAGACGCGGTCGATGCTCGGCAGCATTCTCCAGCCGCGCCGCGCAAACTCGGCCGCGTATTCGGGCACACGGCGCTGCACGGCACGCGGGGCATCGGCCCGCAGATCGGCCAGATCGTCTGGCGTAAACGGCGTTGTCGCACTGATGATATAGCGGCGAAAACCCAGTGCAGGCGCCTTTTCCGCCGCCAGAAGATGCGCGCTCACGATGTCCTCGATATCCACCCGGCGGTAGAGAAACTCATTCATCTTGATGTTTTCGTCGGCAAAGCCGCTTCGCACGTCCTTGTCGTCGTCCTCTTCCGGGAAAAATCGCGACGTGCGCAGCACCATCGTCGCCAACTGCTGGTTGCGATGAAACAGCTGGCAAAGGTCTTCGGCTGCCGCCTTGGTCACCCCGTAAATATTCTTCGGGACAGGCCGCACATCTTCGGTAATCCAGGCAGCTGGCGCATCGTCGGGTGGCACCAGCGCATCGCCAAAGACACTCGTCGTGCTGGTATATATAAAAGATTTGACGCCCGCCGCCACCGCTTCTTCCAGAAGGTTCAAAGTGCCGGTGATATTGGTATCAACGAAATCCTGCCGCATGTGCGTGCCGACATGCGGCTTGTGCAGCGTGGCCGCATGGAAGACGATCTCGATACCGGCCATGCAGCGTTTGACGAAAGGCCGGTCGGCTATTGATCCGACATGGGGGGTGAACGGTCCTGCCGCGATATCGAGCCCGGCGACCTCGCGACCTCTGCCCTGCAATGTGCGCACCAGCGCCTCGCCCAGATGGCCGGAGCTGCCTGTGACCAATATCGTCATGGTTGCGTCATTCCTCCCAGAACTGGAATCGGATGAAGGTTAGCATCGGGGATGATCGGGAGTGAAGGGTGGCGGCACGGGGCGATGCCGATTATCTCTCCCCTTGCGGGAGAGAAAGCGATTTCAGCATCTTAGCCCTTGCTAAGTGCTAGAAATCGCCAGAGAGGGGATTTCAAATCATCCGCTGCTAATCCCCTCACTTGGATTTTCTAAGGATTTAGCACGTGCTAAATCCAAGAAAATCCTTTCTCTCCCACAAGGGGAGAGATAGTCACTGACCTGCCAGTGCGAGGCCGTCCGGGCCTTCGCAGCGGCCTTACTATCGCCAGACAGCTGGTATTGCATCATGGCATCTTTGAGTTTACGGCCTAGAATGAGTGCCAGTCTCACGCGGCGGGGGTAATATTATGAACGACTTTTATGTCGGACAGAAAGTCGTTTGTATCGACGACAAATTCAAGAATGTCAGCATCGATCAAATCATCCGAAAGGGCCAGATCTACACCATCCGCTGGATTGGCATGTACCAGCACTACGTCGATGGCGAATTCGTCGGCATCAAGGTCGAGGAGATCCACCGTGGCAATGATGATGGCCCCGAGGGTTACGGTGCGGCCGACATGCCTTATCGCGCGTCCCGCTTTCGTCCATTGGTGAAAGACAAGATTAGCCAACTTCGAAAGCTGTTGACCCCCAAGCCGGATGAACCGGATGAACCGGCGAAGAAAACCCCGGTGAAAAAGAAGGAGAAGGTCTGAATTTCCGGATTGGGCAAGGTATGGTGCGACCTTCATTATCGTTCGCGTCGACTGTCCAGAGCAAATTGGAACAATGCGCCGATGTTTCAAGAATTGCCGTCGGCGGCCTTATGAACGTTTCCCATTTATTCGCTATTCCTCCCCGGTTAGCCCGTGGATATCAGACCAAAGTATAACTCAGGCAAACCAGCGCATGATGGAGCATCCATCTCTGTCTCGCTACTGTGATCGTGGGTCGACATTGCTATTTGCCGTACTCACGACCGCTCCTTGTGAGCTTATATCTGACGAAGGATTGAAGCCGTGGATAAGATGGATACGCTTTGGTTAATGCTTTTTCTGATGGGCTCGGTGAGTATCGTCGCCCTTACATTCACGACCAGCGAAATATTCGCTCTGTATTGAGCTCGAACCTGCGGACTTGCAACATGAGGGCTACAACTTGGCCCTCACTACGGTCCTATAAATCGGCGAGCCGCCTGGACATGCATTCAGTAGGCCAGGCAACAGCCACTCCAGGAAATACAGCCATCAAGGTGCGATAGACCCAGCGTTTAACAGCTCAAGCGTTGCCGTTGGGGGATGACGGCACGACTGGACGGTTCACGTCAGGTTTTTACGCCGTGCCAACTCTGCCTCGCTCGGCTGTTCGGATGCGAACGAGCCAGTGACAATGTCGCCCGCGCGCACGTATTTGTTGATTGTGACGCCGGTGCCCGAGACCTTTGACGAAACGAGTTTCAGAGCGCCGGGAGAGGCATGGCTGCTGAACAGTCTCTTGCCCTTCCCCAATATGAGCGGAAACATGAAAATGTTCATCTCGTCGACCAGGCCATTTTTGAACAGAGTTTGCAGGAAACCAGTGGAACCCTGGGTCAACAGATCCGGCCCCTGCCCGCTTTTCAGCTTCGTGACTGCCGCGACCACATCCGGGCCCAGAGTTTGGCTGTTCTGCCAGTCGAGCTTCAGGTCTGGATTGCGGGTCGCGACATATTTGTTGACGCGGTCGAACAACGGACCGATCGGATGGCCGGCGTCGACATACGGCCAATAGGCGGCAAAAATGTCGTAGGTTTTCCGGCCGAGCAGAAGATCAAAAGGCTTGGCAAACATCTCCCCCACGGCCTCTTCCCCTGCCTGGTCAAAATAGGGGGCAACCCAGCCGCCATATTTGAAGTCGCCTGTTGGGTCTTCGTCCGGGCCACCTGGTGCCTGCATGATACCGTCGAGGCTTACAAAAGCACCAGTAATGATCTTTCTCATTTTTAGTCTCCTTCAACGCTGCCGTTATGCATTAAAGACGTTCGCCAGTGGCATTTGCCGACAGCGCCGAGAAAAATTGCGCATCTGTTCATTTACCTAACAAACTTCGGACTGTACGCAGGATGGATGCATGCTCTCCTCGAGACGAGGCCGTTGTCGATCCATTCCCGGTAATTCCGGCAAGGTGCTGGGTTAGCTTGTTCTGGATTTCAGGATGATCTTGGAACAGCGACGCCAAGGTCAGTCCGTCAATCTCATACGCTTCGAGCACGGTCAAAGCTTGGTATTTGGTGGCTTGGGGGACCCCATCGATCTGGCCGAATATGGCACCCGGTGCAAGTCGTAGAACTTCCACACCATCACAAAGGGCCGATGCAGCTCCCGAGCGGACAATCATCAGGCTCGATGCACTATCCGCCCCTTCGAAAAAGATATCTCCAGGCCGGTACTGCCGTAGTTTCGCCGACACTTCCAGTTTATGGAGCTCGTCCTGTTCTAGATCCGCAAAGATCGGATTGTCCTGCAACAATTCCTGCAACGTGTCCTGTGAGGCATGATTGGTGTGAATGTTTTCAACAAGGACGGAAGACGACGCCGGCGGGGCAAGAGAAATGCCGGTCTCGATACATTGGCGGTAGACCAGATCGATAAGCTCGTTTCTGGCAGGAATTCTATCTGAGGGATGCCTGACGCGGAATTGCAGTTCGATGTCCATAGCAAAGGCGTCGATACCCTTCAGCGCGACAACGGGAGCAGGATCGTGAATGATGTTGTTTGCCCCAATCATGGCTTGCCGCATCTTCTCGACGACAAAAGATGGCGGGTGCACCGGCTTCACACGGAGCGGCAGAACCAGCAGATGCGACTCGTCAGGACGATTGACGTTCGTCAGTCCGATCTTCGCCAGAAAGCTGTTCGGCAAAACGACGATGTTGTTTGCCGGCGTCAGGATGTGGGTTGAACGCCAGGTGCTCTCCACCACCCGTCCCTCGGTGCCGTCGGTTAGTATGATCCAGTCACCGATTCCATACGGGCGCCCCAATGTAAGCGCCAATCCGGAAAAGAGATCGTTCAGGGTGCTCTGCAGGGCAAGGCCAAGGATGATCGCGAGGACGCCGGAGGTCGCGAGGAGTGTTCCAATTGCAAAGTCAAACACGAAGGCGAGAACCGAGAGCGTAACCGCAAGGTAGACTGCGGCGATGATCAGGTCCTGTAACACCCGGGCCTCGCGCGGCCTGCCGTCGAGGACAATATAGATGCGGACAAAGCCGATCGAGGCCCAGGCAAGATGTACCCACCACAGCGTCTTGGCTGCGATGAGCATAGCGCCGCCTTCTCTCATTGGCTCGAACTTGAGAGGCGAGATACCGTTTGCGAACAATATTGCTGTCATCGCGGCAAAGAATGCGATCTGGACCAGAAGGCGAGCTGTCGGACGACTGCGCCCTTGCAAATGCCAGACAACGATGCCTGCAATACCGAGCGCAACAATTTGGAAAAGTGGTGAGACAAGCAGATCGAGCATAATCGGTGGCTCCTGAAGCAAGCTAACGAGGCCCGTTTCTGATTTTGGCCCCGCCAACGCTCCTTAGCTTACTTCATTGGAAGGACAAGCGCCTTTTCGTCAGTATCGACGACGAAGGCCGCAAGCATTTTTTGCCGCCAAAGCCTGGTAGACCTCCGCTCGCAGCGTTCGTCAGGCATGCCCATATTGCGCACCACCGCCATTTTTCCTAAATACGGCGCATGAAAGTCAAAGATACCGATATTATCATCGTTCCCGGCTATACCAATTCCGGCCCCGATCACTGGCAGACGCGCTGGGAGACAAAGCTTTCCACCGCGCGCCGCGTCGAGCAGGCGGAGTGGACGAAACCTGTGCGCGAGGACTGGGTGGCCGAGGTGGTCAAGGCGATCGACGCCGCGACGCGCCCGGTGGTCGTGGTGGCGCATTCGCTTGGCGTGCCGACCTTCATCCATGCTATCCCCGAGATCGGCGACAAGGTCAAAGGCGCGTTTCTGGTAACGCCGCCGGATGTTTCCAACCCGAAGATCCGGCCGAAACATCTTATGACCTTCGGCCCCTACCCGCTGGAACCGTTACCATTTCCATCCATCGTCGTTGCCAGCCGCAACGATCACTATTGCTCCTACGAAGTAGCGGATGAACTCGCCGCATCATGGGGTTCGATGATCATCGATGCGGGCGACAGCGGCCATCTCAATTCTGAATCCGGCCACGGCCCTTGGCCGGAGGGTTCGATGGTTTTTGCAAAGTTTCTCTCGCAACTTTGATACGTTGGCTTAGCTGACGGACCCCAAAAGCGATGTCTTCCTTGATCTCTGCGGGCATTGCTATAGGCTCGACCGAAGCAGTGTCTGCGGACAGCAAAAACTGCGCTTTAATGGAGGAACAGACATGAAATTATACTCGCGGCCGCTATCCCCCTATTCCTCCATCATCCGCTGCATCGCCTATTACAAACAAGCTCCCATCAAGATCGTCGCGCCGCCCTCGGGATTTCCGATCCCGGAAGAATTCCGCGCAATTTCGCCGTTCAACCGCATACCGGTGCTGATCACCGGCTCAGGCCTCACCATCGTCGAAGCCTCGGTGATCGCCGAATATCTGGAAGAGCATTTCCCCGAACCAGCGCTGCTCCCGGCAGATTCCCGCGACCGGGCCATCGTGCGCATGACTGCCCGTACGGCCGAACTCGAGGTGCTGGCGCCGGTGATGGAACTTTTCGAGCTGTTCTTCAGGAAGTCGAAGGATGATGCGCGCATCAGCAAGCTGTTCAAGCAGATGGAAATCGGCCTGACCGAGATTGAAAAGCGTATCGGTAATGGCCCTTACGCGCTGGGCGATCAGATGACGCTGGCCGACGCCTGGCTGACGCCGACACGTTTCGTCTTCAACAATTTCCGTGTGATGTCCGGCCGCGAGGATCTGCTCGATCCCTACCCCAAATTCGATGCGCTTCAGCAACTGATTATTCAGGATCCGGTGCTATCGCTGGTTTGGTACGAAATGACCGACGGGCTCAAAGTGTTCCAGGGTGAACTCGAGTCCGCTTAAATTCCAGACCGGAGAAAATACGCATGAAGACGCCGACGATCGCAATCGCCGTAATAATTTCGCTCGGCGTCCTTGCCGGTTGTCAATCGAAAGGCAAACCCGGGCCGGGCTCTCTGGCCTTCGCATCGGAAAAAGCCGCGTTGCCAACGATGGAGCGCGTGGCGATCGCCGCCAATAATTGCTGGTTCAAATCAGGCGATTCAAGCTTCAAGCCGTACCGCCTGGCGCCGGAACTGAATTCCTATTCGGGACGCCCGCGCATCCTCGTCGTCCCCGCGAGCAATCCGGGCGGTCGCCCGCTTCTCGTCGTGCATGCGGAAGGCAATCCGGCGAAGGTCGAAGCCTTCGGTCCGCTCATGAGCAATTCCGCGGGAAATCGTATCGCCGGGGATGTGCGGCGGTGGGCAGGCGGGCAGACATCGTGCTCGGCCAGCGGATGAAAATGGCTGAGGCCGTGCGCAGTGCGCCGGCCTCATCACCTCAGGAATAATACCTTTCGAGATCCGCTTCCACGTGATCGCGTGTCAAGCCGAGGTCTTTCAACCCGTCATCACCGAGCGATCCAAGCTCCAGTCTCGTCCGCCGCTTCACGGCTGCATTTTCCAGCCAACGCATGACGCGGGTAAGCAAGTCGTATTGGAATGCTGGTACCTGGCCGAAATGAAAGGACCTGCCAGGATCTATGTAGATCGGACCCATATTCGCCTCCTTGTGACGAGCGATCGCCTCTCATATCGGTATTGGCGCCCCCCGTCGCAAGAGCGCCTCAATCCCAGAAGAAACGCTTGGTCTCGCGACGCGCTTGCGCAGGTTCAATACCGACATCATTCAACAGATCATTGCTAAGCTCGCTGAGATGCATGCGCGTCCGGCGCTTCATCATCGCGTTGCCAAACCAGCGGATCAGTGCGGAGGCCGTGTGCAACAATCCGCTGTTCTGAGAACGTGCCGCGTGGCTTTCGGCGCCACCAGGCCTTCTGATTGTATCTATTGTACTCATTGTCATTGTCCTTGGGAGGTCAAATTGACTCTTTTTCGTGCGATTGTTATATGAATTGACTCAATTGGAATCGCAATAGTATAATTGTTACCATGACAAATTGGCTCCCTGAACTTGAACCCGGCAAAGGCCCGCTTTATCTGCAGCTGGCCGACCGAATCGAAACCGACATTGCCGAGGGTATCCTCGCGCCCGGCACCAAACTGCCGCCGCAGCGCAATCTCGCCTTCGATATCGGCGTGACGATAGGAACGGTCGGCCGCGCCTATAATCTCATTCGCGAACGTGGGCTTGTCAGCGGCGAAGTCGGGCGCGGCACCTATGTGACGGATCACAAGGTGGCCTCGCTGGTTCAGGCGCCGCCGCACACGGAGCCATTTGGTGGCACGCGCGGTCCGGTGGCGACACCCGGCAAGATTCGCATGGACTCAACGGCCGCCATCGAGGTCGGCCAGTCCGAGGCGATGCAACAGCTGCTGGCGGACATCACCCGACAGTTCCCGCGCGAGATGTCGAGCTATTCCCGCACCCTTCCCGCATCGTGGCAGGAAGCGGGAAGCAAATGGCTATCCGGCGCGGGCTGGGTGCCGGAACCTGCGTCCATCGTGCCGACACTCGGCGCGCATTCGGCAATTCTCGCGGTGATAGCGGCGATAACAGTTCCCGGCGACCGGGTCGCTTTCGAAGACCTGACCTATTGCTCGGCAGCACGCAGCGTCAATCTCATGGGCCGGCGCAGCATCATACTCCACACGGAAAATGGCAGCGCGACGCCCGATGATTTCGAACGGCTCTGCGCGCAGCAGCATCCCAAGCTGGTTTTTCTCATGCCATCGCTGCACAACCCGACCGCAACGACCATGCCGGAGGATCATCGCCGGGCGATTGTCGAGATCGCGCGGCGGCACAATGTCTGGATCATCGAGGACGAGATTTACGGTTCGGTGATGGGGAACGATCACATCAAGATCGCCGATCTCGCGGCGGAGCGGACATTTCATATTGGCGGGCTATCGAAATCCGTAGCGGCGGGTGTGCGTGGCGGCTGGGTCGCCTGCCCTCCGCACCTCGCGGCGCGTGTCCATACGGCGCACAAGATGGTCACGGGCGGCATGCCATTCATCATGGCGGAACTCGGCGCCCAACTGGTCAATTCAGGCGAAGCCGACGCGATCCGCGGCAAGGTCCAGACCGAGATCGCCGCGCGCGAAGCGATTGCACGCTCGGTTTTCGCGGGCATGGAGTTCTCCTCGCAGCCGCTTGCGCCATTTCTGTGGATGAAACTGCCCGACCCATGGCTTTCAGGCACGTTCAAAAGCGCTGCGCTGAATGAAGGCGTGCTTGTCGACGACGAGGACGAATTCAAACCGGGCCGCACAGAAAAGGTGTTCCATCGCGTGCGCCTCGGACTGACGGTGCCGGAAACGCGCGATGAGGTGGTTCAGGGCTTCAGCATTTTACGCCGGCTAATGGAAACGGATAATGCGAGTTATGACAGCTATTCTTGAGTTTGATTGATGGGCAGGCGAGGTCGAACCCTACTTGAAGTCAATGCCATGTGCGTGGTTCGACAAGCTCACCATGAGGGAGGTTGGTGGCTGTAAGGATAATCGCCAACGTTGCAGAAATGAACTCCCTGCAATCTCCTACCTCCCTCATGGTGAGCTTGTCGAACCACGACCGAAGCGCGTGGTCAGACGCCACCTCCCTCGTCAACTTCAACTACCTCTCCCTCCGTCAACGTGAAGCGCGTCCCTCTCCGTCATCCTCGGGCTTGACCCGAGGACCCACGGCAAAGCAGCGCTGTGAATTGAGTGGGCGTGACGGTTTCCAGGTAGGAAGGCACTCAATGAAGAGCAGCTTCCCTGCGATATCCTGCTGGATAAAATCGAGTTGGCGGAAACGCTTGCCCTCCTTTGCCGTGGGTCCTCGGGTCATCCTCGGGTTTAACCCGAGGACGAGGATGACGGAGAAGGAGGCGCTATACGGCAGCGGCGAGATGGAGCGCTTCCTCACCCCTTGCCCAAATACGGGATGGTCCCGGCGATATCGGTATCGTCGATAAGCTGGAAGCGGCTTTCGCTGCCTTCCTGGCGCGCTTTGCCGTGAGGAGCGTATTCCGGATCATTTGCAAAGGCCATGGCGGCATCCGCATCCGGAAACTGGATAAGTGCGATGAGCGTCGTCTCGAGCGGCTTGCCTTCAAGCACTTTGATATTGCCGCTGCGTGAAAGATATTTGCCGCCATGTTTCGCCGCGATATCATGCACGACAGCTGCATATTCCGGCACCCATTTGTCATCAGTGATTTTAACGTCGGCGATCAGGAAAACCGTCATTGCATTCCTCCTATGCCGGGCTGTCGAAGCCCGTAAAGTCCGGTGACCCACACGCAGTCTCGCACGGGAAAGATGCAAGTTCCAGTGAACTCTATTGAACCTAGATCGCCGTAAAGCCGTTATCGACGAACAGATGCGTGCCGGTGATGAAGCTCGCCTCGTCGCTGGCAAGGAAAAGCGCAGCACGCGCCACCTCCTCCGGCTCGCCAATGCGCCCCTGCGCTGCCATCATGGCCTCGTCCGAGACATCCACGCCTTGCTTTTGCAATTCATCCACCTCACGCAAGCCGTGCGGCGTACGGATAAACCCCGGGCAGACAGCATTGCACCTGATGTTCCTGTCGCGGAATTCCACTGCGATGGCCCGCGCAAACATGTGACACGCACCTTTGGTCGTATCGTAGAGGACTTCCATCGGCGTTGCCGCCACGGCTGAAATAGACGAGGTGCAGACGATTGAACCGCCGCCGGCGTCGAGCATTTGCGGGATGACGGCGCGCGTCATCAGATACATGGAGCGGACATTAACCGCATGCAGCCAATCCCACTCTTCGACCGTCGTCTCGAGGAACGGCTTGATGACGATGGTGCCCGCATGGTTGAACAGAACGGTGACATTGCCATATTTTTCCGCAACGCCTGCAACCGCCTTCTGCACCTGCGCTTCATCAGAAACGTCGGCAACGAAATAGCTGGCCACGCCACCGGCAGCGGTAATTTCCGTTACGGTAGCGGCAGCCGCCTGCTCGTTGCGGTCGATGATCGCCACTTTCGCGCCCTCGGCAGCGAAAAGTTTCGATGCCGCACCGCCCATGCCTGTCGCTCCACCGGAAACGATTGCCACCTTGCCTGCCAGCCTGCCCGTCATTTGAATCCCCTTGAACCCATTTTAGTGCTTGTGAGGGTGACGTTACGCCGGGCGGCTGGCCCCGACAAGCGCCGCATCCTTTGACCCGCGACCCTCTCTGTTGATTCAGTCCTTTTTCCTATCGCGCCGCGGGACTACATAAGCTAAAGAAGGCCAAAAGCTCTCCCATGTATGGATATTCCAGGACCCATGACCATTTCCAATACTGTCAAGATCACGCCGGAACTCGTGGCTTCACACGGGCTGAAGCCGGACGAATATCAGCGCATCCTCGATCTGATCGGGCGCGAGCCGAGCTTCACCGAACTTGGCATCTTTTCCGCGATGTGGAACGAGCATTGTTCCTACAAATCTTCGAAAAAGTGGCTGCGTACGCTGCCGACCACGGGGCCGCAGGTCATACAGGGGCCGGGTGAAAACGCCGGTGTCGTCGATATCGGCGATGGCGATTGCGTGGTCTTCAAGATGGAGAGCCACAACCACCCGTCCTATATAGAGCCGTACCAAGGTGCGGCGACTGGCGTCGGCGGTATCTTGCGCGATGTGTTCACCATGGGTGCACGGCCGATTGCAGCAATGAACGCGCTGCGCTTCGGCGAACCATCACACCCCAAGACACGGCATCTCGTTTCCGGCGTGGTCGAAGGCGTCGGCGGCTATGGCAATTCGTTCGGCGTGCCGACGGTTGGCGGCGAGGTCAATTTCGACGCGCGCTATAACGGCAATATCCTGGTCAATGCGTTTGCAGCGGGCCTTGCCAAGACCGATGCAATTTTCCTGTCCGAGGCCAAGGGCGTGGGCCTGCCGGTGGTTTATCTCGGAGCCAAGACCGGACGCGACGGCGTTGGCGGTGCAACCATGGCATCGGCTGAGTTTGACGAATCCATCGAGGAGAAGCGCCCTACCGTACAGGTGGGCGATCCCTTTACCGAAAAATGCCTGCTCGAGGCTTCGCTGGAACTGATGGCTTCCGGCGCCGTCATCGCCATTCAGGACATGGGTGCTGCCGGCCTCACCTGCTCGGCGGTGGAAATGGGCGCCAAAGGCAATCTCGGGATCGAACTCGATCTCAACTCCGTGCCGGTGCGCGAAGAGCGCATGACCGCCTATGAAATGATGCTGTCCGAGAGCCAGGAGCGCATGCTCATGGTGCTGCGCCCGGAAAAAGAAGAAGAGGCCGAGGGCATCTTCAAGAAATGGGGGCTGGATTTCGCCATTGTCGGCTATACGACCGACGATCTGCGCTTTCGCGTGCTGCATGACGGCGATGAAGTCGCCAATCTGCCGATCAAGGATCTCGGCGATCAGGCTCCGGAATATGACCGGCCCTGGATGGAGCCGGGCAAGCACGCCCCGCTGCCGGCCGCCAATGTGCCTGAGGTCGAGGACTATGGTGCGGCGCTGCTGCAAATGCTCAATTCGCCCGACCTTTCATCGCGCCGCTGGGTCTACGAACAATATGACACGCTGATCCAGGGCAACTCCCTGCAGGTACCGGGCGGAGACGCCGGTGTGGTACGTGTCGATGGCCATCACAGCAAGGCGCTCGCCTTTTCGTCCGATGTGACGCCGCGTTATTGCGAGGCGGACCCCTATGAGGGCGGCAAGCAGGCGGTTGCCGAATGCTGGCGCAACCTGACTGCTGTTGGCGCTGAACCGCTCGCCGCAACGGACAATCTCAACTTCGGCAATCCGGAACGGCCCGAGATCATGGGCCAGCTGGTAAAGGCAATTGGCGGCATCGGCGATGCCTGCCGCGCGCTGGCCTTCCCCATCGTCTCGGGCAATGTCTCGCTTTACAACGAGACCAACGGCCAAGCTATCCTGCCAACCCCGACCATCGCAGGCGTCGGGCTCATCCCGGACTGGACGAAGACCGCCAAGATCGGCGGCATGCGCGATGGTGATGTGCTGATCCTCGTCGGCGGCGACGGCACGCACCTCGGCCAGTCGATCTATCTTCGCGATCTGCATGGACGGGCAGACGGCCCTGCTCCCGCCGTCGATCTCGGCGTCGAGAAGCGCAATGGCGACTTCATCCGCTCCGCCATCCGCAACGGCCAGGTGACCGCCTGCCACGATCTTTCCGATGGCGGCCTCGCCATTGCCCTGAGCGAAATGTGCATGGCCTCTGGCAAAGGTGCGAATGTGGAAATCGGCGAAACCGCGCCGCATGCGCTGTTGTTCGGAGAGGACCAGGCCCGCTACGTCGTGGCGGTTGCTCCTGACATGGCAAAACTCGTCATGCTCAACGCGGAAGGTTGCGGCGTTCCGTTCCGTAACCTTGGTACAGTCGGCGGCAACGCATTGACGATTGGACGCCTGCTCTCCATATCTGTTGAGGACCTGACAAAAGCCCACGAATCGTGGTTCCCTGACTATATGAGTGGTCAGGCGGACGAAAAAACACAGGCCGCCTGAGGAGAGAACGACATGGCAATGGACGCGCGCGATATCGAAAAAATGATTCGAGACGCCATTCCGGATGCGAAAGTAACCATTCGCGATCTGGCGGGCGATGGCGACCATTACGCCGCTGAAGTCGTCGCGGAAAGCTTTCGCGGCAAGTCTCGCGTTCAGCAGCACCAGATGGTCTATGATGCGCTGAAAGGCAATATGGGCGGCGTATTGCACGCCCTCGCCCTGCAGACCAGCGCGCCGGAATAACGGCGCGCCATTGAAAGATGAAAATGGCCGAGAAATTCTATGATTTTGATCCTGCAGAAATGCTGGATTCCGCTGAGGCAGTCGAAATATTCCTGACCGAAGCTATAGCGACCGATGACGCAAAGTTTATCGCGGCAGCCCTTAATGCAGTGGCTCGTGCAAAAGGTATGGGCAACATTGCCAGTCCAACGGCATGAAATCTCCTTATTGATTGTCGAGCCACGCACTCCCAACTAATAGACAAGTTACTTGCGTTCACGCGCCCATCGTGCTTTTTCTGGGCAAAGAATTGAGGTAAGATTGACCTCAAAGCGTTTTCTGGCCGTGATTCCTCCCTCGCGGCCGCGAAAGGAACCTTAAATGAGCGGTATCAACGAATTCATCGACAATGAAGTCAAGAGCAACGACGTCGTGCTTTTCATGAAGGGCACCCCCGGCTTTCCGCAATGCGGATTTTCCGGTCAGGTTGTTCAGATTCTCGATTACGTCGGTGTCGACTATAAAGGCGTGAACATTCTTTCTTCCAATGAACTGCGCCAGGGTATCAAGGACTATTCCAACTGGCCGACCATCCCGCAGCTCTATGTGAAGGGTGAATTTGTCGGCGGTTGCGATATCATCCGCGAAATGTTCCAGGCCGGTGAATTGCAGGCTCTCCTCAGCGAAAAGGGCGTTGCCACCAAGGCCGCCTGATTACGCTTTAATTCCAACTGGTTCCGGTTAATCCCGGGATCGCAATGTTAAAGGCGTCGGCCGTTCCGACGCCTTTGTCTTTGTTTGTTTTTCAAATCCAGAAAGCACTCGGAAATGGATGCCTCCGCCAATACCGCTCCCTCACGCCTCCAGGGGATGGGTAAAGTCGAATTCATCAGCCTGATGGCGATGTTGATGGCGGTCAATTCCATGGCTATCGATGTCATGCTGCCGGCTCTGCAGCAGATCGGCGCGGCGCTTGGCATCAGCAGTGAAAACCATCGGCAATATGTGATTTCGGCTTATCTGCTCGGCTTCTCGGTGGCGCAGCTGTTCTTCGGCCCGCTATCGGATCGCTTTGGCCGCAAAGTGCCGATTTTCTGCGGCCTGATCATTTATATCGCTTCGGCGATGGCGTGTGTCTTTGTCCCGAGCTTCGGCGCACTTCTGTTCTTCCGGGCACTGCAGGGCATCGGCTCCGCTGCTACCCGCGTCATCGCCATTTCGATCGTGCGTGACGTTTATGGCGGCCGGCAGATGGCCGAGGCTATGTCGCTGATCATGATGGTGTTCATGATCGTTCCGGTTATCGCGCCCGGGACGGGTCAGGTCGTGATGCTCTTCGGCGACTGGCGGCTGATCTTCATCTTCATGGCGCTGATGGCAACGTCGGTCGCGATCTGGATGTATCTGCGCCTGCCAGAGACGATGGACCCTACCGATCGGCGTCCATTTACCATCGTGTCGGTTGCCCGCGCATTCAAGATCGTTCTGACCAACCGGGTCGCATTTTGCTATGCGTTGGCGAGTGCGTTCATCTTCGGCGCGATGTTCGGCTTCATTAATTCTGCGCAGCAAATCTATGTCGAGATCTATCATCTCGGCGTGTGGTTCCCGCTGGCGTTTTCCGTCGTCGCGATCACCATGTCATTTTCTTCGTTCATGAATTCGCGCTTCGTCGGCCGCTTCGGCATGCGGCGCCTGTCGCATGGCGCGCTGCTTGCTTTCATGATGATCAATGGCGTTTGGCTGCTGCTGACGCTATTCGGACCGCAGCCGACACCATTCGTGCTCTATCTCCTGCTGTTTTCGCTGGCGATGTTCCAGTTTGGCTGGATCGGTTCCAACTTCAATTCCCTGGCGATGGAGCCGCTTGGACACGTGGCCGGCACGGCATCGTCGGTGCTTGGCTTCATGGGTACGGCCGGCGGCGGCGTCATCGGCGCGGTGATCGGCCAGGCTTACAACGGCACAACCCTGCCCTTGGTCACCGGGTTCTTCGTGCTGTCGCTGATCGGGCTGGTGTTTGTGCTGATCGCTGAACGAGGCAAGCTGTTCCAGCCTCACAACAAGCCGATTTAGTATTGCGCGATTCCCATGTGCCACTTTGGTTGAATTGCTGACGTCCAATCTGCCGCCTAACATCCGAGTATCTTGAAGGGCTGACTATGACAATTTCATTTGATACTCTGGGTTATGCGATACGTTTGGAACAGGGCGGATTTAGTCCCGCCCATGCCAAGGCGCAAGCTGAAGCCGCAAGGGATTTCATCATGCCCGAACTGGTAACCAAATCTGATCTGAACACTGCTCTGGAGCTGCTAACGCTTCGTCTTACGGTGCGGATGGGTGCATTTTTCTTCGGAACATCCGTGGCGACGATTGCCGCTATCGCGGCCATCGTAAAACTATTCCCCTGATCGCGAAAAAGCGCTTCCTAACCAGCCACTAGCCCGGCGAAATCAAAAATCTTCCGATCCAGCAGATGGCTCGGGCGCGTGTTAGCCAGCGCGCGGATCATGATCTCCTTGCGGCCGGGCATGCGCTTTTCAATATCGGCCAGCATCGCCTTCATCATGTTGCGCTGCAGCCCATCCTGACTACCGCACAGGTCGCACGGAATGATCGGGAACTGCATGGCCGCGGCAAATTTCTCCAGATCATCCTCGGCACAGTAGCTCAGCGGCCGCAACAGCATGAGATCGCCCTCGTCATTGACCAGTTTCGGCGGCATCGCAGCAAGGCGTCCGCCGTGGAAAAAGTTCATCAGGAAGGTTTCGAGGATATCCTCGCGGTGATGGCCGAGCACCAGCGCCGAGCAGCCCTCCTCTCGCGCCACGCGGTAAAGATGACCACGCCGAAGCCGGGAGCAGAGCGAACAATAGGTCTGGTTTTCCGGCACCTTCTCCGTGACGATCGAATAGGTGTCCTTGTATTCGACGCGATGTTCGATGCCGTTTGCCTTGAGGAAATCCGGCAGGATGTGCTTGGGGAAATTCGGCTGGCCCTGATCGAGATTACAGGCGAGGAGCTCCACCGGCAGCAAACCGCGCCATTTGAGATCGAGCAGCAGCGCAAGCAGGCCGTAGGAATCCTTGCCGCCTGATAGCCCTATCAGCCAGCGCTCACCCGGCTTGACCATGGCGAAATCTTCGAGCGCCTGACGCGTGTTGCGCAACAGTCGCTTGCGCAGCTTGTTGAACTCCACACTCGACGGCACACCGAGAAACATCGGATGGCAACCGGCAGCGTCAGTCAATTCCTGGTCATGAATGGTCATCTGAACACCTCATGGTGTTTCATTGACAAGGTAGCGGTCAGAACGCAAGAGGTTCTGGACTCAGTCCTGCTTCAATCGCCGCTCATCCCTCCGTCATCCTCGGGCTTGACCCGAGGACCCATAGCGACGTTCGTACCACAGTGGAGGCTTGCTTCCAGGACAATGTGGGTCCTCGGGTCAAGCCCGAGGATGACGGAGAGGTGGAGGCTCTATTGCCCGAACACCGACCAGCCTGTGCGTTGCGCCAGAAGCTCCAATGCTGCCGAGCCGAGCTGCGAATTGCCGACTTCGTTCAGACCTGGTGACCACACGGCTATCGAGGCTTTGCCGGGCGCGGTGGCTAGAATGCCGCCGCCAACACCGCTCTTCCCCGGGAGACCGACGCGATAGGCGAAATCACCCGAGCCGTCATAGTGGCCGCACATCAGCATGAGCGCGTTGATACGGCGCGCACGGCTTGCCGAAACCACACTGCCGCCATTGAGCGGATTGCGCCCGGCCGAAGCGAGATAAAGCCCGGCATGCGCAAGCTGGCGGCACGACATGGCGATGGCGCAGTGATGGAAATAGACGCCGAGCACGTGTTCTACCGGGTGATCGAGATTGCGGAAGGCTTTCATGAAATTGGCGAGCGCCACATTGCGGAAGCCGGTCTGCGTCTCCGAGCGGGCGACGTTTTGATCGATGGCGATGCTTTCATCATCGGCGAGATGCCGGATGAACTGCACGATCTCGCCGATCGCCTCCTTGGGCAAATGGCCGGCCAGAACCACATCGGCGACCGCGATCGCTCCGGCGTTGATGAAGGGATTGCGCGGCTTGCCCTTCTCTTGTTCGAGCTGGACGATGGAGTTGAAAGCATTGCCCGACGGTTCGCGTCCGACGCGCTTCCATAAACCGTCGCCGATCTTGCCGAGCGCAAGCGTCAGCGTGAAGACCTTCGAGATGCTCTGGATCGAGAATGCCGTCTCGGCGTCGCCTGCCACGTGGGTCTGCCCGTCGACAGTGACCAGCGCAATGCCGAACTGCTTCGGATCGACGGTCGCGAGTTCCGGAATATAGTCGGCAAGCTTGCCCTCGCCGATGCGGCTGGAAAGATCGTGATAGACGCTGTCGACGACATCCTGAAGATCAGCCATTTCCGGGCTCCGATTAGGACAACAAAAAAGCCGCCAGGATTTCCCCGGCGGCTTCTTTTAAAACTCAATACTGATTAACGCGAATAGAATTCGACAACCAGGTTCGGTTCCATCTGTACAGCGTAAGGCACATCGGAGAAGGCCGGAACGCGGTTGTACTTGGCAACCATCTTGTTGTGATCAACTTCGAGATATTCAGGAACATCGCGTTCAGCCAGCTGAACGGCTTCCAGAACGATCACGAGCTGCTTCGACTTTTCGCGCACTTCGATCACATCGCCAGCCTTGCAAATGTAGGACTGGATGTTTGTGCGACGGCCATTGACGTTGACATGGCCGTGGTTGACGAACTGACGCGCTGCGAAGATCGTCGGAACGAACTTTGCGCGGTACACGATCGCATCCAGACGCGACTCGAGCAGACCGATGAGCTGTTCGCCGGTATCGCCCTTGCGACGAGCGGCTTCTTCATAGGTCTTGCGGAACTGCTTTTCCGAAATGTCGCCATAGAAGCCCTTGAGCTTCTGCTTTGCGCGCAGCTGCACACCGAAATCGGAGAGCTTGCTCTTGCGGCGCTGACCATGCTGGCCGGGGCCATATTCACGACGGTTTACCGGGGACTTCGGACGGCCCCAGATGTTTTCGCCAAGACGGCGGTCGATTTTATACTTGGACGATTCGCGCTTGCTCATCGCATTTCCTTTCAAACAAACCAAACCTCGAGCCTAAGACCCGGGTTCAAGGAAACGCGCCCTCCTCTGCCTTCCGTTTTCGAAGACTGACAGAATGACCCACGCACGCTTTGCGAGATCACTCACGGGACACGTCAAATGAAACGCAGAGCTCTTTCAAGCCCTGCGCTGGGGTGGCTTCTAGTGTGAAGGTTTCATGATGTCAAGTTGGTATTCACGCTCTGACGGTCTGCAAATGGCGTTGTGCCCCTAGACCCGCATGTTTCAGCGGATCATATAAATTGAAACCGATGCCGTACTTCACACGTTAGGATGGACGCTCAACAGGAGTAGAGCCGGTAATGACCCTATTCTCGCGGCAATCGCGTTGCTCGACATTCGTCCTTCTATCCCTCACAGCCATTATAGCAAGCACCGTCCTTATCAGTTTCAGCGACAATGCGGACGCGCGGCACAGACGCGGACACCGGGCGAAGGTTGTTCGTCCGCCGGCCGCGCCAGCGGTTCCCTTGCCGGTCGTTCCACCATTGCCGCAGGACAATCCACGGGATGCAGCCGCGCCGGAAGCGCCAAAACCTGAGGAAAAGCCCGCCAACGAAATACAGAAAGCGGATCCGCAAACGACGCCCGTTCCCGAGCAGAAGCCAGCCCCGGAGACCAAACCGGCCGAGAAGCCAAAGGAGCCGCCAAAGCCGGCCGAACAACTTGGCCCGAACCCGCTGCCCAAGCAGGATGCAGGCGACAAGCCCGATCATGAGGAAAGTGTCGAGAAGGCCGATCCTTCGATCTCGCCCGATCGGGTCTATCAGAATGCCTGCCCTGCCCTCATGAATGGCGAGGTCAAGGGCGAACTCATTGCGCCCTTGTCCGAGGGTATGTGCGGCGAGCGTTCGCCATTGAAGATCACGGCCATTGGCAAGGATAACCCGGTGAAACTGGCGGCGCCGATCACCACGAATTGCGCGATGGCAGGATCGCTGGCGACGTGGGTAGTCGAGGTACAAAAAGATGCACAGGCAAATTTTGGTGCAGAGATCGAAAGCATCACCACCGGTTCCGACTATCAGTGCCGTAAGGTCAATAATGGCCACAAAGGCCGCGTCTCGGAGCACGCCTTCGCCAACGCTGTCGATATCGTCTCTTTCAAGTTCAAGAACGGCAAGACTACCGAACTGGGTTCAGGCTGGAAGGGCAAGCCCGAGGAACAGACATTCTGGCGGGCGCTGCACAAGGCGAGTTGCGACCGCTTCATGACGGTGATTGGTCCGGATGGCGATGCCGCCCATCAGGGCAACCTGCACCTCGATCTCGGCTGCCATGGAAGAAAATGCGAGGCGCGCATCTGCCAGTGAGAATACGCGCCTTAGGCTTGAATCAGTGTTTGGTGGACTTCTTCTTTGGAAGGTTCTTGCGATCGGTTTCTGCGAATTCCTCCAGCTGCTTTTCACTCATCGATTCATACATCCCCTTGGACGCGCCTTTGAGCTCGCTCTTCTTGGTCTGGCCGCGCTTTGCCGAAAGCGCCGCACCAGCTGCCTTTTGCTGGGCCTGGGATTTTGCAGGCATTGTCATCTCCCTGAGAAATGTTGCACAGGTAAAGAAACGCAAACGGCGGATGGGGGTTCCAGCTACTCAAACGTTCATGCAGATTATCTCTCCCCTTTGTGGGAGAGAAAGCGATTTCAGCATCTTAGCACTTGCTAAGTGCTAGAAATCGCCAGAGAGGGGATAGGGTGGTTTGATCTCAAATCCCCTCTCTTGGATTTTCTAGGAGTTTAGCAAGGGCTAAACTCAAGAAAATCCTTTCTCCCCCACAAGGGGGGAGATAATCGGCATCGACGTTGCCAACTAATCCGCGCGCGCCTCATCGAACGCCTTGCGCGCGGCGCGCAGGTGATCGCGGTTGGCAGCCGCCCATTCGCCGAGCGCCCCCACCGGCACGGCAATCGAATGGCCGATATCGGTCAAGGCGTAGGTCACTTCCGGAGGCGATGTCGGCTTGACCGTACGGCTGACAAGACCATCGCGTTCGAGCGAGCGCAACGTCACGGTAAGCATGCGCTGCGAAATGCCTTCTATCATGCGGCGGAGCACGTTGAACCTGCGCGGTCCGGACTGCAGGTTGATCAGCGTCAAGAGGCTCCAGGAGTCGCCGACAATATCGAGCACCTCGCGCATCGGGCAGCCGCCGGCGCCATCCGATTGCATGGCCGGCATCGATTCAAGCAGTGGTGTCTTGCCCTCGGTCTTCGCATGAATACTCATATCTGCCTCGTTTTCGGTTTTTCGTCTCTGCGCAATCCCGATCGGTAAAACCGGTCCCACTTTTCCTGGAACGGCTCTAGCCTTTTTGTTTTGACGCAATTCTCGCCGGAAAACCGGTTCCCGCTTTTCCTGGAATTGCTCCAGGCAGTTACTTCCATGTGCCCTGAAACGGAAAAAGTGCGTACTTCTCCCGGTCCTGCTTCTAGCATACATGGTTATTATTGGTAACCAGAAAACGATGCGTACCTGCATTAGAGGAGCATGTCATGAAAATTGCGTTGATCGGCGCCACCGGCTTTGTTGGCAGCGAGATTTTGAAGGAAGCCGTCGCACGCGGCGATAGCGTCACAGCACTGGTGCGCAGCCCGGACAAGGTGGAAAAGCTGAAGGGTGTCACCGCCGTCGAAGCCGACGCGCTCGACACTGCCGATCTTGCCGGCAAGCTCAAGGGCCACGACATCGTCATTTCTGCCTATAATCCCGGCTGGACCAACCCGGACATCAAGGCAGTCCATATCGCAGCCAGCAAATCGATCACCGCTGCAACGAAGCAGGCGGGGATCAGTCGGCTGATCGTGATCGGCGGCGCAGGCAGCCTTTATGCGCCCGATGGCACGCAATTTGTCGATGGCAAAGGTTTTCCGGCCGAATACAAGGAAGGCGCATTGGGTGCGCGCCAGGCACTGAACGACCTGCGCGGCGAGACAGAACTCGACTGGAGTTTCGTATCGCCTCCATTCCATCTGGCACCCGGAGCGCGGACAGGCAAATACCGGCTTGGCAAGGACAATCCGGTGGTCGATGCCGAGGGCAACAGCGCGATCAGCGCCAGCGATCTGGCCGTGGCGATTGTGGATGAGGCAGAAAAGCCGAAGCATAGCAGAGAGCGTTTTACCGTGGGTTATTGAGGTGAGCTCCTCTTACCCTCCCCCTTGTGGGGAGGGAGGCTGCGCAGCAGCAGGGAGGGGCATTTCAAACACCCTCGCACTGCCCATTCCGCATAACTAGAAAGACCCCTCCCGTCGCTTCGCTCCTGCCCTCCCCACAAGGGGGAGGGTAAGGGCGGCAACGTGTTGCCTCGAACGCAAACCACCGGTTTCCTTTTAGTGCCTTGGCAACCGCAACGTGCGTTCTTCCCATGGCGTCATCCTGCGCTTAACTATGCAGCAAAGTTTAGCGCAAGGTATGACCATGGAACTCGGCATCTATACATTTGCAGGGATGAGCCCCGATCCCTCGACGGGCGTCGCCATCAGCGCGCACCAGCGCATGCAGAACCTCATCGAGGAAATGGTGCTCGCCGATGAGGTCGGGCTCGACGTGTTTGGCATCGGCGAACACCACCGCCCTGATTTCGTCATCTCGACCCCGGCTATCGCATTGGCGGCTGGCGCCTCGCGGACGAAGAACATCAGGCTGACCAGCGCAGTAACGGTGCTGAGCTCCGACGATCCGGTCCGTGTGTTCCAGGAATATGCGACGCTCGACCTGATCTCCTCCGGCCGCGCCGAAATCATGGCCGGACGTGGCTCGTTCATCGAATCCTTTCCGCTGTTCGGCTATGACCTCAACGATTATGACGAGCTGTTTGCCGAAAAACTCGACCTGCTCCTGAAACTCCGAGCCAGCGAACGCGTGACATGGAGTGGCAATTTTCGCGCGCCGATCGACAATCTCGCCATTTACCCGCGTCCGCTGCAGGATCCCCTTCCCGTCTGGATCGCCGTCGGCGGCACGCCGGCATCGGTGGTCCGCGCCGGAACGCTCGGCCTGCCGCTCGCCGTGGCGATCATCGGCGGCGAACCGCATCGTTTTGCGCCGCTGGTGGACCTTTATCGCAAGTCAGGCGCCAAGGCGGGACATGCGCCCGAAACGCTGAAAGTCAGCATCAATTCGCATGGCTATATCGCAGAGAATTCGCAAGCCGCATCTGACGAGTACTGGCCGTCCTACGAGGTGGTGATGAACAAGATCGGCCGCGAGCGTGGCTGGCCGCCGAGCAATCGCGCCCAATACGAAGCGGGGCGGACGCCGCGCGGCGCATTGTTGGTCGGCTCAGCGCAGGAGATCATCGACAAGATCATGCTGCAACACAGCTATTTCCAGCACGACCGCTTCATGCTGCAGATCGACCTCGGCAGCCTGCCGCACGCGAACACGCTGAAGGCTATCGAGCTTTATGGCACGAAGGTCGCGCCGGTGATCAGGAAGGAACTCGGTGGAGCCACAGTGAGCAAGACCGGCAAAGACGTCGCCAATGCCGGGATTGATGCCGTTTGACAAGCCTAGTGTAATACGACAGGCGCTTTGGCAGCGTCCACGGGCCGGCCATCGTAGAACGCATCGAGCGTCTTTTTTGCCTGAGTGCGTGCCTTGTCATCATCGAAGAACATGTGCCCGCCTTCGTAGAGCGTAACCGGGACGCTGCGTCCCAAGCCGGCACCGGCGAGATCAAGTTCTGTCTGGTGAAAGGGCGTCAGCAGGTCATAGTAACCGTGCAAGGCAAGCGCCCTTACCGCCGGGTCGTTCTTCAAAGTCGAGACCAAGTCTGGAAGTCCAGTTCTGAAGGGCTGCAGCTTGTGTTCGCGCTCAAATTTCCAAAGGGCGCGTATGCTGTCATCGCGCAGCATATAGAGCGAAGCGTTGTGATAGTTGAACGTCTCAGGCAGGGCAGTCTTGATTGCATCCGCAAACCCTGCCCCGGTATAGAGTGCAGCGGCAGGGCTGCCAAAATTGGAGATGTTCGCCCGAGCGTCAAAGAAACCGAGGTTCGAGCCCGGAACAAGTTTGTTTGGGAATTGAACCGGAGACACTTCAAACGCATACAGCCAATCCGCATCGAGGCCGGTGATGCTGGTCATATCCTTGAAGAAGCTCAAACCGGCCGGCGTCTGCGCATAGTCCCGCCACGCCGGCGTCAAGGCTCTCTCGATCTCCTGTTTTGCGTTCGCGACAAATTGCTTGAGCGTGTCAAAGGGATCGGCCATGAATGCTTCGACGAAACGACCCCGCTCCGCAGGGGTGGCAACAAGCAGATTTGCAAGTTCGGTAGCCTTGCTGCTGGCATTCTGCTTCGTGTCGACGTTGAGCACCCACTCACGGGCAGTGGCAGGGTTCTGCCAGATACCGGTCAGCCTGTCGTACTGGCGATTGGCTTCCGCATAGGCTGCTTTGGCCCTGGTAAGCATCGGCGTGTACCAGATTTTCCGTGCAGGATTGTACTTTTCGGTGACAAAAGTTCGTAACGTTTCAATGTATTCCGGGGCGATCGCTGTCCCGCGCCTGGTGCTCATCCCGTGGTAATCAGCCGCCATGGCGTAGGATGGCAAATATCCTGCACAGCTGACATCCGCGGTCTGGCAATTCGTACCGAGGTTGAGAACCGGCGAACCCAGCACGAGCCCTGACAGAGCGACAGGCTTCCTGCCGGTTTTGTCAGGGGCGAAATTGCCGCTTCCCGCAGCGACGAGCAGATTGGCGACGATCGGCAGGCGGATGCCATCATAGGATTCGCCATAGAGATATTTCGGCGAGCTCTGGCGAAGGTAACGATTGACGAAGCGCACGACAAAGTCCTGATTTACCTGCGCATCGGCCTCCATGCCCCAGAAGTCGCTGTTCCTGTAGGGCGCAATGGCCTGCGACAATCCCGTTCCGGGTGGATCGACAAAAACGAGATCGGTCTTGTCCAGCAGCGTCTCGGCATTGTCGACCCACGAAAAGCCTTTCGTCTCGCTTTTCAGACGTTCCTGGGCAACATCGGAAGCACCTGTCTTGAGCCGTTTCGGCGCCCACGAGCCCAGATGCAGAAAGGCGGAGGAATATCCTGGACCACCGTTCCAGAAGAACGTCACCGGGCGATTTTCCTTCGGCAAATCCTCCCTGGTGTAGGCCATATAGAAAATGGAGGCCTGCGCTACGTTCCCCGCCGGCTGCTCGGTATCCTTCCGCGCATGGGCAATGAGATGGCCGGCGGCGGCAGTATATCTGAGCAGTTTGCCATTGATCATGATCTGGTGATTCTTGACAGCGGGCGTCTCATCGACAGCTGCAAGCGGAAGGCTCGCATCTGCTGCGGCGCTATAGACGTTGTTGTCTTCCAGCACGTGGTCCTCGGGTGGGACAAGCGCGACAATATTGATCGATTCTGTCCCTGGACTTCCCGGAGCATTGATCTGTGGATCGGCCTCAGCCGACACAAACGTACCGTCAGCGCTGGTCTTACTGGAATCACCATCGCAGGCAGTCAGCAAAAGCGATGCAGAAACGAGCAGAAACCGGTATTTCATCGCAACCTCCAAATCAAAAATATTTATTAATCAATGGATTACGGTAACTGGACAAACAGACGATGTGAAAGGGCAATCTTGGAGCAACCTTCGCAGAAAGGGCCACAAGCGGCATGGTCAAGATACACGGTATGGTTTTACGAGGCAGACGATACACAACTATGAGATGTGCTGTCTATTAAGCGAAAGTCGTATGCCGCTCTGTCTGCCTGAAGCGACGAATATTCTTCGCCATCGTCCAGATTGGCTGCAACTCAAGGTCTGGTTGATGTTCCGGATGAAACTCTGCATGAGCCTGCTTGCCGGATCGAGCCGGTCGACCAGCCAGGGCGCAAGGCGCCGCAAGATATGGCGGGAAGGAAATAATGCGTGCAGGCAACGACGACGATATCGGCGCGGTCGCCGTCTTTCTCATAGAAGCGGCGTGATTCTGTCCGAATGGATTCGTCGCCGATATAGTCGCCGCGAATATGCGCAAGGCGCAGCGAAGGCAGAGGCAGCAGCGACCGCCCTGAGAGGTCTTCATTCCACGATTTGAACACTCTCCGGTTTGGCCGATCCGCCCTGCATGAAATCCAGAACATCGCCGAACGTTATGTAGCCGTCATGATCCCGGTCGATCGCCGCAAAATGATCGGCCACATAGCCCCAGCTTGCATTCTTCGCCTGCTGCTTTGTCAGCAAGCCAGCGGAAGTACCGGCCGCCTCGGCAAAGCGCGCCGCAAGTTCAGCGTTGACCTCGGCATTGATCGATGCGCCGGTTACAGGCGGCAGGTTCGGATCGATCGGCGGCGAGCCAAACCTCCCGTCCTTGACTTGAAGGAATGCTGGTTTAGGGATCAACCCAACGCTAGCAAGCGGCATGGCTACCGCCATTGACGTGTCGAATAATGTTAGAACAACAGCGACCTGAAACAATTTTTTCATGACATTCATCTCACTGCACAGCTGCCGATTTTTGCACCGAGGCGACCGTTGGCGGCGAATAGGGCGGCGCGTCGTAAAAATCGTCCATGGCTCTCTTCAAGGCCGGGCGTTCTTTCTCCACGTAATAAATCATATGACCGCCCTCAAAATTATAGACTGGAATACGGTCGGAGAGCTTGATGTCGGAACCATTCACTTTGACCTTTGCGTCAAGATCGAGCTCAGTTTGAAAGAACGGCGTGGCCGCATCGAAATACCCGTGTGTTACGATCAATTTAAGTTTTGGCGCAGTGTTGAGTGCCATTGTGATATCCGACAGCGTACTGGTTTTGGTCTTCTCCACACCCTCGCGATTGGTCCCCCAATCCCAAAAATTTTTCAATTCCTTGTTCGTCAATTCAGCAGATGCAATGTATTCAGCGTTGTTTGTATAGTTCAGGTATTTCGGCAGGAATTTTTTCATTTCGGCTTTGAACGCGTCGTCTTCCGAATATTCGAAATCGTATGGCACACTCCCCTGCACGACCATTCGTGTATCATAGAGATTGAAGCTGAAACCCGGTTTTAGGGCGTTCATATAACCGTCGTTCTGCTTGCGATCAGGTTCGCACTTCCCAACGACGACGTTGGGCAACTTTTCCCAGAGATTTGTATATGTGGTAATGGTCCAACTCTTGTCAGGTAACTTTTCTGATAATTTTGTCGCGGTGATGCCAGTCAGCCGGACCACCTCCCCGAGATAAGCTCTACCCTCAGCGGTATTTTTGTATGCAGCCCAAGCATCTCCTGACTTCAGGAATTCTGTGATCGCCCCAGTATGCTTTTCCCGGGCAAATGTGCGGACCCGATCAACGAACTCTGAGTAAGGCCGGTTTTTGTCGCGTTCCGTTGATTGGCCAAAAAAATCGGATGTCAGAACATAGGTGGGCACATAGCCTGCACAGGATGAACCGCCGCCTGTGGAACAATTAGAGCCGTAATCCAATATCGGTGAGTGTAGCGTGGATCCCGTCAGCACGACCGGCGGCCTGTCCGACTTGTCCTCCTCAAAGCCCGTGGTTCCAGCATCAATCAATAATTTGGTCAGAACGGGCACACGGATACCGCCGCCATAGGATTCGCCGTATAAATATTTGGGTGAACTCTGACGGTTGTTCACATTGATATAACGGGTGACGAAATCGCGCATGATCTTGGCATCGGCATCGACGCCCCAAAAATCCTTGTTGATGTGTTTCTTAACATCCGAGGAGATGGCTTGCGAATAACCGGACCCGATAGGATCGACAAAGACAAGATCCGATTTGTCGAGCAGCGTTTCCGGATTGCCAACGAAGGGATAGCTCTTGGGAGGACCGGACTTGGCATCAGTCGGAACATTGGGTTGATCCACCTTTAGCCGCCACGGCGCCCAGGCGCCGAGATGCAGCCAGATGGAGGATTCGCCCGGTCCGCCATTGAAGAAGAAGGTTACGGGGCGATTCTCCTTTGGCATATCATCGCGGGTATAGCTCATATAGAAGACTGCAGCTTGCGGATCCCGCTTGGCATCAGGATTGTTCTTGTCCTTCTGGGCATAGGCGACGAGATGACCGGCCTTGGCGGTAAACCACACCGTCTTGTCGCCGAGTTGCATCGAATGATGCTTGACCGAAGGAGATTCGTCGACCTTATCGAATGTGACCGAGCCGTACGTCGCGGCACCGTAAGGATTGGGATCTGTGATCGCCTTGTCCTCCGGCGCATACAGCTTATAGGCGTCTTCAAGCTTGCCAGCGGCCGTCAGAAGCACCGCGGCCTTGTCGATCTTGCCGGCCTTTTTGTACAATTCGATGGCTTCGTCGTTGAGTCCGGCATCGGTCAGAAACTTCCCGGCGTCATCGAAACGCCCGGCATCAGCTGATGCCTTTGCCAAGATTCGCGCTGCATCTTTTCTGGCGTCGGAAAGAAGCTTCTCACCCTCCGCCTTCAGGTCGTCGCGCAGCTTGCGCGCCTTGGCGATTTCGCCGGGGTTTGGCAGGTCCTCGCGGACGAGATCATCGAGGTCCTTTTTCGCTTTGTTCAGTTTCGCTTCTTCTGTCGCTGCGTCCAATTTCAGCTTGGCCAGTTTCTGGTCCACATCAAATACCAAGCCTGCGGTCTTGCCCGTCAGATCACCGCCGAGCAGTTTTGTCAGTTCGTTCTTTGCTGAGGCTACTTTGCCCTGCTCGCTCGTCACATCGTCCTGCAGCGCCTGGAGTTCTGCCTGCTTCTTGGCGATTCTCCCCAAATTTTCAGGGTCCGTACGTATCAAATCGTCGAGCTCTTTCTGCGCTTCGAATATTTTGCCTTCGGTCGTTTTTTTTCTGTCCTTGCCGAGCAGCGAATCAAGACTGTCATTGGCGGCATCGAGTTTGCCTTGCTCGGCCACGACGCCGGTTTTCAATCCGTCAAATTTCTTCGTCTCATCGAATATCTTGCCCGCCGTCGTGCTGGTGCCATCCTTGCCGACCAGCGCCTCATATTCTGATTGTGCGCGAGCCAGATCGACAGCTTTCGTTCGTTCCGCTTCAGCGAGCTCCCCCAGCCGTTTTTCTGCCGCGGCAACAGCTTCATCATTGGCTTCGGTCAGTTCCCTCAATCGCTTTTCTGCCGCGGCAACGGCCGCATCGTTGGCGGTCTTGAGCTCGTCACGCCTCTTCTCTTCTGTTGACCGCTGATCCTTGATGCCGGAAAGGTCTTGTGTGGCTTCGGCGATTGCCTTCTTACCGGCATCGAGCTGCGCATTGAGATCGCCAAGCTGCTTCACCGCGTTCGCCACGTCAGAAAAAGTGCTGTCCGCTTCTTTCTTGTTCGTGGAAGTGTCCGAGCCATTACAGGCGGAGAGGCCAAGGACGGCCGCAAGCAATAAATAACGGAAATTCATAGGTGCTCTCTGAAAATCTCAAAAAGCAACTTTTGGCGGCGGCAGGTTGTATGGTCAATTCGACGTTAGTCGCAATTTGTCTATTTTTTTATCGCTCGGCTTGCCTGAGTTATTATTAGGCAGTCACACTGTTGCAAGCCCGAAGCCCTGCATGAGCCGTCTTGTCGAGAAATCCGGATTACCTGAGGTGAAGATGGCGATGTCGTCACCATGTTCGGGCTCAGCACCCGTGCCGTTCGGCTTGAGCAGTGACAGCGCACGGCGGGCGATCGCCTCGGCTGGGTCGAGCCAGTCCACCGGCCAGGGTGCAAGACGCCGGAAAACATTGGCGAGAAAGGGATAATGCGTGCAGGCAAGAACGACGATATCGGTGCGATCGCCGTCCTTTTCGTAGAAACACGGCGCTATTTCTGTCCGGATGGCTTCGTCATCGATATGGTCGCCGCGAATATGCGCTTCGGCCATGGCAGCCAGATTCTGGCTGCCGACCAGGCGCACATGGCACTTCGTGGCGAAAGACTGGATGAGATCGCGCGTATAGGCGCGCTTGACGGTGCCCGGCGTCGCCAGCACGCTGACGAAGCCTGACGAGGTGCGCTCGGCGGCCGGCTTGATCGCGGGAACGGTGCCGACGAACGGCACGGCCGGATAGGCCTTGCGAAGATCATCGAGCACCAGCGTGGAGGCGGTGTTGCAGGCGATGATCGCAATCTCCGGGTTGTGCTCGGCGATGACGCCCGCGAACATATCGACAATGCGGGAGCACAGGGCGCCCTCCTCCCATTCCCCATAGGGAAAGCCGGCATCGTCGGCGATATAAACGAACCGCCGGTCCGGCATCAACACCCTCGCCTCGCGCAAAACGGTCAGGCCGCCAATCCCGCTGTCGAAGACGATGATTGGCCGGTCCGCTGTTTCTTCATTCATCGCCTGGCTGATCCCCGTTGATTTTCTTCGCTGGTGGTTTCTCGCGCTTGCGCCCTTCCGGTGCACCGGAGCCGCGCGGCGTCTTCGGACTGAAATAGTCGAGCGACACAAGGACGCCGCGCAGGAGTTTCAGTTCGGAATCGGAAAAGCCTGCCCTGGTGAGCACGCCGCGCAGATTGTTGACCATGATTTCCTTGCGCGCCATCGGCCGGAAATAGCCGCGCGCCTGCAAGGCATCTTCGAGGTGGTTGAAAAACCCCTGCAGTTGCTCTTTGGGCGCTGGCTCGAGTTCGGGCCCGCGAAAAGCCGTGTCGGTATGCTTCTCCAGACCTGACTTCATCCACTCGTAGGACATGAGCAAAACCGCCTGTGCAATATTCAGCGACGAGAACGCCGGATTGACCGGAAAGGTCACGAGCTCATCCGCAAGGCTGACTTCGTCATTATTGAGGCCGAAGCGTTCGCGCCCGAAAAGAATGCCGGTTTTCTCGCCATTGTTGAAACGCTGACGCAGGACCTGGCCTGCCTCGACAGGGCCGCGAACCTGCTTGAAGGCGTCGCGCTCGCGCGCCGTGGTCGCATAGACGAAATGCAAATCCTTGATCGCCGATGGCAGGTCGTCGAAGACCTGCGCCGCATCGATGATATGGTCGGCGCGGCTCGCGGCAGAGCGCGCCTTGTCGTTGGGGAATTCCTCGCGTGGCTTGACCAGGCGCAGCTCCGCCAGACCGAAATTGGCCATGGCCCGTGCCACCATGCCGATGTTTTCCGGCAGTTGCGGTTCCACCAGAATGATCGCCGGGCCTTCGGCAATCAGGGGGCGCTGTCTGTCTGTACCGGCCATTTTTGATCCTTCGCTGCGTTGCGCCGTCATAGCTCGCGTTTTTTTGATGAGCAATGGTGGATGCCGCCGGTATCTCTCCCCTTGAGGGAGAGAAAGCGATTTCAGCATCTTAGCTCTTGCCAAGTGCTAGAAATCGCCAGAGAGGGGATTTCACGCCCAGCACAATATCCCCTCTCTTGGATTTTCTAAGGATTTAGCAAGGGCTAAACCCAAGAAAATCCTTTCTCCCCCACAAGGGGGGAGATAAACCGCATCCCTCACTTTGCGTTCTGCAATCGTGGTGCTATAGGGGCGCGAACCCTCACTTTAATCCCGTGCTGACACTCCCAGACGCAGCAAAAAAGAGGCTGACACTCCATGGCAAAGATCAAGGTTGCAAATCCGGTCGTCGAGCTTGATGGCGACGAGATGACTCGCATCATCTGGCAATATATCAAGGAAAAGCTGATCCATCCCTACCTCGATATCGACCTGAAATATTATGACCTCGGGATCGAGCATCGCGATGCGACCAACGATCAGGTGACAATCGATGCAGCCAACGCGATCAAGCAATATGGCGTCGGCGTCAAATGCGCCACGATCACACCGGACGAGCAGCGCGTTGAGGAATTCGGCCTGAAGAAGATGTGGAAGTCGCCGAACGGCACGATCCGCAATATTCTCGGCGGCGTCATCTTCCGCGAGCCGATCATTGCCAAGAACGTCCCTCGCCTTGTTCCAGGCTGGACGCAGCCGATCATCGTCGGCCGTCATGCTTTCGGCGACCAGTACCGCGCCACCGATTTCAAGTTCCCCGGCAAGGGCAAGCTGTCGATCAAGTTTGTCGGCGACGATGGCGAGACGATCGAGCACGAAGTCTACGACGCACCAGGCGCCGGCGTTGCGATGGCCATGTACAATCTGGACGATTCGATCCGCGACTTTGCCCGCGCCTCGTTGAACTATGCCCACAATCGCGGCGTTCCCTGCTATCTCTCGACCAAGAACACCATCCTCAAGGCCTATGACGGCCGCTTCAAGGATATTTTCCAGGAAGTGTTCGACGCCGAATTCAAGGACAAGTTCGCGGCCAAGAAGATCACCTATGAACATCGCCTGATCGATGACATGGTCGCGTCGGCGCTGAAGTGGTCCGGTGGCTATGTCTGGGCCTGCAAGAACTATGACGGCGACGTGCAGTCCGACATCGTGGCGCAGGGCTTTGGCTCGCTCGGCCTGATGACCTCGGTGCTGATGACGCCGGATGGCCAGACCGTCGAAGCTGAGGCTGCGCACGGCACAGTGACCCGCCACTATCGCCAGCACCAGAAGGGTGAAGAGACCTCGACCAACTCCATCGCCTCGATCTTCGCCTGGACGCGCGGACTTGCGCACCGTGCCAAGCTCGACGGCAATGCGGAACTCGAGCGCTTCAGTCATACGCTGGAAAAAGTCTGCGTGGATACGGTTGAATCCGGCTACATGACCAAGGATCTCGCCCTGCTCATCGGCCCGGACCAGCCCTGGCTGTCGACCACTGGCTTCCTCGACAAGATCAACGAAAACCTGTCGAAAGCCATGGCTGCCTGATCCGGCACCTCATGCAACAAAAAGGCCCCGGTTCGCCGGGGCTTTTTATATTGTCAAATTGAAAACCCAAATATACGACAGCATTGTTGACATAATCTCCAATTTGCGGTCGAGTGCCTTTGCACGATGGGAGGATTGAAATGAGCGACTGGGATGCCCGGTATTCGGCACGCACCGGCAAGATGCGCGCTTCGGAAGTTCGTGAGCTGTTGAAGCTGCTTGACCAGCCGGACATCATATCGTTCGCCGGCGGCATTCCCGACCCGGCGCTCTTTCCAAAAGATGCGATCAAGGACGCCTACAGCGCCGTCCTCAGTGAGAATGCGGATGCAGCGCTGCAATATTCAGTCAGCGAAGGCTACAAGCCGCTGCGGCAATGGCTGGTGCAATACATGGCGTCGCTCGGTGTTGCCTGCACGATAGACAACATCATCATCACCACCGGATCGCAGCAAGCGCTCGACTATCTCGGCAAGCTGTTCATTTCGCCGGGTGACACAATCCTCACCACATGGCCGACCTATCTCGGCGCGCTGCAGGCGTTCAATGCCTATGAGCCGCACTATGATCGCCTGATCCCCGAGGGCGGCAACATGACGCCTGACGCCTACCGGGCCAATGCGCGGGCGGCGGGAGGCCAGGTGAAACTCGCATATCTCACCAGCGATTTTTCCAACCCGACCGGCGAAACCATCGGCCGCAGCGATCGCATGAAGCTGGTCGAGCTGGCGCATGAACTCGATATTCCGCTGATTGAGGATGCCGCCTATCGCGCCCTGCGCTACGAGGGAGAGAATGCGCCGTCACTGCTGGCACTGGATATCGAGCGCGAAGGCCATATCGACCGGACACGCGTTCTCTATTCCGGCAGCTTCTCGAAAACGCTGACGCCCGGTTTGCGTGTTGGCTGGATCTGCGCTGCACACCCGGTCATCAGCAAGCTGGTCCTGATCAAGCAGGCGGCGGACCTGCACAGCCCCACCATCAACCAGATGGTCATTCACCACGTGGCGGAGCGCCATTTCGATGCGCAGGTGGAAAAAGCCAGAAAGCATTACCGCCAACGGCGCGATCACATGCTCAACGCCTTGGCACGATACATGCCGGACGGCGTCACATGGACAAAGCCGGAGGGAGGCATGTTCGTCTGGATGACGCTGCCGGACCATATGGATGGTGCGGCGCTGCTCGCCCGTTCGATCGAGCAGATTCGCGTCGCTTTCGTGCCGGGCGCGGCTTTTCATGCCGATGGCACCGGCAGGAACACGATAAGGCTGAACTTCTCCCTGCCAGACGCCGAAGCGATCGATACGGGCATGCAGCGGCTTGGCGGACTGATCAGAAGCGAAATGGATCAGGTACGGAAATAGCCACCGCAAAGCGGCAAATATTTACTGGATCGCAAGTCCCATGTTCCTGCGGTATGATGGAGTGTCACAGCGCCATCGAACCAGGGGGACTGAAACGATGACCACGCAGCATTTCTTTTTCCGCTTGATCCCGCCGCGCCCGACCTTCGCCGACGATATGGACGACGACGAACAGGAATTGATGCGCCAGCATGTGACTTATGTCGGCGAATATTTCGAAGAGGGAACCGTTCTCGCCTATGGCCCGGTGCAGGACCCGGACGGCTGGTTCGGCATCGCTCTCCTCGAAGTCGTGGATCACAATCAAGCAGTACAATTTGCCGAGAACGACCCGACGGTGATGGCGGGACTGAACAGCTACAGCATCGCGCCGATGCATATTGCAGCGGCACGCGGCTTTCGCGCGGGATGATCTAGCTAGCCGGCTCCGTTTCATCCGGCGCTATGGATTCAGGATTCTGCTCGGCTGGGTCATGCCCAGGCATGTTGCCACTCGTCGCGTCGAGCTTGGCTTGAAGGCCTAATACCTCGCTGAACGCGCGTGCTGGAATGTGACCGGTAACGTCTCCGGACCGGCCGCGCAATTCAAACTCGAAACCGTTCACGGCGGCGGAGTTGAAATCGGAATCACTCATGAAGACCGCACCAAGTTCTGTTGCAGAACATCCGCGGCATCCCCTTCTGACATTTCCACCTTTGACGAAGCGATACTTCTTACCAAAGCTCCACGCTTCGTAGGCACCTATCTTATCGTCGCTGCGGTATACAGTGGTAAATCCGTAAGCGGAGCTGGACGTGATGAAGGTTCGTACAATCAACTGGCCCGTACTGGACCAGATACTGTGGGACGAGCCATAAGCCACATTGCTGCCCGTGTGAACGGAGCTTTCTATGTGCGCCGGACGGCTGCCAACACAAGACGTGAGACCAATTACAATCAATGCCAGACTTAGTAATCGCTGCACGATTTCTCCTGTGCGAAATGAAAAGACGGAGTCCGAATGCATTTCTGTCAGGCGCGGATTCACGACGGCTGTTTGCCAGCACGCCAAACGCAGGTCGATTCAAGACAGAACTCAAGGCAGGAAAAAAGAAATTGCTAAAATCGCAAAAGTAACGTTCGAACACTTTTGCATATGGAAAACGAGATTCGCAAGTCTTGATGACTAATCAATAAGTCTGAAATACCAATAAATGTCCAATAGCACCTTGGGATAGATTCCAGCCGCACAATACACGCGGCTGGTGCCTGTGATGAACTATCCAGCCAAAGCTTCGCGCACGGCAGACACGGCTTCCTCGGCCCTGGAGCCATCCGGACCACCGGCCTGTGCCATATCCGGACGGCCGCCACCGCCTGCCCCGCCGAGTGTAGCGGAGGCAATGCGGACGAGATCGACGGCACTGAACTTGCCAACGAGATCATCGGTAACGCCGACGACTGCGCTTGCCTTGCCATCGTCCGACACGCCAATGAAGGTGACAACGCCGGAGCCGACGGTCTTCTTTGCATCGTCGGCAAGCGGCTTCAGATCACGCGGATTGACGCCGCTGACCACTTTGCCGATGAAACCGACGCCATTGACCGTTTCGGACTGTGCACCGCCCGAAGCCGGGCCGGCCAAAGCCAGCTGTTTGCGCGCTTCGGTCAATTCGCGTTCAAGTTTGCGGCGCTCATCCATCAGCGCCGAGACACGCGACAACGCATCGGAGGGTGTAGATTTAAGCACGCCGGCGATTGCCTTGACGCGTTCGTCCTGCTCTTCGAGATAGCGGCGGGCGGCCTCGCCGGTCAAGGCTTCGAGGCGGCGGACGCCCGCGGCAACTGCCCCTTCGGAAACAATGCGGATCAGACCGATATCGCCCGTGGCGCGCACATGCGTACCTCCGCAAAGCTCGGTCGAATAGCTTTTGCCGGTCTTGTCGCCGTGCAGCGCGGTACCCATGGAGACCACACGCACCTCATCGCCATATTTTTCACCGAACAGCGCCATGGCACCCTCGGCAATGGCGTCGTCCACGGCCATCAAACGCGTGGTGACCGGCGCATTCTGCAAGACGATCTCATTGGCAAGATCCTCGATGACGGCAAGCTCCTTGTCCGAAATCGGCTTCGGATGCGAAAAGTCGAAACGCAGCCGGTCGGGCGCGACGAGCGAACCCTTTTGCGCGACGTGGGTGCCAAGCGTTTCACGCAGCGCCTCATGCAACAGATGCGTTGCCGAATGGTTGGAGCGGATGCGCGTACGGCGCGCATGATCCACCGTGAGCTCAACCGGCGCGTCCAGTTTCACCGTACCCTTGGTCACGGTGCCGATATGAACGAAAACGCCGTCGTTTTTCTTCTGCGTGTCGGTGATGGTCACCAGGAAGCCATCACCCGAGATGGTGCCGGTATCGCCCTGCTGGCCGCCGGATTCGCCATAGAACGGCGTCTGGTTGACGACGATGGACACCGCGTCGCCCTCGCTGGCACTATCGACAAGCGCCCCGTTCTGCACCAGCGCGGTGATCACGCCTTCCGCCTTCTCAGTCTCATAACCGAGAAACTCTGTCGCCCCGACCTTGTCGCGAACCGCGAACCATACGGTTTCCGTTGCCGCGTCGCCCGAACCGGACCAGTGGGCGCGGGCCTCGGCCTTCTGCCGCTCCATGGCAGCAGAAAAGCCTTCCGTATCGACGGAAATGCCCCGCTGGCGCAGCGCATCCTGTGTCAGGTCGAGCGGGAAGCCAAAGGTATCATAGAGCTTGAATGCCGTTTCGCCGTCGAGGCTGTCGCCATCGCTTAAAGACTCCGTTGCTTCGCCAAGCAGGCCAAGGCCGCGTTCGAGCGTCTTGCGGAAGCGGGTCTCTTCGAGCTTCAGCGTCTCGGAGATCAACGATTCCGCGCGGATGAGCTCGGGATAGGCCTGGCCCATCTCGCGAACCAGCGCCGGAAGCAGGCGGTACATCAACGGCTCCCTGGCGCCAAGCAGCTGCGCGTGACGCATGGCGCGGCGCATGATGCGGCGCAGCACATAGCCGCGGCCTTCATTGGAAGGCAGCACGCCATCGGCAATGAGGAAGCTCGACGAACGCAGATGATCGGCGATGACGCGGTGGCTGGCGCGGAATGGACCCTCCGCCTTGACGCCGGTTGCTTCTTCCGAAGCGTGGATCAGCGTCTGGAACAGATCGATATCGTAATTGTCGTGCTTGCCCTGCAAAACCGCGGCAAGGCGCTCCAGCCCCATGCCGGTGTCGATCGACGGACGCGGCAGATCGATGCGCTGCTCCTTCGTCACCTGTTCGAATTGCATGAAGACCAGATTCCAGATCTCGATGAAACGGTCGCCATCCTCATCGGCGCTGCCGGGAGGACCGCCCCAGATACCCGCACCATGATCATAGAAGATTTCCGAGCACGGACCGCAAGGACCGGTATCGCCCATCGCCCAGAAATTATCGCTGGTGGCGATGCGGATAATGCGCTCTTCCGGGAGACCGGCGATCTTCTTCCAAAGGTCAAAAGCCGCGTCGTCCGTGTGATAGACGGTGACGGTGAGCTTGTCTGCCGGAAGGCCGAACTCTTTGGTGATCAGGTTCCAGGCAAGCGAGATTGCCTCTTCCTTGAAGTAATCACCAAAGGAGAAATTGCCGAGCATCTCGAAAAAGGTGTGATGGCGGGCGGTATAGCCGACATTGTCGAGGTCATTGTGCTTGCCGCCAGCGCGAACGCACTTCTGCGAGGTGGTGGCGCGGCTATAAGGACGCTGCTCCAGGCCGGTGAAAACATTCTTGAACTGGACCATACCCGCGTTGGTGAACATCAGCGTCGGATCATTGCGCGGAACAAGCGGGCTCGACGCCACGATCTCATGGCCATTCTTCTTGAAATAGTTCAGAAATGTCGACCGGATCTCGTTGACGCCACTCATCTTATTGCCTTCTGACCTGCTATTGTCCGAAACGGAATTGGCCCCTTCCTATGATAAAGGGGCAGAACGCACCGCTTGTAGCGATAGGGCCGCGACCTGTCCAGAAAATCTGGGTGAAAGGATGTTTCGCAACAACGCCAAGCTCACCATGAGGGAGGCAAGCCGTTTGGCACCAGCTCGGGAGCAACTTAATATGGGTTGGCATCGCAAAAAAACAAACCCGCAGCCAGCGCCTGGATGCGGGTTTGTCGTCACAGTAAGCGGATAATCGGGCAGATCAACCTTCGGCAGCGTCCGGGCTCTCGTCATCTTCGACATCGTCAGGACCCTTGTCGAGCATCTGCTCGGCGATGAGACCGGCATTCTGGCGCAGCACCAACTCGATCTCGTTCGCAATTTCCGGATTTTCCTTGAGGAAGAGTTTGGCATTGTCGCGGCCTTGGCCGAGACGCTGCGAATTGTAGGAGAACCAGGAACCGGATTTCTCCACGATACCGGCCTTGACGCCAAGATCGACCAGTTCGCCCGTCTTGGAAACGCCTTCGCCATACATGATGTCGAATTCAACCTGCTTGAAGGGTGGAGCCAGCTTGTTCTTGACCACCTTGACGCGGGTCTGGTTGCCGACAACCTCATCGCGCTCCTTCAGCGAACCGATGCGGCGGATATCGAGACGAACGGACGCATAGAATTTCAGCGCATTGCCGCCTGTCGTGGTCTCGGGCGAGCCGAACATGACGCCGATCTTCATGCGGATCTGGTTGATGAAGATGACCATGCAGTTGGAGCGGGAAATGGAGGCGGTGAGCTTGCGCAGCGCCTGACTCATCAGGCGGGCCTGCAGACCCGGCAGACTGTCACCCATCTCGCCTTCGATTTCAGCACGGGGTGTCAGCGCGGCGACCGAGTCGACGACCAGAACATCAATCGCGCCGGAGCGCACCAGTGTATCGGTGATCTCCAGAGCCTGTTCGCCGGTATCCGGCTGCGAAATCAGGAGGTTTTCCAGATCGACGCCAAGCTTGCGGGCATAGACAGGATCAAGTGCGTGCTCGGCATCGACAAAGGCGCAAATGCCGCCCTTCTTCTGGGCTTCGGCAATCGTATGCAGGGCAAGGGTCGTCTTGCCGGAGCTTTCCGGCCCATAGATTTCGACGATGCGGCCTTTCGGCAATCCGCCGACGCCAAGGGCAATATCGAGCGACAGCGAGCCGGTAGAAACCGTTTCAATTTCAACCACCTGCTCATTGCGTCCAAGCCGCATGATCGAGCCCTTACCAAAGGCCCTCTCGATCTGGGACAATGCCGCATCCAGCGCTTTCGTTTTATCCACCGAATTACCCTCAACCAACCGCAATGAATTTTGAGCCATGTTACACTACCCCTGTGTTGTGCATGAAGTCCGGAATGTTCCTGTATCTGAATTTATTTGTATCTGTTTTGTTCTTATTTGGCAACAGGTATAAGCTATTGCAAAACAACAATAATCAAAAAATGTTCGCAAAATGTTCTCGTCGGGGCGTGACGTTCTGTCCACATCTCTCGGCGTGCCTTCGCCGCGCCTTTGACTGAACCAAGGCTCGCCCTTTCGAATCGCTGTTATGATTGCACCGCGGCCTTCGGCGTTCTAGAGAGGAGCGCGGGCGTCCGTGCCCACAACTTCAAGTTTTATCCGGATACACAATCAACCATGATCCAAGTCACCAAGCCGTTGCTCTTCGCTGTCGGCGGCGCTCATCTCGACCGGCGCGGCCAGAGCCTCGTGCCGTTCGTGCCCGGTGCATCCAACCCTGGAATCATGCGCGAGGAGCCGGGCGGCGGCGTTTTCAATGCGCTGCGCCTCGCGGTTCAGCGCGGGATCGCCGCCGAAATTCTCTCGGTGCGCGGCGGTGACCGGATCGGGGAAATGGTTGCCGCAGCCATCGAATCGGCGGGCATTCGCGACGGTTCGGTGGTCTTCATGGACCGCGCGACGCCGAGCTATACGGCCATCCTCGACGAGCAAGGCGATGTGGTCGCGGGCATCGCGGATATGGGACTTTATGAGCTCGCCCTGCCGCGGCAATTGCGCCGGCGCAAGGTGCGCGATTCGATCGCCATGGCCGATGCGGTGTTCTGCGATGCCAATCTCCCCTCGGATGCGCTGCAGCGGTTGGCAAGCCTTACCGGCGAGCGGCCACTTTTTGCACTGGCGATTTCGCCGGCTAAGGTGTCTCGTCTGGAACCGATCTTCAGCAACCTCACCTGCCTGTTCATGAACCGCCGCGAAGCGCTGGCACTGACCGGGCTCGGTTCCGAAGCCGGACTGAAGGACATCTATGAGGCGTTGCACGCTGGTGGCCTCAAGGGCGCTGTGATCAGCAATGGCGGTGAGGCCGCCCTCGCCTTTTCCGGCAGCGATGTGTTCACTATCCGCCCGCCCGCCGTCGATGAAATCGCCGATGTCACCGGCGCTGGCGATGCGCTGGCGGGCGGGACTATCGCCGCGCTGATGCGGGGGCTCGCCTTTGATGAAGCCTTGCGCGAGGGACTGGCAGCGTCGATGCTGACATTAAAAGTCCACTCCGCCAGCGCGCGGTTCACACGGCAGGAATTCGACACGGCACTTGCGCAGATACCGGCTGCAGTTGCTCTCGCATAGACCCAAAAAGGAAGATGACAATGACCAAAGTTTTGAACCCATTCATGGATATTGCCCCCGCGGTTCAAGACGCGCTTGCAGCGGGCAAACCCGTCGTTGCCCTCGAAAGCACCATCATCACCCATGGGATGCCCTATCCGGACAACAGCCGCATGGCGGCCGACGTCGAAGCCATCATCATTGCGGAAGGCGCGGTTCCGGCCACCATCGCCATCGTCGACGGGCGTTTGAAGATCGGGCTTTCCGCGAAAGAGCGCGAGGCGCTGGCGCAGGTCAAGGGCGCGATGAAACTCTCGCGCGCGGATCTGGCGTTTGCGCTATCGGAAGGGCGTACCGGGGGAACCACGGTTGCCGCGACGATGCTCGCCGCCCACCTCGCCGGCATCAAGGTTTTCGCCACCGGCGGCATTGGCGGCGTGCACAAGGGCGCCGAGCAGAGTTTCGATATTTCCGCTGATCTGGAAGAACTCGGCCGGACGCCGGTCATCGTCGTTTCAGCGGGCGCCAAGGCGATTCTCGATATCGAGAAAACGCTGGAAGTGCTTGAAACAAAAGGCGTACCTGTCGTCGTCTACGGCGCGGACGTGCTGCCTGCATTCTGGTCGCGGCAGTCGCAGATCAAGGCACCATTGCGGCTGGATACTGCCGATGCCATTGCAAAGTTTCAGGCTGCGCGGGATGCCATCGGCGTTGTCGGCGGCATGCTGATCGCCAATCCCATCCCCGAGGCCAGTGAAATCCCTGCGGAAATCATGGGCGGGTACATTAGAGAAGCGATTGCCCGCGCCACAAAAAAAGGCGTCACCGGCAAGACAGTGACGCCGTTTCTTCTCTCGGAACTTCTCGACATCACCAAAGGTGAGAGCCTTAAAGCGAACATTGCTCTCGTCGAGAACAATGCGCGCCTTGCCGCAAAGATCGCGGTATCGCTAACCGCTACTCGGTAAGCGGCGAAATCTGGATCTCGACGCGGCGGTTCTGTGCGCGACCGGCTTCGGTGGCGTTGGTCGCGACGGGCTGCGTCGGGCCATAGCCTTGAACGTCGAAGCGGCGGTTGTCGATGCCCTGCTGGGTCAGATAATTGGCAACGGACAGAGCGCGGCGTTCCGACAGCAGCTGGTTATGCTGCAGGCTGCCAGTGGAATCCGTGTGGCCGGCGACATCGACGATGGTGCGGTCGAACTTGCGCAGCACGATAGCGACAGAACCTAGCGTGGAGAAGAATTCCGGCTTCACCTGATCCTGATCTGTGTTGAAGGTGATGTTGGACGGCATGTTGAGGATGATCCGGTCGCCATTACGGGTCACCGAGACGCCGGTGCCCTGCAACTGTGCGCGCAGTTCCGATTCCTGCCGATCCATGTAATTGCCGATCGCGCCACCGCTGAGCGCGCCGATACCCGCGCCGATCAAGGCCGCATTGCGCCCGGACTTGCCGCCGCCGCCAATCGCCAGACCCGTTAACGCGCCGACAGCTGTGCCGATCATGGCACCACCGGCCGTGTTCGACATTTTCTGCTGGCCCGTATAGGGGTCGGTCGTGGTGCAGCCCGCAAGAAAGGTCGCGGCAAGGCAGCCGATGGCAAATCTTTTTATCATGGAATCAAGTCCCCGGTTGGATGTGGCAGGGAATATACGAGTGATTCGGGCAAAAGAAGGGTAAAGAAGGCGGCGAGCGGAGGCCCGATTGAAATTCGTCTGGCCCCTTCTAAAATCGGCCATTCAGCCACCGGATTGATTTGCCTCATATATCAGCTAGAGACGAAATTTTGTTCTGCGATTGGTCCGTAAGGAGGACGTTTATTCGTTGCCTAAAATATGAGCTAACTGCTAGTGATTTAGGCAAACACCCAGGCGTCAAGCGACGCCTTTCTCGGCCAATCCAACAGACGGATAGTTCACCATGCCTTGGAGCACCCTCAAGCGCTTCATCCCTGCGGTTGCGCCGATCAGCAAGCATGAGCGCTTCAGAGCATGCATTGGTGCACTTGTCGGCATCATGGTGACAGGCACTGTCAGTAAACTTGCGCTGGGTCCAGAGGTTAACCTTCCCCTGCTGATTGCTCCCATGGGCGCATCGGCAGTGTTGCTCTTTGCCGCACCAACAAGTCCGCTGGCGCAGCCATGGTCGATACTCGGCGGCAACATGCTGTCCGCGTTTGTCGGCGTTTCCTTCGCGCTTCTGGTGCCGGATCCGATCATTGCGTCGGCATTGGCCGTTTCGGTGGCCATTGGGCTGATGCTGGCGCTCGGTTGTCTGCATCCCCCAAGCGGGGCAGTTGCATTGACAGCGGTGCTGGGCGGTCCCGTGTTGCAGGCGGAAGGATATGGCTTCGTCTTCTGGCCTGTCGGGCTCAATTCGCTGCTGTTGCTGGCGTCAGCGCTGGTTTTCAACAATCTGGCGGGGCGGCGTTATCCCCATCTTGCGCCAGCTCCTCAACTCAACATCCACGATACGGCAGACTTGCCCCCGACGGCTCGCCTGGGATTTGTCCCCAGCGATCTGCAGGACGTGCTGGCCCAGTATGACGAGATCGTCAATGTCAGCCCGGACGAGCTCGATGCGTTGCTGCATCGTGCGCAGATCCGCGCCTATGAAAGGCGATCCGGCGAGATCACCTGCGGGCAGATCATGTCGAAGGATGTCGCGACCGTGCGCCCCGAGACAGCTTTGCGCGATGCCTGGAAGCTCCTCATCAATCACCGCGTCAAGGCGCTTCCGGTTACCTCACCGGATGGCGAACTGGCGGGTATCATCACCCAGACAGACTTCATGCGGGCATCGCTTTTGGCAGATGATGGCCGCCTCCATCTTGGCTGGCGTGTCCGTGTCGGCAACCGGTTCCGATTGGCGCGTCAATCCAAGCACACGGTGGCCGACATAATGACACGACGGGTCCAGTCGGCCTTGCCGGAAACCATGATCGCCAAGCTCGTGCCGCCAATGGCCGACATGGGCCTGCATCACATGCCTGTGGTCGATGCAAACAACCGTGTCGTTGGCATCGTCACACAATCAGACTTGATTGCAGCTCTGTTTCAGGAAAGGCAGACCGGCTCCGCAGAAATCCGGGCCGCAAAGCCGGAGAATGACGATCGAGCCGCTTAGCTCGATCATCACTGGCTCGGATTTGTCGTAGCTGCTCAAGTTGGCAGTGGTTCGCCCGACTGTTCCTTGACCATGTACTCCGCATACCAGTCAGGCCAGCCCTCATCATATTCACCACCAGACCGTTTCTCGTGCTCACCATGCGCGGCCCCTGCACGGCGTAGGGCGGCCGCGAGCTCTTTCGACGAGGTGAAGATCGTATCGGTCGCGTCCACGCGCCCGGGCAACCGCGCCGTAACCTCCTGGAACAGCCAGCCATTCCCATCGGGATCGCTGAACGACGCGAATGAGCGATAGGTGCCACGCTCGGGATGTAGACCGCCAGTCCGGACTCGTCCAAACAGATAGGGCTCGTCCGGACCCGTATAAACGTCACCGGCAGGGTGAAACGCGTCGCTGACCTTCACGCCCCGTCCGATAAGCTCCTTGCGGGCAGCCTCGATGTCGGAAACGATCAGGTAAAGCCCCTGAGCGGAGCCCGGGGCGGCAGCGGTGACATTCTTGCCGAAGATGATGGAGCAGCCGGAACCCGGCGGCGTAAACTGCATTACGCGAAAATCGGTGCCGGCAAAATCGGCGTCCAGCCTCCAGCCGAGGTTGGCGTAGAATTCCTTCGAGCGGTCGGGGTCCGAAACGGGGATGACGACAATCTCGAGTTTCATATCGGCCGTTCGCGTTTGATTTGTCTCAGTCATGGCATGGTCCTCCTCGATGCCTGTTGAAAGGATGGTGCGCAATTCGCGCAGTGCTTTTTATAAATCTACTGGCGCAGTGGCTTGAAAGCCGCCCTAAGGTCGGCAGTGATGTACGCCGGCTGTTCCCACGCCGCGAAGTGCCCGCCTTTGTCATGCTTGGCGTAAAAGATGAGCTTCGGATACGCCTTTTCGGCCCAGCTTCGCGGAGCCTGGTAAAGCTCGTCGGGAAAAGCGCTTACGGCCACCGGTATGGTGAGGTGCTTGGGGGCGAAAAAGGGAAGCTTGCTTTCCCAATAAAGACGGGCCGAAGAGACTGCTGTGTTCGTCAACCAGTAGAGCGTGATGTTGTCGACGATGTCCTCTCGTGTCAGGCCCTCGGGTACACCGTCAAAGACGCGTGCGATGAGTGCGTAACTCGCCGCGTCGTGGTCAAGCATCCAGGCGGCGAGACCGACGGGCGAGTCCTCGATCGCGTATAGTGTCTGTGGGCGGTTACCCATCTCCTGGGCGTAAGCCAGGCCGTGTTTGTAGAAAAAGTCGAGCTGCTCGTAGGCATGTTTCTCGTCGGCAGATAGGCCCGGCGGCGGTGGGCCGCCGGAACTCAGTGCCTGTGCAATATCGTCGGGCACTGTGGCGGGCATGTTGGTGTGGATGCCGAGTAAGCCCGGAGGCGTCTGCACGGCCATCTGCTCCGTGACGGCATTTCCCCAATCGCCGCCCTGTGCAACATAGCGGTCGTAGCCGAGGCGCTTCATCAACACGATCCAGGCGCTTGCGATGCGGACAGGATCCCAGCCGGTAACGGTGGGAACTCCTGAAAAACCGTAGCCCGGCAGCGATGGGATCACGACGTCGAACGAGTCTTCGACTGCCCCGCCGTTTGCCGTTGGATCGGTGAGTGGTTCGATGACCTTCAACTGCTCGATAATCGAGCCCGGCCAACCATGCGTGATAATCACCGGGAGCGCATTGGGGTTCTTGGAACGAACGTGGATGAAGTGAATGTCCACCCCGTCGATGTTTGTCTTGAATTGCGGCAAGGCGTTGAGCTTCGCCTCCATCTTGCGCCAGTCATAATCAGTCGCCCAATACTTTGCGAGTTTCTGCAGCGTCGCGCACTGCACGCCCTGCGATGCATCCGTGACAATTTCCTTGCTCGGCCATTTCGTTGCAGCAACGCGCCTGCGCAGATCGGCAAGTTGCTCGTCCGAAAAGTGTATGCTGAACGGGCGGATTTCTTCAGTTGCGGCGGCCCGCACCGGGGAAGCTGAAATAAGGCCCGCGGCACCTGTGCCGATAGCTGACATGGCGAGCAATGAACCGCCCGTCAGCAAGATGTCACGCCTGCTCGGATCTGGATTTTCTGCCATTGTCGTCCTCCATTGGTCAGGCCAAAAACAGAGGACATGGTCCTGTGGGGACAATACGAGAACGTTACGCCCGTAGCATCTCGTGTGCTCTGTGGATGTGGTCCTGCGAAAGCACGCCGTGATGGTGACAACCGGACTGAGCGGCGTGAGCGGACAATGATCGGTTCGGATATGGTCAGGGGCAAGTACGTAACGGTAACATCAGGCCATTGCGTGATGACGGCCGCCAACCGGCCGTCATCGTGTGGCATAGGCGAGTCGATCAGATTGACTGAGGAATGCGCGCTATTACCTTGATTTCAAAATCGAAGCCGGCCAGCCAGTTCACGCCCACCGCGGTCCAGTTCGGGTAGGGTTGCTCACCGATTGCCTTCATGCGAACTGTGTTGACTGCCTCAAACTGCGTGGCAGGGTCCGTGTGGAAAGTGGTTACGTCGACCACGTCGTCGAACGTGCAACCAGCAGCCTTCAGCACGGCTGCGAGATTGTCGAAGGCAAGTTGCACCTGTTTTTCGAAGACCGGTTCTGGCGAGCCGTCCTCGCGGCTGCCAACCTGCCCCGAGACGAACAGAAGGTCGCCCGAGCGGATCGCCGCCGAATATCGATTGATCTCATAGAGTGCCTGCCGACCGGCAGGGAAAATGGCATCGCGTTTTGTCATTGGTTGTTCCTGTTAGAATTAAGGCGGGGATGGATGAGCCGTTCGCGCCGGTTTCAAAGCCCTTGCGCTTTACTGTCCGGAGCGACCATTGATATACGTCCCGTATGTAGCCATATATCTGCATACGCTCCGTATGTCAACTGGCATACGACGCGTATGTATTTTTCAGGAGATGATAGTGGTCGCGAGACGACGTGCTGAATGCGTCGCTTTGGATTGCCGCGGCTGATGATCCTCGCATTGTCTTTGCAAAGGCTGTCGAGGCTTTCGGGCATCTCGCTGCCGGTTTGCTGCAAAAAGAGCGCTGAGGCAAAATCCTGGTCTGGACATGGATTCTGAAATACCGTCCTATAGCTCATTGAGTTTATGGTCCGATCGAGAATGTCTTCTCGAGATGGCCATTCCACATCATGTGAACTTACCGGGAGGGTATACTGTGGCATTGAATAGACGCGTTGTTTTAGCCTTGGCGATTGGTTCGGCGATCGCATCGGCATTACCGGCTTCAGCACAAACATTCCCGGATCGCGCGGTCACACTCGTGGTGCCTTTTGCGGCTGGTGGTTCGACCGACCTCGTTGCCCGTCTCGTCGCAGCGAACATGTCAAAGACACTTGGACAGCAAGTAATCGTTAATAATGTTGGTGGTGCCGGCGGAAACCTCGGAGCTGCCCAGGTGGCCAGAGCGGACCCTGATGGCTACACGATCCTCATGGGAACGGTTGCAACCCATGCGCTTAACCCACTGATGCTGAAAGCGAAACCCTACGATCCTGTCGCTGATTTTGCGCCGATTTCGCTTCTGGTATTGGTACCCAATGTCCTGGTTATCAATCCGCAGCTGCCAGTTAATAACGTCAAGGAGCTCGTTCAACTGCTCAAGGACAACCCCGACAAGTATTCTTATGCTTCGTCCGGAAACGGCACTCCGCTGCATTTATCCGGCGAACTTTTCAAAAGCATGGCCGGGGTCTCCATGGAACATATCCCATACAAGGGTGCGGGACCGGCCTTGAACGATCTTCTTGGCAATCAGGTTTCGATCATGTTCGACAATTTGCCCTCTTCTTCGGCACACATAAAGGCCGGATCCCTGAAAGCTCTCGGTGTCACGACGAAGGATCGGGCTCCTTCCTTCCCCGATGTACCAACAGTCGCGGAGGCCGTGCCGGGCTATGAGACATATACCTGGAATGCATTGTTTGCACCCGCCGGGACCCCACCCGAGGTTGTGGCTCGCCTCAACGAAGCCGCCAATACCGCGCTGAAAGATCCTGCCGTCGTTTCGCGCATGAAAGATTTCAGTGCCACGATTGTCGGTTCAACGCCAGACGAGCTTGCGACACACGTCAAAGCAGAAATCCAGAAATGGGAGCCTGTCGTAAAGAGCACGGGCGTGACAATGGATTGATACGGCGTGGAGATGCTGGAGCGGGGGGAAAGTACCCCTCCGTTCAAACATGGCCCATAAGCCGGCTCAGACTAGCGCGCTGCCAACATCAACACCACAAGACCAATACCAACAGACATCATCGCACCGAAATACAAAGTCAGCGATAAGGTCTGTGCCCTGACTGCGGCGGCAAGATCGGACTTTGTAGCCGGTTCATCCATGATGAAATCCTTAGAGGCTTGGTTGGGCCAGTCGTGACTCTCACAATTATTTCAACAATTTCAATTCGACTTTTGACTCATTTTCGGAAGTTCGTTCAAAATATTTGAGCCTCGCCGTCACCTGAATTCATTTGCGCTGGAGCTTCCTATCAAACATGCTTCGCGCCATTCAAAATCTTGAAAGGCGAGCATCATGACCGACACTTCACAAGCACCAGTTGCAATCATCACCGGTGGAGGACGCGGCATGGGTGCTGCCATCGCCCGCGAATTGCACGAGCGCGGTTATCGTCTCGGACTGATGTCGCCGTCGGGCAGCGCGGTCGAACTTGCCGCCGAGCTTGGCGGTGTAGGGATCAAGGGTTCGGCTGGCGAGGCAAACGATCTGGAGGCGCTGGTTGAAAAGACCGTCGAGGCCTATGGCCGCGTGGATGCTGTTGTCAATCATACCGGCCATCCGCCGAAGGGCGATCTCCTCGATATCACGGATGAAAAATGGGCGATCGGCAATGACCTGATGGTGTTGAGCGTGGTCCGCATGGCACGGCTGGTGACGCCCTATATGCTCAAGCAGGGCAAGGGCGCATGGGTGAATATCACGACGTTCGCCTCCTTCGAGCCAAGCCTGGTTTTCCCGGTCTCCTGCGCCTATCGCGCCGCCGTCGGCGCCTATACCAAGCTCTATTCTGACCGCTATGGCGCCGACAATATCCGTATGAATGCACTTCTGCCGGGGTACATCGACAGTCTCGACCACAAGCCCGGAACCGAAGACAAGGTGCCCATGAAGCGGCTTGGGACGATGGCGGAAATTGCCAAGACCACCGCCTTCCTGCTGTCAGACGATGCTGGCTATATCACCGGCCAGAACATACGGATCGATGGCGGCGTCACGCGGCATGTTTAGGAAAGGCTGACACCGAATGTCTCGCGTAGATGTCTCTGGCCATTCGGCGTCACCGACACCGCGCGGGTTCCTTCCAGCCGCCTGATCCAGCCATTGTTGAAGCAGTGGCTGCACAGCGCTGCGCCGATTGCACCGGCAAGATGCGGGCGGCGCTCGCTCCAGTCGAGGCACGGCCGGCACAGGATGCGGCCGCGCTTGGCGGTCAACGCTTCCACATCGATGCCGGCGCGGGCAAATAGCGCAAGCCCGCTATCCGTCACTTCGCCCGCATCGAGGCCGAGATCGAGATGGCCGGCATTGATCAGCGCATCGGTGATTGAAACGCCGAGATGCCCGGCGAGATGATCGTAGCAGGTGCGCCCTGCCCTGAGCGCCGCATCACGTGGCCCGGTGCGCAACGGCTTGGCGGTGACTTCCGGCGCGGCGAGCCGCATGATGCTTTCGATCATCTGGGCCACGGCAGGCGAAGCCAGCCGGTGATAGCGATGCCGGCCCTGCTTTTCCACCGCGAGAAGCCCGGCCTCGGTCATGCGCGTGAGATGGCTGCTGGCGGTCTGCGCGGTGATCCCGGCAAGTTGCGCGAGTTCCGATGCGGTCAGCGCGCGGCCGTCCATGAGCCCGTTGAGCATACTCGCACGACCGGGATCACCTGCAAGCGCGGCTATTTCGGCAAATCTCGCATTGTTCGACATGGTCGTTTCCGTGTTTGTTGGCTGATCAAGACTGATCCAGCACAGTCGATGATGCTTCGAAAACGATCGAAGTATCAAGCGCCCATTGGCGGCTATATCGATGGTCAGCGCCAACGAAGGAGTGACCGAGATGACCATCACCTGTTTCATCAAATATGAAATCGATCCCTATCAGAAGGACGCTTTCGAGGAATATGCGCGCAATTGGAACGAGGCGATACCGCGTTGCGGCGCAGATCTCATCGGCTATTATGCGCCGCATGAGGGCTCCGCGACGCTGGCCTACGGCGTTTACAACATCGAGAACCTGGCGGCGTATGAAGCCTATCGCGCGCGGCTTATGGCCGATCCGCTGGGCCGGGCCAACTACGAATTTTCCAGGGATAAGCGCTTTATCCGGCGTGAGGACCGTACATTCCTGCGCCTTGTGACAGGAACGAATGGAGGAATGCTCAAGTGATTGCGGTGATTTTCGAGGTGGAGCCGGCGGAAGGCCGCGGCAAGGATTATTTCGACAGGGCAGCGGACCTGAAGCCGCTGCTGGAGACGATGGACGGCTTTATTTCAGTTGAGCGGTTTCGCAGCCTTGCCAACGAAAACCGCTATCTCTCCCTGTCGTTCTGGCGCGATGAAGCGTCAGTGGCGGCTTGGCGCCAGACCGAGGAACATCGCCTGGCTCAACGTGACGGCCGCGCCGGGATCTTTGCCGACTACAGGCTGCGGATTGCGTCCGTTATACGTGATTATGGGTTGCGTGCCCGTGATGAAGCTCCGCCTGATGCGCGAGTGTACCATCACGCCTGAACCTGGTGGTTGCGCTGGGCACAGGCCGGTCCGGGGCCACGCATGTAGTGGCGCTCGGGCCGGTAACTCGGAGCAATGAATTCTCGCACGACGCGTAGCGTATCGCGTAGCTGGATAATCATGGTCATCATTTTGGTCTCTTGTTTTTGGCATACCGGACGAGGCCGATAGCGATCAATTAGCTAAAATTTAATGCATAAAGATGAACGCCTCCTGAACGGCGTTGGTTAAAATCAAATGAATTCATAGAAAATTAGCCTTAACCAATTGGGCAAAAAGATCTTTTCGCAACAGGAAAAGGGCGAAAATTCGCCCTTTTCCTTCAATAAGGCGTCCGAAATGTTGGTGAATCGCGTGGATTTTTATAAGAAATCGAATCACGCGTTACCGATCAATATGCCTGTCGCCAGCACAAGCCCGCCGCCGAGAACAACCTGGATCGCGGCGCGGAAGAATGGCGTCTCCATGAAGCGGTGCTGGATATAGGCGATGGCCCAGAGTTCGATGAAAACGACAATCGCGGCGATTGTCGTAGCTGTCCAAAAGTCCGAGATGAGATAGGGCAGCGCGTGGCCAAGGCCACCGATCGCCGTCATCAGGCCATTGGCGAGCCCGCGCTTCAAGGGTGAGCCACGCCCGGACAGTTTTCCGTCGTCATGCGCAGCTTCCGTGAAGCCCATGGAAATACCGGCACCAAGGGAAGCAGACAGGCCGACAAGAAACGTCTGCCACGTGTCCTGTGTGGCGAAGGCGGCAGCAAAAATCGGCGCAAGGGTCGAGACCGAACCATCCATCAGGCCGGCAAGACCCGGCTGGATATAGGTCAGGATCAGCTGTCGCCGTTCGGTCTGTTTCTCTACCTCCTGCACGTCGTCAGGCGTGTGCTGAACACCGAGCCGGTGGGCGAGTGACTCATGCGCCTTCTCGGCAATGGCGAGGTCGCCCAGGAGCTTGCGTGTAGAGGCATCCCGTACAAGTTTCAGCGCCTCGGTGTAAAAGCGGTAGGCCTGCTCCTCCATCTTTTCGGCCATTTCCCGGACCTTCTCTATGCCGAGCGGGCGAACCAGCCAGTCGGGCTTGCGCTCGAGATAGCCGCGCACATGCTCTCTGCGGATGAGTGGTATCTGGTTGCCGAAACGCTCCTGGTGCAGATCAATCAACGCCTGGCGATGGCGATTTTCCTCTTCTGCCATTTCATCGAAAACCTTGGCGCTTTGTGGAAAATCCTCGCGCAGCCCATCCGCATAGGCGAGATAGATTCGTGCGTCGTCCTCTTCCGACGAAATAGCCAGAGCCAGCAATTGCTGTTCGGAAAGGGATTCCAGGGCGTGGCGGCGATGACCAAAAAAACGGCTGAGCATGGCGTAATCCTAAATTAGAATAATTCTAAACTATAGATTCAAAGCCCTGTGTTCAAGGTGTAATCGGGTTCTTTTCCTAGTCCATGGACAGAAGCCCGGCCCCGGAGTATCTTCCGCCTCCGCCAACCTCCGCTGACAGAGAACGATCATGACGCTTGCCGGTTTTGTTGCCTATTCTGGTGCCCTTGCCATCGCCGCCGCTATCCCCGGACCGGGGGTGACCGCCCTCGTTGCGCGGGCGCTGGGCTCGGGATTTCGCTCGTCGCTGTTCATGTCGCTCGGGTTGATCATGGGCGACCTCACCTATCTCACCGCGGTGGTGCTTGGCCTCGCCATGGTGGCGCAGACATTCGGCACGGTCTTCCTGGTGATTAAGTGGGCGGGCGTTGCCTACCTTGCCTACCTTGCCTGGGGTTTCTGGACATCGGGCATATCGGCGGAAAAAATCGAAGCCAAGAAAAGTCGCGGCGGTGCTGTCTCCAGCATTGTGGCCGGCTTGACGGTGACGCTTGGCAATCCGAAGACCATGCTTTTCTATATCGCCCTGACACCGACTCTCGTCGACCTGCATACGATCACCCTGGCCGATTATTCGATCCTCGCTGCGCTGACCGTTTTGGTTCTGCTTGTGGTGCTGGTGCCCTATCTCGCACTGGCAGCGAAGGCGCGAGGCCTGCTCGCCTCGCCCCGGGCACTGAAGCGGCTGAACCGCACGGCGGCAGCCTTTATGGCGGGCGCCGCGCTCGCCATTGCGGGGCGCTCCTCCTGAGCTGGAATGCTATTACAGCTGTAGCCGAATATTAGTATTTTCTTCTAAGCGGCACGGTGTTTACGCATAGGCCCAACTAGGAATTTTCAGGCAAGGCCCATAAGATCGCCTCACGACCCCAAACAGGATCAGGAGATATTCATGAGCAATGACAGCGCGCGAAAGCCAGGCCGTGGCCGCATCTACAATTCTATTGTCGATACGATAGGCGATACGCCGCTCGTCCGGCTCGACAAACTGGCCAAGGAAAAAGGTGTGGGCGCCAATCTTCTGGCCAAGCTCGAATTCTTCAATCCTATTGCCAGCGTCAAGGACCGTATCGGCGTCGCGCTGATAGAAGCGCTCGAAGCGCAGGGGAAGGCGAAACCGGGCAAGACGACACTCGTCGAGCCTACCTCCGGCAATACCGGGATCGCGCTCGCCTTCGCAGCCGCCGCCAAAGGTTACCGGTTGATCCTCACCATGCCCGAAACCATGTCGGTCGAACGCCGCAAGATGCTTAAACTGCTCGGCGCGGAGCTGGTGCTGACCGAAGGCGCAAAGGGCATGAAGGGCGCCATTGCCAAGGCCAACGAGCTGGTCGAGACCATTGGAGACGCGGTCATCCCCGGCCAGTTCGACAACCCCGCCAATCCTGAAATCCACCGCCGGACCACCGCCGAGGAAATCTGGAACGATACTGACGGCACGGTCGACATCCTGGTTGCCGGCATCGGCACCGGCGGCACGATTACCGGGGTTGGCCAGGTGTTGAAGCAGCGCAAGCCGAGTGTGCAGGTTATCGCGGTGGAGCCCAAGGATTCGCCCATACTTTCCGGCGGCAATCCCGGCCCGCACAAAATCCAGGGCATAGGCGCAGGCTTTGCGCCCGCCGTGCTCGATACGCACATATATGACGAGGTCGTGCAGGTCTCGAACGAGGATTCCTTCGCCAATGCGCGTCTCGTGGCGCGACTTGAAGGCGTGCCTGTGGGGATTTCATCGGGTGCAGCGCTGACAGCGGCAATAGAGGTTGGCAGCCGCCCGGAAAACAAGGGCAAAAACCTTGTTGTGATCATCCCTTCCTTCGCCGAGCGGTATTTGTCCACCGCGCTGTTCGAAGGCCTGGAATAGTAGCTCGCCACTGAGGAGTGGGTCCCGCTCGGCTTTTTGGTAAGTGTTGGATTCACCGCAAAACTGTGATACTGTGTAACTATGAAAAATATCACAGTTTCCGTGGATGACGATATCTACCGCCGTGCCCGCATGAAAGCAGCGGAGCAGGACACATCCGTCTCCGCGCTCGTTCGTCAATTCCTGTCGGATATTGCGACGATCGAAACCGAGGCGGAGCGGCTGCGCCGGGAGGAGGCTGTATTGCGAGCATCAGTCAAGCTGTTTCGGGCCGGGGATCGCCTCTCCCGCGACAAGCTTCATGACCGTGGCCTTGGAGAGTGACAGCTTTTCTCGATACCAATATCCTGCTTTATTCCATCAGCACCGCCGCCGACGAAGTGAGCAAGCGCATGAGGGCTATTGCGCTCACGGATCGGGATGATTGCGTTGTCTCGGTGCAGGTACTGCAAGAATTTTATGTCCAGGCCACGCGCGCATCACGCACCGATCCCCTTCCACACGAATTGGCTGCCGGGCTGATCAAGACGTGGCTGCGGTTCCGTGTTCAGGAGAATACCGTACCAATCTTGCAAGGTGCGCTTGAGATAAAGCGAGCTTACGGCTTTTCCTATTGGGACAGCGCAATCATTTCGGCCGCGCGTGAGGCTGGATGCAGCGAGCTCTTTTCTGAAGACCTGTCGCATGGCCAGATCGTTGAAGGTGTCAGAATCGTTGATCCATTTCGATGACTTTGAAACCTCAATTCTCCAGCGTTTCCTTGACAGCAGTCGCCAGCTGCTTCAGTGAAAACGGCTTCGGCAGGAAACCGAATTTGGCGTCTTCCGGCAGGTTTCGAGCAAAAGCGTCTTCCGCGTAGCCCGAAACGAAAATGAATTTGATATCGCCGTAATCCTTGCGCAATTCGCGCAGCAGCGTCGGACCATCCATTTCGGGCATCACCACATCGGAAACGATGATGTCCACTTTGCCGCCGAGTTCTTTCATCACCTCAAGCGCCTCGACGCCGCTGGATGCCTCATGCACCGTGTAGCCACGCGATTGCAGCGCGCGAACCCCGCCCATACGGACGGCATCCTCGTCTTCCACCAGGAGAACGGTTGCGGAACCGGAGAGATCGGTGGCCTTTTCCGTCTTCTTCTCCTTTTTCGGCATTTCGGTCACGACGGCTTCGCCATCGGCGTTCAGGACCTGCGGCTGCTTTTCCTCGACAAAACGCGGCAGGAAAATGCGGAATGTCGTCCCCTTGCCAAGCTCGGACTCGGCATGAATCGAGCCGCCCGTCTGCTTGATGATACCATAAACCATGGACAGGCCGAGGCCAGTCCCCTTGCCGACTTCCTTCGTCGTGAAGAACGGTTCGAAAATCTTCTCGATCACTTCCTGCGTCATGCCGGTACCGCTGTCCTCTACCTCGACCAGCACATAATCGCCTGGAACGAGGTCGCGATAAGTGAGTTCTGCGCTTTCCGCTTCGGTCACGTTGCGGGTACGGAGCGTCAGGTTGCCACCTTCGGGCATAGCGTCCCGGGCATTGACCGTGAGATTGACCACCACCTGCTCGAACTGGCCGAGGTCCGCGCGCACCGGCCACAGATCGCGCCCATGCTCGATCTTGAGATTGACCTGCGTCCCGGCAAGACGCGTCAGCAGCATGCGGACATCAGCGATCACATCGGTGAGGTTGAGCACTTCCGGCCGCAAGGTCTGGCGACGAGAGAACGCGAGGAGCTGCCGTACCAGTGAAGCGGCGCGATTGGCATTCTGCTTGATGTTCATGATGTCGGCAAAGGACGGATCCGATGCGCGATGATTGGTCAACAGCAGATCGGAAGACATGATAATTGCGGTCAGCACGTTGTTGAAATCATGTGCGATACCCCCTGCAAGCTGTCCTACAGCCTGCATTTTCTGGCTTTGCGCCATCGTGGCTTCGAGCGCCTTCTGCTCAGTGGTTTCAACCACTGAAACAATGGCGGCTTCCTCGGCACCATCCTCGGAACCGGCGTCGAACACCGGACTGACGTAGAAGCGCAGATGGCGGTCCTCATTACCCGGAATAACGGTATCGACAGGAGAGATTTCCGCCTTGCCGGCAAAAGCCGCTGCCAGCGCCCGGTCGAAGGCCTCGCGGTCGCGTTCATGCACGACGGTTTCAAGCGGAATGCGCCGGTCGATGTCATCACGATCGACAACCGGGGCGAAAAGCCCCAGGAACCGCGCATTGGTGCGCAGGATCTTGCCGGTCGCATCGACGGCTGCGATAGCCATGGACGCCGAATTGAAGAAGCGCGTGAATCGCACTTCTGCCGCGCGCAACGCGGCTGAATTGTCTTCGCCTTCGGCGCGGTTGAGAACGATGGTGCGGGTTGGGCCGCGCCTGCCATCGCGCTGCGCCTGAACGCGATGATAGAAGCGCACGGCAAGGCTCTGGCCATTGGATTTGGCAAGGTCGAGATCGATGACCGTGTTGCGGCTGGTGCCAGGCTCGGTCTTGACCGCATTGATCAGCGCCATACCATTGCCAGCGACGATATCGCGAACCATCATCGAGCCGGGGGTAAACCGCGTGAGGTCAACGCCGAGCCACTCCGCCAGCGTTGCGTTGATATAAATGATGCGGCCGTCCGGATCGGCTGAGAAGAAGCCTGCCGGAGCGTGGTCGAGATGATCGATGGCCTCCTGAATATCCTGGAAATAACGCTCCTGTTCGGCACGCTCAGCCGAAATATCGGCGATCTGCCACGCATAAACCGGCGTCGTCTGGTCTGGAATGCCCGCGACAGGCCGAGCCTTGACCCGGTACCACGTCGGCACAGGCTCACGCGATGGATCGAGCGGCCGGGACAGGCGCAGCTCCTCCTGTCCGGAAACGCCGTCGCGCACGGCATTGGCGAGCCGATAAATCGGATCCGACGCTGCGGCCTCACTGGAGAGAATGTGCTCGATCGCCCGCACATCGTTGGAATTGGTGACGCCGGTCAGCTCGGCATAGGCCCTGTTGGCGTAAACGATGCGGCCCTTTTGATCGCAGACGACTGTGCCTTCCGGAAACGTATCAACAAACGCGCGCGTGAGTTCATCACTGGTGCCCCGCGGCGTGAACTGAATGACATTGATCGCCGAGCCGAACAGATAGAACACGCCGGTCATGGCTAGCGTACCGAGAAGGCCAAGCAGGAACTGCTGCCCGAGTTGATCGCGATAGATGAAATAAAGGACTGAAACGCCGATCAGCAGCACGCCGAGAAGGACCAGGCGCAAGCCGGCCTTGTTGGATTTCGTGTTCGCGATGATAGGCTCTGGATAAAGATCGCTGTTCGTTTCTTGAGACATACGTCTGCTATTCGTTTCTTGAGACATACGTCTCAGGCCCCTTTTCTTCATCACCGGCGCAATTGCATCAAGCCGATGTTTATTCTCGAATCGTTTGGATCATATCTTTGACCCCGTATAAACCCCATCCTTTATATGACCGCGATTATTCCACGGTTTCGCACGAATTCCGATCTAGAACATCCAATATCGCGCGTAGACAATCCGTACTACATAGGCTGAAACTGCGTTAGGGTTGCGGCTAACAATGGCACGCACTAGTGTCGCATAAAGTAATGCTTCGAAGCCCATGTCGGGGAACAAGTTTTGGGCCCGAAGAACGCACAAGGAGAGTTTATCATGAACGCTTGGCTTGCCACTATTGTTGGCGAAAGCGCTGCCCCCATCGTGGGATTTATTCTTCTGTTCATTCTGGTCATCGCCCTGCTTCTACTGGTATTCGCCATATTGCGGCGGGTGACGGGTGGAACATTCGTTGCCGGCGGGCGCAACCGGCAGGTCCGCCTCTCGGTTACTGACGCGGCAGCTGTCGACAATCGCAGGCGACTGGTACTCGTGCGCCGCGACGACGTCGAACATCTTATCCTGATCGGTGGCCCCAGCGACCTGGTGATCGAGCAAAACATTCGCCAGTTCGCGCGGCAGGGGCGGGTTGAACCGCCAGCGTCCGGACCGACGCCCGAGCCCGAACCGAGAATTCCTGAACCGAAGCCGGAGCCGAAAGTCGCGGAAGCGCCACCTCGCGCACAGCCCCGCATCGCATCTCCAGCCCCTCCAGTTCACACGCCTCCCCCACCTGTTCAGACAGCGCCAGCGCCGCAGATACCGCTGCGTCCGGCACCGCCGCAGCAGTCGGAGCCGCCAAGGCGGGCGCCCGAACCACCGAGACAGGCCGAACAGCCTGCCCCCTTGCCACCCACGCCGCCCATGCAACCCGTTCCACCGGCAGCGAAGGCTCCGGAAGTAGCATCCGCTGCTGCGAACGAGCCACCGGCTGTCAGTGCACCGGCGCGCGACAATGGCTGGCAGCGAACCGCTTCGCCATCCTTTGGAACCGTGCCTCGCGCCGAGCCGAAGATAGACACGCCAGAACCTGCCAGAGAGGTAGCTGCATCGGAAACCAGAACGACGACTGCCGCTGCCTTCCCCTTCGCCGTGCGCAACGAACCGGCGGCGGCCGTCAAGGAACCGACATTCGACGCGTCCGTGGAAACGGAAGAATCCGAAATAACCTTGGGCGACATGGATTTCAGCGACGCATTCGAGACCGATCTCGGAAGCGAACTCAACATCGCGCCTGGCAAAGAAGCAAAGCCTGAAAAACAGGACAGCATCGAGGACGAGATGGAACGGCTGCTAGGAGATCTATCCCGACCTGAGAAGCGTTGAGACCCACAATGGACAGAAACAAAAGGCCCGGAAAAACCGGGCCTTTTTTATTGATGGGGATTGCAGCTCAGTCGTCGCGGTAGACTTTCTCGCGCCGTTCGTGACGTTCCTGAGCTTCGATTGACAAGGTTGCGATAGGACGCGCGTCAAGACGCTTCAAGCTGATCGGATCGCCGGTTTCCTCGCAAAAACCGTAGGTCCCATCGTCGATGCGTTGTAAGGCGGCGTCGATCTTGGAGATCAGCTTGCGCTGGCGGTCACGGGCCCGAAGCTCGATTGCACGGTCCGTTTCAGATGATGCACGGTCTGCGATATCCGGCAGATTGGCATTTTCCTGCTGCAGGATCTCAAGCGTTTCACGCGCCTCCCGCAGAATATCATTTTTCCAGTTGATCAGTTTTTCACGAAAGTAGGATTTCTGCCGATCACTCATGAAGGGCTCGTCATCCGTGGGCTTGTAGTCAAGATCGATCAGTTTATTCATCTTTGAATCACCCTGCACCTGTAAGACGCGAGGAGGCCTATATAGGTCGTGTCAGATTGGCGCACAACTACAAAAAGACATGTAAATCAAAGAAAGAAATCATGATTTTTTGCCCAAATTATCGGCAAAAATGGCAGGATTCATCGATTCTCTAACCAAAAATACGAAGAAACGAGGGCAAATTTCGGCATTTTATAGCTCCAAGGCTCTACTACCGGTTGTAGCCTGCCTTGCAAAAATGCATGCCGCCCAGAAATTCGACAGGCCTGTTTTGCACAATTATTTGATAATTGTCACATTTGCCGCACAGATTTTATCCAAAGTTTGCGTCTTTCGGGGAACCATGGCACCTGTTGAACAGTATCATCAGGGAGTTGCAGGATGAGCCAGGTTTATTTGCTGCGGCATGCAAAAGCAGTCTGGCCATCCCCCGGCCAGAAAGACTTCGACCGGACGCTCGATACGGACGGCATCGAAGCCGCCAAGGTCCTAGGGGAGGAACTCAGGCGCTCCGGAATGAAACCGGAGATCGTTTTGTGTTCGCCCGCGATCAGGGCGCGGCAAACCCTAGAATACGTTGATATTCAATCTCCTTTCATCCTCGAGGAATCCGAAAAGCTCTATTCGGCTGGTCCTGACGCTTATCTCATGGCGATCCGCATGGCCGGGCTCGAACACGAAGCAGCCAACTCCGTGATGCTGGTCGGTCACAACCCGATGATGGAGGAACTGGCCACCGCCCTCGCCGGCCGTGGCAAACCTCCCACCCATCCCACCTTCGTATCCGGGTTTCCGACCGCCGCCTTGGCTGTCATCCAGTTCGATAGCCCGCTTGCAGAAATCCGCCCGGGAACCGGGACATTGCAGGCTTTCTTTTCTCCCTCAACACATTTGTAAGATCATCATTTTCTTGCCTTTGACACGCCAGACACCCAAATGGGCTGAGCCAAGGGATGAGATCAAGATTGCGACGCGGCCATAGGACGGGTGAATTGGGCACACTGACGACACTTACCGACGAAGCGAAGATCGCGCTCGATACGCTGGCCGACCGTACCAGCGGGCTCATGTCGCCATCGCTGAGGCTCGGTGTCACCGGCCTTTCTCGTGCCGGCAAGACGGTCTTTATCACCGCGCTGGTGCATAATCTGATCCATGGCGGCCGCCTCTCATTGTTTGAGGCACAGAAATCCGGACGCATCGCCCGCGCCTATCTCGAAGAGCAGCCCGACGACGCAGTCCCGCGCTTTCAATATGAGGAGCATCTGAAGGCGCTGATCGACGAGCGCATCTGGCCCGACTCGACGCGGGCAATCTCCGAACTGCGTCTGACGATCGAATATGAATCCGCGTCGATGTGGAACCGCATGTTCTCCGGCGGCAAGCTTTCGGTCGATATCGTCGACTATCCCGGTGAATGGCTGCTGGATCTCCCGCTGCTTGGTAAAACCTATGCGGAGTTTTCCAGGGATTCGTTTGAGCTCGCCCAGCTCGAAAGCCACCGCGATCTTGCAGCGGACTGGTTCAAGGTGTCGAACGATGCCGAGGCGGATGCGAACGCAGACGAAATGACGGCGCAGCGCCTGGCAAAGAGCTTTACAGAATATCTGAAAGCTGGAAAGGCCGACGAACGGGCGTTATCGACGCTACCGCCCGGCCGTTTCCTGATGCCCGGAGACCTTGACGGTTCGCCGGCGCTTACCTTCGCTCCACTGCCAAAACTTGATGCCAGCAAGCCGCGGCCCGGCTCGTTGGCGGCAATGATGGAGCGGCGTTACGAAGCCTACAAAACCCATGTAGTAAAGCCCTTCTTCCGCGAACACATTGCCCGGCTCGACCGGCAGATTGTCCTTGTCGATGCCATGCAGGCAATGAATGCCGGGCCATCGGCTGTGGCTGATCTGGAGCGCGCGCTGACGGAAATCCTTTCCTGCTTTCGCCCCGGCAGCACCAATTTCCTGACAGGCCTCGTGCAGCGGCGCATCAGCCGCATTCTCGTTGCCGCGACCAAGGCCGATCATTTACACCACGAGAGCCACGACCGGCTGCAGGCCATCGTCCGGCGATTGGTCGACCGTGCCGTCAGCCGCGCCGATTTTTCTGGTGCAAGCGTCGACGTGCTGGCGATGGCAGCCGTACGCACCACCCGCGAGGCGACGGTAACGCAGGGCAAGGAAACGCTCCCGGTCATTATCGGAACGCCGCTGAAAGGCGAGACCATCAACGGCGAGACGTTCGATGGCAAAACCGAAACCGCCATATTTCCCGGTGACTTGCCAGCAAAAGCGGACTCAATCTTTGAACATCCGGAGAGGGTTTCTGAAGACCCGGCAATTCGTTTCGTTCGCTTCCGCCCGCCCCGGCTGGAAAAGACCGCGGAAGGCCTCACCCTGTCGCTGCCGCATATAAGGCTCGATCGCGCGCTACAATTCCTCATAGGAGATCGCCTCGCATGACGGATAACAACGCCCGCAGACCCGCTTCCTTTCGGCTCGACCAGCCAGAACAAACCGCTGATCCGCAGAGGGCGCGCGCTCCGCAACAGCGCAAGCCGACCGCGATCAAGGATGTCGCGGTGATCACACCGGCAGCCGTCGACGTCTTCGACCTCGATCCGGAGACTGCGAACGAACTCGATGCGCTCACCCCGCCGCCTGCACTCGCACAGAAAAAGCGCTTTTCTTTCGCCTCCCTACTGTCAGGAGCGCTCGGAGTGCTCGTATCGCTGGCGCTGGGCCTGTGGGCCGACAATCTCATTCGTACCCTGTTCGAGCGTGCGCCATCGCTGGGCTGGGTTGCGCTTGGCGTCAGTGTCGTTGCAGCCTTCGCGCTGATTGCCATTGTCCTGCGCGAAGGGCTGGCCTTACGTCGCCTCGCATCGGTGCAGCACTTGCGCGACGAAGCGGCCAAGGCTGCGGCGGATAATGATGCTCGAGCGGCGAAAGCAGCTGTCGGCAAACTTGTCTCCATTGCCGAAACCCTCCCCGCTACGGCGAAGGGCCGTGCACTTTTGCACGATCTGCGCGATGACGTGATCGACGGCCGCGACCTCATCCGGCTCACTGAAACCGAACTGCTCCGTCCCCTCGACCGGCAGGCGCGGGAGATGATCCTTGCCGCCTCAAAACGCGTCTCGATTGTCACCGCAGTCAGTCCGCGAGCGCTGGTCGACATCGGTTATGTGGTTTTTGAGTCTGCGCGTCTGATCCGGCGGCTCTCGGAGCTCTACGGAGGCAGACCAGGCACTCTTGGCTTCCTCAAGCTCACACGCAACGTCATTGCGCATCTCGCCGTCACCGGCACGGTTGCGATGGGCGACAGCATCATCCAGCAGCTGGTTGGCCACGGTCTGGCAGCACGGCTTTCCGCGCGGCTCGGCGAAGGCGTCATCAATGGATTGATGACAGCGCGCATCGGCATCTCTGCCATGGACCTTGTACGGCCCTTCCCGTTCAATGCGGAAAGGCGCCCGAGTATCGGCGATTTCATTGGCGATCTGGCGCGTATTGGTGGCGGGAAGAAGGGTGGAAATTGACAAATCATTCCTTACATTGTAAGGAATGTCCATTCTCATTGGGTGAAACATGATAACGAGCAAATTAACCAGCAAAGCGCAGACGACGATACCCCAGCCGGTGAGAGCTGCCCTGCATCTCGTCGAAGGTGACCATATCGAATACAAGATTGAGGGCGAAAAGGTCATCCTGGTCAAGCACGTAGCAGAAACATCGGGCGACAATCCCTTTGCAACTTTTGAGGAATGGAATTCCGAGGCGGACCGGAGAGCTTATGGCGATCTTTAGGGCGGGCCACGTCGTAAAGGTTCCATTTCCCTATACCGATAAAAATACACGGCAACACCGACCCGCTCTGGTTGTTTCGCGTGGAGAAATTGGCAAGGATGATGCCTTGTTATGGGTTGTTATGATAACAAGCGCCGAAAACCGCAAGTGGCCAGGAGATCAGACAATTCAATTGCTTGAGGCTACCGGACTGCCCATTGTATCGCTGATAAGACCCACGAAGATCGCAACCATAGAAAAACGCGATGCGGAAATTATTGGCGAGATATCAAACGAACTGCTGACGTTGGTTATGCGGGAGATATGCAAGAATATCACTCCACCCTCCCCTTGAAGGTTCCTTTTCATTCCAATAAGCACTGAATGGCAACCATCCATTAACCATTCCAAACGATGATCGCCTAAGTGCCCATTCCAATGATTTGTGTTGAGTCTTGTCGATGAAAAGAAGCGCAGCAGCCGCTACCCTGTCCCTGTTTGCCTGCGCGTTTCTGGCGTTGCCGGCGCAAGCCAAGGACAAGGACGCCGAATTCTTCCAGACCGTGGAAGGTCAATGGGTCGGTCCCGGCGAGATCGTTGCCGGCAAATACAAGGGCACCAAATTCGTCTGCACGCTCGATGGAACCACGCCTGCGGAAAAAGCCGGCATGACGCTGGACGGCAGCTGCCGCGTCGGCATTTTCAACCAGCCGATGAAGGCAACGATCGTTCGCGCTGGCAATAGCTATAAGGGCAGCTTTCTCGATGGTTCAGCCGGCAAGGGTCTTGACATCACCGGCGGTAATGTCTCCGGCAACCGCGTGGTGCTCGCCATCAGCCGCAAACAATTAAATGGCGCCATGCTGGCCAAGTTCAACGATGACAACACGATGAACGTCACGATTTCTGTGCGGCTCGAAGAGGCGCTGATCCCGGTTGTAGGTATAACGCTGAAACGCGTTGATGCAAGGGCTGTTGGCAGCATCGCCAAGAACTAACAATCTTTGACAGCCTGACCGGAAGGCGCAAAATCGTTCATTTCCACCAGTCCAAATCATCGCGGGCAGTTTCGACGCCGGTTCTGTCGCAAAGCGCAGCCCATTGCGCGACAGTCTTGCCGCTGATCACCAGATTTGGCGCGATATCGGCGAGCGGTACCATCACGAAGGCGCGCTCGGTCATGCGCGGGTGCGGCAAGATGAGCGTCGGACTTTCGAATTCCTCCAGACCTTCATAGGCCAGCACATCGATATCGATGATCCGTGGTCCCCAGCGTTCGAGCCGCTGGCGTTTCAAGCGCAATTCCACATCGAGGCAAGCTGCGAGTAACGCCTCCGGATCAAGCGAAGTCTCGACTTCGGCGCAGGCATTGTGAAACCATGCCTGATCGGTCTTGCCCCAGGGCGGTGTCCTGTAGACCGGCGAGACGCCGAGAACACGCGTTTCACTGCGCTCGTTCAACGCACGCAATGCCTTGGCCATCGAAACCACCGGATCGCCGATATTGCCGCCAAGCCCGAGCCACGCCTTGTGCTTCAAGGCGGTCATTGCCTCGATCTGCGCGATTGCAATACCGCATCCGCCAGCGCCAGCGCGCTTTGGCTCATCGCGACATTGTGCACCCGGAAAATATCTGCACCGGCAATTCGCAATATCGCTGAAGAAGCGGCCGTGGCGATATCCCATTCCTGTTGCTCACCGCCCGAAGTGGCACGCAGGAAACGCTTGCGCGAGGTACCGACAAGAAATGGATAGCCGAACGCCTCGAGTTCCACAAAGCGATCCATCAGCGCAATGTTTTCCGCCGTGTCCTTGGCAAAGCCGAAACCTGGATCGAGTACGATCTGGTCACGCGAAACGCCGGCTACCTTGGCAATTTCCAGCGAACGGTTGAGAAAGGCGAACTGGTCGACGATGACATCGGGGTCGCGTTCCCGCTCGCGGCCCGTATGCATGATGACAAGCCCTGCCCCGGTTTCCACCGCGAGATCGGCAATGGCAGGCTCGCGCTGCACACCCCAGACATCGTTGACGATATGAGCGCCGGCAGCGACGGCAAGGCGGGCGGTTTCTTCACGATAGGTATCGACGGAGATGATGATATCCGTTTCTTTTACCAGCGCTTCGATCACGGGCAAAATGCGCGATTGCTCGACGACCGGTTCGACGCGTGTAGCGCCGGGCCGGGTCGATTCGCCGCCCACATCGATGATCGATGCGCCCTCGGCGATCATCTCCCGCGCGCCCTCCAGAGCCTGATCCAGAGAATAATGCACACCGCCGTCGGAAAAGGAGTCCGGTGTGACATTGAGAACGCCCATGATCAGTGCGCGGTCACCCAACGTCAGAGACCGGCCATGTGCCAGTTTCCATTCTCTTTGCATCGGCGCGCTCCCATCATGCTTCACATATCATTGTTTTTGAACAGAACGCATGCAACGTCAATTCATCCGCAATGTTTTTGACGATAGTGTCAGGATCGGGCAGACTTGGCTGAAAAGGAAAGTACCAGATGCATATTTTTGCCAGAGCTGTGTCCCTCGGTATGGCACTGTTGATGACCGTAGCCGCCGCCAACGCGGCAACAGTCCTGCGCAAATATGAATATTTCGCGCTGAATGGCCGCACGGCTGCCGATCTCGATCGCGAATTGTACCGCCGGGGTCCCATTTTGCTAAAGACGGGCCAGCGTCATCCCGGCATGACGAAGATGCGCTTCACTAACAGGATAAAATACGGTTCCGATGGCAAGAACTGCCGTGTTGTTGACGCCAACGTCGTCGTTCATGCCCAGGTCTTCCTGCCCCGCTGGATACAGCGCCGTACGGCGAAACCGGACCTTGCCCTGATCTGGGATACGCTGTCGGCCGACATAAAACGGCACGAGGAGAGTCATATCGTCATCGCGCGCACAGCTGCAGGCGATATGGAGCGGGCGATCAAGGCACTGCCATGGCGCAGCGATTGCACCGCCATGAAGGCTGACATCGATGCGCTGACTACAAAATTGATGCGCAAGCATGATCTTGCGCAAATCCAGTTCGACCGCGTCGAAGCCGTCAACTTTGACAGTCGCTTTGAACGGCTTCTTGTTTTCAGGCTCCAGCGCGAATTCGCAAAAAGCCCTTGATCGGCGTCAGTTAACGCCCAGCTTCTTTTGCAGGCTGGTCGATGATGTTGTGTACTGGAACACGATACGCTCGCCTGGACTGACGATGTGCTTGGCGGCCTGCGTCATCAACGCCGCTTCATGGAAGCCTGACAGGATGAGCTTTAGCTTGCCGGGGTAGGTATTGATGTCACCGATAGCGAAAATGCCGGGCTCCGACGTCTCGAATGTTTCGACACTGACCGGAATGAGATTTTCGTGCAGGTTAAGCCCCCAATCAGCTATTGGCCCGAGCTTCATCGTCAGGCCGAAGAACGGCAGCAGACGCGTGACCGGAATATCGGTCTCGCCCTCGGTACCCTTGATCGTTGCATGGGTAAGCTGGCCATCCTCGCCCTTGAGTCCGGAAACCTGACCAAGCTCGAAACGCACGCTGCCGCTCTCGACCAGTTCGAACATCTTCTTGACACTATCGGGAGCCGCACGAAATTCGGCGCGGCGATGTACGACTGTAAGACTGCGCGCGATCGGCTGCAGATTTAGCGCCCAATCGAGCGCACTGTCGCCGCCACCGACAATCAAGATGTCCTGATCGCAAAATTCTTCCATGCGGCGCACGGAATAGAAGACACTTTTGCCCTCATAGGCTTCGATGCCCGGTACCGGGGGGCGCTTCGGCTGGAACGAACCGCCGCCAGCAGCGATGACCACGACCTTGGCTTCGAACACCTCCGCCTCGTCGGTTTCGACGTGGAATGAGCCATCGGCCTGGCGCTCAAGCTTGGTGACCATGCGGTTGAAATGGAACTGCGGCGCGAACGGCTTGATCTGCTCCATGAGCTTTTCAGTAAGATCGTGCCCGCTGATGATCGGCCAAGCCGGTATGTCGTAGATCGGTTTTTCCGGATAGAGCTCGGCGCATTGGCCGCCCGGACGATCAAGAATATCGATGAGATGGCATTTGAGATCGTAAAGGCCAAGCTCGAACACGGCGAACAGACCGACAGGCCCGGCGCCAATGATCACAACATCGGTTTTGATAATCTCGCTCATCGAAAATTCCTCATGCCTGCATGCCGCGCTGATGGAAAAAGGGGTATGGCTGGCGTGTCCGGGACACGCGGGCTGCCAAGCGCGTAACGATTGCACTCGCCAAGGTCAAGAGAATGCGTTTCTCTTGATCGCCAAATTGGCTCGCCAAGGCATATTCTAATCGGTCGATGAGAAAATATCAGCAGGCTTTAAGCCTGACGTTCCGGAACTTGTACGACGAGACCATCCAGTTCGTCGGAAACACGGATCTGACAGGACAAACGCGAGTTCGGCCGTACATCATAGGCGAAATCCAGCATATCCTCTTCCATCGCTTCGGGCTCGCCGGTGGTGGAGGTCCACTCTTCATCCACATAGACATGGCACGTGGCGCAGGCGCAGGCGCCGCCGCATTCCGCATCGATGCCCGGCACCGCATTGCGGATGGCATTTTCCATCACGGTCGAACCGTTTTCCGCGTTCGTTTCAATACGCGCACCGTCATGAGTGACAAAAGTGATCTTTGCCATAAAAATTCGCCCCAAAGCAGGAAAGTTACCGCTCACATAGGGATTTTGGCGGGCAAGTCAATTGTATTCCCTGACGCAGCCCTCTACCGCTTGGCGGCTTCATGGCGCGCGGCGGTGAATGCTGGAAGGTGCTCGATAATCCAGTGCCAGAGGGGAACCGTCTGCAAAAGAAACTCATATCCGAGCGGCGTGAGTTCGTATTCCACGCGCGGCGGCACCTGCGGATAAAGTGTTCGAGTGATCAGCCCGTCCCGTTCCAGCATGCGCAAGGTCTGTGTCAAAACTTTCTGGCTGATACCGCCTACCCGCTCGAGCACGCGGGAAAACCGCAAAGGCCCGCCTGCGGCCTGCAATATCTGCAATGTGCGCAGCGGCCACTTGGCCGAGACCCGCTCAAGCATTTCGCGCGCAAATTCGTCCTGTTCGTCGGTCATGGTGGCGCAAAAGTCGATGGCTTGCTGTGAAGGTTGGACAGTCATCTCAGCTCCTTTGTTTCCAAGAGGTAAGTATAGTTCCAACGGGTTCCTTCTTTCAAGAGGATACTATCGGTCCTATATTGTTTTCAGATAAATCAAGGAGACATTCATGGCACAGGTATGGTTGATAACGGGCAGCTCCCGCGGCCTCGGCAGGTCGTTGGCAGAAGCGGTACTACGGGCTGGCCACAAACTCGTCGCTACAGCTCGCAACCCTTCCCAACTCTCCGATCTGGCAGAGCGTTATGGCGACCAGGTCCGCCTATTCGAACTCGACGTGACCGACCCTGCGGCGGCAGACGCAGCCGTAAAAAACGCGGTCGATACGTTCGGACGCCTCGATGTCCTCGTCAACAATGCGGGCTACGGCAATGTCAACGCGATTGAAGATACAAGCCTCGAGGAATTCCGGGCGCAGATCGAGACCAATCTGTTTGGCGTCATCAATGTCACCAAGGCTGCGATCCCGGTGATGCGCGAGCAAAAATCTGGCCACATCATCCAGTTTTCTTCGGTCGGCGGCCGAATTGGAGCGCTGGGCCGCGCGCCCTACTCTGCCGCAAAGTGGGGTGTCGAGGGTTTCTCGGAAGTGCTGGCCAAGGAGGTTGGTCCACTGGGCGTCAAGGTAACGATCGTCGAGCCGGGTGGTTTTCGTACTGACTTTGCTGGCGCTTCAACCACGATCCAGAATGGTCGCCCCGAATATGATGCAACGGTGGGCGAAGTGGCCCGTTTCCAGCTCAATTACAACGGAAAACAACCGGGAGATCCTGCCAAAGCCGCGGATGCGGTATTGCACATCACGAGCCTTGACGAACCACCGTTACGGCTGTTGCTCGGCAGCGATGCCATGAACGCGGTCGAAAAGAACGATATTGCCAAGATCGAGGCCGACCGCAAATGGCGGACGTTGAGCGTTTCGACCGACTTTGATGCTAGCGCGTTATAGCGGCTATATAATCGCGGACATCATCGATGACCGGTCCCATGTCCTTGATTTTCTTCGTGTCGCTTGGCGCCTGTTCGATGGCTTCGGCCATCTCGGCGACGCGAAACGCTCCGACCGCACGGGCTGAACCTTTCAACGATTTGGCGAGACGAACGCGTTCATCCGGGTTGGCGTGCGCCAGCCGATCGACGATGCCGCATGTCTGGCGGGAAAACAGGTTGAGGATTTCGGTTTCGAGGGCCCGGTTGCCAAACGTCTCGCGTGTCAAATGGACGAGATCGATTGGCCGCTTGCGCGATGGCTTCGACTTTTCACCTCCCGGCGATGCAAAGGCCATCGATGCTTGTTGTGCCATTGGGTACTCTCCTGAACGCTTTACAATTGAACTAACAAGTTTACTCAAATGCCTCTGATTCAAGGTTAAAACGTGGCAAGCGCTGCGGGGAAATGCCCGGTTATGGTGAACGAAAGGTAAATTTTGATGTTCGTGTGAAATTTCGCTCGACCCGAAAAAATTAACCTTGTGTTTAAACTTTTAAGCATTTCCCGAATCCATTGTTTCTTTCCAATCCATGTGCCAGTACGATACAGTAGCGGCGTAGAGAGTATGGTGCGGTGGGCTTCACATGTGGTCACCGCCCAATATTGTGAGGAAAACATGGCCACAGCCCCGAAAAGCAAAGCAGTGAAGGCCGACGACGAACTCGGCCAAGCTCTTGAAAAGGCTCTCGAAATCGATTTCGATGAGTCCACGCTTGGGATGGATATGGATTTGTCACCTATTGATGACGAACTCTTGTCCTTCACTGATCTGGAAGCGCAGATATCGCAGGCAGCCCAGGAACTGGCAGCGGAAAAACTTGACCCGCCAGCGACGCCGGAACCCGTGAAAGCGCCAGAAATCAAAGCGCCTGTTTCCACTGAGCCACCGATTCCTCTGCCCGCACCAAAGCCGCAGATCAAAGCTGCCAACCCTATTCCGGCCGCACCGCCCGCGCCGCCAAAAGCGCCGGCCGTGCCCGCACAGACTTTCAAGCCGGCAAATGACGACCTGTTGCAGACCGCGACCGTGTCGCGCACGGCCAGCACCGTGCCGGCGCCAAAATCCTACGGTTTGATAACAGTCATCGTCAGCGTCCTTTGGGCAGCGGCCGTGCTCGCTCTCGGCAACGCGCTTTACGGTGCCGAGCTGCGGTCAATTCGTTCCTTCGCAGATTTTGCCGCGGCACCGCACGCAATTGCCATGCTCGTTGCCATTATCGTGCCGATCATGCTGTTCTGGGCCTTCGCGGTCATGATCCGGCGCGCCCAGGAAATGCAGTACGCGGCCCGCTCCATGGCCGAAGCGGCAATGCGCCTGTCAGAACCCGAAATGATGTCTTCGGACCGCGTAGCCTCGCTTGGTCAGGCCGTACGTCGCGAAGTCGCAGCCATGAGTGAAGGTGTCGAACGGACCCTCGCCCGTGCCGTTGAACTCGAAACGCTCGTGCAGACCGAAGTCAACCAGCTCGAACGCGTCTATACGGACAACGAGTATCGCATCCGCACGCTCGTCGACCGTCTGGGCGGCGAGCGTGAATCGGTGATCGGCCATGCTGAACGCGTTCGCGCATCGATTTCGAGCGCGCATGAGCAATTGAAGGATGAGCTGTCACAAGCGGGCGATTCATTGCGCGACAATCTCGCCAATGCCTCGACCAACCTGACCATGTCGATCAGCCAGTCCGGTGAGACACTTATCGACCGCCTGACCCAGAGCGGACAAACGATTTCCGAATCGATCGTTTCGCGTTCCGACGACATTTCACACAAGATCAGCACTTCCGGCGAAGCCTTTGCAAACCTTCTGGAAATGCGCATTGCCGCCCTGTCCGAACAGACAGATGCCGTAACGATGAAACTTGCCGATACGCTGGATGGCCGCACCAACAGCATGCTGTCGCTGCTTGGCAATGCCACACAGACGCTTGTGGGCGAATTCGATACGCGCCTTTCCGGTCTCGATACAACAATCAACGAACGTGGCCGCTCGCTACTTGCGGAGTTCGAAACCCGTGCGCAGTCGCTGGATACAAGCACCGAACGCCTCAACTCGGCGCTGGAAGCCCGTGCCCGCCAGATCAACGAACAGCTGATCGAGCGTACCCGCGATATCGCCAAGACCTTCACCGATGGCCGCGCTTCGATCGACGGCATCGTCGATGAAACCAAGGCAAAGATCGGCAATGACCTGTCGAGCCTGTCCGACTCCGTCGGCAGCCTCCTCTCCACCAATGCGGCGGCCTTTGCCGATAAACTGGTTGAAAGCCGCGAGGCACTCGCCGCAACGCTGTCGGCAGAAACAGATCGTGCCGCCGACGTCATTCGCGAACAGGCCGGCCAGATCGGCGGTCATACGTCGAACCTCAAGACCGTTCTCGAAAGCAGCACTGCAGCCATTGGCCAGATTATCGGGAGCCATGGCTCATCTCTCGAAAGTCAGGCCTCGGGCCTGCGCGCTGCGCTCGATGACAATGACGCACGCATCGGCGCAACGCTCGAGCAGCACGCCAAGGCGATCGAAGACCGCACATCGGGCATGCACGCTGCATTCTCCGATACGGATGCGAAGATCCGCGAAACGCTGGATGAGCATGCGCGCACCATCGATCTGCGCAGCTCCACCATCGAAGCGGCTATTCAGGCCAACGATTCCCGGATCGGCCAGACGCTCGATGCTCATGCCAAGATCTTCGAAGACCGGACATCCGGCATGCGCGCGGCATTTGTCGACACGCACGCCAAAATTGCGCAGACTCTCGACCACCATGCCAAGAGCCTTGACGAGCGCAACCAGGAAATCCAGCTGGCCCTGTCGAGCAGCGACGGCAAGCTGTCCGAGACATTGGCCGCGCATACGCAGGCTATCGACTCCCGCAACGCGGAAATCCAGTCGACATTGCTCGCAAGCGGCACGCGCATCGATGAAACGCTGGGTGGTTTCATCGACTCGGTCGATGACAGGACGAACCGCATTGAATCGGCACTTACCAGCAGCGACGCGCGGATCAGTGATGTGCTGACATCCCATGCAAGCGCCATCGAGGATCGTACTGCAGGGATCGAGCAGGCGCTGAGCAACAGCGATCAGCGGATCGGCCAGACCCTCGCCTCGCATGCAAGTTCGCTTGACGAACGCACCGCAGGCATCCAGTCGGCGCTCGAAAATACCCATGCACGCATCGGCGAGACGCTTGCCCAGCACGCAAACGATATAGAGGAGCGCACGTCGGGTATCCGCTCTGTGCTGGATAACAGCAACAGTCAGATTGCGAACACACTCAGCCGGCATGCCAATGACATCGAAGAACGTGCGGCAGGTATCCGTGCCGCGCTCGACAATGGCAATAACCAGTTCGGTGATACATTGGCATCGCATATCGGCGCCCTTGAGGAGCGGGCTGCTGCGATCCGCATCGCGCTTGCAGACAGCGATACGCGCATCGGCGACACGCTGAACGAACATGCCGGACTGCTCGATGACCGCATTGCCGGCATCCGCACCGCCATGGAACAAGGCAACGCCGCCATCGGCAAGACGCTCGACAACCAGGCGAGCGCCATCAGCGACCGTACGGTTGCACTTCAAGCGATCCTGCAGGACAGCGCCGAGGTGCTGGCCAAGGCCTTCGAAAACCATGGCGGAACCATCGACGAGCGCACAACGACCATGCAAAACGCTCTGGAGATGGGCGTCGATAATGTGCGCAAGTCACTGGAACAGAGTGCGACCGTCGTGGCACGCAGCCTGCGTGACAAGATCACCGAAGCCGCCTCTTCGCTCACCGGCGAGGCACAGAAGGCCGGCGAAGCGCTCGACGGCCATGGCGAGGCATTCAGCCTGCGCATGAATGAAAGCCTCGCGGAAACCGAAAAGCGTCTCGGTGAGCGGGCTCGCGAAGCAGCGGCCAATCTGGAAGCACTCGAAGCGCGCTTCTCCGCCGCAACGGATTCGACCGCGTCGAAGCTTGCGGAAAGCACGCGCGAGCTCAACGAAGTTCTCGCTGCCCGCTCGCAGGAGATTATCGGCATCCTCGACAATACGGCGCAGCCGCTGGTCGACAGCCTTGCCGACAACGGCCGCACGCTGGCCTCGCAGCTGGTCGAGGCAACAACGGCAGCAACGGAACGCCTGCGCGTCGAGAACGCCGCCCTGATCAATGCTATCGCCAGCCGTACGGCAGAGACCATTACTGCCGTTCAGGCGGCAAAGGCCGGCCTCACCGACGATGTCAGCAATCTGATCGATCGCCTCTCCGCTTCCAATGCGAAGCTCGGCGAGCTGATTGATATGGCGACCAAGAACCTCGGCGATATCGACGGGCGTCTTCTCGACACGACGACGACTTTTGCCGAAAACGCAACGAAAGCCGCTGAGTCGTTCCAGACATCGACCCGTCTCATCGACGGCAATCTCGGAAAGCTCTCGCAACTTTCGAACTCGACGCTGACGGATATTTCCGCCATCGCGAAAAGCTTCGAAGAACATGGCAGCATGCTCGACAAGGCTTCCGAACTCATCAACGCCTCACAATCGAACCTCGCATCGACCTTCGACGAGCGTCAGGAAGCCCTGCAGAAGCTCGCTGCCGGCTTGATCGCGAAGTCGGAGAGCGTCGAAAAGACCATGCGTTCGTTCGAATCGCTGGTTTCGTCGGCATTCGACCGTGCCGAAGGCCGGGCAACGCAGACGACCGAACAGATCCGCACCTCTATCTCGGAAGTCGTCGAGCAGGCATCGCAGAAGTTCGCCAATGCCACGGACGAAATCCGCCGCTCCTCTGCTGCCATCCGCGCGGAGCTGGAGGAAACCCGTTCCGAGCTGCAGCGCGGCGTAATGGACATGCCGGAAGAAGCCAAGCAGTCGACTGCGCAAATGCGCAAGGCGGTATCCGAGCAGATCAACGCTTTAAAGGAACTTGCGGAAATCGTTCAGAAATCCGGCCGTTTGACCGATGTTGGTGAAGCCCGTGCAGTACGTGCCGCAACGCCGACCCGTACGTCGGCCGTCGCAGCGCAACCGCAACGCGCCGAACCGGCGGCCACCCCACGGGCAGCCGCACCTGCTTCTACGCCGGCACAGGCACCTGCAATACGTGGCAGCCTCGACGTCCGCGGCAACGCAGCTCCGGCTGCACGCCCTGCCGGCAATGGCTGGGTTTCGGATCTCTTGCGCCGCGCATCGAGCGACGAGGCCCAGGCCGAACCAAAGGCGAAGGCACCCGAGACTGGCGGACGCTCGCCTGGCCAGGTTGTTGAATCGCTGAACTCCTTGTCGATCGACATCACCCGCGCGATTGACCATGAGGCTTCGGTCGAACTCTGGCAGCGTTATCGCGCTGGCGAACGCAACGTGTTCACCCGCCGTCTCTACACGCTAAAGGGTCAGCAGACATTTGACGAGATCAAGCGCAAGTATCAGGGCGACAGCGAATTCAAACGCGCCGTCGATCGTTACATGGATGACTTCGAACGCCTACTCGAAGACGTTTCGCGCAATGACCGCGACAATGTCATGGCGCAGAACTACCTGACGTCCGACACCGGCAAGGTCTATACGATGCTGGCGCACGCGAGCAACCGCCTGAAATAAGCGGCGGAATGTACAATAAAAAACGCGGCTTAGGCCGCGTTTTTTTGTTGGTAAATTAGACCTCTTGTTGGTGCCACCACTCCGTCATCCTTGGGCTTACCCCCGAGGACCTGAGGAGCATCACGGGTCCATTTGCTGATGCAGTCGAGCAAATGGTATGCAATTCCTCGTTATAAATCCGCACCTGTCGGGAATGCGTTGGGAAGTTGCAAGGTGCGGGCTTCTAGCCGTGGGTCCTCGGGTCAAGCCCGAGGATGACGGAGACGTGCGTGCGTTGTCCGCTCAGATGACCGACAATGTCCACGTGACTATGTCGTTCGAGGCGCTGTCAAAGGCTCTGTCAAGCGCGGCGATATAGGATGCATTGCCCTCGCCGCCGACCGGCGATGTCGCGCGGAACACACGCGCCGAGCGCACAGTCCCATTCTTGTCGTTCAATATCTTGATGGCGATTTCAACGATCGCGATCCGGCCGCTGGATACATTGATATTGAAAGTGCGGATGTCGCTGATCACCTGATAGTCGATGGCGAGGCCTTCGCCTGGACGTCCAACACCGCCAAGACGACCCGTGCTCTCGAAGGCCTGGACCAGTCGCGATTGTACGATATTCGGCAGACGGTCAGCCCATTGCGCACCCTTCAAGAAGGAAATCGAATTCGGGCCCGATCGAACGACAATATTTTCGCCATCGAGCGCCTTGAGCGCGGAGGGTGCTGCGATCAAGATCTGACGGCCCTGCTTCTTCGGTGAAGAAACGTCTGGCGAAGCGCTGGAAAGATCGAAAGTATCAAGCTTCTTGGAGCTTGCGCAGGCTGAAACGGACAAAGCCAACAGCAGAGCGGCAATAGTCGTTCTTGTTTTCACCAGCGCCCCTCTGTCCGTGTCATGCGAACGCACCAACCCCACTGACTTTCATGCGATGCGAATCGCCCAAAGTCAACGGCGTGTGCGTCCGTCATACTCCGGAACGCTTCCGCCTCCACCAAAAATTACGCGCTGCGGGTTCTTTTCAAGGTCGGTGATCGCCCGTTCGATGCGCTGAACCGACTGACGGCTCTCGTTTACGAGCGCCTGTACGTCGCGCAGGCCCTGCCCGGAGAATCGGTTGATATTATCGGTGATCGGCCCGAGCCGGGCATTCAGATTGTCGGCAACCGCGCGATAGGATTTGAGCGTATCCTGCGCCTCCCTGACGACGCTGCCATCCTGGTCCGACAGCTGCTTGTCGAGCTTGGCAAGAACGCCATCGACCCGTGTCGATGCACTGTTGAGCCGGGTCATCATTTGCCGCGCTTCTTTCACCACAGCCTGAACATCTTCGGCACTCTGGCTGAATTTATCGATGACGTCGGAATTGTTGGCCAGTGCATCGGTAAACTTCTTGGTATTGTTGACGGTGTCGACCAACGGGCCCTTCACTTCGGTGATGAAGCTTTCAATGGATCCTACAGCACCATCGACACGCTCGAGAATTGTCTGCGCCTTCTGCAAGAGGTTGTTGACTACCGAAGGATCAGCATCCATGCGCGCGATCTGATCGTCTTTGGCCGCTTCTTCCAGCAAGTTTGGTTCGTTGAGCTTTCCACCCTTGAGCTCGATGAAGGCCTGTCCGGTCAGGCCGGCAAAGCCCAATGTCGCCTGCGTGGAACGGGTGATGGGCGTCGTCGCGTTGACTTCCGTCTGGGCAATAACCGCATCAGGATTGTTGGCGTCGATGGACAGGCGCCGTACGCTGCCAACCTTGATGCCGTTGAACAGCACCTGGCTGCCCTCGGCCAGCCCGGTGACCGAGCCGACAATACGGATTTCAAGCGTCGCGGTCTCGCTACGATCGCCATAACGGGCGATCCAATAGACAAATCCAAAGGCGAGGATGCACACTATGAGCGTGAAGACACCGACCAGGACGTAGTTGGCTTTCGTTTCCATAGATTACTTCGTGTGATCCTGCTCTGCCCTGGGCTGCTCGTGCGTCGATCGCCGTCTGTTATCGCCATTCGAGACTATCTGGCGTGCGCGCTTTCCGCGGAAATATTCCTGGACCCACGGATCGTCGAACGCCAGCATGTCTTCAATCGTTCCCTCAACGAGAACTTTCTTCTTTCCCAATACCGCGATTCGGTCGCAAACGGCGAACAAGCTGTCGAGGTCGTGGGTCACCATATAAACTGTCAAACCCATCGTATCGCGCAAATTGGCGATGAGTTCGTCGAATTCCGCCGCACCTATCGGATCGAGCCCCGAAGTCGGCTCATCGAGAAAGACGATTTCCGGATCAAGCGATAGGGCGCGCGCCAGGGCAGCGCGCTTGATCATGCCGCCTGAAAGCTCCGACGGAAACTTTTCAGCCGTATCAGCCTTGAGGCCGACCAGTTCGATTTTCAGCCGAGCGAGCTCATCCATGAGCCTTTGCGGAATATCGAGGTATTCCCGCATCGGCACCTGGATATTTTCAAGCACGGTCAAGGCAGAAAACAACGCGCCCTGCTGGAACAACACGCCCATGCGCATGTCGACGCCCAGCTTCTCCTGTTCCGAGGCACGATCTATATCATGACCGAAGATCTTGATCTGTCCGCTCTGTTTCTGGTTGAGACCGAGGATCGCCCGCATCAGCACCGATTTGCCTGTGCCGGACGCGCCGACGAAACCAAGAATCTCGCCGCGATAGACGTCGAGCGAGAGATTATCCAGAATCTTCGCCCTGCCGAATGACACGCTGACATCCTTAACCGAAAGGATCACTTCTTGCGCGTCAGTGTCGGGTTGTTTGTTTGCTGCCGGAGTCATACTTGGCTCAAAAATTGATCGATGCGTAGAAGACTGCAAAAATGCCATCGACCACGATAACGACGAAAATGGACTTCACCACGGACGCCGTCACTCGCTGACCGAGAGACTCAGCGCTGCCGCCGACTTTCATGCCCTCCACCGATGCCATGATGCCGATAATCATCGCCATGAATGGCGCTTTGATCAGACCGGCCAGATAGCTCGACGTATCGATTGCGTCACGCAATCGCTGAATAAACGCATCGGGCGTGATACCGGAATAGGCCCAGGTGATTCCCATTGCACCGCCTAACGCCGCGAAATCCGCAATGATCGTCAACAATGGCAGGGCAATCACCAGTGCCACCAGGCGCGGAAACACCAGCACGCCGACCGGGTTGAGGCCGATGACGGTGAGCGCATCGGTCTCTTCACGCATTTTCATCGAGCCGATTTCAGCCGTGATGGCACTTCCCGAACGGCCGGCGATCATGATCGCAGTCAGCAGCACACCGATCTCGCGCAACACCAGAATACCAACAAGATCGACGACGAATATCTCTGCGCCGAAATAGCGAAGCTGAAATGCGCCCTGCTGAGCGATGATCGCACCGATGATCGTTGACATCAGCACCACCACCGGCACGGCGCCGATACCCATGCTGTCGAGCTGATGCACGATCGCAGCTGGCCTGATGCCGCTGCGCCCGCTGCCCTTCATCTGGGCGCCGCGCACGGTTGCACCGAGGATATGCATGGCCTTGGTGAAATCGTCGCCAAAGGCGTACACGGTTCTGCCGATGGCTTCCAAAAAGCGAATCAGCAGGGATGGCCGTTCGATATGAACCGGCTCCTCAGGAGCCGAAGCAGCTTCGCCTACGGCTTCAAACAATGCGCCCCAGCTTTCGGATTGTCCCTCGACGGTGACCTGCTTGCCAGCCTTCTCAAGTGTGGTTCGCAGGCGTTCTATCAGCCAGGTTCCTGCGGTATCCAGCAATTCAATGCCGGAAACCTCGATTATTGCACTGGAAAAACTGTGGTCGTGGGCAATTTCGCGCATGCGGTCATCGACACGGCGAACATTGCGTGTCGTCCATGCACCCGATAGCGTGATCGTCGCGCGGTCGCCGTCCTTGCTGAATTCAACGTGAGGCGGCGCTGCGGTAGAAGCACTTGAATTGTTTGCTCTATCGGTCAACATCACACACACATATCGAGTCTCGTGCTTCCTGTCACTTGAACAATTAAGGCGTGAAATATGGTTGTGAGCGTAGAAATATCGGTGGAGCGCTGGCCCATTGCCGGAACATTTACGATCTCTCGCGGCTCGAAAACCGAGGCGGCCATTGTGCTGTGTACGCTGTCTGACGGAACGTTCACCGGACGTGGCGAGTGCGTGCCCTACGCGCGCTATGGCGAGAGCCTGGACTCCGTTTGCGCCGAGATCGAAGGACTGCGCGACGCATTGGCAAATGGCGCCGCACGAGATGCTTTGCCGGCATTGATCGGTGCTGGTGCGGCCCGCAATGCGGTCGATTGCGCATTGTGGGACCTGGAGGCAAAACGCAGTGGCAAAGCCGTTGCTGATTTTCTTGGCTTGTTACCTTTGCACGATCTGACGACAGCGGTGACCGTTTCCTTCGGCGACGCCCAGACCATGGCTGCCGCGGCTCGGGACTTCGCCGACCGTCCGTTGATCAAGGTCAAGGTTGGCGGCGAGAACGATGCCGAGCGCATTCGAGCGGTCGCAGACGCCGCACCTTCAAGCCGCATCATACTTGATGCCAATGAAGGCTGGAGCGACGAAAACATTGTTGAAAACATGCTGGCTGCAGCGAAGGCCGGCGTCGTGCTGATCGAACAACCTTTACCAGCCGGCAACGATGCCATTCTCACCAAAATACCACATCCGGTGCCCATCTGTGCCGACGAGAGTGCCCATGGCACAGACGATCTGCACACACTCCTTGGCCGCTACGACAGCATCAATATCAAGCTCGACAAAACGGGAGGCCTCACTGAAGCGCTGCGGATGCAGAAGCGCGCCCGGGAGCTTGGTTTTGGTATCATGGTCGGATGTATGGTTGGGACGTCCTTGGCCATGGCACCTGCAGTACTGCTGGCGCAGGATGCGGATTTCGTCGATCTCGATGGACCTTTGATCCTGCGCGAAGACCGCAAACCTGGCCTTTTGTTCCAAGGTAGCCGCATCTCACCGCCACTCCCCGAACTGTGGGGCTAACCCTCTCGTTGCTCCAGCCTTAGTGCAACGATAGCAAGGCCAAGACCGCACGCAGCGAGAATTACCATCACGTAAAAGCCATAGATCCCGGTGGCGCTGTAGAGCGGGCCCGACGCCATGGTGGCGATGGCGAGCGATGTACCGATGAAGAACGTCGAAAGCCCCTGTGCGGTGCCGCCGCGTTCCTCGGGTATGGTGAGTGCTATCATTTTTTGCATGCCGAGGAACGACAGCGCGAAGGAAAACGCGTGCAGGCTCTGGACGGCGAGAAATCCAGCAACGCCAAGACCGGCGGGCGCAATGAGCGGAAAAACCGCCCAACGGAACATCGCAACGGCCGAGCCGATGATCAGGACTTTAGCCGGATGCAGGCGGCCGAACAGTCGACGGAAGAACGTAAACATGATGACTTCGGCAACGACGGAAATCGACCACAGCGCGCCGATCATAGTCTCCTCGATGCCGATCGATTTCCAGTAGATCGCGGAAAAGCTGTAGCCATAGGCATGGCTCGCCTGCGTGATGCCGGTGGCAATGAGAAAGGTGACGAAAGCCGGCCTGCGCAGCGCCCTCCCCGCATCCGCGATATCCATATCCGATAGCGGTGAAAGACGCCGTGGCTTGCCGATGCGCGGCACGATGAAGCTCATGCCACAGGCTGCTATCAGCGTGGCTAAAAGTGCCCACGGGATGATGTGCTCACCCACTTGCTGGATGAACACACCGCCAACGAAAGACGTGAGTAGAAACGATATCGAGCCCCATACGCGCATCTTCGCGAAATCGGCGCCATACCGGCGGACGCCGGACAGTGCGATCGTGTCGGCAAGCGGCACCTGCGACGTCCATGGCGGGGCAAGCATCAGGGATACTATCAGAATTCCGATGAAGCCGAACGGGACGAAATAGAAGGCCGCAACGATGACGGCCAGGATTGTCGCCATGGTCAGTATGTGAGCGCGATCATTCGAACGATCGGCGAGCATCGATACCAGCGGCGCGGCGATGACACGCACGAACAGCGGCATCGACAATACGATAGAGATTTGCGTCGGTGTCAGCGCGCGATATTCGAGCCACAACGGAAAGTACGGCAGATGCAGACCGCTTGATGTGAAAATCGCAAAATAAGCCAGCGCAACCCGCAGCTCGAAGCGAAACGGCATGTCCTGGATAGGGTCCGCTGCAGCGGCTGTCATGGAAAAACTTTCGGAAGATCGAGCGGTTCAGGTGGAATCGCAACCCTGCGTTGCCTGAGATTCGCAACTATCACGAAATTCGCCAAGCGCCTAGAAACGCTCGAGTATCATCCGCAACTAACATGATGTTATCGCGCTGATACGATCTTCCCGGATTTTACATTGCGTGGTGCTGGCGCAGTCGCACCGCCAATCGTCGTCAGCACGCTCTCGAATATGTCGGCGCAGGCTTCCCAGCTGAATCCCTTGAGTCTGACGTCCGGATCGACCCGGCCCATTTCCAGCGCGCCCAACGCGGCCTTTTGCAGATTTTCGGAAAGAACACCCGCGCCTGACGCGCCGATAACATCCTTTGGGCCCGGAACGGGATAACCTGCAACAGGCAGCCCGCAGGCTATGGCCTCAAGCAGGACAAGACCGAACGTGTCCGTGCGGCTCGGAAAGACGAAGACGTCCGATCCCCCATAATAGCGAGCAAGGGTTTCCCCTTCTTGCTTCCCGGCAAACACCGCATCGGGATACTTCCGCCTCAATTCATCCAGATCCGGACCGTCGCCTACGATGAGTTTGGTGCCAGGCAGATCGAGAGAAAGGAAGGATTCAAGATTCTTTTCTGGCGCGACACGGCCGACGCAGAGAAAGACAGGTCGGGGCAGCTTGAGATCGACATCGGGTTGCGGCCGGAAAAGCTCACGGTCAACGCCGCGCGTCCACACTTTCAGCGTCGCAAAGCCGCGTTCGGCCAGTTCGTCATGGATGGACTGTGTCGGGACCAGGCAATGTTCGGCTGCATTATGGAAACGCCGCAGGAAGGCATAGGACCACGACAGTGGAACAGGCAGCCGCTCGCGCAGGTATTCAGGAAAACGCGTATGGAAGCTGGTGGTAAATCGCCAGTTATTCTTCAGGCAAGCACGTCTTGCCATGATACCGAGCGGCCCCTCGGTGGCGATATGCACATAAGCCGGCTGCAGCGCTTCGATGCGCGCCCTGATTGCAAGGGGATGCGTCAACGCCAGACGGATTTCCGGATAGGTCGGGCAAGGCGCAGAACGATAATCGGCAGGCGAGATGATCGTTACTTCAAAGCCGCGCGCTTCCATCTGCTCGCGCAGCTTGGTCAGCGTGCGAACCACGCCATTGACTTGCGGGTGCCAAGCATCCGAGACGATGACCAGGCGCTTCGCTTGACCCTCAGGCTGCATTCGCCGCCTTTGGACGCTTGTCATCCAGCCGGACGACAGGCGCGAAGCCTGCCTGTTCGCCGATCAGATGCGTCCAGGAAAGGAGTTCCATGCGGCCATCGAAATGCTCGACGATAGCCGTGCAGCTTTCCACCCAATCACCGGTATTGATGTATTCGATGCCGTCGATCTGCTCGATCGTTGCATGGTGGATATGGCCGCAGATCACGCCATCCGCGCCAATGCGCCGGGCCTCGTCCGAAACCACGGTCTGGAACGATCCGATAAAGTTCACAGCTTTCTTGACGCGGAACTTTGCCCAAGCCGAAAACGACCAGTAACGCAGGCCAAGCATGCGCCGTACCTTGTTCATAAGTGTGTTGATTGCGAGCGCAGCGTCATAGGCCCAATCGCCGAGATAGGCGATGTGGCGGGCATTGCGCACAACAACGTCGAACTGGTCGCCGTGGATGACGAGGAATTTCCGGCCGTCCGCGGTTTCATGCATGATCCGGTCCATGACCTCGATGCCGCCGAAGTGCGTTCCCTGGAAATCACGCAAGAACTCGTCATGGTTGCCAGCAATGTAGAGGATACGCGCGCCCTTGCGGCTTTTGCGCAGTAGCTTCTGCACGATGTCATTGTGCTCTTGTGGCCAATGCCAGTTGCGGCGCAGGCGCCAGCCATCAACGATATCACCAACCAGAAAGATCGTATCGGCGTCGTGGTATTTCAGAAAATCCAGTAGAAAACTGGCCTTCGCACCTTTCGAGCCGAGATGCACATCGGACAGGAAAAGCGTGCGGAATTTGCGGGCCTCGATCTCGACCATGGTGCTGATCTCCGTTCAGCTGACGCAAAGGCGCGTCCATTTGCGCTGACACAAACCTGATTCATGCAACAGTCTTATGACGGCACGGAAAAGTGCGTGTTTCGGCAAGATAGGCACTTGTAACGAAATCGCGTTCCGTTATGCCTCTGGATGACATTTTAGCGTGCTGGAAAATTTGAATCGCCAGTGTATAAACGCGCGAGCCAAATCCCGGAGGACATCGTCAATGGCCAACGACCAAACGCCCAGCAACTCTGATCTCGAAGAAAGCGCGCTGTTCTATCATCGCTTTCCTCAGCCGGGTAAGCTGGAAATCCAGGCGACGAAGCCGCTTGGAAATCAGCGCGATCTTGCCCTCGCCTATTCTCCCGGCGTCGCTGCGCCATGTCTGGCGATTCACGAGAATCCAGCGACGGCCGCCGACTATACGAGCCGCGCCAATCTCGTCGCAGTCATCTCCAACGGCACCGCTGTCCTCGGCCTCGGCAATATCGGCCCGCTCGCGTCCAAGCCCGTGATGGAAGGCAAGGCTGTCCTCTTCAAGAAATTCGCCAATATCGATGTGTTCGATATCGAAATAGACGCACAGGAAATCAGCAAGATCGTCGATGTGGTAGCGGCGCTGGAGCCGACTTTCGGCGGCATCAATCTCGAAGACATCAAGTCGCCGGAATGTTTTGAAGTCGAGGAACAACTTCGCGCCAAAATGAACATTCCGGTGTTCCATGACGACCAGCATGGTACTGCGATCATCGTGGCGGCGGCTATTCTCAACGGCATGGAACTTGCCGGAAAAGAGCTCTCCAAGATCAAGATCGTCGCTTCCGGGGCCGGCGCCGCGGCAATCGCTTGCCTGAACCTCCTTGTGAAGCTCGGCGTTGACCGCAAGAACATCTGGGTCTGTGACCTTGACGGTGTCGTCTATGAGGGCCGCAATACGCTGATGGACCGCTGGAAATCGGTCTACGTGCAGAAAACCGATGCGCGGGTTCTCGCGGATGTCATCGGCGGAGCTGACGTCTTTCTCGGCCTTTCGGCCGCCGGTGTGCTCAAGCCCGAGCTGTTGAAGCAGATGGCACCGAACCCGCTGATCATGGCCTTGGCCAATCCAAACCCGGAGATCATGCCGGATGAGGCGCGCGCGGCCCGTGCCGATGCGATGATTTGTACCGGCCGTTCGGACTTTCCCAACCAGGTCAACAACGTCCTCTGCTTCCCCTTCATCTTCCGCGGCGCACTCGATTGCGGTGCACGGGCGATCAATGAGGAAATGAAGATGGCGGCAGTGCAGGCTATTGCCGCGCTGGCTCGCGAAGAGCCATCGGACGTTGCCGCCCGCGCCTATTCCGGCGAGACGCCTACGTTCGGACCGAATTACCTCATCCCCTCGCCATTCGATCAGCGCCTCATTCTGCGGATCGCGCCGGCTGTTGCCAAAGCCGCGATGGACACCGGCGTTGCCGAACGTCCAATCGAGGATTTCGACGCCTATCTCGACCGGTTGAACCGCTTCGTCTTCCGCTCCGGCCTGATCATGAAGCCGATCTTCACCGCGGCAAAAACGGCGGAGAAGAAGCGCGTTATCTATGCGGATGGCGAGGATGAACGGGTCTTGCGCGCAGCCCAGGTTGTGCTGGAAGAAGGCATCGCCATCCCGACCCTGATTGGACGCCCGCAGGTCATAGAGACGCGTCTGCAGCGCTATGGGCTGAAGATCAAGATCGGCACCGATTTCGATGTCATCAATCCCGAGGATGATCCGCGTTATCGCGATTACGTCGATCTGCTGCTCAATCTCACAGGACGGCGGGGCACAACACCGGAAGTCGCTCGCACCATGGTTCGCGCCAGTGGCACCGTCATCGCAGCACTTGCTATCGTTCGCGGTGAAGCCGACGCAATGATCTGCGGTCTTGAAGGCCGTTTTGAGCGGCACTTGCGTAATGTCGACCAGATTATTGGAAAACTGGAGGGCATACGCAATTTCTCCGCGCTGAGCCTGCTGATTTCGCAACGCGGTGTGCTGTTCCTGACCGACACCTACGTCAGTATCGATCCGACTGCAGAGGAAATCGCTGAAAAAACGGTTCTTGCCGCCAACGAAATCCGCCGCTTCGGCATCGAGCCCAAGGCAGCCTTGCTCTCGCATTCCAATTTCGGCTCACGCGATTCCGAAAGTGCAGCAAAGATGCGGAGCGCATCAGAAATTCTGCGCGTCAAGGCGCCTGATCTGGAGCAGGATGGCGAAATGCATGGCGATTCCGCGCTTTCGGCGATCCTGCGCGAGCGCGTACTTCCGCATTCGCGGCTGAGCGACGAAGCCAATCTGCTGGTTTTCCCTAATCTCGACGCGGCGAATATCACCCTCAACGTCGTCAAATCCGTCACCGATGCCTTGCATGTCGGCCCGATCCTGCTCGGTGCCGCCAAGCCCGCACATATCCTGACGCCGTCGGTCACATCGCGCGGTATCGTCAACATGACGGCACTGGCGGTGGTGGAAGCATCTCAACGCGTTGATTAACAGGCGGGTGTCTTATTGCTGCCGCATGGCCGTGGCTGGTTCGTGCGCATTCACTCGCCTCGAATGCGCATGACAATCTTGGGCCGCCGCATGTACCGGACATTTCAGATCGCCTTTATGGCAGCGACCGCCGTCTTGGCGGCGGCGCAACTTTCTTCCGCAAATTCAGATATTTGCGCGCGCATGCTGCACCGGCTGGACGAGCTCAACCGCAACGCCGATGTCGATGACTTCGAACTCAGTTTGCGGCGTGACCGCGTCGAAGCCGCGCTCGATGCCAATAATTGTTCTGCCGTGGACGACCGCGTCTATGATGACCCGGAGCCGGACACGGCGGGTTCGCAGTCTTACGAGGTTCTGGGGAAAGAGCCCGAACCTGTCGAGCCGGAAATGAGTACAGCTCCGGTCTATGGCGGCCGATACCAGACACTTTGCGTGCGTGCATGTGACGGCTACTATTTCCCGCTCTCCTATGAAACCGGCGCGGAGAATTTCTCACGCGATCAGGCGCAGTGCCAGTCCCAGTGTCCCGGCGCAAAGCTGTACTATCAGCCCACAGACAATCCAAATCCTGAAAGGATGACTTCGTTAAGCGGCGAAGATTACAAGGACATGCCGAATGCCTTCAAATTCAGGAAGGTAGGAGCCAATGGAACGCCGCAATGCGGTTGCCAGAGATCGGCCGGAAATTTCACCACCTTGGGCAATCCAGCGGCGGCGACATCAGCCATAGGAAAGCCCGGAGAACCAGCCAAAGTTGTCGAACCTGCGAAGCCTGTTGAAACCACAGTCGAGCCGACAGTGCCGGCAGCTCAATCGACCGAAAATTCGTCGTCCATTATTCAGCTGGGTGAACCCGCAAAGACCAAGACGGAAGCACCGCTGCCGCAGCCGCTTACCGGCGACAAGCCGATCGATCCGAACCGCAAGGTCAGGGTCGTCGGGCCAACGTTCCTTCCCGACCAAGAAGAGATGGACTTCGGGAAAAAACCTTGACGATCAATCCGTTGTAACTTTTTCGCGCGGCGGAATCGGAATTCGACAGACGCGGCATAAAATGAAACCCTGCCAGTGTGCAGCGAACCGAACCGCCGGCACGCTCGATAGTCGGAGTATGAAGCGGAACGAGTGTTGTGCCGTCATCGATGTCGCACATTGATCCGCGTCGAACGCGGCAAGCGCCGTGGTCGACAGCGCGAGGATGCGCCGTCCGTCGTGACCCTGAAGCTCCAGCGCGTTACCGGCGAAATTCGCGATCTGCATGCTGGTCAAGGCAACGACGGTGCGACTGGGTCGCTCAAGCCGGACGACGACTTCGTCGCGCCGTCGCCGCTCGGTTATCATGTGCGTGCCGATCATGGCGAACTGCGTCGGCCACGAGGTCTCCTCTGATATCAGTCGTCGGCTAGTTGGACGCAGCGGAGCTGCCAGTTGAGCAACAGCAAGCGCGAACGAGAGCGAACCACTAGGGAAGGAGGAGCAGCTTTCCGACGCTGCTTCTGCTTTCCATAAGCTGATGCGCCTGCGCGGCGTCCGCCAGGGCGTATTCTGCCCCAATCTTGACCTTGAGGTCCCTGCTTCCAACCAGTCCGAACAGCGCCGCGGTGCGCTCGCGGAAGAGTGAGGGAGTGTGGATATGGTCCAGGAAGACAGCATAGCCGATCTTGATGCTCTTCGGCAGTTGCATGAGCTCCAAGGATTGTGGGGCGCCCAGCACCGGGCCGAACCAGCAAAACGTACCGGAGCGCCGCAACGATGCCACAGAATCCTCAAACGTCGCCGGCCCCGAGCCGTCGTAGACGACGTGCACGCCTTCACCCCCCGTCAGCCGCAGCGCCTCGTCGGCAAACTTGCCGTCGCTGTTGACGATGACATGATCCGCGCCGGCGTTCCTCGCGGCGGCCACCTTATCCTCGCTCGAAACCCGGCCGATGACCCGACCACCGCGCAGCTTGATCAATTGCGTCAGCAGCAGGCCGACGCCGCCCGCGGCGGCGTGAACCAGTGCGACATCACCCGGCTGAACAGGATGGAAGTCCGTCGCGAAATGGCTGGCGGTCAGCCCCTGCATCATCAGCGCTGCCGCCGTCCTGTCGCTGATCGCATCCGGCACGGGCGCAAGCGAGGTAACCGGCAACGCGATGCGTTGCGCGTAGCTGCCCGGACCATAGACCCAGGCGACGCGCTGGCCCGGCCTAAACTCGGTTACGCCGTCGCCCACGGCGACGATGCGGCCCGCACCTTCGACGCCTAGGATCTTCGGATCCGGCAGGTCGGTCCAGATGACACCGCGTCGGGCGCCGATGTCCATGAAGTTGACCCCCGCGGCGGCGATCTCGACCAGCGCCTCGCCCGGACCGGGCGCGGGATCCGGCAGATCGACCCATTCTAGCGCCTCGGTTCCGCCGGGCCGCCTCATCCTGACCGCCTTCATCTTAAGCGGCCTCGCTCGATACCGGCGCTACGCTCGATCGCATCGATAAGGCGATGCAATTCGACGGCGTCGTCGAAGGTTGGGCTGAGGCGGGTGCCCTGCCGCATGTCGGATGCTATCCTGGCATAGGCGACGGCAATGCCTTGCGACGGCCCTTCGGCGAAGTGATCCATGCCGTAAAACGCCGGTATCTCGATCGCTTGCAGCGCCTGATCGCCGCTCGCGCCCATCAGCCTAAAGCCGCCGAAGCCCGCATAGCCGACCGGGCTGGTGAGAATGATGTCCCCTCCCGTGCCGTTGATCTCGAGATGGAAGTTGGTCCCGCGCGACAGCCCGCCGCGAAAGTGCGTAGCCACAACCACGCCGTTCGCCAGCGTGCCGTTCACGACGACCTGGTCCGGAACAGTCATCGGCAGCACAGCGCCCGTCTCGTCGGTCCGGGTCGTCTTGCGGCGAATGGCATATCTGGCGTCCACCGTCTCAAACCGACTGCCAAGCACGTCGAGCAATCCGTCGATCGAATGGGCAAAGACGACGTTTTGCATGCCGGCGCCCATTGCAGGGTCGAGCGTGTAGGCGAAGGTCTCGCTCATGGACGCGCCGAAGGTGATGCCGGAGCCGATCATCGTCGCAGACAGGACCTCGCCGACATAGCCGTCCCGGATGAGGTCCCGGATGTGGGCGAAGGCCGGCGTCGCGCGCGTCTGGAGGCCGATTGTGGTCGCTACGCCTTTCGCCTTCGCCCGGTCGCGCATCGTCACGGCGTCGGCGAGGTTCATGCCGAGCGGCCACTCCGAAAAGACGGCCTTGCCGGCGTCGATCACACGGGTGACGAGGTCGAGGTGGTGCGGAACCTTGACGGCGATAACCACCACGTCAACCTCCGGATAATTCATCAACGCCTCGTTCGTCGTCAGTGCATGAGGAACGTTGAATTTTTGGGCGGCGGCTTGAACTGCCTCCGCATTGCGGTGGCTGATCGCAGTCAAGCGAAATTCGGGAAGCTGCTGCAGGGCGGGAATATGGGTCATCGTCGCCCAGCCCTTTTCGGGATGGACGCCGATGATGCCCACCCGGATCGGATCGTCAGTCATGGGGATATTCCTTTAATTCTGGGTGATTTCGAGGATCGTCCGGCGCAGCTGCAGGCGCGCGATGCGCCAGCCCTCCGCGCTATGGACCCATGTTTCGTGATAGTGACCATAGCCGTGCAACCGCGCCGGCTGGTCAGCCCGAGGGGCGGGATTGACGACGATGTCTTCCATCGCCCAGATCGCGGTGATCTCACGCTCGGAGACGATGTCGATCTCGGCATTGTGCAAATGATGGCTTGAGCGCGCGCCGTCGAGAAAGTTGCGAACAGCGCTTGCAAATTCTTCTCGCCGGCTAAAGGCGGCAATAGTGTTTCCGTCCGAATCGAGCATCTCGATCGTTGGCTCTGGGACGAAAAGAGCGGCGAGTTCATCCCATTGCCCGGTATCTACGAAGCGGCAGTAGCGTGCCTTGACGCGCCGTACCTGCTCAATCGGATAATTCGCTTTCGCCATGACGTGCATCTCCTTTACGATGCACATGTATGTGCGCTTTCAACTTCTTTAAGCTACCGAAAGTCCCAATTTATTGCTCGATCGTCCAGAACAGCGTGGAATTATGGACCCTCTGACCGAAACTCTCGTCGAGATGCGAATCCGCAGCGCGACCTTCACGCGACTGGAGGCCACCGCCCCATGGGCCTGGGCATCACAGGGCGACCGAGCGGTCAAGTTCGTTCTCGTCGTGCGCGGCTCGGGTGTCCTCACTACGGTCAATCATCCGGAGCCGATCCACCTTCGTGGCGGCGATGTCTTCATCATGCTCGATGACGAGCCGTATCGGATGTACGATCATGAAGCCTCACTGCCGATACCGTGCGTCGATGTAGAGAAGCTCCGTATCGGTCATCGGATCGAGGTCGGCGGTGGTGGCGCGCCCACCACCTTTGTCAGTGGCTCTTTCGAAATGGACAGGTTAGATCTGCGGCCGCTCATCAGCGTCCTGCCGCGGCTGCTCCATCTAAAGCTCGACCAGAACCGTAGCCTGGCCTTTCAGTCGGTGCTGGAGTTGCTAGCCGGCGAGACCGAGGCGCCCGGCCTCGGCTCGGAAGCTGCGGTCAGCCGCCTGTTCGAGCTCCTCTTCGTGCATGCGATCCGGGCCTACTCCGCACAGCCCGGCGGACCAGGAGTCGGCTGGCTGGCGGCAATCTGCGACCGAAACCTGGCGCGCGCAGTCGAGGCGATGCACACCGAGCCGGCAGCAAACTGGACATTGGATCTGTTGGCGAAACAGGCCGGGATGTCCCGCTCCGCCTTCGCCGCACGCTTCAAGGCGGTAGTCGGACAGACCCCGCTCGACTATCTCACTCGCTGGCGCATCTATCGCGCCAGCCGCCACATCCAGCGCAGCGGCGCCTCCGTCGCCGCGGTGGCGCGCGAGGCCGGCTACGACTCGGTGGCGGCCTTCAACCGTGCGTTCAAGCGCGAGACGGGCCTCACGCCAGGAGCATTCCGCAAGGCGGCGAAGGCCGGCGCGGAACAGGTGGGATGAGAGGCTGCCTCCGTGACAGTTCCGTTGACGACCAACTCACAGGCCGCGTTTTGTTCTTTTGGCACTGCGTCTCGACTGCCGTAATAACGCCCCGGAAAACATTGCGCTTTCCGGGGTTTTCTGGTCAGGGTCGTCGGGCCAACGTTCCTTCCCGACCAAGAAGGGGCAACAAATCTGCGAGCTCCGGACCAGAAGACAGCCCAGTAAGCGCGATACGCAGTGGCATGAACAGCGGCTTGCCCTTGCGGCCGCTCTGGGCTTTCACCGCATCGGTCCACAGCTTCCAGGTCTCGCGGTTCCAGGGCTCGGGCGGCAGTAGATCGAAAGCGGCACGAACGAATTCGCGGTCCTCTTCGGCAAGCTGTTCGTCCGTCGCAGGACTTTCTTTGATGATCTTCCACCAATTCGTAGCATCGGACACGCGCGAAAGATTGCCCCGAACTGCGAGCCAGAATTCTTCCGCGCGGTCGCCCTCGATACCAAGCGCTACAAGGCGATCCTTTGCTTGCGCATAGGGCATTGCGTGAATCAGCGCGCGGTTGAGCGCATCCAGTTCAGCCGGGTCGAACTTCGAAGCCGATTTGGAGGTTGCCGCCGGGTCGAAAATATCGGCCAGCGTGGCCATGTCCGGTACGGCAGTCACATTTTCCGACGTTCCAATCAACACCGCAAGACTGGCCACAGCCATCGGTTCATAGCCGTCACGCCGCAAACTGCCGATCGAAAGCGCACCGGTACGCTTGGAGATCCCCTCTCCCGACGCCGTGGTCAGGAGGTTGATGTGACCAAGTTCGGGAACCTTGGCACCCAGAGCCTCGATGATCGAAATCTGTACGCCACTGTTGGTAATGTGGTCGTTGCCACGGATGATATGGGAGATGTCCATGTCGATGTCGTCAACGACCGAAGTGAACGTATAGAGATAGGTGCCATCTTCCCGTATCAGAACCGGATCAGAAAGCGAGGCGAGATCAACCGTTTCCCTGTCGCGCACAAGATCGTTCCAGTGAACTTCGGTCCTCGTTACCGAAAACGGATCGTCCTTGAAGTTTGGCAGCAGGAAGCGCCAATGCGGCCGGCGCCCTTCCGCCTCAAGCTTTTCTCTATCGGCTGACGTCAGCTTCAGGGCATCGCGCCCATAGATTGGCGGGAGGCGCCGCGCCAGGCGCAGCTTGCGCTTGCGTTCAAGTTCCTCGGCAGTCTCGTAGCAGGGATAAAGCACACCGGCTGCCTTGAGTTTTTCGGCCGCAGCATCATAGATCGGGATGCGCTTCGACTGGTATTCGATGCGCACCGGTTTGATGCCCAGCCAGTCGAGGTCCGCGATCGTCGCTTCAGCGTATTCCGTCTTGGAACGAACGGTATCCGTGTCGTCGAAGCGCAGGATGAATTGGCCATTGTTCTTGAGGGCGAAAAGCCAGTTGAACAAGGCAATACGTGTATTGCCAATGTGGATATAGCCGGTCGGAGACGGTGCAAAACGGACGATAATGGTCATGCTTGCGGCATATCGGATAGAGCCAGCAATGGCAATATGGGCCGCGTTTGCGCGCGGCCCATATCTTAGTCATCGTTGAGGACAAGCCCCTTGGTCAGCTCAAGCGTCTGCAACTCGAACAGGCCGCGATAGATGCCTCCATGGAGCCCGATCAACGCTTCGTGGTTACCCTCTTCGGCAATACGGCCGTGCTCGAAAACCAGGAGCCGGTCGAGCGAGCGCACAGTCGACAGACGGTGTGCGATCACCAATGTCGTCCGTCCCAGCATCAGCCGCTCCATCGCCTGCTGGATCAGCACTTCCGATTCCGAATCGAGACTGGAAGTGGCCTCGTCCAGAATAAGAACCGGAGCATCCGCAAGGAAAGCCCTGGCAATGGCCACTCTCTGGCGCTCGCCGCCTGAAAGCTTGACACCGCGTTCGCCCACAAGCGTGCTGTACCCCTTCGGCAACGCCGTGATGAAGTCATGCGCGCTGGCCTGCCTTGCCGCCTCTTCGATCTCACCTTGCGTGGCACCGGGCCGGGCATAGGCGATATTCTCCGCCAGCGAACGATGAAACAGGATTGGCTCCTGTTGCACGATGGCGATCTGCTGGCGCAGCGAAGCCTGTGTGACCCCGGCAATATCCTGACCATCGATCAGGATCTGGCCCGATTTCACATCATGCAATCGCTGGATCAGCTTGACGAACGTCGTCTTGCCCGAGCCTGAATGACCAACCAGACCGACCCGCTCGCCTGCCCGGATCGTCACCGAAAACCGGTCATAAAGCGGCAGGCGATGTGCCCCATAGTGGAACGTCACATTGTCGAACTCGATCTTGCCATTGTTGATCCGGATCGGCTTTGCGCCGGGCCGATCTTCAATGCCAAGCGGTTGACTCTGGATATCAACAAGCTCCTCCATGTCATTGACCGAACGCTGCAAATTGCGGATGTGCATGCCGACTTCCCGCAAATAGCCCTGCAGGATGAAGAACGAGGTTAGCACGAAGGTGATATCACCCGCACTCGCCTGCCCGTTCGACCACAGGATCAGCGCGAAACCGATGACCGCAGCCCTCAGCATTAGCAGCATCGTTCCTTGAGATGTTCCGTTCCAGGTACCACGAACCCAGGTGCGAGCCGTCCGGTCCCTCCATTTGGTCAAAACGCTGGCGAGACGCGCATCCTCACGGCTTTCTGCACCGAAGCCCTTCACCACCATGTTGCAACTGACGGCATCAGCCAGCGAACCGCCAAGCTTTGTATCCCAACGATTCGCAAGCCGTGCCATCGGCGCAACGTAACCCAGTGAGAGAGATGCGGTGACAGCAACGAACAGCAACGAACCAATGCCGATAATGACGCCCATCAACGGCCAATACCAGGCCATTAGTGCTGTCGAACCAATCAGCATGATCACCGACGGAAACAGCGCCAGCAGCAGCGTATCGTTCAACAAGTCCAGGGCCCACATACCGCGCGTTACCTTACGAACCGTCGAACCGGCAAAGCTGTTGGCGTGCCACTCCGTCGAGAAACGCTGGATGCGGTAAAACGCATCTGAGGCAATTTCCATCATCATGTTCAGCGTCAAATCGACAATCTGCATGAAGGTGATATGCCGTAAGATGATTGCACCGAGGGACAAGGCAAGCAGTGTTGAGAACGCAGCGATTGCCGCGTTCCAGACGACCGCCTCGGTGGCGTGACCATTGACCACAGCGTCGACCAAGCGACCCGAATAGAGCGGCGTCAACACGTCGGCCAGTGTCGAGAGCAACACTGCAACTGCAATGACGGCGATTCGCACCGGCTGTCGCTGCCAGTGTAACCAGGTGAATCCAAGAACGCTGCGGAATGCGCCGCCGCGCAGGTCTTTACGAAATAAAGCCATGACGATTGTCCGATGCGAATACGCACCAGCCTCAATAGAAAAATGCAAACGGGAATGCCGTGAAAAAGAAGACAGAATCAGTACGGCATGAATGATCTGGCAACTCGCCTGAATACAGGAAAGGCCATTATCGGCGATGAGTTACCTTGACCGGTGAAGTCAATCGAAAGGCAAACAAGCCTTTCGTCATCACGTGTCAGGAACGAGCGCCGCCCCGCGGGGACATAAACATGGGTGCCATTCGAGAACCTCCCGGTCGTTATTGCCGGAGGTCGGCTTATAGTTGAATCGTTTTGCGCCGCCAAGTGTCTTTTTTTTTGCGATCGGTTTTCAAGAATCGGGTGCGACCAGATTGCAACAGTTTACTGCGATCGATCCCGAAACCGGTTGGTGATGGGATAGCGCCGATCACGGCCGAAATTCTTCTTCGTCACCTTGACCCCCGGGGCCGACTGGCGGCGCTTGTATTCGGCGATGTAGAGCAGGTGTTCGATACGCTCGACCGTGGCACGATCATGACCGCGTTCGACGATTTCATCGACGCCCATCTCGTGTTCGACGAGGCATTCGAGGATATCGTCAAGAACCGGATAAGGCGGCAGCGAATCCTGGTCGGTCTGGTTTTCCCGCAGCTCTGCCGAGGGTGCCTTGCTGATGATATTCACCGGAATAACTTCGCCAGACGGACCCAGGCCGCCCGCAGGGACGTTTTTGTTGCGCCATTCCGACATGGCATAGACCTGCATCTTGTAGAGATCCTTGATCGGATTGTAGCCGCCGTTCATGTCGCCATAGAGCGTGGCATAGCCAACCGACATTTCCGACTTATTGCCCGTGGTGACGACCATGGAACCGAACTTGTTGGAAATCGCCATAAGGATGGTACCGCGGGCACGGCTCTGCAGGTTCTCCTCGGTTATGCCCTCCTTGGTACCCTCGAAGGTGGGCGCAAGCGCCTTGAGGAAGCCCTCAACCGGCTCAAAGATCGGGACGATATCATAGCGGCAGCCAAGCAACTTGGCGCAGTCTTCGGCGTCCTTCAGCGAGTCCTTCGACGTATAGGTGTAAGGCATCATGACAGCCCGCAGGCGTTCTTCCCCCAATGCGTCCACCGCGAGCGCGGCGCAGATTGCAGAGTCGATGCCGCCAGACAGACCAAGCACAACGTCCTTGAATCCGTTCTTGTTGACGTAGTCACGCAGGCCAAGCATGCAGGCGCGGTAGTCCGCTTCCTCCCCTTCCGGGATTCGCGACATCGGGCCTTCAGTGCAGGTCCAGCCATCTGCGCCGCGTCGCCATGTCGTGACAATCAACTGCTCCTCAAACTGCGACATCTGGAAAGCAAGGTTTTTATCGCCATTGAACGCGAAGGAAGCGCCGTCGAAAATCAGGTCGTCCTGCCCCCCAAGCTGATTGGCGAAAATCAATGGCAACCCCGTCTCAATCACCTGTCGTAGCGCCACCTGATAACGCACATCGACCTTGCCGCGATAATAGGGAGAGCCATTCGGCACGCAGAGAATTTCCGCACCGCTCTCCGCCAATGTCTCGCAGACACCGAGGTCGCCCCAGATATCCTCGCAGATCGGAATACCGATGCGAACGCCGCGAAAATTCACCGGGCCCGGCATCGGACCAGCCTGGAACACTCGCTTTTCGTCAAACTCGCCATAATTGGGCAGGTCGACCTTGAAACGTTCGGCAATCACCTTGCCACCATCCAGCACCATGACCGAGTTGTGAAGGCCGGACTCACGCTTGAGGGGCGTGCCGATAATGACGCCAGGTCCGCCATCCGCAGTATCCAAAGCGAATTCCTCAACTGCTTTCTCGCAAGCATCCATGAAGGCGCGTTTCAGCACCAGATCCTCCGGCGGATAACCGGAAATGAAAAGCTCGGTGTAGAGGACCAGATCGGCGCCTTGACGTGCAGCGTCAGCGCGAGCCTCGCGTGCCTTTGCCAGATTGCCCTTGATATCGCCCAGCACCGGATTGAGCTGAGCGATGGCGATACGGAGAATGTCGGGATTTTTGCTCATAATGAACATATATCGTTTCGTTGGTGGAAAAACAATGTTTGATCAAGCAGCGGTCAGGTAAAAAACACGCTCCACACGGTATAGACCCAGACGGTAGCGACAAGGATAACCGAGATCAGCACCGCAAGCGATCCGCAATCCTTGGCGATCTGGATCTCGCGATGAAAATCCAGTGAAACCGCATCACAGGCGGCCTCGATACCGGTATTGAGTACTTCGATCATGATCAGAAACAGTACTGATCCCGTAAGGAGCAGGAACGAAAGCCCGGTCGGCGCGATGAATGCCGCAACGGGAATGGCGAGAATAAACAGCATAAGTTCCTGCTGAACCGCCTTCTCATGCTGCGCCAGATGCTTCAGCGCACGCATGGAATTTATGAATGCGAGTACCAGACGCTGCATGCCCGCTCCCGAGTTGTTAGCTACGGCAGGTATAAGGAGAGTTCGCTGCGCGTCAATCCTGTCCGTCGGACGCAACCACGACTCCACCACCACTCCTTGCGTACTTGGGCAGGTCATCGTCAATCTGATAGTAGTCGCCCTTGTCCTCGACAAAGATATGACTTTCTCCATGCAGGCCGGACGGTTGATCGAATGATCCTGCCATGACGGAAATATAATCGAGATTATTATGCTTCCAGAAGAGCACTGACCCGCAATTCTTGCAGAAGCCACGGCGGGCAAATTCACTTGCCTCATACCAGCTGATATTTTCTTCGCCGGAAATGTCGATCGAATCGTCCTGGACGTTCGTCGCAGCGTAAAAATGGCCCGACTGTTTGCGGCATTGCGAGCAATGGCAGTAGACAACACCACGCAGCTTGCCGCGCGTTTCGAAATGTACTCTGCCGCACAGGCATGAACCCCGATGCAACTCCATCATGCTCTCACCCCGTTATTGTCGAGAACAAAACATAAGCGATACCACAGGCACCGCCTTTCGCATTCACGTCTTTGCCGGACGCTTCGAAGACAGACTGAGCAGGAAAGCCCCGAAGACCGCTGACAGCAACGAGCCGAGCAGAACGCCGAGCTTGGTTTCATCCTGCAACAATGGGGAATTCGCGTAGGCAAGCAGACCGATGAACAGGCTCATCGTGAAACCGATCCCACAAAGCGTAGCGACACCATACATTTGCAGCCAGGTTGTGCCAGCAGGCCGTTCGGCCAGACGAAGCTTGATCGCTAGCCAGGCAAAGGAGAACACGCCGACCTGCTTGCCGACAAACAGGCCAGCTGCCACACCGAGCGGAACCGGATCGGCAAGGTTCGACAGCGACACGTTGCTGAAGGAAACGCCGGCGTTGGCGAAACCGAAGATTGGCACGATCAGAAAGCCAACCCACGGCTGAATAGCATGCTCGAGTTCGACCAGCGGGGAATCACCCTCCCCCTTCGTGCCGCGCAGCGGGATAGCCAGGGCCAGCAGCACACCGGCAATCGTCGCATGGATCCCCGATTTGAAGACGAGGATCCAGAGGATCACCCCGAGAACGAGATAAGCCCAAAGCCTAACGATACCCATCATGTTCATCAGCATAAGTATTGTGAACACGGCGGCGACACCGGCTAACGCTGGGATGTTCAATCCCTCCGTATAAAACAAGGCAATGATGATGACCGCACCCAGATCATCGATGATGGCAAGGGCCGTCAAAAAGACCTTCACTGACAACGGAACGCGCGACCCGAGCAGCGACAGAACGCCCAGCGAAAAGGCGATATCGGTGGCGGTCGGGATGGCCCAACCGCGAACTGTCTCACCCTCATTAAAAGCAAGAAAGATCAGGGCGGGAACGACCATACCACCGACAGCCGCAAACCCCGGCAATGCGCGCCGCGACCAGCTCGACAGTTGACCGCTGATCATCTCCCGCTTGATTTCGAGGCCAACCAGCAGGAAAAACACGGCCATAAGCGCATCGTTCACCCAATGAAGAATGCTCAGGCCGCCAACATAAGTCTTCAGCAGACCGAAATAATATCCGCTCAAGGGAGAGTTGGCGGCAATCAGTGCCAGCGCCGCGACCGCCATCAGAATGATGCCGCCGGAGGCCTCACTCTCAATGAACGAACGGAAAGACGCTGACAGGCGGATTCGGCGGACGGGTTTTGGATCCATGAGACCTTGATAGAATCTCGAACGGCAAAACTCCAGCCCAAACGTTTTGATTACTGAAATTGAAAAAGGCGGCCCAAAGGACCGCCTTCTATTTCACGAATACCTGAAGATTAACCGTTGACGGCCATTTTCTGTGGATGGCTGTCGCGCTCTTTCTTCAGAAGTTCCGCAACCAGAAACGCCAATTCCAGCGCCTGATCGGCATTGAGGCGCGGGTCGCAATGGGTATGGTAGCGATCCTGCAGATCTTCTGCCAGAACCGCCCGCGCACCACCAGTGCATTCCGTGACGTTATTGCCGGTCATCTCGATGTGGATACCGCCCGGATAAGTTCCTTCCGCATGATGCACTCCAAAGAAGGTCTCGACTTCCTTCAGAATACGGTCGAATGGCCGTGTTTTGTAGCCATTGGCAGTGATGGTGTTGCCATGCATGGGATCACAGGACCACACGACCTCACGGCCCTCTTTCTGCACCGCACGAATGAGCTTCGGCAGGTGATCGGCAACCTTGTCGTGACCGAAGCGGGCGATCAATGTCAGGCGACCCGGCTCGTTTGCAGGATTGAGCAGATCGATCAGTCGCAGGAGATCATCAGCTTCCAGTGACGGACCGCATTTCAGCCCCAGCGGGTTTTTAATGCCACGGCAGTATTCCACATGGGCATGATCCGCCTGACGCGTGCGGTCACCAACCCAGATCATATGGCCGGACGTCGCATACCAGTCGCCAGACGTCGAATCGACGCGGGTCAGTGCTTCCTCATAACCAAGAAGCAACGCTTCGTGACTTGTGTAAAAATCCGTCTCGCGCAACTGGGCATTTGTTTCCGCGGTAATGCCAACAGCGCGCATGAAGTCGACTGTCTCGGAGATGCGACGTGCCAACTGGCCATAGCGCTCGCCTTGAGGGCTATCGGCAACGAAACCCATCATCCACTGATTGACGTTCTCCAAATTGGCATAACCACCCTGGGCGAAAGCGCGCAGAAGATTGAGCGTCGCGGCGGATTGGCGGTAAGCCATTTCCTGACGAGCCGGATCCGGGGTGCGCGACTGTTCGGTGAACTCGGTGCCATTGATAATATCGCCGCGATAGATCGGGAGCTCGATGCCGTCTTTGGTTTCGGTGTCGGAGGTGCGCGGCTTGGCGAACTGACCCGCGATACGGCCCACTTTGACGATAGGCTGAGAAGCACCAAAGGTCAGCACAACGGCCATCTGAAGGAAGACGCGGAAGAAATCTCTAATATTATCCGCACCATGTTCGGCAAAGCTCTCGGCGCAATCGCCGCCTTGCAACAGAAAGCTTTCACCCCTGGAAACAGCCGCAAGCTGCTTCTTGAGCTTGCGTGCTTCACCTGCAAAAACCAAAGGCGGATAAGTCCGAAGACGGGCCTCGACATCGCTCACAGCCTGAGCGTCCGGATAATAAGGAACCTGCTTGATAGGTTTGCCTCTCCAGGAAGTCGGTGTCCAGTTCTTGGTCATTATTGCACCTGTTACTTGCTTTCCACATTGGTAGCGATTGTTGGAGACTATCCGGTCCAGACCGGAAGGCGCTCATATAGTCCAATTATGAGGGATATACCAGTCCTGTTGGCGGCCAGCGCGGCTGATCCCGTTATGACGCCGCAGGCGAATGTAACTGGACATAAAAAATGAAAACCGGGCTAAGTTTAATCTCACTTTACGTCGGCAGCTGCCGCTTCATCCATGTCCTGAGGATCGGTAAAGTTCGCGCCGATTTCCTCCAACAGCCTATCAAACATGTCGATCTCTTTGTCGCTGAGTTTCACGGCGCGCGGATAGGTCGGTGACGGGCGGTCCCTGTAAATCGGCGTGTTGAAATATTCCGTTTTGAGAACGAACCGACGAAGTCCTTCCTCACCGTGCTCGACCAGAAAACCCTGCATAACCGCATCCAGATAGGATTGCAGGATCATCGGCGGTTGCGGATGAATTGGTACATATTGATGCGCCTCATAGACGAAGATTGGCATGCCGTCGGGAAAAGGCAGTGCAGTCTCGATTTGTTCAGGCAGGACGCTGCGGCGGTCGTAATTTTCCTCGCGCAAATCGACGGCTGCAAGGTTTTCCAGATAATCGAAAACAAGCAGACCATCCACGCTGGAATTTTCGTCGCGACGAACAGACAATAGAGCGGCGTGAAGTCCGGCTTCGCGAGGACTTGCGCGCCACAATCTCCTCCAGCCATGAAGTTTTGCAGGCATGGCGTGAACTATATTGGTTCGCAACGTATGGCGGTTTACCAGCGAGCCATAACCGAAATAAGCGACAAGTTTGCCGCTCTTCGCAAGGACTTCAATTTCACCCATCAACACGTTGGCCATTCACCAATCTATAGCTCGGCTTGTACATGGTCACCAACTCTTCTGAAGCTGTAGGATGCACTGCCATTGTGCGGTCGAAATCATCCTTGGTGCAGCCGGCTTTGATGGGAATGGCCAAAAGTTGAGCCATTTCACCCGCATCGGGGCCCAAGATATGCGCACCGATGACCTTCCTGCTGGCGGCATCGACTATCAGCTTGGTCAGCATTTTGTCCTTGGCGCCGGATAGCGTATTGCGCATCGGGCGGAAAAGAGCACGGTACACCTCGATCTCCCTGAACTCCTTGGCTGCCTCTTCTTCGGTCAATCCCACGGTACCGATTTCGGGTTGAGAGAAAACCGCTGTCGCGATCTGGCGGTGGTCAGGTTTGGTCGGATTGTTTTTAAACGCCGTCTCGATAAAGCACATGGCCTCATGAATGGCGACCGGCGTCAGTTGAACACGATTGGTCACGTCGCCTACAGCCCAGATGTTCGCCTTGCTCGTACGCGAATACTCGTCGACCTTGACTGCGCCAAGTTCGTCGAGTTCGACACCCGCCTCTTCCAGGCCCAACGATTTCGTGTTTGGTGCCCGGCCAATGGCCAGCATGACCTGATCCGCAACAAGCTCATCCCCCGAATAAAGGCGTACACCCAGCCTCCCGTCAGGCTGGCGTTTGACTTCCTCGATGACCTCCACGCAACGGACGTGGATACCTTTGGCAACCATAGCCGCGTGCAGTAACTGCCGCAGATCGTGGTCAAAGCGCGACAGGATTTCCTTGCCGCGGTAGATCAGCGTCGTTTCGACGCCGAGACCATGGAAGATATTGGCGAATTCAACTGCGATGTAGCCACCGCCCTCGATAATGATGGCCTTTGGTAGCTGTTGGAGATGGAATGTCTCATTGGAGCTGATGCACAATTCGTGTCCCGGTAAAGCCGGATGCGGGTTTGGATGGCCGCCGGTGGCGATAAGAATCTGGTCAGCAGTCACGCGCTGGCCAGTCTTGAGAATTTCGATGGTGTGATCGTCGACAAGCACCGCGCGGCTGTCGAAAATCTCGACGTCAGAATTGTCGAGCCCCTGCCGGTAAAGGCCCTCTAGCCGCCCGATCTCCCGATCCTTGTTCGCAACCAGCGTCGGCCAATCGAACCTGGTTTCTCCAACGCTCCAGCCATAACCGGCCGCAGCCTCGAAATGTTCGGAAAACTGCGACGCGTAGACAAAAAGCTTTTTCGGCACGCAGCCACGGATGACACAGGTGCCACCCATACGGTATTCTTCGGCGAGCCCGACTTTCTTGCCCATGGCGCCGGTAAGCCTTCCGGCGCGTACACCGCCCGACCCTCCCCCAATGACGAAAAGGGCATAATCATAGCTTGGCATGGTGCAAAAACTCCGAATCTGATGAGCAGCGCTTATATATGGGTTGTATCTTGGCCACTTAAAAGAACAAAGCCCGGCTGACGGCCGGGCTTTGCATAATATTCAATTGAACCCGTCCTTACGGCTGCTTTGGTTGAGCTGGTGCAGGAGCCGCTGGCGCTTGGGCAGGCGCTGTCGCAGCCGCTGCCGCAACGACCTTCTCAGCAACGGCCTGGGCAAGATCGCGCGCGATGCCGCGCTGCCAGATGCCGGCGGCCTTCATGACTTCACGCGTAACGATCGGACCTTCGGACAACAGCTTCTTACCAGCCTCGGAATTATAAAAACCGGTGATGGCGTTCAGTTCTTCTTCGCTGAATGACACCGCATAGGCGCGGGCGGCTTCATTTTCGAGATCGGCACGACGTGCTGCAAGCGCCAGGGCCTGTTCGTCGACGGCTGCGCCGATGATAGACTCAAGGTTTGGATCCTTCTGGATCAACTCACCCTTCAGCTGCTGCGCAACGCCAGGCAGGATCGAGTCGAATTGGTCCGTTGCCTTGATTGCGGAAATAGCAGCTCGGGCGGCAGCCAGATGCGACGGGGTGATGTTATTGTTGGTGTTCGTATCCTGCGCCTGAGCGGCGCTGAAACCGCCAAGCATAATTACGACGGCCAAAGGTGCAATCAAGCGGCGGAAGCCAGTTGCTCGGTTCATGAATTTATCGCTCCGTTTTCGACGTTGTCGCGCATAACCCAAAAATCATCCTCGATTTTCAGAAGGCTTTGCGCAGGATTTAAAGTGCGTCTGCTTCAAGTGCCTCTAAACAGACGCCCTGCTCCGCAGTGTTCTGACACCGTCAGCACCGGCCAAAATGGCCACGCGCGCCAGTCCCAGAAAAAGTCCATGCTCCACCACGCCGGGTATGGCGTGCAGAGCGTTCGATAAAGCTCTTGTATCCGGAATGCGGCCAAAAGATGCATCCAGGATCAAATGCCCGCCGTCTGTAACAAATGCTTCGTCTCCCGTCATCCTCAATGTAACAGGACCTGCAAGCCCAAGCTTGCCAGCGGCCTGTTCGATGGCAAGTTTCGTGGCTGCAAGCCCAAAACGGTTGACTTCGATGGGCAAGGGAAAGGCGCCCAGCGTATTCACCAGCTTCGATTCGTCTGCAATCACGATCATTTCACTCGAAGCTGCCGCGACGATCTTTTCCCGCAGCAAGGCGCCGCCGCCGCCTTTTATCAAAACGAGGTCAGGGTCGACCTCGTCGGCGCCGTCGATCGTAAGATCCAGCTGCGGTGTTTCTTCGAGGGTGCTGAGCTTGACGCCGAGTTCGCGGCAGAGAGCCGCAGTGCGTTCCGATGTGGGTACGCCAATAACGTTCATTCCAGACGTCACCTTGTCCGCCAAGAGCCGCACGAACTCCTCAGCGGTCGAGCCCGTTCCGATTCCAAGGCGCATGCCATCCTTGACGTAGGTCAGGGCCTCCGCAGCCGCTTTGATCTTCAGCGATTTGGCATCCATGGTGGTGCGCCCTCTTGTAGCTTTGACTTGCCGTTTCTTTGAGTCGACACTGGCTGCTCCCTACCACGTCAGGCGACCGGGTCAAGGCTCGTGGCTTGATTTTGAACCCACCTTATACTTCAGTGTGGGAAGGTCACCTCACGAAACCAGCAGTTCTGCTGCTGTTTTCGCCATCGGCTACGGATGCCACAGGAACATAAATGTCCAAACCCATTGTCGTATTTGATCTTGACGGAACTCTGGTGGATACCGCCCCCGACCTGCTCGATAGTCTCAATCATTGCCTTGGTGAAACAGGCCTGCAAAAGGTCGATCCGGTCACGCTGCGCCGTTATGTCGGACAAGGCGGACGCGTGATGATTGAACGAGCATTCGAAGCCCAGCAAAAGCTGCTGAGCCCAGAACAACTTGACTGGCTGGTCGGTATCTTCATCGAACATTATGGTGCCAATATGCCCGGACACTCCGCGCTCTATGAAGGCGCCGAACAGGCAATGGAAGAATTGTCGGGCGCCGGCTATCTGCTGGCGGTCTGCACCAACAAGTTTGAAGGCCTGTCCGTCAACCTCCTGACCGGTCTTGGTCAATCATCGCGATTCAGTGCGATTTGCGGTTCCGATACTTTCGCCTTCCGAAAGCCTGACCCGCGCCATCTGGTTGAAACCATCCGCAAGGCTGGCGGCGATCCCGAGCGCGCTGTGATGATCGGTGACAGCCAGACGGATATCAACACGGCAAAGGCCGCAGGAATTCCTGTAATCGCTGTGGATTTCGGCTACTCGGATCTACCGGTTGCAACCTATGAGCCGAGCCGGGTCATCTCACACTATCGTGAGTTGAAGGTAAAGCTTGCAGACGATTTGATAGGTGCAGTTAACGCTTGAACCGTCTGAATTGGAACGATTTTTTTATCCGAACGTTAACCAGCTGCAGATGTTGGGCTGAGGATTAGCCTTCCATCCGAGGTTTTTTTGCTCTTACAGTGAAAACGGGCGCAGTCCCGGGATTTCAGGAGGAAAAATTGAGGAAACTAACTTCAATGCTTGCCGCACTTGCGATGTCGGCGGGGCTGACTTCGGTCGGTCCGATGCCCGCCTTTTCGGCGCCGCTTGCGCCGTTGAGTGTCGAAACCACGAGCGCCAACATCGAGCAAGTGCAATACCGGCGGCATTATCGCGGCGGCCGAAACTGGAACGGCAATCGCTACTATCGTGGGGGTCGTTACTATCGCGGCGGCCGCTACTATGGCGGCGACCGGTATTGGTACAGAGGACACCGCGGATACAATTACTATCGTCCGGGCTATCGATATTATAACGGAGGCTGGTTCCCACTGGCCGCCTTTGGTACCGGTGTTATAGTGGGTAGCGCCATTGCGCCTCGTCCGGTCTATCGCACCGGCAGTGCGCATACACAGTGGTGCTACAACCGCTATCGGTCGTACAGGGCCTATGACAATACATATCAGCCCAACAACGGCCCCCGTCGCCAATGCGTATCGCCATACTAAACCTGACAACATGATTCCAAGGCCCGTTTACCAGTGGTAGGCGGGCTCTTTTTATTTTTGAAAATAGCAAACGCGAGCTCACGCATTAGACGAAAATCGTATTGCGCGTGCCTCAAACGCTCTGTAGTTGCCTAATTTTTGAGCCGTGCTTCCGGAGTCATTCCTCAACAATGGAATGTGCTTGCATTTTTTGCTGAACCCGCTTGAATACGCTTACATGAAGGGGGTTTGAGTGAATCCATTTGATGAGATGATCAAAACAGGCGGAGAAGTGCGCCCGCCATATGAACAGCTAAAATGCTGGCTCGATACGCAGAATCCCGAGCGGTTGGCTCAAAAGTCGCTTGATGCCGAGAACGTTTTTCGCAAGACCGGGATTACATTTGCAGTCTATGGCGACGAGGAAGCCGCCGAACGCCTCATCCCGTTCGATATCATCCCCCGCATCATCACCGGCAATGAATGGCGCCGCCTGTCGCAGGGCATCGAGCAGCGTGTCATGGCGCTCAACGCGTTTCTTGATGATATCTATCACCGCCAGGAGATCATCCGCGCCGGCCGCATTCCACGTGAACTTTTCACCCACAATGATGCCTATTTGCCGGAGATGGTCGGGTTTAGACCACCGGGAAACGTCTACACGCATATCATCGGCGTTGATATCGTAAGGACGGAAGAGAACCAGTTCTACGTTCTTGAAGACAATGCGCGCACACCTTCCGGCGTTTCCTACATGCTGGAAAACCGCGAAACGATGATGCAGCTGTTTCCGGAACTGTTCCAGCAGATCAAGGTGCGTCCCGTCGAGACATATCCCAAGCTGCTACGGCAATCATTGGCGGCGGTTGCTCCGCCCGGCTGCAAGGGTACGCCCACCATCGCGGTGCTGACGCCAGGCATCTACAACTCCGCCTACTTCGAACACGCTTTTCTCGCCGATCAGATGGGTGTCGAACTCGTCGAGGGGAGCGATCTCAAGATTGAGAACGGTAAGGTCGTCATGCGGACGACAGAAGGCAACCGCGCCATCGATGTGCTTTACCGACGAGTCGACGACTCTTTCCTTGATCCCCTCACCTTCCGCCGCGATTCAGCGCTCGGCGTTGCCGGGATCATGGACGTCTATCGTTCGGGGAACATCACTATTGCCAACGCACCCGGTACCGGGATTGCCGACGACAAGGCACTCTATTCCTATATGCCGGAGATCGTTGAATTCTACACCGGACGCAAGGCGATTTTGGAAAATGTACCCACGCATCGCTGCTCGGAACCGGACACACTCAAATATGTGCTCGACAACCTCTCTGATCTCGTGGTCAAGGAGGTTCACGGCTCCGGCGGATACGGGATGCTCGTCGGTCCGGCAGCTTCCAAGAAGGAATGCGAAGCCTTCGCCCTTAAACTGAAGGCCAACCCGAAAAATTACATTGCACAACCAACGCTCGCGCTTTCGACAACGCCGATCATGACCGAAAAAGGTTTGGCGCCGCGCCACGTGGATTTGCGGCCATTCGTGCTCGTGTCTGACCGCATACGCATCACACCTGGCGGTCTGACGCGTGTCGCATTGAAAGAGGGCTCGCTCGTGGTCAACTCCAGTCAAGGTGGAGGTACGAAGGATACCTGGGTGCTGGACGACTAGACTGGTTCTGAGGGGAAATAAGAATCGCTCAAGACGGTTCGGAACTACAAAGAGGATACGACTAGAAAATGCTTCTTGGCCGCACCGCAAATGGTCTCTACTGGATGTTCCGTTATATTGAGCGGGCAGAGAATATGGCACGGCTCATCGATGCCGGACTGCGAATGGCATTGACGAAAACATCCGACGCGCCCGAGGAATGGTCGTCCGTATTGATGAGCGCGGGAGTAAAGATCGGCTATGATAGCAAATACAAGGAGTACAATGCGAGCCTTGTTTCCGATTTCCTGTTGCGTGATCTGAGTAATCCCTCGAGCGTCATGGCTTGCGTTGAAACCGCGCGATCCAACGCACGCATGGTGCGGACTGCGCTTACGCGTGAGGCTTGGGAAAGCGTTAACGAGACCTGGATGGTGCTCAAATCGACTTTGGCATCCATTATCCCCGAAACCGACCTTCCACGCGTTCTCGATCAGATCAAGCGCGAAACGGCGATTATCCGCGGTGCTTTTCATGGAACAATGCTGCGCAACGAAATTTTCAATTTCGCGCGCATCGGAACTTTCATCGAGCGGGCCGATAACACTGCGCGCATTCTTGACGTTAAATATTACGTGCTGCTTCCCTCGATTTCATATGTTGGAACGACCCTCGACAACTTCCAATGGGAATCTATCCTGCGGTCCGTCTCCGCCCATCGCTCCTATCGCTGGGTTTATGATGTCGAATACAATCCCGTGAACATTGCGGATTATCTGATCTTGAATTCACGCATGCCTCGGTCCCTGAACTTCTGCTACTCCAATATCGTCGATAATCTGAAATACCTTGCCCTCGACTATGGCAAGCGGCACGAATGCCATGACATGTCCGAGAGTATTATGACGCGGCTAGAGAACAATGAGATCCGCACCATTTTTGACAATGGACTACACGAATTCCTGAGCGATCTCATTTATCAAACGAACAGCTTGAGCAGCAAAATTGCTCACGCCTACAATTTCGATTGAAGATCATGCTTTTGAACATCCAGCACAATTCCCGCTATCGTTACGACACTCCGGTTCATTATTCGGTGCTGCGATTGCGTATGCATCCACAGAGCAGCCCGGGCCAGAAAGTCATCGACTGGGCACTCAAGATAGAGGGGGCGACACAGGAAGCGAACTACCGTGACGGCTATGGCAATCGCACCATGCTGATACGGCTTGATCGCGACATCGAAGAACTCGTCATACGCGCCGAGGGCCAGGTCGAAACCGAGGATCGCACGGGTGTTCTCGGCAAGGTCTATAATTTCATGCCGATATGGCTCTACGAACGTGAAACGGACCTGACCAAACCGGGTGAGTCGATCCGCGAATTGGCAGCAAGCTTGCCAGCCAAGACCGACAAACTGGCAATCATGCACGAACTGATGGCACTACTGCATCAGAAAATGGCCTACACACCAGGCACTACCAACATCAACACCACGGCCGAGGAGGCACTGCTCAACGGAAGCGGTGTTTGCCAGGACCACACCCATGTCTTCATTTCTACCGCGCGCCTGCTCAATATTCCTGCCCGCTACGTGTCCGGCTATCTCATGCTGAACAACACGATCGAACAGACGGCAAGCCACGCGTGGGCGGAGGCACATATCGAAGGACTGGGCTGGGTCGGATTCGACGCAGCCAACGATATTTGTCCGAATGAAACCTATGTGCGTCTGGCTTGCGGCCTCGATTACCGCGAAGCGGCACCAGTTTCCGGTATACGCTTTGGACCCGGCATTGAATCACTTGCCGTAGAGGTCAATGTAGAGCAGTAATCGCTCTACTATCGGGATTCGGGATTCGCTATGACTTACTGCGTGGGGCTCAAACTGGACCGCGGCCTTGTGTTCATGTCTGACACGAGAACAAATGCCGGTGTCGACAACATTTCCACGTTCAAGAAAATGTATACTTGGGCCAAGACGGGCGACCGCGTTATCACGCTGGTTTCCTCTGGCAACCTGGCAACAACCCAGGCCGTCATCAGCATCCTGAATGAACGCACCAAGGAGCCATCCGAACGGTCGCCGTCGATCTACGAAATGCCATCGATGTTTCAGACGGCAAGGCTCGTTGGCGATACAATTAGACACGTCATCGACGAGGTGGATTCCGGCGGGCAGCGTGCCGATTCATTCGGCGCCTCGATTATCCTCGGTGGCCAGATCAAAGGCGGCGATCCGCGGCTTTTCCTGATCTATCCCGAGGGGAATTTCATTGAGGCGACGCCGGATACACCCTTCTTCCAGATCGGTGAGCACAAGTATGGAAAGCCGATTATCGTGCGGTCCTACGACCCTGCACTGACTTTTGAGGAAGCGACGAAGCTGTTGCTGGTTTCCTTCGATTCGACGCTGAAATCCAACTTGTCAGTAGGACTGCCGCTGGACTTACAGTTCTACGAGTCGGATAGTCTCAAGCTTGGTTTCGAAAAACGCATCGAACGCCATGATCCTTATTATGAAATGATTTCAGATGGTTGGTCACAGGCCTTGAAACTTGCATTCCAAAGCCTGCCACCTTTCGAAATCAAAAACGACTAGGGGCGCTGCCTTTAAAGTTTCGCAGTCTGGACGCTTGTTGCCTGTCGCATTGCCCGCGTCTTGACGAAAGCCTTTTCGAGATAAGCGTCGCGCTCATAGACGTCGTCGTAATACTTGATCTCGCCCGTCGTCGCGTCTGGCCACGCAGTGAAATAGGACACATAGACCGGCAACTGGTCCTTTACCTTGACGCTGCGTTCGTTTTTGCCGAAGTACTGTTTCAGATCTTCGACCGGAACGCCGAGCACTGCCGCGGCCATGTCACGTGGGCGCTCCAGGCGGATACAGCCATGGCTCAATGCTCGCATGTCCCGCTTGAAATAAGATTTGGCCGGCGTGTCGTGCATGTAGATGTCGTGACTGTTCGGGAAGAGGATCTTCAGTTCCCCGAGAGCATTGTCGAGGCTCGGCTTCTGGCGAATGCCAACGCCGCCGCCATTTGAAGCAACCTGATACCAATTGATCGAGCTCGACGGAACCACGCGACCCGTCTTGTCATAGACCTCGTATCCACTATTTTCGAGATAGGACGGATTGCTGAGTATTTTCGGCATCATCTCGTTGAGAATGATCGAGCGCGGCACCCCCCAGGATGGATTGAAGACAACAGTCTCGATCGTATCGTCGAAGAAATAGGTCTGGTTCGTGGGTGATCCGACCACGATATTCATCGCCAGTTTTTCTGTGTTGTCGTCGAAGTACTGGGCCCGGTAGGCAGGCTGATTGATGAAAACATAGCGCTTGCCGAAATCATGCGGCAGCCAGCGCAGCCGCTCCATGGAATACAAAATACGGTTCCGTTTGGACAGAGTTGTTTCGGTTTGAAGCGACTTGATGGTGTTGCTGCCGATTACACCGTCGGCCTTGCGCCCCTGCGCCTTCTGAAAGTCCTTGATGGCTTGGACGAGACTCTCGTCATAGACATAGCTGTTTTCGTGCGCGGCCAGCACAATCTTGTGCTGTGCCAAATAATCCTGCGGCGCTTTCGCCCGGATCAGCGCTACGACATTGCGAAGTTCAGCGCTTGTATCGCCCGGGCGGATCATTGTGCCGGGAGCAATGCTCACAGTCGGCTCATCGGTACCATCGAGCTCGTGCAGATTTTGTTTGAGCTCGGTATACCATTTATTCTGTGGTTCGAAAGCGACAAGCGTCGCGGCGGGATCGTTCGACGAAGCGAGCTGTTCGATCACTTCGCGCGGCTTGACCCGGCCCGTAGCAAAGTCATGGAACCCGCTGAGGCGGTTTGGATTGATGCGGCCCTCACCCTGATCCATGGCGTAGCGCAGCGCTCGCGCCGACATCGACAACTCGAAATCTGCAAGCTCCTTCAATCGCGCTGGAATGTTGGCACGGTCGTAATCGTCACTCGGGACCACAACTGTGTAATCTTGTGGATCTAGACCATCATCTGCAGCCTTTGCAAAAAGCGCCACGACCGCCTTTGCCTGTCGTGTCACATCATAAGAAGCCGTCCAGATCGGGCGCTGTTTCGTGGCATAATACGAGACAATCGCGTCAGATATCTCCTTTTCCGCAAGAACGTGAGCAGCCTTCAGATGGTCGATCTTCAGACCGAATTCATCCATCGCCATTGATGACGACATATCCGTGCCATGATCGGCTGAAGCCGTGATCTGCGTATCCACTTTCGAAAAATCGATCTGAACCAAGCCTTCGGGCTTGTAGTCATAGTTTGTCGGCGCTGTGACGACCACGCGCTTGATAGGGGCGTTCGGACGCCGCACGCTCGCATCCTGCAGCCTGCCAGGATGGACCTGATGTGTTTGGTCGACAGGACGCGACTCGACGCGACGATTGCCGAACAGCAGTTCCATCAGGTTATTGGCTGCTGATGCCGGCGCCATTGGGACGACCGTGGCCGATAACATCGCGGCCAGAAAGATTGCATTTTTTTTGGAACGGGAATTCATGATGCGTGCCCAGCTGGAACTGTGTTGCCCACGGATGAACATGAGCCATTGATGAGGTGTGTAGCCAGTTTGACCGCATCGTATTTAGAATCTTTTAACAATGCCCCGCCCCCAAATATTAACTCGCCGCGGCACAATTTTAAGCTGTGTGCTGGTTTTGACACATTTATCCCAATTCACCCACACTTTCATGTTAATTCATCACACAAATAGTTGAGCAATCCAGTTCATTCCCAAAAATCGTAATAATATTCCAGAAGAAGCGACCCACTGCATCGAATTGGAGAGCATGGTGAACAAGTTTTTCAGCATGTCGTTGTTGTGTTTGGCGGTTCTTGGAATGAATTCTTTAATGTCACCCGCAAATGCGCAGGATACACTTATCAAGAGAATATTTCTTACGGGTCAACGCGAACGCCAAGCCGGCAAATGGCCACCGGACCACTCGCCCACTGCGCGTATGTTCGTGTCATCTCCTGCAACCTATGGTTCTGGAATTGCTCGGGCTGCATTCGCATGACATCATCTTGAAGTAACTCAGGTCACTCGCCGCGGCGTGAACGGTTCGCGGCTTAAACCCTTCTCGGTAAGTTCATCGAGATAGGCCTGCCAGCGTGTATTCTTGTTACGCCCAAGATCGATCAAATAGTCCCAACTGAACAGGCCGGTATCGTGCATATCGTCGAAAATGATGCGCACAGCATAATTTCCAACGGGTTCCATCTTGGCAATCTCGACATTTATTTTGCCCGGCAATGTCTGGCGCTGTTCGGGCGAGTGCCCTTGTACTTCCGCCGAAGGTGACGCGACCCGTAAAAGCTCCGCCGTAAGCACATAGCTTTCCCCATTGTCGAAGACGATCGTGAGCGATCGGCGGTCTTTGCTTACGCGCAGTTCTTTGGGCCAGGCATCAGTCATCGCGAACGCTCCTCGTGCTCCCTCTTCTGTAAGAACAAGGATCGATCCCCGCAAGTCCGTCCTTTCCAATACACGGCTGGCACTGTGCAGACTGTTTCGCTTGCACACGGCCAATTCTCTACTTTGTCAGACGCGGTCGGCAACGAACGCAGGGTTGAACAAACTGCGTGGAAAAGCCTCAGCGTTTGTCTCGTCCGACGGCTGGACAATTGGAAGCCGGCACCCTATCTCTTTGGTAGGAGGAAGCTCTTGGATCACGTTGCATTGCTCGATACGACGGCACATCAGGCCCCCATGATCGACCCTTTCGGGCGAACGATCAGCTATTTGCGCGTATCGGTGACGGATCGCTGCGATTTCCGCTGCACGTATTGCATGTCGGAACACATGACATTCCTGCCAAAGAAGGATCTGCTGACGCTCGAGGAGCTGGATCGGCTTTGCACGGCATTCATCGAGAAGGGCGTGAAAAAACTGCGTCTTACCGGCGGCGAGCCGCTTGTGCGCAAGAATATCATGCATCTGATCGGAGAGCTTTCGCGTCACCTTCAGTCCGGTGCGCTCGAAGAGTTGACACTCACAACGAACGGCTCGCAGCTCGCACGCTTTGCGCCTGAGTTGGCCGGCCACGGCGTCAAGCGCATCAATGTATCGCTAGATACGCTGGATCCTGATAAATTTCGGGCCATTACCCGCTGGGGTGACTTCAACCGGGTTATGGAAGGCATCGACGCTGCGCAAGAAGCCGGCATCAAAGTCAAGCTGAACGCAGTCGCTCTTAAGGGCTTCAACGATCACGAGATTCCAGAGATGATTCGCTGGGCTCATGGGCGCGGTATGGACCTGACGCTGATCGAAACCATGCCAATGGGTGAAATCGAACTCGATCGTACAGACCAGTACCTGCCGCTGTCGCTGCTTCGGGCCAAACTCAGCGAAGAGTTCACCTTGAACGACATCGCCTACAAGACCGGCGGTCCTGCCCGCTATGTCGAGATCGAGGAAACCGGCGGACGTGTCGGCTTCATCACACCGATGACGCATAATTTCTGCGAGAGTTGCAACCGGGTACGTCTGACTTGCACCGGCACGCTCTACATGTGCCTCGGCCAGGAAGACGCTGCTGATCTACGCGAACCATTGCGCGCTTCAGAAGGTAACGAACTTCTGAACAATGCCATTGACGAAGCAATTGGCCGCAAGCCGAAAGGCCATGATTTTATTATCGACCGCCGTCACAATCGCCCTGCCGTATCCCGCCACATGAGTGTCACAGGCGGTTAGAGCCTCGGGCACTAGCCTCGCCAAAACATTCCAGATGCACTGATCAGCACAGATTGATATATCTAATGAAGCGATTCTGGAGGAGAATCGCTTCCTCATTCGGAATTGACCATCTTGGCGCTATCTCCCAATTTGCGTGGCAGTCTTTTCATGGCCATCGGCATGGCCAGTTTCACGTTCAACGATGCAACGGTCAAATTCGTTGCGGAAGACATGAATATGGGCCAGGTCATGCTCGTACGCAGCTCGATCTCGACCGTTCTTATCCTTGCTCTCGCCTGGCACAAGGGCATGCTGGTTCCGCTGCGTGAAGCCCTCCATAAAATGACCATCTTACGCGTGATCGGCGAAGTGGTCGGCACGGTCAGCTTCCTTGTCGCTCTTGTTCACGTGCCCCTCGCATTAACCTCGGCAATTCTGCAGGCTCTGCCCTTGGTGGTGACCCTCGGGGCTGCGCTGTTCTTCGGCGAGCCGGTTGGCTGGCGGCGTTGGATTGCAATCATTGTCGGCTTTATCGGCGTACTGATAATCGTCCGGCCGAGCCATAACGGTGTCAGTCCATACATTCTTCTGATAGTCATCACGGTGATTTTTGCCTCAATACGGGATCTCGCGACGCGCAAGGTCCCAAGGACCATTCCGGTACTGATGATCTCCGCGCTAACCTCGACAGGTGTGGGAGTTGCCGGGATAGGCATGATCGGTCCTCTGGGCGGATGGACACCCATGTCGCTGACAAATACCTTGCTGCTGACACTTGCCGCCTGCTGCGTCATGGTCGCGTATCACTTCATCATTCTGGCCATGCGAGAAGGCGAAATCGCCTTCGTTGCCCCGTTTCGCTATACGAGTCTGATCTGGGCTATCTTGCTCGGTTATCTGTTTTTCGGCGATCTGCCGGACGTCCCCATGATCGTCGGCTCCATCGTCGTGATTGGCAGCGGGCTTTATACGCTTTACCGTGAGCGCATTGTCGGCCGGCTGAAGCCGGTCGCAACCACAACGGCGGCGGCGACGTCACCTGATGGAGTATAGGCGTGAGAATTGCGGGTATAATACTGGCTGGCGGTCAATCGCGAAGGATGGACGGAGTTGACAAGGCATTGTTGCCGTTTGGCGACCGGCGCGTGATCGATCATGTCTATGCGCGTTTGTCGCGTCAAATCGAACCGGTGGCTTTGAACAGCAATAACGAGCCGGTACTATTTTCGGATTTGCCGGTTCCTGTCATCCCCGACGACATTGACGGGTTTGCCGGGCCCCTTGCCGGAGTTCTGGCTGCGATGGAGTGGGCAAACAATCAGGCGCTGCCGTTCACCCACGTTGTGACGGTGGCAACTGACACGCCATTCTTTCCCGACAATCTTGTTGATACACTACGCCAAGCTGTCGCAGATGCTCCTCGAGGACACATCGGAGTCGCAGCTTCTGGAAACAGGCTGCACCCGGTTTTCGGCCTGTGGCCAGTTTTCCTCAAGAACGACCTTCGCCGTTGGCTGAGCAACGAAAAGAATCGCCGTGTCGTTGCCTGGATCGAGGGCCATCCGCACAAGATTGCGGACTTCCCAATCATAACAACGCAATCCGGGGCGTCTCTCGATCCATTTTTCAACATCAATACACCCGAAGATATTGCCGAAGCCCGGCAGCGGTGGAGTGCCATACCATGACGCCTCGCATATTCGGGATAACCGGCTGGAAGAACTCGGGAAAAACCACGCTGACCGTCAAACTCGTTGGCGAATTGACCCGCCGGGGCTGGAGGGTTTCGACCGTGAAGCATGCCCATCACGATTTCGATATCGACAAGGAGGGCACTGACTCGTTTCGTCACCGCAAGGCAGGTGCTGGCGAGGTGGCCATCGTCTCGGACCGACGCTGGGCGCTGATGCATGAGCTGGTGAGTGAAAGCGAGCCGACGCTGGCCGATATCATTGCGCGTTTTGCACCCTGTGATCTTATTCTTGTAGAAGGTTACAAGCGCGAGGGGCACAAGAAGATCGAAACCCGCCGTACCGAAGGCAGGTCAGGGGAACGATTAACGACAGGCGATCCAAGCATCGTTGCAATCGCCAGCGATTACCCCATTTTGGACGAGAAAGTACCTGTCCACGAACTTGATGATATTGCTGCCTTGGCCGATTTGATCGAACGCGAAACAGAGCTTTCCCGATAGGCGTGTCAGAAAATGACGTTTCACCCAATACGTGCGCAACAAAAGTATAAGGCCCAAAATAATTATGTGATTTTGACGGTCAGATTCGCTTGGCGACGCACGATTCCCGGTTGCAATTGAAAGAAAACTAGTGGGAATATCCGTATCAGGAGCAGTGACATAAACTGCGACCTTACCCGGAAGGCTGTCCAGAAAAATAGGGGAACAGCCGGGTTATAAAAGAGAGGTTCAAATAAATGCGTATCACTAAGCGTCTCGTACTCGCGATTTCCGCTGCAGCTCTAGCCTTTTCCATGGGCGCGGCACACGCGGAGGACGCACTGAAACTGACAATCGCGTCCGAAGGAGCCTATCCGCCCTTCAACAATCTTACCCCCGACGGCAAGCTTGAAGGCTTCGACATCGATATCGGCAATGCGCTTTGCGCGGAAATGAAGGCCGAATGCACTTGGGTATCCCAGGATTGGGACGGCATGATCCCGGCACTACAGGCAGGCAAATTCGATGCGATCATTGCATCCATGTCGATTACGCCTGAACGCCTGGAAAAGGTCGACTTCTCCAAGAAGTACTACAATACGCCTCCGGCGATTGCCGTACCGAAGGATTCCGCTATCAAGGACATCACACCAGAAGCCCTGAAGGGTAAAACGCTGGGCGTGCAAGGGTCGACAAGCCATTCGAACTACGCTGAAGCAAAATACAGCGGTTCGGATATCAAGATGTATCCGACTTCAGATGAATATAAACTTGATATCAGCAATGGTCGTATCGATGCCGTTATGGACGACGTGGTTGTTCTGGGCCAGTGGCTCGATAGCGATGCCGGCTCATGCTGCAAGCTCCTTGGCACGATTACGCCTGATCCCGCGATCCACGGTCCAGGTGCCGGCGTGACGGTGAAGAAGGGCAATACAGCGCTGGCCGACAAGTTCACCACGGCTATTGCGGCGATCCGTGCGAACGGAAAGTACAAGGAAATCAACGACAAGTACTTCAAGATCGACGTTTACGGTGGCGAGGATTGAGCCGAACGCACTGACTTGATATGAAATGTGGATGGCGGCGCACACCGCCATCCACGGCTTTGAATAAAAATAACGGGCGGGCTCAGAAAAGAGCCATGGGGAACAGCCTGCAAATATGAAAGTTGCCTATGGAAGGCTCAATAGCGTTACTGGGTTTTGGCGAGGGCGGTTGGGGTCCGAGCATTGCAAGCGGCGTTCTGGTAACAGTCAGTCTCGCGCTGGCCACATTACCGGTGGGGTTGGCGATCGGCTTCTTCGTCGCACTTGGCAAACAATCGCCGGAACGGTCCGTCAAACTCGCCGCAAACATGTACACGACTATTTTTCGCGGCTTGCCCGAACTGCTCACCTTGTTCGTGGTCTATTTCGGCGCGCAGATCGGCATTCAGAAGCTGGGGCAGCTACTTGGTTACCAAGGCTCGATTGAAATCAATTCATTCATTGCCGGCATGTTCGCGCTAGGCGTCGTGTTTTCATCCTATGCCAGCGAAGTGTTCCTTTCCGCATTCCGTGCGATACCGAAGGGCCAATATGAGGGCGGCTATGCCATTGGACTTTCCAACGGTCAGACCATGCGCAAGGTCATCTTGCCGCAATTGATCCGCATCGCGCTCCCTGGGCTGGCCAATCTATGGATGATCCTGCTCAAGGACACAGCTTTGGTTTCAGCCATTGGGCTTGCGGACATATTGCGCCAGACTGGAGTTGCGGCTCGTGTTACGAAGCACGCCTTCCTGTTCTTTGGTGTGGCCTGCATGATTTATCTTGTGCTCGCCATTCTTTCATCCTTTGTCATCGACGCGATCGAACGCTCATCGGCCAAGAGCGGGGTAAAACGATGACGGAAAGCTTCATCAATGCGCGGCCAGCGACTGTCATTCGTCCTCCGGCGCCGCCGAAAAAATGGACCCGGGGCCGGGTCGTTGGCCATCTGCTTGTGGGTCTTTGGATCGCTCTTCTCGTTGGGCTGCTCATCTATCTTTACAGCGCATGGAACCCTGAGCTCATCGCGAAATACGGCCCCACATATCTTGCGGGCCTAAAGACCACGATCGGGCTTGTCGGGTCGTCAATTCTACTCGGCGCGGTGATTTCGATACCGGTGGCCCTTGGCCGGATGAGCAAAAACCGCATCGCATCTTCCATCGCCTACGCCTACGTCTATTTCTTCCGGGGAACACCGCTCATCGCGCAAGTCTTTCTGTTTTACTACGGCCTCGGATCATTCAAGCCCCAGCTCGAAGCAGTTGGCCTTTGGACGTTTTTTCGAGAGGCCTGGTACTGCGCCCTGCTAGCGTTTGCCTTGAACACAGCGGCCTATCAGGCTGAAATATTGCGCGGCGCGGTTCGCAGCGTTCCGCTCGGACAATGGGAAGGAGCGGCTTCGCTCGGTATTTCCAAATTCGTTACGTTCTGGAAGGTGATCCTGCCGCAAGCTCTGATCGTGGCGTTACGGCCCTACGGCAACGAGATCATCCTGATGATCAAGGGCTCAGCAATCGTTGCTCTGATCACAGTTTACGATCTGATGGGTTACACGCGCCTCGCCTATTCCAGAACGTTCGATTTCCAAGCCTATCTGTGGGCTGCAATCATCTATTTGATTTTAGTGGAAATCATTCGGCATATCTGGGATTGGTTGGAGCGTCGCATCACGCGTCATCTCATACGCTGAGACTAACTCACCAACGAGAATCTACCATGCTTAAAATCTGGGGCCGTACCAACTCGACCAACGTCAAGAAAGCGCTTTGGGCCGCCGAGGAAGTCGGTGTTCCTTACGAAAACATCCCTGCGGGAGGCGCCTATGGCGTCGTATCCGATCCGTCTTATAGGGCGATGAACCCGAACGGACTGGTGCCGACGCTGGAAGACAACGATCTGGTGCTGTGGGAAAGTAATACGATTGTTCGCTATCTTGCCGCGCAGTATGGACAGTCGACGCTCTATGTCGACGATGCAGCAACCCGGGCGAAATCGGAACGATGGATGGACTGGGCGACCTCCACCCTCGCCGGCCCTTTCCGCGACTTGTTCTGGAATCAGGTGCGTGTATCAGCAGAAGAACGCGATGATGCGGCTATGGAAAAAGGGCTTCAGGGTTGCAGCAAACTATTCTCTATCGTTGATACCACGCTTGCCTCGCAGCCCTATCTATCGGGCTCAAAGTTCGGCATCGGCGATATCCCCGTTGGCTGCTTTGCCTATGCCTGGTTCGAAATGACGATTGAGCGCCCGGACCATCCCCACCTTGAATCCTGGTATGAACGCTTGAAGTCGCGTCCCGCCTATCAGAAGACGGTGATGACCGCCCTCACCTAAATCATTCTTTTGGCTTCAGGCGCCACACGCCCAGCAGACCGTCCTGATAGTCTCGCTCATCGGTGGGAATGGTGATGGCCCCAGTGTCAGCCCACTTTTGAGCGAAATCACGATAGTTCGATGAAAATACATTTCCAGACTGGCCAGTCGTCTGGATATAGGTCGAGCGATTGAGATCGGCGAGGTCGAACAGGCCGCGATAGCTGGTGCCGTGTGCCACGCGGAACGGATTGCTTTCATCCATAAACGACGACTTGCCACGATTCAGCGTATAGGCACCGCCAGACACAGGTACGGTGACATTGAAGAGTTGGTCGAGGGGGCTAACCTGCGAAAACGGCTGGTGTGCTCCGTAAGCATAGTGCAACGTGCCCCAAGTCCATTTGGTGCGGTCTGAACCAAGACGCGCATCAATATCCTTGATCGCATCGGCGAGTGACAGCGCCAGAATATCGCCGCAACTCTCTTTCTCCGGCGTGCGGCCGTCATCGCACCAATCACGCGCCGGGTTTGGCCCGAGCCAACGCAGCATAGCGTCGACATGGCCCTGCCAGTAGGATGGAAAGGCGTCGCCAAGATCGTCTTCAAGAATGCGCTTCGTCGCCATCCTCAACCAAGCACTGAAAAGCAGCGGTTCGATGCGCGTGCGGTCCTCGACAAAATCCCACGCCTGCAACTGTTTCGTAACATCGAGGTCCACATCACTCCGTCCATCGACCAGTTTGAGCATCACCGGAACCAAAGCGGCGTAAGCACTGTCCATGGCATCGCCCTGGACCTTGCTGTTGGTTTCCAGCGTCTGCTGGTTCGCATTGTAAATCAGGGTCTTTATACGCTCGAAGCGCCAAGGCTCGTCCCAATCAAAGGTGAGGAAATGTGGGTAGCTCGTATCGACAATCTTCGTGTTCGCTGTTGCAAGAACATTGTCTGCAGGATTAGAGACGCGCGGCAATTCCTCGTAGGGTATAAAGCTCTTCCAGTCGTAGGTGGCGTCCCAACCCGGGGATGGCGCTCGTCCCATGATTTGATTGGCAGGATCACGCACAGGCACCCTGCCGGGAGCAATCAGGCCAATATTTCCGTCCGTATCTGCAATCACGATTGACTGCATCGGCGTTACGAAGTCGCGCATGCCGTTCTGAAAATCAGCGACATTCGCGAAATCCCAAAGCTTCAATCCCGCCGAGATGGTCTTGTCATCGCCAGCCAAAGCAGTCCAGGACAAGGATGCAACCGTGCCATCCGGCAGATAATGATCGAGCCCACGATAATCCGCAGGCAACACCGGACCATGACGTGTGGTCCTGCGGTCAAAGGTTACGGTGTCGCTGCCTTTGACCTTGATGGATACGGGTTTTCTTTCGAAAGGTGAAAAACCCTGAGGGGTTTGGTATTCATCGGGATTGGCGGGATTGATCCTTTCAACAAAAATGTCCTGAACATCGGATCCGGTATTGGTGAAGCCCCACGCCACCTTGTCATTACGTCCGAGCAATACCAACGGTGCTCCCGGCAGCGTCACGCCGACCAGGTTTTTCGACGATCCATCGTTGTTCTTGACCTGTAGATGCGCGAGATACCAGAGAGAGGGTGCAGTTAAGCCTAAATGCGGATCGTTGGCGAGGATCGGCTTGCCAGTCTCGGTTCGGGCGCCACCTACGACCCAATTATTGGAAGCCCCGGTGGACATGATGTCGTTCAACGCTGCAAACTGGCTTTCAGCTTCCGCCGCGCCCGCCTTAAGCGAGCCGCTGGGTAAGCCGAGAACTTGGCGCAGGTCCGGCAAAGACGGTGGCGTATCACCCGGCACCGGCGGCAGCAAATCGATGATCTCCGCATCGCTCATGCCAAGACGGGCAAACTTCAATCTCAACACTTCGTCATCGATGTTGGCGGCGAGTGTCACGGACATCAATTTCAACGTCACAATCACATCCGCGGCAGTCCATTTTTCCGGTGTATGGCCCAGTACGACAAACTCCGGCGAATATTTGGAACCAAAAGTCGGTCCGGTGCCGGCAATAAACGTGTTAATTCCAAGCACATAGGCGTCGATCTTCTTCCGGTCCGCTTCGCCCAGCGACGCGGCGGAGCTTTGGGCCGATTCATAGAGGCCGATCGAGCGGATGAAGCGGTCAGTGAAGATGGTCTTGTCGCCGAATAGCTCGGACAGGCGTCCTTGTCCCGCCATGCGGTTCACTTCCATTTGCCAGAGGCGTTCCTGCGCATGAACAAAGCCAAGAGCGGTCAGAACGTCTTCGACCGAGGTACCGCTAATATGCGGGACCGCATTCTTGTCGCGCGTGACAGTGACCGGCGCAGACAGACCGGGGAGAATCACCTCTCCGGACGCGGGCGCTACCGAGCGGGCGAGCCAGACATAACCGAGGACCGTGCCGAGCAATGCGATGGGGATGAGGGAGAAAACAATCCATAATAGGCCTTTGATGATCCGCCGCATTGTCCTAACGTCCCCCGATGCTCATCACACGGCCTATCTGACAGAGGAAACTAGGGAATGGCAACAGTCGCTTTTATTGGTCTTGGCGTCATGGGATATCCGATGGCGGGTCATTTGAAATCGCGCGGCGGCCATGACGTTACGGTCTTCAATCGCAGTAGCGAGAAGGCAAAGAAATGGGCCCAGCAATTTGGTGGCGCCTATGCCGCGACGCCAGGGGAAGCGGCAAAGGACAAAGACTTTGTCTTCTCATGTGTTGGCAATGATGACGATCTGCGAGCGGTGACTATCGGTGAAAACGGTGCATTCCAGTCGATGAAGAAAGGCGCCGTTTTCATCGACAACACCACAGCATCTGCAGAAGTTGCCCGCGAACTCGACAGGGAAGCCCGCGAGCGCGGCTTCCACTTTCTCGACGCTCCCGTATCCGGTGGTCAGGCGGGCGCGGAAAATGGTGCGCTCACCGTTATGGTCGGCGGCGAGCAAGACGCATTCGACAAGGCAAAACCGGTCATCGAATCCTTCGCCAAGATGGTTGGTCTGATGGGACCGGCCGGTGCCGGACAATTGACCAAAATGATCAATCAGATCTGCATTGCCGGGTTGGTCCAGGGCCTCGCCGAAGGCATTCACTTCGGCAAACAAGCGGGTCTCGATATCGAGAAAGTCATCGAGGTGATTTCCAAGGGCGCTGCTGGTTCCTGGCAAATGGAAAACCGCCACAAGACGATGAATGCCGGAAAATATGATTTCGGCTTTGCGGTAGACTGGATGCGTAAGGACCTTGGTATCTGTCTCGCAGAGGCCAACCGCAACAATGCCAAGCTGCCGGTGACCGCGTTAGTCGATCAGTTCTACAAGGATGTTCAGGTTATGGGTGGCAATCGCTGGGATACGTCTTCCCTACTGGCACGACTGGAGAAAAAGTAATCCAGTCGCACGAGCTATAACCTCAATTCGACTCTTTCTCGATGCTCATGTAATCGAGTGGCAATTCGGTGGTGTATTTGATCTGTTCCATCGCGAACGCAGACGATACATCCCGAATGTCGATCTTGCTGATCAGGCGTTTGTAGACCGCATCATAGGCAGCGATATCCGGCACGACGACGCGTAGGAGATAGTCAACGTCTCCGCTCATGCGATAGAATTCAACCACTTCCGGGAACTCCTGAACAACTTCGGAGAAGCGCTTCAGCCATTCATTGCTGTGAGATCCAGTACGGATCGAGACGAAGACTGTGACTCGCGTGTTGACACGGACAGGATCCAGGATAGCGACACGGCGCTGAATCACACCATCCTCTTCCAGCTTCTGGATGCGGCGCCAGCAAGGCGTTGTCGAAAGTCCGACTTTCTTGGCGACATCCGCTACGGCGAGCGTTGCGTCCTCTTGCAGGAGACGAAGTATCTTTCGATCGAGTCTGTCCATGTTTGCTTACAGTCCCATTGGAATGAGATACTTTATGGTCTGATAATCCGGCAGCGTACAAGAAAATTATTCTAAACTTTGCAAACTCGGCAAAAATTTCGTTCTAAAGCCTATGAAGTTAGAATTCTGACCTTTTCCTGAAGCAAGGGAAGAACGTCTTGCGCGAACCATGGATTCTTTTTCAACCAGGAGCTGTTGCGCCAGGAGGGATGCGGCAGCGGTAGAATTGACGGCCCCGATTCAGGCTCGAAGTAATCGTGCCAGTTCAACACCGTTTCGGTCATGCTGGCGCGGCGGCGGCTTCCGAGATGATAGGCCTGCGCATATTGGCCGATCGTCAGGGCAAGTTCGAGTTGCGGCATCGAGCGAAACACACGGTCGTGCCATGTTTCGCGGCATTCGCGTCGAGGGGGAAGATCGCTGCCATGCGCGTCATAGCCCGGAAAGCAAAACCCCATTGGGACAATGGCGAACTTGTTCGGATCGTAGAATGTTTCGCGATCCACGCCGAGCCAGTCACGCAATCGGACCCCTGAGGGATCGTTAAACGGCAAACCAGTGTTGTGCACGCGAATGCCCGGCGCTTGCCCGCAAATGACAATGCGCGCTGTCGCAGAGAGCACGCACACCGGATTGGGTTCATCCGGAAGAGGCACGCCATACCGTGGAGCGTCCCTGCATATCCGGCACGCCTTGATCTCCGACAACAAGGTATCTAGCATTGGCGGCAAGTCGCTCTGATCTCACGCTTTGGCGCTGGGGCGGCTCGACACTGCATCGTGCCAGCGCCGGAGATTGCCCAGCTCCTCAGGCATTTGTATCCTGGCGGGTTTTAAAAAGTCGATCGACACAAGCAGCGTGATATCGGCAATCGAAAAGTCATCACCTGCTATGAATTCACTCGCGGCGAGTTGATCATCCATAATCTTCATCGTCGCCAGCGCTTTCGGACGGTTCGCCTCGCCCCAAGCCGGAATCTGCGGAACCTCCCATTCGACCATAGCAGGATGCGTATGGCGAAATGCTGACATCACGACGACGAGGAGATGGAGGTCAGCGCGGCGATTCCACATTTCCACCTGCGCCTTGCCAACGGCGCCCGTGCCAAACAAAGGCGGGTCGGGATACAACTCCTCAAAGTAGCGCGAGATCGCTACTGATTCGCTGATAACCGTGCCATCGTCGAGCTCAAGCGCCGGCAGCCGCTGAAATGGATTGAGCGCTGTAAACTCAGGCGTCTTGTGTTCCATGGCGGTCATGTCAATTGGTACCAAGGGCACCTCGATGCCCTTCTCCGCCAGGAAAATGCGAATGCGGCGCGGATTGGGCGCGCGCCCTCCATCGTATAGCTTCATCAGAGTCCTCCCACTAAGCCACTGATCCATCCTACGAACTGGTCAATCAAGTTCGTACTGCTGTCAGGTTGCTGTTCCGGCACGTTAGGCAGCTGTTCGTGCTCCCTGCGCCAATCTTGCGGTGTCTCAAATTTTCCGGACCACAGACCTTTTTTGTCTCTTCGAGCTTGCAGTTCTACATCACGATAATCGCCATAAGCGATCGCCTGTCCAGCCTCAACCATGGCACGATTGAGATTTATCGTGCCAATAAAGCAAATGGCCAGGCTGCGATTATATTTATCGTGGCCATGTCCGTCGCAGCGAACTGGTCTGCCCTGGATCAGCTGAACTAACGTCTGCCTGGCGGCTTTCCCACAAGCATTGGCGCCGCAACTCTGATCAAGCTCTGGAGCATCGATGCCTTGGAGACGAATATGATTGCCTGAAATGGAAAGCGTGTCGCCGTCAATGACATAGGCCTTGCCCGCGAGCAATTGTGTCGGAGCTTTTGGTTGACTGAGTTTAGCCGCCAGCAGGGCGATCATCACGAAGAAGATCACCATCAGGCTGTAGTCCACCACTTTGCGCCCGAAGGAACGCGGCACCGGCGGCGTGCGCCGCCATCTGCGACGATAACTGCGATACCCTCGGTTCATCGTCGTTTCATCGCAACAAGAAGGTTCATAAGGTTCAAATAGGTCCTTGGAGCTAATCCGATCGATACCATTTGCTGTATTGATTTGATGGAGTGTTAATCATTTCTGAATAGCCTTGCGATGCAATGCTGCCACAAGTGCAGAGCTGTGGATATATCTGGAACGAGGCGCATGGCATCACTCGACGCGACCAGTGCAGACAAGAATATTGTTGATCGCCGCAAATTGCCGCGAAACAAGGATCTGACTGTCGTCATGCGCGGAGCGCGTGACCGCCTGATGGAGCGCGCAGGCATCCATCATTTCGATCGCGAACTGCTCTTCATGCATACGCGTGCCTTGATCATCAACTCAGCGACTATCCCGCTTCTGATAGCCATGATTGTCGTCATAGGCGTATTCGCTGGTTTCGACAGAACCATCGTCCTATGGGCCGGCTTCGCTATCGGACTCTATGCGATACTGGGGCTTCTTGCACGCCACCTGGAGAAAACAGGCCTGGCCAACGAGGAAATCCGGAAATGGCAAATAATCTATCTGAGCGGTCATTTCATGACCAGCCTAGGATGGGCTTACTTCACCTTCCTCGATTGCACTGCCTGCGGCACCAATCTGTTTCCGGTAATCAAGGCCGTGGTCATTATTCTGGTGATGGCGATTACCGCGATTATTTCGTCGGCACTTCGTGCGGCCATTTTAGCGGCATTCGCGCTACCAGTGCTGACCTATACCCTGTTGGCCTGGACGCATTTTGACAATCCAGTGCAGGCGACGATGGTGATCATGCTGGTTGCGGGGCTCGCCTTTTTTTACCTGGTTGCAACCCGGCTCAACCAATCGGTTGCAATCACTTTGGCATTGCAAGCCGAAAAAGACGCGCTGATCGCCGAACTCGAAACGGCGAACGCCATGTCTGACGAAGGCAGACGCCGGGCCGAAGAAGCCAATCTCGCCAAGTCGCGCTTTCTTGCGTCGATGAGCCACGAACTACGCACACCACTCAATGCTATCCTCGGCTTCTCGGAGGTCATGGCCAAGGAAGTACTTGGGCCGATTCAGAACGGGACATACCGGGAGTATGCCAGCGATATTCATGCGTCGGGCGAACACCTCCTCAACCTCATCAATGAAATACTCGATCTGAGTCGGATCGAGGCAGGGCGATACTCCATCAATGATGAGCCGCTGCTGCTGACCGACATTGCCAGCGAATGCATTCACATGATGAATTTGAAGGCCCGCAATAAGGATATCGCCCTTATACCACAGTTCGAGACAGGGATGCTGCGCCTCACGGCCGATGAGCGCTCGATTCGGCAGATATTGCTCAATCTCGTGGCCAATGCGGTCAAGTTCACGCCGCCGAACGGCAAGATCTATGTCAAAGTGGGGTGGACCGCAGGAGGTGGCCAGTACATTTCGGTCCGCGACACTGGACCCGGAATACCGCCGGAAGAAATACCCATCGTTCTTTCAGCTTTCGGCCAAGGATCGATCGCAATCAAAAATGCCGAACAGGGAACTGGTCTCGGTCTTCCCATCGTTCAGGCGTTGGTCCACATCCACGATGGCGAGTTTCATCTGTTCTCCAAATTGCGCGAAGGGACGGAAGCGCTCGCTACGTTCCCGCGCAGCCGCGTACTTCAGGGCACTCAGGCAAAGCAAAGCAAGCCTTTCCATAAAAAAGCTGCCTAAAATACTCAAGTTCAATTTATTGTTATTTGCTCGTTGGTGAGCGGCCCTGCATTGCTCATGGCAGCGCAACAATGAACGGAACATTTCTCAATGAATTCAAACGGCAATAACCGTCCTTTGATCATCCCCGCTCTTGGTGGCATCTATGCCGCTCTCAGTGATATCTCTGAAACGATCCTGCGGGTGGTGGCTGGTGCTGCACTCGTCGTGCACGGGTCGGGCAAGATCGTCAATCCGATGGGCTCGGTGGAAATGGTCGAAGGCCTCGGCTTCTATCCGGGCGTGTTCTGGTCGCCGCTTCTCGCCGCCACCGAGTTCTTTGGGGGCATTTTACTTACCATCGGCCTGCTCACGCGCCCTGCAGCGTTCGCGACGGCGATCGTGCTTGCAGTCACCATATACTTCCACGGTTTTGTGCAGGGGCAGGGCTGGAGCGGTTCAGAAAAATCTATTCTGTGGACGGCAATCCTCTTTTTCTTCGTCATTCGTGGCGCGAGCAACCACTCCCTCGATGCCAGGATCGGCAAAGAGTTTTGAACTCCTACCATTTGAAAAAGGGGCCTGCTTTTGCAGGCCCTTTTCTTATTCAATCGCGATTGCTGACGCCGGCCTGATCGAACGTCGCCATACCGCTATGGCAGAGCACTGCTGCCTTGACGATGCCCGCTGCAAGTGCGGCGCCGGTACCCTCGCCGAGCCGCATTCCAAGGTCGAGCAATGGCTTTTTTCCAAGTTTCTCTAAAACCTTGCGATGGCCTGGCTCCGCTGAAACGTGGCCGAACAGGCAGTGGTCGATCGCTTCCGGATTCGCAGCGTGCAAGATCGCCGCGGCGGCGGTGGCCACATAGCCATCGATGATAACCGGGATTCTTTCAACACGCGTAGCAAGAATGGCACCAGCCATCGCAGCAATTTCACGCCCGCCGAGGCGTCGCAACACTTCGAGCGGATCTTTCAAATGCGAAGCGTGGAGTGCGACTGCTGTACGTACAGCATCGGCCTTGCGCTTCATTCCCTCACTGTTGGCGCCGGTGCCTGGACCAACCCATTCCTCTGCAGTACCGCCATAGAGACCGTGGAATATCGCCGCGGCAATCGTCGTATTGCCAATCCCCATCTCGCCGATGCAAAGAAGGTCAGTGCCACCAGCGATCGATTCCATACCGAATGCCATGGTCGCCGCGCAGGTCTTTTCGTCCATGGCCGCTTCTTCGGTGATATCCGCGGTAGGATATTCAAGCGCAAGATCGAAGATTTTCAGACCAAGGTCATTGGCGATGCAGATCTGGTTGATCGCAGCTCCGCCGGCAGCAAAATTTTCGACCATCTGCGCCGTAACAGAGGAGGGATAGGGCGAAACACCCTTGGCGGTAACGCCATGATTGCCCGCAAAGACTGCGACAAGAGGCCGGGTGATCTGCGGACGCGAACGACCTGTCCATGCGGCAAGCCATTCGACAATCTCTTCCAAACGCCCAAGTGCACCCGGTGGCTTCGTCAACGTCGCATCGCGCTTGCGCACGGCAGCAACTGCAGCCTCGTCAGGTCCAGGCAATGTCTCGATAAGAGAACGAAAATCGTCAAACGGCAGGCCAGTGGTCATGATATACCTTGCGTCTTCATAGTAAAATAGCAACCACCGTCCTATAAGCGCTGGGAGAGAAAACGCAAAGGTCAACTCGCGGCGCAGAGTGTCGCGACGTCAGTGATTCAAAGGCTGCAGCATGGATTTGGTCAATGACACGATGCGGGCGCTGGCGTTTCTCTCGCGACTGCCCGTCCCGCAACGCTGGTTCGAGGGCTATGACGGCTCGCTCAGTAGTACTGTACGCGGCTTTCCCCTGACAGGTATGCTTATCGCCCTGCCCGCTTCGCTCGTCCTGCTGATCGCGCATGCCCTTGATCTTCCCGAGATCGTCTCGGCGTTATTGATTGTCGTCGCATTGATCATCACCACCGGTGCATTGCATGAGGACGGGCTTGCTGATGTAGCTGACGGCTTCTACGGCGGGACGTCGATTGACCGGCGTCTGGAGATCATGAAGGATTCGGCGGCGGGTTCTTACGGTGTACTTGCACTGATTGTCTCTGTGTTCTTGCGGACAACGTTGCTTGCCACGATACTTGACGAGGTCGGTGTAATCCATGCGCTAGCTGTCGTCATAGGGACAGAAGCCGTCAGCCGCTCCGTCATGGCAAAGTTTTGGCAGGGCCTGCCGTCCGTACGGGCGGGCGGCGTCGCCGACCAAGCGGGGGCGCCAACTGCCGAAGCGGCCAACTTTGCCCTGATTCTCGGCGCTGTCGTTCTTGCAATCGGCTATGGCGCTGCTGGCGGACCATTGGCAATCGTTGTCGCAGCATGTTTGACGGCGCTCGTCTTTGTCGGTTTTTCCGCACTTTGCCGCGAAAAGATCGGCGGACAAACGGGTGACACATTAGGGGCCATGCAGCAACTCGCGACAATTTCACTGCTGCTCGGTCTTGTCATTACACTTTAGCCGTACCAAATCTTTGAAATGAGCATCATCGAGTCACCCTGCATCCTCGTCTGCGCCATCGATATGAAGACCGGTTTCTGCTTCGGTTGCGGGCGCACGCGCGAGGAAATAGGTGCATGGTCAATTATGTCGCCTGAGACTCGCCGCCGCGTCATGGCGGGCCTGCCGGAGCGGCTGGAAACAGTCGAGAGGCGCCCGCGTCGCGAAACGAGGCGCAGCCGTATGGCGCGCGAAAAGCAAGAAGGTTAGTCGAAGATGGGCCGCTTGTTCTGGATCATCATTGCCCTGATAGGCGCAACCTTGCTGCTATTGATGGCGAACAATGACAGTGGTTCGACCCTGGGAATCGCCAACGATGATTTCGCCCGTTTCGCTTACATGGGCATCTGGGGTGTCGTGCTTGGTTCGGCCCTGCTCGGCTCCGGAATTCCACTCAGCCATTTTCTACGCAGCATGGCAATCTGGATCGTCATTTTTCTCGCGATTGTCGCCGGCTATCAATACCGCTACGAGTTGCAGGATGTTGGCCACCGGATAACTGCGGGACTGATCCCTGGAAGCCCTATTTCCAATCGCGATGGCGAAGGAACAATCACTGTGACGCTGGCCAAAGCGGATACTGGTCATTTCGAGGTTCGCGGCGACGTAAATGGTGCGACGGTACCATTCATCATCGATACCGGCGCCTCATCGATCGTGCTCTCGGCTGAAGATGCTCGCCGCGCTGGACTCAATCCGGATAAGCTCTCTTACAAAACGCCGATCATGACTGCCAATGGCATGGCGACTGCAGCTAGCGTCACATTGGACAGCATCAGGATAGGTGCCATCGAACGGCGTAACATTCGTGCGATGGTGACTGCAGATGGGCAAATGGCAGGCAGCCTGCTCGGCATGAATTTCCTCATCACACTCAGCGGCTTTTCCGTACGCGGCGACCGGCTCGTCCTCTCGGACTAGGAGTTCAGGCCGCTTCTGCCGTCGACGCGGTCTCGATCGCCGCATACCCCAGCCGGATCACAGCACTGGTTGCATCTGTTTGATTGGCTTCAGTCGACAGTATTTGGCGCCAGCGCCGTGCACCGGCGGCGCCGTGGAACAGACCCACCAGGTGCCGTGTAATGTGCGACAATCGACCGCCGCGAGCGATATGGGCGTCCGCATAGTCGCACATGTGATCTATGATCGCGTCGATTGAAGGCGCCGCGCTTTCGCTGCCGTATATGCTTCTATCGACGTCGAGCAACAGCATCGGGTTGTTGTAGATCGCGCGGCCAAGCATAACACCGTCAACATGATTCAAATGATCAAGCGCTTCATCGAGCGTCTGAATGCCGCCATTGATCCCAATGAATTGACTCGGATTTTGCTGTTTCAGACGATAAACACGATCATAGTCCAGCGGGGGAATATCGCGGTTTTCCTTGGGTGAAAGCCCCTTCAGCCAAGCCTTGCGGGCATGCACCCACAACGCATCTGCACCAGCATGGAAAACACCGCTCGCGAGTTCATCAAGGGCCGTTTCCGTATCCTGATCGTCGACACCGATGCGGCACTTGACCGTCACGGGAATTGCGACCGCCTGCTTCATCGCCTCGACGCTTGACGCAACAATGTGCGGCGTTTTCATCAGGCAAGCGCCGAATGTGCCGGATTGAACGCGGTCAGATGGGCAGCCGACATTGAGATTGATTTCCTGATAGCCCATGGCTTCGCCGATACGTGCTGCTTCAGCCAGCTTTATAGGATCGGACCCACCAAGTTGCAGCGCAACGGGATGTTCCGCTTCGGCAAACCCAAGAATGCGCTCGCGATTGCCATGGATCGCAGCATCGGCAACGACCATCTCTGTATAGAGCAAGGCATGGCGCGTGAATTGTCGGTGGAAGGTCCGACAATGGCGATCCGTCCAATCGATCATCGGCGCTACCGCAAAACGATTACGCTTGTAGTTTTCGCTTGTATCGACTCGGTTAATCACTATGGAAACGTCCGCTTGTCTGTTTGGCGCATATAGTGTGCCAGCCACCGCTCACCAACACCTGATCGTCCTCATAAAACGCAAAGCGGCGATTGTCCAATCTGCCATCTACCTTGAACCTTCGGTGAGACCACACTGTTTTCGGATCTCGTTGTAGATCGCGAACAACGCAATCTAAAACATATCAATCCGTTACACATCGCATCCTAAAAGGTATCCATAATGCCGACCGAAAAACAACTTGATAAAATGCTCAAGCATGCCGAAGACATGGAAGCGCGCCGTCTTTTGAAGGCAGCTGAGAAGGCCGCACGACGCGCCAATAACAAAGTGTCCATTGATGCGATTGTGGCAGCAGCAAAGGATGGCGAGATCGACCTCGTGACGTTGCGCCGGAACGCCATCAATTCGGTGGTTACATTCGCACAACTGCAAGTGCCTGATCTGCTCGCTGAATGGCTTGAGATCATCAATGATGACGATCCATCATCAACCCGATTGAACGCTATACAGGCCATGCTGAACGCCGCAACAGGGAACGGCAAATACTTCACAGGGCCGAAGCAGTTAGCAGCTGCATTGAAGGGCCTTACAGTCGAAGAGCAGTACGCGAAAGTGCGCGAGATGTACGCCGAAGGCATGATTCCCGAAGAGCAGTCAAAGGCACTGCTGGCGATTGTCGAAGCTGCGGACAAAAGCGAAAGCCGTGACCTGCGAGCACGCCTTGCAGCTGCAGAAGCGAAGATTGAGTTTTACGAAACGGGCAAGGTTGTTTCCGGCGAAGTTGTTCCAGAACAGGAGCAGATCACAAATGGTTAGTGCATTCGTTGCGGCCTATGACATTCGGCAGATGAAGCGTGCAATACGGGCTAAGGGGCAAGGTGTCGATCTGCCAATCGTAAAGCTCGTACTGCACGCAATGGACGGAACGATTAAGTATCTTGACGCGCCATCACCCCCGCCTGCTCGCAGCCTGTTCTTGCATGTTCACGCGGTAGACACAGATTGGTATTTTGAGCCCCTGCCCCCACCACCGCCGCAGGTTGCATTCCATGAGGGCGCATCCATCTTCGACGCAGGGGTCGGTGCGATATTCGAAGAACAGCCCGAAGCTCCGCTCAAACTCGTGTACATGCCCGTTGACGTTCGCACGTCGTACCACGCGACCCTGTACCCCTCGCAGGAAGAATCATCGTCATTTGCGCATACATCGTCAACGAACACGGGCAGCACCGTCGATACCCCGTTGTCACCCCCTGACCCTGAAACCGCGCGTTGACGCAACACGACAGGGCATCGATTGCGGCTATCAATGTCTCCTCATAATGAGCTGTAACTGCATTCCGCTAGGGAATGTTCCAGCACTAGACGATAAGTGCCGGCATCGTTGATTCGGCGCAGCGATCGTGACCAAGATTGCGTGTCTGAGTGCGTCTTGCTGGTGGCTAGAGTCGAAACCAAGGCAATGTGAGACAAACGCACGCAATCATCGCCGCCACCGGCGCCACCCACACGATCACCGGCCAGACCCCACCCTTCGCCCAGCGTGCCGGTAGTGCCACGGCGATTAGGCCTGTCATGAGCGCTGCGAGCGCTGCGGTAGCGACCCACCCATACCAGTACATGGCTGGCGCGACGAAGCCTACCGCCGGGTCGGCGGCGTCTGTGGGATGATGGGTACCAAGGAGGACGACGCCCAGCGAGGGATAGACGGTGAACAGCGCGAGATCGAACTTGAGCGCCACCACATAGAAGACCGCAAACGATGTTCCGTATGCAGAAGCGAACCGGCAGAACAAGGGCGACGACGTCATAGCCCAAAGCCTCTGATGTTATTCACCACGTGACCGATCAGAAAGCTCCACCAGACGACGAAGGCGAGGATCAGGGTTAGAGCAGCTGACGTTCGGGGGCGTTCATCAGATAGGGGGCGTTGCCAGGATATCCAGTAGGCCGGGAGCAGCGCGGCGCCGATGGCGACGAAATGCTCCTTGAGGTCGAAAAGGCCTAGCGCGGACCACTGGCCGGCCTGCTCCAACCCGGGCCGAATGTCGACTCGAAAATACAGGTACACCAGCCCACCAAGGCACGCCGAGACCGCATACAACAGAATAACGGCGTTGGCGAATGAGGCGGCCGGCACGGCGCGAAAGCGGCTGAACACGGAACCGAACCGATTGTGCACCGGCGCCCACGTCGCCAGCACCTGGTGCGTTATCGCACCGAGCAAAGCGACCGCGACAAGGCCATGAACGATCAGAAGCGCGGTCGGCATGATCGCGATCCTGGCGCCAGAATCGGCCTCCTCATACGAACAGTTCGACTATTGAGTACGGCTCCGCCGACCAAGGCCGGAAGCGCTTGAGCGTAAATTTGGTCTTCTGGCCGGGCACGACATCCACGAGGACGTAGTTGTAGTCTTCCTTCGGCGGCTGCCCTTTCCAGTAAAGGTCCGGCGGGTAGTCGTCAGGCACCTTGATGCTCGTCCGGCCAGGAAGAGTGGGATCCTGCTCCGCCCCTCCACCGCCCAAGACCAGGTATTTGACGCCATCGACCTCGAACATTTCGGTGGTGTGGACGTGCCCGTTGAAAACGATGACCTCCATGTCCTTGGCATAGGCCGCGATCAGCTTGTGCGGATTGTCAGCGGCTGGAATGGCTCCAAAACCAGATCGGCAGAACACTGGGTAGTGAAAGGCGATGAAAGCCTTGCCCATGCCATTGGCTTTGGCCTCGTCCAGCCACGCCTGTATCTGCGTCATCTGCTGCGCATATTTCGGTCGGTCGGCATCCCAGTTTGAGGGCGACCGGTAGTCGGTCTTGCCGCTCCACAGGAAGATGAAGCGGGCGCCCTTGAAGTCGAATTTGTAGATCAGGTTCTCCGGCGTCACGCCTAACTTCTTCAGATAGGGCACTGCGGTAAGCACGCCCTCGATCTTGGGGTCGGCCCAAACCTCGTGATTACCCACACCGATAAACCAGCGGCCTTCCAACCCGGCCGCAAGCATATCGCTATCCGGAGGCGGCAATTGCTTCAGCATTGTGTCGTTGACGCGCTTCCAGTACGGGCTGTCGGTGACCGTTTGCCCCTGATTTCCCCACCAGACGACGTCGCCGCTGCTTACCACAAATTCGGCGCGTCCCGCCTTTACGTCCTGGACGATCTCGCGCGTCACCCACTCGCCACCCGCAAGCCGGAACATCGTCCGGTGCACGCCGGGAAGCAGCTTCACATCCTCGACGGAGGCCTCGGTGACCCAGCCCTGGTCCAGCGTCATGGTCATGACTTCGCTCTTGGACGTGAACGGCATGACTACCTGGATAAGCTCCTTGGTGGTGGGATCGAAGGTCAGCTTCACGTCCTTCTCCACCACCTCCTTGGCGACCTTTTCGGGCATGACCAGCCCAAACATTTCCACGAACATCTGCGTCAGATCGGGACTTCCCTCCTTGGAAGGCAAGTACATCATAGGCCGCGAATCTCCATAGACGGCAAACGAGAAACCGGCCTTGGAAGCATCCTGCGCCGCCGCGTTGCGCGCAGCAAGCGCCAGCGTGCCGGCAGCGGAGGCAATCAGGACGTTCCGTCGAGTAATCTGCGTTGATTGGGCGTTCATGGCCTCAACTCCCTTGCTTGAGTTTCTTTTGGGCCGAAGTTGCCGATCCCAGTAGACCGACACCCCAGAGGGTGAGAAGTGAAAGCGTCGAGCGGTTCAGCCCGCATCGCCTTCAGATAATTCTCGGAGGCAATGACCAGTCCGGGTATTGGCCCAATCCGGACACGAGCAGCGCCACTGTGGTGGTCTCATCCGAAAACAACCAACTCGCCGTGGCGACGGGGACTTGCTATATCCCCGCACACCAGCGCGAATCGGCCTAGATCTGCGGCGGCCCTACCTTGACCGTCAGCTTGTCGAGCGTACCGGTGAAGCGGAACGGCACTTGGTAGTCGTTGTCGTCGACGGGGCTGCGGGTGTCGACACCCACGTCGAAAGACTCATCGATGGTCACCAGGAACGGGATGGTGTGCGGGATCGACTGCTCGGCCACCATCGCGCCATCGACGCTCAGCACGCCCTTTCCGCCTTTCCCGAAGCCGGGTCCGTCGTACGTGAAGTCGAAGACGATGTTGTGCTTGCCGGGCGTCAGCGCCGCCTCGCCGGCCCACCGGAAGCGCTCCAGCCCCAGCAGGTTGTAGGTGAACACTGGCTTGCCCTTAAGCAGGTAGAAGCCGTAGCCTCCGAAACGGCCGCCCAGCGTGGCGAGCATACCTTCTCCGCCGCCCTCAGGGACCTCGACGTTGGCGGTGATAGTATAGGAACGGGTCAGCGGATTGGGCGCTGACGCGGGCGGCAAGCCCGAGAGTTCGCCGGAGTATACGAATTCATTTCGGCCAGCGGTGGCGCTTGGTCGCGGCGCGATGGCACGCGCTGCGACGGAGTTGTCCAGCGGCAATACCTGGTACTTCGCGGCCTCAACGAGGAAGAGCTGCTGCATGTCGCGCAGTTTGTCCGGTTCCTTGGCGGCGAGATCGTTGAACTGCGAGTAGTCTTCGGTAAGATTGTAGAGTTCCCAATTATAGCCATCGATCACATCGGGCATCTTGCCGAGACCCATTAGCCAGGGCGCCGCCGGCGGCGTAGTGGAGGCGATCCAGCCCTCATGGTAGATGGCGCGATTGCCGAACATCTCGAAATACTGCGTGGTGCGTGCAGAGGGAACGTCCTTGGCCCCCTTCGACCAGGTATAGGCCATACTGACACCCTCGATCGGCTTTTGAGCAATGCCGTTGACTGTTTGCGGCGCTTCGATGCCCGTCGCCTCGAGGATTGTCGGTACAATGTCGATCACGTGGTGGAACTGGCTGCGGATGCCGCCCTTGTCAGTGATGTGGCCAGGCCAGGACATCGCCATGCCCTGCCTTGTGCCGCCGAAGTGCGAGGCGATCTGCTTGGTCCACTTGAACGGCGTGTCGAAGGCCCAGGACCAGGCGACCGACATATGGGGCTCGGTCGTTGGGTCGCCCCAGGCGTCATAGTATTTCAGCTGGTCAGCTACAGGCATGTTGATGGCCTGGATCGCAGCGAAATCAAAGGCAGTGCCGATGGTCGAACCCTCGGCGCTAGTGCCGTTGTCGCCCTCGATATAGATGATGAGGGTGTTGTCGAGCTTGCCCTGGTTGCGCACCTCGTCGATCACCCGGCCGATCTCGTAATCGGCATAGGCGACAAAGGCGGCATACACTTCTGCCTGACGGGCGAACATTTTCTTTTCATCCGCCGATAGCGTATCCCATTTGGGAAGGTCATCTGGCCACGGCGTCAATTGGGTATTCTCCGGGATCACCCCGAGCCGTTTCTGGTTGGCGAATATCTCGTCGCGCATGGCGTTCCAACCCATGTCGAACTTGCCTTTGAACTTGTCGATCCATTCCCGCGTGGGATGGTGCGGGGCGTGGGTCGCGCCGGGAACATAGTACATGAAGAATGGCTTCTCCGGCGTCGCGGCATTGACCTTGCGCAAGTAGTCGATGGCGTCGTCGGCCATGCCGGTGACCAAATTGTATTTGGGATTTTCGAGCCACGGGAAAATCTGGTCGTGGTTGCGGAAAAGCCATGGCGTCCATTGGTTGGTCTCCCCGCCTTGGAAGCCGTAGAAATAGTCGAAACCCATGCCGGAGGGCCACTGGTCGAACGGCCCCGAGCTGGAGAGCGCATAGGTCGGGGTATTGTGGTTTTTGCCGATCCAAGAGGTGGCGTAGCCATGAGCCTTGAGGATGTTCCCGATCGTGCCATTGTTCGGACCGATGATCGCATCATACCCAGGAAAACCAGTGGACTGCTCGGCGATCACCCCGAAGCCCGCCGAATGGTGGTTGCGTCCGGTGATGAGAGCCGCGCGTGTCGGCGAGCACAGTGCAGTGGAGCAGAACTGCGTGTAGCGCAGCCCGTCCGCCGCGACCTGATCGAGCGTCGGTGTCGGGATGACGCCGCCGAAGGTACCCGAGACGCCGTAGCCCGCATCGTCGGTCATGATCAGCAGTACGTTCGGCGCGCCCTTTGGCGGCACCACGGCGGGCGGCCACCAGGGGGTTGAGTCCTTGGCGTCCAGGTTGATGGTCCCGCCGAACGCTGGTGGCGCGGCCGGCAGTGACTGGCCATCGATGGTCGACGTGGCGCTGGGTGAACCGGGTGCCCCGGTGACTCCCTGGGCGGCAGCGGGAAAGACATAAAAACAACTGGCAGCAAGCGCCGCGATATAGGCGCGCGTTTTCATTGGTCAATACTCCTGTTGGCTAACCAAAACGGGTAAGCGTCTGATACTTTTACGCTCTCAAATGTTCGTTCGTACGGTGATGAAGGTCAGCAGCAATGCGGCAGACGTATGCATCAATTTAACGATGTGATCCCGGAAGTGTCTCAGATCCCTAGCCACCAGTTAAGTACGTTACAGTTACATAGAGAACCCTGGTAAAGCGGATATGAGGGTGGTCTACCGCGAATAGTGTGGTAACCGCCGCTGAGACGAAATTCGCTGGCGAATGAGCTTAGTGTACGCTGTCGGCACATAACGGACGCTTGGAGGCTTATTGACGTCCGCTAACGGCGGCGAAGCACCGGGTTAAACGTCGGCGTGACAGGCCGATAGATCAACAAACGTTTCAAATTTCCGCGTGCAGTAACGCGCCATAAGGCGGCAAAAGTTGAAACTCACTTTTTAATACATAGGGCTGCTATGGAGGCGCTGGTAGCAACAACTGAGGCTACGCAAATGTCTGGAGAAGACATCGTTCTTTGTTTCATCTACGCTCGTGCCAGTTCGGAGGACTATCATGTTGAGTCATCTATCGATCGCGGCAATCAGCGTACTGCTGCTTGCAAGCAGCGAGCAATCCACGCCTGAAGTGTCGATCGGCGTGGGCAACCCCTATCCCGTCAGCAACTACACGTGCGAGGACGGCACGCATCTGGCAGTGCGTCTCCTCGGCGATCGCGCTTCGGTATCCGTCAACGGCGCGACCGCGGTCGATCTCCCCTCAATGGGATCAGAAGGAACGACCTTTTCGAATGGCCGGCAGACGCTGAGCATCGTGCAGGGGCACCTGTCGTGGGGCGTTGGCCGAGCCATGCCGTCTGCATGCACCGGCGTTTGAGCGCTCTCGTCTTGCGGAACAGTGAGGTGTTCCAACTATCGCCAATACGGCCAACAGGTTGCCCGCCCATCTCCCCTTGACTCTTTTCAACATGAGAACAAATATGGAACGCACACGGTAGCGACGGCCGTTCAACCGACAATTTGAAACTCAAAAACCTCTGTCTGAAATGGGGACGGACAGGCTTGTCTCAAAAGGAGAGGTCAATGAACGAACCGGCGCTGAAACATGATGACGATGTCGAACGGCTGATTGCCGAGCACAATGGCGATGTCCACGCCGCAATCGCGGTGCTTCTGTCCGAACGCAGTTTTCTGATCAAAGAACTCGAATACGCATCACTGGCCATGGGCCACGGCTTCGCCCGCGGCTGGCGGCCGAAGATCACGTCGATATCTTGATCATGTCGAGGAGTCGAGGTGAACCGCCTGCAGGACAGATTGACCGGGAATACCCATTTCAGGTCGCCTTGCTTGCCTGTGAGGTGTCATGGCGATTTGAGAATGTGATGTTTCTTTCTCAAAAATTTGGGTGCTGGAGACTAAACCACACGCTTTTTGTCGATGACGAACGTTTCATCAGCTACTGCTTTCCTCAACGAGACAGCGCCGAATGCATCCTCAAGGCTTTCGATGGCGAGTGGATTACACCGGCAGAGCGAACTAAAGGAACGTGGCGCTCAAAGAATGTTCGCGTGAGGGTGGGCAGAGATGTCTTCCAAGCGATATCTTAGGCCGATCAGGGAGACTGCCAGGTTTTCGGATCTGGAGAGCTGGGATGATCTGTTTGCATATTGCACTCACTGTGGTCGGATAGGTTCGCTGGATAGATATGCGTTGGAAGGCAAATATGGAAAGCACTCGACCGTTCACGGTTTGAACAGGAAACTGCGCTGCATTGTTTGCGGATCGCGGGAAATGAATATGATCGGTGCCAGGAACAAGCTGAGAGATTAGCCCATGTGCAATTTATACAACGCCACCACCACCCACGAAGCGATGCGACAATTGTTTCTGCCGATCAACGACCTCACCAATCGGCTAACGCCGCAGATGGATGTCTTTCCCGACTATCCCGCACCGATAGGCCGCAAGGACGCTAATGGCGACCGTGAACTGGCAATCGCTCGATGGGGCATGCCGACTCCACCGCAGTTCCTGAAAGGCGAAGTCGATTACGGTGTGACCAATATCCGCAACGTGAAATCACCACACTGGCAGGCTTGGCTTGGTCCGGCAAACCGCTGCGTTGTTCCGGCGACAAGCTTTTCCGAATACGGCAAGCTGCCGGATCCAGTCACCAAGAAGAAACCGCTATACTGGTTTGCGCTCAACGAGGAGAAACCGCTGTTCTGGTTCGCTGGCATCTGGACGAGTTGGTACAGCGTGCGGAAGAAAAAGGAAGGCCCCGTTCAAGCCGATATTTTCGCGTTTCTGACGACCTTCCCGAATGCTGTTGTCAAACCGATCCATGAACAGGCAATGCCGGTCATCCTTCGCAGGTCCGAGGAAATCGACGTGTGGATGAATGCGCCAGCCGAAGAAGCGCTGCAACTGCAAAGACCCCTGCCCGATGATGAACTGATTGTTTTGCCACAACCGAAGGCTGAGGAAGAACAGCCGTTGCTGCTCTAAAGCTTAAAGGGCACAACAGATTACGCGCATATGCGCAAGTTGATGAAAGGAAAAGACCTCTGAAGTCCGCTGTAGACTGCAACCAAATCATCAATGCAGAGTTTGGAAGCCATGGAAATCAAATGGCAAAAAACACCTCCGGGACCAGACGGGCAATTGCAGGACTTTACCGCAACAAGCGGCAACGGCATCGATATCGGCCGGGTTTATCAAATCGATAGTGGTCCAGACCTCGGACTTTGGTTCTGGACTTTTCTCCTTGGTCATTCGCAGTTTCGTATGACTGACGTCAGTGGCGTTCAACGCTCAAGGCCACACGCGGCTCAGCACGTCGCACGGGCCTATCAGCGTTATCTTGAAACCGCTGGTAGTGACGGCGGCGGATTGAGCCGGATACCCGTAATCACCACCGCGAACAGCAACGGAAAGCCACCATGCCCATAATGCCGCCACAGGATGACCGCGACGATCTGGATTGCCAGGAAGCTTTGGAAGTGGAATTCCAGGCGCATGCGGGAGTGGCGTTACTGCAGCTATTGGAAGACGCTAAGTCGGTGGGTTGGCCCGAAGCGGAAGCGCGCAAAGCTATTACGCGGTTGATTGAGGTGCACATCTCAGGCGTCGCATGATGACCAACTTATGTGGCGGTGGCCGATAATTCGTGCCCCCATTGAACCAAGCCGTCTACAATCACACGTATCTTGGCGGGCAAAGTCTTTGTGCGTGGCCAAAGAACGTTGATGGGCATTAAAACTCTCAGAACCGATGTTTTTGCAATCCAAGGGCACATACATAAGGATGTGTAGGTCTTTTGATTTTTGCTCGTAGGCCTTTAGTCCGATCTCGCGTCGTCTGATTAATGCTATCGTTGAGGGTGCTGACGCCCCCCGTCGGCAAGGGCCCCAAGGCCAATAGCCCGGTTGGCTACCCTTGAGACTCCAGTTGACCGGGCTTTTAAAAAGAGCAGCTACAGCACATTTTATGAAATCGATATTGCAAACCTTATCCACATTGGCGGTGCTCGAAAGTCCACCGCCTTTTTGTTGGTATGATGATGAATTTCACCTTGAAGCCGGTCGTTGTGGCCGAAATCTGCTGACGCCAATGATTTGTGGCGCGATGTGTGGGACGAAATGTGGTCCAAGGTGCTGATCGTTTTCATGCGCCTGAAATTGACAACAGATTAGCATGACAAAAGGCGATGATACGACTAGGGCCGACAAGAAAGCTAAGGCGGCTGCAAGACTGCGTAAATGGCGGGCTGCCAATCCGCTGACTCCCGAACAGAAGGCGAAGGCGGTTGCGAGGGTCCGTAAATGGCGGGCTGCCAATCCGCTGGCTGGCAATCCACCGAGACCCGAGCAGAAGGCGAAAGCAGCGGCTAAGGCGGCTGCAAGGATACGTAAATGGCGCGCTGCCAATCCGCTGAGTCCCGAGCAGAAGGCGGAGGCAGCGGCAAGGTCCCGGAAGTGGCGGCAGGCTCACAAAGAGCGCTACAACTCGTACATAAAAGCTTTGCGCGGTGCTAATCGCGAACAATCCGACCCTTAGCGCCCTGGCCTTCGCTCCAAGGAACGGCATTTCCGGTTGCGCACTTTATTCATTCGGCCACCGAAGCAGTTGCGATCTATCTGGACCAGCATCCGGAAGATCGCGACAAGACTGGCTATTTTCTCGTGCGGAAAATCTTGGCCGAGAAAGTTTTCCTTGCTGAACCCGTCAAGGCGAGCACACTCAGCGCTTGCAGAAAGCTTTCTGAACGGCCGAAGCAACTATCGAACTGGCTCTATGGTGCCGTTCCTCAGGATGACTCTCAAGGTACTGCTTTACTACATCGTGTACTTGGCGTGCGTCTATACCCTTGGTGAAGCACTGGGTGTCTTCTAGAGTATCGGCTACGCCGGTAATGTAGCCCATGCAAAACACCTTGGCGGTTTCCACCTTACGGGAGCACTCCTCGTAGAGCTTATTGCCATCATAGAAACCAGCATAGGCGGGTCCGTGCGCTACAACCATCGTGATACCCGCGACAGTCAGGGGAGGCACGATTCTGATAAGTACGTTTCTGATAAGTACGTTTCTCATGTCATTCACCCTCTCGTGGTAGAGACGCTTACGGACGACGAGCTGGTTGAGTTTACCCTCTACAGTCTGTCACCGAAACCCAGTGACTAGATTCACTGTGACAGGCCGATAGATTGCCCTTTTAAATCAACAAACGTTTCAAGTTTCCAACTGCAATAGGGGGCGGTAAAAGCGGCAAAAGTTGAAACTCGATCTTCGAGTTTAAGACCGATGGCGGCCACTTTTCCACTTCGTATTTTTTTGTTTTGGATACTCGCAAAACCTTGACAGCGCACAGCTCAATAACCAAATTTTTGCCGTCGGTCGCACTGGTTGGGCCGACAGTCAGGGAGCGCCAAGCTTCTTGGCGCGCCTCATTCTATGTTGCTCAAAGGAGGACTTAGCTATGAGAAGCAACGTCGATTTTACCCCCTTCTACCGGTCGAGCGTCGGTTTCGACCGTATTTTCAACCTGCTTGAAAACTCCGCTCAGCCGCAAGGCTCGGACAAGTGGCCACCCTATGACATCGTCAAACTTGGCGAAGACAAATACCGGATCGTCATTGCTGTAGCCGGTCTTGCGCAAGAAGACCTATCCATCACCCATGAGCCCAACATGCTTGTGGTAAAAGGCGAAAAGTCCGACGACGAGGAGATGCAGTACCTTCATCATGGATTGGCGCTGCGGCCGTTCGTCCACCGGTTCGAACTTGCCGATCACGTGACGGTTGTTGATGCGCGTCTCGACAATGGGTTGCTAATGATCGAACTCAAGAAAGAGATTCCTGAGGAGATGAAGCCGCGTCGGATTGCGATCGGCGGTACCGGCAACACTATAGTTGGCCAAAGCTCCAGGCAGGTTAAAGACAATCACGCGGCGTGATCATCGCGCCAAATAAGACCGCCTCTCGCCTCGGATCATCGGGGCGAGAGACGGAGTATTAGGCGAAACATCCAAAAGTTAGCGGCACAGCACGCTTTGTTTTGGTCTTTGGGAGAGATAGAACATGCAAGCTACGATATTAAAACCATCGGGAAAACTGCCCGCCCCGCCAGAGCTTCTTCAAAAGATAAAGGCACAACAAGCTCCAAGTGATCCACCCCCCGCGCAGTCAATTTCCGAAATTTTACGGAAGGCAAAGGGCGGATACATGAGGCGCCGGTTCAGGTCGACAAAAAATTGATGTCGGGCCGAGGCCTGTCGGACCGAGGTGATGTACGGACGGGTGGCTTCCGAGTGGCCAAATTTCATTGCCGCATGAAACTGCTGGTTCCTGCCGAAACCGTGACTTTAGCAGATAGATCGCGTTGGATTCCTTGGTCTGACGTCAGTTCGGCCTTCGAACCTTTCCTTGGCCCGGCGCGACGATATTGCGCTGGCGACAGAAACGCAGTTATCGAAATTGATGAATAGAAAAACGCCACCTGTCGCGGCGACCAAAACTTACTCCCGAGTGATTAATTGAGATTCAATTATCTTCGTGCTCAATTTCCGTTCTGTCAGGGAGAAATAGCATGCTTTCAGTCACGCACGTTGATGACTACACAGTCTTTGTAAACCCATACAATATTGTCAGTGTATTCACCTACGACGGAGACGACTATACCACCATAATCACCAGTAATACCGGAAGTGAAAAGATTATCTTGGCGAAGGACTCGCCTGCGTCGATAAGCTCCCGTTGGCGTGAGTTGATGGCGCAAATCAAGTAATTCCGCATGCGCCAAGGCTGTAAGTCGTGGGATCAGCATGCGCGACGCGAAAACAAATCGCCAAAGCGGCTTCTGATGAAGTGTGATACTGACGGGTGGCTTCTGAGGGCGAGTATGGTTACTGTTTTTGCTCTATTTTCCCGCCTCTCTCCTATGCTATGTGGCGCGAAATGTGGAACGAAATGTGGCCCATTACGCCGACCGTTTTCATGCCGAAAGGAATTAGTCGCGCGACTTCAGGAACTCGATGATCGTCTTGCGTTGCGCGGCATCGGTAATGCCGCCATAGGGTTTCATGCTGTTGCCTCTTACCACCTGGTCGGGATTGGCGATGAACTGGTCGAGATTTGCCTCGTGCCAGGTGATGCCGGACTGCTTCATCGACGACGAGTAGTTGTAGTCCGGCAATGAGCCAGCCTTGCGGCCGACGATGCCGGCGAGGTTCGGACCTTGCCGGTTGTCGCCTTCCTTCATCGTATGGCAAGTGCGGCAGCTGTTGTTGAAAGCTGTCTGACCATCGTCCTGGGCAAGCGCAGGAGGGCACGTCAGCCCGCCGACGAGACCCAGCGCGAAAAGGCGCGTGTTCATGTCGTTCTCCCGTTCTGGTGCCGCAGGCACAACGTCTGCCGGTCAAAGTCGTTCCGTGACGCTGGCGCAATTCACTCGCCAGCAGTGCTGCCCGCCAACAGCCCCACGGCACTCGCCGGGGCGGCGCTGCTTGCCTCGCCGCGCACCATCGGCGGGAATGGATTTCGACGGGGCGATTTCAGTGGTGTCGAGGCTGACAAGCAGGACGCGGCAGACAAGAGCAAAGCGGCATTTGCGCACTATTTGCAATATCCCGCGGATAAGGGCGGCGCGCTCGGTTTGGCGCCGGATCGGTGGCAGCCCTGAGATTACGCATCAAACGCGAGAGAGAGAGGAGAACGAGACACACGCGTCACCGTAACTTGCCTCTTCCTCCTCCCAAGTAGGCTGACCGCAGATCGGGGTAATAAGGTGAGGGAAACTCGGTCAGCGCTCTTAGAATACACCCTGATCCGGGCCGCGATGAGCATGGCCATCCGGCAGTCCAACTAAAGGCGTATCCCGAATGGGCTCCTGGTAATCAATCCTTTATCGCCGCATCCGCCGTCGCGGCCCGCCTCCCAGCGACATTCTTCACTGGAAATAGTAAAGCCGCATAAACAAGACGGGGCTTGCAATCACTATTGCCAAGATCAAAAAAAGTCCTATGAGGACAGCCGTCGCCATTTGTCCAGAGAAACGATAGCCGAGAAAATCAAGCTCCCTATGGTTTGGACGAAACATGTTCCACCTCCATTGCCTGTTGGCCAGCTTCTATGCCTGGCTTAAACGCCGCAATGATCTAATTCGTTGCAGCCGGGCATTGAACGAATTCGGCTGTGAAAGTTCCGTCCTGGGGTTAATCTCAATCTTATGTTTGAATTGTTGGTCGTCGGTTTTTCAGGCGTCCGCAGGCCCAGTCCAGAAGTGGTGCCTTACTGCAAAAAGTCGCGTTGCATATTGTCGTAAGAAGCCTAGAATTTTTCCATGAAAGTGCCATCGCCTCAAATGCGCGACGACCAAATCATACGCTGGGAATGATCCTATGCGAATAGATTTCGATGACGATCCGGATGGCCGCCCCAGTGTCCTGTCATTGTGCATTGGTGGCGTTTTGGTGATTTTGATCCTCTTCTTCGCAGCGAGGTATTCCGGATATTTATGGTGAAAGAACTCCAAGACTGGCCTCGGGCTAGATGCTTCCGGACGCTTTGAATACGCAGGGATCAGAACTTCACCTTGAAACCTGTCGTGCCATTGACGCTGTAACTGTCGGCAAAGTCGCTAAGGCTGGTATTCAACGACACCTCGCCATAGAGCGCATATTTGTCATCGGCCCAGCTGTATGACCCGCCAGCGCCGACGCCGCCCCAGGTGCGATCGCTTTCATTGGCGAAATTGACGCCGGCAAGGTCAACCTCCGAACCATCGAGGAATTCGTGATAGAGGTTGGCGAGCCCGTAGACATTGCTGCGTGCCATCCTGCCCGAACTGTCCTGCCATGCATTCTGATAGTCGGCTGAGACGCCAAGGCGTCCCTTCAGGCTGTCGCTCTTGTCCAGCGAGACGTCCGCGCCGAATGGATCGGTGAAGTCGTCAAAATCGACATTGGAATAGGCCAGCTGCACTTGCGGTGTGATTGACCAGTTCTCGTCGAGGACGATCCGCTTGCCGGTTTCGAGGCTCAGCGCGTAGCCGAAACCGTCATTGCCATCGGTCAGGCTGCGGCCCAGCGTGTCCGAGGTAATATCGCTGTCGTACCAGTTGAGTTGCGTCTGCCCGTCGACATAGAAACCGTTCTGGCCGAGCCAGGTCAGCGTGCCGCCAAAACCGTAGCCGTCGGTGTCGATGGAACCCTTGCCGAACAGGGAGGAAACGTCGGTTGAAATCTCGCCATATTGGAACGTTACGCCGCCCATCAGCGTACCGGACTGGTTTTCGTAGAGCTTGCCGTCGAGGCCAGACTGCAACCTCCACGTGTTGTAATCATATTCCGCCTGCGTGGTCGAGCGGTCAGGATCGACCCGCGAATGCGCGCCGTCGATGCGTGCCCATATGGCTCCGGCATCAATGGTGGCCGTGCCACCTTCGGAAGGCAAAGGTGCTGCCTCGGGCGTTCCCGGTCCATCGCCTTGGGCAATCACCGCGCCGCCTGCGCCAGCCCAATAGCGATTGCCGATGCGCTGCTGCATCGAGCCAACGCCATTGAGCACCTGCAGGCTCTGGGCGTAGGTCTCGTAGAGCGGCGCACCCGGCTGGTAGATCGGGCCAGCAGCTGGCGGTGGCGTGGTCGGAGGTGTAGGCGAACTGGTCGGTGCCAATTGGGAACGCAGATACCAGTCGCCATCGCCAGGGGTGCTCACCCCATTCTTGTTCAGCGTATAGCCATAGGCACCGCCCACCACAGCTTGCTGCCCGGCGATTACATAGTCACCCAGCAGCGAAAAGACGCCGCCCGAAGCGCCGCCCACGTCGACGATCTTGATGCCCTCGACGGTCTGCGCGCCGGTCCCGCCGACATTGGTCACTCGCACATTAGTCGTGCCGGCGGTGTCGCCGGTGACGACGAGACGGTCTGTGGGCGAAGCATCGCCGCCAAGCTCGGACTCGATGACCAGCGTGCCACCATTGCCGGTGTAGTTGCCGTCGACCGTCAATGTGCCGATCGAGTTGCCCGGCGCAATCGTACCGTCGCTCGTCGTTGTCCCGACCTGGCCAGTGCCTTGCAGCCTCCCGCCTGACTGAACATTCACCGTCCCGCCAAGGATACCATTCACCGACAGCGTGCCCGCCTTGATCGTGGTGCTGCCTGCGAAGGCGGAATTGTCGGCGGTCACGATCGTCGTGCCGGTACCGATCTGGCTGATCGTGCCATTGCCCAGAACGAGATTGTTGAAGCTGAAGGTGTCTGAGCGGTTGAAGGCGAGCGTACCGGCACTGGCGGTGGTGAGGCTGCCGATGACACTGCCGCTGGTGCCGCCATTGCCGAGTTGCAAGGTGCCGTCCTGGATATTCCAGTTCGTGGTGGCCGTTCCCGTACCGGTCAGCGCCCAGGTGCTGGCACCGGTCTTCTCGAACGTGTCAAAATTCTGATATTGCGCGGCAGCGCCAATTGCCGACACATCGAAGACGGAGTCATCGGTTCCGCCAAGCCGGAGGGTGTCATTGGCACCGAGCACACTCGCGACGACATTGCCTTCGATGATCGATCCGGCCTGCAGTTCGAGTGTGGCTCGGCTCGTCGCCGTCACGCCGAATTGGATAGCGTCGCTCTGACCGGCGCCGGGCCGGATCGTGCCCCTGTTAATGATTGAGACGTTCCAAGTGCCGTCATGGGCAATCGCCGCCGCCCCGTTCCCGCCTTGCAGCAGACCGAAGTTGGCGATTGACGACAGCTGGTTAAGACGACCTCGGATTGCTGCGTTTCCCGTCCCCACGCCGGTCAGGTCCGAGCCGCCGCGGATGGTGCCGTAGTTGGTCAAATTGATGGCGCCCGTCGTTCCGCTCATATACGCGCCCGCACCTGCACCTGTGCCTTGGCTGTTCCCACCTTGAATCACGCCGCCGACGTTGTTGACCAGTGCGGTACCGGCGCCGAGGTTGAGACCGGACGCTCCATTGCCGGAGGAGGCCCCAGCAATTCCGGTCCCGCCGGAGATCGAGCCATTGTTGATCAGAGTTATCGGGGTACTAGGGCTTAGGGTGGCACCGACGCCGCCCTGTCGACCCGCACTTATCCCGTTGCCGCCCGTGATGGAGCCATTATTGATAACTTGGACGGTGCCGGCTCCAAGCGAATTCGTCAAGAAAAGACCAGCACCGGCGCTAGCCGTAGCCGTCGAATTGCCGCCTACGTAGGTGCCGGCAAAGGACACCGTGCCGGCTGGCAAAGGACCGCTGAAAAATATGCTGCCAGAGCTAGCCCCGGTCGCAATGCCGGACAGGACGAAGCCCTGTGTGTCGATCGTCATCGGCTTGGTCGGCATTGGGAGGGCGGTATTCGTCACCGTGAAACTGCCGGTCAGCGTGATCGATGCGGTGGCGTCGGGATCTGCATTGGCATTGTTGATGGCGGTCCGCAGCTGCGCCTCGGTGCTCGCCGTGTAACTTGCCGCCGAAGCTGGAGATACGGAACAGGCTAGCGCTAATGCCGCAGTGCACACCCCCGCGAAAAGCGCATTGCGCTTGTCCAAAATCCCACTGCTGATGTTTGTTGCCACCGACCTTACCCCTTAAAACTGCGCCCGCAGTCGCAAGCTATGGGATTCGGTGGATACAACAATAGGTTGTAGAGGCAAAACTTTTGCGTTGCTTAAGAAAACTTGAATCTGTTGCAGTGCAGCAACGGCAGAACAATGCAGTAATGAATATTACCTATCAGAAGTTGCGGAACTAGCTTCGTCGTGCACCGTTGAGGGCAAATGGCAAAAAGCTCGACACGCAAACTTCAGACAATCGGACTTCTCACCGACCTCGATGCACCTCTTAAAAGCCAGCCGATAAAACCGCGCGACAAGCGCCAGCCGCAGCTCGCGTTTGATCCCATGCCCGCGCGTATTGAGCCT
>NZ_JAIQWW010000019.1 GCF_020164455.1 Phyllobacterium chamaecytisi
CTGGCGATTGCCGTCGGTATCGCAATTGTTGCTGCGATAATCGCCTATAGTACGGCCACCGCCGTTGGCGGCAGTGCGACACGCATCGGTCCGGCAGTTTTTCCTTACACGATTGCCGGCGGTCTTTTTATTCTTGCGATCTGGACCGCGTTTGAGGCTATGCGCGGTGATTTTCCCGAACGCGAAGAACAGCAGATCCAGCCTGTTGTCTGGATTGTAGGCGGTCTCGTCGCCCAGATGCTGCTTTTACATATAACGGGCTTCGCCATTGCGACAGGACTGCTTTTTGCCGCTACTGCGCGCGGCTTCGGCAAGGGACCGCTCTGGATGACAATCCCAGTCGGCATTGTTTTATCATTCATAATCTGGGTCATTTTTGCCAAGGGACTGCAGTTGTCCCTCCCGGCTGGACCGCTTGAACGTCTCATTTAAGGACCGGCTATGGATAGTTTTACTCTACTGGCACATGGTTTTGCCGTCGCATTCCAGCCGTTCAATCTGCTTTATGCGCTCATTGGCGTAACATTGGGAACCGCCGTTGGCGTTCTGCCCGGCATCGGACCAGCCCTAACGGTCGCTTTGTTGCTGCCGGTTACTTATAAACTCGATCCTGCAGGGTCGCTCATTATGTTTGCCGGTATCTACTATGGCGGCATGTATGGCGGGTCGACCACGTCGATTCTTTTGAACACGCCAGGGGAGAGCGCGTCGATCGTCACTGCGCTCGAAGGCAACAAGATGGCTCGTGCCGGGCGAGGTGGTCCCGCCCTGGCGACAGCCGCGATCGGTTCGTTCGTGGCGGGGTTGATCGCGACAATGGCATTGGCGCTTATTGCTCCGACCATTGTCAAATTTGCGCTTTCCTTTGGCGAGGCCGAATATTTTGCCCTTATGATGTTGGCCTTCATGACGGTTTCGGCAGCGTTTGGCGATTCCACCTTGCGCGGATTGACTGCGCTGTTCATTGGCCTTGCGCTTGGTTTGATAGGAGCCGACGGTCTGTCGGGACAAGTGCGCCTGGGTTTCGGCATCCCAGATCTGACTGATGGCGTCGAGATCACAACGCTTGCCGTTGCCCTGTTTGCGATTGGTGAAACATTGAGTGTCGCTGCATCGAAAAGCACGGGCGAAGGAAAAATCGAGCCCGTCAAAGGGTCAGTCTGGATGAACAGGGAAGATTGGTCACGCTCCTGGAAACCCTGGCTTCGGGGAACATTTATCGGTTTCCCGATCGGAGCGATGCCAGCGGGCGGGGCCGAGATCGGTACGTTCCTGTCTTATTCGGTAGAGAAGCAACTTTCGAAAAAGCCTGAAGAATTCGGCCATGGTGCCATTGAAGGTGTCGCCGGTCCCGAGGCGGCCAACAATGCATCGGCCGCAGGCACACTTGTTCCCCTGCTGACACTTGGTCTTCCCACAAGCGCGACCGCAGCCATCATGCTGGCAGGATTTCAGCAGTTCGGCCTGCAGCCAGGCCCGCTGTTGTTTGCAACCAATCCACAGTTGGTCTGGGGTTTGATCGCCAGCCTGCTCGTGGCCAATTTCATGCTGCTGGTTCTGAATTTACCGCTGGTCGGATTATGGGTCCGCTTGCTATCCATCCCAAGGCATTGGCTTTATGCCGGCATCCTGGTCTTTGCGACACTTGGAACCATAGGCGCCAATCCCTCGACGTTCGAGCTTGGGATGCTGCTGCTGTTTGGTCTGCTGGGATATTTCCTGCGGCTTTTCGGCTATCCGATTGCGCCGGTTGTCGTGGGTTTGATTCTCGGACCCATGGCGGAGATACATTTCCGCCGCGCACTACAGATCAGTCAGGGTGATTTCACCGTCTTTGTCGGCTCGCCGATCTCGGTGATATTGCTGTTGCTTGCAGTATGCGCAGTTGTCGTCCCGCTTATCCTGCGGGCGCGAGGCAAGGGTAAAGTCCTGGCCGCCCTCGCTGCGAACGAGGATTGAGAAGGTCTGCTACGCCATCTACCGGAGATTAACGCCGGTAGATGGATTTGAACTGTACTGGATCGATACCGAGCGCACGCAGGTCAGACGCGACAGGCTGGTGGCCAAGTCGAGTAGCTTCGGCGACAGCGACCGCACTTCCAAACGCACGGAAGAAGTTACCAATCTTTGAAAGCTGTTGAGTTTTGGACATTTTTTCATCCTTTAATCTATATTGCACTGCAGCATAGATAAGATGAACGTGCTGATAAAATTAGGGTCAACAATGCAGGGCAGCCATGCGAAAATGCATGACGAGATCGGCGTCTGTAAACAACTCAGCAGAAAATCACCTCTGCGCTTGAAACTCGCGCACCATTTCGGTATATAAGCCTCATATTCTTGGTCGATAGAACAGGAGTGGGTCCAGACCGGTCCCGCTCTTTTTTGTTTCTTAGGGCCGTAACAGGGAAAATCTTTGCGTGACAGACGACGCTAATACGAAACAGGAAACGGCCCCGATAGAGGGTGCGGACGAACGGATCATTACTGAAACGGGTATCGATGCCCGCGTTGCCGGTATCATTGAACCGGTGCTGCAGTCCATCGGCTTTCGGTTGGTACGCGCCCGGCTTTCCGGTCTCAATGGCTTGACGCTGCAGATCATGGCCGAGCGCCACGATGGCACGATGACTGTGGAAGATTGTGAACTCGTCAGTCGAACATTGTCGCCGGTGCTCGATGTCGAGGATCCAATCGACCGGAACTATCATCTCGAAGTCTCCTCACCGGGTATTGACCGGCCGTTGGTGCGCAAATCAGATTTTACCAAATGGATCGGTCATATCGCCAAGATCGATACATCGGCCGTTCACGAAGGACGCAAAAAATTTCGCGGCCGCATAGCCGAGGTTTCCGCCGAAGGTGTCACGGTCGAGAGCGACCAGGCGAGCTATGGCGACAAACCAGTCGTAGAGGTCCCGTTCGAGCTGATTTCGGATGCACGGCTTGTCCTGACGGACGACCTCATTCGTGATGCGCTGCGCCGCGACAAGGATTTGCGCGAAGGCCGGATCCCGGAAGATAGCACTGGCCAGGCAGACGAGGCGGAAGCTTCGACGGCTGGGCAGGAACAGACAAAACAGGATTGATATTTCATACGCCCGCAGAAGCAATGCGGCGATGAACCCCAAGGGGAACTTCAAGGAGAAGAACATGGCAGTCAGTGCAAACAGGCTAGAACTTCTGCAGATCGCCGATGCGGTGGCGCGCGAGAAGTCGATTGACCGCGAGATCGTGATTGCGGCGATGGCCGATGCCATTCAGAAAGCCGCGCGCTCGCGTTATGGCCAGGAAACCAATATCCGGGCCGATATCAACGCCAAGACCGGTGAGATCAAGCTTCAGCGCCTGCTTGAGGTGGTCGACCATGTCGAAGATCCGGTCACCCAGATCAGCATGGAAGCTGCGCGGGATCGCAATCCAGATGCGCAGCCCGGCGATTTCCTTGCCGACCAGCTGCCGCCAATGGATTTTGGCCGTATCGCTGCGCAATCTGCCAAGCAGGTCATCGTGCAGAAAGTGCGCGAAGCCGAGCGTGACCGCCAGTACGACGAATACAAGGATCGTGTTGGCGAGATCATCAACGGCAGTGTCAAGCGCGTTGAATATGGCAACGTGATCGTCGACCTCGGGCGCGGCGAAGCCATTGTCCGGCGCGACGAGCTGATCCCCCGCGAAACGTTCCGTTATGGCGATCGTGTCCGCGCTTATGTTTACGATGTGCGCCGCGAACAGCGAGGCCCGCAGATTTTCCTGAGCCGCACGCATCCGCAGTTCATGGCAAAGCTCTTCACCATGGAAGTGCCGGAAATTTATGATGGCATCATCGAGATCAAGTCAGTCGCCCGCGATCCAGGCTCACGCGCCAAGATCGCTGTTATCTCCCGCGATTCTTCGATCGACCCGGTCGGCGCCTGCGTTGGTATGCGCGGTTCGCGTGTTCAGGCGGTTGTTGGTGAGCTTCAGGGCGAAAAGATCGACATTATTCCATGGTCACCTGAGCCCGCTTCGTTCATCGTCAATGCGCTGCAGCCGGCAGAAGTTTCCAAAGTTGTTCTCGATGAAGACGCCGAACGTATTGAAGTTGTGGTCCCGGATGACCAACTATCACTTGCAATCGGTCGTCGCGGGCAGAACGTCCGTCTCGCTTCGCAGTTGACCGGTTGGGACATCGATATTCTTACGGAGCAGGAAGAATCCGAGCGCCGCCAGAAGGAATTCGTCGAACGCTCGAACCTCTTCATGGAAGCGCTTGATGTCGACGAGATGGTCGGCCAGGTCCTTGCCTCCGAAGGTTTTGCCAGTGTCGAGGAAATCGCGTATGTGGATGCCGACGACATTTCCTCCATCGATGGTTTCGACGAGGATACGGCAACTGAAATTCAGCAGCGCGCCCAGGAATATCTTGGTCGTATCGAGGAGGAACGCGACGCCCGCCGCAAGGAATTGGGTGTTGCGGACGAGCTTCGTGACCTGCCAGGCATGACCAACGCTATTCTCGTTGCTGTCGGTGAAGATGGCGTCAAGACGATCGAGGACTTCGCTGGCTATGCGGTCGACGAACTGACCGGCTGGCGTGAACGCAAGGATGGTGAGACAATCAACTATCCCGGTATTCTGTCTTCGTTCGAAGTTAGCCGTGCTGACGCGGAACAGATGGTTCTTGCTGCACGCCTGAAAGCCGGATGGATCACGGAAGAGGATCTTGCTGCTGCCGAAGCTGAACCAACGGCAGAAGAAGAGGTCGCTGGCTGATTTCGAGCGATCCAGACGTGGAACCGGAAATGAACGACAGAACGTGCATTGTCACGCGGACAAGTGGTTCTGTCGATGACATGATCCGGTTTGTCGCTGGTCCCGATGGTACGGTTGTCGCTGACCTGAAGCGCAATCTTCCCGGCCGAGGCTGTTGGGTGAAAGCCCAGCGGCGCTATATTGATGAAGCGGTCAAGCGAAAACTTTTTCCGCGCGGATTGAAAAGCGGCGTCACGGCTCCCGATAATTTGGGACAGACAGTGGACCAGATGCTTACAAAATCAGCGTTGGGCAGTTTTGGGTTGGCGCGAAAGGCCGGGGTTGTGGTAACAGGGGCCGCAAAAGTGGATATTGCGATCCGCAACGGCACCGCTGCACTCGTGCTTCATGCCTTTGAAGCAGCGGAAGATGGTGTCCGCAAACTTGACCAGGCCCGCCGTTCGGTTGTTTATGCGGGCGGACCTGAAATACCCGCCCTTTCATTGTTCGAAAGCAGTGAAATGGATTTGGCATTGGGCGGGGTAAATGTGATACATGCTGCCGTACTCAAGGGGAAGGCAGCTGCCGGGTTGATAAAACGAGCCTGGCTTCTACAGCATTTTCGCGATGGCCCCACGGATGTGGCCGACGCTAAAGCGGCGACTGTCGCGAAGGAAACGGAAACGGAATGAGCGATACAAAATCGACAGACGACAAGACGCTAGGCGTCAATAAGAAGACCCTGACCCTGAAGCGGCCTGGCGTTGAACAGAGCACCGTGCGTCAGAACTTCAGCCATGGGCGTACGAAGTCTGTTGTCGTTGAAACAAAGAAGCGCAAGTTCAGCCTCCCGGATCAGAAGCCGGAGGTTGCGCCTCCTGTTGCGGCGACCCCAGCCCCAACGCCGGCAGCTGCGCCCGTGCGCCCCGCGCCCCAGCCGGCTGCACCGCAGCCAAGTGCTGCTGCGCCGGCACCGCGTCCGGCGGCTCCAGCCGCGCCGGCACCAGCGCCCCAGACGAGTGCGCGTCCCGCTGCGCCAGCCCAGCAGCGCCCCGCCCAACAGCCGTATCGTCCTTCGGGTCAGCGCCCGAATGACCGTTCCGGTATGGTGCTTAATACGCTGTCCACAGCCGAGCTCGAAGCGCGCCGCAAGGCGCTCGAAGGTTCCAAGGCCCGTGATGCCGAAGATCGCGCCAAGGCAGCGATCGAAGCCGCCCGCCGTGCTGAAGACGACGCACTGCGTGCTCAGGAACGCGAAGCTTCTGCCCGCCGTCAGGCTGAGGAAGAAGAGCGCCTGCGCAAAGAGGCGGAGGCCAAGCAGCGGGCGGAAGAAGAATCTCGCAAGCGCCAGCCTGCCGAGTTGAAGACAGCCGACGACGCAACATTGAAGGCAGCGGCGCGCAAGCCGAATGCTGCCGAAGAAGACGACGATCGTCGTGGTCCTGCTGGCGCCCGCCGTGGCACCAGTGCTGCTCCGGCCAAGCCAGAAGTCCGGGCGCCAAAGGTCGTCAAGGGTGAAGATGAACGCCGCCGCGGCAAGCTGACATTGGGCACCGCGCTCAATGATGAAAGTCGCAGCCGTTCGCTTTCCGCCATGCGCCGCCGCCAGGAGAAATTCAAGCGCGGCATGCAGCAGGAAACCCGCGAGAAGATCGCGCGTGAAGTCATCCTGCCGGAGACGATCACGATCCAGGAACTCGCCCAGCGTATGGCCGAACGTTCCGTCGACGTCATCAAATTCCTGATGAAGGAAGGTCAGATGATGAAGCCGGGCGATTTGATCGACGCCGATACGGCTCAGTTGATTGCTGAAGAATTCGGTCACACGGTCCGCCGTGTTGCTGAGTCCGACGTTGAAGAAGGTATCTTCAATGTGCAGGACGACACGGCATCCTTTGTGTCGCGTCCGCCGGTTGTCACCATCATGGGTCACGTCGACCACGGCAAGACCTCGCTGCTCGATGCGATCCGCAAGGCCAACGTCGTTTCCGGCGAAGCTGGCGGCATTACCCAGCATATCGGCGCCTATCAGGTTGAGCAGAACGGCCAGAAGATCACGTTTATCGATACGCCGGGCCACGCAGCCTTTACAGCCATGCGTGCCCGCGGTGCGCAGGCAACCGATATCGCCATTCTAGTCGTTGCTGCCGATGATAGCGTCATGCCGCAGACGATCGAGTCGATCAACCATGCCAAGGCTGCGGGTGTTCCGATCATCGTCGCGATCAACAAGATCGACAAGCCGTCTGCTGATCCGCAGAAGGTTCGCAACGGTCTTTTGCAGCACGAAGTCTTCGTGGAATCCATGGGCGGTGAAACGCTGGACGTCGAGGTTTCGGCCAAGACCGGTGCCGGTCTCGACAAGCTTCTTGAAACGATCCTGCTGCAGGCGGAAGTTCTCGACCTCAAAGCCGATCCTACCCGGACTGCCGAAGGTGTCGTGATCGAAGCCAAGCTTGATCGTGGCCGCGGTTCGGTTGCTACCGTCCTGGTTCAGAAGGGCACTCTCAGGCCGGGCGATATCATCGTCGCGGGCAGCGAGTGGGGCCGTGTTCGTGCATTGGTCAATGACCGCGGTGAAAATCTCAAGGATGCCGGACCTGCAATGCCGGTCGAGGTTCTTGGTCTAGGCGGACCGCCGCAGGCTGGTGATCGTTTTGCTGTCGTTGAAAGCGAAGCCAAGGCGCGTGAAATTTCCGAATACCGTACACGTCTCGCCCGTGAAAAGGCTGTGGCACGTCAAGCCGGTTCACGCGGTTCGCTTGAACAGATGATGAGCCAGTTGCAGGTAACCGGACTGAAGGAATTTCCGCTTCTCATCAAGGGTGATGTGCAAGGCTCGATCGAAGCCATTGCCGGTGCCCTGGATAAGCTTGGAACCGACGAAGTGCGTGCGCGCATCATCCACTCGGGTGCTGGCGGCATCACCGAGAGCGATATCGCCCTCGCTGAGGCCTCTAACGCAGCGATCATCGGCTTCAACGTGCGTGCCAATAAGCAGGCCCGTGATTTGGCCGAGCGTGAAGGCATCGAAATCCGCTACTACAACATCATTTACGACCTCGTTGATGATGTGAAGGCAGCGATGTCGGGTCTTCTTTCGCCAGAACGCCGCGAAACCTTCATTGGTAACGCGGAAATTCTCGAAGTCTTCAACATCACCAAGGTCGGCAAGGTCGCTGGCTGCCGTGTCACGGAAGGCAAGGTCGAACGTGGTGCGGGCGTCCGCCTTATCCGCGATAACGTCGTCATCCACGAAGGAAAGCTCAAGACGCTCAAGCGCTTCAAGGACGAAGTTACCGAAGTCCCGGCCGGTCAGGAATGCGGTATGGCGTTCGAGAATTACGACGATATGCGCGCAGGCGATACGATCGAAGCTTTCCGCGTCGAACATGTGACCCGCACGCTCTAAGGAGCAGCGACCAAATCACTGATGATAGGATCGCCGGAATGAAAAGCCGGCGATCCATTGTTTATTGGGATGCGAATTTTTGGGATACAGCAATTAATGGCTCGCTTTGCTACAGGAACAGGCCCTTCTCAACGTCAGTTGCGCGTCAGTGAGCAAGTGCGCCATGCGGTTTCGCAAGTGCTTGCGCGTGGCGATGTTCGTGATGACACGCTGGAAAATGCGGTGATTGCTATTTCCGAAGTGCGCATGTCGCCAGATCTGAAAATCGCTACCTGCTTTGTGTCGCCGGTTGGTGCCATCGACAGCGAAGGCGTCATCAGCGCCCTTAACAAGAATGCCAAGTTCATTCGCGGCCGGGCCGCGGCTCATCTCAAGCAGATGAAATATATGCCGGAATTCCGGTTCCGCATTGACACCAGCTTTGACAATTACGCCAAGATTGACGCTCTGTTGCGCAAGCCGGAAGTCACCCGCGACCTCGTCGACGATGAGGATGACGACGGTGGTGATCCTAATCCGGGCGACGTGCCAGGCCATGACGGCGACGGTAACGACTGAGATGACACGGCAGCGCAAGAAAAAGGGCCGTCCGGTTTCCGGCTGGCTGATCTTCGACAAGCCGAAGGGCATGGGATCAACCGAGGCCGTCTCCAAGATTAAATGGTTGTTCAAGGCCGAGAAAGCCGGCCATGCGGGCACGCTGGACCCTCTGGCATCCGGCATGCTGCCGATTGCTTTGGGTGAGGCGACAAAGACGGTTCCCTATGTCATGGACGGAACAAAGATCTATCGCTTTACAGTAACCTGGGGTGCCGAACGCTCCACAGATGATCTCGAGGGCGAGGTGACTGTGACCTCGGACTCGCGTCCGGACGAAGCGTCAATCAAAGCACTGCTACCGAAATACATCGGCGTCATCCAACAAACGCCGCCCAAGTTCTCGGCCATCAAAATCGCCGGCGAACGGGCCTACGATCTCGCCCGCAGCGGCGAAGACGTCGAGATACCGTCCCGCGAAGTGGAAATTGACAGGCTGGAATTGATCGAACAGGCCGATGCCGCTACGGCGATCTTCGAAGTTGAATGCGGCAAAGGCACCTATGTGCGCTCTCTCGCACGCGACATGGGCCGCGATCTTGGTTGCTATGGCCACATTTCCGACCTGCGCCGCATTGAGGTTGCACCGTTCAACGAGTCCGATTTCGTCACACTCGCGGAGTTGGAAGCTGCCCACCCTCCTGTCCCGACGGAAGAAGAAGGTGAGGATCGATCTTATGAGCGGCTTGCCGAGCGCTTCTCGGTGATGGATGCTTTTCTGATCGATACGGGCGCAGCGTTGGAAAGCCTGCCGCAGGTTGCAGTCTCCGATGATCAGGCGCATCGCATTCGCATGGGCAATCCCGTGATCCTGCGCGGGCGCGATGCACCTGTTGAAGCCGATGAAGCTTGCGTGACTGCCAAGGGCAAACTTTTGGCCATCGGCTTTATTGAGAAAGGCCAGTTCCAGCCAAAGCGTGTGTTTACGGCCTGAAATGGCCAGAATCATTTGCGGCTGGTAATTTGTCACATTTTCGACTATACGGCCCGCAGCGACCAGCTTTTGCTATCGCTTTAACCGGCCCCCGCTGGACGACATCCCGGCCGTGGGCATCCTGTTTTTCCTCTTCAAAAGAAAGGATATACGATGTCGATAACCGCTGAACGCAAGCAGGCAGTGATCACTGAATATGCAACGAAGCCAGGCGATACCGGTTCTCCGGAAGTCCAGGTTGCCGTTCTGACAGAGCGCATTGTCAATTTGACCGAACATTTCAAGGACCACAAGAAGGATAACCATTCCCGTCGTGGTCTGCTCAAGCTTGTCTCGACGCGCCGCAGCCTTCTTGATTATCTCAAGAAAGTTGATCAGGGCCGTTACCAGACGCTGATCGAAAAGCTCGGCCTGCGCCGCTAATAACGGATTAAACCGGCGGATACGCATTGCGTTCCGCCGGTTTCTTTCATTCCGGTGAGGAATGAATTCTACCATGAGACAGGTCATGGGGCAGGATTGCTGGCAACTCGAAAGTGCGAGTTGCAAATTGTCTTGCCCGTGATTGGTCTAAATCGAAACGGGAGATCGATGCTGCTATCCAAAGGGAAGCGCGTCTTTCTCCACTGAAGGACAAGATATGTTTAATCAACACAAAGTTGAAATCGAATGGGGCGGACGTCCGCTCATTCTCGAAACCGGCAAGATCGCCCGTCAGGCTGACGGCGCCGTTCTCGCCACCTACGGCGAAACCGTCGTACTCGCGACGGTCGTTTCCGCCAAGGCACCGAAGGCCGGTCAGGACTTCTTCCCTCTGACCGTCAACTACCAGGAAAAGACCTACGCAGCCGGCAAGATCCCCGGTGGCTATTTCAAGCGTGAAGGCCGTCCGAGCGAAAACGAAACATTGGTTTCGCGTTTGATCGACCGCCCGATCCGCCCGCTTTTTGCCGATGGCTACAAGAACGACACGCAGGTTGTTCTGACCGTTATCCAGCACGATCTCGAAAACAACCCTGACATCGTCTCGATGATCGGCGCCTCTGCTGCCCTGACGCTTTCCGGCGTGCCTTTCATGGGCCCGATCGGCGGCGCGCGCGTCGGCTATATCGGTGGCGAATACAGACTGAACCCAACCGTTGACGAAATGCCGGAATCGAGCCTCGATCTCGTCGTTGCCGGTACGGGCGACGCGGTTCTCATGGTTGAATCGGAAGCCAAGGAATTGGCTGAAGACGTCATGCTCGGCGCCGTGATGTTCGGCCATCGCGCTTTCCAGCCGGTTATCGATGCGATCATCAAGCTCGCTGAAGTTGCCGCTAAGGAACCCCGCGACTTCCAGACGGACGACCTTTCGGCCGCAGAAGCAGCTGTTCTGAAGGTTGTTGAGGCTGATCTCCGCGATGCTTACAAGATCACCGACAAGCAGGATCGCTACAACGCCGTTGATGCCGCCAAGGCCAAGGTCAAGGCGCATTTCTTCCCGGAAGGCGTTGAAGAACCAGAGTTTTCTGCCGAAGAAATCGCAACGGTATTCAAGTCGGTTCAGGCGAAGATCGTTCGCTGGAACATTCTCGACACGGGCAGCCGTATCGACGGCCGTGATCTTTCGACAGTCCGTCCGATCGTTTCGGAAGTTGGTCTTCTGCCACGCACACACGGCTCGGCTTTGTTCACCCGCGGTGAAACACAGGCCATCGTCGTTGCCACGCTGGGTACCGGCGAAGACGAGCAATATGTCGACTCGCTGACAGGCATGTACAAAGAAACCTTCATGCTTCACTACAATTTCCCGCCCTATTCGGTCGGTGAAACAGGTCGCATGGGTTCTCCTGGCCGTCGCGAAATCGGACACGGCAAGCTCGCATGGCGCGCTATCCACCCGGTTCTGCCTGCCAAGGAACAGTTCCCCTACACGCTCCGTACGGTCTCCGAGATCACCGAATCCAATGGTTCGTCCTCGATGGCTACGGTTTGCGGCACATCGCTCGCCCTTATGGATGCTGGTGTTCCGCTGCTCCGTCCGGTCGCTGGTATTGCCATGGGCCTGATCCTCGAAGGCGAAAAGTTCGCTGTTCTCTCCGATATCCTCGGCGACGAAGATCACCTCGGCGACATGGATTTCAAGGTAGCCGGCTCGGAAAATGGTATCACTGCGCTGCAGATGGATATCAAGATCGACGGCATCACCGAAGAGATCATGAAGGTTGCTTTGGCGCAGGCCAAGGACGGCCGTCTGCACATCCTCGGCGAGATGGCGAAGGCTATCACCGAAGGCCGCTCGGAACTTGGCGAATTTGCACCGCGCATTGAAGTCATGAACATTCCAACCGACAAGATCCGTGACGTTATCGGTTCCGGTGGCAAGGTCATTCGCGAGATCGTCGAAAAGACTGGCGCGAAGATCAACATCGAAGACGATGGTACAGTCAAGATCGCATCGTCATCGGCCAAGGAAATCGAAGCTGCACGCAAGTGGATCCACTCGATTGTCGCCGAACCGGAAGTAGGCGAGATCTATGAAGGCACAGTTGTAAAGACTGCTGACTTTGGTGCGTTCGTAAACTTCTTCGGCCCACGCGATGGTCTGGTTCACATCTCGCAGCTTGCTTCGGATCGTGTTGCCAAGACTTCAGACGTGGTCAAGGAAGGCCAGAAGGTCTGGGTCAAGCTCATGGGCTTCGACGAACGCGGCAAGGTTCGCCTGTCGATGAAAGTCGTTGACCAGGAAACCGGCAAGGAAATCGTTCAGGAAAAGAAGGCTCAGGAAGACGCTGAGTAGTCTCCTGAATAGGCTATAATGAAAGCGCGCCCTTGTGGCGCGCTTTTTTCTTGTCACAACATATCTATAGATGGATCCCTTATGGCCAACGGCGCCCTGCAGACGCTCTTCCTGCCTTTTGAAGACGAGATACTGGCTTTGCCAGACAAAGGCTCCGCATGGCTTTTTCTCGGTGCTGAAGTAGATCGCGATGTAGGTGATGAGTGGAGGACAAGCCTGACTTGTCTTCAACCTTTCAAACCGGACTATTTGGCATTGCAGAAGGCAGGCTTTAGCGCTGTGCCAAGGTTACCTGGCAATGAGCAGTTTGATGGCGCGTTGATCTTGCTGGGCAAGCACAAAGGACGCAATGAGAACTGGCTTGCTCAGGCACTGAAGCACGTCAAACCCGGTGGCCAGATCGCGGTTTCAGGCGACAAGAAGCTTGGGGTCGACAGCTTCCGAAAGACAGTGGAAAGCATCGTTCCGGTCGTTGACAGGCTATCAAAACATCATGCTGTTGCCTTCTGGTTCATGCGGCCAGAAACAGTAAATACTGAGCAAATTGAAGAGCTTACGGGCGAGCCGACAAAGCTCGAAGATCGCTTCACGACGGCCCCCGGCATGTTCTCGCATGCCGCGATCGACAAGGGTTCGGCCATGCTGGTCAAGCACTTCGCCGGCCGCATCAGCGGGCACGTGGCAGACTTCGGCGCGGGTTGGGGTTACCTTGCCAGCGAAGTTTTGAAGCACCCGGAAAAGCTCAAATCGCTGGCGCTGTACGAAGCTGATTTCGAAGCACTGGAAGCTGCCAAATTGAACGTCAACGGGGGCGAGATCCCTGTAAGCTTCCATTGGCATGACGTGAATAGTGAAGCGATTACAGAGATTTACGATACGATCGTCATGAATCCACCCTTCCATGCAGGGCGCAGCGCTGATCCGACGATGGGGCAAGGTTTCATTGCAGCGGCGGCCAAACGACTGAAGCCGGGCGGCAAGCTGCTTCTCGTTGCCAACCGGCAGATGCCCTACGAGGCGGGACTGAAATCACTGTTCAAATCGGTGCTGCCGGTTGAGGATGATGCCGGCTATAAAATCATCGAAGCCAAGAAGTAATTTCTACCGGTCGCAACTAAAATGCCACTCGCGGTAGTAAAAAGCATGTCAGATTCGGCATTTCTTGCATCAGTTTCGCAAGTTCTTGCGTCATTTTTGCAAAAACTTGCGCAAAATCTGTTCCGGTTCCGGGTAGGGCCGTGTCAGAATCACTCCTTGCTGTCGTCGGACTTTTTCAGCTCTTCCAGAGTTGGCATCGATACGATGTTGTAGCCGGAATCCACGTAGTGGATTTCGCCGGTGACGCCGCTCGAAAGGTCCGACAGGAGGTAGAGGGCAGACCGGCCGACGTCTTCGATATCGACCGTCCGGCGTAGGGGAGCATTGCGCTTCTGGTAGGAGAACATGGCGCGGGCATCGCCGATACCGGCACCCGCCAATGTGCGCACAGGACCCGCAGAAATTGCATTAACGCGAATCCCTTCCGGACCATAGTCAGCGGCGAGATAGCGGACCATCGCTTCAAGAGCGGCCTTGGCCACGCCCATCACATTGTAGTTGGGCATGACCCGGGTCGAACCGCCATAGGTCAGCGTCAGGATGGAACCGCCGTCGGTCATCAGCTTTGCTGCGCGTTGGGCGACCTCGGTGAAGGAGTAGGCGGAGATGACCATGGTGCGGCTGAAATTGTCTCGCGTCGTCACATCGGCATAGCGGCCCTTGAGCTGCGACTTGTCAGAAAAGCCGATGGCATGGACGACGAAATCGATCGTGCCCCATTCTTTTTCCAGCGTCTCGAAAACCGCGTCGACCGTTGCGATATCCTCGACATCGCAGGGCAGCAGCAGTTTCGAGCCAAGTTGTTCTGCCAAGGGTGCGACGCGCTTGCCGAAGGCTTCGCCCTGGTAGGTGAATGCGAGTTCGGCACCATTGTCGGCCAATTCCTTGGCGATCCCCCAGGCAATGGAGTGGCTGTTCGCGACCCCCATGATAAGGCCGCGTTTGCCCTTCATTAAATCTGCCATTGTTTCCTCAACCCTCGTAACGCTGATAAACCAGCGAAGCATTCGTGCCGCCAAATCCGAAGGAATTGGTCAGGACTGTATTCAGTTTGATGTTATCTATCCGCCGGCGCGTAATGGGCATGTCTTCGAATGCCGGATCGAGTTCTTCGATATTAGCGCTCTCCGCGATGAAATTGTGATTCATCATCAGAAGTGAATAGATCGACTCGTGCACGCCGGTAGCACCCTGCGAATGGCCTGTCAGTGATTTGGTCGCCGAAATAGGCGGGCACTGGTTGCCCGAACCGAAGACTTCGCGGATGGCCTCGATTTCCTTGAGATCACCAACAGGCGTCGAGGTGGCGTGCGGGTTGATGTAGTCGACCGGACCCTTGACGTTGGCGATCGCCATACGCATGCAGCGCGCCGCGCCTTCGCCGCTCGGTGCGACCATGTCGGCACCATCCGAGGTCACGCCGTAACCGACAAGTTCGCCATAAATCTTTGCGCCACGCGCCTTGGCATGTTCAAGCTCTTCGAGAACGAGAACGCCCGCGCCACCCGAAATGACGAAGCCATCGCGGTTCTTGTCATAGGCTCGTGAGGCCACAGATGGCCGGTCGTTGAATTTGGAGGACATGGCGCCCATGCCGTCGAAAAGCACGGACAAGGTCCAGTCGAGATCCTCGCAGCCGCCGGCGAACATCATGTCCTGCTTGCCGTACTGGATCATCTCATAGGCGTTGCCGACACAATGGTTGGATGTCGCGCAGGCCGAGGAAATGGAGTAATTGACGCCCTTGATCTTGAACCATGTGGCGAGCGTTGCCGAGGCGGTCGAAGACATTGCTTTCGGCACGGCGAAGGGACCGACCTTCTTGCTGGAACCGGATTCGATGGTCTTTTCGGCAGCCTCGACGATCGTGCGGGTGGAGGAGCCGCCCGAACCCATGATGATGCCGGTGCGCTCATTGGAAATGAGATCCGTATCGAGCCCCGCGTCAGCGATGGCCTGATCCATGGCGACATGGTTCCAGGCGGTACCGCCACCGTGGAAGCGCATTGCACGACGATCTACCAGCGTTGACGGATCGAGTGTGGGTGCACCATGGACCTGGCTGCGGAAGCCGTGCTTCGCATATTCCTCAGCAAAGACGATGCCCGATTTCGCTGCACGCAGCGATTCCAGCACCTCCCCTACATTGTTGCCGATAGAGGACACGATACCCATGCCCGTCACAACCACTCGCCGCATCGCGATCTCCTTAAAGGTAATACGTTGCCAAATTTGTCAGGCAGCGCTTTCCTTGAATAGGCCAACCCGCAGGTCAGTTGCTTTATAGATAGTCTCGCCATCGACCTTTAACCAGCCATCGGCAATTCCAAGCACCAGACGGCCGCGCATGACGCGTTTGAAGTCGATGCCATATTCGACAAGTTTGTTTTTCGGCGTGACCATGCCGGTGAACTTGACCTCGCCGGTGGAGAGGGCGCGGCCCTTGCCGGGCTCACCGAGCCAGCCGAGATAAAATCCGGTCAATTGCCACATGGCATCAAGGCCGAGACAGCCTGGCATCACGGGATCGCCAATGAAATGGCACGGGAAGAACCACAGGTCAGGCTTGATATCGAATTCAGCACGGATATAGCCCTTGCCATTCTCGCCGCCTGTTTCAGAAATCTCGGTGATACGGTCGAACATCAGCATAGGTGGTGCTGGCAACTGGGCGTTGCCCTGACCGAACATCTCTCCGCGGGCACAGGCAAGGAGCTCTTCATACCCGTAGCTTGATTTCTGTTCTGGCATTCTTTCTCCCATCGGTAACGTCAAGGCTTGCGCCTGGATGTGTTCCGGCGCGAGCGGAACCTATCATAGTGTATTTCCGCCTGAAAACGCTGCATAGAGCAAACTACGGTCAAATGGAACCCTCGCTTTTGGGAGTGTCGATATTCATCCCATGGCGGCCTGCAAATGGCATTTTTCAGCGCTTCCGGTGCTCATGTACTTTATGTACATTGCGCTCCGGGTCTCGAAAACTACCATTTTCGGCGCACCCTGACCTGAATCTCGACACCCCCAGCCCAGATTAATGCGAATTTCGTATGACGGAATATTTTCAACGGCTCCAGCTTTTTCCTTAGACAAATGGTGTAAATGCTGCCTATTGATCGATTTCGCAAGACAGCATATATCAATCATGTAACACGACGGACAATGTGTCTGTGGTGGGACTTCTGATATGAGTTAACGGAGTGGCAGACGGGCCATGCATATTTCTTATGAAATTGACGCTGATGTATCCTTGCAGGAGCGCTTGCGCTTTGCAGGATTACGGCCGACCCGTCAGCGTATCGCGCTCGCCAGCCTGATCTTTGCCAAGGGTGACAGGCACCTTTCCGCCGAGGAACTGCACGAAGAGGCGCTTGGTGCCAATGTGCCGGTTTCGCTGGCGACGGTGTACAATACACTGCATCAATTTACCCAGGCCGGAATGCTCCGCATCCTCGCCGTCGAGGGCGCAAAGACCTATTTCGACACGAACGTTTCCGACCATCATCACTTTTTCGTCGAAGGCGAAAATGAGGTGATCGATATCCCCAGTGGTTCGACCATGGTCGGCAATTTGCCTCCGGTTCCGGAAGGCATGGAAATCGTCAACGTCGACATCATCATCCGCCTGCGCAAGAAGCGCGGCTGATCTAGCCGGAAAATTCGCCAAGGCGGGCTGCAAATGGCGCTTTCCTGCGCTCCGATGCTCACGTACCCAACGTACGCTGCGCTTCGGTGCTCGAAAATCACCATTTTCGCCACGCCCTGACGGATTTTCGGTCATGCTCTTATAGGCACGAGCGCCAACGCATCGGTTGTTGCGCCTTGGGACTCGTTGTCCGATCCGCGAGGCACAAAGCTGTCATTTGTGCTTGTCGCGAATCATGATGCCCTCTAACGTCTGCGACATAGGCTTGGCCCACGCCTCCTCCCTCCTTTCGGGAAGTATCGCACATACGGGGTGACATCATCATCGAACCATCTGTTCGAGCGACGCATAAGGAGGGGTTGCGTTTCTGGCTCGCAACGGAGGTCCTTTGATGAAGCTTTCTGCCCCAATTTTCCAATTGAAACGCCGTGCCAAGCTCCTGGTCCGGAAAAATAATGTTCCCTTGCACGAAGCGCTGGACCAAATTGCGCGAGAGGAAGGGTTTGCGAGGTGGAACCTGCTTTCATCCCGGATCGCAGCGGGATCACTGTCGAAAACAGTTCTATCCCGGCTCAATGACGGCGATCTGCTGCTGGTGGCCGGTCGCCCCGGACATGGGAAGACCACGCTTGGACTTCAGCTTTTGCTCGACGCTGCCCGAGACGGCAGAAAGGCGATATTCTTCACGCTGGAGTTTACCGAGCAGCAGGCACGGGAACACATCCGCTCGTTGGACGAAGGTTATCAGGATCTTGGCGACGCTCTGGAAATCGTGACGTCGAATGAAATCAGCGCGGACTACATTATTCGCCACTTGTCAGCCTCGGACCGAGGAACAGTTGCCGTTATCGACTATCTTCAAATACTCGACCAGCAACGAAGCAAGCCAGCACTCTCCGACCAGATTCTCGCTCTTCAGGATTTCACCAGAAAGACCGGCGTTGTAATGGGGTTTATCTCGCAGATTGATCGGTCGTTTGATCCATCAATCAGGCCTCTGCCGGATATTCGGGACATTCGCCTACCCAATCTTGTCAATTTAGGGCTCTTCACGAAGGCCTGCTTCCTGCACAATGGCAAGGCCCAGCTTCAGGACATAACTTAGAGCCGGTTTTGAAACTCTACTGCGGCGGTCATCTGACGCGGTTTTCTGCGCTTCCGGTGCTCACGTACTTAATGTACGCTGCGCTCCGGTTCTCGAAAACCACGCCATCTGACTCGCCGCAGCGACTTTCCAAACAGGCTCTTAGCCTGCTCGACTACCGCTATCCCATCTCGACCGGATCAACAGGTCCTGACCCGGTCGAGTACGAAAGTGGAATGGATTATTGCTTTCGACGCTCAGATTCCGAGACCACCGCCGACGTCGATTACACCGCCGGTCATGTAGCTGGCGTCTGGCCCGGCGAGGAAGGTGACGAGCGCGGCAACTTCCTCGAGCTTTGCGATGCGGCGGATGGGGTGAAGGTCGAGGAACGCGTCGGGAGCATCAACGTCGCCCATAACCTGCCTCATCATATCGGTCGGCATGGCACCGGGCTGGACAACGTTGACGGTGATGTTGCGTCCGCCCAGATCGCGGGCAATGCCCTTCGCATAGCCGTTGATGGCAGCCTTGGTTCCCACATAGTCCGCGAGGCCGGGGAACAGGGAGCGGGTGCCGCTCACAGAACCTATGAAGATAATCCGCCCGCCATCGGGGAGCGCCGGCGCTGCCGCGCGCGTGGTCGCCACCGCGCCCATGACGTTGGTCTGCCACAGACGGTCAAGATTGACCGTATCGAGTTCGGGATCGTCGACAGTCTTGCCCTGTACGACGATTGCCGCATTATTGACGAGGATATCGAGCTTGCCGAATTCAGCAATCACCGAGTCGATCAAAGGCTTGGCGGAAGTAAGGTCGGCCTGATCGCTCTTGATCGCAATCGCGCGAACGCCCTTGGCCCTGAGCTTCTCCACGACAGCTTCGGCTTTCTCGGCTGACGCGACGTAGCTTATTGCGACATCAGCCCCCTGATCGGCAAACGCTTCCGCGATGGTGGCGCCGAGCCCGCGCGAGCCGCCGGTAACAAGGGCGACCTTGCCCTTCAATATGTTCGACATGAGAATCCCTTTCTGTGGACGATCAGGGCGCCGCCTGATCCTGGTGAGCGAAAGCGGCCTGTTTTCATAACAAGCATTACGATAACGCTTGGTATGAAATTTGACAGAGGCGGTCAAGTGTTTTAATAACGATCATTATGAAAAAGATCGGTTTGCGCTGATGGGGCGCCATCGCGAATTTGATGTGGAGAAAGTGCTCGACGCGGCGCTGTGCGTTTTCTGGCGCAAGGGCTACGAGGGCGCATCTTACGCTGACCTGACAGAGGCTGCCGGCGTTGAGAGGCCCGCCCTCTATTCTGCATTCGGCAACAAGGAAGCTCTCTTCCGCCGAGCCCTGGATCGCTACTCCGAGCGATATGTGGGCTATATTCCAGTGGCGCTACAGTTACCCACGGCGCGAGAGGTTGCTGCGCACATCCTGTACGGTGCGGCCGATCTCAATACGCGTTACCCCGGCCACACGGGATGTCTCGGTATCAACGGGGCTGTAGCGGGATCGGATGAAGCGGAACCTGTGCGACAAGCGTTGATAGATTATCGCGCGGCTGGTCAGGCGCAGCTTCGTGAGCGCTTCGACCGGGCGAAGGCCGAGGGCGACCTACCGGAGACAGCAAAACCTGAAGCCCTTGCGGCGTTCGTAATGGCTGTCACTCACGGCATGGCGGTGCAGGCCAAGGCCGGCTTCAGCCGCGACATGCTGGAGGCTGTTGCCGAGCAAGCGCTTTCCGCTTGGCCTGCGGGTCGTCGCTCTGGCCATCAGCCCGGAAGCTAGTCGATAGGGATTCCCAAGGCGCCAGCCAGTGTCTTGAACACCGGGGTATAGAGGTAGCTCAAACTGCGGGCGGTCGTGGCGGTGATATGGTCTGAGTCCCTGTACAAGGGCAGGCCGTTTCGCATGCTGTCGCAGCGGCCATTGTCGCAGATACCCTGAAGCGCATCGACGGTTATTGCCCCGTATTTCGCAGCGTATTCGCTGAGCATGTCGCGGGAGGCCGCTTGCCGTTCGGAAGTGTAGGCCCATGACGGTGCGATATCGGTAGACGTGCCTCTCGTTGCCGCTTTGGCAAGAGCTTCCGGCATATAGTGCCCCATTTCCGGCACATCCATCACAAGCACCACCTGCGTGCCATGTCGTTTGAGGTCAGCGAGGGTCTGGTCCAGAGCGGTCGCAATGGGCGCCGATTCGTCGTCAAGCTGCGGGCGGATCTTGGGATCAAAATAAAGCCCCTGATTAGGCAACTCCGAGCGGAGGACGTATTTCGGCCAATAGGCAATCATGAAGACCAACGGTATGCGCTTGCTAACGATGAGGTCTCGCACCGCCGCATTGTAATCAACGCAGCGCAGCGTGTCTTTTTCGTCTTTCAGTTCCACATCCGGAAGCGGCGGACACGAGGCCCGTGCGGCCAAAATACCACTGGCACCGGCCTTCGTCGCTGCAAGGTCGATGGCGGGTGCCATGGAACCGGAGTGCGAGTCGCCCCAAACGAGGAAATTGACACTATCCGCTCTGGGGATTCCCAGGTGGCAAAGGTTGCCCGATTGGACGTCGGAAAGGGAAGGGCCTTTTCCACTGGTGTCCTGCATGCATTCGGGACTGGAAAACCGGCTTTCGTCATAGGTGGCGTTGTAGATTTTCTGGGCAACCGGAGTGAGGCGGCTGGGAAGCCCGACTTCGGTGATGATATAATTGCCGAAAGCCACGACCGCTACGATAACCGCCGTCGCAGCGGCAAAAACCGGTTTGCGGGGAACCGGGCCGGCATGCCCGCGGAACGGTCGCTCGATGAAGTGCCAGGAAAAAACAGCCACGATAAACGAAATAGCTACGAGCAGACCGTTTTGGATGAAGGTGAGTTCGTGACCATTCAGGTAGCGCGTGAAGACGATAATCGGCCAGTGCCAGAGATAAAGCGAATAGGAAATCAGGCCGATGAACACAAGCGGCGAGGATGTGAGAAACAATCCCGCCGGTCCGCGCGAGGCTCGCCCCTGAATGATGAGAGCAGCACCGATGCAGGGAACGAGTGCGGCAAGGCCGGGAAACAATGTTCCGTCATCATAAACGAAGACCGCAAAGCCTATCAGGATGAGTCCGACGGCAGCCAGGATTTCGCCGACAAATTGCTGTTTCGGCCGGGGCACGACGCCCAATGCGAGCAAAGCGCCGAGAAGCAGCTCCCAAGCGCGGTAAGGCGCCAGGTAAAACGCCTCGACAGGCCTGTGCTCAACGGCCCAGATACTCGCTGCGAGCGATCCGACAAACAGCAGAATGAGCGCCGGCTTTATCCATTCCCGGCTGATCCTGCTCAAAAGAAGGAGCAACAGCGGAAAGACGATATAGAACTGTTCTTCGATGGCGAGCGACCATGTGTGCAACAACGGCTTCAGCTGGGCGCTGATATCGAAATATCCGCTCTCCCTGTTGAGCTGGATGTTGGAAACAAAAAGAGCAGCTGCCTTCACACTTCGAGCAAAATATTCAAATTCGACCGGCATGAAAAATAGCCATGCCATCACCGCCGACGCTGCGATCATTGCGAAAAGCGCCGGAAAAATGCGGCGAATGCGGCTTTCGTAAAACCGCCAGAGGCTGAAATCGCCCTGGTCGATTCCTCCGATGATCCGCAAGGCCATCAGATAGCCGGAAATGACGAAGAAAACGTCGACGCCGACGAACCCGCCCTGAAAGCCCGACATGCCCGTGTGATAAAATACGACCGGTAAAATCGCGATGGCCCGCAAGCCGTCGATGTCGCGTCGATAGGTCAGGCTGTCGCGCGACTGCCCGGACGTCGGTGAGCTAACCAATTCCAGTTTACTCCAGCACTATCCGTGGGATTTTTTCCGCGCCGCACGGTACGTGCTCTCTGCGAGGATGAGGATGCAGCCTGCCAATAACAGGACACCACCGGCGAATCCAGACAATCCGGCATATTCCACAGCGGTCGCAATGACGCCAATCAATGCAATTGACCAGAGTGCCAGAGCGCCGTCATCGATGAACATGCCGATCAGTTCTCGTAGTGTGATGCGTAAGATGTTCATCAGGCGACTGCCTTTACGTTGGAGCTGTAATAGCCGCGCAGCATCCGCACGGCGACAAACGAGAAGATTGCAAGCACGGCAAGGATCGCGATCAGGGACAGATCGGCGCCCGGCCAATCGGCGCCAAGGCCTTCACCAACCCAGAAGACGCCGAATGCCGTAAGTAGAAGTCCAACCACGAATTTCAAGGTGTTCTCCGGCACCTGCGACAAGGGCTTGTGCACGACGAAACCGATTATCAGCACCAGGAGGCAGGCTATAACTGCGCCAAGGGCGGCATAACCGAGCATGCCGCGTCCCGCGCCAACGGCGATGACGATGAAAACCACTTCGATACCCTCGAGCAGTACCGCCTTGAACGCAGCGGTCCCAGCTATCCAGTCCGCGCGTCGTTCGGCGTCCTGACGCTTGAGCTGATCGGTCTCCCTGGCGAAGGCTTCTGCCTCATCGTGAAGGGCGATAAAACCGGATGCGCGGAGAATAGCTTTGCGCAGCCAGCGCATTCCAAACAGGATCAGCAGGGTTCCGATGACGAATTGCAGAAGTTCGATCGGGATCAGCCCGAGCAGCGGTCCGAGGATTATGACCAGAGCGGCCAGCACGATGAGTGCGAGCCCCGTGCCGATGAATGCGGGCTTCCAGCTGCGGGAAACCCCGACGGCGAGGATAATGGTGAAGGCTTCGACGACTTCGACGAAAGAGCCGAGGAAGGCTGCAGTCATAGTCGATACTATGGTCGTGATGTTGGACATGGAGGATTTCCGTTCAGGCAGAATGAGACAAAGACTACTCGATAAAAAGTCAAGATTCAGGCGGCCAGAAGGATGAAGCGTTCGGATGGAAAAGAAAACGTGACCCGGATGTCGTTGATCTTTCGCTTAGTACGGATTTGTTTTGCTTCGGTGGGGAAGTGCAACTTGTCACGACCATCAAACGTTTTGTTACCCGGTTATGTTTTGGGATCAGTTTTTTGTTGCTCTTTGCGTGAAGGTGCATTCTGGTTGCAGATGACAGAAAATAGTAAAATAGTCGGCGATAAACAGTTCTGAAGTCTTTCCCACTTTCGACCAGGATAATGCCCTTGAACACACGGATTGATCCGCATCTTAAAATGATCCTGATCGGCGGCTCGTCCAATGTCGGGAAATCAAGGGTGGCAGGCGCATTAGCGGGGAAACTCGGCTGGCGCTGTATTTCAACGGACAGCCTTGCCAGGCACCCCGGCAGGCCGTGGCGCCAATCGAACAAGAAAGTCCCCAACCACGTGGCCGAGCACTATCTTAGTTTAAAGGCCAACGAACTGCTGGAATCCGTCATTCTGCATCACCGCAAGATGTCGCCACTCGTCGCGGAACTTGTCCGGGCAACGGTGCACGATGTAGGCATGGAGAAATTGGTGCTCGAGGGATCGGCACTTTGGCCTTTCATCACGAGTGGACACCGCATGAAGGAAGTTGGAACTGTCTGGCTGACGGCCAGTTCCGATACGTTGCGCACACGGATCTATGAAGCAAGCGGTTTCCACAATGCCAGCGAACAGAACCGTGGAATGATCTCAAGATTTCTCGAACGCACACTGCTATTCGATCGAAAGACCGCCGAACTCGTTAGCGAGCACGGCTGCAAGGTCCTCGATGTTGACGAGTACAAAACGACAGAGGACCTGATTGACGGCATAGTCGCTAGCCTCAAGCCATCTCCGACCCGCTAACTTCTGATCCGGAGCAAAAATTGACGAATGATCGAGAGCCTCGTGCGGCAATATCGGCGCACGAGGCTCTAGCATACCGGTCTATCGTCGCCTAAATAGATTCCTGTCATCGGAACCGAACGTATCCGCCACTGCGTCCCGGTCCGCAAAGCCAGCAACGCATTGGAATGATCATGACCGAAGGAACGTTGAAGGAACCAAGTCTTCAAGACTCTGAGGCTGAAGAAGTCGAGCAGGAATTCGGGACAGCCGGAATTGCGCCAATGGCTCGCCCGAGCAAGACCACACGCTTTTTCATGGGCATCGTCTCCTGGGCAGAGAAGCTCAATCTCAAATATGCCAGATTTGGCAACCCTCCAGTCTATGACAATGCGGTCTTTCCCTGGACAAGCGAGATAGAAAAAGCTTGGCCGGACATTCGCATCGAACTCGACCGCGTTCTTTTGCGTCAAAGCGAACTGCCGGCTTTTCAGGATATTTCGACGGACGTCAAAACAATCTCGACGGACAGGCAATGGAAAACCTTCTTCCTCGTCGGATTCGGCGTGAAGTCAAAACACAACATTCAAGCATGTCCCAAGACATGGGCGGCGGTGCAGAAGATCCCCAACCTGAAGACAGCCATGTTTTCGATATTCGAACCCGGCAAACATCTGCCTGCCCATCGGGGGCCTTACAATGGCGTATTGCGGCTCCATCTCGGTTTGATCGTGCCGGAGCCGGGCGACAAGCTCGCCATCCGGGTCAAAGACAGGATATGTCATTGGCAAGAAGGCAAAGCCCTGATCTTCGACGATGCGTACGAACACGAAGCCTGGAATCATACTGACAAGACGCGCGTCGTCCTGTTCGTAGATTTCGTGAAGCCGCTAAAATTTCCCGCCAGTTTCATCAATTGGGCGCTTATGAACCTGGCGATCTTCACGCCATTTATTCGTGAAGGCCTCGACAACCACAAGGAATGGGAAAAACGTTTTTACGCTGAAGCCGAGACCTTGCGAAATCAGTGATGCGCGTTAGGCGAGCTAGAGCAATTCCGTTTTACTTCGAATCGCGGAATTGCTCTGACTCTTTGTTTTTACGCAATTCCGGACGGAAAACCGGTTCCCGCTTTTCCTGGAATTGCTCCAGGTTCATGAATGCTCGGTGTCGATTTTGACCTTGACCACATCGCCGGGCAGCAGAATGGTCCCTTCTTCAGCGGTCGTCTCTTCGGTTTTTCCGTTGGAGTTGCGGACAATGCTGTATTGCATGACAACGGGATCTGAGCCGTTGCCCGCGGCCGCCGGCGCGTTGACCAGCGCTTCGGTCATCAGGTTTTTGTTCATCTGAAGCTTCAGATTGCTTTCATCGAGCGTGGCCTGTGTCGCCTGCATCTCGGTTGCCAATTCCGACTTGCGCTCATTATCAAGGTCGGTCTCGTTCTGGGTCGATTTACTGATTTCCTGCTTGGCACGCAACGACGCGGTATCAAGATCCAGAAGTTTGCCTTCCATGTCTGCAACCGAGGTTTGCAACCCGAGGAGGCGCGAGTTCACGACAAGGCCCTGATCCGCCAGTCCGCCAATGCTTGTAAGCTCCTTGCGGGTTAGATCCAGCTGCCGGTTCTGCACGCCCATTTTCTTCTCAAGCGAACTGATTTCGTTCGTATAGAGCGTCTTGAGGTCGTTCAGCCCACTGATCTGGAGATCGAGGGAATTCTTCCTTGTCCGCATGATTGCCGTTTCATCGTCGACCAGTCTCTTGAGGTTCGACTTCTCGATCAAATCGTCCGGAACCTTGATTTCCTGCACATTGGCCAATTCGGCTTGCAGTCTTGCAAGTTTGACCACCGCCCGGTCATGCGCGGCTACTATCACATCATAGTCCCCGCGCGCATTGAAATAATCCCGCTCGAAGCGCTGCCCGGTCGTTCGCGGCATTCCGCCAGCAAGGCTGACGGCCTTGAGAACCGTCATTTCCGGCTCGAATGCATATCTGCCTGGCGTCTGCACGTCGCCTGAAACGAAAATCGGCCGAAACTCGGATATCTCGACGGAGGCTTCCGGAAGATCGCTTAGGCCGAGTTTCTGCCGGAGGTTCTCAGAGATCTCCTTGGCAATTTCGGATGTGGTCTTGCCGCCAGCGGCTATTTCACCCGCGAAGGGAAGAGACAAGGTGCCTGAGGGTCCAACCCTGTAATCACCTGTGATCGTGGGCCACTCGCGAAAGGTGCCTTCTGCGGTCTGCCATTCGATCACGCGTATGGTGACCTTGTCCATCGGGCCCAACGCGTAATCCGCAGCATGGGCACCCGGCGCAAACAGCATCATGAGAAGCAGCATGCAGCCATAAAAGAACCAGCGCGTTGCAGCGGTGAAACCGCGTGGCATGCCTGAGCACGCACTTGACGGGGAAATCGGGGTCATTTCCAACAATTACTCCTGTAAATCAATCGGGATCGGTGTGGCTATTTCCGCCCTAATCTCGGCAAAGCCACCCGGCCCAAGCCTCATAAGCAGGATCGTGTGACATATATGAGGCGGGAATGATCTTGCGAACGATCACAATGTCCTTCCGAAAAGGCCAATTTCGACGGAATGCTTGTCGAAAACAAGGCATTCGTCGAAGGTAACGCTGCTGCCCTCGTGTATCCGCTCCAGTCAGCCCGGAACGGACGCGAATGATTGTTCGGAAGATAACATAAAAATTGTGCGTTGCAACAGAACGCCGCTTGCAGCATGCGAGTTGAATGGCATTTTGGCTGCATTCTTTGGTCGTAATTGCCGGAAATGACGATGTATCTTACCGGAGTGTTATGTAATTTGTGATCGCAATTCCGCTCGTTCAGGCCAAAAACATAATTACATATGCTTATATAGTTTAGTGATTGTAATTAGTTTTGTCTCCTTCTAGACAATTGGATGGGTTGTATAGCCGCGAGATAGTGTGTAATTTTTTTATTTGCGCTGCAACATAGCGTGAAAATGTGTCGTGTTTCGTTATTTTTGAGTGAAGACAAGACGTGCTTCAGCCGTCCGCGTGCGTTGTATGCTGTATTAGCGAGTCTCAATACCTCGCCGGCTCCAAAAGCGCAGAAAAATTGTGGTTACAAGGTAAGAAAACTGTTATATTCCGGCTTAAAATTAGCCGAGGTGCTTTCATCTAAACTCAAGGGGTTTGGTATAGACAAATTGGCAGTCAAAAAAACATTCATGTACGCGCATTAGCGTGTGTGGGGGGAGACAAAATGACAAGAAACGATACGCCAGCTTTTCTCCGCATAAAGAACGGGAGCTGAGCATGAGATTTCCAAATTTTTTAATTGGAATGTTCGGCGTCCTTATTGCATTTGCGATCACGACCTACGTGCTTACGCAATCTTTGTGGGCAACAATCGTCCAGACGTTGATTTGTGCAGTGGTCATCCAGGTAGGATATTTCGCGGTGGTGCTTTTCCTTGTCGCGCGCGAAAAGCCGCGGACGTCCGAGTGGAAGCAGTCCGGGACCAATGAGCCAACCGGCATTGTCGCCAACAAGCAGCCTCCATTTAAGTCAATTACACCTACAGAGACGCACTAGGTCTGTTCATATTCACGCCATGGCGGCCTGCAAACGGCGTTTTTCTGCGCTCCGGTGCTCACATACCAACATGTACGCTGCGCTCCGGTGCTCGAAAACCACCGTTTTCGCCTCGCCCTGACATGAATCTCAACAGAGTCTTAAGCGATCCGGAGCAACTTCCGGGTGTCAGAACCTTGCTCTAGAAGTCTGCCTCTTGCGGGAGGCCGAAATAATTGTATCCTTGCTGCATCGGTCTGGTGCTGGCAATACGCCCACAGACCATACGTGGTGCGCGCTAATACGCCTTCGTGCACCCAGTAGAGACCCGCACAGTCGAGGGCAGGGGCAATTACAGATAATCCGGACAATAGTGTGTGTGTGATCGTCGCTGCGAAAAATGCAGCCGACACAATCGCGGCCGCCATATCCTCCGCCTTGGCGGATACATATGTGACAGAAGTGATCGTCGTCGACGATGGCTCGACCGATGGTACTTCGGACGCCGCTAGGGAGGCCGATGACGCGAGCGGGCGGCTGCGAATCATTCGTTTCGACGTAAACAGGGGGCCATCTTACGCACGCAATCACGCCATCTCCTGTTCGTCGGCGGCCCTGATCAGTATTCTCGACGCCGACGATTTCTTTATCCCGGGGCGCTTTTCCCATTTGTTGTCAACCCGGGACTGGGATATGGCCGCCGACAACATCGTCTTCGTCGATCAACGTTGGGTTAGCCACTTCAACACAGTCGCCATTGACAAGTTTTCTCCGGAAACCTGGTTTCTCGACCTGCCGACATTCGTCGACCGCAATATATCGAGGCGCAACAAGCAGCGCGGCGAGCTCGGCTTCCTGAAGCCTGTCATCCGGCGCGAGTTTCTGGATCGCCACAGCCTGCGCTACAATGAAAAGCTGCGGCTCGGCGAGGATTACGATCTCTATACGAGAGCGCTGGCCTTGGGTGCCCGGTTTCAGATCATCAACAATTGTGGATATGGAGCCGTCGTCCGTGCGGATTCGCTGAGTGGGCGGCACAGGACGGACGATCTGAAACAACTTGCCGATGCCGACAAGACGCTTCTGAATAGCGGTATGCTGTCGGGAGGGGGGCTGGAAGCAGTCCGCGAGCATGAGCGCCATATCCGCTCCAAATTCCATCACCGGCAGTTTCTGGACATCAAGTCGCAGAACGGGCTCGCTGCAGCAGCTGTCTATGGCTTGCGCAATCCATCTGCGGTTTTGCCAATCGCAAGAGGCATCCTGACCGACAAGTTCGATGGAGCCATCAGGAACAGATCGACTGCCCCCCAAGTCAAACCGGAGCTGCGCTATCTGTTTCCGGCAACTGTCAAACCGCAGTGAGCCTGACGCGGATATCAGTTCGAATTTATTGTGCGTTGCACAAAAAGACACAATGGACTAGTCTGTTTCAAGAATAGATCAGGGGTCAATATGAGCGGATTTGCTCAGTTGGTTTCGACAACCGGGCGCGCAAAGGATGCGGTTATGATTGACTCGCAGCCAATAAACCCCATGCCGCCAATCAGATACCAGGGTTAGTTTTATGAAAATCATTGTCGAGAACACGGTCTGCCTGAATACGGGCGACGCCGCCATTCTTCTAGCGATCAGGCACATCCTGAGAAAAGTCTGGGGCGAGGATCTGCGTTTTCAGGTCTTCGACAGCCAGCCGGAAGTGGCGGCACGACTTTACCCTCGACAAGAATATCCGGATCTCGAATTTCACAAACTCCTGTCGGAGTCCGTCTTCAAGTACAGCTACGATCAAAACGTCCTGAAGAACGCCGTCAAGCCGCTCTACAACCGAATTGTCCTCGAGGCCCTGCGCCGCTTCGGCAGGGGCGGGTCCATCGACAAGATGCTGTTTAGCGACAGCGACCGCCGCTCGCTTGAGATCTACCAGGACGCTGACCTCGTCATCACGACGGGAGGAACCTATCTCGTCGAGAACTACAACCTCGAACGGCGTCTCAATCAATTCCGCATCGATGCGATAGTCGGTAAGGATCCCGTGTTCTTCACGCAGTCACTGGGGCCCTTCAACAAGGACTACAATCGCCAGGAACTGAAACCCGTTTTTGACCGGAGCCCGCTCATTCTTCTTCGCGATTCCCGGTCGAAGGACCATATTGTCGATCTCGTCGAAGACCCCGACAAATGTCACGTGGTGGCGGATGCGGTGTTCGCGCTCGCCGACACGGACCGGATTGCAGGGATTCTGGCTGCGGACCAGACACCGAAAACGGGTCGCGTCGCCATTTCCGTCCGGCACTGGAACTACGTCAAGGGTGGTGGGGACGGCATGCGCCGCTACCTTGATTCCATCCGCAATATCGTCACCACCCTTGTGCGGGACCAGGGCAAAGAGGTGACCTTCCTGTCGACGTGCCAAGGCGTGCCGGAATATGCCCACGACGATTCCAAGGCAGCCAAGGCGATCGTTGCCGAGCTCGATCCCGAAATTGCCAGCCATGTCAGCGTAGACGCGTCATTTCATACGCCAGAGCAACTGATGGCGCTGGTAAAAGGGTTCGATTTCGTCGTCGCCACGCGCATGCACATGATGATCATGTCGCTGTGCGTCGGCACCCCGGTGTTGCCGATCGCCTACGAGTTCAAGACCAAGGAAGTCGCCAAGCGTATCGGTGTGTCCGACGTCCTGCTCGACATCGACACAGTGACGGTGGAAGAAGCCGGTGAAAAGCTCGATACCTTCATCCAGAATCTGGAACATTATCGCAAGACGAGCCTCAAGGCTGTTCTTGACGAGCACGCATCGGCAATGTCGGCAACCGAGTTGCTGAGGCCGCTTCTTGTCGCTCCGTCAGCGAATATTGCTCGCAACCTTGGACCAGATAGCCGACAGAGCGCTGCGTGACTGGGGCAGCAAAAGCATCAGTGCGAACGCGAACCCATAGTTCAGCAGCACAGCCAGAATGACCGCGAGAAAATCCGAGCGGGCGATCAGCGACAAGGGTAGCAGCCAGTAGGCGAGCCAGGCCAGCAGGGCCGAAACGATGAAGAGGCCTTGCACCAGAAGCACATCCATTGCTGTCACCGGGCCGACGCGCTGCACAAGCACTGCGAGAACGGGAACACGCAGGATATATCCGCTGATGGCATAGGCGGCGGCGACGCCGACGGCACCCCAATGCAAGCCCACGATAAAAGCAACCACAGTCGTGATCGAAGAGTAGATGCCCCAGCGGAACATGGTCTTCGTCCTGTCCTGGCAGATGAAGATCCAGCCCGTGGTGCTCGAAATGGGCTGAATGAGGCCGGCAATTCCAAGCCATGCGAAAATCGGTGCGACGGGCAGCCATCTGTCGCCGAAAAGAATACCGACGACCTGTTCCGCGGTAAGGGTCAGCGCAGCGATAGCGGGTACCGTGACCGCCGCGAGTACCCAGTTGGTCTGCATATAGATATCGCGAAAGCGTTTTTTGTCGTCCTGTATTCGGCTGAGCAGCGGGATCATCAGGCGTGTCAGCGGCTGATTGATGTTCTGCAAAGGGAACAGCAGAAGCTTGTAAGCCCGGTCGTAATAACCGAGCTCAATTGCGCCTGAAAATTTGCCGATCAGAATATTATCGAGGTTGCGGGAGAAGAAGTTGACGAGGTTGAAGCCTGTAAGGTTGGCGCCGAAGGACATGATGTCCCGATCGATCTTCAAAACCGGCTTGTCCGGCCTGAATCGCGCCACACGCCAGGCTGCAAGCAATCCAACCGCCGCCGATGCCGCCGGGCCAAGCACCAGCGACCAATAGCCCATGCCGGCATAGGCGGCCACGGCCGCTGTTGCAAAGCCGGCAATGGCCGTGACGACATCGTTGATCGCGAGCTGACCGAACTGGAGATGGCGATTCATCAGGCTGAGCGGCATGGCCGCCAGACTTCCGAGGAAGAGCGGCAGCCCTGCGCCGATCGTGATCCCGACCATGCGCGCATCGCCGTAATAGGAAGCGACGACGGGAGAGAGCGCAACGACGACGGCGGTGCTGGCGAGGCCGGCAAATGCACTCATCCAGAAAACCTGGTTGAGCTGTCGCTGACTGATCTCCTTGCGCTGAACGACCGCTTGCTGGAGTCCGAGATTCTGAAAAAGCGCAACGAAGGCCACGATCGGACTGACGGAGGCGACAAGCCCGAAATCTTCCGGAATGAGCAGGCGTGCCAGCACGATGACGGAGAGGAACTGGACAACGATCTTGATGCCCTGCGCGATGACCGTCAAAAGTCCGCCGCGGAGGGCAACGCGTCCGAACTGAAGCGGTTCGGCACTCACGCGCTTAACTTCGCTTCGGCCAGATGCGTGATCATATGGGCAAACTGATCATTCAAAACATCGGCGTTGAAATCGGCCTCAATCTTGCTCCTTGCGGCCAAAGCAATGCGCTCGCACTCGGCCGGGTGTTCGGCGATCCACAGGAGTTTTCCCGCGAGGGCTTCGATATCCTTCTCGGGAACCAGAAATCCTGTCTTCTCGTCTTCTATGAGTTCGGGAATCCCCGAATGATATGTGCTGAGCACCGTAAGCCCGGCAGACATCGCCTCCATGAGGGAAACCGGAATGCCTTCCACATCTCCATCCTGTGCCGTCACGCTCGGCAGCAGGAACACGTGTGCTTCGCGCAAGCGCTGCTTGACCTCGCTGTGAGGACGCGGTCCGAGAAATGTCACCCGGTGCGCAATATTCAAATCTTTGGCGAGGTGCTTCAGCTCGTCGAACAATTCGCCGCCGCCTATGATCGTATAGGTCCAATCGAGGTCTGGATCTGAAATCGAAAGCTTCCCCAGCGCGCGCAAGGCAAACTCGATGCCCTTCTTTTCGGTCAAGCGGCAGACAGAAATGACGTTCAAGGTGCCTTGATCCCAAGAGCGCCACGCATATTCTATCTCGTTGATCCGTACACCCATGTGATGCACGACGACGTTTGCTGCCGGCGCGCCGGCGTCCACTAGCGCATTGCGGAAATAGTCGTTGACCGTCAGTTGCCGAGTACCCTGGTCGAACAGGACATTATATTGCCAGAGCGCGTTATCGCGAACAGGACGACCGACATCGCGGCCATGGAATATCGTGACCAGGGGAGCGCCAAGTTTCTTCCGTTTCAACACGCGGGCAACACGCAAGCCGTTGTTGCCGAAATGGGCGATTATGACATCGAAATTTTGGAGCTTTCGCGAAAAGACAATGTCGAATGCCGTCGAAACCTTGTCCCAGAGGGTTGTCGGCAGTTTTCGGAGGATAGGGCGCAACGGCGCCAGAGCACCCCACCAGCAATCCGTGTTTTCAGACAGCGCTTGCCAATGCTTTGTTCGAGCACTGCCCTGCTTCAGGAGGTTCTCGTTACAGACAACGCCCACCTCGATACCGCGCTCAAGAAATCCGTTTATCTGATCCACAATGAAGGTCTCGGACAATGACGGGAACTTGTCGACAACAAAACCAACTCTCATTACCGAGCATTCTTTCAATAAATTTGAATATGGATATAAGCGGCGCTTATCACGCCACTTGTTTGATATTCCGGCTGGCGGCTTGGTCAAGAACGCCGAGAAAGGTCGAAAACTGGGTCTTCGGATCCATCTGCGGCCGCTCCGAGAATCTCCTTGCAGCGGCGGAAAGCCGGTCGTATTCCCTCTTGTCAGTCCAGAGCGTGCGGATTGCGCCGACCCAATCTTCCAGTGGCGCGTTGTAATCCAGGACAAGGCCGCCTTCGCCAATCGCTTCCGGCAGTCCGCCACGGCGTGACCCAACGACAGGAATGCCGCTGCAATGCGCTTCTGATGCGACGCGGCCCCATGCCTCTTCCCATTTGCTGGGGGCGAGCAGGATCTTGGTGCGCCCATAGACCGTTTTCATGTCGCTGGTGCGATTTTCGAGCTTGACGTTCTTCAAGGGTGCGATCGTCTTTTCGATGCTGGCGCGGTGATCTTCGGCAAGCTTCCAGCTTTCGACAAAGAGAAACGGGATGTCGGGACACTGCCCGGCAATCTGGACGGCCAGTTCAAAACCCTTTTCATTGTAGGGATTGATGAACGTTACATATTCGCCGGTCGTCGGCGTTCCGTACAGGACAGGGTCGATCGTCGGAGGGATGATGGTCGAATCGATCCCGAACTTTTCCTTGTAGGTCCTCGCGGTGAATTCGGAATTCGCGATGTAGAGTGCTGAATCCAGTTCCCGCAGATCGCCGGCAAGTTCGTGGAATTCCACGTTTCTGAGGTAAATAACCAAGGGTATCCCTTCAGCTTGCAGGGCTTTCCCTATCGGAACCGATTTGTGGCATTGCACGACAGCCACGTCGGGCTTGAGCCTTTTGACCGCGAAGCCCGCGGCTTCCCAGGGAAACCAGGCCCTGACCACGGGATAACCCGGAAAACTGTCGACTGCCGCACGCTGGCCCATGATCTTCATCTTGGCGCGTGCCTTCAGTCCGAACATCCCCTGGCCAAACAAGGCAGCCAGAACCGAGGCCTCGTGCCCCTGATTGCGCAATTGTTCGACCAGATGATGCGTACTCGATTGAACGCCACCGCTGAACTGGGGATAGTAGCCGTTGCCGCCCGCAAAAAGTACTTTCATCGCGTGGCTCCTTGTATCCTGTTTTCCACCGGCGACCTATGCGGCCTGCCTGCCGATGCTGTAATATTCCAGACCATGACGGGCGATGACCTTGGGATCGTAGATATTCCGGCCATCGAAGACGACTGGCGTCGTAAGGGCGTCCTTCATGAGATCGAAGGATGGCGCCCGGAAGCTCTTCCATTCGGTTACGATCAGCAGGGCGTCGGCACCGCGCAACGCTGCTTCCTTGGTTCCGCAAAGTAGCAGGTCATCGCGCTGGCCGTAAATGCTCTGGCATTCCTGCATCGCCTCCGGATCAAAGGCTTGCACGCTGGCTCCCGCCTGCCACAGGGCCTCCATCAGCGTGCGCGAAGGCGCTTCACGCATGTCGTCGGTGTTCGGCTTGAAGGCCAGCCCCCAAAGCGCAAATACCTTGCCCTTGAGATTACCCTTGAAATAGCGGTGGACTTTTTCGAACAGGATGGACTTCTGCGCATTGTTCCGTTCATCCACCGCCTTCAGCATCTTGGCATCGAAACTGATGCCTTCTGCCGTCTGGATCATGGCGCGGACGTCCTTCGGAAAGCACGACCCGCCATAGCCTATTCCCGGATAAATGAAGTCGTAGCCAATGCGTGGATCGCTGCCGATGCCCTTGCGGACCTCTTCGATATCGGCACCGAGCCGCTCTGCCAGACCGGACATTTCATTCATGAAGCTGATTTTGGTCGCGAGGATGCAATTGGCTGCATATTTCGTAAATTCGGCACTGCGCACATCCATGACGATCATTTTATCATGATTGCGGCTGAAGGGAGCATAGAGCTCCCGCATCACCTTTTCGGTGTTATCGCTGCTGGTACCAATGATGATGCGGTCAGGCTTCATGCAATCCACCACGGCCGAACCTTCCTTGAGGAATTCCGGATTTGAGACGACATCGAAGTCCAGTTCTTCGCGCCCCCTTGCCTTGAGCACCTCCGCGATTTTCAGCCTTATCTTGTCACAGGTTCCTACCGGCACCGTCGATTTGCTGACAACGATCTTTGGCGTCTCCATTTCGCGCCCGATCGCCTCTGCCACGGCCAGCACATATTTGAGGTCGGCGGATCCGTCTTCGGTGGGCGGCGTACCGACCGCACTCATCAGGATCTGGCCATGTTTGACTGCAGCTGCGACGTCCGTCGTGAACGTGATGCGGCCCGCTGCGTGATTCTCTTTGACGAGACCCTCGAGGCCTGGCTCGTAAATCGGGATCAACCCCTGATTCAACCGTTCTACCTTGTCAGCGTCGATATCGACGCACAAAACATTGTGCCCCACCTCAGCCAATACGGCGGCCTGTACGAGACCGACATAGCCGATTCCAAAAACTGTTAAATTCATTGGATTTGTTCCTGTGCAAAGACATCGGATCGCATCCGGATCCGGTAATACCAATCATTAAAATCGCGGGCCATAAGGAATGCCCGCAACCAGGTTTTGCAATTGTCATTGAGCTGTTCAGTAACTGCCTCTGGCCATGCAAACGGCAGGCACAGTCTTGATGATGATATGCAAGTCGAGTTTCAACGACCAGTTCTCGACATAGTGCCGATCGAACTCCACGCGGCTGTCGTAAGAAACGTCGTTGCGCCCGCTTACCTGCCAAAGCCCTGTCAGGCCCGGGCGCGATTTGAGGTAGAACACTGCGGCGTTGCCATAATTCTCCAGCTCGTCGTGCACAACGGGACGGGGTCCGACAATGCTCATGTGGCCCTGAAGGATATTGATGATCTGCGGCAGTTCATCAAGGCTCAGCTTTCTCAGGACAGCTCCGACGCGAGTGACACGCGGATCATCCTTGAGCTTGCGAGTGGCTTCCCATTCGGCCCTTGCATCGGGGTTGGCGGCAAAATAGCTGGCCAGCACGCCATCGCCATCCGGAACCATCGTCCGGAATTTAAGGCAGTGGAAAATGCTGCCACCCCGTCCAATACGGCGATGGCCATAAAACACCGACCCGCCATCGGACAACCTCACGAGGAGTGCAATAAGCAGGAACAGGGGACTAAGGGCAATGAGGCCTGCCAAAGCCCCAGCAATGTCGAATCCACGCTTCAGGAATCCGCCCAAAGCAGGGTCGAAATCCGTATCAATTTGTGAATAGCTCAAATCGGTCGATTTGACTGAATCGCTCATGGCGCAACTCCGGGGTCGGGTGATCGAATGGGCTGATGCGACGGTATCAAACGGTACATCCAAGGCTACATCTAAAGTTGCATTAAAAATATGGTGCAATGCAACACAAAAAATTAACAGGCTTGAAACACTAAGTGATGGCTAGAAATTGCCCATAAGTTGCCCAATTTTTGACCTCTTCGACTATATTATACGTCTGTTAACTTGCAGACGTTTTGCCGACTATTATTCGCTATTTGCATTGTACTGTGGCGGATTCGGCAGTGGTTGCGCTTTAAGGCACGGTTCAGCGCAAAATAGGCGTCTGATACAGGTCATAACGCGAATGCGGTAACTTTTTCGGGGCCGCAAACGGGGCGTTTTGCTGCAGTGCACCTAATCCCTTCAATGCATAAAGAAGTGGCGGAGGAACGGGTTCCGCCCGTTCCATATTGTGCCTTTTTTGATCGATCACGATATTGTTATGTCTGTAATTGCGTCGGTTGCATCATTTTGAAGGGTGTGCGCTGAGGGATGGCGAGCAATCCTGCGGAATAATACAGGAGGAACGACCCGATCGTGTAAGGCTGGATGAAGTCGATCTCGAAGAACGAGCGGATCAATAGCAGCAGTGCGATGCCAAACATGAGGTGTCCTTGCGGCGTATATCCCTCCGTCAGCAGGCGCCGGAGGAAACCGATCACCACACCCCCGAGGAGCAGGCTGATCAGAACGACGCCGACGTAGCCAAGTTCGACAAGCACTTCGATATAGGTATTGTGGAAATGAAATCCTGTACGTGCAGGGATATAGAACTCTGCCCACAAACGTTCGGCCTCGGAGAAGCCTTGTACCCAGTAGGCCTGATAGCCAATGCCCATAAGCGGGGCCTCGCGCGAAGCTCTGAACCCCTCCTGCCAAAGATAGGTACGTCCGGTGAGCGTGGAATTCTTGCCAAACGCGCCGAGTACCAGATCAATGGCGCCGGCGTTGATAGCCACGGCCACGAGCACCAACGCTACCGCAACGCCGACTACAAAAAAGGACCGGCGGTGCTTCGGCGAAAATTTCAATACAACGCCGACGATCAAGGTTGCGGTGAATATCGCAATCGTTGCGATGACCGAGGTAGCCGAACTGGAAGCTAACAAGCAGTAGCCTGACAGGATTCCGCACACGACTGCGATGCATCGCCATACTTTGCTGGTTTGCAACACGAAGAAACTGGCGAAAGCGAAATAGAGACCCAAGGATGCAAAGAAGCCAAGCTGATTCTTGGACGCGAACGCGCCGACGAAACTATAGGAGCCGTCCAGCGCATCGTATTGGTATTGGCCAAAGCCAAGCGAATAAAGCAGGACCAGCGCAACACCCATGCTGACCCCGCTGGCAAAGGTTCGCGAGTCTATGATGCGGGATGCGATCAAGGCGCAGATTATCGTCGTCAGATATTGAATGCCGGCGCGCAGGGTGACCGGGGGGGCAGCCGACCATGAAAACGACATGCACGCGAAGAGGACGAAGGGCAATACCCAATAAAAACGTGCGTAATTACCAATGACTTTTCGGTAGTCGACCAAAATGAGAGGCAACCACAGCCCGTAGAAAACCAGAATGGACAGAAAACCAAAGTTTGTCGAATAGGCAAAAACGAAGACCGATAAGCCTACGGCGAGCGTTCCGTACCAAAAATTCTTGCCTGGCTCGACAAGCAGGGATTTTGCAATTCTCATCGTGACGTCCGTATGGGAGCATTGTGTTTTTCTCTTGGACGGATTTCCATTTTTGGTCGTCCAGAGATGAACTGAGCTCTATCGCTTCCTTAGGGGAAACTGGCACTATCGGCGGAATTTGTAAAATTCAAAAAAACCGCAGTCGTTTTCTGGAAGCGTCAGATACAGGGGGTTTCGTTATCTGGCTTGACAGGATTGAAACCGGAAACAACCATTACGTAACAAGTTTTGTCTACGACTCTGGTACGTTGTTGAGGGCGCGTTTGCGCCTTGGGAAATGGGGTGAAAGATGGCACTATTCCGCTTCCGGACAAGAAATCCCGAGAGAGATCGTCTGTCGGATGCCACACGTTTCCTGAGTATCAAGCGGGCGATAAGAGATGTCGTTGTTGAGACTGAACGTGAGCGCGACGGCTTTCGCCGCCGTTATGACGACGCTTCGGTCAATGCCGCATTTTCCTTTGAAAACATGGAAAACGAAGGCGAAACAGAAAAGGTGTCCGCGCAGGTGGATAATCTGACGCAGGCGCTGACAAGGTTTTCGCAGCGCATCGATTTCCTGGAAAAACAGATGGCGTTCATGCAAGAAATGGACGAGGCCATAACGACATTTGAGAATGCGAATGGCCTTGGCCAAGTGGAACCGAAATCCGATTGAAGTGTCGCTTCCGACAGGGCGAATGCGACCTTAAAAAGGCAAAGATTCTCGTGTCGAGATCGGCGCCACCCAGTTAACTCATTGAATTTGAACTAGAAAGACATTGCTTTTTTCAGTTTTTTACGCGGTTGACAGTCGTCACGGCGCGTTGTGAAATGATGCAGTGCAGCAAAGATAATATGCACTCTTAGGATTATGTCCAACTTCGGCTTCTGGCTGATGCGCCTTTTCCCACAAAGAAAGGAAGATCGATGGTCGCCCCGATTTCATCCCGGATAGCACTCGCCAGCATGGCGCTTGGCCTTTGCTTGACACCCGTTCTCGCATTTGCCCAGGAGAAGCAGCCAGGAAAATCCTTCGTCGAGAACTTTGCCAGCCTGGACAAGAAGCGCTGGTACGTTTCGGACGGCTGGTCGAATGGCGCTCACCAGAATTGCACGTGGTCCAAGGGGCAGGTGGGTCTCAAGGACAACACCTTGACCCTCGGCTTTGCGCCTCAAAAAACCAAGGATCGCGACTATGTGTGCGGCGAGATCCAGACCAATGAGCGCTTCAGCTACGGTACCTATGAAGCACGAATCAAGGCCGCCGCGGGCTCAGGGTTCAACACCAGCTTTTTCGCCTATATCGGGCCCCAGCAAAAGCAACCATGGGACGAAATCGACTTCGAGTTTCTTGGAAAGGACCCCTCCAGGGTCCAGTTGAATACCTATGTCAACGGCAAGGGTGGACACGAGAAACTGGTCGCGGTCCCTGAAGGCGCAGATCGCAAGTACAATGATTATGCCTTCGTTTGGGAAAAGGATCGTCTGCGCTACTATGTGAATGGTCAATTGGTGCACACTGTCACCGACCCCGCGGCCATCCCCACCCACCCGCAGAAGATATTTCTGAGCCTTTGGGCCAGCGACAAGATGAAATCCTGGCTTGGAGCATTCAGTATGCCTAGCACACCCGTTTCGGCCGAGTTTGGCCGTGTGGCGTTTACTGCGCTGGGTGAAGCTTGCCAGTTTCCTGAATCAGTTGCGTGCTCGCTGGATTGATTTTTTCGATGGCAACATACCTACGCCCAATTCATTACAATAATGCCGCAGGGCTCATTATGGAACTTGCTGCAGTGAAGCAAAAATGTTGCACTGCAGTAAAAGCCATACTAAGTTGCCTACGCAGATCAATCGTGGGATGACCTCATGCTGCATGTCCTGTACCTCGTGCATGATCTGTCCGACCCTGCGGTCCGGCGCCGCGTGATCATGATGCAAGCCGGCGGTGCAACCGTCACTCTCGCCGGTTTCACACGAAGCCGCGAACCGATCAGCGAGATTGCGTCAATCGTTCCGATCGATCTCGGCAGAACGAGTGACGGCAAGTTTACCCAACGCGTCGCCGCTGTTGCACGCGCCGTGTTGACACTCGGCTCGAGGCTCAAGGGTGTTGCCAGACCGGACTTGATCATCGGACGCAACCTGGAAATGCTTGCACTCGCCAATCGGGCGAAGGCTTTCTTTTCCGGTGACGTGCCAATTGTCTACGAATGCCTTGATATTCATCGGCTGCTTTTGCGCCGGGATATGACAGGTAAGGCGCTGCGCTTCGTGGAACGAACGCTCAGCAACAATGCACAGCTTCTTATTACCTCTTCGCCCGCATTCGTCAGGCAATATTTTGCACCTTTTGGCCAGATCAACTTGCCGGTCGAAGTGGTGGAGAACAAGGTTCTGGAACTCGGGCCTCAGGAAACGGTGGCCATCAGCCGTGCAGGCAAGTCCAAGGACGAGCCCTGGAAGATCGGTTGGTTTGGTGCCTTGCGCTGCCGCACTTCGCTGGAGCTCCTGTCTGCGTTCTCACGCAAGATGGAGGGCCGCGTTGAAATCGTTCTGAGGGGTCGCCCCGCCTATTCGGAGTTCGATGATTTCGACCGCTTCGTCGCCGATGAACCCTTTATGCAATTCCACGGCGCCTATGCAAATCCGGAAGATTTGCAGAAGATCTATGACGAGGTGCATTTTTCATGGGCTATCGATTTCTACGAGGCCGGACAAAATTCCAACTGGCTTCTGCCGAACAGGCTTTATGAAGGATGTCGCTATGGCTCTGTGCCAATAGCGATGCAGGGCACCGAAACCTCGCTGTTTTTGCAAGAACGCGGCATCGGTTTTTCCCTAGGTGAACCGACGGTCGAGGCTCTTGCGACCCTCTTCGATGAAATGGATACCGATCGTTACGAACGCGCCTGTGAAAATATCAAAGCACAGGAACGTGCAACCTGGGTGTTCGACCAGAACGATTGCCGCAAACTGGTGGAACGTCTTGGGCGGCTCACACGTACAAACGAACACGGCGCCGTACTTCAGGTCGCAGCTTGACCAGCCGGAATGCCGGATCGGCAAAAACGAGAACAGGAGAAGTGACGTTAATGCCAAGCGCTACAAAACCGGATTTTGTCGGCCGTTGCATTGTTGTGGTGCCTTGCCTCAACGAGGCCGAGCACATTCGCGCGCTTCTTGAAAAATTGGGTGCGGAAGCCCGGCGTTTCGACTTGAAGATTGTCGTTGCGGATGGCGGCAGCAGTGACGGAACGCAGCAGATCGTTGCGGAAATAATGCAGAACGATCCACGTGTCATTCTCCTGCACAATGAGAAACGCATCCAGAGCGCCGCAATCAATCTGGCGGTGGCGACCTATGGCGACGGGCACGACTATCTCATCCGCATTGATGCGCATGGAAAATACCCGGACGATTATTGCGAAAAACTACTCAACGAAGCGCAAGCTACGGGAGCCGATTCCGTCGTCGTCGGCATGGCGACAGAGGGGTTCGGGACCTTTCAAAAGGCGACAGCCCTCGCACAGAATTCCAAACTCGGTAATGGTGGCGCGCGGCATCGCCATGGCGCGAAAGGGCACTGGACCGATCACGGCCATCATGCCCTGATGCGTGTTTCGATGTTCCGCCAGGTCGGCGGTTACGACGAGGGCTTTACCCACAACGAGGACGCCGAGCTTGATTGCCGGCTGAAGGCTGCCGGTGCGCGCATATGGATGACGGACAAGACCTTCATGGTCTACTATCCGCGGTCATCGGTATCGGCGCTGTTCAAGCAGTATCTCGGCTATGGGAGAGGCAGGGCAAAGAACCTCCTGAAACATCGCATGATTCCGAAGGTTCGTCAGGCGCTTCCCCTTATGGTCCTTCCCGTAGTAGCGGGCGTTTTTCTCGCTGCCCTCAGCTGGTGGGCGGCGGTACCGGCCGTACTATGGATGACAATCTGCCTGGGCTACGGCGTGTGGCTGGCTGTCGGCGAACGTAATCCTTACGGTCCGCTGGCGTCCATATCAGCGATGATCATGCATCTCGCCTGGTCCACGGGTTTCTGGCTGCAACTGTTCGATTCGCGCAGACGAGGGGATACGCCCTGATGACTGGCTCGAGCAATCAATCCGGTGCAGGCGAGACCTGGATCGACATTTGTATCTGCACATATCGTCGTGAGGAGCTGAGGGCGACCCTGCTTTCGCTCGGCCAAATGCACCTGCCGGAAAAATGCCGCGTACGCGTTGTTGTCGCCGACAATGATTTCGAGCCCAGCGCCAAAGATCGGGTTGCTGATATCGCGTCGGAACTTCCGTTTGAAGTGCGTTATATCCACAGCCCGGCAGCGAACATATCATTGGCTCGCAATGCCTGCCTCGACGCCAGCACCGGCGATTATGTTGCCTTCATCGACGATGACGAAACGGCGTCGGAGGACTGGATAGAACGTCTATTGACCACGGCACGCGATACGAATGCCGATGCCGTACTCGGACCCGTACAAGCAACTTATGCAAGCGATGCGCCACGCTGGATGAGTAAGGGTGATTTCCATTCGACGTTTCCCGTATGGGTACGCGGGGAAATTCTCACCGGCTATACATGCAACGTCCTGTTACGCCGCTCCTCGACATTCATCGGGAACCGGCGTTTCAGTTTGGCGCTGGGACGAAGCGGCGGTGAAGACACACAATATTTCACCGAAATTCACGAAGCGGGCGGCAGGATTTCGTACGCACCCCAAGCCTGGGTTTTCGAACCGGTGCCGCAGGCGCGGGCCAAATTTTCGTGGCTTTGCAAACGGCGCTTTCGCGTCGGTCAGACGCACGGGCGGATGCTCAGGAGTGGATCAACCGGCATGAAACGTGCCGCTCAGATGGTGCTTGCGGGTGCCAAGGCAGCTTTTTGCGTGTCTATGGCACTCGTGACGGCCTTTTCTGCTACCCGGCGCAACCGATGGTTCCTGCGCGGCATTATGCATGTGGGTGTCGTCAGCGGCCTGATAGGCATCCGCGAGATCGAGCAATATGGAGAGGTAGCGATGGTGCCAGCGAGGAGAGATAAATCCCGTGCAGCCTGATGTCACCTTCATTATCGCCGCCTATAACGCCGCGGACACGATCCAGCGCGCAATAGAAAGCGCGCTCGCACAGCGTGGAGCGAGCGTGGAAGTCATAGTCGTCGACGACAGGTCCACCGACAATACCGCCGCCATCGCCGGCTCGTTTGCGGACGAGCGGGTACGCGTCGTCACGCTGGAAAGCAACAGCGGTCCTGGTTGCGCTCGCAACGCCGCTCTTGCCCTCGCGAAGGGCCGCTGGATTGCGGTGCTCGATTCCGACGACACGGTGTTTCCCGACCGCATTGCGGCGATGATAACGCGTGCGGAGAATACCGGCGCGAAAGCCGCCGTGGACAATATCGAAGTGATAAAGGACGGCGAGACAAAGGGCGAGACGATGTTTCCCGTCCACTATCTTGCGAAAATCCAAGAGATTACACTGGCGGATTTCATAGCTTCGAACCTCGTTTTCGTGACGACCTTCAATTTCGGCTACATGAAACCGATTTTTGAGCGCCGGTTCGTCGAGACGCATGGTCTGCGTTACGAAGAGAACCTGCGCATCGGCGAAGATTATATCTTCCTCGCATCCATTCTGGCGAAGGGAGGAAAATGCGTCGTGGAACCATCAGTCGGATATGCCTATCGTGTGCGCCCCGGCTCTATTTCGCGCGTCCTCGAAACGCATCATATCATCGCCATGTTAGAGGCGGACAAGACATTCCTGGCAAAATTCGAACTCGGTGCTGAGGCTAAGGCTGCCCAAGCGCGACGGACGCGCAGCCTGGAGGAGGCGAAATCTTTCCTCTCTCTCGTCGGTCATATTAAACGCAGATCGATCAGCGGGATCATCGAGGTGGTATTGAAGGACCCTGCGGCACTTCGCCATCTCTCTATGCCTATCGGAATACGTCTCAGGCGCTTGATCCCGTCCTAAAGGCAGGCAGGCCCAGTCAATATTTTATACGAAAGCAAACAATCGGCGGTAACATGCATCAAGGCAATCAACTCTTTAATGTTCGGCTAGCGGGAAGCCCGGAAGGGCAAGCCCACTCCGATAATTTCATTGACCTCGAGCACTTGATGACTATCGCCCGGCGGCAGGCAAAAACAGTCGCCATAACCGCTGCCGTGGGTCTGTTACTCGGCCTCATTTACATCATCGCCGCCAAACCAGGATATACGGCAGCGACCAGCATTTTGCTCGACGACAATCTTGGCAAATTCGCTGATGAACCTTCGCCTGCACCTGCCAATATGCAGACAGACACAACAATTCTCAGCCAGATCGCGATTTTGAAGTCGGCTGAGCTTGCGGAAAAGGTGGTGAGAAAGGAGAAGCTTGACGAGAACGATGGGTTTATGAACCCGCCGCGCTCCATTTTCGCAACCGCTATTTCCACAATGCGGTCCATCGTCGGGCTCTTCGGTAGCAGCAAACCGGCCAATACGGATGGCCTGTCCGCCGCGGATCTCAAGGTCGAATATGCAGCATCGCTCCTGCAGTCCAACGTTGATGTCCAAAGGCAAGGACGCAGCTTTGTCATCGATCTCACCTATACGTCAGACGACGCGGAACTCGCCGGAAGAATTGCGAAGGCCTATGCTGACGTCTATCTCTCGGATCAGCTGGACGCTAACTTCGATGCGACGCAAAGGGCGACCGTCTGGCTTCAGGGCCGCTTGAATGAACTTAAGGAAAGTTCACAGGCAGCAGCCCTCGAGACCGAGCGCTTCCGCGCCGCCAATGGTCTGACGGCGGCGAAGGGAGCGCTGGTTTCCGAGCAGCAACTCTCTGATATCAACAGCCAGCTGATCCTGGCCCAGGCTGACACCGCGCGGGCGCGAGCACTTTACAATCAATATAAGTCGATACTGGCCTCGGGTCCCGAGGGCGCTGTCAACAATGCGGCTGTTGTATCGGACCAGAGCGGCACCTCGGTGATAGGGACCCTGAGAGCGCGCTATCTGACGATCACCAAACGCGAGCAGGAAATCGTCAGCCGTTTCGGCCAGGATCATCCGCAGGCCGTCAGTCTGCGCACCGAGGAGCAGGACGTTTCCCGGCAGATTTTCCAGGAACTCCAGCAAATAACCGAAAGCTACCGCAATCAGTATGAGGCTGCGCAGTCGCGCGAGACATCCCTGCGCGAAGGTTTGGATAGTGCGACCGGCAAAACGTCCACTGCAAACGAAGCTCTCGTGCATTTGAGGGATCTGGAACAGAATGCCCAGGCACTGACCAATCTCTATCAGACCTATCTCGGGCGCTATCAGGAAGCGTCACAGCAGCAGTCCTTCCCGATCGCCAAGGCGCGCGTGATCTCGGTTGCATCGACGCCGACGGACCCATCGAGCCCGAAGAAGAAACTCGCCCTGGCGGCCTCCCTGCTGCTCGGCCTTTTTGCCGGCGCTGGCATTGGCGCATGGCGTGAATACCGTGAGCGCTTTTTCCGGGTTGGTGAAGATGTACGCTCGCTTCTCGGGGTCAAGTTCCTTGGCTTTGTGCCAAAACTCGAGGGTATAACAGAGGCCAAGAGAACGCCTGTGGCATTGGAGGGACAGCCTGCGCCGCCTGCTCGTACCAATATAATCCGCTTGGCTGTTGATAATCCGTCGTCGCAATTCGCTGAAACATTGCGGAATGTCAAAATCGCTGCGGACGTTGTGCTGCAGGGCAAGGAAAGCAAGGTGATTGGCGTCGTCTCCGTTTTGCCGCACGAAGGCAAAACCACGATTGCTGCCAATTTTGCGGGATTGCTGGCCGCAAAGGGGGCCAAGACGCTTCTCATCGATGGCGATCTACGCAATCCAGGTCTGTCCCGCGCCCTGTCGCTTTCAACCCAACGAGGCCTCGTGAAGGCGGTCATGGATGGTCAGCCTTGGCAGAATTCCGTCAAGGTCGAGAACAAGACCAAGCTGGCCATCATTCCAACGGTGCTTCACCGGAATTTGCGTCACACCAGCGAGATTCTCTCAAGCCCGGGTATGAAGAAACTGCTGGATGAAGCGCGCACTGTGTTCGACTATATTGTCATCGACCTGCCACCGCTTGGCCCGGTCGTTGATGCCAAGGCCTTCGCTCCAATGGCCGATGGGTTCGTCATGGTTGCCGAGTGGGGTGTCACGCCTCGCGCACTCGTCAAGTCCGTGCTGCAAGCGGAGGCGGAAATCGCGCCAAAGATTCTCGGACTGGTCCTCAACAAGGTCGATATGAAGCGGCTTGCAAAGTACAGCTCTTACGGAAGCACCGAGCATTTCATGGAGCGATACTCAAGTTACTATCTCGATACGCCACGAATGCCCCCAACCAAAACATAGAGCCCTTACGTCGTGAACACGCGGCCCTTCTTCTGCCAGAGCCGCAACGCACTCAGTTTGCCTGTCGAGAAGGCCCCGGTATCGAGATTGAACCGCCTTCCTTCCTGGCGGGGGGTTTCTATCGGCGTGTGACCGTGAACGACCCATTGCCGGAGCAGATGGGCGTTTTCAAAGAATTCGCTGCGGATGGAGACAAGGTCGTCATCTTTTTGATCTTTCAGCGAAAGGGTGGGCCTTATACCGGCGTGTGCAAACAGAAAGCTTCCGGCGTTGATCATGATTGGCAAGGATCGCAGAAACTGTTTATGCCGGTGGGGAATTGAAGCGCGGATGGTGTCATCGAGCATTTGGGGAGTGCGGTGGATCACCCTCAGACGCTCCACGTCAATGCCGTAGGAAAGCAATGTCGAGTTGGCTCCCATGTGCCACCACCCCGACAGGGACAGCCGTTTTTCCAGATAGTCGAGCATGGCCATATCGTGATTGCCGGTCAGGCAGATGCGCTGGAAATCGGCATGCGGCTTGTGGAGCAGGTGCTCGATAACCTGGGCGGAGGCAGGCCCGCGATCGACATAGTCTCCCAGCATGATGATGAGCTTTTTGCCGGGCAGCCCAGCAGCGTCTTCGGTGATCATGCTTTCCAGTTCAAGCAGCTGATCGTAGCAACCGTGCACATCGCCGATCGTGTAAACGGCCATCTCTGAGATATCGATTGAAAGACGGCGTCTCGCGATCCGCGACGCAGGCCTGTCGGACCTCAATAACCCAAGAAGTGTCTTCAATACTGGTTCCCCGCTCATTAGGTCCTGACCCTTAGCCAGCTATTACGATACGTACAAGCGAGTGTGGTGTCCAAGCTGGATTTGTCATCCTGGTTTTCGATAAATATGACGCTGAAAACAATGGCTTATAACGAATAAACGCGTTCAAATGCAATCTCTCCGGGCAGGCGGCAAGAGATGCATCATTCTGTGGGCTAATTGGCAATTTTGGGGCGGGCAGCAAAGCTTGGGGCGGCGATGGAGGTCATCGCCGCCCCAACAAGCTATTCCGTTTAAAGGTTTTTCTCACTGGCAGGCTGAGATTTCACAGCACCTGCTATCGCCGGTTTCAAGATTGCGCGTTCGAGTGGCGCCGCCAAGGATTCGGCGTAGGCGGTGGCAATGTGGTGACGATCCCGGAACATCAACTTTCCATCGATCGTGGCATGGCACAGCGTGTCGCTGCAGAAAAATGATGTCATATCGACATATGATGCATTCTGGATGCTGCTCACGATGCCTTTTTCAATTTTTGCATCACCCTCATTGAGCGCCGCAGCGCGTGGCGTATCGCAAATCGACGGGTCTCTGCCTTGCCAGAGAGCGCGCGCCACACATTTGTCCAAATACGCTTTGTGCGTTGGGACATCGCGCAGGAAAACGACCTTGATGCCTGCATCGACAAGCGGCTGTATCGTTGACTTTATCCCGTCAGCCCATTGTCGCCTGCGCGGCGACAGTTCGGACGAGTCACTGATCTCCTCATTGAGATGACTTATCGAAAGCTGCGAGATGATGACGAGCTGAGGCCTCATTGCGACCATTTCCTTGATCGCCAAATCTCTCCACTCATCGCACTCGGTGTAATCGCGTTTGAGTTTGATGGACCATGTGGTGACCCGCGTCGCCCGGCACGATGATTTGAGGTAGGTAACGAGGCGGATATCGTCTTTCTTGGCGATATCGATAAGAGGCGTCGACCAGTGATCGGCATGTGAGTCACCGAAAAGCACGATCGTTTGACTGGAAGATTGCGACCCGAATATGCAAGGCTTCGGCTTGACCGTCTCGAGATCCAGCACGCAGCTTTCATCCGTCGCGCGCACCGTAGACGGGCGTTCCGCTGTCTCGGCAATCATGCGTTGCTGCGACGTGATATTGTGCTTTGCAAGCGTCGCACTCGCGTAGCCAACCGTGACGCCCGTCATCGTCAGCAGCGCGGCGAAGGCGAGGGAACGGCGAGTACTGGCCATGAGCCAAGCGTTCCTGCGTATGGGATTTTCAACGAAACGATAGCTGAAAATCGACAGTGCAAGGGTCAGCAGCATGAGCAGAATACGTTGTACGCTGGTCAGATCAGGTACCAGCATCGCCGCATAGACAATGACCGGCCAATGCCAAAGGTAGAGCGAATACGACAGCTTTCCCACCCACTGAGCGGGCTTGACCGCGAGAAGGGCCTTTGGTCCGTAGGCGCTTTGGTGCACGCCGCCAAGCAGCACCATCACAGTGCCCATCGCGGGCACCAGTGCGATAAAGCCAGGAAAGGCATCCTGCTCGGATACGCGCAAATAGGCTATGGCGATCAATGCAAGGCCAATCCAGCCCATCGCCGGCGAATATTGAAACCGTTTGGCCCAATTGTTCAACAGCGCCATGGAGGCGAGACCGCCGATCGCAAATTCCCAAGCCCGGAGAGGTGAAAAATAGAACGCCCAAGGCTGGGAAACAACGGTCAGCCACGCGCAAAGCGCAAACGAAATAGCGGCTACGGCTGCCATCAGCAGAAACACACCATGTTTACCCGGACGTATCCGCGTAAACAGCAGGAGAAGTGCGGGCCAGGCGAGATAGAACTGTTCCTCGACCGATAGCGACCAGAAATGAATGAACGGGTTGTTCGTGGCGTCGACAGCGAAATAGTCGAGAGACCAACGGATGAGCCACAGGTTGATTATATACGTCGAGGCGAACAGTGCTCCCTTGGAATAAAGCTCCTGCTCGGACGGCGCGAGGATAAAATATCCAGCCACAAGGGTAACGAGAATGACGAAAAGCGAGGCCGGAAGCAGACGGCGTGCCCGCCGCGCATAGAACGTCCAAAGATTGACCGTGCCGTGCTTGGCGATTTCCTGCTGAAGATGCTGGGTAATGAGATAGCCGGATATGACGAAAAAGATATCGACGCCGACAAAACCTCCAGGCAGTCCAGAATAGCCGAAGTGGAAGGCGATCACTCCAGAAACTGCCAGGGCACGCAGCCCTTCAATGTCCGGGCGGAATGTTTTTGATGCGGTGACGGCGCTCATGGGCTTGTCGAAACTCCCAATTTCGGGAAATCTTCTACCGGGCAGCATAGGTAAATTTTGACGCGTTGCAACAATTTTTGCTGCGACGCAATATTCTGTCCGGCTGAATTGGATGGTCAGGCGATGGTGCCCGTCCGGCGAAGGATGACGTTTTCTCCGTCATCAAAAGTGAAATCCCCGCGCTGGCGCAGGAATTCATCCGTTGCGGTCCGGCATCCACCGTAGTCGTGGTAGTCATCGATCAAAATGACGCCGTTCTGGCTCAACCGGTCCGCTACCTTGTTCAGGCAATACATGACCGGATCGTACCAGTCGCAATCGATATGGGCGAAGGCCATCCGCTCCATTTTGGCATTAGGCATTGTGTTTTCGAACAACCCCTTGTGCAAATCAACGTTCGAGCTGTCGACATCGAGGCCGTATTTCGCGAATGAGCGGCAGACATCATCGTAGAGATTGTCGCGATATCCGTAATATTCGTCGCCGCCGAGCCCCGAAGACTTTCCGCTTGCGATCTTCTCGTAGCGGTCCTTCGATTTCACGTCGTCCTTTTCCGAAGTGGGAGGAGGGATCATGCCGAAAACGTCGAAGCCATGGAAGCTCCGCCCCTGGCTTGTCGCCGTCGTGGCGAGAACGATCGCGCTTCCGCCGAGGGCAACGCCGAACTCCGCCACATCGCCGGGCACCCGCCGCTTCTGGATCTCACTCAATGCACCTTCAAGGCGCCTCAGCTTGCGTGGTGACAGGTATGTAAGTCGGTCCCGCCGGACCGATCGCGCCGTATTGCTCAAAAGGGATTCGTCAATCACACGGCGGGCACGCCCGACAATAGCATGCATTCTAGCCATTACGTTCTCCTTCAGGGGTGGGCCCAGTGCTCGAATCGTCTGCTCGCATATGCAACCGCACCAATAGCAATCGGTTGTGGTGATTGCATGACGGCAGGTCCAAAGGGCTGCTAGCGAAAGAGTCGGGCCGAAATTTGACCCTCGGTGCGCAAAGGGGAATTGTGAGGCGAAATGAGCCAATGGCGACGTTGTGCTGCCACTTCCCGAAGTCTAGTCGTCGAACTTCTCGTCCGGATAGGCGCCCCAGATGTCCGACTGACGCATCCAGCCGCTGGCACCGCTGAACACGACGCGGCAAAAATTTCCATTGCAGGTCTTGAGGCTTCCCAGAACACCGGGCTGCACTTTGGCGACGATGCTCGCCGTATCGTTGGCACTGCGGTAGACGTTCAGCATCACGCCATCCTTGTCGCGCTGCCAAGGCGCGGTCATTGCCGTGCGCTTGCCAGACAGCAGCGACTGATAGACCCAGCCCTCCGTGCCCTCCGAATCCCGGATGCGCCGCCAATTATCGTATTCCTGCACTATCTCGACCGGGAGGCCGGATTTGAGAAACAGCCAGGTCACCGCGTAGTCGCGCCCAGGCCCTACGCGCAAATTGACGCGCCCCGGCTTCAGGCTGACGAAACGCGGCAGCGGCAGGCCGCTTGGGCCTATCTGCGCCGCAGCGGCGGCTCGTGCCAGCGCCGGCATGCCGAGTGGAATTGCCAGAACGATCGCAGCCGCAAAAGCAAAAAGGCGAAAATTTCGAATATTCAACAAGTCAGTCCTTCATCGTCCCGGGTTTGCAACCGCCAAATTGCGGCCGAATGGAGAACGATCCCTATTTTTCTTTGTCTTCTGTACGCCGCCTTGATAGACAGGTGCAGAACGCCACGAGCAATTGCAGTTTGCAATGACTTGGTTAAAGAGGTCTCAATGCGGCGCGAATTGGGAGGGTAATATTGGTGAGCAAAAAGCCTCTGGTCGTCATCACCCGCAAATTGCCGGATTCCGTCGAGACGCGCATGCGCGAACTCTTTGAGGCGCGGCTTAACGTCGATGATCGACGGCTGACGAGGGCGGAACTGATCGAGGCTGTCAGCCACGCCAACGTTCTTGTGCCGACCATTACCGACCATATCACCGAAGAAATTATCAGCGCAGCCGGTCCCAATCTCAAGCTCATCGCCAATTTCGGCAATGGCACCGACAATATCGATGTCGTGGCCGCCGCCAAACACGGCATTACCGTTACCAACACACCCAATGTCCTGACCGAAGACACGGCGGACATGACCATGGCCTTGATGCTGGCCGTTCCGCGGCGTCTGGTCGAGGGGGCCTCGATCCTGCTCGACGATGGCAAATGGGAAGGTTGGGGACCGACGTGGATGCTCGGCCGCCGCATCTGGGGCAAGCGCCTCGGCATTGTCGGCATGGGCCGGATCGGCACTGCTGTAGCCCGCCGCGCCAAGGCGTTCGGTCTGTCGATCCACTATCACAACCGCAAGCCGGTAAGCCCGAAGACCGAAGACGAACTTGAGGCGACTTATTGGGAGAGCCTCGATCAGATGCTTGCCCGCATGGATATCATTTCGGTCAATTGTCCTTCGACACCCGCGACCTTCCATCTCCTCTCCGCCCGGCGCATCGCGCTGATGCAGCCGACGGCATTTGTCGTCAACACCGCGCGCGGTCAGATCATCGACGAGCATGCGCTGATCGAGCAGCTGGAACACGGCAAACTTTCGGGCGCGGCGCTTGACGTGTTCGAGCACGAGCCCGCAGTCAACTCCAAGCTGCGCAAGCTTGCAAGGCAAGGCAAGGTTGTGATCCTGCCGCATATGGGTTCGGCAACGCTCGAAGGCCGCATCGATATGGGCGAGAAGGTAATCATCAACATCCGCGCCTTCATCGATGGTCACCGCCCGCCGGACCGGGTCCTACCCCGAGACCGGTGACAATCCACCCTGACGGCCATCTGATGCGGTTTTCTGCGCTTCCGGTGCTCACGGACGAATAAGTCCGCTGCGCTCCGGTTCTCGAAAAACCACACCAGCTGGACTCGTCAGGCTGAATTCTCAAACGGTCTCGCAGCACCTAGCTCGGTGTAATTGAACCGTCACCGCCAATTGCTAGCTTTGTATCCACGAACTCTCCAAATTCAGTGCGATCCAGCCGTAATGCCATCGGCGTTACGTGGCCCATCTCCTGTGCAACGATGAGACCGAGCAGCAGGATCGCGTCGGGTTCGTGCAGGATGAGCGCGGCCGGTGCGAGGCCTGCGCTGACCAGCTCCAGCAGCACGGCGGCAGCCGAGGACGAGCCGATGGTGCCGGGCAGGCACAGCACCTTGCCGCTGATCGAAATGCCATGCTGCGGATGGCGCACATCGGCAATCAGCCCGGTCTTCGGATTGACGCCGCCCCAGAAGCTGATCGGGGCGGTGAGCACAAGGGCAGGCGCATCGGCAGGTTGACCCGCGACAAGGACTTCCGCCTTCATGCCGCAACCTCGAACACCGGGCGGCCGAGAACGGCGCTTTCCACGCATTCGGCCATGGAGCCATAGATGACGCCATAGCCGGTATTGCCCGGCGCGTAGTGGGCGAACTTGCCGGAATTCGTCATCAGCACCGCGCCTTCGATATCCGGCAGAATCGGCGTGACCACGACGCAGGTGTCGGCGACGATGACGACGCCTGCTGCTTCCAGCGCCTTCCGGCGGCCATTTTTCTCTAGCGCGCCAAGCGTATGACGGCCGGTGCAGGCATAAAGCGTGACCTTGAGCTTACGCTCGCCGATCAACGCTTCCAGCTGGTCGAACTCCGCGATTGACAGATGCGGGCTGCCGATGGCGACGGCGTCGATACGATCCATGTCAAGCGCGGTGGAGAGGCGGCGGCGCGAATCCGCGATCATCCCGGCCGTGACTTTGATCACCGCCTGTGGCGGCTGATGATGCAGGGCGGTCGCAAGGTCCGGCGCTTCCGGGGTGACGCCCGCGACATGGAACAGGCCGACAGCGCCGGCCGAAGCGGATGCCGCGCCGAATGCTTTCAGCGCGTCCTCGCCGGGGTGGGCGGCGACGCCCGCAACCACGCCGACCGCATCGCCGATCTCGCGGCCATATAGACTGCCGAGGATCGGCCAGGCGACCTCGGAGCCGAGGAATGCCGGATCCAGCCCGGACACATCGAAAACCACCGTGGCGCGGCGGTTTTCCGGCCGGTGCAGGCCGTAATAGGGCGCAAAGCCGGATATGGCGCAGGCGATATCGAGAAAATCGCCATAGCGGTTGGTGCGCGCGCCAAGCACGGAATTGCAAAAAACGACGGCATTGCTCTCGCCCCAGGCGACGTCGCTGCCCAGCGCAGGGCGATGGCCAGCCTGATAGGGCGCGCAGGTCCAGCTGGGCTCGCAGCCGAGCGTGCGATAGGCATCCATCATGCGCCGGGCCATGCCGCGCTCATGGGGTGGAAGACGGTTCTTCGAGCAGCCGGTGAGATCGAGCGAGCCGACATTCAGCGTCGCGCGCACCGCAACCTTGCCGCCGCCGAGGGCCAGCTTTTCCGCAAACAGCGTACCGCTATCGCCGTGATAAAGCGCGCCGTCAATATGCGCCGAGGCGATCGGGATGAGCGATGGCGCACCCATCAGCCGCGCGGTGGCAGCGACGATGCGCATCGCCATCGCGGCACCTTCCCCGCGCGCGCCATTGGCAATCGCCTGCTGTTCGGCGGAAAGCGCGAGCGCCATTCGTCAGGCCTTGCGCGCTTTGTACTTTATGGTCTCGAAGCGCGAGGTCAGCGCATCATAAAGCAGCAGCCGCCCGATGAGCGGCTCGCCGATGCCGGTGATGAGCTTTATCACCTCGGTCGCCTGCAGGGTGCCGATGACGCCGGGCAGGACGCCGAGCACGCCGGCCTCGGCGCAGGCGGGCAAAAGCCCGGGCGGCGGCGGATTGGGGAAGAGGTCGCGGTAGGAGGGGTTCGGCTCGCCCGCCGCATTCGACGCGTAGGGCATCAGCGTCGTCACCGACCCATCGAAGCGCCCGAGCGCCGCCGAAACCAGCGGCCGCTTCGCTTCAAGGCAAGTATCCGCCAGCATATAGCGCGTATCGAAATTATCCGAGCCATCGACGACGATGTGATAGCGGCTGACGAGATCCGCCACATTGTCGGGCGCGATGCGCAGCTCATGCGCCTCGACGGTCACATGCGGGTTGATCGCGGCGATGGCGCGCGCCGCGCTCTCCACCTTGGGCGAGCCGACAAGTTCGGTGGAATGGATGATCTGCCGCTGCAAATTCGACAACGACACGCGGTCGTCATCGACAATGCCGAGCGTGCCGACGCCCGACGCCGCCAGATATTGCAGCACCGGCGCGCCGAGCCCGCCGGCGCCGACGACAAGCACGCGGGCGCGCTTCAGCTTTTGCTGGCCGGGCCCGCCCACCTCGCCAAGGATGATATGGCGGGCATAGCGCTCGATTTCGGAAGAGGTGAGGGGCGTGATCTGCTGTTCGGTCATGATGCTATTTTATCTCTCCCCTTGTGGGAGAGAAAGCGATTTCAGCATCTTAGCCCTTGCTAAGTGCTAGAAATCGCCAGAGAGGGGATTTTGAACGCATAACACTATCCCCTCTCTTGAATTTTCTAAGGCTTTAGCAAGGGCTAAAGCCAAGAAAATTCTTTCTCCCCCACAAAGGGGGGAGATAAGTGGTGCTAGGCCAGAAATTTCAGCCCGCCAATGCCGGCAACGATCAGTCCGATGCACACAAGGCGCACCACCGTTGCCGGTTCGCCGAAGATATACATGCCGAGCAGCGCCGTGCCGACCGTGCCGATGCCGGTCCACACCGCATAGGCGCTGCCGACCGGCAGATCGCGCAAGGCAAGGCCCAGCAGAACGACGCTGATGACCATGCTGCCGGCGGTGAGAACTGAAGGGGTGAGTTTGGTAAAACCATCGGAATATTTGAGCCCGATGGCCCAGCCGATTTCGAAGAGACCGGCCAAAATGAGAATAATCCAGGCCATGACGACCATCCTTTAATGTTCGATCGGGCCGTCCCGGATTGTCTGGAAACGCTTGGGAAGCGTGGAGGCCGTCCTCCAATGATTTATGTAAGGATCGGGGGAGGAATTGGCAAGGAGGCGAGAGGATGAGTAATTTTGAGGGTAATTTTACTTCCTCCACCGGCTGCGCGAGCTCCTACCTCCGCTTTCCGAAGGGCGGTTGCGCGGTATGTTGGAATTTCCACCCCATAAACCTGTTGCTATATACTGCGCTAGAGTTTCGCGTGCACGCTGCAGTGGTCCAGCAGGGTTTCGTCTTGCGAGGTCTTCGATAATCTTAAAATATCGCCTTGCTGCTTCCCGTGCTTGATCATTTTGGTTATGTTTCAATAGTGTGCCTACATGTTTTTCGGCCAGCGTAACTATCGGATACTGATCCCATTCCCAGTTTCCTTGCTCGTGCTGTCCTTCAAGCGTCTTAACGGCATCGCCGATAAGTTGAACCGCTACTGCATCGTAATTTGGTCTTGCCGTAGCAACCCGTAACTGCAAGTCTGCATATGCATGGGCAGCATAGGGATTGTTAGGATAGGCCTGCAGTGACTTGTTAAGAACTCCCAGCGCACGTTCGAGTTCTCCCATGGTCACTAGATACTGGCCATACTGGAGCCAATAGTGACCATCGAGTTGGAAATCGATTTCAAATGACTCATAGAGTCTCAGCCCTTGGTTGAAAGAATCTCTACGTTTCGCCAAGGGCGCGATGAAATTGTGATTGAGCAAGAATCGAAATAATATCCCGTCTTGCCGCCCTACTGTTTTTAAAATTGGCAAACGGTACTTAGTATAGGTCCTCAGAATTTCGACCATGCTGTCTACGACGGATTTAAGCGATGCAACATTTTCTACAATGTGCCGCATATATAATTCATGACGTGCTAGATACCGACCATTCGTATCAAGTACGACAATCCCATCCAATGGCTGCATGGCTTCTTCAAACGTTAGATTCATCTTCAGGTGATTGTAGGATTCTCTGACCGCTTCTTGAGTTACCCCAGTTCTCGCAATAGTTGGAATCCCGACGAGAAGAGCGAGAAGCCTGCTGTCGTCACTTGGGAGCTTCTGAAATTCATCAGTGATTACATCGGTAAACCGCTTCGACTCGGTAGTTTCCTTAAGAGCTATTAATAGTTGGCTGTTTGATGCATTCAACTTGGCAATTCGCGCGGCTGGTTGCATTTTCTTGAAACGAGGCGCTGGAACGTATTCTAATAATCGCTGGATGAGCGGCTCATAGTCATCCGGGACAAACCTCTGGTATTGAAACGCCGTGCAGATATCGCCAACCCGTCGTTGAATATGGTCTCTCCATTCACCAGACCGTGCACTCGTCACAATTGTCAACTTGCCTTGAGGTATACCAAGAATATCTTCAGACAGTGAATCACCGAAGATGAATGCATCGGCAACGTAAACAATCACGTGTTCGGTTTCATGGAGTCTTCGAACGAGATTGAGTGCCGCCCTAAGAGATGGCACATCGCCACGTAATTCGTAAATTGGTACGGTTGGGTTCTCCCGTGAAAACCGCAAGATAGCTTGCAATACGGCCGTCGTTTTACCGCTTCCGGACTGCCCGTACACTAAAAATAGTCTGTCGCGCTCTGTTATTGCTTTGACAAATTCTTCATAGAGCTCATCTGTATTTTTCAACCAAACGGGTATGCTGGACGCTGCAATTGCCCAAGTTGGCGGAGTTCCCTCAAGGTACAATCGTGCCGTCCGGGCTTTGTTCTGGCCCTGCATCGCGTCAGCGTCGATTTTGGCGCTTCGCCAGCTTCGGACAATGATAGAGTTTGCCGTCGCCAAATCCGAAGCATCGATCGATACCCGCTTGGTTAGTGCATTTGCGAATGCATTTACGTTTTGGGCGACATTAACGGGTGTTATAGTGTGTTGGATTTTCGAATTTAACCATGACACAAATTCTTCTAGTGTCGCCTTGATGATAACGATGTTACGCGCTTCCAGACTAGCTCGCTGTATATCTGAGAATTTATCAGGCGTGACTAAGAATGCAATTCCAAGACCAGTGCTGGAATCTGGCCGTGCTCGATCAAGCTCTGCTGCCATTATTGGTTCGTTCAATTTACTACCAATAAATACTGGGGTATGGGCAATATAGTCATCGGCGGCCGACCGATACCAGTCATGCGCATCTCGATTCAGCCGGGAATTGTAATCATAATTACTGAAAATGAAGCCGTGTTCCGGTTTTACCGCTTCACCATGTAGATGTACGACGTGCAGGTAGTCCAATCCTTCATGCACGGCAACTTTATCTGCCAGGCCATTAAAGTAGCGCCGTCGCTGAACGCCGCCTCTCACATTGTTCAAAGCATCATCGATGTTCCACGTATAAATGCGACGCCAAGTGAAATTTAACAGAGCTTCCAATTCTGGCGAAGGTACTATTCTTGTATACTCCGCTCTCAATATCTGGTGAAGCTTTTCCTCACTCATTCGCCGGCCGAGCACCGCGCCAATCACCTCGGAGAGTGGATCGTTTGAGTACTCAAGCCCTGCCGTCTCTGCTATCAGCTCGGCGAGTGCACCACTCTGTTTAACTGGTTCCCCCACTGCGTTCTTGCAAGTCGCTGATGCACCAGCCCCAAGTATGAGAAACAACTCACCTTCGTTGAGTGCCTTGAGTAGTAGGCGCTCATTTGCCGCTGATATCTCCACCATAAAATCCCCCAGGTCTCAGTTCAATCGCTCACACGCTAGGCAGCGGCGGCAATGACAATCTCAAGTATACCATCAGTTGCATCTAGGCGAGCCTGCAACTTGAATGGAACTGGGCTAAGGGCGCTGGCAAGGTAGTCGAGACGTTCACCAAATCGGTGACGCGGAGGATCAAGGGTGTCGAGGTGACGCGCAAGGCTTCGAAAGAAGAGCCCGCCTATATGATCGAGCAGGATGATGGCGGGAGGGTCCTGAAAAGCGCCTCAGAACTGAGGGCCGTGGAATAGCTCTCGTTTGTTCGCCCTTCGACAAGCTCAGGAAGCTCACCATGAGGGTGTAAGTTTGCTCCCTGAAGTCTACCCACCTTTCCGTCATCCTCGGGCTTGACCCGAGGACCCATGGCAAAGGAAGAAGAGTTGTTTCGGGCAACCGAGCATTTCAGTTAAATCCTTGCTCAATGACGGAGCAGCCATCATGGATCAACTGCCGGAATGGAGATGCCCTCGCAGTTTAGCCGTGGGTCCTCGGGTCAAGCCCGAGGATGACGGAGAGGGATGAGGCAATACCCGACTGTGACGACACTGGCAGGCACGCCTGAAAGCTCGAGCTATTCGGCTTCCTGTTGGGGCTTTTCCTGTTTGACTGATTGGTTCTCAGCCGGAATGGGTGTCTGGTCTTTCGAGACACTGGCTGTCGTCATGTCCTTGTCGACGGAGGCGGTGTGTCCGGCACAATCGGCCGAGGCGGCCGATACGGTAAGACCGAAAGCAGCGGCAAGTACGAGGATTGTCTTCATCGTCTAACTCCTGAGCTTTTCTGTGATGCGCTGGCAGCGTAACCGCTAATTGCATTTCGGCAAAATCACAGTTTTGTTGGGTGTCTGGCCGGGCCCGGTTGATCAATCGGGACAGTCGGCACCGGTCTTGACCCAGGCGGCGATCAGCGCTGCGAATGTCTCCTGCGATCCGGGCGGGGCGGACCTTCCATCGCCCGGGTGCCATGCCCAGCCGACCAGGTGATCCTCGCCCATATGTTTTATGAGATCTCCGTGCGAACGATTGCCGTTGCGGCTCGTGTCCTTCACCTGCTGGCATATTTCGCTGACCGTCAGCCCTTGCCAGGCCATGCTGGCCGGAGCCAATTGCCAGTGTGCGTTGCCCGGGATGGATTTCATACGGCTTCCGACGATCGAACGGTTCTCCGCGCCATGGCAGGCGCTGCATGCAAGACCCAGCGGACCCACCGAGCTGTTGCTGGCGATCATCAGCGGTACATGCGGGTGCTTGTCTTCACCCTGCGTCGGGCTGCGGGTTGCCGGATGGCAGTTGATGCAGCGCGGATGCGTCAGGACGCGGCTTGCCTCTTCGAAGATGGCCTTCGAGCGTGCGCTGGTGTCCGTTATCGTATCGAAATCGGAGACGGCCTTGAGCGCCCCGGCACTCGATATCTCGGCGTAGCCTTGCAAGGATCCCATGACGACATACGTTCCGGCTGTCGCGAGAACGGATGCAATCGCAATGGCGGCAAAACGCATGGCCATGATCAAACTCTCTGGAATTCGTGCTGGTCGATCGGCAGCGACCGCAGCCGCTTGCCGGTGGCCGCAAAGATCGCATTGTAAAGCGACGGAGCAACGCCCGGCGTTCCGACCTCACCTATGCCGCCTGGCGCCTCCGAACTCGGAACGATGTAGACCTCGATCTTCGGCGTCTCATGTATGCGCAACACGGGGGAGTCGTCGAAGTTGCTCTCGACAACGGCTCCGTTCTGGACGGTCAGGCGTCCGTAGAGTGCAGCACTGAGGCCATAGACGATACCGCTCAATATCTGGGCGTCCACAGTGTCCGGGTTGACGACCTGGCCACAGTCGACTGCACAGACGATGCGCTCGACCTTGGGTTTTCCGTCGTCCCCGACGCTGACTTCAGAAATCATTGCGGCAAAGCTGCCGAAATCCTCCGAAAGGGCGATGCCCCGTCCTTTGCCTTGGGACAGGGCATTTGACCAGCCAGCCTTTTCGGCGGCCAGATCAAGAGCGGCAAGGAGACGCGGCTTATGCTGGAGCAGGCGCTTGCGGTACTCGAGCGGATCGGTCTTCGCCGCACTAGCCAGTTCGTCGATGCTGCCTTCGATCGGAAAGATGTTGCGCGTAGCGCCGACGCCGCGCCAGTTGCCCGTCAACATTCCGTCGGGGGCCTCATGGCGTACGAACTCGGTAAATTTGTTCGGGATCGCGTAGGACGACTCTGCACCACCCATGATGTCAAGGTCGATACCGTCCTTGGTAAAGGCCGGCAGCCAGCGTGCCATGACGGCGGGACCGATTACGCGGTGACGCCACGAGACGGGCATGCCGTCCGGACCGAGCGTGGCCGTGATCTTGCTGTAATTCAGATAGCGATAACAGTCGTGGCGGATGTCCTCCTCGCGGCTCCATGTGACTTTCACCGGACCATCCACCTGTTTTGCGATCTTCGCCGCCAGAATGACGCCATCGACGTCGAGCCTTCGGCCGAAACCGCCACCGAGAAGCTGGTTATGAACAAGGACCTTGTCCAAAGGCAGGCCTGTGACGTCCGCCACGGCCTGCCGCGCACGCCCCGCAACCTGGGTGCCGGTCCACACGTCGCAGCTGTCCTTGCGAACGTGAAGGGTGCAGTTCATTGGCTCCATTGCCGAATGCGTGAGGATCGGCATGCGGTAGACGAATTCATGGACCGGCCCGTGTTCTGCTTCAGCTTTGACGACATCGCCTTCATTTATATGGGGCAGGGCCTTGCCGCCGTTCGTCGCATCCTCCACGCTCTTCTCTAGGTCGGCCGATGTAAGATCGCCGCTGGGTCCGGGGTCCCACTCGATGGAAAGCGCCGCAAGCCCCTTGCGGGCGGCTCCGGTATTATCGGCCACGACCGCAACCGCATCCTCGATGCGGACCACCTGCTTGACGCCCTTGACCGCCATTGCCGGCTTGTCATCGACGCTGCGCAGCTTGCCACCGAAGTGCGGACAGATCGCGATTGCGGCGTAGGACACGCCTTCGGGACGGGCGTCGATGCCGAATTTTGCAGTACCGTTCACTTTCTGCGGGCTATCAAGGCGCCGGATGGCCTGGCCGATAACCTTGAAGCTCGATGCCGGCTTCAGTGGGACGTCCTGTGGAACGGTCTCGGCTGCAGCCGCCCGAATAAGGCTGCCATAGGCCGCGGTGCGTCCGCTTGCGGCGTGAACGACCTCCCCGGCCTCGGCTGTGCACGTATCCGGCGCAACGTCCCAGCCACGCGCTGCGGTGTTGATCAGCACCATACGGGCGCTGGCACCGGCCTTGCGCATCTGCTCGTAAACGCCGCGAATGGAGAGTGAACCGCCGGTGATCTGGTCGCCCAGCAACGGGTTTGCGTAACGGGTAGGATCCGCAGGTGCATGCTCCAGCACTACCTGGTCGAGGGAGACTTCCAGTTCTTCGGCGAGCAGCATCGCTATCGACGTATAGATGCCTTGCCCCATCTCCGCGGCTGGCATGATGAGGACAATTTTGCCGTCGGCAGGAATGCGAATGAAGGGGTTTGGTTCAAACCCGGCTGCGGCAGCTGAAGAAATCGACGGCCGCAACCCGAAAACGAGGCCAGTTCCTGTTAGCGATGCGCCGATCAGAAAGTGGCGGCGTGAAACGGAAACGTTGACTTTGTCGTGAATGGACATCGCATCACCCCGCCTTCGCCGCCTGCTTGATGGCCGCCCGAATGCGCGGATACGTGCCGCATCGACAGATGTTTCCCGCCATGACCGCATCGATATCGTCGTCGGTCGGCGATGGATTGGCAGCAAGGAGGGCAGTCGCGGACATGATCTGTCCGGACTGACAGTAACCGCACTGTACTACATCGATGTCCAGCCAGGCCCTCTGTATCCGCGCGCCTTCGGCTGTATCGCCGATCGCCTCGATCGTGGTGACGGTCTTGCCCACCGCCTCTGCGACCGGCATGATGCACGACCGCACCGGCATGCCATCCACATGCACGGTGCAGGCACCGCACATGGCAATGCCACAGCCGAATTTCGTGCCGGTAAGACCTATGGTGTCGCGAAGAACCCATAGAAGCGGAATGTCGTCATCCACATCGACGGCATAGTCACTGCCATTGACCATAAGATTGTGTGACATGTGAAACCCGGCTGACAGCCGTCCCCGACTAACTTGCAGCAGTTGTCAAAAGTAGCCGAGATAGTTCAAAACGGCAAGCTTTGAGCTCGGATGCCTGCATTTTTACTTTGCCGTGGTCGGTCTCTCTAAGTAGTTCGATGTATGCTATTGGCCAAACTACATGGCTATCAGCGCAATGGAATCCACAGCGGGCTCTTCCACGCCTTCAGTTCATCGAGAAAGACCAGCAGTTTTGCCGGCAGATACCGACGGGTCGGATAGACCGCATGCACGAAGATCTCCGGCGATGACCAGTCCGGCAGCAGGCGGATGAGTTCGCCGCGTTTGATCTGCTCGTCGCAATAGGTCGACGGCAAAAGGCCGATCCCGTGGCCACGATAGGTGAACGCGGCGACCGACTGGAAATCCCTGCTCGAGAGCGGTCCTGACACATGCTGCTTGAGCGATTTGCGTCCGTTGACCAGATGCCATTCCGCCTCATTGTTACGGCCGTTGAGCAGGATGCACTGATGGTCCCTCAAATCCTCCGGTTTTCCCGGGGCGGTCCGCCCTTCGAGATAGTCCGGTGCCGCGACGACACAGCGGACGCTTTTGCCGATCCTTTGCGTGACGATGGTTGAATCGCGCAACTCTCCGAAGCGAATGCCGACGTCGACATTCTCCGCAATCAGATCGACGAAGAGGTTTGTGATGAAGAGATCGACCTCGATGCGCGGGTGTCTTTTCAGGAAAGCGGAGAGAAATTCATAAAATGGTTCCTGCCCCATGAGCACAGGTACCGAGATTTTGAGGAGGCCCTCCGCTTGTTTCTGCGTTTGGGTCAGAACCTGCTCGGCATCGAATAACTGGCTGAGAGGTTCGCTGCACTGACTGTAGTAGGCACGGCCCTGTAGCGTCAGCGTCAGCTTGCGGGTCGTGCGCTGGATCAAGGTGACCCCGAGCTGGTCTTCGAGCGCGGAGACCTTGCGGCTGACGGTCGATACCGGCATCCCGAGCGAGCGGGCCGCGCGGCTGAAGCTTTCGAACTGCGCAACCTTCACGAAAACCGCGATGTCATTCAAATCCGTCATAGACAGATTTTTGCATAGATGGAAAATAGATTCCAGATATTTCCATCTAATCGCGCAATAGGGTCTCAGCCATATTCATCGGCAACAAGCGCAATTGCTGCGCTAGCAACCGATGGAGACTAAAATGCCAACACCTAAAACTGTTATCGTCACGGGAGCCTCCCAGGGTATCGGAGCAGGCATCGTCAACGCCTTTGCCGAGCGCGGCTACAATGTCGTCGCGACTTCCCGCCAGGTAACCTCTTCAGATGCTTTCCGGGCTTCAGATCAGATCGCTGTTGTCGATGGCGATATCGGTGATCCCGAGACGGCAAGGCGCGTTGCAGAGACCGCAATCAGCCGGTTCGGCTCGATCGATGCCCTCGTCAACAATGCCGGCATCTTCTACACCAAGCCGTTCATCGACTATACGATGGACGATTTCAGAAAGCTGTCCTCGACCAATCTCGAGGGCTTCATCCACCTGACCCAGCGGGTCGTCAAGCAGATGCTGGCGCAGAAGTCCGGCGGCAGCATCGTCAGTATCACCACGCCATTGATCGATCATCCGATCGCCGGCCTCTCCGCCTCGGTCCCTATGATGACCAAGGGCGGGATCGACGCGATCTCCAAGAACATCGCAATGGAATATGCAAGCGATGGTATCCGGGTCAACACGGTCGCTCCCGGTGTGGTCGACACGCCTTTGCACAAGGACAATCCGAAGGACTTCCTGCGGACCTTGTCGCCGATGGCGAGCATTTCCACCGTCAAGGAAATCGTTGATGCGGTCGTCTTCCTGACGGAAGCTCCGCATATAACAGGGGAGGTGCTTCACGTCGATGGCGGCGCACATCTGGGCAAATGGTAAACCTGGTGAAAGCATCGGCAGCCGGTGCAGAACAGCGGCTGCAGGAACTGGGCATCACGCTCCCGCCTCCGCCGACGCCGTTCGGCGCCTATGTGGAAGCCGTGACGATCGGCAACCTCGTCTTCTTCAGCGGGATGTTGCCTGTCATCGACCGCAAGCCCCAGTTCATCGGACGCGTTGGGGGTGAACTCACCGCCGAGGACGGCCGCAAGGCCGCGGAAGTGGCTACGCTGAGCGCACTGTCGGCCGTGAGAGCCCATCTTGGCTCTCTCGACAAGGTAAAGGCCATCGCAAAACTTGGCGTCTACATCGCCACCGAAGGTGATTTCAGAGATCATCCGAAAGTCGCGGACGGAGCGTCCGAGCTGCTGCTTGAGGTCTTCGGAGAGGATAAGCTGTCCGGCCGCGTGGTGCTCGGCGTTGCAAGCCTGCCCCTCGGCCTGCCGATCGAGATTGAACTCGTCGTCGAAGTAGAGGCTTGAATGGGTGGCCCACCACGAGGGAGTGGTGGGCTGCTCCCGCTGGTCTCCTGGCCAAAATTCATTCAAACATTCGTCGCTGCATAAACGGGTTGGTAACCAACATTCTTCATTGTCCATAAAGTCAGCATGACGGCGTGAACCAGGTTTTACGTCTTGTGGCCTCAGTTTTGCCACGGGAATAGGGTTTGCGCAGGCTGACGCGTTGGTGTCCAAGCGTGGGTTGCGTGTATCATGGGGTTTGCAGTCAGATCCGCCAGGGGCTTTGCGCCTTCTGGCGAGAGGGGCCGTTTTCGTGGCCGCCGTTTGCTGTCCGCTGGCTTGCTTGCGGGCGTCAGTGCCGTGGCTTCTCTCGGCGCGCTCGCCGCGGTGGCAACCATGCAAGGCGCTTTCGGCTCCCACGCGGCGGGTAGCGGCGCCTTCAGTCAGGCAGAGCGGGCGTTTTCGTCGCGTTCGATCGCGCTCGTCAGCCCCTCGGATACTTTACCCAAAACGTCGAAATTTCCGCGCGTGCCGGAGCTGAAACACACGGCCTGGCAGGTCAGCACGATGGACGAAGGCTCGGTGATTTTACCGACCGGAGAGATCAGCGTCATCGCGCAGCCAAAGCCCAAGGTGGTGGCTGCCGTGCATCATCCTTTGGCCGCCGAGACGTTCGGTGCGCGTTTTGATGTGGTGCGGGCAGGACCCTTGGCCGAAGATGTCTTTGGTGCCCGCGCTTCGGGTGTCGATACGATGCAGGTCGCCTCGATCCAGACCTACACCGCTTTTGACGCAGAGCCGCCTGTTGCTGCGCCTTCCGCCCCGGCGCCTTCAATTGCGGTGGCCGCCTTGCAGGACGCACCGCCGCCGGTCGGGACCTCGCCGCAGGGGCCGTTCAGCCTCGTGCTCGCCGAGGAGGAACCGGCCGCAGAGGATGATATCGCTGCGGTGCCGCTGCCAGGGATAAGGCCGCGCCGGCCGGCAGACGATGTGCTCTTGCCGTCGACGAAAGCCTTGAAGCGCGCCGCCCCGCAAATGCTGGCCTATGCGCCGCAGGACAATGCCATTCAGGATAATGCGCCAAGCTACAGACCTGCGCCGCTTTTTGCTTCACGCGGTCGCACGGCCATCTACAGCATCGAGGCGAAAACCGTCTACATGCCGAATGGCGAGCGCCTGGAAGCGCATTCCGGGCTGGGACCGATGCTCGACAATCCGCGCTATGTCCACAAGAGGATGCGTGGCGCCACGCCGCCGCATACCTATAATCTCACGATGCGCGAAAAGCTTTTCCACGGCGTTCAGGCAATCAGGCTCAACCCTGTCGAGCCGGGCAAGATCTTCGGGCGCGACGGACTTCTGGCGCATACCTATATGCTCGGGCCGCGCGGGGATTCGAACGGCTGTGTGTCCTTCAAGGATTATCGCCGCTTCCTCGCCGCCTTCAAGCGGGGCGAGGTCACGCAGCTTGTCGTGGTCGCGCGCATGCCGGGCGGGTCGTCGCGTATCGCCTCCAGATAATTGACGTGCCGCACGTCCATTCCTTATCGGCAGCCTAGCCGAGTGATGCGATGATCTCGCGATAGGCTGCTTCGGGGAAGGCCTTCAGGGTCTTCGTGCGCACATTGCCTTTCATGCCAAGGGAAAGAGCGAACCGCGCCATGACCGCATCATCGGACGCCTCGCCGATGACCACCATGTCGTATTCGCCCATGGTGAGATAGAATTCCTTGAAGGAACCGCCCATCTCGCCGAGCAGCTTTCTGGCTGCATCGAGCCTTGCCGGCGAATCGCGTACGTTCTTCACGCCGAGCTCGGTCCAGTTGATCAACATTACGTAAGTGGTCATGGCAAACCTCCCACGCGGTCCGGCTTACGCCGGAGGCCGCGAACTGATCCGCCCTCCGCCTGCAGCGACTATACGCCTGTTGCTGTTGGCCAACAATCAAACCGTTACGTCGGCGGCATCTTTTCGAATTTCGGCAGGGCAGGGTCGAGGTGGTCCCATGCGTACCCGGCGGCAGCCCAGGAAACCAACTGTGGCTTGTATCGGCCAGGATCGTCGAGGCTCCCCGCACGCACAACGAAATAGTCCGGCATATCTGGAAGTGTCATATAGACCGGCGATCCGCAGGTAGGACAGAACGCGCGGGTTTTTACCGTTCCGTTGTCGCCAGTCGCGTTCCAGAGCCTCGCTTCGCCTTCAACCTTTACGCACGCACGCGGGAAGGTCAGATGGGACGCATGGCCGGTGCCGCTTTCATGCTGGCATTGGCGGCACTGGCAATCGAGCATGACAACCGGTTCGGCGGAAATTTGATAACGGATCGCGCCGCAAGCGCATCCGCCGGTGTAGGCCTCGCTCATTCTAATCTCCTTTGATGAATTCGGGGATCGGCCGTGCCCGGGCTACCGCCACAGGCACGAACTTTGCTCAGTTGTTGTATTCGTCGTGGCGGCGCCACCAGACGTCGTTTTTTTCGTTTCGTCCCTTGGGTGCGCGATCGAGCCATTGATACATTGCCCAGATGCCGTCGACCCCGCGCGCATAGGCGGAATAGGTGTGATAGACGACGCCGTCTTCGAGCACGAATGCACTTATGCCCGGCCTCTCGCGTGCGTATGAAGCTGGGTCGGTACCTGCCATGCTCGCAAATTCCTTGGCCCCCTCAGACGCAACCTCGCCGGATGGTGGGAGCTCCTCGCGCGCGTAGTTGTATTCGATGGTGCCTTTTCGTTGTTGGTCTTCGGTGAATGTGACGTGGAAGTCCGGGTTGAAATCGCTGCCGAATGAAGACGCCCAGGGGAAAGTCCACCCCATACGCTGTTTGAACGCCTGCAACTTGGCAAGCGGTGCCCGCGACACCGCGATGAGCGTTACATCGTGATTGGCGAGGTGAACAACGGAGCCGTTAAAGCCATCGGCGATCGCCGAACAGGATGGACACCCCGCTTTGTAATCGGGCCCGAACATGAAGTGATAGATGAGTAGTTGCGAGCGCCCTTTGAAGAGACCTGGGAGCGACGCACGGCCTTCGTCTGTATCGAATTCATAGTCCTTGTCGATCTTGACCCATGGCAGAGCCTGCCTTCGCCGCGCGATCTCGTCACTGCGGCGCGTCAGCTGCTTCTCCTCCTCGAGCAGCGCAAGCCGGGCTGCAAGCCACTCATCGCGTGAAACGACCGGATTCTTCATAGCTACCTCCTATGAGTTTAGGTCGTGAACTGGTATGAGCCATCTTTTCGGATACGAGGAGCAGAGGTGATGGCAATGTCTATCCATTTTCAAGCCTTTGCGACGATGTTGCCGGGAAGATGGACCATATCCTCCGGACGCCGAAACGGCTGCAAGCTGCAATGTCGAACCGCTCGGTCGGGGGGAAGACCCCGCCCTTCACGCTTCTCCTCGCATCTTCTTGCCGTTTCAGGCGCCATTTCTACCAGATTTATGAGTTCACGACCTAGATGCCTTTCCAACGTCTGATGCAATCGATCGTTGCTTCAATTGTGCTTTTTCAACGAGGCGTGTTCCGCTGCGATGGCGCCAATGCCGGGAACGACCTTCTTCCAGCCTGCGCCCATATTCCTGAAAGCAGTATCATTGCGCGGCAGCACGAAGCCTGAATGGACAAGGCGAAGGCGGGTGCCATTTTCTGCCTTGGAAAGAACCCACGTGACCACAGTTTCCAACCGCGAGCCATAGCCGACATTTCCCTCATGCCCGCCTTGCCAGGTATAAACGAGCCGTTCATTCGGCACCGCCTCCAACACCTGGCATTGGATGAAACCGTCCCACGCGCCGGCCGGCGTCGTTTTGAATGTGAAGCGCTTGCCCACGACGGGCTCGAACCCGCTTAGTGGCATCCCAAGCCAGCGCGTAATCAGTTCGCCTTTTGTCAAAGCGTTCCAGATTGTCTCCGGCGCATGCGGCAAGCTCTCTTCAACCACGATGTCTTGTGTGTCGGACTTCAATGCTGCGTCTTTCATGGATCAATCTCCTCCAGGAGTGTTTTGAGATTCGCAAAGCGCTCGCGCCAGAAGACGCCGTAGTGGCTCATCCAGTCGGCAAGCGGCGCAAGACCTTCGGGCTGAGCGCGGTAATAGACGTTGCGACCCTCAGGGCGCTCGGCGACCAACCCGGCCTGCTTCAGCGACTTGAGATGTTGGGAGATGGCGCCCTGTGTCACGCCACTACCCCGCGTCAACTCCACGACGGTAATCTCGTCGGAACTGACGACACGCTCGAATATGGCTCTCCGGGTGGGATCAGCGAGCGTGCGCAGGACAGCGTCGATGGCGGTGGCTTCAATCATGAAAATACATTAGTAGATACTCATTGATTAGTCAATACTAATGATTTTGCGCGTTGATCGGTGATCTGCATCGCTCCATCGTTCAGCGTGAAAACGAAACGGCATGTAAGTAAATGCTTACGTTTCCACGAAAGCTCGAAGACGCGAGAGGGCATCGCCCCATTGCTGCGAGACACTGTCGAGATATGCGCGGATCTCGCCGATAGGCTCGGGCCGGAAAGCGAACTGGCTTTCCCGCCCAACCTTGCTGCTGATGACCAACCCCGCCTCTTCGAGAACGCGCAGATGCTTGGTGATGGCCTGACGGGTAAGATCCGTGCCAGCTGACAGCCCGGCGATCGAACGTGCTTGCCCGTCGCTGAGCTTGGTCAGCAGTGACAGGCGGGTGCGGTCGCCCAAGGCTGCGAAAAGTGACGCGGTATCGCGCCCAGGCGTTTCAATCAACATGTTTTTTGATGTTCTTGATCTGCTCGGCCCAGCCGCCTTCATTCATGCGCATGGCGTCCGGCCGACGCTGCGCCGGCAAGCCATTAAAGCCCGATTCGACGATAGTCAGCTTTGTGCTTGTGCCCTTGGGCTTGAGTTTGAATTCGACCAGCGTTGGCGGTTCTTTGGAGTAGTCGAAGCCGGGCTCGACCGCATAGGGATGCCAAGTAAAGGAGAAGAGCCGTGGCTCGTCCATCGTCTTTACCGTCACCTCCCATTTGAGATGCTCGTAGCCGGGATAGGTGATCCGGCCCTTGGCCACTTCGCCGGGCTTGAACGGGGCTTCGAGCTTGACGCGAAACCATTCACCAAACTCAATATGATCTGTAAGGGCGCGCCAGACCCGCTCGATCGGCGCATTCAAGTCTATGCTTTTTTCGATACGATCAGACATAAGGGCAACCTCCTGGTTGCCCTTATCATGCCACATCAGTCGAAAAGTGCAACCGGAAAGTTGCGTTTTATTCGGCTGTGGCCGGTTCGATAATGTTGCGTACCTGCGAGATCTTGTTCGCCGGGAAGCCAGCCTTTTTGGCGTGCTCGCGGATCAGTTCCTCGCTTGTAGATTGATATACACAATAAATCTTGTCATCCGTGACATAGCTATGGATCCACTGGATATCTGTCCCGAGATCGCGGAGCACGGCGCAGGATGTCTGCGAGGCGCCCTTGAGCTCCGGCTGTGTCAGTTGGCCGACACCCGGCATATCGCGTTCGATCACGAATTTTGGCATTTTATCCTCCTTGTTGACCATTTGCCGCCGCGGCGCGTTTTTATGCGGCGGTGCTAGGCTCCAGATCCTAATTCTGCGCAATCAAAGAGCCGGCTGTTGCGACCGGCTTCTTGAGCTCAGTAGTCCATGGCTGCGCTTGGCGGCAGCGGCACCGCCTGTTTCTTCGGGCGTTCGGCAATCATGGCCTCGGTCGTCACCAGCAGGCCGGCAACGGACGCGGCACCCTGCAGCGCGCTCCGCACCACCTTGACGGGATCGATGACGCCCATGTCGAAGAGATTGCCGTATTCCCCGGTCTGGGCATTCCAGCCGAAAGAGAAATTGGCATTCTCGCGGAGCTTGCCAACGATGATCGATCCCTCAGCACCCGCATTCTCGGCGATCTGACGAACCGGTGTCTCGGTGGCACGGCGTACGATCTCGATGCCAACGCGCTGATCGGCATTTGCAGCCTGTAGCCCATCAAGTGCCTTGGCTGCACGCAAGAGGGCTACACCACCGCCTGGAAGGACGCCCTCTTCGACCGCTGCTCGCGTCGCATGCAGGGCGTCATCGACGCGATCTTTCCTCTCCCTGACTTCGACTTCCGTGGAACCGCCGACGCGAATAACCGCAACACCTCCGGCAAGCTTTGCCAGACGCTCCTGCAGTTTCTCGCGGTCGTAGTCGGATGTCGTGTCTTCGATCTGCGCTTTGATCTGGGCGACGCGCCCTTCGATCTCCGTCTTCGAACCAGCACCACCGACAATCGTCGTGGTGTCTTTATCGATTACAACCTTTTTGGTGCTGCCCAACATTTCAAGTGTCACGCCTTCAAGCTTGATCCCCAAATCCTCACTGATCGCCGTTCCTCCGGTGAGAATTGCGATGTCCTCAAGCATGGCCTTGCGTCGGTCACCAAATCCCGGAGCCTTGACGGCAGCGACCTTCAGACCACCGCGCAACTTGTTGACGATGAGGGTTGCCAGAGCTTCGCCCTCGATATCTTCGGCTATGATGAGCAGTGACCTGCCGGATTGCATGACCGCTTCAAGGATAGGCAGCATAGCCTGGAGATTGGAGAGCTTTTTTTCGTGGATGAGGATATAGGGGTCCTCAAAATCAACCCGCATTTTCTCCTGATTGGTGACAAAGTATGGGGAGAGGTAACCTCGGTCGAACTGCATGCCCTCGACGATTTCGAGTTCGGTGTCGGCCGTTTTGGCTTCCTCAACGGTGATTACGCCTTCATGCCCGACCTTTCCCATGGCATCCGCCAGATATTGTCCGATCTCCGTATCACCATTGGCAGAAATGGTGCCGACCTGGGCGATTTCGGAATTGTTCGAAATCTTGCGGGCGTTGCGCTTCAGTTCCTCGACAATTGCCGCAACTGCAAGGTCGATTCCGCGCTTCAGATCCATCGGGTTCATGCCGGCCGCTTCGGCCTTGGCGCCTTCACGGACTATCGCCTGGGCGAGCACTGTCGCCGTCGTCGTGCCGTCGCCGGCAACATCGCTGGTTCTAGACGCGACCTCGCGCAGCATCTGCGCACCCATATTCTCGAACTTGTCCTCAAGTTCGATTTCCTTGGCGACCGTTACGCCGTCCTTGGTGATGCGTGGCGCGCCATAGGACTTCTCTATGACGACGTTGCGGCCCTTGGGGCCTAGTGTAACCTTGACGGCATTGGCGAGTATGTCGACGCCGTGCAGCATTCGATCGCGAGCCTCAGAGCCGAATTTGACTTCTTTTGCAGCCATCGTCGTTCACTCCCTGGTTCGTGGGGCTTTTTCCCCTTGAAAGCAATACAGAATCTGGCAAGATTCACTGCAATACATGAGTTGTTCCATAAGGATGATATCATGAGTGGCAGAGCATTCGAACTTCAGTTGAAGGGCTATGGGCTGACGACGGCCGAAATACATTATCGTCTTCCCGACTACCCCAAATTTCTTCAGCTTTACATATGGCAAGAATACGATCTTGCGCCGAACTTCCCGGAATTGAAAGGCTTTCTTGATTTCTGGCAAAAGGACCTCGAGGGGCCACTCCATTCAATTCGCATCGTTCACCAGCGCCTGATCGAGCCGCGCGAATGGCGGGCTGTGGACGGGATTATCTCTATCCACTGAGAGCCCGAACTAAAATTCGCCATGGAGGACTGCAAATGGCGTTTTTTCTGTGCTCCGATGCTCACGTACCAAACGTCCGCTGCGCTTCGGTGCTCGAAAACCACCATTTTCGCCACCCCATGACGAATTTTCGTTTGGTCTCCGAGACCTTTGATCGGCATCGTCGCTCGCCACAGGGGAAGCAGGGAGCGATGTTTCTTACGCCTTGAACAACCGTATCGGGTTGGTTTTCTCCCGTCGGATCACCCTCTTCGCCTCCAGATCGAGCTGGACAGTCTTGGCCCACCAGCCTGCCCTTGCACCGTCCGGATAAAGTTCCTGGGATAGTTCGCGGGATAGACGCACGCTGATTTCCGCGAGCGTCAGGCCGGGCGACTTGCCTGGAAGCACTTTGAGGTAGGCCTTTTTCATGGCGTCATACCTGGCCCTGTCGACTGTTCTAGTCCTACCGGGATGGTTGACGTTTTCGACGGCAATCTTGTCCTGCTGTTCCATCTTGGCTGCTCCGTGTGCCCTTGGTTATCCAAGGACGACGGAGTTGCACTCGATCCTACACGCCTGCCTACAGGACCGGCATGGTCCTTAAGGCCGCTTGGGAATATCGAGGCCGCGCTGTACCGCTGGCCGTGCGAGACCGCGTTCCAGCCATGCGGGCACGCGTTTCAGGCTGTCGAACTCCACGATATCGCGTGCGCCATAGAAGCCGACAAGATTGCGGACCCAGCCGAGCATCGAAACGTCCGCTATGCTGTAGTCTCCCATGATCCAGTCACGTCCGTCGAGACGCGTTTCAAGGACGCCGAGCAACCGCTTCGACTCGTCTCTGTAGCGCTCGAGGGGGCGCTTGTCCTCATAATCGCGGCCGGCGAATTTATGGAAAAAGCCGACCTGACCGAACATCGGTCCAATCGCGGCCATCTGGAAGAACACCCATTGAATGGTCTCATACCGTAAAGCCGGATCCGCAGGCATGAGCTTGCCGGTCTTCTCCGCGAGGTAAAGCAGAATGGCGCCGGACTCGAACAGTCCCAGCGGCTTCCCGCCCGGTCCGTTGGGATCGATGATCGCCGGGATCTTGCCGTTAGGATTCAACGACAGAAATTCTGGCGTCCAGCTCTCGTTCTTGCCGATGTCCACTGCATGGGCCTCGTACGGAAGACCAATTTCCTCGAGCGCAATCGAAACCTTCACACCGTTTGGCGTCGGGAAGGAATAGAGCTGCAAGCGGTCCGGATGTTTTGCCGGCCATCGTTTGGCAATAGGGAAGGCTGATAGATCAGGCATAGAAACTCCATAATCTGGATGAGGGGGGTGATTCTTCGAGTGACCGTAACACGGGAACGGACCAGGTTGCACGCCAGCACTTTGTCGGGATTGTCGGCTTTTCCGCATATGAATTCCGGTATTCACTGACTTATCCGAACCGACGTGCAACACCATATTATGGCAACAGCGGGAACACCGCTCCCGACCAATTGGAGAATGAACATGGAACGCCTATCTGGAAAAGTTGCACAGGCGCCAGCGCGGGCATCGGACGAGTCACGGCAAAGCTCTTCGCGCATGAGGGCGCCAAGTTGGTTGTGGGTGCGCGCCGCAGAGAAGAACTCGATGCGCTGGTCGCAGAAATCGAAGCCGATGGCGGGAAAGCCGTCGCTCTGGCCGGGGACGTGCGCTCCGAAGAATACGCAAAGGCACTGGTTGCGCTGGCCGTCGAGCGGTATGGCAAGCTTGATATTGCCTTCAACAACGCCGGCACACTGGGCGAAGCCGGACCAAGCACAGGTGTATCCGAGGCTGGTTGGAACGATGCCATCGCGATCAACCTCACCGGCTCGTTCCTCGGCGCGAAACACCAGATCGGCGAAATGGTCAAACATGGGAGCGGTTCGGTTATCTTCACCTCGACCTTTGTCGGCTACAGTTTTTCCTTTCCGGGCGTTGCCGCCTATGCGGCGAGCAAAGCCGGGCTAATAGGGCTGACGCAGGCGCTTGCTGCTGAATTCGGTCCACAGGGGATACGGGTTAATGCCATTCTGCCGGGTGCAGTCGATACGGATATGTACCGTGAAATGAACGATACCTCGGAAAAGCAGGGGTTCATCACCAATTTGCATGCCTTGAAGCGCGTCGCCACGTCGGAGGAACTGGCACGCTCGGTACTGTATCTCGCATCGGACGACGCATCATTTGTAACAGGAACGGCGTCCCTGGTAGATGGCGGCGCTTCAATCACCCGGACCTGATCGGAAGGGCGCCTGTGGCTGCCTTTTTTATTGAGCTGCTACTGTCCAAATCAGGGTGGTGTGACGATCATCCAGGTAAAGACGTAGGCCTGCAGCATCACCAGAACACCTACAAGGCGTTGTTCCAAGGTCTGGCAGCCCAACTTCGGCGGCAGTGTTACCGTAACGTACTTGTTTCTTTGTACGCTGCCGGACAATGCTTGCCGGCAAAACGTCCGCTGACTTCAGTGCGCGCCGCCGCATATTGAAAGCTTACCCGGTGCCAAGCTGATCGCCTGTGCCTGCAGCCCATGAACAATTGAAATCCAAGTTGTTCGCACTCGCCAGCCGATCAAGCAGAAATGGCTTTTTTAAACGGGGAGTACAATCATGAAGGCAAAACTGTTCGCACTTATCACCTGTACGATTTTGTTCATTGCGTCGACTGTGCATCATAGCGCCGCCGATGCCATTACCGAGCAGGAAGCGCATTCCATAGGCCTGGACGCCTATGTGTATTTTTATCCGTTGGTGACGATGGACGTCACTCGTAAACAGGCCACCAATATCGAAGCTGGCAAGATGATGGGACGTGGTCCCGCCAATGAATTCACCAACGTGCCGGAATTTCCGACGGCTGACATGCGCGATGTCGTTCGCGTCAATTTCGATACGCTGTATTCCGTTGCTTGGTTGGACATGACCAAGGAGCCGATGATTGTTTCGGTCCCGGACACGAACGGGCGGTTTTATCTGCTGCCAATGCTCGACATGTGGTCGGACGTCTTTGCCTCGCCCGGCTGGCGGACGACAGGCACCGCCAAAGCCGATTTTGCTATCGTTCCACCAAAGTGGGAGGGCGGAGGATTACCCGAGGGAACGCAGCGTATAGACGCGCCGACACCCTTTGTCTGGATAATCGGGCGCACCAAGACCGACGGCCCACCGGACTATGATGCGGTCCACAAGATACAGGCCGGCTACAAGGTAACGCCGCTGTCGCAATGGGGCAAAACGCCGGAGCCGGTCAAAGTCACGATCGACCCGGCAGTTGACATGAAGACATCTCCGAAGGCCACTGTGGACGGAATGTCGGCCGGTGAGTTTTTCGCGCGAGCCGCAGAGATCCTGAAAATCAATCCGCCCCACCTGACCGATCAGCCCATCATCGCCCAGATGAGACGGATCGGCATAGAGCGTGGTCAGAGCTTCGACATTACCAAGCTCGATCCCGCCGTCGCCAAGGCGCTCGAAGGTGTGCCGGCGGAGGCGAGCAAACTGATGGAATGGAAGATGGCGACCCTGGCCCGGGTCGCGAACAATTGGTCGATGAATACCGACACAATGGGTGTCTACGGCAATTACTATCTGAAGCGTGCCATTGTCGCGCAGGTGGGGCTCGGCGCCAATCTTCCTGAAGACGCCATCTACCCGCTCAATCTCGGCGACGAAAAGGGCAACCCGCTGAATGGAGCGAACAGTTACACAATTCATTTCGATAAGGCGTCGCTGCCGCCAGTCAAGGCGTTCTGGTCCATCACGCTCTATGATTCTGAGGGTTTCCAGGTTGCCAACAGCATCAATCGGTTCGCCGTGAGCAGTTGGATACCGTTTGAGTACAATACCGACGGTTCGCTTGATATCCACTTCCAGGAAAAGAGCCCTGGCAAGGATAAGGAGGCCAACTGGCTGCCCGCACCGGCGGGACCGTTCAACCTGACCATGCGGCTCTATGGACCGGAAATGGACGCGCTGACAGGGAAATGGAATCCGCCCCCGGTGGTGATGGTGCCGGTGCTTCAACAGGTCATTGCGCAATAGCGCGAAGGTTCTGCTAATAGTCTGGCATGAGTTACGTCCAGCGCATTTTTCGTGATATCCCCGGTCTGTGGCCGGCACTCATTGGCGAGTTGCGCTCGATACATCATCCTGGACCGCGAATGATCGACGAGTTCGAGTGCGTGGTATCGGTCCTGCTCGCGATCGTCTTTGCTCATGCCCTTGGGGCTCAGAATGTCGGTTGGGCGGCTTTCAGCGGCTATATGGTCATGCGCTCGCATGTCTCGCAGAGCCTGATGCGCGGGAGTCTGCGTTTGGTCGGGACTGCAGCTGGCGCCGGCGTGGCGCTGCTGGTCGCACCGATGGCCCTTAAGTCACCTGCGGTAATGAGCGTCGCGCTCGCTGTGTTCGGCGGTGTCACCCTCTATTTCGCGCTGGTTGGCCGGCGCAGTTATGCCTGGTTATTCACCGGGCTCACATTCTGCATGATCGTCATCGAAGGGATGAAACATCCAACGGAGAGCGTGCTGCCCTTTGCGCAGTCGCGCCTTCTTGAGATCGTGGCGGGCACTGTCGCTTGCATTCTGGTGAGTGCCGCCTCGACATTTCTCGTTCGGCGCAGGCTGAATGTGCAAGGCAATGAAACTCTCCTGCAGACCGCAATACGGCATTCGTCCCTCTGGCATTCGGGTGCAGTCAGGCATTCGGTCGAGGCTGCGATCGCTCTGGCGTTCATTCCATGGATATGGGCGTGGCTGGGCATCACTTCGCTAGCGCAATCAAGTGTGACAATCATGGCAGTAATGATGATTCCGGTGGCGAGCCTTGGCGCAGACCCGCTCAATCCAGTGACCTCCAAGCTGGTGTTGCGCTTCGTCGGCTGCAGTGCCGGCGGCCTGTTGGCCATCGCAATCCTTTTCGGAAGTCACCACTCACCGGTACTCATGACGCTGGCCGTATGCCTCGGCGTGCTGGTGGGGCGGCATATCGAAAACGGCAACGCGGCAACCAGCTATATCGGCACACAGTTCGTTTTGGCTTTCCTTGTGGTGCTGGTGCCGGATAGCTATTCGAATGCCGTCGTCGATCCGGGTATTGACCGCTTGGCGGGCATCCTGATCGGCATTGTCATTCTTGAACCGGTATTGATCCTGTCCCACTTTGTACTCGGTCACGACTCCCGGAAAGTCCAAACACCGCCAAGCCATGAACCAACGGAATGATCGTATAGACGATCTTTTGATATGCTTAGCCCGGTTGCACCGCGCCGTGTGAAACATCAAAGAACTGGGCTCGTCCTTCAAGGCTTCTGAACAGGGCCTTGTCCGTACCGGTCATGAACGCTTGGCCACCAAGTTCTTCTATGATGTCAAATAGCGCTGCCCTTCGGCCCTCATCCAGATGCGCGGCGATCTCGTCCAGAAGAAGGATTGGTGCCATGCCAGCAAGTTCGCCCGTCAACCGCGCATGAGAGAGAATGAGGCCGATGAGCAATGCCTTCTGTTCGCCGGTCGAACAGAGTTCAGCCGGCATTGCCTTTGGCCGATGACGGACGAGCAGGTCGGAGCGATGCGGGCCATCGAGCGTGCGCCCGGCGGCACGATCACGGCTGCGTCCGTCATGCAGCGCACGGCGGAACGTTTCTTCCACATCGGTCGCCGCTTCGATACCGATACGCTGTTCGAGTTCGCCTTCGAGCAGGCAATCCGCTTTGGGGAAGGGGGTGTTATCGGGCAAGCGCTCTATCATCCCATTGATCAGGCGCATGAGCTCGGCTCGCGCCGCAGCGATAGCGATGCCCAGTTCGGCCATCGGCGTCTCGATCGCATCGAGCCATGCATCGTTGCCGCGCTCTTCCGTAAGCAGGCGGTTACGGCTGCGCATTGCTTTCTCGTAGTCGAGGACGCGCCTGCCGTGCGCCGGGTCAATGGCGAGGACCATACGGTCAAGGAAGCGGCGGCGATCAGCGGCCGGGCCTGTGAACAACCCGTCCATGGCTGGAACCAGCCAGAGTATGCGGGAGTATTCCAGGAGTTCGTCGGCGCCCGCCGCCGTTACGCCGTTGATGCGGACGCGCCGCGCGTTGTCCCCGGACGCATTACCGGCAAGCCCCGTGCCGACTTCGACGGTACCCTCGGCTGTTTCTATGGCGGCGTGAATGGCAAACCCGTCGGCCGCATTGTTGCGGGTTACGTCGGTATAGGTTGCGCGGCGCAGGCCCCGGCCTGGCGACAGGAACGAAATCGCCTCGAGCAAATTGGTCTTGCCCGCACCGTTCTCGCCGGTCAGCACCACATGCGAAGGCGCCAGCCGCAGCGACAGGTTTTCATAATTGCGGAAATTGGCAAGCTTCAGCCGGCTGATCGAAACGCGGGCCGGTTTGCCCGCGTCCGTATTCGGATCATCGGTCATGGGATAGAGCGAGATTCGATCATATTGAACCAGTTCTGTTTCTCGGATGGCGAGACAATCCACGCGGAAGGTGGCGAGGTCGATGTGTTTCCATCGGACGATGCCGCCTGACAAAGTGGTTGGCCGCCAGCCGGAAACCCGAAGGGCCGGGTGAATTCGGGCCAAATCCTTCGGGCTTCGGCTTCGTCCGATGGAAAGACATCGGCCTTGTCAAACCCCTTGACCTTGTCCACGAATTCCCTCCGGCAGAACGATTCAATATGGTCGAATCTCGCTCTATGCTTAGCGGTGCTATACCCGCATTGGCATGAGCACATAAAGCGCATTTTCGTCGCCCGTATCACGCACCAGCGTTGGCGAGCCTGCATCGGCCAGCATGAAAATCGCCTCTGATCCCGTCAACTGGCCCGTAATATCGAGCAAATATTTGGCATTGAAGCCGATCTCGATCGGATCTGAGTCATAGTCCGCGGCAAGCTCGTCCGTGGCACTGCCGGAATCAGGATTGTTGACGGTGAGTGTCAATTGGCCATCGGCGATGGTCAGCTTGACGGCGCGGCCGCGCTCGCTCGAAATCGTCGAGACGCGATCGACAGCGGAAGCAAAGCTTTGACGGTCGATCGTCAGCTTCTTGTCATTGCCGGAGGGAATGACGCGCTGGTAATCAGGGAAGGTACCGTCGATCAACTTCGAGGTGAGGACGACCGAGCCAATCGTGAAGCGGATTTTGGTCTCCGAGAGTTCGACGGTCACGACGATATCCGGATCATCGACAAGTTTTTGCAGTTCAGCGACGGTCTTGCGTGGAATGATGATGCCGGGCATGCCTTCAGCACCTGACGGGGCTTCAAGCTCGGCACGGGCAAGGCGGTGGCCGTCGGTGGCAACTGCCCGCAACTTCAGCGCACCCTCGCTCTCGATCGCATGCAAATAGATACCGTTAAGGTAATAGCGCGTCTCTTCCGTGGAAATGGCGAATTGCGTCCGGTCGATCAAGCCTTTCAGCGCGGTTGCTGGCATGCGGAATGTGTGCGTGAAGGAGCCAGCTGTAAGCTCGGGAAAGTCCGATTGCGGCAGACACTGCAGGCGGAAACTCGACCGGCCCGAGGTAACCGCCATGGAATTGCCGTCGGTATTGGTTGCTAGCAAGACCTCCGCGCCATCAGGCAGCTTGCGGACGATATCGTAGAGAAGATGCGCCGGAACTGTTGTCGCGCCAGCCTGGTCCACCTGCGCCGCCGTCGCTTCCGTCACTTCGAGATCAAGGTCGGTAGCCTTGAGGGCAAGGCTTGCGCCATCGGCGTTCAACAGAACATTCGACAGGATCGGAATGGTGTTACGCCGTTCGACTACACGATGCACATGGTTGAGCGACTTCAGAAGATTGGAACGTTCAAGAGTTACACGCATGATAAACCGGTCTCGCTGACTTCAATTCCAGCCAAAGCACCGCGGGTTTGCCGCACTTTTCTGGGGAGGGAAACGCAATTTTCCCAAGGTCAGGCAAATTGGCAGATATTTACCGCAAAAAGCAAGTCTGCGGCGGGCAACAGTGTGCCATACCGCAGCCTTTCTGTTGATAAACTATTGAGCCTGATCGTTGATCAAACGCTTGAGCAACTCCAGCTCTTGCGACAATTTCTGGTCCTTGCCGACGATATCCTCGATCTTGCGGACCGCATGAAGAACCGTGGTGTGATCGCGACCACCGAAGCGGCGGCCAATTTCCGGCAGCGAACGGGGTGTCAGTGTCTTGGCGAGATACATAGCGATTTGACGGGGTTTAACGATCGTGCGCGTGCGCCGGTTCGATAGAAGGTCCTGCTTTGACACGTTGTAGTGCCGAGCAACGATGCGCTGGATCTCCTCTATGCGGATACGCTTGGCTTCGCCGCCGCGCATCAGATGGCTCAGGAGTTCATCGACGCGATCGACAGAGAGATTAGGCTCGAATGTCTGGCGGAAGAGGAGCTGATTGAATGCACCTTCGAGTTCGCGGCCGCTGCCGGTGACGGACTGGGCAACGTGATCAAGAATTTCCGGCGAGATGTCGAGCGAATGGTCTTCCGTCTGGGCGGCGACGAGGCGGCGCTTCAGGATTTCGAGGCGCATCGCATAGTCCGGCGAGATCATTTCAAGCGCGACACCGCCTTGGAGCCGCGAACGAACACGCGGGTCCAGCGATTCAAGCTCGGACGGCGGACGGTCGGCGGCGACCACGACCTGCTTGGCGCTGTCGAGCAGCGTATTGATCAGATGGCAGAATTCATGCTGGATCGACTTGCCCTGCAGAAACTGCATGTCGTCGATGATCAGCAGATCGATGTCGCGGAGCTGTTCCTTGAACGATAATGCGTTGTTGTCGCGGATGGCGGTGGCAAAGCGCCACATGAAATATTCGGCGGTGAGATACACGACGCGGGCACGCTCCGGACGCTTCAACGCTTCAGCGGCAATTGCTTGCAAGAGGTGTGTCTTGCCCAGGCCAACTGAGGCGTGAATGAACAGCGGATTGAAGCGGACAGCGCTGGCGCCTGCGTCAGCAATCGTGCGCGCAGCAGCAAGCGCAACGCGGTTGGGTGTGCCATCGACAAAGGTGTCGAATGTATAGCGCGGGTCGAGCGGCGAACCGAAGACGGAATTCTGGGCGCGGTCGACAAAATGCGTAGGTGTTTTCTTGTCCTGCGTGGTGTTGCCAACCGGAAAGACGGGCTTTTCGCGGAGGAGGGCACGGCTGTCGGCGCGCACCGTGGTTTCCGTATCGCAAGCCGGGCGGGTGGCGCGGCTGGCGCTGCGGAAAACGATCTCAACCTTGAGCGTCTGCTCATCTTCTTCACGCCAGAGGGCAGTGATCATGTCGCAGTAGTGATTGTTGATCCACGAGCGCAGGAAGGCGGTCGGAACCGACAGGCGAACGATGCTCTTTGATGTCTCATCCAGTTTCAGGCGGCCGAACCAGCTCGAATAAACCTCGCTTCCGAGTTTCGCTTTCAGCTTGAGCTTGACGCGCTCAAAAATCAGCTCCCCCTGGCTGCTGGCCGTGTCCATTTTATCCCCTTCCATATGGAGCGGGACCATGGCTGCCTTTGAGCCGTTTTCCATTATTCCGCTGGTCATTGTCATCGCCTCATCCTGATATTGTCGTTCGGGTCACGCCCGTATTTTGCAAAATGAATTCCGGCCAACCGCCCCAGTGGTCAGCCCGAACAGTCTAAAAGCTAAAGGGTAGAGGTCTCAGCGATAACGCAGTGCCGGACTGAATAAATCTGGTCCAGAATATGTATAACTACCACGTTCGCATCCCTCTCAATTTAGGCGCAGTAAAACTCTCGCCCGGCTCTCGCCAGCGTCGTCGACTCGCTCTTGTTTTTGAAACAACTCAAATCGTAAGATTTGAGTACTGACAAAATCTACCCGTCACGCAAACAATAAAATCTGCGCCCGACCCTACATTTACTAAGCCTGTTAAATGGGTTTCTGCCCACCCCTTCGATGTCTGGACCTTACAAAAACCTTTGCAGGAAGGGCAAGTGCGCCCCAAGGGTTTTTTGATGAATTAAAGGTTAACGATTTTGCTTTTTTTTTAACAGTCTTTGAGACAAAGAGGAAAAATCGTTCTGATTCAAAGCCTTTTTTGGGCTGTACATTTTGTTGCAGTGCGGACTCATGTCGGCAAAAAAAAATATTAAATTATCGCTTGACAGAGGCTGAGGCGGGAGATTCTCCACGCCCGCTTTACGCCGTAATGACTACCTTCCATAACCCATTGAAAACAAAGGCAAATTGATGATTGACGCTTTTTGTCCTAGCGAGTTTGTGACCGCCATATGTCATGGTTTTGATAAGCCACGATCTTTTCCTTGGGAAACGAATTTATTCCCACAGAATCACTCAAAACAAAAAACCCGGCTAACGAGCAGCCGGGTCTTCATATATAAAAATGACACGTTTGATCAGGCCGACATGCTCTTCAGGCGAGCCGACAGGCGGGACACCTTGCGCGAAGCGGTATTCTTGTGAAAGACACCCTTCGATGCAGCACGCATCACTTCCGGTTCAACCGCCTTGAAGGCGATGGAAGCGGCTGCCTGATCACCGCTTGCTACCGCATCTTCAAACTTGCGAAGGAAGGTGCGCACGCGGGAGCGGCGGGACTTGTTGACTTCGGTGCGGGCTTCGATCTTACGCGCCGCTTTTTTGGCCGAAGGAGTGTTGGCCATGTTGCCTCTCTTTTCTGTCAGCTAATCGGCAGCGTTAAAGCGGCCGTCACAAAATAATAGGGCGGCCAAGAGGCCACCGAACGTTGTCGGGCTTATAGATGACGTTTGCTTTTGCGTCAACTTGGAATCTACGCGATTTTGCCCTTACCGGTTTTTGAAATCCGGCGTGCGTTTTTCCGCAAAGGCGTTCATTCCCTCGCGTTGATCCTCAAGCGCGAACATGGAATGAAACACACGCCGTTCGAACCTCAAGCCTTCTGCGAGCGTCGTTTCGTAGGCACGGTTAATGGTCTCCTTGGTCATCATGACGACGGGCAAGGAGAAAGATGCAATTTTCCCGGCGGCCTTCATGGCTTCGTCGATCAGTTCACCGGCGGGCACCACACGCGAGACCAACCCGCTGCGTTCTGCCTCGTTGGCATCCATCATGCGCCCGGTCAGGCACATGTCCATGGATTTCGACTTGCCAACAAAACGGGTAAGCCGTTGCGACCCCCCCATGCCAGGCATGACGCCGAGTGTGATTTCCGGCTGGCCGAATTTTGCGTTATCGGCGGCAATAATGAAGTCACACATCATGGCGAGCTCGCAGCCGCCGCCGAGCGCATAGCCGGCGACGGCGGCGATCAGTGGCTTGCGTAACCGCGTTACCCGCTCCCATTCGCTGAAATAGTCGCCAAGATAGGCATCGGCGAACTCCAGTGTTTGCATCTCCTTGATATCAGCGCCTGCTGCAAAGGCTTTTTCCGAACCGGTGAGTACTATGGCGCCGATGGTATTGTCCTTATCAAAAGCTTCAAGCGCTTCGGCAAGTTCGGCCAATAACGCTGAGTTCAAGGCATTGAGCGCTTTGGGGCGATTGAGTTGAATGAAGCCGACCTTTTCGCGCGTCTCGACGATGATGTTTTCGTAAGTCATCCGAACTTCCTCCAATCAATGCTGACAAACGGGACAGTAAAACGTCGAACGCCCGCTCTGAACCATGCGCGACACCGTGCCATGGCAGCCCTTGCGCGGGCAAGGCTGACCTTCTCGGTCGTAAACGGAAAAGGAGTGCTGGAAGTAGCCAAGAGCGCCGTCGGCTTGCCTGTAGTCCTTGAGGCTCGATCCACCCGCCTTGATCGCGTCGCCGATGACAGAGCGAATCGAAGTGGCAAGTCGTCTGGACATGTCCGTGGCTGTGCCGTTCTCGCCTGATATGCTCCCGGCCATACGCGATGGTGAAAGCTCAGCCCGCCATAGCGCTTCGCACACATATATATTGCCGAGACCGGCTATGAGCTTCTGATCGAGCAGTGCGGCTTTCAATGGAGCGGCCTTGTTTGCAAACAACTTCGCCAGAAGCGACCCGTCCAGACGGTTGCCTGTAGGTTCGGTGCCGAGATCCTTGATTAGCGGATGCGCATTGAGCTTGCCGGGTTCGGAGAACAACATAAACCCGAAGCGTCGCGGGTCGTTGTAGATGATGCGTCGCTTGCCGTCTTTCGTGTCCAGATGTAGCACGACATGATCGTGTGCAACGCTTTTCGATCGATCATGATGAAAGGCACCGGGCATATCACTACCGTCCTCGTGTTCGATACGGTAGGAGCCGGACATGCCGAGATGGCTGATCAGGCCAAGACCGTCATCGAGATGCGCAATCAGATATTTGGCGCGTCGTTCGAGCGCCACGATGTGACGACCTGTCAGCCGCTTGGCAAACTGTTCGGGGAAAGGAAAGCGCAGATCGGGACGATTTTGATCGACGGCAAGGATCGTCGAGCCCTCCATGACCGGCTGCAGTCCGCGTTTGACCGTCTCAACTTCTGGTAGCTCAGGCATTTGGAGAGAGGTCTCCGGTTCCCTTCAGGAAACTCCTGCCATGCAAGCCCGGCGCGATACCGAGATGAGCGGCGACCGTTTCTCCAATATCGGCGAAGGTCGGGCGAATACCGAATGAGGCGTGGGGAAGGTCTGGACCGTAGCAGAGGACAGGCACACGTTCGCGCGTATGATCAGTTCCCTTATAGGTCGGGTCGCAGCCGTGATCTGCAGTGAGAATCATAAGATCGCCCGGACGCAATTTGGCCAACGCCTCCGGCAGCCGCCGGTCGAAAGCTTCCAGCGCTGCCGCGTACCCGGGCACGTCACGCCTATGGCCATAGAGCATGTCGAAATCGACGAAATTGGTGAAGACCAGATCGCCGTCCTGTGCGTCGTCCATGGCGACCAGCGTTTCATCGAAGAGCGCCATATTGCCATTGGCCTTGCGCACCTGGCCAACGCCCTGATGGGCATAGATATCACCGATCTTGCCGATGGCGATCACCATGCGGCCCGCATCTGTCAGCCGGTCCAGCAATGTCGGCTCCGGCGGCGGGACAGAATAATCACGGCGATTGCCGGTCCGCGTGAAGGTTGCCCGGGTTTCCCCGATAAAAGGCCTTGCGATGACGCGGCCAATATTGAGCGGATCGACAAGCTCGCGAAGAATAGCGCAAAGTTCATAGAGCCGGTCCAAACCGAAATGCACCTCATGCGCGGCAATCTGGATGACGGAATCGGTCGACGTGTAGAATATGGGCTTGCCTGTGCGGATATGCTCCTCACCATATTCATCGATGATGTCCGTCCCGGATGCGTGTTTGTTGCCGAGGATGCCAGGTATCTGTGCACGTTGCATGGCATCTGCTACCAGACTGTCGGGAAATGTCGGAATTTTCTGGGGGAAATAGCCCCAGTTGAACGTAACCGGCACGCCGGCAATCTCCCAATGGCCGGACGGCGTGTCCTTGCCTCGGGATACTTCTTCCGCCGCACCCCATAGTGCGGACGGAGCAAGCGGCTCCGAAGGGAACGGAAGATCTGACGCGAGATTGGCGGCGTGGAAGAGACCGAGTGCCTTCAGGTTCGGCAGCTGGAGTGGACCGGAACGCAGTCCGGCTCGATCGCCGGCCCCGGCTGCGCAGGCTTCGACGATATGACCGAATGTATTTGAACCTTCATCCCCGAACGCCTTTGCATCTGGCGCCCCGCCGATGCCGAAGGAATCGAGTACAAAAAGGAAAGCGCGAGACATGCCTCACTCCGATAGGGTTTTTCCCCACAGATAGGTGAAACTTTGCGCAATGACAAATGTCTGCGATTAGCAGTCTGAACAGGCGACTGATTCACCCTGCCGCACGCGTCCGTAGGCGGTCTTTGGCATGGTTATTCCGATCGCCGAAGTGCCGTTTGCTTTCGTGATCACATTCTTCATATAGAAGGCCATGAGCGGCACATAGCCTATCGACATCTCGACCCGGATCACCGACGTACTCGGGATCAGGATATTTGGATCAAGAGCCACTGCACTTCCGGCCACATAAGGTTTCGAGTAGACCAGATTGACCTTGCGCCTTGACCACGCAACTGTCGCTACACTGGCTGCAGATATGTCGATGGCGGTGATGGTGATCTGCGGCGTGTCGCGCGTATAGGGCAGAAGCGTCGCCGTTCCGATATCCATGATATCCTTGATATCCGCCTTGGTGATGGTCTGTTGCTGAGTAACCAGATCTGCGACCATGCTGGTGGCACGGCCGAGGTTTTTGTTGAGATCAAGTCCCGCAGTAGCCTCCACGCTACCCATATAGAGCGCGATCATGACAGGCGCGATCAGTGCGAACTCCAGCGCCGCGACACCGCGCCGATCGCGGAGAAAGCTCCGCATCCATTTCAGCAACGAGACTGCGGTCGGTTTTTGTTTGTTATAGGCTTCCATGCGTCACACTTTCGGAAGAATGAAGGAATGCTTGTTTGAAGGTGCCGGTTCAGAGATAGGGTTCGTTTCTCCAGGTCGCGGACGAGAAAAGCAGTATCTTTCCTGTTCCATCGATGGTGGCGATGCGAGGTTTCATGAGATCGGTAAAAATCGGCCAGCGATAAAAGACCCGCAGCTGGTTGATGGTGCTGGCTCCGCCCGGTGCGCTCTTGAATCCAGTCGAATTGACATCGCCACCTATCTTGAGCGGGATCGTTTTGGGAACGAGGGCGAAGGTGGTGTAGGTGCGCAAATCCACAACCAGGTCGGGACAGTTCGCCGCCGGCATCAGCAATCTGGTGCAAACCATTTGCTTCAGCTGAGTCAGATTGAGGGTCTTGATCTCACCGGTGCGTAGCTGGCGTGCAATATCGTCCGTTGCGTTCGCCATGACCTGCTGGGCTGTAAAACTCAGGCTCACCTCGATTACGGCGAAGATCAGCAGGAAGAAGGGCAATGCTATCATCGCGAATTCGATTGCAACCGTCCCTCGCTTGTTGGCGAAGAACCGCGCCGCGATAGACCGGCGCGTGCTCTTCGGCCGGTCAGTTGCTTCGGCAGTGCCAAAGAATTTATGCATTTTCCCGAACATGGTTTCCCCGCGCAATTAGCCCGAAGACAACTCTTACACGTCAGATATTAGAATCTCGTTTGGGGACAACGGCAAATTGCTGGCAATGGATTTACTTTTTCTCAACCCTATCCCGCGTCGACCTAGCCGCCGCCGCCGATTTGCGCGTCGGATGCCTTCTCGGCAGCGGTTTTCTGCGCGGTCTCGCAATAGGGCGTGCACGAAAGCGTCTGGACATAGGCCCGGCGATAGACGCGGGTCGTATTGGCGACGCTACGGCTGACCATGACCTGGTCATCGACGATAGCAGCGCCGTCCGCATCGATGATGACGATATTGGTGATGCCAAAGCCCTTGCCTGTCAGAACGACCGTACGCGAATCCTTGACCACCGCATCGGCAATCTCCGGGTCTCCAACGACCACCGTATCGGCTGGACGGGCGAGTTTGAGGATTCTTGCCTGGTTCATCACGATGTGGATGCCGGTATCGGCCTGCGTTGCCGGCGCAACCGACAAAACTGCAGCCAGGGTCAGCACCGTTGTGAGGACACAGGAACGGATGCTTCGGCTTCTGACGTGAACCATAGGATAGCCCTTCGAAAATTGTTCGGTTAACCATGGCGGGGATTGGTGAAGGAAAGCTTAAATCTTCAAACAGATAATGAAAGTATATGCGAGGCAGCCATTCCGCTGCGCCTTCGCCGACGAGACTCGCCAGGGCGGTTAAATTTGTAGAAACAGTATAGTTAGAATTTATACCAAATCGGACCGGTATTTTTCATCCTCTGGTGACGTGATTTAAGGTTTCATGGTGGTTTACATTTTCGTAACGGTATTTCTTAAGCCGAATGCAATGAGCGGCACCTACTTTCCATGAGTATTCAGTGACGCCAGAGGCATGAGCGTGAGTTCGACATGAAGCGACCCGTAAAGATCATCTTCGACGTCTTCGCCGATTTTCTGCGCGATAGATCGGGCACGACAGCCATCGAATACACGTTGATCGCTTCGATCATCAGCATAGGCATTATGGTTGGTGCAGGTACGCTCGGCACATCGTTGAAGGATCTGTACGCGAGTTTCACCAATGACGTGACGGAAGCCGCCAACAGATGACCCGACAGGAATCGATCACTTTTTCGCCGGAACACAACCATGGTTGAAGCAGCTATACTTGTCATCTTTCCGTTTGCCATGGTGTTTGCCGCCACGTCCGACCTGTTGTCCATGACCATACAGAACAGGGTTCCAATTATTCTGATTGTATCCTTCATGATCATTGCGCCTTTGACCGGTATGGCCTGGGATGTTTATGGGATGCACTTTGTTGCGGCTGTGACAGTGCTTGCAGCCACTTTTGCCTTATTTGCCACCGGAACGATGGGTGGCGGCGACGCGAAGCTCATGGCCGCGACGGCACTCTGGTTGGGCTGGAATTTGGAACTGGTGCAGTACTTGGTAACGCTATCGCTGTTTGGCGGAATGTTGACGATGTTGATCCTGCACTACCGCGGCTCGTTTGTTGCGCGGGTCTATACGGAGCGATTTGAATTCATGCGCCGCCTCGCAAAGAAAGGCGAAGGCGTGCCCTATGGAATAGCGCTCGGATTTGCCGGACTGCTGGCCTTTCCGTCGTCACCCCTCGGCCTTTGGGTTATCGATCGTCTTGCTCATAGTTGAGCAATGTTTGGGATTGATCCCGAAGCGCAGTCTCCGGGCCAAGCAATAGCTTAAATAGTAAACGTTAAGCGCCGTTAATCATACTTTTAAGCAATACGTTAACCTTAATTACACGATTAACACGTCAATGTGCGACCAAAGTATCTAAGACGAAAGTCTAGTGGGGCACATCAATGCAAAAAGCTCGTCTTGTCATATTGGTCGTAGCGGTCGCTGCTGCGGGTGCGGCCGGCTACATCGCCACGCATATGAAACCCAATGTTACGGTTGTCGCCGATGCCGGTCCGCAGATCAAGCTGCAGGACGTTCTGGTCGCCACCGAAAATCTCGGCGTTGGTGCCGAAGTGCAAGGGCAGATGCGTTGGCAACAATGGCCGGAGGAAGCGGTCGCTGACGGATACATCAAACGTTCCGAACGACCCAATGCGGAAGAAGAACTGAAAGGTTCAACAGTCCGCCTGCAGATTTTCCCCGGAGAGCCGATCCGTGAAGCCAAATTGATCGGCAAGGGCCAGAGCTTCATGTCCGCACAGCTCCCGGCAGGTATGCGCGCCGTTGCGACACAGATTGCAGCCGAGACCAGCGCAGGCGGGTTTATCCTGCCGGATGATTATGTCGATGTGATCATGATCCGGCAGATGGAAGGTGAGCAGAAGCAGTACGCCACGGAAACCATTCTGAGCAACATTCGCGTGCTGGCGATCGACCAGACAATTCAGGAGGACGAAAAGGGTGATAAGACCAAAGTTGGTTCCACCGCCACGCTCGAACTCACGCCGGAGCAAGCCGAAATCCTGACTGTCGCTCAGCAGATGGCTGCTCGCCTGTCATTGGTTCTGCGCTCCGTACAGGACGCGCAGGAACAGACGGGACCCGGCGCCGAATATCTCGTCAACTCACCCGGCAGGGCAGGCAACGTGAAGTTGATCAAGTCCGGCACCGTGACCGAAATCCTGGGGCGGAAATAATAAAATGGGAAGCGAGACAAAGATGTTCAAACACGGTTTCCGGCGCCCATCGACAGCAATGGCTTTCGCCCTTGGCTGCGCTCTCGCGGTTCCTACAATACAAAGCATGGCGATTGCCGAAAGCAATGTCGTGAGGCTCAACCAGGGCCAGGGCATGAACAAGCGCATCAATCTTGGCCTGAACAAATCCCTGGTCGTCGATCTTCCAGCAGACGCCTATGATATCCTTGTGGCCAATCCGGGCGTCGCCGATGCCGTGACCCGCACGGCACGCCGCATTTATCTCTTCGGCAAGCAAGTCGGGCAAACGAACATTTTCGTTTTTGGACCAAATGGCGAGCAACTTGCCAGCTTCGATCTGATGATCGAACGCGATGTCGCCGGTCTCGAAGACGCTTTGAAAAAATACATCCCTGACTCGAACATCAAAGTCGAGCTGATGAATGACAACGTGATTCTGACGGGATCGGTCGAGACACCGCTGGATGCGAAGAGAGCAACCGATCTTGCCACATTGCTCGTTTCAGGTGGCGAGGCGACGACGGGACAATATCAGCAGACTGCTGTCAGTGGCGGGGCCGGTGGCACCAGCGTCGTCATCGGCGATCAGGACGAGGCGCGTCAGAAGAGCAAGATCGTCAATCTGATCCAAATTGCTGGCGACGATCAGGTCACGCTGAAGGTAACTGTCGCAGAAGTCAGCCGCACCGTGATGAAGCAACTTGGCGTCAATCTTATTGGCTCTACAAAGTCCGACGGTATCTTTTTCAGCTCCGAGAATCTCGCTTCGCTGGCAGGCAAGGCATTATCCAACACTGGGGTGTCCGCTCCCATTTCGATAGGCAGCACAACTATCGACGCATATCTCAATGCCATGGAAAGCGCTGGCGTAATGAAGACCTTGGCCGAGCCTTCGTTGACGGCAGTGTCTGGCGAGAAGGCTACATTCAAGGTGGGTGGCGAGTACAATCTTGTTACCGGGCAATCTGTCTCCGAGAACTCCAGGACTGGAGCCGAACGCTCCGCATATGAAATTACGAAGATTGAATACGGTATCGGGCTCGAATTCGTTCCTGTTGTATTGTCACCAGGGCGGATCAGTTTGAAAGTCCGGACGTCGGTTTCGGAACCAACGATGGAAGGTTCCGTGAGTTTGTCTGCCGGAACAAATCCCCATTTCGATGGAATATTTAACCGAAATCTAGCACCAGCACCTTCGACAAATCTCATTTCCATACGCAAGCGCCTTGCCGACACAACCGTGGAACTCCCCTCCGGCGGCTCGATGATGATCGCAGGACTGATGCGAGACGAAAACCGGGCTGCGATATCTGGTCTGCCGGGTTTGTCGAAGATTCCGGTACTAGGCACTCTGTTTAGAAGTCGAGAATTCGTGCGGAATGAAAGCGAGTTGGTCATTATCATTACGCCTTATCTCGTCCGCCCGGTCGCACGCTCTGCGTTGGCTCGCCCCGACGACAATTTAAATCCGGCCAGTGACGCCGCTGGGATATTCCTCGGCAAGGTCAATCGTGTCTACGGCGCCAAGGAAGCCAGTCTGCCTGCGGGCCAGTACGAGGGCTCCGTCGGGTACATCTACAAATGAACGAGGAACGGATCATGTCGAACGTGAACAAGAAACTCCGCATGAAGCCGGTCCTGGCATTGCTGGCCGTAACCCTGCTTGCAGGATGCGCCCAGCAGCGCGATGTGACGGGAGGCATTCCAGATGACTACCGGACCAATCATCCGATCGTCATTTCTGAAAAAGAGCAGGTCGCCGATATACCGGTCGGCCACGCCGATACAAAACTGTCGATAACCCAGCGAAGCATTGTCGATCGTGCTGCGGCCAATTACCGGGCAAACGGATCCGGTGTTATCCACATTCTCATCCCTGATGGTTCGCCCAATGAACGTGCTGCAGCGAGGTTGCGAGGAGATATTGCCGCGACGTTGCGGAGGCATGGCGTGAAGCCGTTCAACATCTCCAGCGAACGTTATCGGGCTGGTCCAGAAGATTCCGCCCCGATTCGCTTGTCCTTTTCGGCCATGACGGCATCGACCAATACGTGCGGCCAATGGCCAAAGGATTTACTCGAAACCGCTGAAAACAGGCATTACGCCAATTTCGGCTGCGCCAGTCAAAACAACTTTGCTGCACAGCTCGCCAACCCCGCCGATTTGCTCGGACCGCGCGCAACATCTCCGATCGATGCGGAGCGGCGAATTGTCGTGATCGATGACTACAGAAATGCGCCTACACCCGAGCCAATCACGGCACAGGAAGTTGAGTACTAAGCTGGTCTTGAGCAACCAACTCTCTTTGAAAAGCGGAATGCTAAAATGAGTCAAGTGGCCTTCGAAACAGAAAACCAGCTTGGTGGCGAGCGATCACCGGGTATAGGCTTGCACGCGCACCGGCCGATACCCCGCATATCGATTCAGGCATTTTGTGAAAGCGATGGCGTTGCAAAGCAGATAGCTCGTGCCAGCGAAGACCGGCGCATGGCCAAAACCCACGTTCAGGTCCATATGGGTGGCGTAGACACGGCCGTTGAACTGTTCCAAACTGTGCCGACGCCCAATCTCATTCTGCTTGAAACGTCGGCGGCGCCACGCGATATGTTGCAGAACCTGACGGCTCTATCCGAGGTGTGCGACCCTTCGACCAAGGTCGTGATCATCGGACATTTCAATGATGTCTGGCTCTACCGCGAACTCATCCGCAACGGTATATCGGAATATATGGTCGCGCCGATCGATCTGTCGGAGATTGTCGGCGTCATAGGCGGCCTGTTCGTCGATCCGGAAGCAAAGCCGCTCGGCCATTCGATTGCCTTCATCGGCGCCAAAGGCGGTGTCGGCGCCTCCACAATGGCGCACAATATTGCCTGGGCCATCTCGTCGCTCTTCAAGAGCGAGGTGGTTATTGCCGATATGGATCTGCCTTATGGCACGGCGAATATCAACTTCGACCAGGACCCGGCGCAGGGAATTGCCGAAGCGGTCTTTTCGCCAGAACGCATTGATGACGTGTATCTCGACCGTCTGTTGGCACAATGCGCCGAACATCTCTCGCTGCTGGCGGCACCATCGACGCTTGATCGCGTTTTTGATTTCCGCGACGATTCCTTTGCGCACCTGATCGATGTGGCGCAAAGATCCGTTCCCCACGTCGTTCTGGACGTGCCGCACACATGGAATGGCTGGACGCGCACAACGCTGGCCCGGGCCGATGAAGTCGTTATCGTTGCATCACCAGAATTGGCAAATCTGCGCAATACAAAAAACCTGCTCGATACCCTAAAGCAACTTCGCCCCAATGACGCCCCGCCAAGACTGATCCTCAATCAGGTCGGTGTGCCCAAACGCCCTGAAATTGCCCCCCTCGATTTCTGCAGTCCGCTTGGAATTCTACCGATCGCCAAGATCCCCTTCGAGCCTGCGCTGTTCGGGAGCGCGGCTAACAATGGCCGGATGTTGGCGGAAACGGATGGGGCTAATCCCATTGTTCAAAGCATTAACGAGATCGCGCATATCCTGACTGGTCGCATGACACTGAAGCCCAAGAAGAAGCCCGGATTGTCGTCAGTACTCTCCCGGTTGAAGCGAAAGAAACAGTAAAGAGAAATCATGTTCGGTAAACGCGGTAATCCCCAATCAAGCGGGGCCGGTGGAAGCCAGGTTCAGGAGTTTCGGGCGCCAGCCCTGGAGACGGCGCTACCTCTTGGCGGAGGGGGCATCGCGCCGGCCGGACTGCCGCGGGATATATTGGAGCCCAAGCGTTCGCCCGTCGAAACGCCGAAGCCTGTCGCGCCGCTGCGCGAGAAAAACGAAGCTTATTACGATACGAAATCGCAGGTTTTCGCCGCACTGATCGACACGATCGACCTTGCGCAATTGTCGAAACTCGATCCGGAAGTGGCACGCGAAGAAATCCGCGACATTGTCAACGACATCATCGCCATCAAGAACTTCGCCATGTCGATCTCGGAGCAGGAAGAGCTGCTCGACGATATCTGCAATGACGTTTTAGGCTATGGGCCACTGGAGCCTTTACTGGCGCGCGATGACATCGCCGACATCATGGTCAATGGCGCGCGCAAGACGTACATCGAAGTGCTCGGCAAGGTACAGGAATCCGGCGTTCGTTTCCGCGACAACCAGCAGCTCCTCAACATCTGCCAGCGTATAGTCAGCCAGGTAGGAAGGCGCGTGGACGAATCCAGTCCCATCTGCGACGCACGTCTGCCCGATGGCTCACGTGTCAACGTTATCGCGCCGCCACTTGCGATCGACGGACCGGTCCTGACCATTCGTAAATTCAAGAAGGACAAGCTGACGCTGGACCAGCTTGTCCGTTTCGGCGCCATTTCTCCTGCCGGCGCCGAGCTTCTGCAAATCATTGGGCGCGTCCGTTGCAATATCGTTATCTCCGGAGGGACCGGCTCTGGCAAGACGACGCTCCTTAACTGCTTGACCAATTATATCGACAAGGATGAGCGCATCATCACCTGCGAAGATTCTGCGGAACTTCAGCTTCAGCAGCCGCATGTGGTGCGGCTTGAAACAAGGCCGGCGAATCTCGAAGGCGAGGGCGAGGTCACCATGCGCGACCTCGTCAAGAACTGCCTACGCATGCGCCCTGAACGGATCATCGTCGGCGAAGTGCGCGGACCTGAAGTCTTCGATCTGCTTTCTGCGATGAACACCGGCCACGATGGTTCCATGGGCACGATCCACTCGAACAGCCCGAGGGAATGTCTCAGCCGTATGGAATCCATGATCGCCATGGGCGGTTTTGCTTTGCCGCAAAAAACCGTGCGCGAAATCATCGTCGGTTCGGTGGACATTATTATTCAGGCGGCACGCCTTCGCGATGGTTCGCGGCGCATCACCCACATCACCGAGGTGATCGGCATGGAAGGCGAGGTTGTTATAACGCAGGACCTCGTCGTCTATGAAATCACCGGCGAAGACGCCAATGGCCGTCTCATCGGAAAGCACGTCTCCACGGGCATAGGCCGCCCGCACATGTGGGAGCGGGCGCGCTATTACAATGAGGACCGGCGGCTCGCCAATGCGCTCGATTCCATGGAAGCAGCGAAGCTATGATGGTGGGATCGGAGCGCAAAAATGTTCGGGCTTGACCTCGCGCAACTTGGTTTCATCGTACTGGTTGTGCTCGCCGTCGCCGCATTGGCCTACGTATTCTTTTTTGATTCTATTGCATGGCAGAAAAAGGCGGACGAACGACTGAAAGAGGTCAAGCTCGCCGCAACGGATAGCCTTGGCAAATTCACGGTTCGCGACAAGCAGGCCGAGGCGGTCAAGCGTCGCAAGTCGGTTCACGATACATTGAAGGATCTTGAACAGCGCCAGAAGCTGCGCGACAAGAATATCAAGTCGCCGCCGTTGAAAATGCTCATTCAGCAAGCGGGCATGAAGGTCACCATGCCGCGATTTTATCTCTATTCAGCTATTACCGGCATCGTGGTCACTGTGCTCGGCCTGATGTTCGGATCGCCGCTTTATCTTGCGCCAGGTTTGTTCTTGGCGGGGGCTCTTGGCCTGCCGCGTTGGTTCGTCTATTTCCGCCGCCGCCGCCGCATCAAGGCTTTCCTTAACGAGTTTCCGAATGCCATCGATGTGATTGTCCGCGCCATCCGTTCGGGTCTTCCGTTGAACGATGGAATCCGGCTTATAGCGCACGAAGCTCAGGAGCCCGTGCGTGGAGAATTCCGCCGCATCGTCGATGCTCAACAGGTCGGTGTCAGTATCCCCGAAGGCGCTATGCGCATGTCCGAATTCATGCCCTGCTCAGAAGCCAGTTTCTTTGGCATCGTCATCCAGATACAGGCTCAGGCGGGCGGTAATCTTTCGGAAGCCTTGGGTAATCTGTCGCGTGTCTTGCGTGACCGGAAAAAGATGGCGGCCAAGGTTCAGGCGCTGTCCATGGAAGCAAAGGCTTCGGCCTATATCATCGGCGCACTGCCCTTTATCGTTGCCTTTTTGGTTTACCTGACAAGCCCGCAATACATCATGATTCTTTTCAACACCAACACCGGCAATTTCATCCTTGCTTGCGCCGGGACGTGGATGTCGATCGGCATTCTGGTGATGAAGAAGATGATCAACTTCAAATTCTAGCGAGAGATGCATGGTAAACGCCTTTGCTAAAGCCATCCAGGATCCGGCATTCATTTTCGCTATTCTGGTCGGGGTATCGATTTTCGCTACCCTCGTTACCTTCCTCATGCCCATGCTGTCGGGAAGCGGGCTTAAATCGCGAATGAAATCGGTTGCCCTTGAGCGTGACCAGATCAGATCGCGTGAAAGGTCACGTCTTGCTTCGGAGAGCGATAGCAGACGCAAGAACGGCAAGTCCCTGCGGCTAACGGAACGGCAAGGCGTACGCCAGTTTGTCGAAAGGCTGGATCTGCAACGGGCACTCGCTGACGAAAAGACGCTCGCCGCGCTGCGCATGGCCGGCTTTCGTGGACAGAACGCTCTGAATATCTTTCTGGCAGCACGGTTTGGCCTGCCATTTATAACGCTCGCTCTTGCGATTCTCTATGTTTTCGGTTTGGGCGGTCTTGCGGATAAATCGACGCTTATTCGGTTGGCGGCGTGCTTTGCCGGCGCGTATGTTGGCTTCTATCTGCCAAATCTCTATGTGAGAAATGTTGCTGGCAAGCGAAAGCAATCCATACAAATGGCATGGCCCGATGCTCTGGACCTGTTGTTGATCTGTGTGGAGTCGGGAATGTCGATCGAAGCCGCTTTCAAAAAGGTATCGGAAGAGATCGGCGTCCAGTCGGGCGAGCTGGCTGAGGAGCTGGTCCTGACAAATGCGGAACTTTCGTTCTTGCCGGAGCGGCGCCAAGCCTATGACAATCTTGCGATCCGCACAGGGCTTGAAACGGTAAAGTCCGTGGTACAGGCGCTGGTTCAATCGGAGCGCTATGGTACCTCGATCGGCACCGCCTTGCGCGTTCTATCCGACGAGAGTCGCGAAATGCGTTTGATGGCGGCTGAGAAGAAGGCTGCAGCACTGCCGCCAAAACTGACAGTGCCAATGATCCTGTTTCTGCTTCCCGTGTTGTTTTGCGTCATTCTTGGACCCGCTGCCATTCAGATACAGGCTCAGGGCGGCATATTCGGCCCCGCAACGCCAAAATAAGCACATCATCGTTCGCTCACGAAAAAGCCGCCTGACTGGGCGGCTGTTTTGTTGCGTCGGACGAAACGATCAGCTCTTGGGCTGCTTCTTGTCTTTCAGCATGTTCCATGAATTTTGTTGCGACAACATCGACCGCAGATATTGCACGTTGGTCTGTGCCTGCTGGGGCGAAAGTTCCTGTTTGGCGATATTCTCGGCCTCGTCAAAACGGCCCTGCAGCCCAACGACAAGTGCAAGGTTTTGCCGCACGCGGCTGTCAGAACCCTTCGCGCCCACGGCCCGACGCATATATTGCTCGGCGGTGGCCAATTCACCCGAGAGGACATAGGACATGCCCATGTTGGACAGGATGGAAGCTTCGTTTGGATTGATGATCAGTGCCTGCTTGTAGAGATCACGAGCCTCACCCGTCTTGCCCATTTGGTCGAGAATAGCGCCTTCCGCGGAGAGCAGTTTCCAATCCGGGTATTCAGGCGTCTGGGCACGGCGCAGCGCGTCGAGAGCCGCATCGAACTCACCTGTGCTGGCAAGCGCTTTGCCATAGGCGGCAAGCACCTGGCGATCTTTTGGATAGGCAATGGCGAGGCTTCGCATTACGGCGAGGGCCTGATCGCTGCGGCCTGTCATGCGCAAGACAGTGGAAAAATTCAACGCCGCAGACCTGTCCTTGGGATTTGCTTCGTAGCGCTTGCCGAGGCTGGACGATGCCTGCATCAGTTGTTCCTGGTTCATCTGATCGAAATTGCCAGCGGGAAGCGTGTCGGTGGTAGTAGCGGCCGGGGTGATCGATCCTGTCGTCGTCTTGTCGGTGGTCGTGCAGCCCGAAATTCCGGAGGCCAACGCGACAATTGCAACAGCATAAATGAAGCGGCGATTACATTGAATAATGCCAACGCTTGTCATAGTTTGCCCCATCCGCAGCACAAATCACCTGTGCGTTAACCATTTCCTTGGCTTAGAAATATTCTGTTAACCCTAACGGACGGTTAATGACCTGAGGACGCGGTACAAAAGTACGAGCGAGAAGAGAACGTTATGGCTAGTGATATCAAAGTCGGAACAATGGCGGGCAGCAAGCCGATCTGGTTCGTAAAAAAAGGCGAATTGGAAGAGGCCGGCCTCGATAGTACTGCCCTTGCATGGGCCAAAGCCAATGGGTTTGATGGCCAGGCTGCCCGTGTTCTTGTTGTTCCGGGGGAGAACGGCGACGTTGCGGGTGCTCTGTTCGGCATTGGCAAGGACGATATTCGGCTCGTTGCCGGCAAGCTGGCCAGTGCGTTGCCAAAAGGTGACTGGTACATTGCGAGCCCGGTCGGCGAGCCAGATCTCACCGCTTTGGCGTTTCTCCTCGGAGGTTACAAGTTTACGCGCTACACGAAAAAAGATGATGCTGAAGTCACGCTTTCGACACCCAAGGGCGCCGATGAGACGGATGTGAGACGGCTCGCCAAGGCCGTCATGCTGGCACGGGATCTTATTAACACGCCGACCAACGATATGGGGCCCGTAGCGCTGGAAGCAGCGGTGCGGAACGTTGCCGAGGAACACAAGGCAACGCTCAGCGTGATCAAGGGCGATGATCTGTTGAAGAAGAATTTCCCCATGATCCACGCGGTAGGACGGGCAGGAAGCCAGGAACCTCGCCTGATCGATTTTGCATGGGGCAAGAAAAATGCGCCAAAGGTGACACTGGTCGGCAAAGGCGTTTGCTTCGACACAGGCGGTTTGGATATAAAGCCTTCGAGCGGCATGCTCCTGATGAAAAAGGATATGGGCGGCGCGGCCAACGTGCTGGCGCTGGCTGGACTGATCATGGATGCAAGGCTGCCGGTCAGGTTGCGTGTACTGATACCGGCGGTCGAAAATTCGATTTCCGCCAATGCGTTTCGCCCTGGAGACATATTGACCAGCCGCAAGGGCCTGACCGTCGAGATCGGAAATACCGATGCAGAGGGACGCTTGATCCTTGCGGATGCGCTTGCATTGGCCGATGACGACGAGCCAGAAATCCTCATCGACATGGCTACCCTGACCGGCGCAGCACGTGTCGCGCTGGGCCCGGATTTACCGCCATTCTACACCAATGATGATGGATTTGCTTCGGAGGTAGCGGCCTCCGCATACGCGGTTGCCGATCCCGTCTGGCGCATGCCGCTTTGGCAACCCTATGACGCCAGACTCTCATCCCGTGTCGCCGACCTTAACAATGTCACGTCCGATGGCTTTGCCGGATCGATCACTGCGGCGCTATTCCTGCAACGCTTCGTCGGCAAGGCGAAGGTCTGGGCGCATTTCGATATTTTCGGCTGGAACCCGGTGGAGAAGCCGCACGCTCCGATCGGGGGCGAGGCACAGGCTATCCGCGCACTTTACCATCTTCTTAAAGAGCGTTACCCGAGCAAATGATTGCCTTGCGTGCCTCGATGCAACGGCTAGAATGGAACGGAACCGAAATGATCGCGGGTAACGTTCATGAATATAGAGCTGAGACCGCTTCAGGCACTGACATTGTGGAAGGAAATTGCGCTGTCGGAAGTGCGCGACGATGCCCACGATCTCACGATGCGGCAGCTGGCTGTGCTTCTTACGGTCTATCTCGAACCGCCGCCCCACACGATACGGGGTATGGCGGCAAAGCTCGGCGTAACAAAACCCGTCATCACTCGCGCTCTCGACACAATGGGATCCTACGGTTTGGTCGATCGACACCGCGATGAGAAGGACAAGCGCAATGTTCTCGTCAAGAGAACGGTAAAAGGTGCGCTGTATGTTGAAAGGCTCGGCGACCTGATTATCGCCAAAGCAAGAGGATTGCCCCTTTGAAAGCTGAAACTGTAAATCTCGACAAGCGGCTGAACGCATTCCGCCCCGATCTTGCGGACGAAAGCTTGCGCGGTCTGGTTGAAGCGGAGCGATTCACCACCGGCATGCCGATGCGCATCGCCGATCCAGTGGTCGACGTGCGCTCCGAACCGCGAGGCGACGCCGGTATCACCACACAGTTTCTCTACGGCGACGATGTGCTCGTCTTCGAAGACGACAATGGCTGGTGCTGGGTCCAGAACGAGCGCGATGGCTATGTCGGCTACGTGGTGGACACGACGCTGGACCTTCGCACTCATGAACCGACCCATATCGTCATCGCACCGCGGACCTTTGTTTACCCGGGTTCTGACCTGAAGTTCCCGCGGACCAAAGCGCTGTCGATGGGCTCGCTTGTTACGGTTACCGGCGGGCAGGAGAGGCGCGGCACGCTCTATGCCATGCTGCCAAGCGGTGAGGCGATCATCGCCAAACATCTCGTGCCCATAGACGAGGTGACGGATGATCATGTGGCTGTTGCGGAAACGCTTATGCACACACCCTATCTCTGGGGCGGCGTTTCGGGATTTGGCATTGATTGTTCAGGCCTGATCCAGCTTTCACTGCTGATGACCGGCCAGGGCGTGTTGCGCGATTCGGATATGCAGGCGGCTTCGATCGGAGAGCTGATCGAACCGGACAAGGATTATCATAATCTGCAGCGCGGCGACTTCCTGTTCTGGACTGGTCACGCGGCGATGATGGCTAGCCACTCCATGCTACTGCATGCGAGCGGCCATACGATGAGTGTCACCCTCGAACCGTTGCGCGAGGCCATCGAACGCATAGCCTATCTTTATGGCAAGCCGACAGCGGTGCGCCGGCTTTAGTTCTTCTTATCTCTCTCAAGGGGAGAGATGATCGGCATCTAATATTGCGCCGCTTTGTCGACGATGTTCTTCAATGGCTCGCCACGCTCATAAGACTCAAGCAGCGCTATGATTTCCGGAACCAACGCTTGGGGGCTGGAACTTGCAGCTGCGTGCGGCGTGATGACAACCTGCGGATGTGCCCACAGCGGGCTACCCTTCGGCAATGGCTCGGTTTTGAACACGTCGAGCGTCACAGCTGACAGCATGCCTCGATCAAGCGCGGCAAGAATATCGGGTTCGTTCTGCAAGCCGCCGCGGCCGGCGTTGATCAATACCGGCGCGCCAAGCGGACCCTCTGCCTTCATCTGTGCGAACATGCTCATCGACAAAATGCCTTTAGTCTCTGGCGTCAATGGCAGCAGGCAGACGACGATGTCCACATCCTTGAGGAAATCCTTCAGTCCATCCTTGCCGAAGTGGCTTGTGACGCCCTCGATGGTTTGCAGGCGGCGGCTCCACCCGCTGACGCGGAAGCCGAGATTGCGCAATTTCTGCGCGGCATCGCGTCCAAGCACGCCGAGCCCCAAAATGCCAACCGTCACCTCGTGTGCAGCTGGCTGGCGTCGATCCTCGTGCCAGACCTTCTGGGTCTGCTGCTGGCGATAACGCAGGCCGAGCCGGTGATGGTCGAGCACCTGCCATACGACATATTCGCTCATCCGCATGGTGAGGTCCGGCGAAACAATTCGTACAATGGGAACATCCGGGATCTGGTGATCGTGGAAGATATGATCGACACCGGCACCGAGCGATAAAATGACCTCGAGGTTGGGCAGGCCCATGAGAGATCCCGGCCGCTGTTTCCACACCAAGGCATAACGAATCTTGTCCTTGGCCGTGTCGGCATCGAGCACAAGCTTGCGCGCTGGTGCGGCCTTGGCAAATTCGGTTTGCCAGACATCCGGGTCCCAGCCCGTCACCGCCAACAAGATTGTGTCATCCGCATTCCCAGTCATTCGCTCACCGCTCCCTGTTCGGCCGTTTCTATCCTGAAGGCCGCAGCCATCAGGGCTTTTGTATAATCGCTCTTGGGCCGTGCGAAGATTTCCTCCGAAGGGCCATATTCCACTGCCTTCCCATTGCGCATCACCAGCACGTCATTGGCAAGTGCCTTGACCACCTTCAAGTCGTGGCTGATGAAGAGGTAAGCCAGATTATGCTTTTGCTGCAACGAGCGCAAAAGGTCGACGACCTGCGCTTGCACGCTCATGTCCAGCGCCGATGTTGGCTCGTCGAGCATGACGAAGCGCGGGTTGAGCACCATGGCGCGTGCGATTGCGATACGTTGACGTTGGCCACCGGAGAACTCGTGCGGGTAACGGAAACGGTTTTCCGGATCAAGATTGACTTCTTTAAGCGCGGCGACGACGCGCGCATCCCGTTCATCCACTGAAAGCTTCGGCTCGTGAACCTGCAAACCTTCGGCAATAATGTCGGTAACCGACATGCGCGGAGAGAGAGAGCCGTAGGGATCCTGAAACACAATCTGCAATTCGCGGCGCAGTGGGCGCATTTGCTTGAACGAATATTGGTTGATGTCCTTGGTCCCGAAACGGATCACGCCCTCGGACGAAATCATGCGCGACAGGGCAAGACCAAGCGTCGTCTTGCCTGAACCGGATTCGCCGACGACACCAAGCGTCTGCCCAGCCCGGATCGTCACGTCGATACCATCGACCGCCTTCACGTAGTCAACGGTTTTGCGCAGAAAGCCCTGTTTGATCGGGAACCAGACCTTGAGGTTCTCGCCGCGCATCACCGGTTCAGCCGAAAGGTCGGCGGATGGCGGATTGCCCTTCGGTTCTGCCGCGAGCAGGTGCTTCGTATATTCGTGCTGCGGATTGTCGAATATCTGCTTCGTTGGACCGGTTTCGACGATCTTGCCGCCTGTCATAACGCAGACGCGGTCGGCTATCTTGCGCACAATGCCGAGGTCATGGGTGATGAAGAGCATCGACATGCCCTGTGCGGTTTTTAACTCCGCAAGCAGTTTCAGAATCTGCGCCTGCACGGTCACGTCTAGCGCAGTGGTCGGTTCGTCGGCGATCAGCAGCTTTGGCTTGTTGGCAAGCGCCATGGCGATCATCACGCGCTGGCGCTGCCCGCCGGAAAGCTGGTGCGGGTAAGCGTTCATGCGTTTTTCCGGCTCGCGAATTCCAACTTCCTCCAGCAGTGCCAGCGTGCGCTGACGCGCCGCCTTGTCGCCCATGCCCTGATGCAATTTCAGCACTTCGCTGATCTGCTTCTCGATCGGGTGAAGCGGATTGAGCGAAGTCATCGGTTCCTGGAAGATCATCGTAATGTCGTTGCCGCGGACCCGGCGCAGATCAGTCTCATCCTTGTCCAGGAGGTCTTCGCCATTAAAGAGGATCTGGCCCGATGGATGTGATGCGGGCGGATAGGGCAGCAGCTTCAGGATCGACAGGGCAGTTACAGACTTACCGGAACCGGATTCTCCAACCAGCGCGACTGTCTCGCCCTGAGCGATATCGAAAGAGATGCGATCGACGGCAAGCGACTCCTGGCCGCTCTGGGTGAAGGCGACTGACAAATCGCGTACTGAAAGGAGAGCGTTCATTTGAAAGCCTTGCGCGGATCGAACGCGTCACGTGTCGCTTCACCGACGAAAATCAACAGCGACAACATCAGCGATATGACGATGAAACCGGTGAGACCGAGCCACGGCGCTTGAAGATTGTTCTTGCCTTGCGCCAGCAACTCGCCAAGCGATGGCGATCCCGGCGGCAGGCCGAAACCGAGAAAGTCAAGCGACGTCAGCGTGGTGATCGATCCATTGAGAATGAAAGGGAGGAAGGTCAGCGTTGTCACCATTGCGTTTGGCAGCAGGTGCCGGAACATGATGGTTCTATCGCGCACACCGAGCGCGCGGGCGGCATTGACATATTCGAAATTGCGGGCGCGGAGGAATTCGGCCCGCACGATGCCGACGAAGCTGACCCACGAGAACAACAGCATGATGCAAAGCAGAATCCAGAACCCTGGCGGCAGGATGGAGGCCATGATCAGGAGCAGATAAAGGGTTGGAACAGAGGACCAGATTTCGATAAATCGCTGGGCGATGAGATCGAGCCAGCCACCGAAATAGCCTTGCAAGGCGCCGGCGGTAACGCCAATGACCGCCGAGGCGGCTGTCAGGATGAGGCCAAACAGCACCGAGATGCGGAAGCCGTAGAGCGCACGGGCGAAGACATCGCGTGCCTGATCGTCGGTGCCAAGAATGTTCAAATTGCCAAAGGTGCAATTCGGATCGTTGACCCCTTGCGGATAGCGGGCGCAACGCTCTTCGGGCGTAAACAGCCAATAGGGTTTTGACGGCGCCGTATCGGGCAACTCATTGTTGACCGTGCGATAGGAATAACGGACCGGCGGCCATATCGCCCAGCCATTGGCGTTGATCTCGTCCTGAATCACCGGATCACGATAGTCAGTGACCGCATAGAAACCGCCGAACTTTTCCTCAGGGTAATCGACCAGAACCGGAAAGAGGATTTCGCCTTTGTAGGAAACGAGGATTGGCCTGTCGTTGGCAATGAACTCGGCGAACAGCGAGGCAATGAACAGGAACAGGAATATCCACAACGCCCACCAGCCGCGGCGGTTGGCCTTGAAATTCTGCCAGCGACGAGCGTTGAGCGGCGACAGGCGTGGACGCCGAACCGGGATGGCGGGGGCGCGTAAAACCTCGCTCGCCATCAGACATCCCTCCGTTCAAAATCGATTCGCGGATCGATCCACGTATAGAGAAGATCGGAGAGGAGACTGACGACGACGCCGACAAGTGCGAAGATATAGACGGTGGCAATCACTACCGGATAATCGCGGTTGATGATCGATTCATAGCCTAGCAACCCCAGCCCATCGAGCGAGAAAATCGCCTCGATCAAAAGCTGGCCCGTAAAGAAAATCGAAATGAAGGCGCTCGGAAAGCCGGAAATCACTATCAGCATGGCGTTGCGGAAGACGTGTCCGTAGAGGATTTTTCGCTCGCTGAGCCCCTTGGCGCGCGCTGTGGTTACATACTGCTTGCGAATCTCGTCGAGGAACGAATTCTTCGTGAGCAGTGTCGTCGTCGCGAAGGCGGAAAGCAGCATGGCGGTCAGCGGTAGCGCGAGATGCCATGCATAGTCGACGATCTTGCCGAAAAACGAGAGCTGCGAGAAATTGTTCGAGGTCAGCCCGCGCAACGGAAACCAGTCGAAGAACGAGCCACCTGCGAAGAACACGATCAGCATGATACCGAAGAGAAAGCCCGGGATCGCATAGCCAACGATGATGACGCCGCTGGTCCAAATATCGAAGGTCGAGCCGTCCTTGATTGCCTTGCGTATGCCGAGTGGAATCGAGATCATATAGGAGAGGAGCGTCATCCATAAGCCGAGCGATATGGAGACAGGGAGCTTTTCCTTGATGAGATCAATGACACTGATATCGCGGAAATAGCTCTTGCCGAAATCGAAGCGCACATAATTCCACATCAGAAGACCGAAGCGCTCCAAGGGAGGCTTGTCGAGGCCGAATTGCTTTTCCAGGCTGGCGATGAATGCGGGGTCTAAGCCCTGTGCACCGCGATATTTTGAGTTGCCCTCACCAAGGCCAAGCTGATCCTGACTCTGACCGAAATCTGCACCGCCACCGCCGATGCGGTCCATGGCATTGCCGCCCTGGCCGGTGAGCTGACCTATGATGCGCTGTACCGGGCCGCCTGGGACAAATTGTACGATGACGAAGCAGACAAGCAAAACCCCGAACAGTGTCGGAACCATCAAAACGAGACGGCGAAGGATATAGGCTCCCATCAGGAGCTCCCTCTCAACATCGCTAAAATATCAAACCTTGCCAATTGCCTTCGCCTTTGCTTCGTCGAGCCACCACAACGTCTCAACCGGAAAACCGTAATCGGGTTTCGGCTCCTTGAAGCCGAACATGTCCCAATAGGCGATCGGATGATTCGCTGCGTACCAATTTGGAATCCAGTCGCGTCTTATACGCAAGAGTCGATCAAGAACACGCAAGATTGAAATCAATTCCGTGCGGGAGTGCGCCTCGCTGACTTTCGCGATAAGCCCATCGACAACCGGGTCGGCGGTGCCGGGAAAATTCCACGACCCGGGTACGCTGGCGGCCTTCGAGCCGAACATGATCTCCAGGGATTCACGCGTTGGGGTAGCATCGAGCAAATAGGCTATGCCCATCATGTCGAAATCAAAATCCTGCAGGCGCAGCTGATATTGCGAGGGATCGACAAGGCGCAAAAAGGCATTGATGCCTATTGCCTTGAGATTGTTGATGAAGGGCGAATAGACTCGCGTGAAAACCTCGGCCTGAATAAGCATTTCAACGTTCAGCGGTTTGCCTCCCGCATCGACCAACTGGTTGCCGTCTCGCTTGAACCCGGCCTGAGTCAGAAGCTCAGAAGCACGGCGCAGATTCTTGCGGTCGCGGCCTGAACCATCCGAGGGAGCCTGCAATAGCGCTTCGTCGAAGATGGCTTCGGGCAGCTTATCGCGGAATGGCTCCATGAGCGCCAGTTCTTCGGGCGAAGGCTTTCCGGAGCTGAGAAAATCCGACTGTTCGAACAGCGATTGCGAACGGTCGTAGCGGCCATAGAACAGATTTTTCTGTGTCCATTCGAAATCGAAACATAAGGCGATGGCTTCGCGAACACGCGGGTCGCGGAAATGTTCGCGGCGCTGGTTCAGCGCCCAGGCCTGCATTTGCGGGCGCTTTTCACCGGAAAAGTCCCGCTTGATGACGCGTTTTTGCTGGATCGCCGGAAAATCATATTCCGTCGCCCATGTCTTGGCGGTGGATTCCAGACGGAAGAAGATATCGCCTTTCTTGAAGGCTTCGAATTCCGGCTGGCGGTCACGGTAGAAATCGATCCTGATCCGGTCGAAATGGTTGAAGCCGCGCATGACCGGCAGGTCTCGTCCCCAATAATCCTCGACGCGCTCATATTCGATACGCTGGCCGACCGAAACGCTGCCAACCCGGTAAGGTCCCGAGGCCAGGGGCGGCTCGAGCGTCGAGGCATCGAAATCGCGCGTGGCGTACCAGGTTTTTGAGAGAATTGGCATGATACTGGCGATGTCGAGAATGGCGCGGTCGGAATGCTTGCCGCTAAAGCTGATACGCAGGGTGTGATCGTCAACGGCAACGATCTCCTTCATCTCGGTCAGCAACAACAAAAGCGAAGGGTGCCCCTTCTTCTGTATCGTCTGATAGCTGAAAACCACATCATGCGCGGTGAGGGGCGAGCCATCGTGGAACCGGGCTTCGGGGCGGAGTTTGAAGGTGAATATATTGCGGTCGGCAGAGACGGTCACTGTTTCCGCCACCAGCCCATATATGGAGTCTGGCTCGTCCAGCGCCGTTTCCATCAACGTATCAAAACATAGCTCCATGCGCGGCGGCGCATCGCCCTTGGGCGAGAAGCTGTTCAGCGTATTGAAGGTCTGCGTCGACTGGTTGAAAAACCAGCTCCATGGCGAGAAGGCGAAGGTGCCGCCTTTGGGGGCATCGGGACTGGCATAGTCGAAATGTGTAAAATCCTTGGGATATTTCAGCTCGCCAAATGCTGAGAGCCCATGCAGAGGCACTCCGGTCGCGACTTCAGACAGTGCAAGGCGCGGCGCCAATGCCGTCAGTATCGTCGCGCTTGATATTTTCAGAACATCGCGGCGGGTAGGTCGCGTCATTCGGTGCGCGCCTTCAGAGCCTGTTCGTTGGCAATATCGATCCACCAGGAGAATGGGTCGATTCCGGTATATTCGGGTTGCTTCTCCGGCATGCCGAACTTGTTCCAGTAGGCGATTTTTATCCGATCATCGTACCATTGCGGAACCACGTAATAATTCCAGAGCAGCACCCGGTCGAGCGCATGCGTCGCCGCGACAAGCTCCTCACGATCCTTTGCGAAAATCACAAGGTCGACAAGCTTGTCGATAGCCGGGTTCCTGATGCCCATATAATTACGGCTCCCTGGCGTATCCGCTGCAGCTGAACTCCAGAAGTCACGCTGCTCATTGCCTGGCGATAGACTTTGGGCCATGACGACGTTTGGTGTCGTGATGTCAAAATCGAAATCGTTGAGGCGGGATGTGTATTGTGCGCTATCCACGACGCGAATCTGTGCGTCGATACCGAGCTTGCGCAGATTTACCATGAACGGCCCGATAAAGCGCTCAGCTGACGGATCATCTGCCAGAAACTCGATGGTCAATGGCTGTCCCGTTTGTGTATTGACGAGCTTGCCATTCTTCTGGTCATAACCGGCCGCTTTTAGGAGTTGAACGGCATGGCGCAGATTGTCGCGCTGCGATTGCGGCGTGTCGTAGACCGGGAGCTTGAATTCCTTGGTGAAGACTTCTTCAGGCACTTGCCCCTTTACAGTCTCCAGGATTTCAAGCTCCTTACCGCTCGGCAATCCGCTGGAAGCAAGTTCAGAACCGGCAAAATAGCTGTTAATGCGCTTATACTGGCCAAAGAACAGATTCTTGCTCATGCTTTCAAAATCATAGGCCCAGTTCAAAGCCTCGCGCACTTTCGGATCCTTGAACTTGTCGCGCCTTGTATTGATCAGGAATCCCTGCATGCGGCCCGATGAGCGGAGCGGAAACATCGCCTTGATAACGTCACCGCGCGCAACAGCGGGAAAATCATAACCGCGCATCCAGCGGCCAATGCTCGCTTCGCCTCGATAATCCTCAAAGCCGCCCTTCTTGAAGGCCTCCCAGGAGGCATTCTGGTCGCGGAAGTATTCATAGCGGATATGGTCGAAATTATTGCGGCCGACATTGACTGGGAGGTCCTTGCCCCAATAGTTTTCGACACGAGCCCAGACAATCGTTTTACCCGGAACGACGCTCTCGATCTTGTAGGCCGAAGATCCAAGGGGGATCTCCATTGTGGGCTTGGTAATATCGCGCTTCTTGCCGGAGGCGTCTGTCCCTTCCCACCAATGTTTGGGCAGGACGACAAGATCGCCCATGATATTCGGCAGTTCCCTGTTGCCGCCGCTGGTAAAAGTGAAGGTTACCTCGCCGTCGCCGGTCTTTTCGGCCTTTTCAACGTCGTGGTAATACTTGTTGTAAAGCGGGCTTTGCGCCTTCAAGACGTTGAAGGACCAGATCACGTCGTCGACTGTAATGGGCTCGCCGTCGTGCCATTTCGCAGCGGGATTGAGCTTGAATTTGACCCAGGAAAAGTCGTCGGGATAAGCAACGGATTGAGCGATCAGCGGATAGTTTGTTCCGACCTGATCAAGGGATTGGCTCATCAATGTATCGTAGAGCTGGCCGCCTCCCAATGCACCCAATCCTGAAGCGGGCGTACCCTGGACAACGTAAGGATTGAGGCTGTCGAAACTACCCTCGCTGGTCTGGTTGAGCGTTCCGCCCTTGGGTGCATCTGGATTGACATAATCATAGTGCTTGAAGTCGGCACCGTATTTCAGCTCGCCGAGAAGACTTGTCCCTGTCCGCCATTCCGGTTCTGCGGCCTGAGCTATCTGGACGGTGCCAGCGGCAGCGATGGCGAGCAGCGCAAGGCTGGCAACGAAGGGGCGAAATCGCAAATCAAATCTCCACAGGTTCTCTTTGCTGGTAGTCTAAGAGAAAATGCGGCAGAGAACAGGCCTTCACCGAAAAAACCCAGCCAAGAACGCAAAAAGCCGGGCACTGGGTCCGGCTTATCGCGAAATGGCTATTTAAATCAGTTGGCGGGTGCTGGAGCGGCTGGAGCTGGAGCTGGAGCAGCAGGTGCTGCCCCATCGGCTGGCTTTTCACCTGCGGGCGCAGCGGGAGCAGCACCTTCAGCCGGCTTGGCCGCCGCATCTGCGGGTTTTGCCGCATCGCCTGCTGGTGCAGCCGCCGCATCAGCAGTTGGTAGCGGCTTTGGACTGTCGGAGAGCGTGCGCAGATAAGCGATCAGGTCGGCACGCTCATTGTCCTTCTTGTCGCCGGCGAAGCCCATGGCCGTGCCTTTGATGTAGCCCTTCGGCGAGGTCAGGAAGTGGTTGAGGTGGTCATAGGTCCACTTTTCCTGGCCGCCCTTGGAAAAATCCTTGATAGCGCCGGAATAGCCAAAGCCCGGATGGGTTGCGATCGGACGGTCGACAATATCCCAGAGATTGGGGCCAACCTTGTTCGGGCCATCCTTCTCACCGGTGTGGCAAGCCTGGCAGCGCTTGAAAACCGCTTCGCCTCGTGTCGCATCCGCAGAAGCGAGAAGCGTTGCAATCGGCACAGCCGCTGCAGGAGCGGCTTCACCGCCTGCGCCGCCAGCTTCGGGCTCGGCGGCTTGGATAATATAACCGGGCTTTTCAGGTGCATGAGAATCGAAAAAAGCATCGGACAGGATGCCTGCCGACATGACAACGAAAACGGTTGCCAGAAACGCCATGGCATATTTGTTGAATGCGCTCGATTCCATCGTCGATCATTGCTCCACTTGTGTCCTGTTCAAGTACACTGAATACAAAGTCGATAGCGGCGCTTGCTCGTGCAGTGCCGGAGCTTTGTGTTCAGCACACTTGCTTAGGTTCTCAATATCTGGTCAATGCAGATCGCTGCATTTTTCGACAAGAGTCCCCTCGTGATCGCGCGGAAACTAGGTCTTTTACTCAAGACTTGCAACACATATAAGGGCGGTTCTGCCTGAGACTTTTTGACACCGTGGGCATGTTTGCGATGATGAAAATACTGACACTTATCCCGGCGAGAATGGCTTCGACCCGGCTCCCGGACAAGCCGCTGGCCGATATCGCCGGCAAGCCGATGATCGTGCATGTGGCGGAACGGGCGAGGGCTGCGGGACTTGGCCGCACCGTGGTCGCAACCGATAATCTCGACGTCAAGGCGGCAGTCGAAGCGCACGGGCTCGAGGCGGTGATGACGCGCAATGATCACGAATCCGGTTCCGACCGTATTTATGAAGCATTGCTGGCCCTCGATCCCGACGGGAATGTCGACGCGGTGGTCAATGTTCAGGGTGACCTGCCGACCATCGAAACGGAAATCATAAAGCGTGCACTCCTACCACTGCAGAATGGTCCCGCCGACATAGGCACGCTTGGCGTCGAAATCCGGCGCGAGGATGAGAAGACCAATCCAAACGTCGTGAAGATCATTGGCTCGCCCACGGGCAAAGACCAGCTGCGCGCGCTGTATTTTACCCGCGCTACCGCGCCTTGGGGCGAGGGACCGCTCTACCATCACATCGGGCTTTACGCCTATCGCCGCGCCGCCCTCGAACGTTTCGTCGGCCTCGGACCTTCGCCTCTGGAACGCCGCGAGCGGCTCGAACAGTTGCGCGCGCTGGAGGCCGGCATGCGCATCGATGTGGAAATCGTCGATTCGGTGCCGCTGGGCGTCGACACGCCTGAAGACCTCGAACGCGCACGTGACATTCTCACCTCTATATAAGGCAATCCATCATGGCAAAGACCAACCGCATCTCTTTCCAGGGTGAACCTGGCGCGAACTCCGATACGGCGTGCCGCGACATGTTCCCGGATATGGAACCGATGCCGTGCCCGACATTCGAGGATGCGTTCAACGCGGTCGAAAGCGGTGCGGCAGATCTCGCAATGATCCCTATCGAGAATACGATCGCCGGTCGCGTCGCAGACATCCACCATCTGCTGCCGGAATCTCGCCTGCACATTGTCGGAGAATACTTCCTGCCGATCCATTTTCAGCTAATGGTGTTACCGGGAACGAAACGTAACGAGATCACCTCGGTCCACAGCCATATTCATGCACTCGGCCAATGCCGAAAGTATATTCGTCAGAACGGCTGGAAGCCGGTGATTGCCGGTGATACGGCGGGAGCGGCGCGCCTCGTTGCGGAGGTCAAGGACAAGACGATGGCTGCACTGGCGCCGCGGCTTGCATCCAGTTTATACGGCCTCGATATCCTCGAAGAGGACGTGGAGGACACTGAAAACAATGTGACGCGCTTCGTGGTTTTGACCAAGACCAAGAAGTGGGCGCCGCGTAGGTCCGACGAACTCATGATGACGACCTTCGTTTTCCGCGTTCGAAATGTTCCTGCTGCGCTCTACAAGGCGATGGGCGGTTTTGCCACCAATATGGTCAACATGACGAAACTCGAGAGCTATCAGATCGACGGCAAGTTCACCGCAACCCAGTTTTATGCCGACATCGAAGGCCATCCAGACGACAAGAATGTCGCGCATGCCCTGGACGAACTGGAATTCTTCTCCAAGGAAGTGCGGATCCTCGGTGTTTATCCCGCCGATACGACTTTCCGCAGTGCGCAGGGTGAGGAAGAATAGGGCCTAAACTCCGCTCTGCACCCAACTGCGAATGAGGTGCGCAGCGATGGCGCCGGGCGGCGGGGTCATCAGCCCGTCAGGATGGCTGCGATCGAGCATCGCGACAACTTCCTCGCGAGAGAACCAGCGCCCGTCCTCAAGTTCGGCCTTGTCCAGCGTGAACTCGTCGGAGAGTGCCTCCGCATGGCAGCCAATCATCAGTGAATAAGGGAAGGGCCAGGGTTGGCTGGCATGATAGAGCACGCGGCCGACCGGCAGGTTCGTTTCCTCGAACGTCTCGCGGCGCACAGCATTTTCGATCGTTTCACCTGGTTCGATGAATCCCGCGAGGCAGGAATACATGCCTGGGCCGAAATGCGCACCGCGTGCCAGAAGACACTTGTCTTCGTGTACTACCATCATGATCGCAACCGGATCGGTGCGGGGGAAATGCTGTGCCTCGCAATTGGGACAGGTGCGCCGGTAGCCTCCATCGCGCATCACGGTTTCAGTGCCGCACCGGCCGCAGAACTTGTGATTCTCGTGCCATGTCAGCAACGAGACGGCCTGCGCCATCGCGCCAAGCTGGTCTGGCGGGATGAGGCCTTGTGTGTAGACGGAACGATAGTCGAAAGCCTTGATCGTCTCCGGCAAGGCTGCAAAATCGAAACCGCTGACGGAGGCAAGGATCGGTACATCGTCCTGCATACCGAGATAAATGGTCTTGTCCGGGGCAGGTAACAGTGCTGTTGCATCTGGCAGACTGAATAGCGCACTGCCCGTGTCGCCACCCATAACCAGCACTTGGCCCTGGCCCGTGAGCAGGATGCGAGCGTTGGCGTTGGCAAGTGCAGTGGCCACCACATCGTCGTTGCGCTTTTCTGAATGGCGGTTGATCCTGTTTCCGGCAAAGCCGACGAAATGGCTTGGCTCCATATCCGGAGCATCAAAGAGGCGAAAAGGCATGGGATGGAACTCCAGAGAGCCTCCGGCGTGGGAAGCCAAGTATATTGAGTAATTAGATAGCCTTCAGTATGGCGTTCGCAAAGGCCTTTGCTTCTTTTTCCTCATAAGGCTCGCGCTGCCCAAAGCCCCAGACTGGCCCGGGCCAGGCGGGATCGCCGCTGTTGCGCGCAATGACATGCAGATGCAGCTGCCGGACAATATTCCCGATGGCGGCTGTGTTAATTTTTTCGCAGTCGACCACGGTTTTCAACGCCTGCGCGGCGATTCCCGCCTCGAAGGTGAGCATCGTCTGATCGAGAGGGGTCATTTCATGGATCTCGCAGATATTCGGGCGCTGTGGAACCAGGATGAGCCATGGCCAGCGGCGGTCATTCATCAGGCGCAGGTCGCAGAGACCCAGTCTCGCAATGGAAAACGTGTCTGCTGCAAGCTTGCTATCGAGTTCGAACATCATGATTTGCGACAAATAGCAGTTTTTTCGGCTGTACGCTTGCTTTTTGCGCGTGAATTGCCGATATGAGCCTCGGGAGGTTGGTGGTGGACGAGCCACTCGCCAACCGGGTCAGGTCCGGAAGGAAGCAGCCCCAACGAGCCAGGCACGGGTCGCCGTGCCAGCCTCCCACCCTTTCTTCTTTGTCACCTTGCCTGTGTCAAAGCCGTTATCGGCATTGACGCTGTGGTGTATGGCGGTCCAAACTTGCGCGACGCGAGTAGACCAAAGCAGGAGCGGAATGAACACCATGGCAGACAGCGCCTATCGCGTGCTCGCCCGCAAATATCGCCCGCAGAATTTTGACGATCTGATCGGCCAGGAGCCGATGGTCCGTACATTGACCAATGCGTTCGAGACCGGCCGCATTGCTCAGGCATGGATGCTGACGGGCGTCCGCGGAGTCGGCAAGACGACGACGGCACGGATTCTCGCACGCGCGCTCAATTATAAGACAACTGACATCGACAAGCCGACGATCGATCTTTCGGTGCCGGGCGAACATTGCCAGGCGATCATGGAAGGCCGTCATGTCGACGTCATCGAAATGGATGCCGCATCGCATACGGGTATCGACGATATCCGCGAGATTATCGAGCAGGTGCGCTATCGTCCCGTTTCTGCACGGTACAAGGTATACATCATCGACGAAGTGCATATGCTCTCCAATCAGGCCTTCAACGGCCTGTTGAAGACTCTCGAAGAACCGCCGCCCCATGTAAAATTCATCTTTGCCACCACGGAAATCCGCAAGGTTCCGATTACTGTTTTGTCGCGCTGCCAGCGCTTTGATCTGCGCCGCATCGACACAAGTCTCTTGATCGGGCATTTGAAGAAGATTGCCGGCCTCGAAACAATTACGGTCGACGATGCATCGCTCAGCATGATTGCCCGGGCGGGCGAAGGTTCGGTGCGCGATTCGCTCTCAATCTTCGATCAGGCCATTGCCCACGGCGCGGGCACCGTTGATGCCGAGGCCGTCCGTTCAATGCTCGGCCTCGCGGATCGGGCTCGCATTATCGACTTGTTTGAAATGCTGCTGCGGGGCGATGTTGCATCTGCTTTGCGTGAATTCCGTACGCAATATGATGTCGGTGCAGACCCGAGCGTTGTGCTGACCGATCTTGCCGATTTCAATCATCTGGTGACGCGTATCCGCTTCACGCCCGACGTGGCCGATGACATTTCCCTATCGGAAGATGAGCGGCTTCGCGGCAAGGATTTTTCAGAGAAACTTTCCATCCGGGTGCTGTCGCGCACCTGGCAGATGCTGCTCAAAGGTATAACCGAAGTCGACAATTCCAGTCGGCCCGTGCAGGCAGCGGAAATGCTGCTGATCCGGCTTGCCCATGCTGCCGACCTGCCGACGCTGGACGAGGCGTTGAAATCGCTGGAGGAGGGTGGACCGCTTGCCGCTCAGGCTCCGCGCAGCGATGGCCCGCGTCCCGGAAATGGCGGGGGAGCCGTGGCACGTTCTACCGACTCGATCGCTTCGTCGCGCGGTTTGGTCAGCTCCAATGGTGGCGCCACAATGCGTCTGGTCGAACCTGCTGTAAGGTCCGAGCCGATCGCTCCGCCAATAGTTGAAGAGCAGGCTCCGACGGTGCCAGTCAATAGCATCGAGGATATAATCGCGCTGGCGGAAAAGCAGCGTGACATGCAGTTCAAGATCATGGTCAAGAATTGTGTGCGGCTCGTCACGATCAAGCCGGGAAGGCTAGAAATCAACCTGACGGACAACGCGCCCAAAACGCTTTTGACCGACCTCTCTCAGAGGCTGAGTGACTGGACCGGCATTCGCTGGATGGTTTCGCTTTCGCGCGAGCAAGGCAATGCGACGATCAACGAGACCGAAACTGCGAAACGCGACTCGCTTTTGAGCGATGCAAGGTCAGATCCGGATGTTGCGGCTATTCTGTCGAGATTTCCGGGAGCGAAGATCATAAATGTACGCATCGCGGCGCCAGCCGGACAAGCGGACAACGAAATCATCGAGGGTGCGGCTACCAGTGGTGATACACTGGCACCCATCGAAGAAGACGATTGAACAACAGGAGTTTTCCATGCGTGACATTATGGGCATGATGAAACAGGCCAAAGAAATGCAGGCCAAGATGGCGGCCATGCAGGAAGAGATTTCTGCTCTTGAAGCGGAAGGCCAGGCAGGGGGCGGCCTTGTTACAGTAAAGCTCTCCGGCAAGGGCGCACTGACTGCCCTGACCATCGATCCGTCGCTATTCAAGGAAGACGATATCGAGGTCATTGAAGACCTGATCATCGCGGCGCACAACGAGGCCAAGACGAAGGTCGAGGCGATTATGGCCGAGAAAACGCAGGCCCTTACCGCCGGATTGCCAATCCCGCCCGGATTCAAGCTGCCGTTTTAGCGGGCGGCAACCACAAGGTTGGCAGCAACGCACGCAGGGTTGTGCTTTTCAGCAGCGTGTTCGCTACAGTTGGTGTGCGTCCTGATTCCCTAAAGCGCTAAATTGCTCTACACCCACGCTATGTCGAAACGAATCGCCGGTCCCGAAATTGAGCGTCTGATCCAGCTCCTGGCCAAAGTGCCGGGCCTCGGGCCGCGTTCAGCGCGCCGGGCCGCACTGCATCTTATCAAGAAGAAAGAAGCACTGCTGATACCGCTTGGCTCTGCCATGCAGGATGCCGCTGAAAAGGTGCGCATCTGCTCGATGTGCGGCAATGTCGATACATCTGATCCATGCATGATCTGCACCGATCCCCGGCGGGAGCGAGCGACATTGATCGTCGTAGAAGATGTTTCCGATCTTTGGGCACTGGAGCGTGCCGGGTCGATGAACGTGCGCTATCACGTGCTTGGCGGGCGTCTGTCGCCCCTGGATGGCATCGGGCCGGACGATCTCAATATCGCGTCGCTCGTCGGGCGGGTGGCGGAAGGCGAGATCAAGGAGGTAATCCTTGCGGTCAACGCCACCGTCGAGGGCCAGACGACAGCACATTATATTACTGACCAGCTCTCAGGGCTTGATGTTCGAATCACTCGGCTCGCCCATGGTGTCCCTGTTGGCGGTGAGCTCGACTATCTCGACGAAGGAACATTGACCGCGGCGCTGCGGGCTCGAACATCGCTGTAGGGAGAACGCTTTGATCAGAGGTCTGGTGAAATTTGCCATCGTATTGATTGGAGTGCTTCTGAGTTTTTCAGCGGTGGCCGCGTCGAAGCCCGAGATCGAAGCACAGTTTCAAACTTGGCTCGTCAATGATCTCTGGCCGGAAGCCAAGGCGAAAGGTATTTCCAAGGCGACTTTCGATCAGGCTTTCTCGGGTGTGTCGTTGAATTTTGAGCTTCCCGACCTCGTAATGCCGGGTCAAAAACCCCAGACACCGAAGAAGCAGACTCAATCCGAATTCGGTTCGCCCGGCAAGTATTTCAATGACAAGACGATCAATGCGGTTACGTCAGGCGGGACCGCGCGGGCGGGTCAATATTCGCGCATTTTGAAGGCAGTCGAGGCCAAATATGGTGTGCCGGGTGAGATCGTCCTTGCGATATGGGGCCGTGAAAGCGGCTATGGCAGCGTCAAAATTCCAAACAACGCGTTTACCGTGCTTGGCACCAAGGCTTTCATGGCGACGCGCAAGGATATGTTCCGCGAAGAGCTGATCGCCGCGCTGGAGATCGTCCAAAAAGGCTATATCGGCGCCGGTAGCATGAAAAGTTCCTGGGCCGGGGCCTTGGGCCAGCCACAGTTCATGCCCAGTTCTTATCTCGAACACGCGGTCGACTTCGATGGAGACGGCAAACGTGACATCTGGAATTCCGTACCGGACACGCTTGGTTCGATCGCGCACTACCTTGCGCAATATGGCTGGCAGAAGGGCCGTGACTGGGGTTACGAGGTCAATGTTCCGGCTAATGTCAGTTGTGCGCTGGAAGGTCCTGACCAAGGCAAGCCTTTTACGGCGTGGGAAAAGCTCGGCATTACCCGCGTCAACGGCAAGCCATTTCCTTCCAGCGAGACCAAACGTGAAGGCTTTCTGCTGATGCCTGCGGGACGGCACGGCCCTGCATTCATCGTCACCAAGAATTTTTATGTGATCAAGGAATACAACATGAGTGATCTCTATGCGCTGTTTATCAGCCATGTCGGAGATCGTATCTCGCACGGCGCAACGGGCTTTTCTGCTCGTTGGGGCGATGTTGGTGGACTTTATCGTTCGGATATCGCGGGACTCCAGCGGGCGCTGGAAAAGAAGGGCTATGATGCGGGCGGCGCGGATGGCTTTCCCGGTTTCAAGACTCGTCGCTCAATTGGTGATTGGCAGGCAAAACAGGGCCTGGCACCTACCTGCTTTCCTGATAGGGATTTGATCACCGCGATCAGGTGAACCGTTGTCGCGGGCGCAAATACAGTCTGTCAAAGCTTCGCCGGTTTGCAACCAGGCGGCGAAATGCGATCCTGATGTACAATTCGAATGTCAGGAACAAATCAAATGCCAGCTCTGGTCAACGGAAAATGGGTCGAGGGCGAAGTAGCCGCCAGCGAAATGAAGGACGGTGCATTCCACCGCGAGGCGACGCACTTCCACGGCTGGATTACAGCCGATGGTGCCCCGGACCCTCAAGGGAAACCGACATTCCCGGCCGAACCCCATCGCTATCAGCTCTTCGTCTCGTATCTTTGCCCATGGGCGTCCCGGACTCTGATTTTCCGTAACCTCAAAGGCTTGCGCGACATAATCCGTATTTCAGTTGCCGAACCTGCGATTGGCGAAAATGGTTGGACTTTCGCAAAGGAACAAGACGCAGGGCCGAAGGCGCCGCCGATCCGCTATCTGCATCAGCTCTACACCGCCAGTGAGCCCACCTATACCGGCAAAGTTTCAGTACCGGTGCTTTGGGATCGCACGGAGGGTCGGGTCGTCAACAACGAATCCGCTGACATCATTCGAATTTTGAATACCGCCTTCAACGGCTTGACCAGCGATCGCCAGGATTTCTATCCGGAGCACTTGCGTCCCGAAATCGATAGATGGAACGAGCTTATCTACGAGAATATCAACAATGGCGTTTACCGCGCCGGTTTTGCCAAGACTCAATCGTCTTACGAAGAGGCCGCGACGGGTGTCTTCAAGGCGCTGGATAAGGTTGAGGCGCATCTGGCCGACCATCGATATATCGCTGGCCATTATTTGACCGAAGCGGACTGGCGCCTGTTCGTGACGCTGGTGCGCTTCGACGCTGCCTATCATGGCGCGTTCAAATGCAATCTCCGCTGTCTGAAGGATTATCACAATCTTTCCAGCTATTTGCGCGAGCTCTACCAGTGGCAGGATGTTCGCAGCACCGTGAAGATCGACCATATCAAGGCCGGTTATTACTCAATCGCTCACGTTAATCCGACCGGTATCGTACCCATCGGGCCGCAAATTGACTTCGAAGGTCCCCACGATCGCGAGCGGTTATTGGGCGAGGGCGTCATCCACAGTTAGGATTTAACACTTCATGCCCTTGTCATCTATACCCATATGTGAAAAGATTATTCACAAGAGAAGATGTGGGAGGATGAGGCATGAGATTGCAGAGGCAACGTCCACTGGCAGTAGCCTTGCGGCCATGACCGATTTTGCGCCGACCGTTGGCGTCTCCTCCACGTATCCGAAAGATATGCCGGGAGACCATGCCGCGCTGCCCGTTTGGAATGCCGAGAACTGGTTTTATGAGGATTGGCCGGTTGGACAGAAAATCCGTTCGTTGCGCCGGACAATAGCTGAAAGCGATAGCCACCTGTTCAACATGCTGGTTACGGACATTCACCCGTATGTGCAGGACCAGATGTTTGCCGAGAGCGAGGGTATCTTCGGCAAACGGCTTGTTGCAGGTGCTTTCGTGTTTTCCGCGGGCCTCGGGCTCGTGGCAACCAATTGCGTCAATGCCTTTTCCTATGGCTATGACAAGTTGCGTTTCATCAAGCCGGTCTTTCTCAATGACACGATCTACACGATCCGCACCAATCTGGATAAGCGCCCACGTTACAAGGAATTGGGGCTGATCCGTGCGAGCTATGAAGTGTACAAGAACGAGGGTGAACTCGTTCTGTATTGCGAGCATTTGCAGACCGTAAAGTACCAAAACCCCGCCGATTTCGTTGGAAAGACCGAGAAATAATGACTGTCGATAATGAACTACCGCTGGCGGGCCTGCTTGTCATCGATATGAGCCAGTTTCTGTCCGGACCTTATGCTTCACTGCGTCTGATGGACCTCGGCGCTCGCGTCATCAAGGTAGAGCGGCCTGATGGAGGTGACCTCTCCCGGCGGCTTTATCTGAGCGATACGGAAATCGGTGGCGACTCGACCATTTTCCATGCGATCAACCGCGCCAAGGAAAGCCTCGCGATTGACATGAAGAACGAGGCTGATCTTACAGCCCTGAAATCATTGCTCGCCAACGCCGATGTGTTGATCCAGAATTTCCGTCCCGGTGTCATCCAGCGTCTTGGTCTCGACTACGAGGCGGTGAAGGCAATCAACCCGCGTCTCGTCTATGCCAGCATTTCGGGCTATGGCGATGAAGGCCCCTGGGTTTCTCGCCCCGGCCAGGATCTGTTGGCGCAGTCCCGTTCCGGACTGATGTGGCTGAACGGCGATGAGAGCCAAGGGCCAGTGCCGTTTGGACTGGCGGTGGGCGACATGCTGGCGGGCGCGGCAATCGTGCAGGGCATTCTCGCCTGTCTTGTCAGGCGCGGCATTACTGGCAAGGGCAGCCACATCGAGACAAGCTTGATGGAATCGCTCATCGACTTCCAGTTCGAAGTTTTGACCACACATTTGAACGATGGCCGGCGCCTGCCAAAACGTTCGGATTTCCGCAGTGCCCATGCCTATCTTTCCGCTCCCTACGGCGTCTACCACACGAAGGACAGCTATCTGGCGCTCGCAATGACCCCGCTACCCAAATTGGCCGACCTTCTCTCGCTCGATGATCTGGCGCCCTACCGCGACAGCCCGGCAACATGGTTCACGGCGCGCGACGAGATCAAACGCATTATCGCTGCCCGGCTCGAAACCGAGACCACCGACCATTGGCTCGCCATTCTCGAACCGGCCGATATCTGGTGTGCCAAGGTGTTGAACTGGGAGGAGCTTCTGGAAAGTGAAGGCTTCAAGGTTCTCGACATGTTGCAGACCGTGGAGCGCGACGACCATGTTTCGATCCTCACCACGCGCTCGCCAATTCGGGTAAACGGGCTGCGCGCGAAGTTTGATCGGGCCGCACCGCGCATCGGTGAACACAGCGAGGCGATCCGCAAGGAGTTTGGGCTGTGAGCGCAATCAAACTCAAAGGCATGACCTGGAGCCATCCGCGCGGCTACGACCCGATGGTTGCCTGTTCAAAACTCTGGAAAGAGAAGACCGGCATAGACGTCGAATGGGAAAAGCGCTCGTTGCAGGATTTCGAGTCCTTTCCCGTTGAGGAGCTGGCGCGGGAATATGATCTGATCGTCATCGATCATCCGCATGTCGGCCAGATTACAGCCGAAAATTGTCTTGCACCACTCGACGCGCCGGGACGCGAGGCAGAGCAGTATGCAATTTCCGCCGGGAGCGTCGGACAGTCCTATCCAAGCTATCATTGGCAGGGGAGGCAATGGGCGTTTCCGATCGATACCGCGACGCAGGTTTGTGCGTGGCGGCCTGACCTGCTCGAAGATTCGCCCGCAAGCTGGGACGAGGTAGTGGGTCTGGCCAAGGCGGGCAGGGTCCTGTTACCGCTGCGTCCTCCCCACTCGCTGATGACGTTTTATACGTTGAACGGCAATATTGGTTCACCTTGTGCAGTCACCGGGCAACTGATTGATCTCGAAAGCGGAATACGTACTTTCGAAATAATGCATGAAATTGTGGCGCTGATTGATCCCACTTGCTTCCAAATGGATCCCATTGCGGTACTGGAGAGGATGGGGGAGGCCGGTTCGCACATTGCCTGTTCGCCGTTGATCTACGGCTACGTCAATTATTCCATCGATGGTTTCAGGCCCAATCTCGTCGCCTTTGCTGATATTCCCGCCGCGGGAGATGATGGTCCTGCCGGCTCGGCGCTGGGTGGCACGGGCATCGGTGTTTCGGCTTTTTCAGCAAATCGCGCCGCGGCTATCGATTTCGCCTACTGGATTGCCGGAGGCGAGGTACAACGGGGGCCGTATGCGTCAGCGGGTGGTCAACCGGCTCATGCCGACGCTTGGGAAGACGAAACTGTCAATGAGGCGACGACAAGCTTCTACGCAGCAACGCGCAAGACGCTTGAAGGTGCTTGGGTGCGCCCACGCCATAAGGGTTACATGGACTTTCAACAGGCGGCTTCCGAGCGCATTAATGAAGGCCTTCAGCAAAGGCACGAACAGACAAGTGTAGTCAATGATCTGAACAGGCTCTTCCGGCTAAGTTTCACCCCATAGACATCACAAACATTGGTCAAGAATCCCGGCGCATTTGGCCTGCGCGGCCCCATCGTCCAGGGCAAATGCCAATACCTTGCTGGCACTCAGGCGGATTGATCTGGGTGGGTTCGGGCTTGCGTGGCGTCCACGTTGCGTAGGAACCGCACCCGCCCAAAACAAAGCTGCTGAATAAGAATATGGCAGCCATCACGCATTTCATTTTCCGACCCCCGTCTGCAATCTCCACTGCAAACTGATGTGCCGGAATCATCGATGAAAGTCAAAGTTGTAGTAGCTGCTGATGCCTGGTTGTAGAGCGATCTGTCCTACGCAAAGCGCGTCTGTTGATCGACCTCGCCGCCATGGACGCCCGGATGCGAGTTAATCGCGGTGATGACCGCCAGAGCCGCCAGCGAATTGACATCACGATTGCCACGATTGAAGGCGGTCATCACGGTTTCCGCGATAACTTTCGCGTCTTCCTCCGAGCTTGATTTCACCACAAGCGTCGCTGCTGCCTTGTTGTAGGCGGCTTGCATGACGTTCCAGTCATCCCGGGAGTAGATCGGCTTTGAAGGATTATCGAAAGGCATAGGACTGTTCCTTTCCCCTAGACGAAACGAACCCCGACAAGGAGGAGAAAATAGCTTCGCAATTATGGCGTTGCAAATCGAAAAGAATTTACCGGCAGTTGAAAGGGCTTACCGCAGCGCAATATGCTTCTGACCGCTCTCAAATGTGGCAAACGGGAAATCTGGGCTCTAGACAGTCGGTTCTGTTTCGGATCTTTCCCTGACAGCCCGCGACAAGCGTGACCAGCGCTGACTGAACCAAGGGGTTACCAGCGATATTTTCTCGAAGCGTTGACTGGCAAAAGATGGATCGTGTTCCTCGAAGGTCCAGACCTTGAAATTTGTCAGTTCATGCGGTCCGAATGTGTGGATCAATGGAATATCGGCAGCATCCCGGCCACGCGCTACGACAATCCGCCCGATGCGACGCTGATTGTGACGGGCGTCAAATGTGTGCCATTTGCCGCCGAGATAGACCTCGAACCAGGCGTTGAAATCCATTGGCGCCGGGTCAGCCGGCACGCCGATATCGCCCAAATAGCCGTTCACATAGCGCGCGGGAATATTCATGCAGCGGCAGAAAGCAACGGCCAGATGCGCGAAGTCCCGGCAAACGCCAACGCGCTCCTCATGTGCTTGCGCTGCAGTGCGTGTCGATCTGGCAAAACCGTAGCTGAAGGTCAGTCGCTGGTTGACATAATCAGTTATCGCCTGGACTCGCGACCAGCCGGGTTTGACGTGGCCGAAGAGACTCCATGCGAGGTTGCTCAATTCATCCGTTTCGCAATAGCGGCTGGCCGACAGGTAAGCGAGACATTCGATCGGAAGTTGGTCGACGCTCACCTCGGTTGCGTCCTCGTCGACGGGGTCGGGGAGCCCGTCATCCTTGGCGACCGCATCATACTTCAAGGAGAGGTTGCCCGCAGGAGCCAGGAGACGGATGCAGCTGTTTCCGAAAATGTCGCGAAACGTTTCAAGCTTTGTGTCCGGAGTAGCGGTCGGACCACGCTCGCATTGGATGTCCGGTATACGCCCCGATTCGAGGTTGAGATAGGTCGTCATAGGCGTGGGTTCGTTACAGCGAATGGCTATCTCGTAACCGATACGGATCAACATAGGCATATCCTCTAAGGTTTTGAGAAGAACGCTGCGATCCGGTTCAGGTTCCCCGGCAGTAAATTTTAATGGATGTCGGGCCTCGCCATGCGATTCAGCATTTGTTGACTATAGAGCCATAGAATTTGAAACAAATACGCCGGACGGAAGTTAAGTCCGGAAGATGTGCGGTCAGATTGTTGGCGGTGCACAGGAGTGATTGGAATGGTGATGGCTGCAAAACATCCAGGTTCCCGCCCACGCGCAGCGGACGTACTGCGAGAACAGGTCGTTCGATCGGACTTCCGCCATGTGGCCAAAACAGCTCGCCCATCGGAAGCCGACAGGAACATCCCCAAATTGCTTCAGGACCTGCTGGATCGACTCGACGAGGCGGAAAAAGCCTGGAAGAAAACGCGCTGATCTCATTGCGCTCTAATTTCGGACCTGCAGGAGGTTGTTTTGGTAATGCCCCACGCGTTTCGATTTCGCATGGTTGACGAAACTGCCGAAGGACAGTGCGAAGGCGACGAAAATTACGAAAATGATGCCAAGACGCTGAACAAGCATGACAAATACCCTCATTGGAATTTCCTGAGGATATCGTTGTCGATCTGAACGGTGACTGAACCCGGCGTTCACCCGGCATTCCAAATGATGACGCAATCTTTACTTTGAACGTGGCGCACAGGGTGACGCAGCATCCGCCCTGATCTATGCTACAGCCATGACCAAAACTTTCGACGCGATCATTATTGGCGCAGGGCAGGCCGGACCATCTCTGGCGGGTCGTCTCACGAACGCCGGCATGAAAGTGCTCATGGTCGAACGCAAGCTATTCGGAGGTACGTGCGTCAACACAGGATGTATGCCGACGAAGACGCTGGTCGCGAGTGCCTATGCAGCACATCTTGCCCGACGTGGTGCTGATTTTGGCATCGAGACGGGTGGGTCTGTCCAAATCAACATGAAGCGGGTCAAGCAGCGCGCCGACACTGTGTCCTTCAATGCCCGGACCGGGGTCGAGAAATTCTTGCGCGGCATCGATGGCTGCACGGTTATTCAGGGCCACGCCCGTTTCACGGGACCGCATGAAATCGATATCGATGGCGCCGCATTCACCGCCCCCAGGATTTTCCTCAATGTTGGTGGCCGTGCCAACGTGCCCGACATGCCCGGCGTTGCCGACATCGACATCTTAACCAATACGTCCATGCTGGCGCTCGATACAGTGCCGAAGCACCTGGTTGTCATCGGCGGCAGCTATATAGGCCTCGAATTTGCGCAAATGTACCGCCGGTTTGGCGCGGACGTGACTATTGTCGAGAAGGGTCCAAGGCTGGTTTCGCGCGAGGACGAGGACATATCCGAAGCGATCAAGGAAATTCTTGAGGGTGAGGGCATTGCAATTCGCCTCAATGCGGAATGCATATCGTTTAAACCTCACGCCGAGGGTGCGGAGGCCGGTGTCGATTGCACGGCCGGTTCTCCAACCGTTGTCGGCTCACATGTGTTGCTGGCGATCGGCCGACGGCCCAATACCGACGATCTTGGACTTGAGAGCGCTGGTATCGAGACCGATGAGCACGGCTACATCAAGGTCGATGATAGGCTCGAGACTAATGTGGACGGTGTCTGGGCGATGGGGGATTGCAACGGGCGCGGTGCCTTCACTCACACGGCTTATAATGATTTCGAGATCGTTGCAGCAAATCTCCTTGACGGAGAGAACCGCAAAGTGAGCGATCGTATCCTCGGCTATGCGCTCTATATCGATCCGCCGCTCGGCCGGGTAGGCCTGACCGAGGCGCAGGCTCGCAAGAGCGGGCGGCCTTTGCTGACTTCCGAGAGGCCGATGACCCGTGTCGGTCGCGCAGTGGAAAAGGATGAGACACAAGGCTTCATGAAAGTCGTGGTGGACGCACAGACGCAAAAGATACTGGGTGCAGCCATACTGGGGACGGGCGGCGACGAGGCGATTCACGGCATCATCGATATCATGAATGTGGATGCGACTTATTCTCAATTGAAATGGGCTGTTCCCATTCATCCTACGGTGTCTGAGCTGATTCCAACGCTGCTCGGAGACCTCAAGGAAGTAAAATGACGTGCGAGCTTATTCCATCACGGCCGCATGATCCGCTGGGGCGGCGTTTGACGCAGGCTTGCGCAGCAACATGACCAGCGGGATCGAGACCAGCGACATGATCATCAACAGCTTGAAATCGTCCATGTAGGCGATAATTGTCGCCTGGTTTGTTATCATCCCGTCCAGCGCAGCGCGACCAGCAGCCTTCATAGGGTCGAGATTCTGCATCACTGCCGGCGCGTTGAATGCATGGTTGAACGGCGTGACATACGCGGCGATCGACGAATGGTTGCTTTGTACATTCTCTGTGATGAGCGCGGTGACGACAGCAATGCCGACGCTCGAACCGATATTGCGCGACAGATTGTAGAGGCCGGTGCCTTCGCCGCGCATCGACGCGGGGAGGGTGGCAAAGGCGATGGTCGTAAGCGGCACGAACAGGAAGCCGAGACCGGCGCCCTGGATGAATCCCACATAGACGATAGTCCACTGCGACACGTCGGGCGTCCAACCCGTCATGTCGTACATTGCCCATGCGGTCAGGCTGAAGCCAAGGAACAGCAAAAACCGTGTATCGACCTTGCCGATCAGTCTACCGACTATAAACATGCAGACCATGGTACCGACGCCGCGCGGCCCCATGACGATACCGGCAGTGACGACGGGATAGCCCATCAGCGTCTGTAGATAGGGTGTCATCAAGGCGAGCGACGCAAGATAGGTGACGCCTATGACGAAGATAAAGAACATGCTGACCGAAAAATTGCGGTCGAGGAAGAGCCGCGGATTGACGAAAGATTTCTTCGCGGTGAACGTGTGCACAAGAAAGAGATAGAAGGCGCCGGCGCAGATTAACGCTTCGATCTGGATTTCAGCGGAAGAGAACCAGTCGAGCTGTTCGCCGCGGTCGAGGAAGAGCTGCAGCGTTGCGATGGCAAGGCTCAGGGTTCCGAAGCCGAACCAGTCGAGCTTTGCGCTCACCTCTTTCGTCGTTTCGGAAACGAAGGCGACAATACCGAAGAACGCCAGCATGCCGATGGGCACATTGATATAGAATACCCAGCGCCAGCTGATATGGTCGGTGAGCCAGCCGCCGATGACCGGTCCGAGCACTGGGCCGACCATCACCGATACGCCGAAAAGCGCCATGGCTCGGCCGCGATCTTCCACCGAATAGATGTCGAGCAGAATACCCTGCGACAACGGCACAAGCGATGCGCCGAAGAGGCCCTGCATCAGCCGGAAGACCACGATTTGCGGCAAGGACTGGGCGAGGCCGCACAGAACCGAAGCGGCGACAAAGCCGACAATGGCGGTCAGAAGGACGTTCTTGCGACCGAAGCGGGCGGCGAGAAAGCCCGACGGCGGCGTCATGATGGCCGCGGCGACGATATAGGAGGTAAGGACCCAGTTGATCTGATCAGCACTCGCCGAGACACTTCCCTGGATATAGGGCAGCGCCACATTGGCGATCGTCGTGTCGAGCGCCTGCATGATCACCGCGAGGATGACGCACGCGGTTATCGCGCCGCGGTTGGCGATAACGGGCGCGGCGCTGGGGTTAGCGATGGTATTAGACATGATCCTTGCTGCCGAAAAGACCGACGACGTCTGTCATGAAAGATGGGAGGCCGCGGGCATGGCCTGTATCGACACCTACGGTGACACTCATGCCCACCCGCAGTGGCGGCTTACCCGCCATGTCATCTATGCTGACGAGCATGGGAATGCGCTGGACGACCTTCACCCAGTTGCCGGTGGTGTTCTGGGCAGGCAGCAGCGAAAAGCTGGAGCCGGAAGCTGGGCTGATGCTGGAGACCGTGCCTTTCCACGTCACGTCCGGATAGGTGTCGACGCTGATGGCAACTGTCTGGCCAGGGCGCACATAGGTGAGCTCGGTCTCTTTCGGGCTCGCAGCGATCCACATATGCGTCGTCGAGACGAGACTGAAACCAGCCTGCGACGCTTGAAGATAGGCGCCTGTTTGCAGAGAGCTCACATTGGTGACGATGCCGTCAAACGGGGCACGGACAACCGTGTGGTCGAGATTGCGCTGGGCATTGTCGACAGCCGATTGCTGCTGCAGATAAGAAGGATTTTGTTCAACGGGTTGATCTGCGTTGCCGCCAAGCTGCGCCAGCGTTGCCGCCGCTTCTGCCTTGGCAACATCGACCTTTTGCTGGGCCGCATCTAGATCGTGCTTGGCCTGATCATAGGTCGCGCGGGACGCGAAGGAGCTTGCATTCAGGTCCTGCTGGCGCTGCAACGACTTTTCGAAAAAAGGAATATCGGCTTCAGCCTGGGTTATCTCCGCCAGCGATTGCTTGTAACTAGCTTCAAGATTGAGAACTTGATTGCGGACTACGCCAAGCTGCGCCTTCGCGCCGGCAAGTGCGATGGCAAAGGGAGAGGCATCGAGACGGAACAGCACATCGCCCTGCTTGACCTGCTGATTGTCGCGGACATCCACCGACTGCACGATACCGGACACGTCGGTGGAAACACCGACCATGTCGGCTTGGATATAGGCGTTGTCGGTCGACATGACCTGACCGCCAGTCGCATAGAAATAGCCGCCAACGATCAAAAGAACCGGCAAAAGCCCAAAAAGCAGCGGACGCTTCAAGCTGCGCCGCGGGCGCGCCTGTGCGGGAGCCGCAGGGGGCGTAGTTTCCTTGGCCACAGGTACGGCAGGCACCGTTTCGATGGTCGTATCGGGCTTTTCCATTACCGGGTCATTGCGCGCTGCATTGTCCGAATTGGCAGGTATCCGCAGGGAAGGTGAACCGTCAGCCATGATTTTTCTCTCTGTCCTCGACCGGCGTTTGGCATGCGTCGATCAAATTTGTCTTCATAAGGGTCAGTGTTCGAATGAGATGTTCGCGATCTGCATCCGGGACATCGGCGAGCGCTTCAGAGCGAGTAAGGTCTGCAACACGGCGAATGCCGTCGAGAAGGGGTCTTGCCTCTTCGCGGGAAAACAAGAGCCGGATACGCCGGTCAGTCGGATGCTTGCGACGCTCGATTAGGCCGCGCTCCTCAAGCTTGTCGAGGATACGAACCAGGGTGATCGGCTCGACTTCCAAAAGCTCGGCCAGACCTGCTTGATGGATACCCTCGTTTTTGGAGAGATAAGCCAGCGTTTGCCATTGCGACCGCGTGAGGCCCAAATCCTTTGCGCGCTGTTCGAAACGCTTGCGCAACAGGCGTGCGACCTCGTGCAGGAGAAAGCTCAGTGTTGGTGCATTGTCCATGATGGGATGGCAAACTCATAAGGATGCTTATAACAGTCATGCATATAGCAAGGGTGCTAGGAAAATTAAAGGCGACAGCTTGCCTCAGGCAGAAAAAAACTGGGCCAGGTCTTCAATATATCGTGAAGGAACTCGCGTCAGGACGACCGAGGAGGTTCAATCCTTACGAGGAAGGAACGTCTGCTCGTATCCGCTGATGAATCTATCAAAAAGCGCAGCAAACGCTTCGACATCTGCGGGGGGCCAGTCTTTGACGACTTTCTGTACGATAGCGAGTTTCTGGGCCTTGATTTCCGCGACCAACTTCCGCCCCAGCGCCGTGATAACAACCACAATACGCCGCGCATCAGCTTGGGAGGCTTTGCGGCGCAGGACGCCGCGCGTGACCATTTCCGCAACGATGCGGCTAGCCCGGGAGGGATCGATGCGCAAAATTTCGGCGATCGCACCAACCGTTACTTCGCCGGACGTTTCAGCGCGTCTTACAGCGTCAAGAACGTCGAGGTGCGAGAGTTCCAGGCCAGGCGCAACGTTTTGGACTGCAAGGCGGCCAATCAGGCGTCTACCCACCAACAGGCGCATCCGCGTCATTACCTGACCGATATGCACGATGTCTTCATGGTAGCTCTGATTGTCGGCTTCACGTTTATGTGTCGTCATGGCACCTGTCATATCTTTGAGCACACTGATACTTCAAGGCATCCAAATATGCAAATAGCATTACAGTGCTGTTGACAATTATATGCTAATAGCACACTTATCTCTTTAGTGAAGTTCGGATATCCTGCTCAATGGACATGCATGCACCGCCCGCGCCGCTCGTGACGGACCACCGTCTGCGGCTTATCATCTTCTTTTTCCTGAGTTCGGCCATGTTCATGGCGACGCTCGACAATCAGATCGTCTCGACGGCCTTGCCGACAATTGTCGGCGAGTTCGGCCATCTGGAACGCTTCGGCTGGATCGGATCCTCATATCTGCTTGCTTCGAGCGCTGTTATGCCGATCTACGGCAAGCTGGGCGATCTCTTCGGGCGCAAATATGTGATGATGACCGCCATTACGATCTTCACCATCGGATCAGCTGTGTGCGGTCTCGCCGTTTCGATGAACACGCTGATCGCTGCGCGGGTTCTGCAAGGGCTCGGCGGCGGTGGAATCATGGTATCGATCTTCTCCATCAACGCCGATCTTTTCGAACCGCGAGAACGGGCGCGATATCAGAGTTATTCGAGCCTTGTCCTGATGGCTTCTGGCGCAATCGGTCCGGTACTTGGCGGCACAATGAGCGATCTTTTCGGCTGGCGATCGATTTTTCTGGTCAATATCCCGGTTGGGATCATCGTCCTGACGGGCCTGTTCACGATGCTTCCCTATCGCAAGCCCGAACGCAAGCCAAAGATCGACTACGCAGGCGCGATATTGCTTGCGCTGACCACAAGCAGCATCGTGCTCGTTGCCGACAGCTCAGAGCTGTTCGGTTCAATAATATCGGTTCAGAGTGTTAGCATTATTGCATTCGGCATCGTGTGCGCCACGAGTTGGGTGTTCGTTGAACGTCGTGCAGTAGAGCCCATCGTCCCGCCAACACTTTTCCGGAATCCGACATTCTCGCTGCTGCTCGTGATCTCGATCACCAGCGGTGCGATTGCAATCGGCATGGTCAATTATTTCGCGCTTTTCCTACAGACGACTACAGGTCTGTCGCCCTCACAGGCGGGCGTGTTTTTCATCCTTTTGACAGGCGGTATTGTCTGTGGGTCTCTCTTAGGGGGACGGCTGATCTCGACGACAGGTCGCTACAAACCCCAATCCATAGCCAGTCTTTCTTTAAGCTTCCTCGCCTTCATGTTGTTCACTCAGGTCCAGGCTGGAACGCCCGTGTTTCTCATAGGCATCCTGATGGCCATGCACGGGATCGGCATCGGTCTTGGACAACAGGTTCCGGTGATTGGCGTACAGAATGCAGCAGATAGCCGGGATGTTGGGGCAGCGACAGGGGCGGTGACACTTTCGCGCATGGGTGGAGCGTCTATCGCCATTTCCATTTATGGCGCTATCGTTGCAGCAAATCTGTCCCGTGTCGGCGTCACCATTCCCGGGGTCAGCAACATTGAGCAGTTGACGCCGAAAATGCTGGGTGCGTTGCCAGAGGCGGCGCGACAAGCAGTTGCCGATAGCTATGCTGCAGCATTCACGCCGCTTTTCTTGACCTCGGCAGGCTTTGCCATCACTGGATTGCTGGCGGCGTTCATGCTCAAACCAGTGCTGCTGCCAACCGCAGGGGTTGTGAAAAAACCGAATACAGCTGAATAATGCGCGAAGTGGTGCCGCATACCTGTTTCAAGGTCGCGGCGAAACGCGCACATCCCGATCATGGCGGTTCGCACGACGCCATGAATCGCGGCTTCTACCGGGCCTTGCCAGGATTGAAATCATGACTATCGATACGGCTTTGCAGTCAATCGTAACTGTACGCTCCTCAATTCCCGATGACGCGTTTACAGCGGCTACGCTAGGTACCTTGAGAGAGGGCAGCGGCGTGGTCATTCGTGAGGACGGGCTGGTGCTCACGATCGGCTATCTGATTACAGAAGCTGAGGAGGTTTGGCTGACGCGCCATGACGGGCAAGTTATTCCCGGTCATGCGCCGACGTATGATCAAGAAACGGGATTTGGCCTCGTGCAGGCGATTGGGCCTCTCGGCGTGCCTGCGGTGGACTTCGGCGATGCCGCCCAAGCCAACGTAGGAGATCCCGTTGTGCTTGCGGACGGGATCGGTCAGTTCGTCCGAGCGAACATCGTCGCCAAGCAGGAATTTGCCGGCTATTGGGAGTACGTACTGGATGAGGCAATCTTCATTGCGCCGGCTCATCCTTCCTGGGGAGGGGCTGCACTGCTCGACGCAGACGGCAAACTCCTGGCCATCGGCTCGCTTCACTTGCAAATGAGCAAAAATGGAGAGCATGCGGACATCAATATGATCGTACCGATCAATTTGCTGCCGCCGATACTGGACGATCTACTCACGCGCGGCCGAGTCAACAAGCCGCCGCGGCCCTGGCTCGGGGCGTTCTCCGCCGAGAGCAGCGGCAAGGTCGTGGTCATGAGTGTCGCGCCAGGAGGTCCGGCGGCTCAGGCGGGCCTGCGTCAGGGCGATATCATCTCGGAGATCCGAGGCGAGGAGGTTGATGGGCTGGCGGATTTTTATCGGAAGGTGTGGACGAGCGGCCCTGCGGGCGCAGAGATCCCCATGAGAGTCCTGCGCAACGGCCGCGAGGCATGGTTGCGCGTGAAGTCAGCCGATCGGAACAGCTTTCTCAGAAAACCGCCCTTGCAGTGAGCAGAGTCCCCCAACAACCGACGGCTATTGTTAAGCGAGTCTTTTACTTCCGGCATGACTAACAAATGAATGTCAATCGAACGTATACCTCAATCAAACGACCGCATTACTCACCCGTACGTTGGTATGATAGAGCATCAAGCGCCGTCGCGCTACTTTACACCACATCCGATTCTGTCAGCGCTTTTCTCTAGTCAACTTAGCCGGAGGATCAAGATTTTGATCGGTCTCATAAAAGTACAGAATGCAGTTGTGGTGTGTGCCCCTGATGCACAACGCATTTCATACGGGGCGAAACCCATATGCCGAGGATGGACTCGCGTCTTTGCAATCTTTTTTGGCGTCCAGGCAATGTTCGCGTTGGGGCTTGCTGCCGCCGCACACGCAGGTCCCTGCACCGGAAAAATCGAAGCCGTTCAGATGCAGGTCGACGCTGTACTGGAAGCGACGGCCGGCGCTGGACCTACGCTCCCTGAGAGCCAATCTGCCGGTCTCCATCACGAGCCTACACCTGAGTCAATCGCACGTGCGGAGGAACAAGCCGGTGAAGGAGTGGAAGGCGAACGAGCTTTGGCTGCACTCGCACGTGCGCGCGCGGCTGACAGGGCTGGTGATGCAAACCTTTGCAAGATAGCACTACTCGACGTACGGCGCGCAATTGATCACTAGGAGCAGTGACGATGGCCGTTGCGGTAGTCTCGAACATCGAATGGATGTGGCGACCAGTGGAATGTGGAGCGAATTGCACAGGGCCGTTCAAAGGTTTTCTTACCGGTGCAGGCCGGGCCAAAAGCAGCTTTGCTCGCCAGTTCGTTCAAAACATCGATCCAATCTTTGGCTCGTGCGACACCGCCGTCGGCACGGAGCGGATGAGGACGCCATTGAGCACCAACGTGATCATCGTCCCTATCCACTCACGCTCTCTTCGGTGCTAGGTGCGTCCAGTTGCTCAAGGAGCGCAGGATAGTCCTCGCCAGCATCCGGTGCCCTCGCCGCAACATAGACGAGTGCTGAAACGTTAGGATGCACACCTGCCTCTGTGACAATCATTCCCGCAAACGAGTGTCCTACCAGGACCGTCGGGCCGTCCTGCAGTGCCAGTACCCGCTCGGCGGCCGCCACGGCTTCAGGTAACGTCGTCAAGGGGTTTTGAACGGCCGCAGCGTTGAGCCCGGCGGCCTGAAGGCGAGCAATCACCTCCGTCCAGCATGATCTATCTGCAAACAAACCATGGACGAGGACGACGTTGCGAGCTAACCCCGGTGATGCCTCCGCGGCCGTGCCACGGGTGGAGATCAATGATGCCGCGCCAGCGGCCAGGGCCGCCGAAAATACCCGCCTGTTCACAATCATGTAATGGCACTCCAGGGTTGTTGATTTGAAGGCCTTGGTAATTCTCGTGTGAGAAGATCATTATCGATTTTACATGAGTATAGTCGATACGCTGTTGGCGACGAGCTGCTCCATGGCGCAAACCCGCTACATCCTCCGCCACTGGAGGTTTAATCGATCTTTCGTTTAAGCAGAATATACCAACGTATACTTACCCCTCGGGTAGGCTAAAGGTAGTCTTCTAACTGCGCCTGTCACAAACCCCGACGGGGCTGGTAGTTCCCCCGGCTACCATACTTCGACGTTTTCCGCCCGTTGAAGTGCGGCCATCCATGGCCCGCAAAAGACCGTCCGAGCCCCTCCCGGACGGTCTTTTGTCTCATAGCCCGCAGCTTTACCGTCCAACTTCCCATATTATTGGAGGCGTCCAATACTAGTCAGGGCACAATTATACCAATGTATAATCATGTACATCCGAAGCATAATTTCATTCTCCAAAAGCCAATGTAACATAGCAACTATGAAAAACCTTTTGACCCATACAATAGCTGCCGTTGTCATCTCCACGGCGATTTCCGCAGGTTTCGTGCCCGGTCATGGGACCTCTGGCTCGTTCGCCTCTGATCGAACGCGGCACATGGACAAGACGTCTGGACACGGCAGCAAGTACTATCGAAGCGATCCTCGTAAGGTCTTCCCGGAATGGGAGAACAATATTTGGGAGGATCAGGTCTGGAACGGGCTTGGTTAATTCAAGCCCGCGCGTCCACCACCTCGTCAACCCGCCGCTGAGCGGTCAACAGATGGAATGACAATGACAAATAGCCCAAAAGACAGAAAGGCTCTGGCGACTGCGAGCCGGATGAAGGACCTTGAGCACAAAATCCACGATCTGGAAGTTGATCTCGGCAGTGCGGTCGAAATCGCATATCTGCGTGGCGCCACGGAATGGGTTCGTATCAATTACCCATCCCAATACGAGCGGCTGCACGTGCAATTTGACAGCTGCGCGGCTTGAAGCAGGGCCGTTGAAATGTTCGTTTCAGGTCGGCTTCGTCTGACCGCCGGGCCTTGTGCTGCTCCCAACATTCGCTGCCGTGCTGCGGCAATCGTCTAAGCAGACATCACTTGTTCAAGACAGGCCGAAGGGCCTCATAGGCCTTGACGAGTTCAGCAAGGGTTCGCACAGCCATTTTCTCCATCAGGTGGCTGCGATGAATTTTGACAGTTATCTCACTCAGGCCAAGCTCCCATCCGATCTGCTTGTTCATCAGGCCGCTTGTCACCAAGGCAATTACCTCACGCTCTCGAGCCGTCAGGCTTTCATACCGCGTCATCAGCGCGGACAGTTCGCCATCGCTCGTCCGACGAGCCCGGTCAAGAACGAGCGCATTCGAGACCGCATCGAGGATGTCCTGGTCGCGGAACGGCTTGGTGAGGAAATCAATGGCGCCAGCCTTCATCGCCCGAACCGACATGGGGACATCACCGTGGCCCGTCATGAAGATGATGGGAATATTGTTGCCAAGGTTAGCGAGCTTGTCCTGGAAGTCGAGCCCGCTGACGCCCGGAAGCCGAATATCGAGGACAAGGCAGCTTCCGGCAGAAATCTTGGCAGGACGGTAAAGGAGTTCGGAGGTGGAGCCGAACAGCTCTACACTCATGCCAACCGACCTGAAAAGATTGGCCAACGCTTCTCTCAGATGTGCATCATCGTCAACGACAAAGACAAGTGGCGAGCTGTGTTCGTCCATTACCCGGTCCCTTGTTTCAAAGGAATGGTGAATTCAAACGTGGTGCCGGATCCCGGTTCGGAACTCGCACTGATGCTTCCCCCATGTGCAGTCACGATCGAGCGGCAAATCGACAACCCCATGCCCATTCCGTCCGGCTTGGTCGTGTAGAAAGGGTTG